>CAVZFD010000005.1:0-30000 GCA_963774455.1 uncultured Ignavibacteria bacterium
ATTTACTACTTCTCTGGTAAATAAATAATTCATCTCTGAATTCATTAAGATTTTTATTTTCCCGTTTTTTAATTTGTGGATCCTTCATTTTCCTCCTCCTTAGTAATGTTAATAAATTTATTATTTTTTCCTTCCATCACCCATTTAGAAATATCATGCTGGAAGAAGTAGAGTCTGCCCTTGGGTTTATAACAGGTAATGAGTTTAGCTGCGGTGAGTTTATAAAGAAAGGAATGAGAGCAACCGAGATAATCGGCAGCCTCCTTGAAGCAGAGAAGTTTGCACTCACCCTTATCAAGCTGCCGCTGCATCTCAGTGGTGATCTCAACCAAAATATCCAGCTCCTCTTTTATTTTATCTGTAGTCGATTTAGACTTAGTTTTCTTATCTGCCATCAGATAATCCTCCTATTTTACTCCTACAAATAAAAGTAGGATAATAGACTGGATGAAGTTGGATCATCCCTGGATCATCCCTGGATCATCCTTTTTTTGAAATGGCGAAATCCGGATTTCGATTTATAAATTCAGAGTTTTGTTCAATATATTATTAATAACTGTTGGGATTTGGTTTTGATTTCGTATCTGAAGCACCTTTTTCGGAAATAATCCATAATTGAGGATTTTCATGGCCTGGGGTTAATATATAATCTTTGCGCAGCTCTTTAATTAATTTTTCCTTAGCTGATAGTTCATCTGAGAAATTATATTCAATGAAGAACGAATCCACAGCTCCCAAATCAAAAAGATACTAGTTGAAAGAAATGCGAAGTAATAAACATAAGGAGCCACATTGTGAAGCTTAAATCTTTTAATGGGTCAAATTTATGAATGAAGATTTAGGTTGGTATAGTTATGATTTTTTCCAATCAGTACTGAAATTTAATTCTCTAATCATTTGAAAATTATTTATACACCTTATTTTAAAATTTTACAAATCCGGTATATGACGATTTGCTCCTCTGCGCGTTGGCTTGGAGGACTCAGTTGTAACACCAGGTTGCAAGGTCGTCCTTTTCGCCATCTTTATCTTTAGTATCAGAAAACTCTTTATATACTTCTATTTGTATTTTTATTAATCCTTGTTGGCCCTGATAAATAATTCATTCCCAAAATTCAGGAATTCTAGAAATAGGATAATAATCACGTTTAGCATCGATTAATGTATTAGTATTAAACAGGTAGAGCAAAAAGATATCATCTCCTAATTAAGAGGCTGTCTCAAAAGGATCTATTTGAGATGGCCTTTTTTAATTTAAAGTCGTATGATCTTCAATTCATGACGTCGTATCAAAAAAGAGGATCCCGAAACAAGTTCGGGATGACACGGCGCGTAATGGGAAATTACAGCCGTGCGATCTTGTAGTTTTTCAGGGCGAAGTAGATTTCTTTGACGGCGGTTTTAACTACTGAGGCGGTGGGGACCGCAAGCAGCATGCCCAGTACGCCAAAAAGCTGGCTTCCGGCAATGATGAGCAGGATTATAATGATGGGGTGCATATCAACACTCTTGCTGAATACGTAAGGCTGGACAAATCCGTTGTCTAGTGTGTAGGTTATAACGATGAGTAGAACGATGTAGGGTACCATCGAAAAGTCGCCGGTCTGAATTACGGAGACAATTATAGCCGGGATCCCGCCTATTACGGGTCCGAAATAGGGGACAAGATGCCCCATCCCCGCAATTACTCCCAGCGGCAATGCGTTGTTCACGCCTATAAAAAATAATCCCAGTCCCATTACCGTCCCTACGAAAGTGGCATCGAAGATCCACGCACGCACGAACTTTCCTAGCTGGAGACTGACCTTCTTAAGTATCCAGTACGACATCTCAAAATAATTATTGGGAATAAGGTGAAGTGTATTCCTCATAATCTTCCTGCTGTCTTTTACCAGGAAGAAGGTGATAAACGGGATGATTACTATTATCAGTATTACTGAGACTATCCCGGTGACCAGCTCGGATACTTTGTCGAATGAATTGATAAACTGGCTGTTGATGAATTCTTCGAATTTACGGGATAACTGGCCGGGACTAAAGAAGGGGAAGAGTCTGTAAAGTTCGGCTTCAAATTGTACCAGCTGATCGTGAAGGGAGAACTCCTGCATGTTTTTCATCAGCTGATCCATCTGCACCATAAACATTGGAATTATAAAGGAAAGAAGAACATAAAGCAAAAGGCTGGTGGCGGCGAATACAATGAGCGTTGCTATCAGCCTGCTGATACCTTCTTTTTCGAGGATGCTGACAAAGGGATTGAATATGAAGGCAAGCAGTATGGAGAAGATCATCAGCAAAAGGATATCAGAAAGGAGAAAGATTAAGACCAGCAGTAAAGCAGCAGCCAGGGTCCATATTGCAATCCGGGTAATCCGCCTTGGGCTTCTTTCAGTCATATTTTCCCAGTTAATTTTTAAGCTGTGTTAAAATTTAGCTTATTAAGTTGAAGAGGTCAAATATCACTGACGGATTCAACTCTCCGTACTCCGGGAACTTCACGCATCAGCGATCTCTCAATGCCTGCCCTGAGGGTCATTACCGACATGGGACAGGTTTTACAGGCACCGGTAAGTTTAACTTTAACTATTCCGTCTTCGCTTACGTCAACCAGCTCCACATCACCGTTGTCGGCTTGTAGATATGGTCTGATCTGTTCAAGTGCTTTGATTACTTTTTCTTTCATTGAGATCTTGCGATAAATGACTAATCATCGTTATCGAGAATTATTTCAACTTTTGAATCAGCCTGCGAATTTCTTTTGTTTACCTGTTCTTCAAGCTTCCGGGCAATTTCCAGTATTGACTCGGCTTGCTCTGACCCAGGCATATCGAAAACGATCGGGACTCCTTTATCACCGCCGATCCTGATGCGCGGATCAATCGGTATGCCGCCTAAAAAGGGTACTTCTGCTTCTTCAGCGAGGGCTGAGCCGCCGCCGCTTCCGAAGATATCATATTTTTTACCGGTATCGGGAGCAATAAAGTAACTCATATTTTCAACTATGCCGAGTACGGGAACATTTACCCGACCGAACATTTTTACCGCTTTGCGGGCATCGATAAGGGAAACTTCCTGGGGAGTTGTAACTATTACCGCACCTGTAAGAGGGATTGTCTGAACAAGAGTAAGCTGAATGTCGCCTGTTCCCGGGGGCATATCGAAGACAAGGTAATCGAGTTCTTCCCAGTCGACATCTGTCATAAATTGTTTTACAGCGCCGCTTGCCATAGGTCCCCGCCATATAACAGGGGAATTATCGTCTATCAGAAAACCGATTGAAATAATTTTGATACCGAAGTTAACAAGGGGGATCATCTTCCTTGTATCCCGGGTCTGGAAGATCTGGGGTTTTTTATTGATACCGAGCATAAGGGGTATGCTTGGTCCGTATATATCTGCATCAATTATACCGACCTTCGCGCCGTTCTGTGCGAGCGCGACAGCAAGGTTTACCGCAATTGTACTTTTACCCACGCCGCCTTTACCGCTGGCTACGGCTATTGTATTTTTTACTCCGGGCAGAACTGACTCCTGCCGGGCTGCTTTCTGAGGGGTTACTTTTGACTCAAGATTTACTTCAACTTGCTTAAGTTCTTTGAATTCTTTTTTTATTGCCGCAGTAAATGAATTCTGCAATTTATTAATATCAACACCTGCGGGCACCGAGATGCTGAGGATTAGTTTGTTTCCTTTGTTTTCGAATTCTTTTATTGAGTTAAGGATAAGAAAATCGGTATTAATATCTTTTATCTTTTTTAAGGTACTAAGTAGTTCGCTTTTTGTAATATCGGCCATCAAAACACCATTTCCGTCTTTATTAGTAAAAAACAAACTTAGCAAAATCCGCTCAATCCGCCAATCCGCTAATCCGCCAATTCGCTCAATCCGCGAATCCGCTCAATCCGCCAATCCGCTCAATCCGCTCAATCCGCTCAATCCGCTCAATCCGCCAATCCGCTCAATCCGCTCAATCCGCTCAATCCGCTCAATCCGCTCAATCCGCCAATCCGCCAATCCGCCAATCCGCCAATCCGCTCAATCCGCTCAATCCGCTCAATTCGCTCAATTTCAAAGTTTAGTTTTAGAGAATTTGCCTGAAGCTTTTATGGTGTGGTGCATAAGCCATTCCTGGGAATCGACAAGTTTAGCGCCGGGTTCAGTTTCAATCTTATGGTAGTTCATATCGCTGCAGAGTATCCTTGCCTTGACATTATCTTTCATCGCGGCCTTGATCAGGGTACGATTAATTTCATCTTTCAGTTTCTTATCTTCGATAGGGAAGGCAATTTCAACCCTGCGGTCGAGGTTACGCTGCATAAAATCGGCGCTGCTTAGATAAATTTCTTCTTCGCCGTTATTATAGAAATAGTAAACCCTGCTGTGTTCGAGGTAGCGGCCGACAATGCTTCTTACTTCGATATTTTCGCTGATGCCTTCAAGTCCCGGCACCAGGCAGCAAATTCCGCGCACAATAAGTGTTATCTTAACGCCCGCGGCTGATGCTTCATACATCGCGCTTATAAGAGCGGGATCAACAACGGAGTTCAGCTTGAAGAGAAGTTTTCCTTCTTTCCCCGCCTTAACATTTTCAATCTCGCGGTTAATTTTTTCGAGGAACTTCTGCCTCATATCTATCGGGGCAACGATCAGCTTCTTGAAGTTTGTCTGTTTGCTGTACCCGGTAAGGTAGTTAAAGATATCGGCAACGTCGGTGCAGATATCCTCATCGTCGGTAAAGAACCCGAGATCGGTATAGATCTTGGTAGTTACCGAGTTATAATTACCGGTTGAGAGATGAACATACCTCTTAACACCTTCGGTTTCTTTTCTTACAACGAGGGTCATCTTGGCGTGGGTTTTTAGTCCCACCAGTCCATAGACCACGTGAACGCCGACCTTTTCAAGTTCCCGTGCCCAGAAGATATTATTTTCTTCATCGAACCTTGCTTTAAGTTCGACCAGGACAGCAACCTGTTTGCCTCTTTCCGCTGCTTCGATCAGGTATTTTATGATCGGAGAATCGGGACCAACTCTGTAGAGTGTCTGCTTAATTGCAAGAACATCGGGATCAACGGAAGCTTCTTTAATAAAATCAATTACGGGAGAGAACGAATGGTAAGGATGGTGAAGCAGTATGTCACGCTGTTTTAACGTTGTGAAGATATCTTCATCCTCTTCGAAAGCCTTCGGTGTAACCGGGTAGTAAGGTTTGAACTTATGCTGGTGGAGGGGGAGGTCGTAAAGCGACATGATATCGCTCAATCCGAGGGGACCTTCTATCACGTGCACATCCTCCGAGGTGATCTGCAGGTTTTCCATCAGAGTCTCAAGCATAAAATCCGGCATCTTATTAGCGACCTCGAGCCGGACGACCTTGCCGAACCGCCGGAGACGAATATTCTCCTCGATAACGCTCAGGAGATCATCAGCCTCATCCTCCTGCAGCTCAATATCTGTATCCCTCGTTATTCTGAAACGATGTGCTTCTATGATATCCATACCCGGGAACAGGAGGTCGAGATTCGTCTTTATCAAATCGCCCAGCCATAAGAATCTTGCGCTGAAATTTCCGTTCGTCTGGACCTTTTTATCAGGGTACAGAATTGTATCTATCCTCAGCAGCCGGGGCAGAATGCTGGGCACCTTCACGCGGGCAAAATGATTTTCACCGTTAGGTTTGCGTATAAGAATGGCAAGGCTGAGACTGAGATTGGAGATGTAGGGGAACGGGCGTCCCGGATCGAAAGCCAGCGGTGTTAATACGGGATAGATTTCCTTCCGGAAATATTGTGTAAGGGCCGACTTTTCTGCTTCAGGAATATTATCATAGTCACATATATCTATCTTACTTTCTCTTAATTCGGGAACAACCTGGTTCAGCCACAGATCAAAAACCTGCTCGAGCATAGGTTTAAGGCTGCTTTCGATTTTCCGGAGCTGTTCCCTGGGTGTTAGTCCATCAATTGAGGGTTCAAGCACACCCGCGGCGATCTGTTCTTTAAGTCCGCTGATTCTTATCATATAAAATTCATCGAGGTTTGTATGAAAAATTGAGATGAATTTCACTTTTTCCAGCAGGGGGAGCGAGGGGTCGAGTGCTTCCTCGAGCACACGGCGGTTGAATTCCACCCAGCTTAAATCGCGGTTGAAGAAATACTTCGGATCCTTATATTTTTTTAATAATTCTTTAGTAGTCATTTTTGGTTCAATTTACAAAAAACGGAGCGTAATATACCTGTTTAGCACCATATAATCGCCGGAAAAAGAAATCAAAAAACATTCCCGTGAGTTTGCGTCAAATTTCATAAGCAATTGAACCGGGGAAGCGGTAAACCGTACAGGCAGGTAAATATTTCCACTTAAAAGCGGACTTTAGGGTATTATAAGCCGGGAGTCCGGAAATAAATTCAGGGTGACACGTCGCTGTCCACAACTTGTCATGCAACGTCATCCCGAACTTGTTTCAGGATTGTTTCAGCATCCTCTTAGCAACGTCATCTCGAACTTTATCCTGAACTTGTTTCAGGATCGTTTCAGCATCCTCTTAGCAACGTCATCCCGAACTTTATCCTGAACTTATTTCAGGATTGTTTCAGCATCATAGATTACTTCGGCGTTAACTTCAGGCGTCGACTTTATCACCGCGGAATATTTTCTGATACTCTTTAGGTTTTCTTTCTTTCCAGCTTCCTTTATGGTAGGCGTATCCTGCAACCAGCGGCATTGCTATCGTAGCTTCGGAGTACACCATCTGCTCGGAAGATGTTGAAACCTTACCCCAGGAGCTTGCTTCCTTCAGGGTTGAACTTGAAAGCGCGCCATCCCTTACATCGGCGACAGTTATCTGGACAGCGTACTTATGCATCGGGGCGTCTTCTTTCAGGATGTCGGCCGCAACCACTATATCCTGGGTGAAGTTCTTGGGAACACCGCCTCCTATCATAAAGATACCGGTTTCCTTAGAGGCAAGTTTAATTTTAGTCAGTTCAAGAAAATCTTTTGCGGAATCAATTGATGCATGCCTGTCGGGGTTTTGGGTCTGGTGGATTATAAATCCGAATCCTGCAGAGCAATCTGAAAAAGCCGGGACAAAAATCGGCACATTCTTCTTATAGCATGCCCATATTACTGAATCGTCGACCTTAGGGCCGCCGTTATTTTCGAGGTACTTCCCGAATTCCCACAGAAGCTCGCGGGATGAATAAGGGCGGGGATCAAGACTATTGAAAATCTTTGCACAGGTTTCATCGCACACTCTCAGCTCATCTTCATCAATGTAGGTATCATAAATTCTATCGATATGAAGATCCCTCAACAAATTATCGTCGCTGAACGGTGTGCCGATATAGTGCTTGTATCCAAGTGCCTCAAAGAAATCCTGGTCGACCATAACCGCACCGGTAGAGACAATAGCATCAACCATATTATTATTCACAAGGTCATACACAACCTTTTTTAATCCCGCGCTGAAAATGCTGCCGGCAAGCGTAAGGATTACGGTACAGTCCTTATCCCCGAGCATTGTGTCATAAATCTTTGCCGCACGGTTCAGATCCCTTGAAGAAAACGCCATATGTTCAAATGCATCGACTAACGGAATCACATTATTCTTCTTGATATCAATATGCTGAATTACATCTTTAAGAAAATCTTTTTTGCCTGGCATTTTTATCTCCTTCACTGGTTATAATTAATACAAAATAATAATAATCGTACGAAAATGAATTGACGTTAGCGATTATCCAAAAAATTCCGCTATCAAAAATATTCTGCTATCCAAAAAATTCCGCTATCCAAAAATTCCGCTATCCAAAAAAATCCGCTGTCCTAAAAAATTCCGCTATCCAAATAAATCCGCTGTCCTAAAAAATTCCGCTATCAAAAATATTCTGCTATCCAAAAAATTCCGCCGGATAAGGAAAACTAAAAGAACATTTTTGCCACACGGAGGATTCCCTGTTTCCAGGGCACACGGTGCGAAACGCCGCTTTGATTCTTAAATTCATCAAAATGTTTCAGGTACCATTGGTAGTTACGGACGAGTGCATCCTTATTTGAATACTTCGGCTTATAGCCCAATTTGGTTTCTGCTTTTTCGATAGACACAAACGAATCTTTTGAGGCCGTCTCATAGACCCATTTATAGAGAGGCGAAAGATTAAGAGCTTCAAGAATTCTGAGGGTCCATATCACAGGCTTTTCGGGGAGTCCCACGATTTTTTTATTAAAACCCGCAGTATCGAGAACCGCCTGGTAGTCATCTCTCATCGTAGTATATTCTTTTGCACCAATATTGAACGTATCATTCGCCTTTTCTTCAGGAAGCGTTGCGCACAAATAAATGGCATCGCAGAGATCTTCGACATCAAGGAGCTGGTAGCGGTTTTTTCCATTACCTATCATAGGGAAGCCCTTGCCGTCCTTTGCCCAGTCGTACAGAAGATCAAATACACCAAGGCGTTCGGGACCAATAAATGACTTTGGTCTCAGAATCGGCACGCACATTCCTTTACTTCTATATTTAAGGCACTCTTCTTCCGCTTTTATCTTTGCCTTACCGTATGGTCCCACGCCGTCCAATTTATCATCTTCTCTGAGAGGATGATGGTCGGGTATTCCATAAACCGCGGTAGATGAGATATGAATAAATCTTTTTACTTTCCGGGCAGACGCCTCCTCAAGCAGATTCCGGGTACCTTCTATATCGGTTGAAAAGATATCTTCGGGCTTATAGAGAGGCAAAGCTGCGGCAGTGTGAACGACCACATCCACTCCCTCCATTGCTTTGCTGCACATCGCTCTTATTTCTGATATCTCCTTTAATCGCTGTAATTTTGTTGTTCATGTCGGGATAATCGAATCCGACGATATCCAGAGAAACAATCTGTTCCCCCCGCGAGTGTAAATGCCGTATGAGGTTAATACCGAGGAATCCGGCACCGCCGGTGACAAGAAATTTCATTCATTTATCCGAATTTTTGAAAATAACTATCAAAACTAACAAAAATGAAAGAACGCTTCAACAGAAATTGTCCCGTCATTGCACGCGAGTCTCTTTGTCCTGTCATTGCGCGCGAGTCCTCGAGCAAAGCAATCCCCCTCTTTATCCTGTCATTGCGAGCGAGTCCTCGAGCGAAGCAATCCCTTCTTTATCCCGTCTTGTACGCGAGTCTCTTTGTCCCGTCATTGCGAGCGAGTCCTCGAGCGAAGCAATCCCTTCTTTGTCCCGTCGTTGTACGCGAGTCTCTTTGTCCTGTCATTGCGCGAGCGAGCAAAGCAATCCCTTCTTTATCCCATCTTTGTCCTCGAGCAAAGCAATCCCCTCTTTGTCCCGTCATTGCGAGCGAGTCCTCGAGCGAAGCAATCCCTTCTTTATCCCATCTTTGTCCTCGAGCAAAGCAATCCTCTTCCCTCAACTCGTCATTGGCGGCTTTTTATGTGGGGACCCGGTCCCGGAGAGGATTATGTATTGCCGCAGCGTGTGGCCGGGAACTCAGGGGTCATTATGCGGAGCGGGAATATCTTGAAAAGGAATCACCATTAACTTAAGTTCCATTATGGATCTGAATTTAAAAACAGGAAAGCAGGATTACCCGGTACTGGGATTTTCTATGTCGCTGCTCCTTCATACTTTAATATTCACCGCTGCAGCGCTGATAATGAATTCAACGCTGGATGAGTCAAAGATAGGGTCTGCATACGTACAAATAAGGACAATGGAATCACAGTCAGAACCGCAGCAGCTTGAACCGGAAAAAGCGGAAAAAACGGAGAAGCAGGAAGTGACAGAAGAGGAGACGGCAGAAAAGGTAAACCCGGTTGAGGAAAACAAATCTGTTCCCGAAAATAAATCAGAGGCGGCTTCGAACGAAGCAGTTTTTTATGATTTCTCAAATACCGCGGCTGATACAACGGGACTAGCCCAGGTATATAAAGAAAGCACGCTGGATGTCACTCTGAAATACCCGGCAGGATGGACGTACCTTGATCAGAATGTAAAAAACACTCTGGACGGAGTTACATTCTGGACAACGTTAACAAAATACAATCCGCCGCCGTATGTGCACATCGAGGTAAAGGATAAGGATTTATTTAACCCCAAACGCTTCAGGCACAGTTACAGGACAAGGAATTACACTGCTTATTACAACGAGCCGGAAGAGCTTTCAGGACAAATCAATCAAATTATTTATATTAGAACGAACACTGAAAAAGATTTTAGTCTGAAACTCATTATGAAAGGCAAAGAAGCCTTTAAAAGTTTTCAGCCCGTATTCTTCGGAATGGTGAAATCATTTAAATATGGAGATCAATTCTTTTAATAAATTAAAGTAGGAGGATCTATGAAACTAAGAAACCTGTCAATATTCTTTTTATTATTCGCGGCCATCCTGGTTCTGCCCGGTAAAACCTATTCCCAGGATCAGTTTGAAGGCAAAGTTACATTCAATATTTACGAAAGCGGTAAGAGCCATACAATGCAGTACTTTGTAAAAGGCAGTAAGATTCGTTTCGATGCCAATGAGGAGGGGCACGAAGGACAGATAATAATGGATCATTCAGCCAAACAATTTATGGTAATAATGCCGCAGCAGAAAATGTATATGACGATGGCCATGCCGGATATGAAGGATAAGAGCAACAGTTCAGGGAGCGATGGTGAAAAGGGTGATTTTGTTAAGACCGGCGAAACCAAGAATATTCTCGGTTATACAGCTGAAAAATGGACTTACAAAGACGGAGAAGATCAGGATGTTGCATGGATGACAAAAGACATCGGCGGATTCGAGCTGTTCGCTGACCCTACACAGCAGAATCAGCCGCAATGGCAGAAGGATCTGCAGGCCGAGGGATATTTCCCGCTGCTGGTTTATGAAAATGGCGACAAAGTATTTGAAGTAACCAATATTGATAAAAAATCTGTCGATGCTTCTTTGTTTGAACCACCGGCTGGATTTCAGAAGATGGAAATGCCTGCTACCCAGAAATAATATTTAATATTTTAGTGGTATTTTAGATCGGCAATTTGAAATTCCCCTCCCGTATCAGAGGGAGGGGATGTGATCAAAAAGTATGACAATTTTGTCAGTTCCACGTGATGTTTCACCAGTTCCGCAAATACTACATAAATACCGGATGCTTACCACATGCCTACCAGATTCTGATAAAGCAGACACTTCAAAAATAAGTATGACAGTTTTGTCAGTCTTATGAAACGTTTCACGGTCTTGGCATCAGATAAACATTTC
This sequence comes from uncultured Ignavibacteria bacterium, assembly GCA_963774455.1. GTDB lineage: Bacteria > Bacteroidota > Ignavibacteria > Ignavibacteriales > Ignavibacteriaceae > DATFVA01. The sequence continues at coordinate 11,250 of CAVZFD010000005.1, forward strand.
CCGGCAAACCCGGCATCAGAAACTTTCAACAGTAATTTATTTCAGTACCCTTCGATAAATCTTGACTTTTTTTCGTATTAAGATTAAATTTCCTCTCTTTATTAGAAATGATTTCAGGTTTCGGAGGAAAATAACGTGAAACAGGAGAAAATGACGCGTTTTATCAGTACAGAAGACGCCGATAGAAAATGGTACATTGTGGATGCTACCGACCAGGTGCTTGGAAGACTGGCTACAAGAGTAGCAAGAATAATTCGTGGTAAGAACAAACCTATCTTCACCCCCAATGCTGACACCGGCGATTTCGTTGTAGTTATCAACGCCGATAAAGTTAAGGTTACCGGTAAGAGAGAAATACTTAAAACTTATTCTCATCACTCAGGTTATCCAGGCGGGTTAAAGACAAGGACATTTGAAGAGTTGATGGCAAAAAAACCTGAATTTGTTATTGAAAATGCCGTAAAAGGTATGCTCCCCAAAAACAGGCTTGGAAAAAAGCTTATTAAGAAATTAAAAGTTTATGCCGGAGAGTCTCATCCCCACCAGGCTCAGAAGCCTGAAACAATCAGTTTAACGGAGAAATAATGACTGATACTATTTATATAGGAAGAAGAAAAACATCGGTTGCCAGAGTAATTCTGAGAAACGGGAACGGTAAAATTACTATTAACGGAAAAGAATTTGAGCAGGCCTTTCCCCAGCTCCTCAGCAGGGAAGATATACTCAACCCCTTCAAGATTACCGAAACAGTAGGAAACTATGATGTACTGGTAAAGGTTCAGGGAGGCGGTACTACGGGTCAGGCTCAGGCAATAAGACTTGGAATAGCAAGAGCTCTGATAGTAATAAATCCGGACTTTCGTCCTGCTCTTAAAGCCGAAGGATTCTTAACAAGGGATCCGAGAATGGTTGAGCGTAAGAAATACGGCAGGCCGAAAGCAAGAAAAAGATTCCAATTCTCTAAGAGATAAATTTTGGACAGTACTTACACTTCTTTGTGAAGTGTAAACAATTAGTTAATTAATCAATAACAATACATACTTTCCGATTTGCCTCCTGTGTCCCATTTGCAGGGATGAAGGGCAAAGATGAGGAAAGTAGAAGTTCCCGGAGACGGGATAAAAACAGGAGACAATATGCAAAAGCTGGATCTAACACAGCTCATAGAAGCTGGTGCACACTTCGGACACTTAACACGCCGCTGGAACCCAAAAATGAAGCCCTACATCTTCATGGAGAAGAACGGGATTCACATTATCGATTTGAAAAAAACTCAGAGTATGCTGGTTTCCGCAGCCGATAACCTTTCACACCTGGTCGGCGATGGTAAGAAAGTTCTCTTCGTCGGTACGAAGAAACAGGCTAAGAACGTAATTGAGAGTGAAGCTAAACGCTGCGATATGAACTGGGTAAGTGAAAGATGGCTTGGCGGTATGCTTACCAATTTCGCTACCATCAGGAAGAGCGTTAAGAGACTTAATAATATAGAGAAACAGGAAACCGACGGAACGTTTGATAAGATTACGAAGAAAGAAAGACTTTTTTTAACACGTGAAAAAGATAAACTGAAAAAAGTACTTGAAGGCGTTGAATCGATGAACAGGCTGCCAGGTGCCCTTTTCGTAGTTGATATCAAGAAGGAATCGATTGCAGTAAAAGAGGCCCTTCGCCTCAATATCCCGGTATTCGCCATAGTTGATACCAACTGCGATCCCGACCCGATTAATTACATAGTACCTGCTAATGACGACGCCGTGAATACTATAGAACTTGTTGTGAAATTTATGTCTGATGCTGTGATTGAAGGTGTTGCGAAAGCCAAAGAACAGAAAGCAGAAGAAGCTGCTGAAAGAGAGAGAGTTAAAAAGGAAAAAGAACAGGAGTCTTCCGTTGAAAAGGAAGGATCTGTTTCTAAATAATTTAATTGAAAGGGAATTTTGAAATGACAGTTACCGCTCAACAGGTAAATGAATTAAGACAAAAAACCGGCTCCGGGATGATGGACTGCAAGAAGGCCCTGATTGAGGCTGAAGGCGATATGCAGAAAGCCATTGAAATCCTCAGGAAGAAGGGGCAGGCCGTAGCCACTAAAAGAGCTGAGAAGACTGCCGGTGAAGGACTTGTGTTAACAAGGATAGCCAATGATAAAAAATCAGGTGTTATCGTGGAAGTTAACTGCGAGACAGATTTTGTAGCTAACAGCGAAGACTTTGTAAACTTTGCAAAAATGGCTGTTGAAAAAGCTGCTGCCACAATGCCTGCTTCCCCGAATGAACTCATTGAGAAGAATAATGATATAAAGAATACGCTTCACGACGTTATGGGAAAGGTCGGCGAGAAAATCGAGATCTCACGTCTTGCCGCAGAAAAATCTGATAATGGTATTATCGTGGATTATATTCATCCGGGCTCGAAGCTTGCGGTTATAGTCGTCTTCAACAACGCGGCCGGGCATGCTGATGCCCTTGCAGCATTAGGCAAGGATATTGCGATGCAGGTAGCTGCAATGAGACCGATCTGTGTTTACAGGGAGGAAGTTCCGAAAGACCTGATTGAAAAAGAGATAGAGATTTACAAGGAAGTTGCCCGCAAGGAAGGCAAACCTGAACCGATACTTGAAAAAATAGCATTGGGTAAGCTGAACAAGTATTACCAGGAAAATTGCCTCTATGAACAGGCTTACATCAAGGACAACGCCAAATCTGTAGGCGACTTACTGAAGGAATTCAATTCCAGGAATAATTCCGATGTTAAGATAGATCATTTCCGGAGATTTCATCTTGGTGATGAAACCAAATAAAGTTAACTAAAAGTTGAAAAGGTCTTAAATTATTTAAGACCTTTTTTTATATTTAAAAGGTATTAACGGCAATTCTCCAACATAATCAGAAAGACGGGATTTTGACAAAGAAACTCAAATATAAAAGAATACTACTCAAGCTCAGCGGCGAATCTTTAATGGGAGGCAAGGGATTCGGCCTGGATCATAATGTGCTGGAGTTTTTTGCCGAAGAAGTAAGAAAAGTTCATGAAAAAAATGTACAGCTTGGTATTGTAATAGGAGGGGGCAATATATACCGCGGGTTAAGCGCGAGTGCCCAGGGAATAGACAGAGTAACCGGCGACCAGATGGGTATGCTTGCGACGATGATTAATGCACTTGCCCTTCAGAATGCGATTGAAAAAGCAGGAATAACGACAAGGCTGATGAGTGCAATTAAAATGGAGGAGATTGCCGAGCCGTACATCCGCCGAAGAGCGATAAGACATCTTGAAAAAGGGAGAATCGTAATCCTCGGCGCAGGAACGGGACATCCGTATTTTTCAACCGATACTGCGGCTTCCCTCCGCGCAGTTGAAATTGAAGCCGATGTAATTGTAAAAGGTACCCGGGTAGACGGGGTTTTCAACTCAGACCCTGAAAAAAATCCCGATGCGGTGAAATATGAAAACATTTCTTATCTTGACATACTGAAAAAAAACCTGCGTGTTATGGATTTAACAGCCGTCAGTCTGTGCCAGGAAAATGATCTTCCGATGGTTGTATTTAATATGGATGTTCCCGGTAATCTGCTCAAACTTGCTGAAGGAGTGCCGATAGGAACAACAATCAACAACAATCAAATAGCTGCAGAAAAATAAAAAAAGAGGATACTATGGAACAAATACTAAAAGATGCAAAGTCCAGGATGGATAAATCCATAGACTCCCTTAGAGGAGAACTTTCAAAGATCAGGTCCGGCAAAGCCACAACTGCACTTCTGGACGGAATCAAAGTAAATTATTACGGTAATATGACACCTGTAAACCAGGTTGGCAACCTGAATGTTATGGATGCGCATACACTTTCATTCACACCCTGGGATAAATCCATTTTGATGGCAGTCGATAAAGCTATCCTTGAAGCCAACATCGGCTTAAACCCGGTTAGTGACGGTACCAATCTTAAAATCCCCATCCCTCCGCTTAACGAGGAAAGAAGACGGGAACTGGTTAAGCTGATAAAGAAGTTTGGCGAGGATTCGAAAGTTGCTATAAGGAATGTAAGGCGTGACGCAAATGATCATCTGAAAAGGGAAGAGAAAGATAAGAAGATTTCGGAGGATCAATTGAAAGATGCCGAGGACAGAACACAGAAGCTTACCGATGAACACATCAAAATCATCGACGAAATATTGAAGCATAAAGAAATGGAGATAATGGAAGTCTGACAGCTTTTATAAATTTATACAAAAACCCGGCAGAGTCCGGGTTTTTTATTAATTATACGCAGCCGGCATTCTCCCTGTTATTTCCGAATCGGTCAATATCCTTTAAGAAACTAAAATATTTTCTTTTTTTTAACTAAATTTTAACATCTGATAGTTCAAGATATTCAAGAACAGCACTGTTTAATGAAATCTAATATCCCTGAATATTTAAATAAGCTGGCATCACTCCTCAAAAGATTATTTAATCCCAAAATTCTGAAAAGTGCACTATTTTTCAGCGGGGGGATAATCCTGTTCATTACAGGAGTGATTGCATACGGAATAATTCTGAACCTCAGGGAGGTACCGCTTCAGGAGACTATGTCTGAAAAAGGGTTTACGAAGCTTCAGAATCCGAATATCATCATTAAAAGAAATGATTATACACTTAACCTTTACGAGGACACAGTATTAATTAAGAGCTATCATGCAAGCTTCGGTAAAAATGTTCATAATCCAAAAAGCCGGGCAAATGATTTCGCAACGCCGGTTGGATCATACCAGGTATGTGCAATTGACAAGGACCATAAATACCATATCAAATTAAAGTTAAATTACCCCAATATTAATGACATTACTGAGGCTTTAAGGAAAAACCTTATCACACAAAAGGAATTTGATCAGCTGAAATTTGAATTCTATTATGAGGGTTGTCCAAAACTTGAGACCCTCTTAGGGAACGACGTCAGCATTCATGGAATAGGCGAGTATAATTACATTTTTAAGAACCTGCCTTTTGTTTTTAACTGGACGGACGGGTCCATAGCAGTAAGTAACGAAGATATTTATGAACTTTATACAGTCGTATCGAAAGGAACTAAAGTTGTCATCCAATAAAGCTTATTACCTTGCGGTCCTGATTTTTTCCCTGATCCTTTTATCGTGCAATGAAAAGGAGAAGGAGGCACCAGCGAATATAATCGATTTTAATAGTCCTGAGACAGTTCTAAAGGAAGTCAAGAAAGTCCTTGGAAACGAAGTGCAAATCACCGTTCCCGGCAATTTCAATCAGGATACAACGAAGAAATTTGCCGCAGGAACCGAGATAAACAAACCTGACGAATGGGGGATCAGATTTTATCTGCTTGAGCAGAAGGATGGGGGATTAAGGAAAGTGGACAGCACCGGTCTGCTTGAAGGTTCGTTCACGGATGCACTTGTGAGGAAGGAAAAGCTGCCTTCCATGGATTATAGTATGTTATATTACAATTCGCTTGATTACTACCTGGGAAGCGGGGGCGGTGAAGTTTTTGCCTACCTGATTGATTTCAGCCGGAGTCAGACTTATTATGCTCACCTTTTTACAGCGAAAGGAAGCAGGATATCACTGTTTATGTCTGGTAATACAACTCCTGAGATAAAAAATTATTTCATTAGTGTGTTTAAAAAGGATTACCCTGATCTCAGAACAGTTGATAAAGATATTGACCTGGATGAATGATTCAACAATTAAAGATGACAAAATTTATCTTAATAATTTTACTTTTAACTGCAGCTTCTGCATTTGCACAGGAGAATTTCCGGTATGAGCTGCAGTCAATAAATTTTCAGGGCAACAGTGCCATCTCTTCCTCACAATTGAGCGATGTCATTCTATCCAAAGAAACCCCATGGTGGTTCTGGAAATTTCTGAACTCCTTTACGAGTTTCGGCAACGAGCCCGTATACTTCGATTCGTCAAACATTCACATTGATGTCAAGGCTTTGCAGTCATATTATAAAGCCTTCGGCTTCTTCGAGGCTTCAGTAAAATATAACTATGACGTGGACACAACCAATAAGGAGGTTACGCTTACTTATACGATCAAAGAAGGACAAGCGGATAACTACGGAAAGGTAGATATTAAGGGACTATCGAAAGTACCCGATCTTACAATGAAGAAGGTCATGGATGAGATAAAATTTGATTCATCCGACAGGTATATACAGAACGTCGTTCAGCAGAAAGTTCAGTCAGGAGTTTCCACGCTGCTGAATAACGGCTTTATGTTTGCACGGTTCGACAGTACTATTGTAGTAACCGATACCATTGAAAACAGGGCTGACATGACGATGTTTTTTAACACGGGAAAAGAATACCGCATCGACACAGTAATGGTTACAACTTCAGGCGACGGGGCTCCTTATGTTGAAGAGAGTATGCTTAGGGATATAAGCGATATTAAAAGCGGTGAACTTTACAATCTTGATAAATTAAGACAAAGCCAGCAGCGCCTGTTCAGAACAGGCCTGTTTAACTCTATTGTCCTCACCGGAGTTGAGCAGGATACAACCGATTCTAAGGTTCCTGTCAAACTGGAAGCAAACATCGGAAAGCTTAATGAGCTTTCTCCTGAAATCATCGTCAACAATCAGCAGAGCGCTCTGAATGCAGGTCTTGGTTTATCTTATATCAGGAGAAATTTTTTCGGCCACGCACGGAAATTGACAGCTGCGACATCCTTTGGCGTGCAGGATATATTTAATGTGGATTACGGATCCTTATTTAAGAATTTCTCTTTCCGCGACACAACTCTTCTTGGCTACCTGGATGCCAGAGTAACTATCGAACAGCCTTACCTGTTCAGCAAACCTATCTTCGGAACCTGGGAAAACTATGCTACCATAAATAAGCAGACCAGGTATAATAATACGGTCTATGGTTCGAGGATAACATTCGATTTTGAACTGCCAAGGTTTACGGCAATAAATTTTCTCAGCACTTATTATAATGTTGAGCAGAGTAATGAAGTATACCGTACAAATAATGATAGTCTTTCCAGGAAGCTGTTATCAATCATTGGTGCAGATTTTGGAAGAACCACCACTAATGATATACTGTTTCCCACGCAAGGGTATGTGATTTCAATCCTCTTCGAGGAGGCGAATTCAGTTCCGTACCTTATAGGCAAATTAAGTCACGATGAGTTTAACGGTTCATTGTTTTATAAGGTTTCGCTTAATTCAACTTACTATTTGGCACTAAATCAGAAGAAAATGTCGATTTTTGCAGCGAAGTTTAAAGTCGGCAGAATTCAGATCTATCACGGTGATTACGCCGGTCTGCCGCTGAACAGAACCTTCTACGCGGGGGGCAGCAACTCGGTTCGCGGCTGGCGTTCCAATGAGCTTGTACCTCAAAATGCAACCACTGTTTTGGGAATAACCGGAGTGAATGTAAAGGGAGGCACTTTCCTCCTTGAGGGTTCATTTGAATGGAGGTATAAGCTTGTGCAAAGCTTCGGAACTGCTGTGTTTTTCGACTACGGGAATACCTGGATCGGGTATGACAAGTTCAGGTTTGATAAGCTTGCTTTGTCGCCCGGACTGGGGTTCAGATATTATTCTTCCATAGCCCCTTTTCGTCTCGATTTTGCATTTAAGCTCTACAATCCGAATGATAAAATCTGGATATTCGATAAGAATTTCTGGAATAACATTGTATTCCACTTCGGGATCGGAGAAGCATTCTAAATTTAAGATTTAAGATTTAAGATTTAAGAATGAAGAATAAGAATGAAGAATGAAGAATGAAGAATGAAGAATGAAGAATGAAGAATGAAGAATGAAGAATGAAGAAGGTGACAAAGCCCATAACTAATAAAATGTTTTGATTACCGTCCTGAAAATGGTTATTTTTACTATTCTTTTTTTAAAGGTATCTGAATGATTTCAAGTATGACCGGTTACGGAAAGGGTACAGCCGAAAACAGTAATTTTACTGTTGAGATGGAAGTTAAAAGCGTTAACAGCCGGTTCCTGGATATCTACCTCAGACTTCCAAACTCACTAATGAACCGCGAATATGAAATAAGGGAGATAATCAAAGGTAAGGTAAGCCGCGGGAAACTCTCGGTTATACTAACATTGAAGAATATAAGTTCATCTAACGGCGTTCCAGCCATAGACAAGGATAAGCTGAAGGCTTACCTTGCGGTACTGAAAGAAGTAAAGAAAGCCTCTAAAATAACGGAGAAACTTAAACTTGAACACCTGTTATATAACAGGGAGCTTTTCCTTCAGAATGAGAAAGAATACGATGAGGAAGTGTTCAAGCTGATAAAAAAAGCGCTTGAAGCGGCAGTCGGTGAACTGAAAAAAATGAGACGGAACGAAGGCAAAGAGCTTGCGAAGGATCTGAAAAGAAGGATCGAAACAATTGAAAAGAAGGTAACCGAAATCCAGGATGAATCGAAACACAGCGTAAACGAGTACTTTGATAAGTTGAAAGAGCGGATGAAATCGCTGATTGAGGACGTGACATCATACTCTGACAGACTGGAGCTGGAGCTCGCCCTGATTGCGGATAAATCTGAAATTACCGAAGAGTGCGTCAGACTCAGAAGCCATCTTAAATTTTTCCTTGAGAGCATGGAAAATGATGAAGAACCGGGCAGGAAACTGAATTTCCTCTGCCAGGAAATTAACCGTGAAGCGAACACTATCTCAGCAAAAACTATCTCAACATCAATTACCCACAACTCTGTTCTTGTAAAAGAAGAAATTGAAAAGATCCGCGAACAGATTCAAAACATTGAGTGATATTTGGATTCAAAAGGTATATTATTTATTGTTGCCGCACCCAGCGGCACCGGAAAAACAACCATTGTAAGACGAATTCTTAAGGAATTTCCGAAAATCGTATTCTCTGTATCTGCTACTACCAGGAAAAAACGGAAAAATGAAACTGACGGAAAAGATTACTTTTTCCTTAGCGAGAATGAGTTTAAGAAAAAGATTGATAGCGATGAATTTGCTGAATGGGAAAAGTTTTATGATTATTATTATGGTACGCTTAAAAGGTATCTCGACGATAATCTTTCGCACGGAAAGAGCGTCCTTCTTGAAATTGATGTAAAGGGAGCGCTTAAGATCAAAGAAACTTATCCCGGGGCAGTTTTGATCTATATTTTGCCTCCCAGTTTCGAAGAACTTGTAAACCGCCTGAAAAAGAGGCAGACGGAGGACGAAATTGATCTTAAAAAGAGGATTAAGAGGGCGGAAATGGAATTGAGACTTAAAGATAATTTTGATTATTTTATACATAACGTTGAGATTGAAAAAGCAGTTTCGGATATAAAAAGTTTAATAGAAAATATAATTAAGGAGAAAAAGTAAATGTTCATAGAACCCGTAGATTTAAGAAAGATTGACCAGGAAGCTGCAAATATTTATGAGGCAACCAATATTATTGCCAAACGAGCCCGTCAGATAAACGATGAAAATAAAATCGAATATAACGCCCTTGTAAGTACCATTCCTACTGCTGCAGGCGATGAAGAAGGAGAGGAATTCGATAACCCGGCTCAATTAAAGATTGCACTGGATTTTGAAAAGAGAGAGAAACCCCATGTACAGGCATTGCATGAACTGCTGGATGGTAATATTAAATTTGGTTATAAGAACAAACCAGTGATTGAATAGCTAACCAAAAAAGTTTTATAATGTCTGATGACGTTCTTGCAGGAAAAAAAATAATTGTTGGGGTAACAGGCGGCATAGCCGCGTACAAATCCTGTTACCTTGTCAGAGAATTGAATCAGAGAGGCGCGGAAGTTAGAGTTATAATGACCCCTTCCGCTCTTGAGTTTATAGCCCCCCTTACATTTTCATCAATAACCCGTAATAAGGTAATCGTTAATACTTTCCCGGTTTCACAATCGGATGGATGCGAGGCAGCTACCTGGCATATCGATTACGGAATATGGGCTGACCTGATGATTGTAGCTCCTGCAACAATAAATACAGTGGCAAAAATTGCCTGCGGTTTTGCCGACAATGCATTAACCACAGTAGTAACCGCATTGCGCTGTCCTCTTATTATTGCTCCGGCAGCTGATGTTGATATGTATTTGAACCGCATCACCCAGGAGAATATTAACAGGTTGAGAGACCTGGGTTATTTTATCGTGGAGGCTGAGGAAGGTGAACTTGCGAGCGGATTAAAAGGTAAAGGCAGGCTGGCCGGAACAGGCAAAATTATAGATGTCGCGGAGCTGGTTTTATCCGGGTATAACCAGGATCTGAAAGGAAAGAAGATACTTATTACAGCCGGTCCCACCTATGAAGATATAGATCCTGTGAGATTTATCGGGAACCGTTCGTCAGGGAAGATGGGTTATGCAATAGCGAAAGCTGCCTTCCTGAGGGGTGCAGATGTTACTCTTATAACAGGACCTTCAGCCGCGGAGGCGTACCCTGAAATTAATCAGATCAAAGTCCGTTCCGCTGAAGAGATGAAGAAGCAGGTAACCAAAGAATTTTCTTCGACTGACATCCTGGTGATGGCTGCTGCTGTTGCCGATTATAGGCCTGAGAAAGTATCTTCCTCCAAAATTAAAAAAGAAACTTCAGGTCTTTCTTCTCTTAAGCTGAAGGAAACAAGCGATATATTGGGTACATTGAAAACGAAGGCCGGTCAGTTTGTTGCAGGTTTTGCCCTTGAGACCGATAACGAAATTGCGAACGCTAAAAAGAAACTAAAAAACAAGAACCTTGATCTGATCGTATTGAATTCACTAAAGGATAAAAATAGCGGGTTCGAGTTCGAAACCAACAAAATTTCTGTTATTCATAAAGACGGAAAGACTACTAGGTACGGACTGACGTCAAAATTCCAGGCGGCAAATAAAATTCTTACAGAAATTCTAAAAGCCATTGGCTGAGCTTTTCTCCTTCAAACTAATAACCGTGTAAAATGAATAAAAACATTAAAGACGAATTAATTCAGGCACTGCTTGATCAGAAAGAAATTTTCGGTGATGACCTTTATGAAACCTCCGCCGAAATTCAGAAACATATGTCAAAGCAGCACAAAACAGAGCTCGTAATGAATGCAGTGCAAGGAGATGATAATATCCCGACTTTTGAACATATTAAAGATGACTGGGGAAATGCCAAAACACTTGTAGAACTGAATGAGCTCATTAAGGACTGCCGTAAGTGTCCGCTTCATAAATCAAGGAACAAGTTTGTATTCGGGACAGGAAATCCTGATGCGGATGTACTGGTTGTAGGTGAGGGTCCCGGTGCGGAAGAAGATAAGCAGGGCGAGCCGTTTGTAGGGAGAGCAGGGAAGCTGCTCAACGACATCCTTAAGGCCATAAAATTTGAAAGAAGTGAGGTATACATCGCGAACATTGTAAAATGCCGTCCTCCCGGAAACCGTACTCCTTTTGCTGAAGAAATGGATTCATGCTTCCCTTACCTCAACAAACAAATTGAATTTATTAAACCAAAACTTATCCTCGCCCTTGGATTGACAGCCGCACAGGGACTACTGAAGAAAAAAGATTCTTTAACCAGTATGAGGGGGAAAGTGTTCGACTATAAGGGAATTAAAACAATGGTTACATACCATCCTGCAGCGCTTCTACGCAATCCTAACTGGAAAAGAGGCTGCTGGGAGGATGTCCAGCAGTTCCGCAAGCTCTACGATGATCTGCAGCAGTAGTAACTTTTCTTTTTTTGCATTTAACTACTTTTGCAAGGCTTATCGAATTTACTTGCATCTGCTCCGGCTTGTAATTATTTTTTCATTGATACACCTCAGCAAAACAATGTTGATAAGTTGTTAACAATTTTAGCTTTATTAGTAAACAAATGGCCCGATCAAGAAATTATAACGAAGACATTTCCAAACTTATTCCCGCAGATGTAAAACCCCCGTCAGCCACTGATATAGAGGCTTCGGTGCTTGGTGCGATGATGATTGAACGTGAAGCCGTTCCGAAAGCAATTGAGCTTCTGAGTACAGAAAGTTTCTACCTGAAACAGCATAAGCTGATCTTCGATGCAATGATCTCTCTTTTCGAATCAGGCGAACCTATTGATACTGTTACTCTTTATGAAGAATTAAAAAAAAGAGAACAGGCCGAAGCTGCTGGAGGTGCAGTCTACCTAAGTAAGCTATCCCAGAATATTTCATCAGCGGCTAATATTGAGTACCATGCGAAGATTATCCTTGAGAAAGAGATACTCAGGGGATTAATAACCAGTTCACACCAGATTGCAAAGGCAGCCTATGAAGGCACCGAAGATGCTTTCGACATACTCGATCAGGCCGAGCGGAAAATATTTGAGATAACAGAGACCCACCTTAAGAGAACCTTCACAGGGATGGACCGCGCTGTAAGAGATGCGCTGGAATATATTGAGGCAATCCATTCTAATACGAAGCAAAAGTTTTCGGTTCCTACCGGCTTTTATGAGCTTGATGAAATGCTGGGCGGGTTCCAGAAATCTGATCTTATAATTATTGCTGCCCGTCCTTCTATGGGTAAGACGGCACTAGCACTGACTCTTGCCCGTAATGCTGCTGTGGACCATAAAGTACCTGTGGGTTTATTCAGTCTTGAAATGGCTACCATTCAGCTGGTCATCCGAATGCTATGTGCAGAAGGGAGACTTAATGCTCACCTGGTAAGGACAGGAAAACTTCCTTCCGAAGAGGGAATTAAGTTAAGCAAGAATGCCCATAAGCTTATTGAGAGTCCCCTTTATATAGATGACTCCCCCGCGCAGACAGTACTTGAGATAAGGGCAAAGGCAAGAAGGCTGAAAGCTGAGAAGAACATTGGAATGATTGTAATCGATTACCTTCAGCTTATGCAGGGACCATCAAACTCTGAAAGTCGTGAAAGGGAAATCTCACATATTTCCCGGTCGCTCAAGTCGCTTGCAAAGGAGCTTAACATTCCTGTTATTGCTTTGGCGCAGCTTAACCGTGCTGTTGAGGCAAGAACCGATAAACGACCCCAGCTTTCGGATCTCCGTGAATCAGGATCAATTGAGCAGGATGCTGATGTAGTTCTCTTTCTGAACCGTCCTGAGTACTACGGAATTAAGAACTTTATGGACGATGGAACTTCGACTGAAGGGGTAGCTGAAGTGATTATTGGGAAACAAAGAAACGGACCCACCGGAGATATAAGGCTTGCCTTTGTAAAGGAATATGCCCGGTTTGAAAATCTTGCTCACGCCAGGCAGTTAGAGGAATACTCTATTATACCGTCGAACGAAGATATTATCTGATGAAGAGACTTTAAGAAACCACTCTATGAAAATATACATAAAGATATTTACGCTGATTATTTTGTTTACCGGGACACTCCTGCCGCAGGTTTTCTCTGATTCAGACCTTACCATCTGCAGACAAAAATTTTCCTATGCTGCCTCATCTGACCTCTCGCAGGAACCGATTACAGATATTGTTGCTGACATCGGGAAGACTTTCCTCGGAACCAGGTATGAATCCCATGGTATTGAGAAAAAAGGGGACGAAGAGCTTATAATAAATTTAACGGGACTTGATTGTACCACCTTCGTTGAGAATGTTCTTGTCTTTGCAAGACTTATCAAACTTGGCAAAACTTCCTTTAAAGATTACGAGAATGAGCTTCAGAAAATAAGGTACAGAAACGGGGTTATCGATAAATATCCAAGCAGGCTTCATTATTTTACCGACTGGATATATGATAACGAAAAAAAAGGCATTATTGATGACGTATCAGAACTGGCAGGGGGAAAGCCTATACAATTCAATGTGAATTTTATGTCATCTCATCCTGAAAGTTATCCGCAGCTTAAAAGACATCCTGAATTTCTTAAAGAGATAAGACAACAGGAAGCGGAAATCAACCGCAGGAATTATTTCTACGTCCCTAAGGAAAGAATTGGATTTGTTGAAGACCAGATAAATAACGGTGATATAATAGCGTTTACTACAAGTATAGCGGGATTGGATGTCAGTCACGTTGGAATTGCCGTCAGGATGGAGGACAACAGGATCCATCTGCTGCATGCGCCTCATCCGGGAGCCTCTGTTCAGATAACGGAAGAGCCTCTATCTGCTTACATCAATCATATCAGGAAAGACACCGGTATAATGGTTTTGAAACCCCTTGATCCAACAGAGGACAATCTTTCGGAATAACAACCTGCCGTATTTGATCAGCGTTTTCTTAAACTTCCAGGTTTTTAATATCCTCCGGTTGTTCTTTCCTTCAGACATTCAGCAAATAAATTCCTCTGTTAACGCTTAAGCGCCACCACGATTTTCACCGGATACCCTAATTAGTGACTAAAAATAAGGCTTTTGATTACGTATGTTTTATCTTTGATTCTTTGTTTTTCAGTCAGTTTTCTAATAAATTTATAAATTAACAACTCAAGATTTATGAAAAAAACATACCTTGTACTGATAACGAGTTTATTTCTCACGTCTGCACTATTTGGACAGGAATCAAAATATTTTGATGCTCCCTTCGGCGGAGGCGGCGGGTTTACGCCAGGTTTCATATTCCCAAATATGGATCCACTTAACAATGTTCTTCCATCTGATTTTCCTAAATTGAGCAACAAAGCCGTATTCACCACCGGCGGCGCGGGATTCTTTTATATCGGCCTCATCAAATTTTTAAGAATAGGCGGCGGCGGATTCGGGGGTTCTACTTCAGAAATGGTTCAGTCATCTACAGATAATTTCAGAAGAGAAGTTAACTATTCGATAGGCGGCGGGGGATTGACGATAGAATATACAATTCCTTTAATAAGGAATTTCGGAATTTCCGTTGGTGCAATGATAGGCGGAGGAAGCATAACAGCAGAAATTTATAAAAACAAGGGAGGATTTTCCTGGAATGATCTGACAGGAGAATTTAGTGCAGTCTCACAGACCGACAACATAAGCAGGAGGATCTCCGGGACCTATTGGCTGTTATCTCCCACACTTAATCTTGATATTCCTATTTACAGGTTTGTCTCAATCAGGGTCGGCGGCGGTTACCAGCTATCGCTCGGGGAGAGCTGGACAATCGATAACGCCCAGGCTCTGGCTAATGTTCCTTCTGAATTTAATGGTAAAGGTTTCTTCATTCAAACAGGAATTTTCCTGGGATTTTTTGCTTTCTGATATGAAAAATATTTTAGTTACTGGCGGAGCCGGATTCATCGGGAGTAATTTTATCAACTATGTGCTTAACGAGCATGATGATTATAAAATCATCAATATTGATAAGCTGACATACGCGGGTAATCTTGAGAACCTCGTTCAATGCGAGGACAATCCCAACTTTTATTTTATAAAAGGAGACATAACTAATTCTGAACTGGTGACGTATCTTTTTGAAAGGTTCGGGATCAATTATGTGATAAATTTTGCGGCGGAATCTCACGTCGACCGAAGTATCCTTGGCTCCGAGATATTCTACAGAACCAACGTGCTGGGTACGAATGTTTTGCTTGAGATATCCCGCAAGTTTGGAGTGGAAAAGTTTATACAGATTTCTACCGATGAAGTATATGGAAGCTTAGGAAAAAGCGGGTTATTTACGGAGAAAACCCCGCTTTCACCTAACAGTCCTTATTCCTCCAGCAAAGCGGCCGCGGATATGATGGCCTTATCCTTCCATCATACATACGGAATGCCGGTGGTTGTAACCAGGTGCTCCAACAATTACGGTCCCTATCAATTTCCCGAAAAGCTTATCCCGCTGATGATACTTAACGCACTGAGCGGTAAGAAGCTTCCGGTATACGGCGACGGGATGAACGTACGCGACTGGATTTTTGTAGACGACCATAACCGCGCGATCGACCTCGTATTTCAGAAGGGGAAGCCGGGAGAGGTTTACAATATCGGCGCATCCAATGAAATGCCCAACTTAGAAATAATAAAACTGATCTTAAACTATCTGAATAAGCCGGAGAGTCTGATTGAATATGTGAAGGACCGTCCCGGTCACGACAGAAGGTATGCCATAGATTCCACAAAAATTCAGACCGAGCTGGGATGGAAGCCGCTCTTCACATTTGAAGACGCAATAGAAAAAACGATCGACTGGTACCTTCAGAACGAAACATGGTGGGCGAGGATAATCTCTGGCGAATACCAGGACTATTACAAATTACAATATCAACCCTGAGAAATAAATAAACAACGGAAGACTGCTTAAATGAAAAAACTTTTTGGTGCGCTGTTTTTTATTGTTTTTGCACTAAACAGCTATGCACAAACTGACAATAAACTCGACTTCAGCAACAATGATATGATGCAGCTAGGGGCCATAAGTGTTACCATCGGAGGCGAGTTTGTCACCACAGGTACTTTTCCGGCGTTAATCACAGAGCGGGTTGATGCATTCGTTACAAGAATGTACAACCAGGTAAAAGAAGTAATGGTCAGAACCACTAATGATCCGCAGATCCTTGTACAGCTTAACAAAAAGCTAAACAACTACGTCCTGCGAAATATCATCTTAAAGAGGGCATCCGGGGAAGTTCTCCATCTTGATCTCCTGAAGTTCAGGTTAGACGGAGATTTTTCCAACAATCCATACTTAAAGAATGATGATGTTATAATTTTCCCGCAGCCCGATTTGGAGCACAATTCATTTACCGTATCCGGAGCAGTAAACAATCCGGGCAAGTTCTTCTTTGTTGAAGGAGATCATCTGCAGGATGCACTGGAGCTTGCGCAGGGAATAAATAACGCATACGAGAACATCGAGGGGGTTGAAATTCACAGGCTCAATTACACCGGGGATGAGATCCAGGTGATTAAAACCGATGTTGCCAGCAATCCTGCCCTGGAGCGGGGCGACGGGATAATAGTGGTTGCCGAAGAGAGCCAGAAAAAGGGATTCAGTGTAATCGTTGCGGGAGAAGTTAATAATCCCGGCAGGATACCCGTTACCAAAAACAATACAACCATAAAGCAGGTAATCGAAAAAGCGGGGGGCTTCAAGGAAGATGCATCGTTAAAAAGGACAAAGCTGTTCACAGGAAATAGTCTGCCCATACTTCTGGAAAACTATTACGGAGTTACCTTAAGTACAATGCCAGACGTGCTTGATGAAAAGCTTACGAACTTTTTATTAAAGATTCAGAATATGATGATGATAAGGATGTCGAATGTTGATGAAATGGATTCCTCATATTTTCTTATGGAGAATGATTTAAGGCTGCTGCTGGAAAGCGGACCTGTTGACTTCACCAAAATAAACGATACATCATCGAATGTTTCCGATTATATAGTAAATGATGGGGACGTGATAATTATCCCTCCGAAAGAAAAAACAGTATATGTTTTCGGCCAGGTAGCCGAGCCCGGGAAAGTCAATTATGTGTCAGGAAAAGATTTTGAGTATTACATAAAAGAAGCAGGAGGAAAAGGAGAATATGCCAGGGATGACATAATGCTCATTAAATCGGTGACCAAAGAATGGATCCCTGCTGATGGAGATAATGCTGTAATAGAAGAAGGGGATTACATCTTTGTGCCAAGGACCCTTTCAAAATCATTTAATTATTATGTTAGATACACGAGCATTTTTCTTGGCATTGTTGGAAGTCTTGCCACGATTGCCCTTGCTGATCGTTAACCTTACGAAATAGAATTAAAAAGACAGAAAAATGGAAAGGTGATTAATCGTAATCTTTCCGTTTCCTGCTGATGGGGAAAATGCTGTGATAGAAGAAGGGGATTACATCTTTGTGCCAGAGGAACCTTGCAAAATCATTTAATTATTATGTTAGATACACGAGCATTTTTCCAGGCATTGTTGGACAGTCTTGCCACGATTGCCCTTCTGATCGTTAACCTTACGAAATAGAATTAAAAAGACAGAAAAATGGAAAGGTGATTAATGAGTCATCTTTCCTTTTCCTGCTGATGGGGAAAATGCCGGGATAGAAGAAGGGGATTACATCTTTGTGCCAGGGACCCTTGCAAAATCATTTAATTATTATGTTAGATACACGAGCATTTTTTTAGGCATTGTTGGAAGTCTTGCCACGATTGCCCTTCTGATCGTTAACCTCACGAAATAGAATTAAAAAGACAAAAAATGAAAAGGTGATTAAATAGTCATCTTTCCGTTTCCTGCTGATGGGGATAATGCTGTAATAGAAGAAGGGGATTACATCTTTGTGCCAGGGAACCTTGCAAAATCATTTTATTATGTTAGATACACGAGCATTTTTCCAGGCATTGTTGACAGTCTTGCCGCGATTGCCCTTCTGATCGTTAACCTTACGAAATAGAATTAAAAAGACAAAAAATGAAAAGGTGATTAATGAGTCATCTTTCCTTTATTTTACGGTAAGATTTTTTCAGGGGTTTCCATTTTCATTTTAAACAAATATATTTAATGTAGTCTCTTTTCGGTTCTGATATTTAATTTTGTTCTTTGCAAGGCCAATATGCAGCGGAAAGAAATTTGAAACTGCAGGCAAAAAAAAGTTTTACCCTCTGGTTGATTACTGACCCTTTACGAACCCATTGAACCCCGGATGAATTCCTGTCCCGGCCATATTCGGCCTCTGTTCGGCCTCCACTCGGCCTCCACTCGGCCTCCTCCAGGCCTATGAGAGCCAGATAGCTACCGGATTCCCGCTGCACGGGTGAGGAGATTCAGCCAGGAAAAAGTGAAGAAAAAACATTTTTCAAGCCTTTAAAACTTGACATTCTAGCTAAATCCTATATATTTGGAAGGCTGTTATAGAAATGGTTTTACCATAAT
>CAVZFD010000005.1:32500-1684591 GCA_963774455.1 uncultured Ignavibacteria bacterium
AAACCGTCTAACGTGTTAAAGGCAGTAACCGTTGCGTTAGCGGTGTTGTGGGGCATATTCTGGTTGAATTACTGTTAAACCGGAGAGTAAAAAACTATATTGTTAGCTGAATGTTTCTGGAAAGTTCAACCATAGAAGGTGAAAGTCCTGTAAGCAAAAACAATATAACTCTCTTGAATATGTTCCCAAGTACCACGAAGTAAGTGGAATTTTGTGGGAATCCGGGAGAACCATCTCCTAAGACTAAATACTCTCTTGTAACCGATAGCGAAGCAGTACCGTGAGGGAAAGGTGAAAAGCACTCCTTTTAGGAGGGTGAAATAGTACCTGAAACCGTATGCTTACAAACGGTTGGAGTCTTGTTATTTGCTTGCAGATAACAGGATGACAGCGTGCCTTCTGGATAATGAGCCAACGAGTTACTCGTACGTTGCAAGGTTAAGCTTTTAAGAAGTGCAGCCGAAGCGAGAGCAAGTCCTAATCGGGCGATTAAGTAACGTGCGGTAGACGCGAAACCGGGTGATCTACCCTTGTCCAGGATGAAGTGAGGGTAAAACCTCATGGAGGTCCGAACTAATGTGGGTTGAAAACCGCTTGGATGAGGTGAGGGTAGGGGTGAAAGGCCAACCAAACTCGGAAATAGCTCGTATTCCTCGAAATAGCTTTAGGGCTAGCCTCGAGTAAAAGTGTAACGGAGGTAGAGCACTGATTGGGCTAGGGCCGTCACAACGGTACCAAACCCAGACAAACTCCGAATTCCGTATACATGTTTCTCGGGAGTCAGGCAGTGGGGGATAAGCTTCATTGCCAAAAGGGAAACAACCCAGATCATCAACTAAGGTCCCAAAATAGTAGTTAACAGAGAAAGGATGTTAAGTTGCTCAGACAACTAGGATGTTGGCTTAGAAGCAGCCATTCATTTAAAGAGTGCGTAATAGCTCACTAGTCAAGCGACTTGGCGTCGACAATTTCCGGGACTTAAACTACTTACCGAAGTTATGGGATCCAATTTATTGGATCGGTAGAGGAACATTCTATGGGCGTCGAAGGTGTGCTGCGAGGCATGCTGGAGCGCATAGAAAAGCAAATGTTGGCATAAGTAACGATAAGATCGATGAAAAATCGATCCACCGAAAGTCTAAGGTTTCCTGAGCAATGTTAGTCATCTCAGGGTTAGTCGGACCCTAAGCCGAGGCTGAAAGGCGTAGGCGATGGAAAACAGGTCAATATTCCTGTACCTGGTAAATTTTGTTTGAGCGTAAGGAGTGACGCAGGAGTGAAGGTCAGCCACCTGACGGATTAGGTGGTCTAAGCAAGTAGGCTGGAAGTGCAGGCAAATCCACACTTCCTCAAGGCCGAGATGCGAACGGGAGGGCTTAGCCCGCAAACTGACCGTAATCATACTGCCGAGAAAAACTTCGTACGTGAGAAATTTATCAGTCCGTACCGCAAACCGACACAGGTAGACGGGATGAGTATTCTAAGGTGCTCGAGTGAGCCGTGGTTAAGGAACTCGGCAAATTAACCCCGTAACTTCGGGAGAAGGGGTGCCTCTGGTAAGTGAAAATCTTCGCGATCGTAGCTGAAAGAGGCCGCAGTGAAATGGCCCAAGCGACTGTTTAACAAAAACACATGTCTCTGCGAAGTCAATCAAGACGATGTATAGGGACTGACACCTGCCCGGTGCTGGAAGGTTAAGAGGAGAGGTTATGCCGACTTGTCGGCAGAAGCTTTGAATCGAAGCCCCAGTAAACGGCGGCCGTAACTATAACGGTCCTAAGGTAGCGAAATTCCTTGTCGGGTAAGTTCCGACCTGCACGAATGGTGTAACGATTTGGGCACTGTCTCAACCACGGGCTCGGTGAAATTGTGGTACCGGTGAAGACGCCGGTTACCCGCATATGGACGGAAAGACCCCGTGCACCTTTACTGCACCCTAACATTGGGTTCGGATAAAGCATGTGTAGGATAGGTGGGAGGCTTTGAAGCCGGGACGCTAGTTTCGGTGGAGCCAACGGTGAAATACCACCCTTGCTTTATTTGGATTCTAACCTCGGTCCTTGAATCAGGATCAGGAACAGTGTTAGGCGGGTAGTTTGACTGGGGCGGTCGCCTCCTAAAATGTAACGGAGGCTCTCAAAGGTTCCCTCAGCATGGTTGGTAATCATGCGGCGAGTGTAAACGCAAAAGGGAGCTTGACTGCGAGACTTACAAGTCGAGCAGGTGCGAAAGCAGGAGTTAGTGATCCGACGGCTGCGAATGGAAGTGCCGTCGCTCAAAGGATAAAAGGTACGCCGGGGATAACAGGCTGATCTTACCCAAGAGTTCATATCGACGGTAAGGTTTGGCACCTCGATGTCGGCTCATCGCATCCTGGGGCTGAAGAAGGTCCCAAGGGTTTGGCTGTTCGCCAATTAAAGCGGTACGTGAGCTGGGTTCAGAACGTCGTGAGACAGTTCGGTCCCTATCCTATGCGGGCGCAGGATACTTGAGAAGGGTCGCTCCTAGTACGAGAGGACCGGAGTGAACGAACCTCTAGTGTACCAATTGTCACGCCAGTGGCATCGTTGGGTAGCTATGTTCGGTTGTGATAAGCGCTGAAAGCATCTAAGCGCGAAGCACGCTTCAAGATGAGGTATCCCTCCATTTATGGACTAAAGACTCCTCGGAGATTACGAGGTTGATAGGCTACAGGTGTAAGTGTGGTAACACATTCAGCCGAGTAGTACTAATAAGTCGTGAGGCTTAACCGTTAAATTTTTATTTACAAGATAGGTCTCTTTTTGTTTTGGGCTTGGCTCTTTCAGTCTTTCTTTATTTTTTGAAAAGTTTAAATTTTGGTGGTTATAGCCCGGGTGTTACACCTCTTCCCATTCCGAACAGAGAAGTTAAGCCCCGGCACGCCGATGGTACTGCATGCGCAGGTGTGTGGGAGAGTAGGTCGCTGCCAAATTTTAATTTATAAAACCCCGTTCTTTTGATCGGGGTTTTTTTATTCCCTGCATTTAATTACGTATGGTTAGTGCCTCAGCAGAGCAAAAGTCATATTTCTAAAATATCAGCCTCTGCAGCGCGTTTCTCAAGAAGTGCAAGAACAATTTTAAGCTGCCCGAAGCTGACCTCCGGAGGTGCGTTATCTTTTATTGCCCGGAGTCTGATGTTTGTCAGGTCCCGCGGAAAATAGCCCGCTATTTCCTCTACCTCTTCAGAAGGAAGCAATTCATCAATCTTTATAAGTCCCTGCCTCACACCCTTAGCCAGGTGTCCCTCAATCGTGTCTGTAGTTAAACCTCTTTCAGCAGCTATAAGTTCAGTATTCTTCAATTCCCTGAACAATCTTATTGTTTCATCTACCGTGTTTCTTTTTTTAACGATATATGAACTCCGGATATTCTTTATCCTTTTCACTGAATGGTAAGTATTGTGCAGATACTCATCCAGGACAAAACCACCACGGCAGTAACCGATTTTATCCAGAACATCTTCAAGAAGCTGATTTATGAAGATAAGGTGACCGTCAATCACGGTGGAAACTTTCTTTGTCTCAACTGCTATTGGATGATCAATAAAGCGTTCTCTCCATGCGAGGATTTCGGAATAAAAGTAGACAGATCCTTCTTTCAGCCGCTTCTGCAGATCATTATTCTTCTCAACAGGCAGTTCCTGCTGATGAAGTCTCAATATGATCTGTTTGAACTTTTCCGAAACCTCATATAACTCTGTCTGTTTCACCATCAAGCCTGACAGCCATTTCAGAGAATCCTCGTTTACTTTGTCCCTGTTCGCTTCAAAGAATTCCTTCATTTCGATCAGTGCAAAATACCAGCTGGTCCAGGTAAATATATCCTTAAGCTCTTCAAGCATATAATTCTGCCGCGATTCAGCAAACCGCTGAGGCAGACTTTTATTCAGGTTATCGTTCTCCCATTTAATGAAATCAGAATGTCCGCCGAGAAAATTCCTGCCTACGGGAGTTTTAAGCACTAGTCCATCCAATGAGGTACAGCGGCTTAAGGCAACATAAACCTGGCCTTTAGCGAAGGCTCTCTGTGAATCGATAACAACCTTTTCAAATGTTAAGCCCTGGCTTTTATGAATAGTTATCGCCCAGGCTAGCCTAAGAGGATACTGAATAAAGCTTCCGAGAACCTCTTCGGTAATCTCCCGGGTTACCGGATCAAGTCTGTATCTTATGTTCTCCCATTCACTCTTCTTTACTTCGATTTCCCTGATGTCGTCTTTGCATCTAACCTTAATAGTATCGGGATTAAGCTCAGTTACAGTTCCTATTTTCCCGTTAAAATATTTCCTGTCCTCGATATCATTTCTCAGGAACATAACCTGCGCCCCGATTTTAAGCTCAAGTTCCTTTTCGGCCGGAAAAGCATTCTCCGGAAAATCATCTATTACTTCCGCCCTGTATCGGTGAACCTCATTATGAATGTCTGCTAATTTCACTCGGTTTATTTCATCGGCCTGCTGGTTATGGGTTGTGAGCGTTATATATTCCTCCTGGTCCTTCGGAACAAAATTACTTATCAGCCTCGACTGCAGTATTCCGAATTTTTCTTTTGAAATATTATTATTTCTTATCCCGTTCAGGATCTCAATAAAACCGGCATCTGTCTGCCTGAATATTTCCTTAAGTTCGATTATGACGGGGGGATTTTCACGCAGCACAAAACTATCAAAAAAGAAAATTGATGAATAGAATTCTCTCAGTATTTCCCAATCTTCCCTTTTTACCACGGGTGGCAGCTGGTATAGGTCTCCCACGAACAGCACCTGTACACCGCCGAAGGGACGATGAGGACTTTTCCTTACATACCGCAAGATGGTATCGATCGCATCGACTATATATGAAGCAACCATACTAGCTTCATCAATTATCAGAAGATCAAGGTTCCGGAGTAAATCGAGTTTCTCAGTGCTGTACCGGAGCTTTGAAAGGAGCGGGTGACGTTTAATGCTTTCTTTGTTAAATGTATTGCCGGAAGAAGGAATTATAATTCCGAATGGAAGCTGAAAAAGAGAATGCAGAGTAACACCCCTTGCATTAATTGCCGCAACTCCTGTCGGTGCTGCTACTACACATTCCTTCAATGTGTCCGCCCGGACATATTTCAGGAAGGTTGTTTTACCGGTACCTGCTTTTCCTGTAAGAAATATATTCTGATTGGTTTCGGTAATAAAACGATAAGAAATGTCAAATTCTGCGGTATGTTTGATTACCATTTATACCCTTTTAATTTGAGTGCACAAAATAACAATATTTGAATACACAAAAAAATTGCGCTGATTTTACCGGGGCCTGTTTCCACTTTCAAATCGCACAGATAAGCAAATTCTCAAATAAAAAGCTTGCTATATCAACCTTTCGTCTTTATATTCAAAAGTCGAGTAACTAATAAAAATTAAACACACGGTCGAATATGTTAAATGATAACAGCCGGGAAAACTATGCTATAAGGTCAATTCCTGAAAGTACTTCCGGGCAGACCGGCAATGATTTTTTTCTCCTCCCTGGCAAAAATGTTAATCGTTGTTCCTGAGACGAGCGGAGACTGATGCTATAAAGCGTCACCCTCACTTGCAAAATTTATTTTCCAGGTAAATAACATCTGGATGAATGGCGGCCGCAGCAGATCTGTGATAAAAGGATTCTTCGGGCCAAAGGGAAAATGATGCCTGTATATCTCCTTTTAAGTTTGAAATAGATCAGCCTTCTTCTCTACCCGGAGAGGATAAAAAGCCGACAGCCGTAGAGTATTTGCTTAATGCTATGGCCGGATGTATAAAAAATTCTATAGTATGCCGGGCTGCAGCCAGAGGAAGAACTTTAACTAATATTGAATCCGAAATCGAAGGACGAATTGATTTGAGATCATGTTCGAACTGAATTATGATGACGGCAGTATCATTGAAAACATAGTGACTAAATTCAGAATTAAAGGAGAAGGATTTCTCATACAAATAATACCTGTATGACTTTGGAAAGGAAACTTCCATAGTATAAAGGATTATCACGACATCTTTCCCTGTTGTTATATCTGCTGAAGATAATTTTTACGAATAAAAATTGAAAATAAGAACCTGTATCCCTGGATGAAAAGATACTTTCCGGATTGAAGCGATTGTTATATAGCTCAAATAAATAATTAAAACTAATATAATAACAAGAAGGAGGTTCTGATGAAGCGTGTTCTTTTTTTTCTGTATGGAATAATTTGTTATTCCATATTTTTTGTGACATTCCTGTATGCTATAGGGTTCGTTGGTAATTTACTTGTACCGAAAACCATAGATTCAGGATTCCAGGGAGGAACAGCTAATGCTTTGATAATAAACATTCTGCTTCTATCACTCTTTGCAGTTCAGCATAGTGTAATGGCCAGACAGGGATTTAAGAGGTGGTGGACAAAGTTTGTTCCCAGACCCATCGAACGTAGTACCTATGTGCTTTTCTCCAGTATAATTCTTATACTCTTATTTGCATTTTGGAGGCCCATGACGAGTGATATATGGAACGTTCAGGGAACCGCTGCTGGCTCTTTATTAACAATACTCTATTTCGCGGGCTGGTTTATTGTTCTCTTTGGGACTTTTCTTATAAACCACTTTAACCTTTTCGGACTCCACCAGGTTTATCTCAATCTGAAAAACAAAGAACTTCCCCGTCCTCATTTTGTTAGACCATTCTTTTACAAAATTGTGAGACACCCTTTAATGGTGGGATTTATCATTGCCTTCTGGGCTGCACCACATATGACAATTGGACACTTGCTTTTTGCATTCGCTACAACTGGATACATCCTGGTAGGAATTCAGCTTGAGGAAAAAGATCTGGTTGCCTTGCACGGCGATGAATACAGAAGGTATCAGCAGGAGGTTTCGCAGATTGTCCCGATGCCTCCAAAGAAAGGTGCTCCAACCGAAGCTATGGAGAGAAATTAGGTGATTCTTACACCGGTAATCGACAGAAGTAGATTCTGTTAATTGTGAAAACCAGTTCTCAATGATGATGAAATTAATTATCGGTTAATTCAATTGGCCT
Source organism: uncultured Ignavibacteria bacterium (assembly GCA_963774455.1). Lineage (GTDB taxonomy): Bacteria > Bacteroidota > Ignavibacteria > Ignavibacteriales > Ignavibacteriaceae > DATFVA01. The sequence continues at coordinate 39,555 of CAVZFD010000005.1, forward strand.
GCTTAATCAAGGCAGGCCCCTTTTTCAGTCCACCATGGGTGAATCTCATAAGACAGCCGACCTGATTGAATTGCAGGATCATTTTTTATCATTTCCTTTACTTCCTCTTCAGAATCAACATCGAAGATAAAGATACCTCTCCAGTCGCCGTCATCTCCGAAAGGCCCGGCAATTTTAAGCTTCCCGGATTCTGCCATTTTGTGGATGTTGGCCATATGTCCCGCCTGGATTTTCTCAAGTTCAAGCGAGTCAATGCTCGCAGCATTTGGCCCTCTTGTAAGCATTACAAAAAAATACTGCCTGATGTTTGGATACTTGTTCTCCTGCTCCTGCGCATTCGCTGCGGTTGAAAACATTAATACCAGCAATAAAAATACTGTTTTAGGCATAGGCTTCCTTCATTTTTTTATTTCAAATTAATCAAAAGTGTATTATAAATGAAAGCTTATTTTTTGTTTCTGACCGCGTCAGAGAGGGCATTTATTAAAAGCGGGTAAGCAAATTTGAATCCTGATCTTTCCAGCTTCTCCGGAACAACACGAAGGCTGGCTGTAATAAAATCGGCAGACTCTCCTATCATTGCTTTCATCACAAGCTTAGGTACCCTGAAAAATACAGGTCTCTTAAGAACATGCCCAAGTTGTCGGGCAAATTCGTCCATAATAACAGGATTCGGTGAGGATGCATTCACAGGACCGTTTACTGTCTCATTCTCCAGTGCGTGAACATATAGATTTACAATATCATCAATATGGATCCAGGAAAACCATTGTTTTCCGCTGCCCAGTGAAGCCCCGAGATATAATCTGAAGAGAGGCAATAGTTTTTTAAGCATTGCATCCTGAGTACTGAGTACAGGGCTTGTCCTTATGCTGACACGACGAACTCCTGATTGTTCAACTTTCGCCGCCTCATTTTCCCATTCCTTACAAAGCTCTGCTAGGAAATCATTTCCGGGGTCTGAAGTCTCAGTAAGAATCTTGTCACCACTGTCGCCGTAATAATTTATTCCTGAGGCACATATGAAAACCTTTGGCTTTTGCTTTGTCTCTGAAATAGCATTAACAATATTCCTGGTGCTGATAATTCTGCTGTTCCTTATCTTCTTCTTATATGACTCTGTAAACCTTTTGCCTGCCAGGTTTGCGCCCGCAAGATGAATAACAGCATATGCATTTTCCAGGTGACCACTCCATTTCTCAGGTTCATAATAATTCCATTCGACGCAGTTCTGTACGAACGGCAGGAGGGATTTACCTTTATTAACATCACGAGTAAAAACCGTTATTTCAAATCCATTCGAAATCAATGCCTTTGCGAGGTTCGAGCCGATCAGTCCCGTGGCTCCTGTCATTATTATTCTTTTTGTCACACTATCTTCTGTTTTTAATTAAAACAATTTTATTCTCTCAGCAGTTCAATTATATTAAACAATTATAACAAAATTACTGTCAGAGCGCTCAAAATTGTCACCATACCCGGATTTTACCTCATTTTGCGAGTCTTTCATTATCATTGCTTTCTTGCCCAAAACAGCAGGTTAAAACACAATTATTTTCCCTGTATTAACTTATTGTTAAAAATAATCAAAGTGCTTGTAGTAGTTGCAAATATCCAGTAAATTCACTCACTGATTTTTTAGGGTTCAAATTTATTTAACCATTTATGGAGGAGTCGTAATGAAAAAATATTTACTGTCACTTTTGCTTGGATTATTTTGTATTGGCTTTGCTTCTGCTGCCACAATTAACGTGACAGTCGGAGATTTCTATTTTGATCCTATTTCATTCGATGCAGCGGCAGGAGATACCGTTGTATGGACCCTTGATTCTTCTGCTGTAGCAACGCATTCAACTACATCAACGTCAGTTCCTTCCGGTGCATCGACCTGGGATCATACATTTTCAGGAGTCGGTGATACTTATTCATATGTTATCTCAGTCGAAGGTGTATATGAATACCATTGCTCATTTCACCCGGCAATAATGATGGGCTCTTTCTCAACAGCACTTCCACTTCCGCTCTATGAGAACTTTGAATATACTGCGGGAGATAATCTGACCTCACATGGCTGGGTAGCTCACAGCGCCGGCGGAACTAACCCGATTACTGTCAATAACGGTGCCCTGACCTTCCCGGGTTACCCGTCTTCAGGAATAGGTAATGCGGCACTATTGTTCGGAAATAGCGAAGATGATCATAGGTTATTTGAATCACAGTCTGCTGATAGTGTTTATATGGCCTTTATGGTTAATGTTGCTGATAATCCTAACGGATACTTCCTGCATTTTGCTACCAACCCCTATAGTTTTGATTACCGCGGAAGGATTTTCATTGAAGGTACAAATCCCAACCTTGAATTCGGATTAAGTTTTGGGACTGATGCCCCGGTTATCACTGCCAACAATTACTCATTGTCAACAACTTATCTTGTAGTTCTAAAGTATACAATTGTTGATGGTGCGGATAATGACCAGATAAGCTTATATGTTTTTGATAGTACTACACCCCCGACAGAACCAGCAGTCCCTACTATTGGTCCTATTACTAATCCCGGGACAACAGATATTAATCCCGGGGCTGTATCTTTCAGAAAATATAACTCAGCTCAAAATATGATAGTAGGCGGCATACGTATAGCAAATACCTGGAGTGATGCCGTTCCTGTAGAGTTATCAGCATTTACAGCAACAGTAAGCAGCAACTCAGTTACTCTTAACTGGAAGACTGCTACTGAAACCAACAACCGCGGATTTGCAGTTCAAAGAAAAACTTCAAATTCAGAGTGGACAAATATTTCTTTTGTAAATGGAAACGGAACTTCAACTCAGCTGCACGAATATTCCTATACTGACAATAATCTCGAAACAGGTAGATATTCCTATAGGCTGAAACAGGTTGATATGGATGGATCTTTTGAGTACTCAAATGCAGTAGAAGCAAACGTGGATGCTCCTGCCAGGTTTAACCTTGCTCAGAATTATCCAAACCCCTTCAACCCAGCAACGAAAATTGATTTCTCTGTTCCGATGAACAGCAATGTAAAATTAACAGTTTACAATGTACTCGGACAACAGATTGCAGTACTTGTTAACGGATTTCTAAAATCAGGAAATCATTCGGTAGATTTTAATGCAGCAGGTCTGAACAGTGGTTTATATTTCTATAAACTGGAATCTAACGGTGTTTCTCTTGTAAAAAAGATGATGCTGGTTAAGTAATAAAACAGCTTTCCCCCTTATAAAGAGCCCGGTTTGATACCGGGCTTTTTTATTTCTTTTATGCTTGATTCCGTCACTTAAAAATACATAAATTAAACCTTCACAACTTTATGTTAATATGCTTGGATTTGTAAAATCTGATAAGAACAATGCCTACCTTGGCGGGGAGATCTTTAAAGCAAAACTAAGGAAGAGAAGGATTCTTGCCATCGTTTTTGCAGCAGCCGGATTCCTGCTTCTGAATCTCGTTTTATATTATCTCGCAAATGTTTAGATGCAAATCTCTTGAATTCCATTTATATTGAACTCCTCCCTCTATAACCTTATATTTCCATTTTATTTTAGCTGAAAGATGAAAGAAAACAAAGTATATATTGAGACTTACGGCTGTCAGATGAACCTGGCTGATACAGAGATTGTTATGGGTATCCTTAATAGTTATGGGTACAGCATCACTAAAACTGCAGAGGATGCTGATGTCGTCCTGTTAAATACCTGCAGTATCCGGGAGAATGCAGAACAAAGAATTTACGGCCGGCTGGGTAATTTTAAGACCATTAAGAATTCAAAACCCAATCTTGTGGTCGGTATCCTCGGGTGCATGGCTGAAAGACTCAGAAAAGATCTTATTGAGGAAAAGAAGATTGTCGACCTCATCGTCGGTCCCGATGAATACCGCAGACTTCCCGAATTGATAGACGTTGCTTTCAACGGTGAAAAGGGAATAGGAGTGAGGCTATCCAAAACAGAAACATACGATGATATTATTCCTTACAGGGAAGACGGTCTCCAGGCATGGATCCCGGTAATGCGGGGCTGCGATAAATTCTGTACTTTCTGTGTAGTACCCTTTACCCGGGGAAGAGAAAGAAGTAAGCCTCTGGTTTCGGTTGTTAATGAGATTCGGAAGTTATCGGAGAGGGGATTCAGGGAAGTAACGCTGCTGGGTCAGAACGTTAATTCTTATCTTGATGATCAAAATGATTTCGCCGACCTGCTTGCGGCCTCAGCTTTAGTCGACAGGAATATGAGAATTAGGTTTACAACCTCTCATCCCCAGGATTTATCGGACAAGCTTCTGCATACAATTGCGGAGCACCCTAACCTCTGTAATTCTATTCATCTGCCGGTGCAGTCGGGCTCAAACCGGATACTTGAGCTGATGAACAGAACTTATACGATAGAACATTACCTCGAATTAATCGATAAAGCTAAAAGGATAATTCCCGGCGTCAGCTTCTCCACCGACATCATTTCAGGATTTCCCACCGAAACCTGGGAAGATCACCTGATGACCCTGGAAGTAATGCAGCAGGTAAGATACGATGGTGCATATATGTTCAAATATTCCGCACGGGAAGGCACAAAAGCTTACAAGATGAACGATGATGTAACTGAAGATGTGAAAACAAAAAGACTCCAGGAAATTATACAGCTTCAGCAGAAGATAAGTTTTGAAAAAAATCAGGATATGATCGGTAAAGAAGTAGTAGTGCTTATTGAGGGATTCAGCAGGAAATCAGATGAGTTCCTGGCGGGCAGGACTGATACTAACAAAGTGCTGATTGTCCCTTTCGATGATAAGATCCAGGAAGGTTCTTATAGAAGGGCTAAGGTCACCCGGGCTACACATGCCACTCTCTTTGGCGAAATTACAGGAGTTAACGATTTAGATGAAGATCTTGGTATGACAGGTTAAGCCGTTGTTCCTGACTATTCATAAGGTACATATATGAGAAAATTCGCCATAACAAAAATCCTGTTTTTTGTATTCTTCTTTTTAATTACAGCACATCTGCATTCACAGGAAAAAGATATTGTTCCCTACCTGAAATTAATCGAAGGCGGAGCAAAGGATTCGGTACTGCAGATTCTGCCGGAGTTAAAAAAATCGTATCCTAATGATCCTTCTGTTCTGTTTCTCGAAGGAACTCTTACTGAAAACGGACAGGATGCAATTTCCATCTATAACAGGATATTAAATGATTTTCCGAACAGCAAATATGCCGATGCATCAATTTATCGACTTTATTCCTACTATTATTCCCTGGGTTTATATAATACAGCGGAGAGTTTTTTGAAGAGACTGAAACAGGATTACCCTTCATCTCCATACATCAAACTTGCAGAAAGAGAAATTCCTTCGGGGAACGAAGTCTCATCCCCCCAGGAACTGTCGCCTCAGGAAACGAAAAATTATTTATTCACTATCCAGGCGGGTGCATTCAGTAATGATTCTAATGCTGTATCTCTTAAAAAGACATTCGAAGATGCAGGGTACTATTCCTTTATTAAAAATAAGTCTGTCGGCGGCACAGAATTCCGCGTGGTTTACGTAGGCAGATTCGAAAAACGTGAAGAAGCTGAAAGTTTTCTGCAGGCAGTTAACAGCCAGTTTGATCTTCACGGTCAGATTGTTCCAATAAGATGAAGTTAAATTGAACCTAATATTTACAGGTACGGGCTCAGGAAAAACTTCCCTTAATAGATATCATTCCTCCTTAGTGATTTCCGCGCATGATTTTAATCTCCTTGTTGACGCAGGTGACTCTGTATCAAGGGCTCTTCTTTCCGCAGGTATCCCGTATAATTCGATTAATGGTATCGTAATAACACATTTGCATCCTGATCATTTCAGCGGTTTTGCATCACTTATAGTGCAAATGAAAATGGGGAGCAGGACGGAACCCTTTTCCATCTATACTCATCTTACACTGGTTAAAGTCTTAAAAGATTTTCTTTTAAGCTCTTATCTTTTTTTAGAGCGGTTAGGTTTTCCCATTAACTTTAAAGGATTTGAGTTCGATACTGAGATAAGGGTTTCCGATGAACTTGCATTCATTGCCAGAAGAAACACGCACCTCGATGAGTATAAAAAATATAATCCTTCAATCAGCATGGCCAGTTCAAGCCTGTTATTCAGATTGCGTGATAAAAACGTATTTTATTCAGGCGACTTAGGCGCTGAAGAAGATCTCTATATTTTTAAGGATTATGCTGCCGATTATTATATTTCCGAGGCAGTTCACATCAGCATCAATGGTATTTTAAAAATGATTAAGGAATTAAATCCGGGAAAGGTTTTATTGACACACATTGACGATGATAGTCTCCCCGGAATCAGAAAAACAATAGTTGAATCGGGAGAGAACAGGATAATAATCGCTGAAGACGGACTGAAGGTATAGTGTCAACCGTTACAGCAGCTAAGACATTCTTTAATAAAGAGTTAAAAAGTAATATATTTAATGCAGAAGTATACTTTCATTTAGATTAAAATGACTACAGAGGAATTTAAAAATAAATTTGGGATCATAAGTTCTACCAAGGAAATGAATGACCTGGCGGACATTACGATGCAGGTAGCCCGGTCGGATATATCTGTACTGATCTATGGTGAAAGCGGTGTAGGTAAAGAAATCTTTGCACGGGCTCTCCATGGATACAGCAACAGAGCCGAAAAGCAGATGGTTAATGTGAACTGCGGAGCTATCCCCGAAGGAATTCTGGAGAGCGAGTTATTCGGACACAAAAAAGGATCATTCACCGGCGCATTCGAAAACAGGAAGGGCTATTTTGAAATAGCAGACGGCGGTACGCTTTTCCTTGATGAAATAGGAGAAATGCCTCTCCATACGCAGGTTAAGCTTCTGCGGGCAATCGAGACAAACGAATTTATGAAGATAGGGGCAGAGACAGTTACAAAAGTTGACGTCAGGATAATAGCTGCAACGAATAAGGATCTTCAGAGAGAAGTGGACGCCAGGCATTTCAGGGAGGATCTGTACTTCAGACTAAAAGCAGTTACCCTGAATATCCCCCCGCTGAGAAGAAGGAAAGCCGATATTGAAGAACTTGCAAGACATTTTGCAGGAACCTACGCTGAACAGAACGGAATCCGTCCCAGACCCATAACCGATGACGCGATCGAACTCCTTAAAAATTATCCCTGGCCGGGCAATGTAAGAGAGCTTAAGAATACCATAGAAACTGCCATGGCCCTTAACCGGAACGGGGTGCTTGATACCTCTTCCTTTGTATCATTACTGCATCCTTCTATTGAAGAGGACGTTCCCCCGCGGAATCTTCCTATCTTCGTGAAGAGAACCCCTGAGGAAGTTGACAGGGAGCTTCTGTACCGTGCATTATTTGAAATCAAAAAAGACCTGATAGAACTTAAAGACCTTGTGCATCAGAGGCCGGATGACTCGTACTACCAGGGAGGCGAACAACGGGAGGTACTCCCGCTTGCTGAAGCTGAAAAAGCTGCCATAACGGCGGCTTTGGATAAAACCCGGGGCAATAAAAGAAGCGCAGCCGATCTCCTTGATATCAGTGAAAGAACCCTTTTCAGAAAACTTAAGAAATATGGCCTTTAGAGAACTATTTCGAAGAAAATCAGGCTTTGATTCCCGGCTCATCAGAGCCTCAAATAAAATATTTTGCTTGTTTATCACTCTGGGCGTAATTAATTTTACAGGGTGCTGTATATATTCTTTTACAGGAGCTTCGGTACCGCAGCACCTTAAGACTATTGCAATACCGATTGCTGAAGATAGAAGCGGTTCTGGTGAACCGGGATTAAAAGAGCTATTAACGGATCAGTTGGTTCAGAAATTTATAAATGATAATACTCTTCAGGTTACAGAAAAAGTTAATGCAGATGCAGTGCTTGAATGTGTTATTCTTCCTTTAAGCGACGCCCCAGCAGTAGTTTCAGCAGGTGAGAATGTCCAGGCAAGGAGGATCACTATCAACGTGCAGGTAACTTATAAGGACCTGGTAAAACGAAAAACTATTTTCGATAAAAGATTCTCGAATTACGGTGACTATCCTTCCGATGGAACTATTAGTCAAAGAAGAGATGCAATACAAACAGCAGTAGATAAAATAACTGAAGATATCCTGTTGGATACGGTTTCAGGTTGGTAATATAAATGAGGTTTTAAAATGGACGATGTAGTTCTTATTGGTTACTTTGTTTCTTTGTTCATACTTTTTGTGTTCGGCTGCCATGGTTTTATTATGATGTTTTATCATAATAAATACCGCGATGTTAAGAATATATCCAGGACGGTAAGCGACTTCAATCCTTCTGTTACAATTCAGCTTCCACTATACAATGAACTTTACGTTGTTGAACGACTGATAAACGCTGTTTGTGAAATAGAATATCCCAAGGACAAGCTTGAGATCCAGGTGCTTGATGATTCTACTGATGAAACAACATCAATTACCGAAAGGATTGTTCGCGAAAAACAGCTGCTTGGATTCGATATTGTTCAGATCAGGAGAGGATCAAGGGAAGGATTTAAGGCCGGGGCTTTGAAGGAAGGCCTCAAAACTGCTAAAGGAGAATATATTGCAATATTCGATGCCGATTTCATTCCTAATAAGAGTTTCCTGACGAAAACACTTTCTTTTTTCTCCGATGAAAAAGTAGGTATGGTTCAGACACGCTGGGAACATATCAACGGCGATTATTCAATACTTACAAAAGCACAGGCTCTCGCTCTCGACGGTCACTTTGTAATTGAACAGACTGTAAGGAATAAAGCAGGCTTCTTTATAAACTTTAATGGTACCGGCGGCATTTGGAACAGAAAGTGCATAGAGGATGCGGGCAATTGGCATGCCGATACACTTACTGAAGATCTCGACCTCAGCTACCGGGCTCAGCTTAACGGCTGGCGCTTTGTTTTCCTGCCCGATTTCACCTCTCCCGCAGAGCTTCCTTCTGAAATTAATGCACTTAAGACACAACAGTTCAGATGGACAAAAGGAGCAATTGAAACTGCAAAGAAAATTCTTCCTCTTGTATGGAAATCAAAAATTCCCCTTAGAGTAAAGCTGCAGTCTACTTTCCATCTTACCAATAACCTTGTGTTCCCCTTTATACTGCTCGCTGCAATTCTTAACGTGCCTTTAATTTTTATTAAGAACAGCGGTTCTCACGAGGCTTACTTCGCAATCCTTTCACTGTTTGTTCTCGCATTCGTCAGCTCGTTTCTTTTCTATCTTTATTCACAGAAAGATATCAGGTCTGACTGGAGAAAAAAAATTGTACTGTTCCCTCTCTTTATGGCCGGAAGTATGGGTTTTGCCGTAAACAATTCCCGCGCGGTTATTGAAGGTCTCCTTAACCGGAAAAGTGAGTTTATACGTACACCGAAATTCAAAGTTGTATCTGAACGCGATACCTGGATGGGGAAAAAGTATCTTTCAAAAAAACTCGGGTTTTCTGTTTATGTTGAAGCTATAATGGCTGTGTATTGTCTTGTCGGTATTGCATCTTCAATATATTTCCTTGAGATCGCAGCCTTACCTTTCCAGATCCTGTTCTTTATTGGATTCTCATTTGTATCTGTAACTTCAATAAAACACGCATTTGCAAAGGCATAGGATATTGAGTAAAACGTCTTCAGAAACATTCAACGATAAAGTAAACCTGATATACGAGTATAATAAACGATCACCGCTGTTTGTCCGTGTTGCAAACAGCGAGATCGAAAAAAACAATGCGGAAAGAGCCGTTGACATACTTAATGAAGGGTTATCTATATATCCCGACTATACAACCGCACACATTCTGCTTGGCAAAGCCTTAATGAGACTGGGAAAATATAAAGAAGCGCTTGATTCATTCCTTAAAGGCAGCGTGCTGGCGAGTTCTCACAAGGTATATGAATATTACATGCACGAAGTTGAGAACCAGAAGAAGCAGAGAGTACTTTTCGAATCTTCTCACAGACCGGGTTTCATTCAGAAAGAAGGAGTCCCGAAGCAAAATAAGATCAGCCTGGAACAGGAGCTGTCATCATTTGATTCGATGACGGAATCAACTCCGGACACCTCATCCGCAAAACCCGGTGCCGGAGATTCAATTGTCTCTGAAACTCTTGCTAATATTTATATAACACAGGGAGAGTTCAGAGAAGCGATGACGATTTATGAAAGACTATTAATAAAGAATCCTCAAAAGAAGGATTACTATCTTAAGAAAATCGGGGAATTAAAATCGAAACTCGAATAAACTGGTTTTATCCTCTGTTCATTATCCCCCATGAATTTATCAAATCTTAAAAAACTCAACCGAACATTTTATAAAAGAGATGTTCTTACGGTTGCACCCGAACTTTTGGGCAAAATCCTTGTCAAATCAGATGGTACAGAAATACTCGCGGGCAGGATCGTTGAAGTTGAAGCATATGACGGCAATATTGATGAAGCTGCTCATACCTTCAGGGGAAAAACCACGAGAAATGAGGTTATGTTCAAACCGGGAGGCTATTTCTACGTATATTTTACTTACGGCGCACATTTCTGCTGCAACATAGTTACAGGTAATGAAGGTCATGGAACTGCCGTCTTGATAAGAGGAGTTGAACCGGTTGCCGGAATTGGACAAATGGCATTGAACCGTTTCGGAAGAAATTTGGTAAATGAAAAAGAAAAATATAAGTTGACCAGCGGACCGGGAAAAGTTTGCCAGGCTTTCGGGATTAGTAGAGAATATTACGGCGAAGATCTCATTAAAGGCAGAATATACCTTCTCAATCAACGAAAAATACCCGGCGAGCAGGTTGTCAGGACAACAAGGATAGGAATAAAAAAATCAGCTGAACTCAACTGGCGTTTTTATATAAAAGATAATCCGTTCGTTTCCAGAAAATGATTAAACCAGAAAATTTATTAATCGTAAGAACTGACCGTATAGGTGATGTGGTTCTTTCTCTTCCCCTGGCTTCAATAATCAAAAAACATCTTCCTCAATGTAAAATCACTTTTCTTGTACGGAATTATACCAGGGCCCTGGTTGAAAACCATCCTTATATTGATGATGTCATTATTCTAAAAGAAAACAGGAATAAGATCACCATCAGGCAGAATGTCGTAAGCATCGCACGTTACAATTTTGATTCAGCGGTAATCGTCTACCCCACATTTGTAACCTCCCTTATCATCTTCCTGAGCAAAATAAAAAACAGGGTCGGAACCGGATACCGATGGTATTCATTTTTATTCAATCAAAAAATATATGAACACAGGAAAAATGCGGAAAGACATGAGCTTGAATATAACGTTAACCTGCTGAGTAAATTCGGCATCGATGAAAACGTAAGTCCTGCTGATATTAAATTTGATCTTGCTCCCGATCTGGCAAGCGAACAAAAAATTGATAAGATACTGCAGCGATCCGAAATAAATACTAAAGAGCCAATAATAATAATACATCCGGGAAGCGGGGGAAGCTCGGTCGATCTTCCTCAGCAGAAATTCAGGTCGCTGGTAGAGAAAATCTCGCAGGAGCTTACGGAAAATATAATACTTACAGGAAGCGATAGAGAAAAATATCTTTGTGAAAACCTCAAACTGCGTCCCGGAATACTGAACCTTGCCGGAAAGCTCGATCTGCCGGAAATGATCGCACTTATTAAAAAATGTTCCATTTTTATTGCAAATTCTACTGGTCCGATCCACATAGCAGCAGCATTAGGTAAATACACAATAGGTTTTTACCCTCGTATTGCCGCATGTTCAGCTGATAGATGGGGGCCATATACGGAAAAAAAAGTCATTTTTTCGCCTAAAATTGAGTGTTCTGATTGTACAAGGGAACAGTGCAGCCGGTTGAATTGTATGAACAGCATCGAAGTGACCGATATCTTTTATGAAACAGAAAAAATTTATAAGTTTATTCAAGACGAACGGAGAAAATAGATGCTCAGGAAATATTTACTGTTATTTTTATTATTACCTGTCATATCATATGCCGATCCCGGCAATGATTCAACAAGTACTGATCCTGAATTCAGAACTTTAGAAAATAATGCTTTTAAGGTTGGTGAGAAACTCACCTTTGATGTAAAATATGGATTTGTAACAGCTGGAATTGCAACTATGCAGATCCCGCAGATGAGAAGAATATCCGGCAGGGAGGCATACCATGTCATCTTTGAGGTTAATTCTGTCCCAAGCTTCGACTGGATTTATAAGGTGCGTGACCGGTATGAAACATTTATTGATGCAAAAGGACTTTTCCCATGGAGATTTGAACAGCATATCAGGGAGGGGGGATACAGCCGTGACTTTTCTGCCTTTTTTGATCAGAGAAAAGGTAAAGCAAAGACCAGCGAAGGTGAATATGAAATCCCGAAATATGTCAACGATATTGTATCCGCATTCTACTTTGCAAGGACCTTCGATTATTCAAACCTTAAAGTAAATGACCGCATCCATCTTAAAAACTTTTACAAGGATAAGGTATACGACCTGGATGTACGCTACCTGGGCAGGGAAACTATCGATGTAACAGCCGGTACCTTTAGATGTATCGTTGTTGAACCTTTGGTGCAGGAAGGCGGCCTCTTTAAAAGCGAGGGAAGTATTGTTGTCTGGCTGAGTGACGATGACTTGAAAATTCCCGTAAAAGTTAAGACAAAAGTAGTGATTGGTTCTATTGATGCTGAGTTAACAGCTTATGAAGGACTAAAAGGCAAACTCACTTCAAAACAATAATCATTTCATCTGCTTATATCTGATTGATAGGAAAATGAGCCCCATTTATTTATTTTCACCAAATGGATGAATTCAATTCACAAAAGGATCCTTTGAATGAGGATCCTGATAAAAATAATGAAACAAAAATCGATACGGGGCGGGACTCCAACGGTGGTATCCAGCCCCAGATACATCCCATTGCTGCAGCCTTTATCGGCTTAATAGGCGGTTTCTTATTATACCAGATTGTCGGCGGTGTAATAACACTCCTTATATTCGGTATGAACCTGGATACAGCCCCTGTCAACGCGGTCAGACTGATGACTATGGCGGGACAGATTCTCTTTATGCTCCTGCCTGCATTATTGTTCTCAAAATGGTTTTATCTTGATATCTCGGCGGTAATCCGGACGAGGGTACCCTCCTGGAAGGAATTTGCTTTGTTTGGTATCGGGATAATAATTCTCACCCCGCTTCTGCAGTATTTTATAACAGTACAGAATTACCTCATTGATATTTGGGCGGACAGCTCTCCCTTTATTCAATCTATAAAATCGTCCCTCGATTCATTAAATGACCTCGTAGAAAAGACTTACGGCAACTTATTAACAGCGCATAATGTTTACGAGGCTATTCTTGTTATACTCGTTGTCGCAATTGTTCCTGCTTTGTGCGAGGAAACACTGTTCCGGGGTTTTATACAGAAAAGTTTTGAACTAAAGATTAAACCAGTCTGGGCCGCTCTTATCACGGCAATATTCTTCGGGATTTATCATTTTAACCCATACGGTATGATACCTTTAATAGTCCTGGGGTTTTATTTCGGTTTTGCAGCTTATATGAGCAACTCTATCCTGGTTCCGATGAGTCTGCATTTCACAAATAATTTTATAGCAATAATGGTATATTTTCTTATTGGAAATGAGGACCTTATAAGTTCTAAACCGGGAACAGATATAGATATGAATTCAGCTGTGTTAATGATAATATTATTAAGTCTCATTATGATAGGTCTTATTATTACTATACGAAAATTTTATTCAAGACAGATAATTACTTAAGGAGGATATATGCCTGTATGCCCTAATTGTGAATATGAATATGTTGAGGGAATCACTATTTGTCCCGACTGCGGTACCAGGCTTGTAGCTGATGAATATTTTGTGCAGCCGGAGGAGTGGACAGAGGAGAACTGGCAGGTAGTTTATACTTCAGGCCAGGAATATGACGTCGAAATGCTCAGGGATAACCTGGAGAGCGCCGGTATCAAGACCTCTATACTTTCACAGAAGGACAGGAACTTTCCTGCTCCGGGCGATTTTTCACTTGTGAAATTGTATGTCAGAAATGAGGATGTTAAAACTGCTCTCAACTTTATTGAGCAGGTTAAGAACCAGGATAGCAGCGAAGAAAATGAGGAAGAATAATTTCTGATGGCCCCGGGCAATACAACACAGAGAGTGCTTGTTTCCCTCGTTGCTATTCCGGTTATTATTGCAGCAAGCTATTTCGGCGGAATTTATTTCTTCATGTTTGCAGCCTTAATAGCTGTTGTTTCTTTTTATGAATTCAGCAGATTCGTAAAGAAAAAGGATGTGTATGTTAACACCGCGATAGGAATAATATTCATTCTGCTGCTTCTTGTTAATGAATTTTTTCATTACCTCGACATCTATTACCTCATTCTTACACTAACCTTCGTCCTTACGCTTTTTGAATTGTTCAGAAACAAAGGCTCCGCCATACTGAATCTCGGAACAACTATGCTGGGTATATTGTATATAGGTTTTTTTGCAGATGCATTGCTCGCAATAAGGGAGTTTTATCCCCGGATCGGATATCTTTACCAGCGCGGCGGTTTCCTGATAATCTCAATTCTTGCCGCAATCTGGATTTGCGATTCTGCAGCGTTCTTTGGCGGGACGAGCCTTGGAAAACATAAACTTTTTCCCCGTGTTAGTCCTAAAAAAAGCTGGGAAGGAGCCATATTCGGCTTTGTTTTCTCTATACTGACAATGCTGCTGGCCAAAGTAATTATTTTGGACTTCCTTAGCTGGACTTCAGTGGTTATTTTAGGCGTTATTATAGGAATAATAGGTCAGATTGGAGATCTCGTCGAATCTCTCTTTAAGCGTGATGCGGGAGTTAAAGATTCTTCAGGAATAATCCCGGGACATGGCGGAATTTTCGACAGATTTGATTCTCTCCTCTATACTGCGCCTGTAATTCTGCTTTACCTTAAGAATTTTGCCTAAACATAGATTTGTATGAATAATAATAATAAATCCGGCGTCAGTATAATTACGCTGGGATGTTCAAAGAATACTGTCGATTCTGAAAGATTAATGAACCAGCTTAAACTTAATAAACTTAAGCTGAACGATAATCCGGAAGATTCGGATACTATTATAATAAACACCTGTGGTTTTATCGAGGCAGCGAAGCAGGAATCGATCAATACTATTCTGAACGCTGTTTCGCTCAAGAACCAGGGTAAAATGAAGAAAGTTATCGTTGCGGGGTGTCTTTCGGAAAGATATATGGAGGATCTTCGCGGTGAGATACCTGAGGTTGATGCCTGGTTCGGTACGGAAAAATATGAGGGTATACTTAAAGAGCTGGGCGGTGAATTAAAATATGAGCTTCTGGGTGAAAGAGTCCTTTCGTCTCCGTCTCATACTGCTTACCTGAAGATCTCAGAAGGCTGCGATCATCCCTGTTCTTTCTGCGCCATTCCCTTAATGCGCGGAAAGCATAAATCAAAATCGGTTGAGGACCTTGTAAGGGAAACAGAATTCCTTGCAAGGAATAACACAAAAGAGCTTGTGCTTATTGCGCAGGATACAACAGATTACGGCAAGGATATTTACGGCAGGAAGATGATTGCGGAACTCTTAAACAGGTTAAGTGAAGTTGAGGGTATCAGGTGGATCCGTTTAATGTATGCATATCCTTCACAATTCCCTGATGAGCTTATCGATGTAATTGCCGGTAATCCAAAAGTTTGTAAATATGTCGACATTCCTCTTCAGCATATTTCGGATAATGTTTTGAAATCAATGAGAAGAGGTGTTACAGCCAAAAGAACCAGGGAACTGATCCGGAAACTTAAAGACCGGGTACCGGGTATTACAATAAGAACTACTTTTATCGTCGGTTACCCTAATGAAGGCGAAGATGAATTCAGGGAGTTATGCGAATTTGTGCGGGAAACTGAATTTGACAGGATAGGAACATTTACATTCTCTATGGAAGAAAATACAACCAGTTTTATACTTGGAGATCCTGTGCCCGAACAGGTTAAAATTGACAGAAGAAACGAATTAATGGAAATTCAGAAGGAGATTTCCTTAAGGATAAACAGTAGATTTGAAGGCAGGAAGCTGGAAGTTTTGATAGAGGGTAAAGAAGGCGATTATTTCATCGGCAGGTCGTACCGCGACGCACCTGAAGTTGACGGTGAGATCCTTATTCCCTCCAACGGCAGAAAACTTAAACCGGGTGAGTTTTATTCCGTTGATGTTTTCGATTATAACGAATATGATTTGTATGCCAACATTTCCCGGGATGGGAGAAAAAAATGAAAAATTTGTTGAAAATGCTGCCGCTGATTCTTTTAGCTCAATCGCTGCATGGCCAGGTTGAAACCGCAAACCAGCCCGATGAATCCAGGTCACTCCCAAAGTTTTACCAGGATTTTCTTAACTTCTATAACGACAGCTCAACCACAAGGATGGATGCTTTTATACAGGTTCCTTATAACCAGATACAGTTTGTAAAGTCTGATAAAGGATTTACGGGAAGCTATACTATTACCATTTCTGTTTTTAATGAAACCAGGGACAAGCTTGTAGTTGAGAAAGTCTGGAATGAGGAAGTTAATGAAAAAGATTTCGAACAGACTAACAGTCAGAATAATTATAATCTAAGCTTTAAATCGTTTTTCCTTAAGCCCGGTTCATACATTATAAGGAGTTCGGTGGAGGATAAGGAATCTAAGAAAGAGTACTCAACTGAGAATCCATTTGTAGTAAAATCCCTTGAAGAAACTCCCGCATTGAGTGATGTAATTTTCATTTCGAAGATGTCGGAAGCGGGTGACGCAAAAAAAATACTGCCGAATGTATCCGGGAACGTCGCCACCCAAAAAGATGGAGTACCTTTGTTTTTTGAAGCTTACTCAGATTCTGCAAGGGATGTAAGGTTGGAATATATAATTACCGATGATAAAAAGGATGTAGTATTTCAGAGTAACGAAGCACAGCACCTTGATTCGGGAAAGACCCGGATCTTCCATACTATTAAGGACAGTGCAATCAGTCTTGGTAAGTACCTATTAACAGTTTCCCTTCTTAACAATAAAGGTGAGGTTGTTTCATCAACCAATAAAGGATTTTATTCAAGATGGAGCGGCGTACCCACAACCGTAAAAGATCTTGATCTTGCTGTTGATCAGCTGGTTTATATAGCCTCTCAGTCAGAGATGGACTATATAAAGGATGCCAAAACCAAAGAAGATAAATCCAGGCGGTATATTGAATTCTGGAAGAAAAAGGACCCAAGTCCTTCAACCGAGGAGAATGAAGTCTTCAATGAATATTACCGCAGGATTGAATACGCCAATCAGCAATTTTCGCATTACGTAAAAGGCTGGAAAACCGACCGGGGAATGGTTTTTATCCTTTTAGGCGCACCTAACAATGTAGATCGCCATCCTTTTGATGTTGATTCAAAACCTTACGAGATCTGGCAGTATTACCAGATGAACAAGCAATTTGTTTTTATAGACGAAAACGGCTTTGGAGATTATAGGCTCATAACCCCGCTTTACGGGGATGATTACCGCTATAGATAATTATGATAGTTACAGTAACTTTAAATCCGCTGCTTGAAAAGAGATATTCTTTCAATAAGATAAACTATCCTGGCAGCAACCGTGGAGGCAAAGCCCTTATCCAGGCAGGGGGTAAAGGCATAAACGTCAGCCGGCAGTTAAATCAGCTGGGTGCTCAGGGACTGGCCTTTACGTTTCTTGGCGGAATTAACGGTAAGCTTTTCAGAGATATCCTGAGGCGGGAGAATATAAATTTTACTGCAGTTAAAACAGATTCTGAAACCCGGGAAGGAATTGTCCTGGTTGATGAAAACAGCCGGGAAGTAACAAGTATTTTTGGAGATAATCCTGAGATCTCCCCCAAGGAAAGGGATGAGTTCAAAGAAAAATTAGATAAAATAGTTCAGAATAGTGAGATAGTTATATTTTCAGGAAGTTCTCCGTGCAAGAACACGAGTGGACTAATACCTTTCGGAATTGAGGCTGCCAGGCGGTATGATAAAATTTCTGTATGCGATACTTACGGAAGTCATTTACAGGATTGCATAAATGCGGGTCCCACTATCCTTCACAATACCATCGATGAACTCAGGGATTCGCTTAAGATTAAATTAGATTCCGAAGACACTTTGCTTTCGTTCATGGACGGGCTTTATAAAAAGGGAATCAAGCAAAGCTACCTGACGAACGCAGAAAAGGTCCTTTATTCCTCTAACTTTGATTTTCATTTCAAAGTAACTCCGCCCGAGGTTAAGACTTTTGACTCCACCGGAAGCGGAGATAGTTTTATGGCAGGTATTATCTACGGCTGGCATAACGATTTGACTTTTGAAGGAGGATTAAAATTGGCAGTTTCGTTAGGTGCATTGAATGCCTCAAGGGAAGACGTAGGCAATGTTCCCCTTAAAGATGCCGATGAGCTTACTTCCTTGATAGAAGTTGTTCCAATAGGAAAGAAAATGAAAACTTTAGATGTTACGCCTCGTTAAATACATACCGGTCTTTTTATTATTCATTTCTTCATTGTCAGCACAGATTATTAAAGATTTTAATGTCGACGGCAACCGTGTTTTTGATGATGACGACTATTTTAGCTGGAGCGGTCTGACTACAGGGGAAAAGTTTACGCAAAAACTCCTGGATACCTTGAAGATCAAAATCGCCGCTGAACTTGGTAAGAGAGGATACCTTGAAAGCAGTTTCGATTCAACGTATGCAGAACTCTCGCCTGATTCCCAGGAAGTAACATTAAACCTTTCCATAGACGAGGGCAGACCCACATATATTAACCATTTTGTCTACGCAGGTGCAGATTCGGAAGATACCGTTAAGATTCTTCCCCTTTTTGATTTCCTGGAGGGAGAAATACTCAATAAATCTGAGCTTGAAACATCAATTGCAAATTCTCTCAATTACTACGAAGACTCCGGGAATCCTTTTGCCAAAGTCATTATAAACTCGGTATATGTTTATTATGATTCCCTGAAGGATGAAAGTTTGGCAGAAATATATCTGGATTTCAAAAAAGGGGAGGACAGGAAAATCGACAGGGTTGAAATAACGGGGAATGCCTCCACCAAAGATAATGTGATAGTACGGGAACTCCGGTTAAATAGAGGAGAAATGTACTCGCAATCCAAAATTGATGAGCTGCCGAAAAGACTGAACAGGCTTCGCTTTTTTGAACCGGTAGAGCCTCCGCAGTTTTACATAAACGGTGAAAAGGAGGGAGTGCTGTCTCTTAAGGTAAAGGAGAAACAGACAAATAACTTTGATGGAATACTCGGTTATATTCCGGGAACAAAGGATAATGAGAAAGGTTATCTAACTGGCCTTGTAGATATAAGTATGAGAAATCTATTCGGAACAGGACGGGCAGCAGCTATAAGGTGGCAGCAGTTTGACAGGTATTCACAGGAGCTTGAACTTAAATATCTTGAGCCCTGGTTATTCGGATACCCTTTTAACATTAATGGCGACTTTTATCAGCGTAAGCAGGATTCAACTTATGTTCAGAGAAAAATCGGCGGATCGCTGGAATACCTTGCAACAGAAGATATTTCTGCATCTGTCCTGGTCTCATCTGAACATGTCATCCCAACGATTAACAAAAATCCTATGTTCACTGTTTTTAACAGCAGTGCTTTAACAACAGGATTGAATCTTAAATTCGACAGCAGGGATGACCCATATTCCCCGACCGGAGGATTACTTTTTCTAACGTCATATTCATTCAGCAGGAAGAAGATATACGGTCCAAAGGAATTCATTACTTCAGAAATTAAAGCAAATGTAAACCTGCAGAGGCTTACTCTCGATCTCGGCGGATATTACCAGCTCTTCAACAGACAGGTTGTTGCATTAAGTCTGCACGGTAAAGAATTAAGAGGATCCTTTTTTGAGGACAGTGATTTATTCAGGCTGGGAGGAACTAATACTCTCAGGGGATACAGAGAAAACCAGTTCCTTGGTTCAAGGATCGGCTGGGGCAACTTTGAATACCGGCTTCTGCTTACAAGAAGAACATTTGCATTCCTCTTTTTCGATGCAGGATATTATTACAGGAAACCTGAACCCGAAAGAAACATTCTTAAACAGGAAGGTTTTAAAACCGGATACGGCGTTGGTCTGAATATTGAAACCGGGGTTGGGGTGCTTGCTGTTAGTTTTGCACTGGCAGCCGGAGATTCCTTCTCCGACGGCAAAATTCATTTCGGCATAGTGAACGAATTCTAATTACCCGCTGCGTGGGGGTACAAATAGTATGGCAGACAAACTCGGGACTAGTTCAAAATCCTTTATAGATCAGTATTCAAGCAGTATAAATCCAATAGGTGCTTGCGAAACTACTTATCCTGGATATTTCGGTTTAGTCTCGGGAAAGGATTACGAGTATACATATATATTGCTATTATTAATTCCTTCTGAAAATTGACCACCTGAAAAATGACAACAATTCCAGCGAGGGGAGAGGTGAAATAATAGACGATAATTCGTAATTTGTCTTTTGTCGGATAGAAATAATGAATCGTGTTTGATCTTCCTTTTAAAACGTATTGAATTAATGAAGTCCTTTTCAAAAATTTATAGTTTGATCTCACTGGTACGGATTATCAATGTCATTATTACATTTATTTCAGTAGTCGTTGCTGTAATTATTTGTTCGGGATTACTATCAATTAACATAATAGTTCTCATTGCGGCAGCCGCAGCTTCCCTTACAGCAGCAGCCGGTAATGTAATAAATGATATATGGGATTATGAGGCCGATTCAATAAACAAGCCCGGCAGGCCGCTCCCTTCAGGAAGAGTGTCAAAAAAAGCTGCGCTTAACCTGTATTTTTCATTAGTACTTATTTCCGGTATCCTTGCTGAAATGCTGGGTTGGGTAATTTTGGGAATTATAATATTATCGCATTTCCTTCTGCTGATTTATTCGATTAGACTTAAGAAAATACCCTTCCTTGGAAATTTTGTAGTGTCATTTCTTACAGGATTCGTGTTCATATTCGGCGGACTGATTGCAGGAAACATAATTGCTGCAGTTATACCGGCTATCTTTGCTTTCCTGATAAACTTTGCCCGTGAGGGTATAAAAACTTTGGAGGATATCCCGGGGGATAAATCAGCAGGCGTTACAACATTTCCCCAGCTTTACGGCATGGATTTTTCAAAAAAACTTGTATCTGCCTTTTTACTTTTGCTGTTACTCTTTACTTTTGTTCCGTTCTTAAAAGGCTATTACGGGATTGAGTATTTTCTGATCATTATGGCAGTGGTAAATCCCCTGCTTGTATATGTAATCAAATCACTCATCGAAAACGGCCCGAAGCTGAACTTGAATAAATTAAGTTTTATTTTAAAATTGAATATGATTTTCGGACTTACGGCAATATACTTTGGAAGATGAGAAAATTCGATAATTCATTCCGGACTGATACAATAGAATTAATAGCAGGGTCAGATGAAGTAGGACGGGGACCGCTGGCAGGACCCGTTGTTGCTGCGTCAGTTATTTTTCCAAAGAATGTAGTCATTTACGGAATCAGAGATTCGAAAATGCTGACCGAGGAAGAGAGAGAGAAACTCCTTCCAAGAATACTTGAACGTTCTATAGCCTGTTCAATATCAGTTATTTCTCATGCACAAATTGACAGGATCAACATCCTTCAGGCTTCACTTCTTGCGATGTACACTTCACTTACACGTCTTAAGATTCAGCCTCAGCTTGTACTGGTTGACGGGAATAAGGGATTCGATTATTCTGTGCCTGTAATTCCTGTTATTAAAGGTGATGCCAAATCATTTTCGGTTGCCGCTGCTTCAATAGTGGCCAAAGTTGCCCGTGACAGACTTATGAAAAGACTTTGTCCCCGTTTCCCTCAATACCTGTGGTCGAAAAACAAAGGTTATGCAACCCCCGAGCATATAGAGGCTATAAAGATCTATGGAGCTTCGCCGCTTCACCGCAAGACCTTTTTGAGAAGGATTCTCGAAGAGGGACTGGAGCCCGAACTTGAATTTGAAATGGAACCGCCGTTGGAGTGAATATGGAAATCGGTCATAAAGAGCTAGGGAGACTCGGGGAGGAAAAAGCGAGGGAAGAGCTCCGGAAAAAGGGTCTGCACATCATTGAAACCAATTATCGCTTCGGCAGAGGAGAACTGGATATAATCGCTAAGGAAGGTGATACCCTCGTGTTTGTTGAAGTTAAATCGCGTCTGAATCTTGAGATGGGAGATCCTGTCTACGGAGTTACGCCTGACAAGGTTAAGCAGATAAAAAAGATAGCCGAACTTTATTTATTCGAAAAGGGTATTGATGAAGTCGAATGCCGCTTCGATGTGGTTACCGTCTTATTTGAAAATCCCGCAGACCCTCAGGTAGTTCATTATCCCGATGCTTTTGATTAAAGCTCCGTTGCAGGTGTATGTAATTCCACACTTTTCATCTATCCGGGTTTTTTTCCTAAGTTTTTTCCTTTCTTAATATTCATAGCAAATATTCATTAAATTACTTCAGTATTTTTCATAATTTTTGAAATAAATGCACGTTTCTCTGATTGAGCTCAAGAGGATTTCATCCGTAATCATCATCATACTGCTCGTCTGTCCGCTTCTAAGAGGACAGGAGAAAAACTACTTCTACACAGATAAACCGTATGGAAGTGAGGCATTATTTAATCCCGTCAGTCTTTTCATAAATGGAAGCTTCGATGTTACCCAGCTTCAGTCAGTCTCAAACAGGATAGGGGATCAGGATTATGCTAAGACCTTTCACGTTGTGATGAGGAGTCTTGGTCATCCTATTGAAAACATTGAGCATTATGGATGGAACCTGTTTCTCCGTACGGAATTTCTTCCGATAAGCTTCAAGAAAGAGGAAATGCAATGGATCCCTAACTACCAGCAGCATTTGATAGGCGGAGGGATGCTATACACGGCTATGAAGGAGTGGTACCGGATGCATCATTATCCTGTTCCGTGGCTTTTATCGTCGGTAACGCTTATGACTCACCATATACTGAATGAGATGCTGGAATCGGGACCAAGCGAAGTATGGAGCGTTGATGAGGTATCTGACATTTACATATTTGATCTGGGGGGTATTGTTCTTTTCAGTTTCGATTCTATTAATGAATTCTTCAGTAAAACTCTTAACCTGTCTGACTGGTCGCTTCAGGCAACTATTATGTTCCCTTATGGAAGAGTAAATGCGGGACAGTATTTCTCAATGAAATGGAAGCTTCCTTTTTCCGATGCATATTCACTATTCTACCGTTACGGAATGGGAGGCGTGGCAGGACTTTCAAAAAAACTCGAATCAGGCGACAATCTTTCATTCGGTGTAGGCTTCAGATCCAAACATCTTGTAAATGTAGCTAAAACAACCAGGTGGAGAACAATAGAAACAAGCTGGCAGGCCGGTGTTTATTACGATAGGAATAACTCGCTGCTCGCTTCAATAACTTTAAGCGGTGTGAAAGAATATTTCGCTTCAATCGATATCTATCCCGGGATAATAGACATAGGCGGATTCTCTCCCGGTTTATGGACAATAATAGGCAGAAACGGAAATACCACGTTTGGAATTTCAACTCAGTACGTCCTGAGTTTTGGTTATGAAATGAACTATTGAATCGCCGCTGAAGAAATTTACGATAGAGGACCTGAAAATGACGCTGCCTGAATAAAATTGCCTCAGGAGATATCACGCAGCCTGTAAGTTTTTATAAATTCATATGTTGCAACTCACTTATGAACGAAATGATAGACACAGCATCCTTTTTTTCAGGAACAATTTTTATTATTTTCTTTATTACAAACAAATTTATTTACCAACGAAATCTGTTAAGTGGATAGCCTCAAAAAAGAAAACCCGGTTGCTTTCAGTGAATCGTTAACCAACTTTTTCAATACTATTGCAGGGTTAAGTACATTTTCCATGAGATTCTTCAAAGTTGTATTTATTCCTCCTTATGAATTCGGGGAAATAAAGAAACATATGGATGAACTCGGGATAAAGACAATGCCTATTGTTACGGTTGCCGGCTTTATAATAGGGCTTGTACTGGCAATGCAGAGTCAGCCCGTTATGCAGAGATTCGGGGCAGAATCTTACCTTCCAAGTATGGTTTCTTTATCGGTTGTGCGTGAACTTGGTCCTGTTTTAACCGCGCTGCTTTTTGCCGGCAGGGTCAGTTCAGGAATAGGTGCCGAACTTGGATCAATGCGGGTAACAGAGCAAATAGACGCAATGGAAGTTTCGGCTGTAAATCCCTACAAGTTCCTTGTTGTTACAAGGATACTTGCCTGCACTTTTATTCTTCCTATACTTACCCTGTACGTTGATTTCCTTGCTGTTATAGGAGGATTTGTTTCGATGAAGCTTTCAACGGGCACCACTTTTCAGTTATATATTAACGCGGTCTTTAAGTCGCTTGAGTTTTCCGATGTTATTCCCGGGCTCCTGAAAACTTTCGTTTTTGGTTTCATTGTCGGGGCTGTAGGATCATTCAAAGGATACTTTACAGAAAATGGCACAGTCGGCGTAGGCAGGGCATCAACCAGTGCTGTGGTTATGTCGTCTCTGCTGATTCTGCTTGTAGATATGGTGCTTGTGAAGATTACGGTATGGATATGGGCAAAATGATGGTCCAGGTAAAAAATGTTTCGAAAGCTTTCGGCGAAAACGTTGTTCTTGATGATATTTCTTTTAATGTTGAAGAGGGGGAAAATTTTGTTGTATTCGGACGAAGCGGAACCGGTAAAAGCGTATTGCTGAAATGTATGGTGGGGTTACTGGAGCCCGATGCGGGAGAAATAATCATTAACGATAAAAGTGTTTTAAATATCCCTATAAATGAGATGAATGAGATCAGGAAACATATAGGGTTTTTATTCCAGGGTTCGGCACTGTATGATTCGATGTCGGTCAGGGAAAATCTCGAATTCCCTCTTATCAGAAACTTTGATTTTTCTCCTGAAGAACGCGAGGAAAAAATTATATCAGTGCTTCAAAAGGTGGGACTTGAAAAAGCAATTGACAAAAAACCTGCTGAACTTTCAGGTGGAATGAAAAAAAGAATTGGACTGGCCCGGACGATTATAACCCAACCGATGCTAATACTTTATGATGAACCGACTACCGGACTTGACCCGATAACTACCAAAGAAATAAGCCAGCTGATACTAGAACTCCAGGAGGATCTGAATAGTACTTCAATAGTTGTTACCCACGACCTTATTTGTGCAAAAATTGTTGCCAATTCAGCCATTGTTCTGAAAGATGCAAAAATTAAATTTGAAGGCGAAATCAAAGAGCTTGAGTCTTCTGATGATAAATTTCTTAAAAACTTTTTCAGCGGAGAAATAGTCGATGCAAATAGTTGAGAAAATAAATGGCTAAAAAAACTTCTACTGTAAAAATTGGGATTTTTATCTTCCTCGGTATAATGATTCTGGTGGTTGCAATTTTTATGCTTGGAGGAAAGGAGCAGCTGTTTAGTTCTACTTTCAATGTGAATGCTTATTTCAAAACTGTGCAGGGACTAAAGAGCGGCGCGACCGTCAGGCTCAGCGGTATTGATGTTGGTACTGTTAAGAATGTTCAGATTGTAAACGATACAACCGGACGGGTACAGGTAACGATGAGTATTAAAGAAGACGTTTCACGTTTCATCAGAACGGACACGAAAGCTACTATTGAGACGGAAGGTCTCGTAGGGAATAAGGTGGTAGTTCTTGAGATAGGCAGCGCTTCGGCAGATCGTGTAAGGGAAGGCGGAACGATACTCACCAAGGAGCCGATGAGTTTTTCTGCAGTAATTGAGGAGACGCAAGGGGTAATGCAGTACACAAAGCAAATGACCAAAGACCTTTCCGAAATTGTATCACGGGTTAACAGGGGCGAGGGCTCTATAGGGAAGCTGCTCGTGGATGACCAGTTATATACGGATGCCACAAACCTCACGCAACAGGCTGATAAGAGTCTGCAGTCGATTACCAGTGAATTTGATAAGGTGACCGCGTTATTCAATAACCTGGGTGAAGGTGTTAAAAGTGTGGTTACCAATGTGGATTCCACTATTGCGGATCTCGACTCTATCCTCACCGGGGTTAAGGAGGGAAAGGGTATGCTGGGTGAGATGCTTGTTAATGGAAGTTCTTTTGATTCTACCTTTCATCAGACAATGACTAACATTCAAAACACAACAGCCGATGCACGACTCGCAGCTTCACGTCTAGCCGAAAATATGGAAGCCCTTAAACATAACTGGCTGTTCAAGAGCTACTTTGAAGACAGGGGATATTGGGATAAAGCGGAATATGAAGATGACATAAATTCGAAGCTTAAAGAACTCGATGAAAAAATGAAGCTGATTGATTCCAGGATAAAAGAATTAAAATCGCTTGAGGTAAAGGCTTCCGGTAAATAGGCAGTTCTTTCCGGCTACAGACTAAACAATTTTTATGCCTGGATCGGTAGACTTTTATTCCTGTTCCTGTTTAACTCCTGATAATATCCTCCTTTCTATTTATAGGCCGACCTTAGTTAAATCCTACAACCACTTTTGATCAACTCGCGCTCCGGCTAGTGCTTTTTATCCGGCATCTATGTGAATAGAATCCGGGGCAAAAGCGTATGTGAAGTTTAGGTGAAGCGTAGGTGAACTAAGTTAATGAGCGGTTTCAATGATGTAATTTGGGATTTTAATCGGGTAGTTTTTTATCCTAACTTAATGAGCGGTTTCAATGAGAGAATTGGGGATTTAATCGGGGGTTTTTTTATTCTGAAGCCGGTATTATCCCATACCATTTTTGGCAGACTTCAAAAAAACAGGGAACCAAAAGTGCCTTATTTGAAGCTGTTCAAAGTGTCTCAAAATGATTCCACCTCCGTCATGCTAGGCTCATGCTCCCAATATCAAAACGAGATTAAAATTTTCTGTAGAACACTGACAAAAGTGTCATACTTAAATTCAGACTGATCCGCTAAAATTTCTTTCGTATGGGAACATAGACTAAAAGCCGCGTGATGCGCGCATTTTTACCACCAATTCTTTCCTATCTTTTTGTAAATTTAAGGTTTCGAAATTCTCAATTTGAAACGAATGGCAGCCAAAGAAAAGAAAATAGTAATAAAAGGCGCACGCGAGCATAATTTAAAGAACCTGAGCTTTGAAATACCGCGGAACAAACTCATAGTATTTACAGGCGTAAGCGGCAGCGGTAAGTCATCGCTTGTTTTTGATACTATTTATGCTGAAGGGCAGAGAAGATATGTGGAAAGTCTCTCTGCATATGCAAGGCAATTCCTTGAAAGAATGAACAAGCCTGATGTTGATTTTATACAGGGCATAAGTCCCGCTGTTGCCATTGAGCAAAAAACAGGAGCAAGGAACACCCGTTCTACCGTTGGTACAACCACCGAAGTATATGATTATCTCCGACTCCTTTTTGCAAGAATAGGGAAGACGATGTGTTTTGAGTGCGGTAAGGAAGTAAAGAAGGCCACTACCACTACAGTCACCCGGTGGCTGGAAGAGCAGGAGGCAGGAACAAAATTCTATTTAACATTTCCGCTTCATATTCACGAAGGTACAACGGTCAAACAGGAAATAGATCTTCTTCAGAAAAGAGGTTTCTTCCGGATCTACTTTAACAACAGGATGGTTGATCTCAGTGAGCAGGAAGTTCTTCCTAAAAAGAAAGATGATATAAGGGTAATAATAGAACGGTTTAAGGTTTCGCCTGGCGAGATAAGGGAAAAGCTTGCGGATTCTATTGAAGTAACCTTTAAGGAAGGTGAGAACAGGCTTATCATTATAAACGCAGAAACCGGTGAGGAGAAGGAGTTTAACAAGTTCTACGAGTGCTGCGGAATAAGATACGAAGAACCCGAACCAAGGTTCTTTTCATTTAATAATCCGTTTGGTGCATGTCCTGTCTGCCAGGGATTCAGCAAGACTATCGGCATAGATATGAACCTTGTTGTTCCGAATCCCAATTTAAGCATAGTTGATGGTGCGATCGCACCTTTTCGCTCCGCCAAATACAGTCTTCATCTGCGCGACCTGATTCAGAATGCGAAGCAGTATGCTATCCCGATAAATATTCCATTCAAAGAATTAAAACCTGAACAGGCTGCTGCTGTACGTAAAGGATTCGGCGATTATATCGGTATTGATCGTTTCTTCGAAAAGCTTGAGAGCAAGACATACAAGATGCATGTCCGCGTTCTCCTCAGCCGCTACCGGGGATATTCAACCTGTTCTGCATGTAAGGGTTCCCGGTTAAGAAGGGAAGCCCTCCAGGTAAAAATAGATGGTAAGTCGATTTATGATACAGTTAAGATCCCCATAGAACACTCGCTTGAGTTCTTCTCTAATCTTCAGCTTTCAGAATATGATGCAACGGTTGGAGACAGGGTGCTTAAAGAGATCATAAAAAGATTAACATTCCTGGAAAATGTTGGTATAGGCTATCTTACACTCGACCGCTTAAGCAGTACGCTTTCGGGCGGAGAGACTCAAAGAATAAACCTGGCAACTTCGCTTGGCTCTTCACTGGTAGGAACGCTTTACGTGCTGGACGAACCGAGCATAGGCCTCCATCCAAGGGATAACGAAAGACTTATTAATATACTAAAAAACCTGAGGGATATAGGTAATACAGTTTTAGTTGTGGAACACGATCCCGATATGATGAGGTCGGCTGATATACTTATAGATATGGGTCCCAGGGCAGGCGAAGCAGGAGGAGAAATCGTCGCCGCCGGGTCATACGAGGAAGTAGTAAAAAATAAGAATTCTCTTACCGGAAAATACCTGTCGGGTAAACTCAGCATACCTGTTCCTTCTGAGAGAAGAACCAGGAAAACGAAAGAAATTAAAATTACCGGCGCGAAGGAACACAATCTTAAAAACCTGGATATCTCGGTTCCTCTCAACAAGCTTGTGGTTGTTACAGGTGTAAGCGGTTCGGGGAAAAGCACCCTGATACATGATGTACTATACGGCGGAATTGCCAAGTATCTCGGCTTTAATCCTCCCAGGATCGGTGACTTTGATGACATCAAAGGAATTGAATATATCGATGAGATTGAGATAGTTGATCAATCGCCCATAGGCAAGACCCCCCGTTCCAACCCGATCAGTTACATAAAAGCTTTCGAACTAATACGCGAACTGTTTGCTTCAACTCACCAGGCCAGGGCAAGAGGGTACAAGCCGGGCTTTTTCTCTTTTAATGTTCCGGGAGGAAGATGCGAAACCTGTCAGGGTGACGGATTCATTAAGGTTGAAATGCAGTTTCTTGCGGATCTTTACCTTGAGTGTGAAGACTGCAACGGCACGAGGTATAAAAAAGAAATAAGGGATATTACATACCGCGGCAAAAACCTTGTTGAAGTACTTAATATGACCGTGGATGATGCAGTGAAATTCTTCAAGGGGAATGATAAGATAGTTAAGTACCTGCAGGTTCTCTCTGATGTCGGTCTAGGTTATATTAAACTCGGGCAGCCTTCAAATACTCTTTCCGGGGGCGAGGCTCAAAGGATCAAGCTTGCATCTCATTTAACTTCCCAGCGCGACCGCAAACATACGCTTTTCATCTTCGATGAGCCTACGACGGGACTACATTTTGATGACATTTCAAAACTGCTGAACTG
This sequence comes from uncultured Ignavibacteria bacterium, assembly GCA_963774455.1. Taxonomy (GTDB): domain Bacteria; phylum Bacteroidota; class Ignavibacteria; order Ignavibacteriales; family Ignavibacteriaceae; genus DATFVA01. The sequence goes on from CAVZFD010000005.1 coordinate 69,285, forward strand.
CTTCAATCTTTTGCTTGAAAGGGATAATTCTGTAGTTATAATCGAGCATAATCTCGAGATTATAAAATGTGCAGACTACATTATTGATATGGGTCCCGAGGCCGGGGAAAAAGGCGGAGAGGTAGTGGCCACAGGTACTCCTGAGGAAATCGCCGCAAATGAAAAATCCTGGACAGGAAAGTATCTTAAATCGCATCTGGATTAACCGCCAGCGTCTTATTGATTTACTAACCTGAAAAAGCTAAGTTGTCTTTTGAAATATGCAAGGACTTGCAGGGAACGCATATGATAACGGCTCTTCAGGTTTGGATCAACAGCTTCAGTGATTCTTTGTTAATACTTCTGAAATAAAATGCTGAAGAGATTCAAAAAATATTTCATCGCGAATTATGAAAAGATAAAGCTCTTAATGAGCCTGATGCTTGGAATAACTGCTCTGATCTTCCTTATCTTCTATTTAATCGGCTGCTTTCTGGAACTTTGGAAATATGATATAATCGACCTGATTTTTAATCCTATCGCTGGTTCAATAATCGTTGTTGTCCCTCTTCTTGCGCTGATCGTCATCCTGAGATTTTATAGTTATCAAAGAACAAGAGTGCTTTTCTGTAAAATAGTTAAAAGTCATCGCGATAAAATCGGTTTTTTTCTGCAGAAAGACGACGGAGGCAATCCGGACAATGAGATAAAATACATTCTCTGGGGAAGCTATAAAGATTCTTCTTTCAGATTCACCTATTCATTAGGCCATCCCCTGGTGATATCGCTTATCTGCAATAAACCAGAATCGAATTTAATGCTGATGCACAAAATGCTGCAGAGACTTAAGCTGAAAGGATTCCACCTTAATTGTTACGGTTTAACCCTTGAGTTAAATAATCCTTTTTCAGAAGAGAACCTGGAAGTTATTCCCTCGAAATTAGATTCAATGATTACTAACTACAACCTGCTATTAGGCAAAATGCTGCAGGCAGTCTGAGAACAGGTCAAAATCCCTGTGAGAAATTAAATTCCCACAACCATTTTTTGTCGGGTCTGCTAAGCGGCCTTACAAAATCTACTTCACCAATAAGATAACCGAATAAATTAATTCTGGCAACCAGGCCTGCACTGCTCACTGGTTTCCTGTCGCCTCCTGCGAACCATGGTTTATTTCTCTGATCCCAGGCAAGTCCCGTATCAAAAAATCCGCCGAACTCAATAGGCAGAAATCCATAGTAGCCTTCTCCGATACCAAACAAACCAAGGAGAGGAAAACGCAATTCAAAATTGGCTATAAGCATTTTGCTTCCTATAATCCTATTAAAAAGATCAGACTCAGAAGCGGAAAAAGTAGCATATTGATAACCTCTTACAAGATCGGGGTAACCAAGGAATAAAGGATATAGCCTTTCGTCCTCTGCACTTGTTCCATAACGTCCAAGGTGCAGCAATCTGCCAGCAAGTGTAAAAGGCATTACAGGCATTATATATTCCCTGTAATCAGCCAGAAGGTTTGTCCAATAGAGAGTTCCCACATATTGATCGGCCTCCAGGCGATATCGTGTGCCGAGAATTGGACTCGTAGCACCGAAGTAGCTATTATCATAAACAAGAGCGGCACTTGCTGTCGCAAGGTTAATTGCAGAGGGAGCGCCGAGACTCTCCGTATTATCTTGGAGAAGCTGACCCGTAATCAGAGATACCGCCCGCGTTTCCACGCTGTTTGTATATGTGATATTCCGATACCCGCCGGTAAGTTCAACCCTCATTACCTGGCTGAAAGGATACATTAGTAATCCTGTCAGCTGCCTATGAGTTTCCTGGTAAATTAATCTCTGTTCAACATAAGCAGGCTCACCATTTATATCCTGTCCGTATGTACCGAACCCCAGGTAAATCAGAGGCAGCTGCTGGACTGCGACCCCCCAGTTCCACCTGTGAGCAGTATTAAGGTAGCCGGCGAAAGCGGAAATGGAATTAAAGAAAGATATACCGGGATTTGTCTGTACCTGCAGAGCTGATGACAGGGTATAGTTTGACAACATATCACTCCAGAGAAGAGAAATTCCGCCTCCCACATACGTTCCGAACCTGTCTATTCCTGCGGCAACTGAAGGCTGACTTATTCCGGTTAGTGACAGGGAAGGAGAATAATCAGTTACATTGAAACTGCTGTCAGATATCAGTCCGTAATCCGGATCAGCAAAACTGTTAACCAGCAAGGTGGAAGCCTTGGTTTCAGGGGGCAGTACTGCAGGATCAGGCCCGCTAAGTTTAACAGGATTTTCAGGATTTACATTATCGAACCTGTATATATTATATTTTCTTTTTTCGAAGGTGCTTACTGCTATTTCATCATTTTGACCGGCGACCGAGAGAGCCGGACTAATATCCGTAATTCCCGTTATTCCTACAAACAAGTTTGTCATCTGGGTTATATCTTGGGAATCAAGGTTAATTTTATAAAGATTGGTTATACCCTGCGGAGCCGACAGGAAGTAAATATTTTTTCCGTCGTGGGACCACTGCGGGTTAATATTTTTAACATCATTAAAAGTTTCAACTTCGGTGATTTCACCATTATCAGGATTCAAAAGGGCGAGGCGGTAATTCCCTATGTCAAGGTCCTTGAGATCTGTTGAGAAACGATCTGTTACGAAGGCAATCCTGCTGCCGTCCGGTGACCATGAAGGCTGGAGTTCGGCATAAGAATCATCAGTTAACCTTTTTAGAGAATCCGTCTGAAGGTCGTACATCCACAAATCAGACAAGCCTCCCTGAATCCCTGAAAATACGATATATCTTCCGTCAGGCGACCATGAAGGATTAAGAATCTCACCGAGATCCTCAAACCTCCTTTCCATCTCAATATCACCGTTCCTGATGTTGATTATCGATAAAATTGGTCTTCCCTTTGTTACAGCCGGAAATATAAATTTATCACCAGCAGGGTTCCAGGATCCTCCGGAGTTAATAAATTCAAGACTCTCAAGGTGTGGATCAAGCTCAGTTCTCAGAATAGTTCTTTTGATTTCTCCGGTTTCAGCATCCGCAAGGAAAAGATCTATTGCGAATAAATTTTTAGAGGAAAAGAATACAAGGTTTTTTCCATCGGGACTTAATACGGGAGCAATGTTAAGTTCTCCGCCATTATCCTCTGAGATTAGTTTCTTACCATAATCGGAAGGTTTTTTGGTTAAACTCTTCAATGAATCATACTGATTATGCAGGGATTGTGCCCAAAGCTTTGATAAAGAATCGGGAGTAACATGGAAAAGTGTATCGATAGCATCGTTTATACTTCCAAGATACGCGCCTGTAGTTAAAAGATCGGCAATTTTTTTATCACCCCATTTACCAGCGATATATGCAAGCAGTGCATCGCCGTACCGGTAAGGGAAATACTCGGGATTATTCAAATCATCAATGGTAGGAATTTCATTAAGTACAGCGTCGCGCATCCACATTGCTGTAAAAGGATCATTCGGTCCGAGTGTTACAAATTCAGCCATACCTTCTACGAACCAGAGAGGAAGTTTTGAAAGCTGGGGTGCCTGTCCCCCGAATGTACTTCGCATAGCACCTGTAATATCATATTGAAAAGCATGCACCAGCTCATGGCCTATAACATGGTCTGTTTCACTAAGAGGTCCCGCAAGCGGCAGAACAATACGTCTTCTTAAAGGTTCGGTTACACCACCTACACCCTCACCTATCTGACCCCCTATAATGTTTGTCTGAACGAATTGAGGGAAACTCCCATATAGAACGAGCGGTTGTTTACCATGAAGCGAATCACCGAAATAGAACGACTGGCGTTTATACCACCTTTCGGCCATCAGAGCGGCAATATGAGCGCCTTTGCTCTCTTCGGGGTAAAAATAAATATTGAAATTGGGAGTATGCAAAACCTTAAATTGGAAGTCATTATACTGGACCTTATTTCTTCCGAAATACTGTGAATAAGATGTACTGGTTAAGAGAACAACAAAGTATATGGCAAATAGACTGATAATGGACTTAAACTTTGGCATCTTTTTTCCTGAAAAAAAATATTATAATTAAAAATCAGGTTAAATACGGCAGGCAGTGGTGATTGCAGTCAATTTTATTTGTGATTTAATAAAAATTAATGTGGATTAATTCATAATTTTTTTTCAGATTGTAAGCCCAATGAAGATAAAAAATAATGTATGTTCAGTTTTGGCCGGGTTAATAATTTTTATCGCTGTTACCGGCTGCGATGATATCATAAGTGCAGATCTGAATGAGGAATTTTTTATCGGATTGGGACAAAAAGCGGAGGTTCGGGAATCAGGTCTGGAGATAACCTTTGACAGGGTTATTGATGATTCACGGTGCCCCAAAGGAGTGGAGTGCGTTTGGGCCGGAAATGGAAAAGTGGAGCTTACTATTCATTTTTCCGGAGAAGACCCCCGGATTCAGGAGATTAATACAAACCTGGATCCTAAAGAAATTCAGGCAGCAGAATACAGAATTCAGCTTATAGATCTTCAGCCATATCCTGTAAAAAACCAGGAAATTCTACCTGAAGATTACAGGATAAAGTTGATTTTGAAAAAATGAACAAAACTGCCTGAAAATCGTATATTTTTCGTCTTATTTTAGTACACACTCCGTAAAAAATTCAAGTTAATTAATTTTTCTTAAATTATTAGACATAATTTTTATACATTTAAGTACGAAAAATTGTGTTGATTGTTATTGGCGATACGAAAAATTTTCTTATTATCCCGAACTTTTTCTTCTTCATATGTATTTGCCCGAGGAAAAAATTAAAAGCTTAATAGTTTTTTTACTCTTTTCAGGAATTATATTCCTGAATTCCTGTGATGCACCGAGAGAGAACCCGCTTGATCCAAATTCAAGTGATAATCAGCTCGGAACCATAGAAGGAACCGTTCAAACGTTCAGCCTTCCATACACACCCATTAAAGATGTCGAAGTATTCTGGAAACCAGGAAATAGAATGGTTTATACGGATGCAGACGGTAACTTCTCAGTTCCCAATGTTAAAACTGAAAACGGTCAGCTGATTTTTCGTAAAGCAGACTATTATAATGATACTATCATGGTAGATTGGACGGGCAGCCGTAAAGTTAATGAACAGGTTAACCTGAACAAACTTCCGACACTTGATAGCCTTTCTATTTACAGTATTGTGTTGAACTCCGCCAATCCTCCCTCAGTAATGAGCGAACTTGTTATTCACACGATGGTTAAAGATATAGATAATGATATCGATACTGTTTATGTAATAAATGATCAACTAGGTCTTATGAAAGCAATGGATTTCGATATAGCTTCCAAAACCTTTCTAACAGAGCTAACACCGCAGGAAATGGGTCTTACAGATATTGCACAATCAATAGGACTTGAATTTGACTTCCGGGTAAGAAACGTACTGGGAGAAATTTCGGTACTGCATGGTACCGGTGTAAAACGTATTATCAAAGATCAGGTTACCGGTTTACTGCCTTCAAATGAACAGGTAATTAAGGCTGTGCCTTTTGACCTCAGCTGGAACAGGTATTTGCCGGGTTATTCATTCAGATACAAGATTCAGATCTTTACAAATGACGGGAGTCAGCTTGTACTAAATGAAGATAACGTTTCGGCACAGGATACTGTTTATACAGTGAACAGCATTGATGCCGGCAATTATTGGTGGGTTATCTGGGTTATTGATGATTTTAACAACCAGGATCGTTCACTACAGGCAGCTTTTAGCGTACAATAATGGAGAAATAATTTGAAAATGAACGGCTCTGCAGAGACGATTGGAAATATAAAGCAGATAGGCAAAGAACAATTCGAGACTCTGTACAAAATCAGCCAGGCACTAAATTCAGCGATCTACCAGGACAGCCTGATAAAAGAAACACTTGACGTTATTATCCGGGTACTTCATGCAGACAGAGGTTTGTTTGTAAAGCATGATTCTGAGACCAATAAGTTTTCCATAATAGGCGCCCGGAATATGGAACAGCAAAGCATTGAAGACATAACCGTTTTTTCCTCCGGCATTCTTCAGAAAGTTATTGAAAGGGGAGCCCCTGTATTATATCACGATGTGCAGAACGATCCCAACATCTCCCAGTTTGAGAGTATTCAGATCCACAACATTAAATCAATTCTTGGTGTACCGATAAAACAAAATGATAAGGTATGGGGTGTAATTCTTGTCGACAGCAGTATAAACAGGAAAGAGTTTACCGATGAGAATATGGTCTTTCTTGATTTCTTTTCTAACCTTGTATCGTTGGCGCTTGATAGAATAACAAGGTTTGAAGCTCTTGAAGATGAAAATATTATTCTCAGGAATCAGCTTCAGGCGTCAAAGAAGATTCCCGAATTAATCGGTGATAGTCCTGCAATGCAGAAACTGGCAACCTTAATTCACAAGGTTGCGGAGACGGATGCGACGGTTCTGCTGTTCGGTGACAGCGGTACAGGAAAAGAACTGGTTGCAAGGGCAGTTCATAATCTTAGCCGGCGCAGGGAGCTTCCATATCTTGCTCAATTCTGCGGATCAATACCGGATTCTCTGCTTGAGAGCGAATTGTTCGGATATAAAAAAGGAGCCTTCACTGGCGCAAATAATGATAAGAAAGGTCTGTTTGAGGTAGCAGATGAGGGAACCTTTTTCCTGGACGAGATAGCAGATATTTCCCTCGCGCTGCAGGCAAAACTTCTCCGGGTGCTTCAGAGTAAAGAAATAATGAGACTGGGAGATACACAGATAATAAAGGTTGATGTAAGAGTAATCGCTGCGACAAATAAAGATTTAAGACAGCTCGTTAAAGACGGAATATTCCGCGAGGATCTCTTTTACCGGTTGAATGTGTTCCCTATCCGTGTTCCGCCTCTAAGGGAGCGAAGGACGGACATACCCCTGCTGGTTGATTATATCATAAAGAAATATTCAAATGAAAGCATAAGGGTTGCTTCAGCAACTTTAAAAATACTTGAGGAATACAGCTGGCCCGGAAATGTCAGACAGCTTGAGAACGTTCTTCAAAGAGCTTTGATATTGTGTGATACTGATAAGCTGATGCCGGAACATATAGTAATTGATGAAGAATCTGGAGATATGGAATTCGGCGGAACACTGAGAGATTTCGAAAAAATGCTTCTCATTAGGAGACTGAAGGAATTTAACGGCAACAGAACAGCTACAGCAAAATCTTTAGGCGTCTCTGTCAGATGGGTTCAGCTGAAACTTAAGGAGATCGAAGAAAAAGTTTAATGCAGAATACTTCAACGGAAATATTATATGATAAGTTCGAGATAATCGAGACTATCAAAAAAGATGTATATACAACGGTGTACCTCGCGAATCATATATATCTCGGGAAGAAGATCATCTTAAAAACCCTGAATACAGATGAACTCTCTGATAAAACTATCCTTTCAAGGTTCAAACGGGAGGCGAAAATACTTGCCCAGCTTGAACATCCGAACCTTATCAAAGTTCTTGATTTCGGAATGTTTAAAAACCATTTCTATATTTCATTTGAATATTTCGAAAGCAGGAACCTCAGAACCATAATCAGGCAGAATAACTATACTCTTGAACAGAAACGATCACTTGTAATTAGACTGATGAGGGCTCTGAATGCCGCACATCAGAATCATATAGTTCATCGGGATATAAAACCTGAAAACTTGCTGGTTAACCCGAGGCTAGAACTTAAAATAGCGGATTTCGGTCTGGCTTTGATGCAGGATGAAACTAAACTTACTATTCAATCTTCGATTGTTGGTACTCCAAGCTACATGTCGCCCGAACAGATCAGAGGTGAAATCCTGCGCGCCCAGTCAGATTTATTTTCTGCCGGTATTGTTGCTCTTGAACTCTTTACAGGTGAAAATCCTTTCCTAGGAAAAGACATAAATGAAACAATAAACAAGATACTCACTTTCAGAGAAGAGGATATCGAAGAAAAAGTTGTTCATCTTCCTGAGGATATTCAGATCATTCTTAAAGGACTGCTGAAAAAGAATACCGAAAAAAGATTTCAGTCGGCAGAAGAAGTTTTAAGTATACTCGGGATTCAGGCTTCCAATCACGACCTCAAATTAGACATTGAAGATGTAGAAGAAGAGAAAACCAGCAAATATTTTGTTATCGGAGCCTCTGTCCTGGTTGCCATGATTATAATAGCTGCCGGTATTTATTATTTTCTAAGACCGCAGCACGGAGTAACAGTCAATCCAAATCTTGCAGAAAAGAATTACACTTTCATTGATAAGAATTCCCGGAATATTTTTTCACAAAATTATAATCAGGAAAATGTCCCTGACAAAATATTAAGTTCACTGCTGCCGGGAAAGCTTTTTGTTGAAGTAAAACCTTACGCCGATGTATATATCGACAACAAAAAAGTTGATACAACACCTCTGGATAATTATATACAGCTTGATCCGGGAAGACACTTACTTAAGCTTGTCCATCCCGACTATCCCCCGTATGTGAGAAGAGTGAATATTTCAAATGACAAAATAGAATCTATAAAAGTAAATTTCCAGGAACTAACGGGAAGTCTCGACTGCAAAGTTCAGCCCTGGGGAGAGGTTTTTATTGACGGAAAACATGTTGGAACCACCCCGCTCAGAGAACCCATAAATCTTTATCCGGGTAAATATAAAGTGCAGATCATAAATAAGCAGTATGCGGATACATTAAAGGGAACGGTTAGAATTAGTGCTAAAGATACAACCGAGGCAACCTTCAGCTTTGAGAACAATCCTATCAACTAATAAATATGCAAATTGTTTAACTTTCATGTAATTTTACCCAATCCTAAGTAAAATATTTCACTTTATGCGTACTACTGTTAAGGTATTTCTTTTTTTACTTGCAGCCGCAGGTCTCTTTTTCACAGGATGGGCACAGGTGGACGATTCATCTGCTGTAAAAGATTCACTTGTTGTGCCGGGTTTGGCAGCAGACTCTGTTTTTGTTTCGGATACTCTTAAAGTTCAAGTTGTAAATCAGGACTCTGTTAATGTGCAGGATTCGCTGGCCTTAATGAAAAAGAGATTTGATCTATTTAAATACGGTGACGTTATATCCATTGCTAACAAGCTCCTGCTGAAAAGAGCTCCGCTGAGAAGGGATGTAATTCTGGATATTTATAAATTAAAGGGAATCTCACATTATTCATTATCTGAAGATGATGCTGCAAAAAAAAGTTTTATTGAGATTTTTCGAATTGATACCTCATATCAATTGGATTCTACCAAAATATCTCCCAAAATAATATCATTTTACACACAGGTAAGAGAAGATTATATTCAGCAACAGAAAGAGATTGAGGCACGAACTGTGGTCAGAATAGACACTGTTTATGTTCCAAAAGTGGAATTTGATGTTCAGCAAGAAAGCAGGTTTAAGAATGCAATAACAAGATCACTGATAGTTCCGGGACTAGGGCATTTATACCTGGATGTAAATTTTAAGAACGTTTTTCTTACTTTTCTTGGATCAGCCTCTCTGGTGGCGTCTGTTTATTTCTGGATCGAATCAGACAATAAGGAAAAGGCATACCTGATAGAAACTGATCCTAAAATGATAGATTCCAGGTATGCAGATTACAATGATGTCTACAAGAACAGAAACATTTCACTAATCAGCTTTGGCATCGTTTGGCTTTATTCTCAGCTCGACCTCCTGTTTTTTTCAGAAACTAATTCCGGGAATGAAATTTTAAGCAATTCTTCTGTTAACTATAATGATTTAATGGGTTTAACTCTTAATTTTAAGTACTCTTTTTGATCCCCCACCCTGCATTTTCGATCACAACCGCGCATATTATTCGTGTCCAACGACACACCTCACTTAACCAAAACCTTAATTACTTGCCGTAATCTCATAGTATGACCTTTGGCACAACTTTAGCACTTGTTAAGAAGAGCCTGGGGGAGAAAGCATATCACCAGGTAAATAAAATGTTAAAAAAAAAGACGTAAACAGTCAGAATATTTATAATAGAATTTATTTCTTAATAATTGTTCTTTTTTTTATTGAGACTTTAGTTGGCTGCAGCAAAGAAGTTCCTGTTGAGCCTGAAGAAGTAACGGCAAAAGTTGCTGGAAAAGTTATTGATGACTCAAGAGCAGAAGGTATATCAGTCAGGCTTTTAAAATTGTCAGACTCCTGGAATTCCGAGATTGTTTCGTTGGAAGACGCTTATACAAATTCTGACGGAAAATTTATACTTGAAACCAACCTGGTCGGCGAAAGCAACCTCCTGGTACAGGCTGTAAAAGGAAGTAAGGAGTGGCGAGGTATTCTTACAGCTGATATAAAACAGGGAATTGCCCTTTACTCTCAGCCTTTAAATTATGTCACAACTATTTCTACTGATTTATATACCAGGGCTCATAGATCAGGTGTAAACCTGTATTATACACAAATCCGAATATTAATGAACGATGAAACAGCCGGGATAATAGATGGGAATGAAGAAGTAATGGATAAAGTTATTAAAGCTGTTAACCTGGAATCTATTGCTGAAAAAGAAACTGTGCTGAAACCTGATATTGGTGGTACTACTTCACAGTGGCAGCAAATAATCGTCGCAAAAAATGCTGCCCAGACGGCGTTAGACAGAGATCTTTATTATGCCCTGTCTGAGAACGCCAGGCAGGCGGCACTTTACAGCTACCTGTGTTCTATTTCAGATGCTTATGTTGATGTGGGCCTGCAGTCCGAAACTTTCAGTAAAGTACTTGAGGCTTCGATAAGGACTTTTCTGAAAGAAATTGAAGGAATCAACTCCCAGCTTGAATTTGAGTTTTTAAGAACAACCGCTGAGATAAGATCGCGGATCTTAAATGCTTCGGTGCTGGCTGAGTTTCAAAAGCTGGGAGCTGATCCATCAACAACCAATAAGGTTATCGAGGCAGGTGTTAACCTGCAGAAACATCTTGAAGGTATGCGGTCAGCTGAAGATATTGCGAATGGATTTACCGGTTATCGTGATATAGTTTTGGAAAATCTTGTACGGGTCCTGGGAATTTATGGAAATAACATACAAGCTTTTCAGCAAAATATAGCTGAGTTTAAAATTGTCCTTATATCGGAAATCAGTCAGAGTCAGAATTCCGAAAATGTAATTGACGCGTATATCAGTTTTTTTAGCAAGATAAAAAATCTTATGACACAGCCGTTGAATCCGGAATCTGAAGAGACGGCCGCTTCAGTTGAAATCCTGATTCTATTAAATATGTACTTCTAATTTTTATTTGGCTCGGTATTTGCCTCCCCCTCGGGCAAATATATGTTCCCTCAACAAAAGCCTAACACCCCTTAAGCAGCACACTTAAGGGGTTTTTTTATTTGCCGGGGTAAGAGGTAAAAAACGATATTGCAATAAGCAGCCTTTAAGCGTATTATTATAAAAGCGCCCGATACTAAACAGAATGTGTTGAGAAATAGTTAAAATTTTTTCAGGAGATGAAGTGATGAAAACCAGCTTACCAGGGCTAATTCCTTATCGTAAAGCAGACAAATGGGGGTTTTGCGATTCCAAAAAAGAAATTATTATACCAGTGAAATATGACCAGGTCGGTTCTTTCATTGAGGACCGTGTAAGAGTAAAATTAAATGATAAATGGGGATTCATTGACCCTGGTGGGAATGAAATTACACAGATCAAATACGACGAGCTTGAGGATTTCCATACTGGTTTCGCAAAGGTGAACTTCGGGATTAAGAAAAATGACGACAGGGTAGTGTTTTCAGGAAAATGGGGAGTTATCGATCATTCAGGCAAAGAAATTATCCCTGTGCAGTATAATGAAATCGGGGATTTCCTTGATGGTCTTTTCCCTGTTAAGTTAAATGAAAAGTGGGGACTCCTTAATACGTATGCCCAAAGCGTAGCTCCTATCAGGTATGATGAGATCGGGGAACTGAAAGAGGATTATCTTCCCATTAAAGAAAAGGGAAAATGGGGTTTTATAAACAGGAAAGGTGAGAAGGTAATCCCTGGGAATTTCGATGATGTTGGCTCTTTCTCTAACGGTATTACATATGTGCGGTTAAATGACTGGTGGGGTCTTATAGATAAAAAAGGGAAAGGTGTTACTCCTATCAAATATGATAAAATCGGCGAAATCAGGAACGGTTTAATCTCTGTGAAAATAGGGGACCGGTGGGGTTTTATCGATAGAAGCGGATCCGAATATTTCGAAGATTAATGATTTTTCCGGTAGTTATCAGAATTAAAAAGTGTGCGGGGAGAAATTTCTCCGTAGATAAATAAATCACCCGGATGATAGTGCGCTGTCGGGGTACACTATCTAATTCCTGAATATTTGGAATTGGAATCCTGCCGGGTGATTAAACAATGATGTAATCTTAAATATGGGTACTCATTTAACGATTAAAAGTTTCCTTTAGGATGAATTTTTACCCGATTTCACCTAGGGACTGAACCCAACCCTTTCCCTATTAAATTTATAAAGGATTTAAGAAATTGATCTCTGCAGACTATGGTGGGAATGGTAGGGCAGGTATTTTTTCCTGTATTCGGTGGGTGTTATACCTGTGTATTTCTTAAATGTTGTATTAAAAACTGATTTCGAATTATAACCTACTCCGTATAGAACTTCGAGAACGGACATTTTTCTTTTGGCCGAATTGGAAAGGATCAATTTTGCATCATCTATTCTGAGTGCGTTGATAAAATCGAAGAAATTCTGATTTCTCCTCTTATCTATAACTTTCAAAAGTATCCCAGGATTTATTTCCAACCTGGCAGAAAGTTCCTTCAGAGTAAGAGTTGAGGTTAAATATGGTCTTTCAGATGACATATATTTCATAAGCTTTTCCAGGTATCGTTCTGATTCCTTTTCAATGAGAACCGAATCATCAGTTTGTGGTTTCGGAAGTTCCTTTTCAACATCGAAAAATTGTTTAGGCTGTTTCAATCCTTTATAAATAACAAGATTTGCGGAAACAAAATTTATTGCAATCGATACCAAGGTAAAATATCCTGATATTTCCTGCGAAATCTGTCCGGTATTGCGCAGCAGGTAATTTGCAAAATCAATAAGCCACATAAAAAGGAAGGCAAAAATAGCAATCTCAAGCCAGCCAAGTTCAAGTTGTTGAATCATTGAATAAAGAGATTTAATCCTCTTGTTGTAGCTGAATACAAGGAAGAGGGTCAGGGACATATAGCCAAGTACCTGTATGTTCATTAAAAGTCCAACCCAGAAACCCAAGGAGTAGGGAAGTACATTTCCATTTTCAAGCATCTCTATCTTCACGGCTGTCGGTTCAAAATGGAAATAAACAGCATATAATATATTATATACCAGGAAAGGGACCAAATGCAGCAGATCCGGCTTATTCAAATGAAAATTATTTCTGGTAAGTGATCTGGTATATAAAAAAAGCAGCGGTCCAAACAAAAATCCGAATGATGTACCGATGAAGAAGAAATGCACACCCGCAGGCATAATATAATCAGAGAATACAAAAAGGATATAACCTGCAAGGTACATTGCGTTAGCAAACAGGAAAGCTGAGAGGATCAGGTTATGTAAACGGTTTCCCAATTTATGGTTAAACAGGAAAAAGGAGAATATAAGCAGCTGCAGAGCCGCAATGATTGCGATTATGTCTGTAAGGGAAATTCTCATTTATGATCGTGTGTTATGTTGTTTTAATAATATGCAATTTATTTAACAATATCTATGATGCAGATTAATCGTAATAATGATGAACAGCTTTTAATTTGAATTCCCTCCCATTTTCGGTAAATTTGAAGTCAATTTTTAAATCCGAAGCATAGTAAAAATGAGATATCCTTATTCCGAGATTGAACCAAAATGGCAGAAATTTTGGGTAGAACAGAAGGTTGCCAGGACAGATCTTAGCAAGACAGATAACAAACTTTATTCTCTTGTAATGTTCATTTATCCTTCCGGGGCAAAACTGCACATCGGTCACTGGTATAATTACGGGCCTAATGATTCCTGGGCAAGATATAAAAAATTGACGGGTTATAATGTGTTTGAACCAATTGGTTATGATGCATTTGGTCTGCCCGCAGAAAACTATGCTATAAAATCAGGCGTTCATCCTTATGACAGCACTATGAAGAATATTGAGGATATTCGTCAACAGCTAAAGAAAATGGGTTGTATGTACGACTGGGATGCTGAACTGATGACCTGCGACCCCCAATATTATAAGTGGAACCAGTGGCTGTTCCTTAAACTTTATGAAAAGGGACTGGCTTACAGGAAGAATGCCCCCGTGAACTGGTGTCCTAATGATCAGACTGTACTGGCCAATGAACAGGTGATGGCTGATGGTACCTGTGAACGCTGCGGTGCGGCTGTGGTTCAGAAAAACCTTACACAGTGGTTCTTCAAAATCACAGATTATGCAGAGGAACTACTCAAAGGACTTAACACAATCAACTGGCCTGAAAAAACCAAACTTATGCAGCGTAACTGGATTGGTAAAAGTGAAGGTGCAGAGGTTAATTTTAAGGTTGACAGAAGTGATGAGGTTATACCCGTATTTACTACCCGTCCCGATACTCTGTATGGAGTGACCTATGTAGTTCTTGCTCCCGAGCATCCGCTGGTTGATAAGCTCACAGCTCCGGAATATAAAGAAGATGTAAATGCTTATAGGGAAGCTGCGAAGCTGCTGTCGGAGATTGAGAGGACTTCAACTGTAAAGGAAAAAACAGGAACACCCATCGGAGCTTATGCTATTAACCCTGTAAGCAGCGAAAAGATACCAGTATGGATAGCAGATTATGTTTTGCTGACATATGGGACAGGCTGTGTAATGGCCGTGCCGGGACATGATGAGCGGGATTTTGAATTCGCAAAAAAATTCGCACTGCCTGTTAAAAAAGTAATACTTGAACCAGGAACGGATGTCGATACAGATTTGAAGGAAGCGTATACAGGAACAGGTAAAATGGTATTCTCTGACGAGTTCAATGGTCTGGAATCTGAACTCGGGAAGCAGCGGATAATAAAATACCTTGAGCTTCGAAATTTTGGGAAAAAGAAAATAAATTACAGGCTTAGGGACTGGCTTATTTCAAGGCAGAGATACTGGGGAACACCTATCCCAATCATTCATTGTCCCGATTGCGGAACCGTTCCGGTTGATGAAAAAGAGCTGCCGGTAACTCTTCCTTATGAAGTTGAATTCAAACCTTCTGGTGAATCGCCTCTTACAACCAATCCCGACTTTATAAATGTTAAATGCCCTAAGTGCGGTTCGGATGCTAAAAGAGATGCAGATACGATGGACACTTTTGTGGACTCCTCATGGTATTATTTCAGATACCTGGATCCCAATATAAAAGATGCTCCTTTCAATAAGGAAAAAGCCGACAACTGGGTGCCGGTTGATATGTATGTCGGCGGAGCCGAGCACGCAACAATGCACCTGCTTTACGCAAGGTTTATACATAAATTTTTAAGAGACCTCGGATGGACAAATAGTAATGAACCCTTCCAAAACCTGCTTCACCAGGGCACTATAACCAACGAAGGTACGAAGATGTCTAAATCGCGCAATAATGTTGTAAACCCGGATACGTTTACTTTGCATTACGGCTCTGATGTATTCAGGATGTACCTGATGTTTATGGGACCTTACGAACTGGGAGGTGACTGGAGCGATAAAGGTATTTCCGGTGTAGACAGATTTGTCCAGAGATCTTATGAACTCTTTAATAGGTTCGGAGCACTCACAAAACAGGTTTCGGCAAAGGATAAGTTTGATATCGGTACTCTTAATGAATATGAGAAGTCAGTTTACAGGAAAACAAATCAAACGGTTAAGAAATTTGAAGAAGAGATCGGCAGCTTCAGGTTTAACACGGCAATTGCCTCATTGATGGAATTGATAAATGAACTTAAAAATATCGATAGATGTTCGGATGAAATTAAGCTGTACGCTCTAAGCAGGTTTTCTGTTCTGCTTGCACCTGTTGCACCCCACCTGGCAGAGGAATGCCGGCAGATCCTTGGAAATGAAACATCAATATTTGTCGATCCGGTATGGTATAAATATGATGAAGCTGCTCTTGTTTCCGATACTATAAACATTGCAGTTCAGGTAAACGGGAAACTCAGGGATACGGTTGAAGTGCCCCTTAACAGCAGCCAGGAAGAAGTTAAGAAGACAGTATTTGAAAATGAAAAGGTGGTTAAACATACTGAAGGAAAGAGTATTGTAAAAGAGATCTATGTCAAAAATAAGATTTACAACATTGTCGTTAAATAATCAGAATTCATAACTAATCCAGAAAAAAATTAATGCTTGATCTAAAATTTATCCGTGAAAATCCTGAAGCAGTAAAACAGGGAATAAGCAATAAAAATGAAAAAGATAGGGTCGATGAGATCCTGGCCCTTGACGAAAAAAGAAGAGACCTGATACTTCGCGGTGATGAACTAAAATCCGAAAGAAACCAGGTATCCTCACAGATACCGGTGATGAAGAAGCAGGGCAAGGATGTTACTGAGCTTCTTTCATCAATGAAAGGTGTCTCCGATCAGATTACAGAGATTGACTCACGGCTCCGGGAAGTTGAAAGTGAGTTAAATGAAATTCTGATGTATGTCCCGAATATGCCCCACGAATCTGTTCCCGTTGGCAAAACGGCAGAAGATAATGTCGGGGTAAGGCAATGGACGCCGGAAGGATTTTCATTTAACAGGGAAGGTAAAGTTTCTGATCACATTGAACTGGGCAAGAAATTAAAGATTCTCGATTTTGAACGCGGTGCAAAGATTTCAGGTTCCGGGTTTCCGCTGTATTTAGGCAAAGGAGCGACACTTGAGAGAGCATTGATTAACTTTATGCTCGACTACCATTTGCAGAATCACAATTATACTGAGGTCTTCCCGCCTTTCCTCGTAAACCGTGATTCCATGAAGGGAACCGGTCAGCTTCCAAAAATGGAAGATGATATGTATTTTATCGATAAGGATGAACTTTATCCTATTCCTACGGCTGAGGTTCCTATTACAAATATTTACAGGAATGAAATAATTAATGAGAGCGAGCTGCCGATAAGGCATGTAGGTTATTCCGCGTGCTTCAGAAGGGAAGCAGGTTCATACGGAAAAGAATCGAAAGGTTTTCTGCGTGTTCACCAGTTTAATAAAGTTGAGATGGTGAAGCTTGTTAAACCCGAAACCTCATATGATGAGCTCGAAGGGCTCGTAAACGACGCAGAAGATATTTTAAAAGCATTAAAAATTCCTTACAGGATTTTATTATTATGCACCGGTGATTTAAGTTTTTCGGCTGCAAAGTGCTATGATATCGAGACCTGGTCGCCTGCAGAGAACCGTTGGCTGGAGGCTTCATCCTGCAGTAATTTTGAAAATTTCCAGGCCAGACGTGCAAACATCAGGTTCAGACCCGAAACAACGAAAAAACCTGAGTTTGTTCATACACTTAATGGTTCAGGACTTGCAACCAGCAGGTTGATGGTTTCTATACTCGAAAATTATCAGACCGGCGATGGGAAAATTACCGTCCCTGAAATATTGCGAAAATATACCGGTTTTGATATTATAGATTAGTTTAATCGGGCTTATACAGATACAAACACTGAAAAATAACCCTGTCCCTGGTGGACAAGGGAATGATACCATATTATCTTTATGAAGAATTTATTTACACTAAAAAAATATTTCCTCAGGTATAAGAAAAAGCTTGGCTGGGGTATTGTTTTTATCATACTCTCCAATCTTGGAGCTGTTTACATACCCCTCCTGCTTAAGGATGCAATTAATTCATTCGATAAAAATGTGACAGTAGATCAGCTGTTTCATTACGGTCTGCTTATTGTCCTCACTGCCGTATTCGCAGGTACGTTCAGATTCTTTATAAGACAGACAATAATTGTTGTATCGAGAGAGATTGAATATGATCTCAGGGAGGACTTCTGGGCACATATTCAGAAGCTGCCTTTAAGGTACTTCCAGAATAATTCCACCGGTAATATAATGGCTCACTCTACTAATGATATTAATGCTGTAAGAGCATTCCTTGGACCTGCTGTAATGTATTCAATGGATACGACGATAAGGCTGACATTAGTTATTGCATTGATGACATCACTTAACTTTTCGTTGACCCTATACACGCTGCTCCCTCTTCCCCTTCTCTCGATCCTCGTCTATAAGATCGGGAAAAGGATACATGAAAGGTTTACAAAAATACAGGAGAAATTCGCCGAGCTGACAACCAAAGCCCAGGAGAATTTTTCAGGTATCCGTGTGATTAAATCGTATGTAAGGGAAGAGGGAGAAATTGAATCTTTTAAGGAAATGAGCCGGGATTATCTTGAAAAAAATATGAGGATGATTAAAGTGCAGGCTATGCTTATGCCTATCCTGTTTCTTATTACCGGGTTGTCACTTATCATCGTGGTTCTTGTTGGAGGCGGTAAAATAATTTCAGGCTCAATGAACCTGGGGGAACTTACTGCGTTCACATTTTACCTGGGAATTCTAATCTGGCCTATGATCGCCTTCGGTTGGGTTGTAAACATCGTCCAGCAGGGTGAGGCAAGTATGAAGAGGCTGAATAAGATATTTCACGAGCCTTACGAGATTAACGATACTGCGGATACAGATACCAGTGTCAGGCATCTGAGAGGCGATATAGAATTCCGTAATGTTTCCTTTAGATACGGTGAACACCTTCCTTATGTATTGAAGGATATAAACCTGAAAATTCCTGCGGGTTCAACCACAGCCATAATGGGATATACCGGGAGCGGGAAAACTACTTTAATTAACCTTATACCAAGACTTTACGATGTTACAGACGGTGAGCTGCATATCAATGGGAAAGATATAAAAAAGATCTCTCTGGATGTGCTCAGGAAAAATATCGGCTATGTTCAGCAGGAGCCTTTTCTTTTTTCAGATACTCTCCTTAATAATATTTCTTACGGGGTAAGGGAAGTAAGCCTTGATAAGGTAAAAGAAGTTTCTGTAATAGCCAATTTTGATAAGGATATCGAATCTTTCCCGCATGGTTATGAAACAATAAGCGGTGAGAGAGGAATCACACTTTCTGGAGGTCAGAAACAGAGAGCCACACTTGCAAGAGCTCTTGCTGTTGATCCGGAGATACTGATACTGGATGATTCATTCTCAGCGGTGGATACAAATACTGAAGAAGAAATATTAAGGAATCTGAAGAAGTTTATGAAGGGAAGAACAAGCTTAATTATAAGTCACAGGATCTCGACAGTTAAAGATGCTGATAAGATAATTGTTCTTTCAGATGGAAAGATTGCCGAAGAAGGATCTCACGAACAATTGTTATCCCTGAATGGAATATATGCCGATCTTCATTATAAACAGCTGCTTGAGAAGGAGCTGGAGGAATTGAAATAATAATCCGTTCCTGATAAGACGGGTTCATTAACATATGAGTATAATTTATGGCTAACGATTATAGAAGTGAAGAAGAAGTATTAGGTAAAGCATACGATTCGAAACTTATGAAACGTCTGCTGAGTTATATCAAACCCTACAGGAAGTATGTCATATTTGCCATCTTACTGAATATTGTTGTAGCTTCCCTTATACCGTTGCGCCCTTATCTTACCAAAGTTGCGGTTGATGATTATATAACCAAATCGGACTATCATGGGCTGCTGATAATAAGCCTTATTCTCCTCGGCGTTCTGCTGTTCCAGGCTGTAATACAGTATTTCCTAACCTACTTTACACAGTACCTTGGACAAAAAACACTTTATGATCTGCGTATACAGCTGTTTCAGCATACGCAAAGACTGGCTCTGAAATTCTTTGACAGAACTCCCATCGGAAGAATTGTAACAAGAACAACGAACGATGTAGAAGCGTTAAGCGAGTTGTTCTCCTCGGGGATCGTTATGATTTTCAGCGATATTTTTAATATTGTATGGATACTTGTTTTTATGTTCTATATGGATGTAAGGCTTGCCCTTGTAACATTATCTGTTTTACCCGTTCTTATATACGGAACCTTCCTTTTCAGGAAGAAAGCCCGCGAGAGCTACCGTGATGTAAGGCTGCATCTTGCGAGGCTGAATTCCTACATGCAGGAACATGTTACGGGAATGAATGTTGTCCAGATTTTCAGGAAAGAAAAAGACGAGCTTAAAAGGTTTCTCTCCATAAATTCTGATTACCGGGGTGCTAATATTAAATCGGTTTTTTACTATGCACTCTTCTACCCGGGTGTGGAAATATTAAGTTCGATAGCTATCGGTCTTATTATCTGGTATGGCGGCGGCGAGATAATCCATAGTACACTTACCGTAGGTACAATATTCGCATTCCTGCAGTTTACAGAAATGTTTTTCCGTCCTATAAGAGACCTCTCGGAGAAGTATAATATAATGCAGACTGCAATGGCTTCTTCAGAGAGGATATTTAAGCTGCTCGATAACCGGACATTTGTTAAAAATCCCGATCACCCTGTCAAACTTGAAAATGTAAGAGGCGGAATAGAGTTTAAGGATGTTTTTTTCGGCTACAGCGACGAAGAATATGTATTGAAGAATATCTCGTTCAAGATAAATCCCGGTGAAACTATTGCCCTGGTCGGCCACACAGGCGCCGGGAAGACAAGCATCATTAATATACTGAGCCGTTTCTACGATATTCAGAAAGGGTCTATACTGGTTGACGGTATAGATATCAGGACTGTCGATAAAAGAGAATTGAGAAAATATATATCAATAGTACTCCAGGATGTCTTCCTTTTCTCAGGAACCATAAAGTCCAATATAAATATGAACAACGAAGCTATTCCTTTTGAAAAGGTTTTAGACGCAGCCAAGCTTGTGGGGGCCGACAAATTCATAAACCTGCTGCCTGGTAAATTTGATGAGGAGGTAAAAGAGAGAGGATCAACCTTGAGTGTGGGGCAGAAGCAGCTTATCTCATTTGCAAGGGCCCTGGCTTACGATCCCAAAATCCTTATTCTTGATGAAGCAACTTCAAGCGTTGATACTGAAACTGAAATACTTATTCAGCATGCCATTGAAAAACTACTGGTCGGAAGGACCGCAATTGTTATAGCTCACAGGCTTTCAACCATCCAAAGTGCTGATAAGATCATAGTTATGCATAAGGGCGAGATCAGGGAAACAGGAAATCATCAGGAACTACTTGCAAAAAGGGGAATTTATTATAAATTATACCAGCTTCAATATAAAGATCAGCAAATTATTAAAGCTGGCTAATTCTACCAATATTTAATGAACAGGAGAGTCACATCATGTCAAAATTGAGATTCATGACGCTGGCCCGATTTATTATAGATCAGGAGAAACTTCATCCTGAAGCAACCGGTGAATTGTCAAACATTCTGCACGACCTTTCACTGGCAGCCAAGGTTATTTCTCTGGAAGTAAATAAAGCGGGACTCGTTGATATTCTTGGTTTTACAGGGGATAACAATGTTCATGGGGAGCAGGTGAAAAAACTGGATATATTCGCACATGATATGCTTTTCCGGGCAATGGATCATGGCGGACATCTCTGTGTTATGGCCTCAGAAGAAGAAGCGGACATAATGCATATTCCCCATGAATTCGATCTAGGGAAATATGTATTATTATTTGATCCATTGGACGGTTCATCAAATATTGACGCCAACGTGAGCATAGGTACAATTTTTTCTATTTACCGCAGGGTTACTCCGGACGGAAAACCCGGAACCCTGGAGGATCTTTTACAGCCGGGTTATAAACAGGTAGCTGCTGGCTATATTGTGTACGGTTCAAGCACCATAATGGTCTATACTGCCGGACATGGCGTGCATGGTTTCACCCTTGATCCTTCTTTTGGCGAATTCCTTCTCTCTCATGAGGATGTTAAAATTCCAAAAAAGGGAAAAATATACAGCATCAATGAGGGTAATTATCTTTACTGGCATCCCGGTTTGAAGAAATACATCAAGTATCTCCAGGAATATGAAAAGGAATCTGAACGGCCATATTCCTCAAGATATGTTGGTTCAATGGTAGCAGATATTCACCGGACACTCCTTTACGGAGGTATTTTTATGTATCCTGCTGATTCCAGACATCCGAACGGAAAGCTTCGTCTTCTCTATGAATGCAATCCGGTGTCTTTTATAGTTGAAGCTGCGGGAGGCAGGGCATCAAATGGTAGAAAAAGGATACTTGAAATATTGCCGGAAAAACTGCATCAGAGAACACCCATATTCATAGGAAGTGCGTATGATGTTCAGAAAGTTGAAGAGTTTATGGCCAAAGAGGAGAAAGAAAAAGAAGAACTTTCAACTCAAGGACGCTAAGCACTATTTCTTCAGTTTATCAAGTTCTGTACTTATTTTTGAAGCTAATTCTTCGGGAGTAATACCCTCAAGAACAAGTTTATTTGTCCTCACTATTACTTCCGGAGAATCTCCCTCTCCCTGCATATGCTTATAGAGGCAAAAACCCAGGCGGTTCCTGTCATTCATAATCGGGAGGTATTCTTTTAATCCATCCACAATATTATATACCTGTTTTTCAACAGAATCATCGGAAAATTTATTTGTTCCCGGTGAAGGTAAAGTTGTCATTTAAGTTCCCTATTTGTGACCGACAAAAATAACCAGAAGTAACAAAAAGCTCAAATTAAATAATCGTATCCTCCTTTAAATAAGCACAAACGGTTTTCTGAATCTTATTATGGAAAAAATTCCTTTAAAATCATTGCAAAGGAGCTTACACATATTAATAAATACGTTCAGGGTAAATTCCACATACGCTTCACATACGCTTCACATACGCTCCAGATACGCTCCACATACGCTTTTTAACCTAAAAATGAAGTGTCATAAAACCTGTACGGCGGCGAAGTGTTAATTAAAGATCAAACCGGGGGAGAGAAAGGAAGTTCTCACTGGAAGAGCAGGGGATATTCCTTAAATGAAGTGCGGTATTTGTGCTTTTTGATTAAATTTACCTGTTATATGAAGAAAGAAACGGATACACCAGACTTCTCCGGG
The DNA here is from genome assembly GCA_963774455.1 of uncultured Ignavibacteria bacterium. Lineage (GTDB taxonomy): Bacteria > Bacteroidota > Ignavibacteria > Ignavibacteriales > Ignavibacteriaceae > DATFVA01. The sequence continues at coordinate 92,329 of CAVZFD010000005.1, forward strand.
AAAAAAGTGCTTGTAATAAGACTAAGCTCCCTGGGAGACATTCTCCTTACCACACCGCTGGTCAGAACTTTAAAGGAGAAATTCAATGAAATCAGTCTGGATTTTGTTATAAAATCACAATATCAGGATGTACTTAAGCAGAACCCGTACCTTTCAAAGTTAATTCTATATGAAAGCGAAAAAGATAAAATTTCTGAACTTATTGGTAAGTTAAAGGAAAACAGGTATGATGCAGTTATCGATCTTCAGAACAACTTCCGTTCTGCTCAAATAAGAAGGGCAATTAATGCTCAAACCTTTATATTTAATAAGAGAACGGCCGACAAGTTTCTTCTTGTTAATTTTAAGATCAACCGCCTAAAAGATGCCACCCGGATTCCTGAGAGGTATGCAGCTGCTGTACCTGGAATTAAACTCGACAATGAAGGACTGGATCTATTCACTGAGAATAAACCCACAGCTATACTGAAGGATAAACCAAAACTTATAGGATTTGCTCCCGGTTCGCGGCATTTCACTAAGATGTGGCCGAAGAATTACTATGAAAAACTGGGTAACCTGCTTACCAGGGAAGGATTCACAATAGTTCTTTTCGGCGGCAGGGATGATATCAGGGTATGTGCAGAAATATCCGGAAATATCGGGGGTTCAATAGACCTTAGTAATAAAGATGACCTGCTTCAAACGGCTGCGGATATGAAGGAATGCCTGGTGATTGCCTGCAATGATTCGGGGATGATGCATACCGCATGTGCTGTAAAAGTTCCGGTGCTTGCATTCTACGGTTCAACGGTTAAAGAATTTGGATTTACCCCCTATAAAAACGTGAATTTAATTTTAGAGAACAATTCCCTAACTTGCAGACCTTGTTCACATGTAGGACGGGAAAGCTGTCCCAGAGGCCACTTCAGGTGTATGCTTGAAGTAACCCCTGAAAAGGCATATGAAGCATTTATGACTCTGATAAAAAGCTGATGAAATCATTCTGGAAATTTCTATATAACCTTCTGATAATACCGGCGCTATATGTCTTCCTTCAGCTCGGAGCCTTATTCAATCCCAAGATTAAGAGAGGTATAAAGGGAAGGAAGAGGATTTTTGAAGAACTGATACTCAATGCAGCATCTCTTAATAAATCTAAAAAGCTTATCTGGTTTCACTCATCCTCGCTCGGAGAATTTGAACAAGCCAAACCTATTATCCAGGAACTTAAGAAAGATAATTCTATCAATATACTTGTTACCTTCTTTTCTCCCTCCGGGTATGAAAATTCACGCAAGTATCCATATGCCGACCTGGTTTCATACCTTCCGTTCGACAGCAAAACATATGCTGAAAGATTTATTTCTATCGTACGTCCCAACCTGGCTGTACTTATGCGGTATGATATATGGCCAAACCACATTTGGGCTATGAAGAAAAGAGATATTCCCTGTTTTATTGTTGATGCAACAATGAAGAAGAATTCCCCGCGGAAATTACCCTTCATTAAAAATTTCCATAAAATATTATTCAGCGACGTATCGAGGATACTGACAGTCTCTGAGGAAGATGTCGAAGGATTCAAGGATTTCAGAATAGAAAATGTGAAACTGACAGCGGTAGGTGATACAAGATTCGACAGGGTATACGAAAAAAGTCTGGCTGCAAAGGGGAAAAATATTATCAAGGAAGACCTGTTAAGCGGTAAAAAGATATTTGTTGCAGGGAGTACTTGGGATATGGATGAAAATATAATCCTGCCGGCCTTTATGAAAATGGCAAAATATACCAACGATGTGGTAATGATAATTGTTCCTCATGAGCCCACGATCATCAACCTGGAAAGAATTGAGAACGAGGTTTCAGAATCTATGACATCCATCAGGTTTTCGCATTTGAACGCATATAACGATGAAAGAATTATTATTGTAGATTCGATAGGGATTCTCCTGACATTATACGCATACTGCGACCTGGCTTTTATAGGGGGCAGTTTCAAGCAGAATATCCATAATGTACTCGAAGCTGCAGTTTACGGAGTACCGGTTTTATTCGGACCAAAGATCGAAAATTCCCAGGAATCACGTGAACTATTAAAACGCGGCGGAGGAATTATGATAAAAAATCAGCGGGAGGCCTATCGACAGCTGAGGACTTGCTTTTCGAATGATACATTAAGGAGAGAAAAAGGCGTTATTGCTGCTGAATACGTCAGGGAGAACCTCGGGGCTACCAGGAAAATTCTTAAAGAGATTTATGAAGTTATCCGGGATTAGAGAAAGTAGGGACAGCCGTTGGTCGAAAAGGATCTGAACTACGCGGACTGCAAGGAATTGAAATGCATCATACGATGAAAAGCTTCACGAAAGATATCTTTCTCGCAGAATCCTCATATGGTGAAGTTCATGTCCAGCTATTATAAACATGAACGCCCTTACCGTAATATCATAATTATTGGCCGTACCCCATCTCATTAGTGTCACGTTATTAAAACTTCTAAACAAAGCAATGTTTCCATTCCGCAGGTAAAGTAGTTCGTCTGCCAATCCTGAAAAGGGACGGCTGTTAAAATCGGCAGATGCAACATAATCATCCTGTTCAAATCCCGGTAGTGATTTTTTCTCTCCTCTCGCAATACACATTGCCCTATATGCCATTACCCTTTCGACATCAGCCATATGTCCCAACACCTCTTTAATACTCCATTTTCCAGCAGCGTATGAATAACTGCCTTTTTCCTCCGAGATTGACCTGATGAGCGGCTGAATTTTCTCTCTGCCGTCTTCAAGAGTCTTAATTATGCTATCACTATCGGGGATCTGATTTATATACGAAGAATAATAATCTGCATATTCATTCTGCTTCGGAAATTCCATAGCAATCCTTTATTCAATTTTTATATTCTTGGTTAGAACTATTCGCCTTACTTATTATCAAGCCCGGATTGATTTTTCCATACTTCAACTTCAAAAAGACCCTCTGAATTTGCAACTCCTCTCAGCATTCCGTTAGTATTGAAGGGCATTGCAAAGCTGCCATTTTTGTCTACAGCTATCAGACCACCGGTATTTTTGTTCAGCCGCTTATATATTAATTCATCAGCCGCATCTGTCAAAGGCATATTTTTATATGCGATAAGTGCATTAAGATTAAAAGCAATATCGTTTTTAATAAACAGCTCTCCCTCGCCGGTACAGGAAACTGCACAGGTATTGTTATCAGCATAAGTTCCTGCGCCGATAATGGGTGAATCTCCTATCCGACCCGGCATCTTATAACCAGTACCCCCGGTGGATGTTGCCGCTGCAAGGTTACCGTGTTTATCCAGCGCCACACAACCAACTGTTCCGTGTTTGGAGCCTTTGATCTTTTCATACTGTTCAAGACGCGCGGGTGTATCAAAATATTTGTTCTCAACATAATCTACGTTCATCTGTCTCCCGAAAGCATCCGCGCCTTCACCGCACAGAAGCACGTGCTTTGTTTTTTCCATTACAAGACGGGCAAGGGATACCGGGTGCTTAATATGTTTTACTCCTGCCACAGCACCGCATGAAAGATCCCGGCCGTTCATAATAGCAGCATCGAGTTCATGAGTGCCTTCAGATGTAAATACAGCCCCTTTGCCGGCATTAAATTTAGGATCATTCTCAAAGTAGTTAATTACCTTCTCTACTGCGTCAAGACTGCTTCCTCCGCTCTCAAGGATTTTTTGTCCAATTGTGAGAGCTTCTTTCAAAGAGCTCATATATTCATCCTTCAATGAATCAGTAAAGGATTTATCGAAAGTACCCGCGCCTCCGTGAATAACGATTGTATACCTGCCCTTTTCCTGGGCAGAGGAAACTGTTGAGGTGGTGAAGATGAAAATGAAAAGCCATATTAATTGATTTAGGTACTTCATATCGTGGTCCCTGGTGTTAAATTTTTATTTTAAGAAGATCCAGCAGTCTGTCAATAAAAACCTGCTGGGCAGAGTAAACTTTTTTTCGTGCCTCACTAATGCTGAAGAACTCACCCCGGTCAACCTCAGGAAATTTTTGTTTTTTCCCTGAATTGGGAGGCCATTCTATCTCAAAAGTATTGCATACGATATCAAACTGTACCGAATTATCAGATTCAAATGCCCAGGCATGGACAATTTTATCATTGCGCTGAACAGCCGTGCCAAGCGAAACATATTCACCCTTTGATTTAATTCCCGTTTCTTCCTCAAATTCACGGATAGCGGCCTGCAGCAGTTCTTCTTTCTTTTCGACAAGACCCTTCGGTATTCCCCAAAATCCCTCGTCTTTTTTGGAGAAGTATGGTCCCCCAGGATGAACAAGGAAAATCTTCAAATCATTTTCTGATTTATGATACATAAGCAAACCCGCACTGATAACCTGCATAAATCTCTCAATATTTTGCAAAACAAATTTCAATTTATTTTATTTCACCTGAAGTTTAAAGGATTTTAAAGAAAAAGTTCCATGGGAGTGATCTTTCCAATAGTGTTTTATATTCTGAATACTACCGTGTTTCCTCAGTCAGATGGACATTTCTTCCCGGCAGATTCTGAAAAAGTAGTCTATCTTGTGAAGATACAATGGCATACCGGCATTATTTTCGAAACTGATCAGGTGGATACGGTTTACTGGAATTTCATCAAAGATTTTAAGGATTATCGATATATCGATGTAGGCTGGGGGGATGCAGATTTCTATCAGCATCCCGGATTTAACATTGATCTGGCAGTAAGGGCTTTATTTGTGAAAACACAAAGCGCTCTAAGGATCGCCGGGTTCAAACGTTCCATTAAAAATTACCTGGCCGGAACTGATTATGCTGAAAGGCTGGTTTTAAGCAAAGTTAAGTTTGACAGTTTATGCAGTTATATACAGTCATCCTATATTCTTGTTAATGATAGACCGGTGCTGCTCAGCAGGCATCTTAACGGTGCAGTTAAATTTTATAAGGCAAAGGGCTGGTATACTGTTTTCAACACCTGCAATACCTGGATCGCACGTGGATTGAATAAAGCTGGCTATAAAATTGATGATGATATTGTTTTATCGGAGCAGCTTTTCCGTGAAACGATGAAGTATGGCAGGATGGTAAAAGTCCCGGAGTAGAGGTTGATTATTTTATAACAGATTCGGTGAGAAAGAAAGATTTTCCGTTAACTAAAATTCTTTTCGTACCCTGCGTTACCTTCAAACCTGCATTGTTTATTTCCTCAGCAAATTCCTTCCGGGTGATTAGTGTAATATAAGGCCCAAGTTTTTCAAGGGATTTGTATTCAGAATGAGAAACCTTACTCTGGCCTGCATCGGGCAACTGGATAATAGAAAATAGAACAGATGACTTATTCATCATCTGACGGAATTTATAGAGAGTTGATTTTACGTCGACATATTCAAAAAACAAAGCTGCGAAAATCAAATCATAGTTCCGATTTAAACTGCTGAACGAATTAAAATCTCCGGATATAAGCTCAAGTTTTTTTTCTTCAGGAAATCTTTCACGAAGAACTTTCAAAAAATAAGGATTGATATCAAGAGCGGTAACCTCACTGACCATCTGCCAGTTAATGTATTCAAATCCATTTCCTATAGTACATCCCGGTACTAATATTTTTTCCGGTTCAATTTTATCTAGTAAATTTCTGAAGCAATCATTTATCATCTGATACTGTCCTACACCAGGACTGCTCATATGGTTGATATAATCTGACAGATCAACATCGAGCCATGGGTTACTCATTAGACGCTCTGGTTATCCCTTCAAAAATTTATAAAAATATCTGGTCTAAAATATCAAAAATTCCTAGTATAACCAGATGCATTATTTATCGGATTCATAAATCTTGTGATTAAAAATCACCTACGAACTTTTCAATTCACATTTTGAGAATTTGTTCTCAAATCATTTCAGAACGACATTTCTGTCTAAGTATTTAACTCATTGAATTATAATAAATTAACTAATTGGCATATGCCTTGAATATAATTCATCATTCACGGAGGTAAAATGAAAACAGAAGAATTATATAAAAGCAACGTTAGTCTGAATACATATAATAACAAACTTTACATAGATCCACAGTATGGTCTCGACCATCATTCCTCATCAGTAAACTATGCCGTCTTTTCAAGTGAGTGGGACATTGAAGATGTAAGGGAAGACTATATCGTTAAAATTATTCATCGTGCAAGCGGAGATACAATATCCCTTTCATTCGGTTCGCTCAGAGATAAAATAAATTTTGTAAAAAACATTTATGCGGCAAGGCCTGTGAAACAAATAGGCAATGGAATGGAATTAGAGAAACTGGCTAACGAGCATCTTAAACCGTCCGGATCAAAATCTTTAACGGGGCTTTTGAATAAGATAGTTCCATTATTCTAAACTTAAATAAAACCAGGGTACTATTTTAAAGGACTATTGAGGGGTAGTCCTTTTTTTATTTTAATGTAAAAACGTAGCATCGCTCTCTCGCCTGAGGATTTTTTTACCCAATTGATCGGAATACTGCTTTTGAATTGGCAAATCACTTAAAATTCGAATGAATTCCGTCTAAATGTTATGGAACAAAAATTGTTTATCAAAACGGGACGAATTACCCAGTAATTCACTCGAATAACTATTTATAATAACGGAAGCATAAATTAGCTGTAAATGCTGTCCTCAAAGTCCGTAAAGAAAAAATACAACTAATGAAAAAATATCAGCTTATCCTGTTATTAATAATATTTCTCTTACCTTCTTTAACTGCAGGTTCAGGAGCTAACAAAAAAATTAATCAGTATGTCAGGCAAAGCTGGAAGACTGAAAACGGGCTGCCGCATAATACGATTACAGCGATAACCCAGACACCCGACGGATTTATATGGCTGGGCAGCAAGGAAGGACTTATCCGTTTCGATGGCAGGGAATTCATAGAATTTAATTCAAAAAATACTTCTGCCCTCAAAAACAATGAAATTTGGACGCTACTGACGGATTCGAAAGGTGTTATGTGGATAGGGACAAACGGGGGGGGACTCGTTAGTTTCCTGGGAGGGACATTTAAAAACTATAATACGGAAGATGGATTAGCAGATAATGCCGTTTGGTCTCTGTATGAGGACAGTAAGGGCAATATTTGGGTCGGCACCGGAGGAGGAGGAATTTCAGTACTTTCTAAGAATAAATTCAGAACGATTGATACGGGTAACGGATTATCGGGAAATTATATCTGGAGCATAACAGAGGATAGAAACGGTGCAATTTGGGCAGGCACGGACGGAAATTATGTTTCGCGTATTACCGAAGATAGTATCAGAGATTTTTCAACATTTGACGGCTATCCCGGTAACTACACAATGGCAAGTCTGACTGACAAAAGTGGGAGACTCTGGTTCGGGGCCGCCGGTGTAGGTGTCGTCAGGTATGACGGGATAAATTTTAAAACTTTTACCATACAAGATGGAATCCCTGATAACATAATATGGAAAATTATCCAGGATAAAGCAGGCAGCTTATGGATTGCAACCGACGGAGGATTAGTAAAATACAGCAGCGGAATTTTTGATGTGTTTAATGAACAGGACGGTTTACCGAGCAACAGTGTTTCAGCCTTATATGAAGATTATGAAGGAAATATTTGGACAGGGACAAGGGGCGGAGGGATAAGTAAATTTACAAATGGGCGAATAACTACGTTTACAAATAAAGATGGATTAAGTCATAATAATGTCTATTCGGTATACGCCGATACTGAGGCTGAACTCTGGATTTGTACCAGTAAAGGTTTGAACCTGTTTAAGAATAATAAATTCTTCAATTCTTTCAAAGACATTGGACTTGATTATGATATAACGCTTTCAGTTGCAAGGCGGAGGAATGGTGAGATCTGGGTTGGAACTGACGGTTCAGGTATTTTCCGCATGTTAAAAGGCCGTTTTATACATTACACAACCGAAGAGGGACTTGCGAGCAATACAATCTGGGCAATATATGAGGACCGAAAGGGAACGGTCTGGATTGGCGCCGACGGAGGCGGACTTATTAAATACACTCAAGATTCCTTTCAGAAATTTGAAGACCCCATGATGAAAGGAGAATTTATTTCTTCTATTACCGAGGACAAGAAGGGTGCTCTATGGGTAGGATCACGGGACGGATCCGGTATTTTTAAAATTGAAGATGGGCGTGTCACTGCGTCTTTTAAAGAAAATCTTAGTGCTGAAGCTATCTGGTCGCTATATGCTGATGATGATAACAATATCTGGGTTGGTACTGAAAAGGGACTTTTCAAAATTAGAAACAACAAGGTTTACAACTATAGTGCGCAGAACGGACTTCCTACCCAATTAATTTATGCAGTCATCGATGATGATTTCGGAAATCTCTGGCTCAGCTCTAATATAGGGTTAATCAGGATAAGAAAAAGAGATATTGAGGCAATAGATGCAGACAAAAAGAATACATTGTTCCCGTCAGTTTTCGGTACCGCAGAGGGGATGCAGACAACAGAATGTAATAACGGGTTTCCTTCCTGTACAAAAACCAAAGACGGAAGACTATGGTTCCCTACGGTAAAAGGAGTTGTAATGGTTGATCCTTATGCCTTTGGATTAGATGTAAAGAGGATTCCTCTTGTTGTCGAAAGAGTTAAGATAAACGGGGAATATTTCAATCCGGATTCTGTTATTATAGCAGCGCCCGGAAAAGGTGACCTTGAATTTTACTTTGCTGCGCTTAGCTTTGGGGCTTTGGAAAAAGTGAATTACTATTATATGCTCAAAGGTTTTGATAAAAAGTGGATTGACGGTGGAAAAAGAAGAGAAGCTTTTTATACCAATATTCCTCCCGGTGAATATACTTTTATGATAAAAGCATTTGATAATGACGGCAACACAAAAGAAGTCTCTGTTAGGTTTGAACTGGAACCACACTTTTACCAGACAGGATGGTTTTACGTAGCAGTCATTCTATTGCTTGCAGGAATTGTTTATTCGATTTATAAGTTCAGGGTGATGCAGATCCGGAAACATGAACTGCTTCTTGAACAAAAAGTAGAGGAACGAAACCGTGAACTGATTGAAGAGATAAATAACAGGAAACAAATTGAAGAAGAATTGATAGCAGCAAAAGAAACAGCGGAGAAAGCAAGTAAAGCCAAGAGTGAATTCCTTGCGAATATGAGTCATGAAATCCGCACCCCTATGAACGGCGTTATTGGAATGTCTGAGCTGCTCCTTGATTCTAATCTTGACAGTGAACAGCTGGAGTATGCTGAAACAATTAAGATGAGCGGAGATTCTCTTCTGACCCTGATTAATGACATCCTTGATTTTTCCAAGATAGAAGCCGGAAAGATTGAATTAGAAAATATACCTTTTAATTTGCACCTCTGTGTTGAAGAGGCAATAGATTTGAATGCTGACAAAGCATTGCGTAAAGGAATTTCATTAACAAGCGATATTGATAAAAATGTTCCCCTGTTAATTAAAGGAGATATTACCCGGCTGCGACAGGTGCTGATCAACCTTATCAGCAATGGGGTAAAGTTTACTCGTGAAGGAGATGTCCATATTAGTGTATCACTGTTGGAAAACATCAATGATTATTATACCATAAATTTTATAGTAAAAGATACCGGCATAGGCATACCTCAAAAATTTATGGACAGCCTGTTTCAATCATTCAGCCAGGCCGACTCCTCGACTACCAGGAATTATGGAGGTTCAGGACTAGGACTTGCAATCTCTCAAAAGCTGGTTAGACTTATGGATGGCGAAATATCGGTGCAGAGCGAGCTGAATATAGGTTCAGAATTCTCTTTTTATATAAGGGTTAGGAAAGTCAAAGAAAAATCGGTTCTCAACGGTATTAGTTTTGAAAAAATCAAAAAGCTGGCTGATGAGATCCCCTTGAATATACTTCTGGCCGAAGATAATCCTATAAATCAGAAAGTTGCGCTACACCTTTTGAACAAATTAGGGTATAATGCTGATGCCGTGTCTAACGGCAGTCTTGTTCTTGAATCACTTAAAATCAAAACATATGACCTGATTTTTATGGATATCCAGATGCCCGAACTTGATGGTCTGGCTGCAGCTAAAAAAATAATTGAAATTTACGGCGATAAGAGGCCGATGATTGTTGCTTTAACTGCAGATGCAACCATCGAGGGAAGAGAAAGATGTTATAATGCCGGAATGGATAATTACATAACAAAACCATTTAAAATCGATGAAATTATCAAGGCTCTTGAAACGGCAGGAAAGCTTACAGAGAGAGCGTAATCAAATCATTTAAACGAAAAAAGTGGAATGAATTTCGGGTTTATTCATTCCACTTAGAGTGTTGTGCTTGAGACAAACATAGAGGGATTTTCTGATATATGCTCAGATATTAATCACAGTTTCAGCCTTATTAATCAGAACCCTCCGTAAGTTATTAAATCTGAATTACTTACCTGTATTTACAATTTAGGGTAGAAAACTTCTCCCGGTTAATAAAAAAACTGTCTCAAAAGTCTGAAAAAAATTTGAGACAGCCTCTCAGGTTTACCTGATCAGAACCATCTTTTTAATTTTAACGAAACTTCCCGCATCCAGTCTATAAAAATAAACTCCGCTTGCAAACGGCACACCGTTCCATTCATATTCATAATATCCCGGTTCCATCTTTTGATTAACCATTGTTGCCACTTCTTTACCGAGTATGTCATATACCTTAAGGACAACCTTAACTTCTTTAGGAACACCGAATTTAATAGTTGTAGTAGGATTGAACGGATTGGGATAGTTCTGGGACAAACTGAACTCAACGGGTATAATCGAGTAGTCGACAGCAATTACCTCAGAATAGCTGGAAGTTCCATCAAAGTCTATTTGTTTAAGCCTGTAGTAGGCCTTTCCTTTGCCGGTAGTAATATCAGCGTCCTTGAAAGAATATTGCTGGATTTCTGTTGTTGTTCCTTTACCTTTAACAGTTCCGATTTTACCAAAACGGATGTTATTGGTACTTCTCTCGATATCAAAACCAAGGTTGTTTGATTCGGTAGCTGTCGCCCATTTAAGGGTAATGCCGTTTTCATCAACATCAGCATTGAAGGAAGTAAGTTCAACAGGAATCGGGTTTAGTCCGAAGAAATCTATTATCTCAGCCATCAGCTCGTTTTTCGTCGAACGGGAATTTCCGTCGGATAATCCCCCGAACTCGAATGAAGTACCTATAGTCTTGTAGGTTCCTTCATCATATGCAACACCGCAGCCGTAAGCAGGACTAACATTATTAAATATCATTTCAGCCGGAGCCATATTAGTTATATGATCTATCCAGCTATTATCACCGGAATAAGTGAAGCTCATACCTTCCGTGAACGTACCTGCAACTCCCTGTACGGTGCTGAGATCATTACCTCCGTCAGTAGTTCCGGTAATTTTAAACATTGGATGTACAGCGGTTTCATTATCGTAAAACCATGTATCACCGCCTTCCATATATATCATACCTCCGGCATTCAGGAAATCAGCCAGCGTTTGACCTTCGGTACTGCTTAACACATGGTTTGAACTGTATGTGCCTAGGCAAACGAATATTGACTGGTATATGCTAAGATCCGCCGGGAACGATAACGAATAATCATAAGTGATAGCGTGGTCATCAAGACAGGTCATTATGGCCGGGCTTGAATTGTGGTTTCCGTCGAGGCAGAGAATAAGCACCGGAACCTGACCTATAATTATGTTAAAGGAGCCCTGAGCACTAAGTCCCGGACTTGCAGATATATTAACTACAAATTCTGCAAGATGTCCGGTAGGAGTATTTTCATCCGCACTTACGCTGAACGTCTTCGTAACTGTGGCTCCTGCGGCTATGTTCCCATATGCCAGGGTTGCAGAATTTATTACTACGTTCGGATCAGCGGATGTCAGCTCACCGAATACTGAAACAGCACCTGAAGAGCCCTCATTATTTATCTCAATTGATACATCAACAGTCTCACCTGGATCGAGTTTGCCATTATTATTTCCTCCCGGGTCGGAAATTGTAAAAGAGCCGAGTGTAAATACAGGTGCATGAGCCCTGAGACTAAAGTTGCATATCCAGTTATTTGCTCCGTCAGTGGCAGTAACAAGGAATGGAATGGCATGCATATCGAGAATATTTGCATTTACATCAATTGCAAAGCCATCAGTCATCGTGATTGTTCCGCCGGCAGGTACAATTCCATAGAACTCGGATGAATCGGTTATATTCACATATTCATCGTCTGAATGGATATTAATTGTAACATTTGATGCATCTGATACACCAACATTATATGCCCGCAGAGAGAGCAGCGGGGATTCAGCATAATCCACAAGTCCGTCGTTATTGCCGGAAGCATCGTTTACAATACAGGTATCTACAACAACGTAAGGACCCTCTGCCGGAACAACCTGGATCTGTGCTGAATATCTATAATAGTTCTGCTTGGTCACCGTCAAAGTCACAGTATTGCCCGGAGTTATAACCGGTATCTCTATAGAAACTGTTGAACCGGTACCTTCAGTAACTCCGACTATTTCATTATTCAATGTAAGAGCGATCAGTGAATTTGCATCAGCAGATACATCGAACGTCGGAACTCCCGTTACCATAACAGGATTATGAACCACATTCAGGTTCTGCGGCATATCAGTATATACTGTTGTGAATGCATCACCGAACAGATGGAACAAATAATACACTGTATTCTTATCACCTGGATTATATGGCCAACTTGATGCTGCCAGGTAATATTTTCCGTATGAATTTGCGAAACCAGGGTAAATAAGATCGGGACCGCTTGTTCCGTAACCCGGATCAAAATCGGGCCACATATAATCCCACATTCCCCAGACATATGCATCATTAACAAACGAATAAGAAACCTCACTTGCTCCTATAGCGGCCAGTGCGCGGTGCGGATACCTGGTCAAAGCCTCGCAGAAAGATTCCGGTGAGTTATCATACTTACCTGTCAGGCAGTTAATTGAAAAGAAGAACGTTAGGTCATCATTGTTTAATCCTGAAAGGTTGCTGATTGTGTATGAAGGGGACGACCACCCATTCCAGTCACCGTGGTCGCGGTGAATAATTATAGATGCGCCTGCATTAATATCATTATTAATTCTTGCGGCGCTGCCTCCCCAGTCGGTAAGATGCGAAGGAATCTCGGGGATATAACCAAGACCATTAGGACCAAAATAGTTCACAACCATACCGGTATTGGGATTAGTTGACCAGTAAGAAGGCGGGCCGGTTGTTCCCGCAAACTCTCTTTTAGGGCTCTTCATAAGCGCTTGTTCCCAGAAACCATAACATACATCGGCACAGAGTATAAACCATCTGTCTGACTGCCATCCGCCGGCAGATACCGGGTTCTGGTAAAAGCCGGGATTTACCGGGGGCTGCTGTTCATAGTTCATAAATTTATGGACCAGTATCTCCAGGTGAGTTTCGTTCTCAGCTGTAAGTCGTGCAACAGTAAGATCCGGAAGTTCATCCTCATCAACATCGGCATAAAGATTATCTGATTTACAGTAGTTATCCCAGACAGGAGTAATTATACCATTTCCTGTGGCCGGACCTGTACTATAATCACCGAGGAATAAAACGGCAACGGGGGGAATCGTCCAGGTCGTATAGGCGTTATCTATATAGTTTTCAATCAGCGAGGTATTGTTTCCGCCTATTTCTGTCAGTGTAACAATTCCTGTTCTAATGCCCTGCAGGGTTCTCCAGTTCTTTATAGAATCTGCCCAGGCAAGGTATGTAGGATTATCAGGACTGATAATGAGGTATTCAAAATCTGATGTCCTCGAATCGGACTCATGCTTATAAATTACCTCGGGAAGAACTACACTATTCAGAAAAAGATTTTTTAAAATAGGATCCCACCAACGATTTCTCAGCCTATTCTCACCGAACTGTCCATTACCGCCGGCAAAAGAAACCCTAATATTCAAATCCCTGTATACAATTAATTCTTTGGTTACAGGGTTATACTGGAACGGTGTTATTCCTATAATTCGTGCATCCACACCACGCACCTTCATCGGTTCTGAAACCATAACAGGGTTCTCAGGATAAAATGTATTGCTGTTGTAAATGGATGTATTCGGTTTATAAAGAAGAGGTCCTATGTCGGTATCCAACGGAATCCTGGGGGCTGGTGAAACATCAATATTTGAAAAAGTCTCAGTCCTTGAAGCTGTTATGTTAAAAGAAACCTGTGCACCCTGAGGCACGGCTATATACCTGCTTAAACCCGGCAGATCGGGAGCACCTTCATTATTTGGCAGAAAGACATTCGGCAGAACAATTTTTTTCATGAGGGCGCCGTTTATGTCAATATCATCCAACAGGAACTGTTTTGTTGAATAATTGATCTCTACACCCATCGAAGAAGCCTTTGCAAGGGATATCCCCGCATCGTGCCAGCTGTCGGCATAGGAAATAGTCTGTGAGTTTACCAGCGAAGGAGTCAGAATTACAAGAATGAACGGCAGCAAACTCAAAAGCGAACGCTTTAGGAAAGTAGAAGTTTTCTCCACCTTATTTCTCCCGCATATTTGGACCTTCACCCGGCAGGGAACCGGCTGCTGATCCGGATTAATAATGGCTTAATACTGAATGCAGAATTTAAGATGCCTTAGAATGATTAAAAAGCTGCTAAGACCTGCTCTGATTCAAGTAATAAGTATGCTTTTTAACAAGTATAATCAGAATCAATTATCCCTTAACATCGTTAATTCATTATTAAAAGTAAATAAGCGCAATTATTTTTATAAGAAATGAACATATTTGTCTGATTTGATAAACAAATTATCCGGGAGAGAATATTAGATATATAAATCTCAAGAGCTGGTTAGTGACGGATTCTCTAAACCTGCGAAAAATTTATTTCTGGGAGCCTGACCTTAATAACTACCTTCTTTACTTTTACGGGTTCTCCAACCATTAACCCAGGCATATGTAGATCGGAAGGGAAGAAAATCACAAATATACCTTCTTCAAGCTTGAGATAGTTTTTTTCTCCGCAATAAAGAATAAAGTCGTTAGCATCATCATATTCAGTCGCAGGGTCCTGCCCATTGAAAAGGGAATATCCTATCAGTTCAGATCCCCGGGCCATAAAATGTATATCTATATATTTCCGGTGTGCCTCAAGACGACAGTCCTCGAGGTCCTTCGTAGTGTAATCATTGACAATAGAAAAAATATCATCGCCGGATATTTCATGTTTACCATTTTGAAGCTTTGAGAAGTCAGTATCTCTTAAATATTTCAGAGCGCGGACGATCGTCGGATGCATATCAGCATAAAGCTGAACATTTTCAATCTTATCAAGAATCATTAATTCCCCCGGTTAGTAAATAAAATTTCAACTGATATATAACTAAAAATTTATTCATTAGCATATTTTAATTAAACATACCGCTGGATCAGCACCGGTTGAACTATAATTGAAAGGATTTAATATTTTGTTTTACAGAAATGACTAATTTTGATCTTCATATTTTCGGGAGTTAGTGAAGATGGTTACACTGATAGGATACCTTGCAGCGGCTTGTACGACTGTATCATTTATACCCCAGGTTGTAAAAGTATATAAAACCAGGCGGACAAAGGATATTTCCCCAGGTATGTTTTTATTGATGACGACAGGAGTGGTGCTCTGGCTGATCTACGGAATTTTATTTGGCTCAGCGCCGATTACAGCTGCAAATGCCGTAACGTTGATTTTTTCACTTTACATACTCATAATGAAGATCCGTCTGGATATAATTCCAGCTAAAAAAATCTCATGATTAAAGTGAATAAAATCATTCTTCTTTCTGAAAAGTTTGTTAGTTTATTACAAAATTTCATTTATTTGTAAATATGGCTCATATACATAACAACATAGACAACCATAACAAAGCATTCGCCATCGGGATTGCACTAAATGTCATCTACATAGCTATAGAAGTTATATACGGTCTTCTTATTAGTTCTATGGCACTCATCGCAGATGCAGGACACAATTTAAGTGATGTACTGGGTCTGCTTCTTGCCTGGGGGGCAGCCTTCCTGGCTAAAACACTTCCTACCAGGGACCGCACATACGGACTAAGGAAATCCACAATACTTGCCGCATTATTCAACGCATTAATTCTCCTTATTGCAGTAGGGGCAATAACCATTGAAGCCATAAGAAGACTAATCAGCCCGGAACAGGTCCAGGGAACAACTATGATGATCGTTGCAAGTATAGGAGTAATTATCAATGCAGTTACAGCCTGGATGTTTATCAAAGGGAAAGAGAAGGATATTAATATCCGCGGTGCCTACCTTCATATGGCAGCAGATGCTGGTGTATCTGTAGGTGTAGTTGCTGCTGGTTTACTGATAACTCTTACGGGATGGCTCTGGCTGGATCCGTTAATCAGTCTTGTTATCGTCCTGGTAATTACTATAGGAACGTGGGATCTCCTGAGAGATTCATTCCTTATGTCAGTTGATGCAGTACCCAAAGGTATCAGTATAAAAGAGGTTGAAGAACACCTTAAGAAAATTCCCGGAGTTGCTGAAATACATGATTTGCATATCTGGGCTATGAGTACAACAGAAACAGCACTTACGGTTCACCTCGTTATGCCAGATAAAAACCCAGGGGACTATTTCTTAAAGGGAATATGCGGGGATCTGCATGCAAAGTTCGGGATAGGCCACTCAACAATCCAGGTTGAAAAAGACGCACAGGGAGCAAACTGCAGCGTAGACAATGTCTGACAAAATGTTTTAGGGAAATCCTGATTATCTCTTCTCAATTTCTATAAATTTATCCAAATTGACAGTTATCAAATGCCATTAGAATAGAAATACTATATTATTAATTATTATAGGAAAAATTTTGAGGATTATAAATGAACCAATTAGAAAAAAAGGTTGCCGTAATAACCGGCGGAGGATCGGGAATCGGGAAAGCAATTTCGCTCTTATTCACAAAAGAAGGAGCTAAGGTTGTAGTATCTGATATAGATGAAAAAGGAGGAAAAGAAACCGTCAATATAATTAAATCTAATGGTGGAGAGGCTGTTTTTATAAAAGCAGATACATCAAAGCCTGAAGATAACAAAACGCTAATTGAACAAACTATAAAACATTATGGAGGTCTGCATATAGCAGTCAATAATGCTGGTATCGGAGGACCAATTAAACCTGTCGGGGAATACCCGCTTGAAGGTTGGGATAAAGTGATCGCAATTAATCTATCAGGTGTATTTTACGGAATGAGATATGAGATCCCAGCAATGCTTAAGACTGGGGAAGGAAGTATTATAAATATGTCCTCTATTCTTGGCTCAGTGGGTTTTGCCAATTCGGCTGCGTATGTGGCGGCTAAACATGGTATAGTCGGACTGACAAAAAGTGCTGCTGTCGAATATGCATCGCAAAATATTCGTATAAATTCAATAGGTCCGGGCTTCATATTAACTCCTCTTATCGAAAAGACCCTGGATGATGAAACAATGAAATACCTTGAAGGAAAACATCCAATGGGAAGGTTAGGGAGTTCTGAAGAAGTTGCGGAACTTACCTTGTGGCTGGCATCTTCCAGATCCTCTTTTGTCACAGGTTCTTATTATTTGATCGACGGTGGATATACTGCTATTTAAATTTCAGTATCCTACAACGCTTCCACCTTACTCAGGTTCATTTCTGCACAGTCATATTCGGATGAAATCAGATTTCTTACAGATTTATTGTTTAACGTTGCACAAATGAAAAAGGAGAAAGAGAAATGAAAAAGATGAATTTCCTGGTGTTATTTATTTTATTTTCTGCTTCTGCAGTAGTAAATGCCCAGGTAAAGGATAGCACCGGGGCTCCGGTAAATGTTGTTAAGGCATTTCAGACTGCACACCCGCAGGCAACGGATGTTGCTTGGGATAAGGAAGGGTTGAATTATGAAGCGGATTACAAGGAAAACGGCAGTAGTTATTCGGTGGTTATCAATAACACGGGTAAAATTCTTGAAACGGAAAGCGAGATTAAAACTACTGATTTACCGGCAGGTGTAATAAAGTATATCAATGATAACTATTCAGGATATACTATTTCAGGTGCTGCAAAAATTGTTGACGTTAAAGGTAATGTGAAATATGAAGCAGAGATAAAAAAGGGTAATTCCTCGAAGGATGTAATGTTTGACAAGGATGGACAGCCTTTGAAGCAAGCTAAAGAGAAAAATGAAAACAAAGAGGAAGAAGAAGATAACGATCAGGACTGATTATTTTCTGTAATTCCCGAATTAAGGGTGACCTCATTTTCAAGGTCACCTTTTTTTTCAACCCCACTTAGTGTAATATATTTCACTTCCGCTTAAAATATCACCTAAATACCTACATTTTTATTGATCAGCAAAAGTTATTAGACTAAATTGCATATGCAATGCAGAAAATTTCTTTTGCGAAGATGAGTGGTGCGGGTAATGATTTTATCCTTATTTATAAGGATTCCCACCCCGATTTAGTTCTTTCTAATAAATTGGTTCAGAAACTTTGCGACAGGCACAATGGTATTGGTGCCGACGGTATAATCACTATTTCAGGATCAAATGATTATGATTTTGTTATGGAATATTATAATGCCGACGGATCCACCGGAAGTCTATGCGGAAACGGAGCCAGATGTGCATTAACCTACGCTGCGAGGGTTTTCAGGCTGAATGATGGAGTTAGTTTTTTATCTAACGGTACAGAATATCGCGGAGAAATACTTGAAAATTCTGTTAGTTTTTATTTCAATGAACCTACATATCTGAAACGGAACTTTAAGGTTAAGGCCGGCGGACAGCTGATTACAGCGGATTATATAAATACGGGTTCACCTCACGTGGTAATATACATAAATGAAATTATGAAGGATCCCGCAAAACCCACTTCACCTTACACTGAGTTATCCGAAGTTCCCGTGTCTTCGCTGGGAAAAGAAATACGTTTTCTTCCTGAATTTTCACCGGAAGGAACTAATGTAAATTTTATTGACAGTGGGGAAGGGAAATTGAAGATCAGGACGTATGAACGAGGAGTAGAAAACGAAACCCTTGCCTGCGGAACAGGAGCGGCGGCATCTGCATTGATTAGCTTTTTCAGGAATGAACTTAAACCTCCTGTAAGATTAATTACATACGGGCGTGATGAATTAATTGTTGATTTTAAATTTGAAGATGAAAAGATAAAAGAATTATCTTTGAAAGGTCCGGTTAAAACTACTTTTACCGGGGAGTTTTTGCTAAATAATTATCTATAAATGTCTGGAGCGTAAATGCCAAAAGTTATTTTCACAATTGAATATGAAATCCCTGCCGAAAAGAAGGATGATTACCTTTCAGTGATTAAAGAACTGAAAAGTCTCCTTAATACTGAAGGGCTGGAAAATTATTCTGTTTATGAGACAAAAGGTAAGATCCATCACTACCAGGAACAGTATACTTTTAATTCCGTTGAAGCATATGAAGCTTTCGATGATGATCAGAGTGAGAGAATAAATATCCTTATAAATAAACTGAACGAGATGACCGTTGGGGGAACTACAAAGTATACAACCCTCTACGAAATGCTCGATAACAATTCACAGGCTTAGGCGGCTGCCAAGGCCGCTCATTCCTCTTAAGGGGCACTCACAGTTATTGCCTTTTATAAATGTCAACAAAAAATTATTATTTTAACCATACAAATAATAATATACTAATTATTACGGCGTTTACATGAATAAATCCCTGCACCGTATTTATGTAGTTCTTTTTATTGTGGTCGGTATCGGAGTAACCCTTCTACTCGGCGTTTACGGCTACCAGTATTATACTACTCCTATCGAAGAAAGGTTTTTTCAGCCACATTACGATTTGCTTAAACCAAGCGGAATACTGGGACATGGCCTTGGAATACTTGGCAGCCTTATGATGATCTTTGGAGTAGCTCTTTATATGGTAAGGAAAAGAGTAAGGCGCTTCTTCAATTTAGGATTCCTTAAGCACTGGCTCGAGTTTCATATTTTTCTGTGTACAGTAGGACCAATTCTCGTTCTCTATCATACTGCATTCAAATTCGGCGGTATAGTGGCGGTAAGTTTCTGGAGCATGGTGGCGGTGGTTGCAAGCGGTGTTGTGGGAAGGTTTATTTATGTGCAGATTCCAAGAACGATCCAGGGAAAGGAGCTCGGTGTGAATGAATTGAATGAAATGAATGAGGATCTCACTCACAGACTGAGGACAGAATACTCGATAAATGGCAATATATTATCAAAACTTGAGAAACATTCTCATATTGATAAATATAAGCAGGTTGGGTTTGGAACGAGTTTTGCTATGATGATACAGGACTATTTCGGCACACACTCAGTTCTGCATCAAATAAAACGGGAATTGAGGCATTTAAACCTCAAAGGTGAAAGAGAGAAGGAAATTCTGAGGATTTCCAAAGCCAAACTCACTCTTTCCCGCAAAATAGGGATGCTACGGACTACGCAAAAATTGTTCAGGTACTGGCATATTGTGCACCTGCCGTTTGCTATTACTATGTTCGTTATAATGTTTGTTCATATCGCAGTCACTATTATTTTTGGATATAAGTGGATTTTTTAGGAGGAAAGTTGAAGTTCAGAATAGCATATTTGTACATAATACTAGGCCTTGGAGTTGTGATAACGCTGATACTTCTGTCAGGAGGAAAGAGTAATAATGAACCTGCTGCAGGAAATATTGAGAATCAGCAACTGCCAAACGATGAAATACATAAGGGTCTTGGGAATCCGGGAGGAAGCAATCCTTCAAAAAGCAATGTATCAAAAGAATTTTATGACAAAATGGATATGCTGAAGCAAGAAGTGGATGCTAATCCGAAGGATACTGCTAAAATTAAACAATATGCAGATTTTATCGCGGCCGCTCATAAACCGGAACAGGCTATCCCTTATTATGAAAATATTCTTAAGGTGGATCCTGAAAGGAATGATGTCCTATTCAGCCTGTCAATGATTTATTTTACCCAGCAGAATTATACTAAAGCTGAAGAATATACAATCCGCATTTTAAACAACAATAAGAATAATACCCAGGCTATGTACAACCTTGGTGCAATAGCCGCAAGCAAGGGTGATAAAGCGAGAGCAAAAGAAATCTGGACTAAACTGGTTTCCTCATACCCGGGGGATGAAGCGGCAGAGCTCGCAAAATCTTCCCTGGAAAAACTGTAGGCACAATTCCACAAGCCCGGTGTGGCGATAAAAGGCCCAATGTGACAACAGCAGTGCGATAATATCAAACTCAGAGTAATATTGATAGCTCAGTGTGATTTTTACAAAGTCACTGTGACACTAATAAGTTCCTGGTAACACTATTATTTTATCAAGTAGCTAAATGCAATGGAAGTTATCCTTGAAAATATTGCCGCTTATTCGATCATCCTTGTGGTAATGTTTATAGTTTTGTTTTTCTATCTAAGCAGCTATAAAAAAAGAACGAAGATAACCACACAAAAGATCGAGAGAGCTAAAGAACTGGGATTTCACGAACCGGTTTCACTACACCCTGTTGTAGATCTCGAAACCTGCATAGGGAGCGGAGCCTGTGTAGCTGCATGTCCCGAAAAAGATATACTGGGGATTGTCAGCGGTCAGGCATATACCATAAATGCTTCAAGATGCGTGGGTCACGGTGCTTGTTTTCATGCCTGTCCTATGCAGGCTATATCCTTATGTATCGGTACTGAAAAAAGGGGAGTAGAACTTCCCCACCTCAGCCCTGAATTTGAAACAAATATTCCCGGTGTATTCATAGCCGGTGAGCTTGGAGGAATGGGATTAATAAAGAACGCTGTTGAACAGGGAAAACAGACAGTTGAGTTTCTTTCCAAAAAAATAAAAAGCAATCATAAGGCACAATATGATGTTGCCATTGTTGGTGCCGGACCTGCAGGAATATCTGCTACGCTTTCCGCGGCAAAAACAGGTCTCCGCTACCTAACCCTTGAGCAGGACAGCCTTGGCGGAACAGTTTTTAATTTTCCCCGCGCTAAAATAGTGATGACCTCATCAATGGAGCTGCCTTTATACGGAAAAGTTAAACTATCAGAAACCTCAAAAACAGAGTTGCTAAAACTCTGGATGCAGGCGATTACACAAAACAATATTAAGATAAATGAACAGGAAAAAGTTATAGGTATTGAGAAAGAAGGAGATTTCTTTAGGATAAAAACTTCTAAAGGTGAATATTCTGCTAAAACAATAATTCTATCGATAGGAAGACGGGGTTCTCCAAGGAAGCTGGGGGTACCAGGAGAGGAAAAAGAAAAAGTCGCATACCGTCTACTTGAGCCTGAGCTGATACATAATAAAAAAGTGCTTGTTGTGGGAGGCGGGGATTCGGCCGTTGAGAATGCACTTCTGCTTGCAGATGAAGGCAACGAGGTGACCTTGAGTTACCGCAATGAATCATTCTCAAGATTGAAACCAAAAAACCTTGAGAGAGTCGGAAGAGCGATTCAAAAAAGAGGAATCAGGACAATCTTCAATTCGAATGTTAAGGAGATACTGGATGATATGGTTATTCTGGCTGTTGAAGGGAAAGAGAACTTTGTGAATCTCAAGAATGACCTTGTATATATTTTTGCAGGAGGAGAGCTTCCGTCAAAATTCCTTGAAAAAATCGGGATAACGATAACTAAAAAATTCGGTGAAGCAATCCTGAAGCACGAAAACTGACATACTTAAGTATTTGGATCATTTTTGTAAATCATCAACAATTGGAATCTGCCTGTTGAATTATTCAATACGAAAATTATCATACCTAACCTGCAAAATATTAGTAGTATTTCTATTTTTTATTTCTCCTGTTTACGGCCAGATTTCTCCCGGTGACCTCACAACTGCTCATGCAAAGTTTGAGGGGATCAGCAACTGTACAAAATGTCACGTTTTGGGAAAACAGGTGCAGGTTTCAAAGTGCCTCGACTGTCATACTGAAATAAAAAAGCTTATTGATGAAAACAGGGGATACCATTCAATCGGTGAAGTCAAAAAGAAAGAGTGCTGGGCGTGCCATAGCGAACATCATGGAAGAAAATTCAGGATAGTGATCTTCGACCGGGATACTTTTGATCATTTAAAAACCGGCTTCAGGCTTACTGGCAAACATTCACAAATAAAATGTAATGACTGTCATAAGCAGGAATTCATTCAAATGCATGAAGTGCTTAATAGAAGAAATACGTTGTTGGGACTGAACCAGACTTGTATAAGCTGCCATGAGGATACTCACAAGGGTTCGCTGGGAGGTAAATGTACAGACTGCCACAATACTACCACTTTTAATAAGGTCGAAAATTTCGATCATTCAAAAGCGGCTTTCAAACTTACCGGTGCTCATCTAAATGTTACCTGCAATAAATGCCATCCCGCACAGGTTGTCAAAGGTAAACAGATGCTGAAATTAAAAGGAATTGCATTCACTAGCTGTGTAAACTGCCATAAGGATGTACACTTCGGGAAGTTTGGAAATGACTGTCAAAATTGTCATTATACGACAGGTTTTAAAAATGTAAATCAAAAAGCATTTGATCATAATAAGACAAATTACCCGCTTTTAGGCAAACATCAGTTCGTGAACTGTTCAAAATGCCATGGTAATAACCTCAGCTCAAAACCCCGGCATCAAAATTGTGTCGATTGTCATACCGATTATCATAATGGTGAATTTACTGAAGGAGCCGGAATAAGAGATTGCTCAGCCTGCCACAACCTGAACGGTTTCAGTCCTTCTGCCTTCACTATTAAAGAACACGATAAAATAGAATTTAGATTGACAGGAGCGCACCTGGCGGTTCCCTGCAAATCGTGTCATTACAAAACGGAGAAATGGCATTTCAGAAATATAGGGGTAAAATGCATTGATTGTCATAGAAACGTTCATGGCACTGAAATAACAAGTAAATTTATGCAAGATAATAATTGTTCAGCCTGTCACTTTACAGATGGCTGGAATACTATTAAATTTGATCATGCTCTTACAACCTTCACCCTCGAAGGTAAGCATAAAGATGTGGAATGCGGGAGATGTCATTATAAAGAGGAGAATCCAGGAAGTAAGGTTTTCCATTTTGTTACACTAGATTCGAAGTGTGAAAGCTGCCATAAGGATATACATTTTGGTCAGTTTATAGAGAACGGTAATTCAAACTGCACAAGATGCCATAATTTTAATAACTGGAAGCCTGAAAAATTTGATCATAATAAAACAAGATTTTCCTTAGAGGGAGCTCATCAGAAGCTGGAATGCTCCCGTTGTCATCCGGTTGTAACTAAAATTAAAGACCAATACATCAAATTTAAGTTAGAAGATTTCAGATGCGCATCCTGTCATTCATAATATTTTTGCTGATAGCATCCGCTGCATCGTTTGCACAGTCGCCTCACGGAGACAACTTCAATATTGATTGTTCGTTTTGTCATGAAGCCTCATCCTGGAATGTTAATCCTGCGAAAGTTACATTTGACCACAGCACAACAGGTTTCGATTTAATAGGCCAGCACAGGGAGGTAAACTGCAGGTCTTGCCATGAGTCCCTCATATTTTCAAAAGCCAAAGAAAAAGAAGATTGTTTCTCCTGTCATAAAGATGTTCACCGCGGATCCGTGGGATACGACTGTCAGAGGTGCCATACTTCTGAAACCTGGATAGTGAAGGATATAAATGTTGTTCACCAGGAAAGCCGGTTTCCTCTGGTTGGTGCGCACCGACTGGCCGACTGCGAGCAGTGTCATACAGATTACCAGGATTTGAATTTTCAGGTACTTTCGATTGATTGCTATGCATGTCACCAGGCCGATTATATGGCGACTACAAGCCCCGTACATAGTACCGCCGGCTTCTCAACCAACTGCGAGGAATGCCACGATGTAACAAGCATGGTATGGTCGGCAACGAATTTCAATCACGATTTCTTCCCGTTGAAAGGTGGACACGATATAGAATGCGCCTCCTGTCATGGAAGCGGAGGTAACTTCGGCGGGCTTTCAACCAACTGCTACTCGTGCCACGAATCAGATTATAATGCAACAACGGATCCTAACCACGTACTCGGTCAATTTAATCAGGACTGTACCCAATGCCATACCATAAACGGCTGGTCACCCGCGGAATTCGATCATAACCAAACGCAGTTCGAATTAACGGGTGCGCACATAAACACAGACTGCTCATCCTGTCACTCCCAGGGATTCGCAGGTACACCGATGGACTGTTATTCATGTCACCAGAGCTCCTATAACAATTCTACAAATCCCAACCATGCCGGTGCAGGAATATCAACGGAATGCCAGGATTGTCATAACACGACCGCGTTTATTCCTTCAACTTTTGATCATACTACCACCGGGTTTGAGTTAACCGGTCGGCATACAACTCTCGATTGTTCATCTTGTCACCAAGGGACAACCTCGAACGCAGACCCCGCATGCTTCTCCTGCCACGAAGCAGATTATACCCGGGCAGAGAACCACGTTGCGCAGAATTATCCGCATGAGTGCGAAATGTGTCATAACACTAATACCTGGGACGATGCTGATTTTAATCATTCGGCCACTGCTTTTCCGCTGACCGGCGCACATCAGACCGTTGACTGCTCAAGTTGTCATCAGAGCGGATTTACAGGAACACCAATGCAGTGCGAAAGCTGTCATCAGTTTGATTTTAATAATACGACCAATCCGAATCACCAGACGATAGGGATATCGACTGACTGCCAGACCTGTCATACAACCAATCCAGGCTGGCAGCCGGCTGCGTTCCCGATCCATAATAATTTTTATGAGATTCTTGGGGCGCACGTTAATATTACGGATTGTGGTGATTGTCATAATGGCAATTATACGACAACCCCGAATGAATGCTACGGGTGTCATGCCGATAACTATAATAATACAACCAATCCAAATCATCAGTCGGTGGGATTCGGTACTGACTGTCAGAGCTGTCATACGCAAAATGCATGGCAGCCCGCTTCATTTGACCATGATGCTCAGTATTTTCCAATATATTCAGGGAAGCATAACGGTGTATGGAACGCATGTTCTGATTGTCATACACAATCAAATAATTATTCGATCTTCTCCTGTGTAACCTGCCACGAACACAACCAGCAGGATACGGATGATGAACACCAGGGGGTTCAGGGATATGTCTATGAAAGCAATGCCTGTTATGCATGTCATCCGACGGGTGATTCTGAGGGTGCTTTTAATCATGATCTTTCTAATTTCCCTCTTACCGGTGCGCATACAACAGTTGCATGTGAACAGTGCCATGTGAACGGGTATTCACAGCCGCCGTCGATAGTATGTGCGGATTGCCATCAGGCTGATTTTAATGGAACCACTAATCCGAATCATCAATCATTGGGAATAACGACCGACTGTGAAACCTGTCATACAACAAATCCCGGATGGCAGCCTGCTCAGTTTCCGCAGCATAGTCAGTTTTTTGAATTAACCGGGCAGCATGCATCCATAACTGACTGCAACACGTGCCATAATGGAAATTACAACCTTACATCATCCGATTGCGTACAATGTCACCAGAACGATTATAACAACGCCGCAAACCCGAACCATACTGCTGCAGGAATACCAGTAACCTGCGAGGACTGCCATACTTCCAGCGGGTGGTCGCCGTCGACATTCAATCATACAACTACAGGATTTGTTCTGGACGGAGCTCATACCTCGCTGCAGTGTTCAACCTGTCACCAGGGAATTATTACAGGTCTGAATCCTGACTGTGTATCCTGTCATCAGGCAGATTACAATTCAGCAGCGAACCCAAACCACGTGGCTGCAGGAATTCCTATTACCTGCCAGGACTGTCATACTTCCAGCGGGTGGTCGCCGTCGACATTCAATCATACAACTACAGGATTTGTTCTGGACGGAGCTCATACCTCACTACAGTGCTCAACCTGTCACCAGGGAATTATTACAGGTCTGAATCCTGACTGTGTATCCTGTCATCAGGCAGATTACAATTCAGCTGCGAACCCAAACCACGTGGCTGCAGGAATTCCTATTACCTGCCAGGACTGTCATACTACAACCGCCTTTATACCATCGACATTCAATCATACAACTACAGGATTTGTTCTGGACGGAGCTCATACCTCACTGCAGTGCTCAAACTGTCACCAGGGAATTATTACAGGTTTGAATCCTGACTGTGTATCCTGTCATCAGTCAGATTACAATTCAGCTGCGAACCCAAATCACGTGGCTGCAGGACTTCCTATTACATGCCAGGACTGTCATACTACAACCGCCTTTATACCATCGACTTTCGACCATGGAACTACGGGCTTCCAGTTGCTGGGCGTACATGCACAGATACAGTGTTCGGATTGTCATCAGGGTACTGTAACAGGCTTAAGCCCAAACTGTTTGCCCTGCCATCAGTCGGAATACAACTCTGCCCCAAACCATGTCTCCCAGGGCTACCCTTCGAACTGCGATCTTTGCCACAGTTTCAACGGTTGGATTCCGGCATCCTTCGATCACAACAATACGAACTTTCCGCTGACGGGAGCTCATCTAGAGGTTCAATGCTCTGGTTGTCATGCTTCAGGATTTACTGGTACGCCAACAGAATGCGTCGCCTGTCACCAGACCAATTATAACAATACGACGAACCCTAGTCATACTGCGTTGCAATTGTCAACGGAATGCCAGACCTGTCATACAACCAATCCCGGTTGGGCGCCTGCACAATTCCCTGATCATGGAAATTACTTCCAGTTCGTCGGTGCACATATTGCCATTGCTAACGATTGTAATGCATGCCACAACGGCAACTACAACAATACTCCCAACACCTGTTACGGATGTCATTCAGATAACTTTAATGGAACGACAAATCCTCCGCATGTTCAGTTGAACTTCGCGCACGAATGCCTTACCTGTCATACCCAAAACGCATGGCAGCCGGCAACCTTTGATCATAGTTTTTATAATCTGCATAATCCTCATAACACAATGGACTGCAATAGCTGTCATTCAGAAGCAAATTATCAGCCCCAGTGCCTGAGCTGTCACTATAATGATTTCCTTGAAGAGCATGACCCCGGTGATCCTACCAATTGCTGGGATTGTCATTCAACCTCACATTGGGGCGACGGTCCGGTTATGAATCCGACAAAAATAAATTAGGATGATTTTGAGTAGACGAGCACATATAATTTTTCTCTTCATTTTCGGTTTCGCCGGAAGCGGAATTTTTGCGTCTTCATTTGAAAAAATAGAAAAGACTGGGACCGTTACATATAAATCATCCCAGAATGTTTATGTGAAATTTGAGAACACCGAGGGTATTTTACAGGGAGATACACTTTACCAGAAAACAAATAACCAATTAATCCCTGCTGTAATCGTTCAGTTTATATCAACCAAATCAGTTGCAGGAGAGTCGATAGGTAACATAGAACTTAAGGTTGATGATAAGCTATATGTAGTTATCGAGAGGGAGCTACCCGATGCTGTAACAGATGAAAGAACGGTCACGAATCCCATCCCTATCTCAACAGGCACGGCCGATGCAAGTATTAGTGATAATTTCAAATCTAGGAAAAAAGAGGAGCCGGCTATTTCAGGAAAACTTTCTGTGCAGTCATACTCAAACGTTTCCAACTCGCCGTACTTCATTGATAACCAAAGGTGGCGATATTCATTTGCACTGAAGGCAAAGAACATAAGTGGAAGCAGGCTGTCATTCTCCGATTATATGACATTTGCGTACAGGGCAGATCAGTGGTCGAGTATAAAGGATAACTTCGGCAGGAGTCTCAGGGTGTACGATTTTGCTTTAAGTTATGAATTTGATCTCAAAACCACAGTGTGGCTGGGAAGGCATCTTAACAGGAAAATATCAAATATTAGCTCAATTGACGGAATACAGTTTGAAACAGGAATAAGAGAAAATTACGTTGGTGTTGTCGCAGGATCAAGACCAAACTATACTGATCTCGGGCTCAACCTTAAGCTGTTTGAGTACGGCTTCTACGTAGGGCGTGAAGATTCATTAAGTTCAGGTTATATGAATAACACCTTTGCCTTCTTCGAGCAGACCAATGATTTTAAAACAGACAGGAGATTCCTTTATTTCCAGCATTCCAATTCGCTGCTGCCGAATACGAATGTTTTTTTATCAACTGAAGTTGATATGTTCAAACAGATCAGCGGAGTGAAGAAAAACGAATTCCAGCTTACAAGTCTTTTTGCATCCGTAAGATATTCTCCTTCAAGAGTGGTTTCATTCTCGCTAAATTATGATGCGCGGAAGAACGTAATTTATTACCAAACATTTAAGAACTTTATCGACAGTTTGTTTGAAAACGAGACCAGGCAGGGATTCAACGCGAGGCTTAACATCAGACCCTTTAACAGGCTGAACCTGGGACTGACAGGCGGATACAGGTTTCAGAAATCAGATATCAAACCTACGAGAAATTTCGGTGGCTACCTTACATACTCACGGATCCCGGAGATAGAAATAACCCCAACTGTTTCTTACACCAAACTGATAACCAGTTATATTGAAGGCGGGGTTGCAGGCTTAAGGTTGAGCAGGAGCTTTGGAATTTATTTCGATTTTTCAGTTTACTACCGCAACACGCAGTACAAGTTTTATAGCGCCATTGGAAAACTAAATCAGAACTCTGTTTCTGTTGACCTTTCAACCTTTCTGCTAAATCCGGTTTTCCTTTCGGTCAGCTACGAAGGAATTTTCGAGCAAACCAGCACCTCGGGCAGGATCCTTCTCGACCTCACCACCCGTTTCTAACTAATCATTACGAACCCAACTTGTCATTCTGAATTTAGTTCAGAATCTCATAATCTCTCACTCAGGCTGTCGAATTGAGGTCCTATCGATTTGTAATTAAACCTTGAACTAATAATGGGCTGAACAGAAATCAAGGATACCCGAACCAATCGTTTCAACAGTTTATCCTGTGCTCCCTCTCCCGAAGTTTAACGCAAAGCTATGGGGTACACTCTTAAAGTTTTTTCTTTACGAATATTTTATAACTTACCTATATGAAATCTTTACTTTGTGCCAAATATCTTTGGAATCGCCATGCATGAGTCCATAGGAGCACTCCATATGCACTCTATTTATTCGGATGGTTCCGGAAAAGTTGAAGATATAGCCGGTTTCGCTGATGAAGTAGGATTAGATTTTATTATCCTTACTGATCACAACACACTACGAGCCCTAAAGGAAGGCTACGAAAAATGGTACGGTAAGACACTGCTGCTTGTAGGATGTGAAATAAATGACAAAGAAAACAAAAACCACTACCTGGCATTTAATATCAACGAAACATATTCCACGAGGATATCAGCCAAAGAATACGTAAGAAAAATTAAAGAAGCCGGAGGGATAGGTTTCCTTGCTCATCCCCATGAAAAAAGAACACATATGGCCGAGCATCCGCCGTATCCATGGACAGAATGGGACACAAAAGATTTCACAGGAATAGAGATCTGGAATCATATGTCGGAGTGGATGGAAAACCTCACCGAAGAAAATAAGTACAAGGCATTCCTTCATCCTTTAAAGACAATAGAAGCACCTCCCGCTGAAACGCTAAAAGTGTGGGACGACCTCAACCAGGAAAGGAAAGTCGTTGGTATAGGTGGGGTTGATGCGCACGCGCACAAATACAACATTCTGGGATTCCTTGAAGTTGAAGTATTCCCATATAAGGTTCTTTTCAAATCAATTCGGACGCACATCCTGACCGAAAAAAAAATAAAGAGGGATAATTCACCCGAAGGAATAGAAGCTGCAAAAAAAATAATATACAAGTCTCTGGAAGAGGGGAAATGTTTTATTGCCAATGATTACCATGCTGATTCAAAAGGATTCGAATTTTATGCCGAAGCAGGAAGCAAGAAATATTGTATGGGGGAATCACCCGGTTTCACAAGTGAAACAAAATTGATTGTAAAAGTTCCAGTTGACAAAGCAGAGATACGAATTATCAGGAACGGCAAACTTTACACCAAAACAGAATCCTCAAACTATGAAATGAAAGTTAAATCGAGGGGAGTCTACAGGGTTGAGATCTTCCACAACAGTAACGCCTGGATCTACTCCAACCCCATCCGCTTCCTTTAAAACTTCCTTCATATAAACAGTCTCCATTTTATTTCCTAATCGAATAAGTGCAGCATATTACACTTTTTTATCTCTCTCTGGTTGGGATCATCTTTTAGCGATGGAGAGATACCATACATTACAAAGATTTGATTGGTAAAATCTGATGTGAAACCGGTTGAAACCATTAAATGCGGAATAGAAACTGGAAAATGGATTAAAACTAATTCCTGCAAGGTGATGAAATAATTCCTCTAAATAATCAATATTTTTTTTGTAACTTTTATAACTGGAAATTGCTGTGTAAATTTTGCGCCCGTAGTTCAATTGGATAGAATGTTGGATTCCGGTTCCAAAGGTTGCAGGTTCGAATCCTGCCGGGCGCACTAATAATGAATTTTTTATTGGAACCTTAATCCATTAAGTATTAAATTTAATACTTTGATTTTTAAGAATAATCTGTAGGACAGAACGTAAATGCTCACTAAAAAGAAAAAACTTTCACGGAAAGAAATTAAAGAAGATAAGCTTGTTACATCTTATTACCAGGCGCAGAGTTTTGTGGTGGAAAATAAGTCCCGACTCTTAGCTTACGCAGGAGTACTCGTCGTTATTATTCTTGCCGTGATATATTATGTTAACCATAAGAAGGAAGTTAACCAGGAAGCTGGAGTTGCATTGTCGAGGGTTATCGATTCGTACGACAGGGGCGCGTACCTTGAGGCAATTGAAGGTAAAGCAGGCACTGAGGTAATGGGTCTTAAAAAGATTGTTGAGGAGTATGACGGAACGGAAAATGGTGAAACTGCAAAGATCTACCTCGCTAACAGCTATAACAGCCTGGGTAAGTTTGATGAGGCTTTTAATTACTATAAGGATTATACGGGCGATATTTCCATGCTAAAGGCCGCTTCACTGGCGGGACAGGCAGGGTATTACGCTTATAAAAAAGAGTTTGAGAAAGCGGCAGACCTTTATAGGGACGCTGCTCACGTTAGCAAGTATAATGTAGATAATCCCGACTTCCTGCTGAAAAGTGCGATAAACTATATAAACGCCGGAAAAAAAGAACAGGCAAAGGATCTATTAACAACGATTAAAAAGGATTATAAAACCTCCACAGCCAGCAGGGAGGCTGATCGCTACCTGGCCCTGGTTGAAGCTTGATATTACGCAATTCTTTAAAAGCCGCTTTCTAACGGCTTTTTTCATTTTTATGTACATTTTTATCAAAAAACGGGTTGCTTTTAACCCGAAACGGCCTGTTTTTATCAAATCCTGTTTCTTGACTTTCAGGCTGTATATATCTATTTTTTTTATCCTATTAATAAATTTTAAACCTAGGGATTTATGGCCGATACTTCTGATTTTCGAAATGGACTTATAATTAAATATAAAAACGATCTTTATACGATTACTGAATTCCAACATGTAAAACCCGGTAAGGGGGGTGCATTCGTAAGGACTACCTTAAAAAATCTAAGAACCGGCAAGGTTCTCGATAATACTTTCCGCGCAGGCGAGGGTATCGATATCGTCAGGGTAGAGAGAAGGAAGTATCAGTTCCTTTACAGGGAGGGAGATTTCCTGGTGTGTATGGATAATGATACTTACGAACAGATCAACATTTCTAAAAGCCTCTTCGGCGACGGCGGGAAGTACCTTAAAGAGGGTGAAGAAGTTGATATCCTTTTCAACGGGTCTGAAATAATAAATGTTGAAATTCCGATTTTTGTCACGCTTAAAGTGGTTCACACCGAACCGGGCTTTAGGGGTAATACAGCAACAGGTGCACTGAAGCCCGCAGAGTTGGAAACCGGTGCAAGTGTAAATGTTCCTTTATTTATTGATGTTAACGACTTACTGAAGGTTGATACCAGGACAGGTGAGTACGTTGAAAGAATAAAATCTTAAAAACCAAGGAATCCAATGGATTTAAACCTGATCAGGAAACTTGTTAAGCTTATAGATTCAAGCGAAGTTACGGATCTTGAGATTGAAGAAAATGGTTTGCGAGTTAAAATAGCAAAGAAAATAAGGGGGGTTAAGGCTATTACTCAACCGCAGATTCTCCCTCATTCACAAACTGTCCCCCTGGCTTCTGCCGCCCAAAAGAGTGAGGAAAGCGGCACCACCAAAGAAGAAAGCAAGGAAAAACTGCACGAAGTTCATTCTCCAATAGTGGGAACTTTCTACAGAGCCCCGGCACCTGATGCCGATCCATATGCACAGGTTGGCGATACGATTTCGCAGGGAACTGTTCTGTGTATAGTTGAAGCAATGAAACTTATGAATGAAATTGAATCAGACGTAAGCGGAAAAATTGTAAAAATTCTTGTTGAAAACGGTAAACCGGTTGAATATAATCAGCCATTATTCCTGGTTCAGACAAGTTAATTCTCAGGAAGTTTGAGGAAGATTTGTTTAACAAAATTCTCATCGCCAATCGCGGCGAAATAGCGTTACGCGTTATCAGGACATGCAAAGAATTGGGGATAAAAACTGTAGCGATATATTCCGAAGCAGATAAAGATTCGCTGCATGTTACATTTGCGGATGAAGCTGTTTGTATTGGTCCTCCCCCCAGCAAAGAAAGTTATCTTAAAATTCCCCTGATTATCTCGGCAGCCCAAATTACCGGCTCCGATGCGATCCATCCGGGTTATGGTTTCCTGGCGGAGAACGCAAACTTCTCGGAAATATGCGCCGATTCAGGAATCAAGTTTATAGGTCCTTCTCCCGAAATGATTAATGCAATGGGCGATAAGGCATTTGCCAAGGACACGATGAGGAAAAATGGCGTGCCTGTGATTCCGGGAAGCGATGGCGTTATAGCGGATGTTGAGGAAGGTAAACATGCTGCTTCCGGGGTAGGCTACCCGGTAATTATTAAAGCTTCGGCAGGCGGAGGCGGAAAGGGTATGCGTATAGTCTGGGAGGAATCTGAATTTGAAAAAGCATACCAGACTGCACGTACAGAGGCTGAATCCGCTTTCGGTAACGGCGATGTTTACATTGAAAAGTTCCTCGAGAACCCCCGTCACGTAGAAATCCAGGTACTGGGTGATATGTTTGGTAATGTTTATCATTACGGCGAAAGGGACTGCTCCGTGCAGAGGAGGCACCAGAAGCTTATCGAGGAATCTCCCTCACCTATTATCGATGCGGAGACTAGGAATCTAATGGGTGAAACTGCTGTGCTTGGTGCCAAATCTGTGAAGTATGAAGGTGTCGGTACAATAGAATTCCTTGTAGATAAACATAAAAAATTCTACTTCATGGAAATGAATACAAGGATACAGGTTGAACATCCGGTAACTGAGCTTGTTTATGATGTTGATCTGATCAGGCAGCAGATACTTGTTGCTGCCGGAGAGAAGATTGAGACGCTCCCACGCAAGCCATTGGGACATGCAATCGAATTTAGAATAAATGCAGAGGATCCTGCTAAAGGGTTCAGACCTTCTCCTGGCAGAATTGAATCGCTCCACTTTCCCGGTGGATTTGGAGTAAGGATCGATTCCCATATTTATCATGGTTATACAATACCCCCATTTTATGATTCACTCATAGCAAAGCTTATTGTATGGGGAAAAGACAGGAACCACGCTATCGCCAGGGGAAAAAGAGCTCTTGACGAGTTTATTATTGAAGGTATCAAAACTACAATTCCCTTTCACCTTCAGGTGCTTGAGGATCCCAGGTTTGTAAGCGGTAATTTTGATACCGGCTTTCTTGAAAAATTTGAATTTAAAGCAACTTAAATAATTCTATCACTTCAATTGAAAATAAGCTGAGGTTAAAATGGACTTCCCGAATAATCTGAAGTATACTAATGATCACGAATGGATTAAGGTTGACGGCAATACTGGTACAATAGGAATTACGGAATATGCACAGGGCGAGCTGGGTGATGTTGTGTTTGTTGATATAGACCCTAATCTGGGGGAGATAAAAAAGGGTGAATCATTCGGAACGATTGAAGCAGTTAAGACTGTAAGCGATATGTTTGCTCCCTGCGGCGGAAAGGTGCTGGGGCTGAATAAGGATCTGACCGACAATCCCGAATTTATAAATAATGATCCCTACGGCAAAGGCTGGATGATTAAGATTGAGATAAGCGATTTATCTGATTTGAATGATCTGTTGGACAGCGCCGCTTATAAAAGTCTGATCGGTCAATAAATCTAGAAGGTTATCTCAGTAGCTTATAAAAATCCACTGCTTTTTTGGGAAACTGTTTCTTTTGTTTTGGGGAGACATGGAATTCATTTGAACAAGCAGCCTTTGAAATAATATAATTGCATTTCGTATAATTCATAATCGGAAATGATTCATAAAGAAAATATTTTAATAATAGATTTTGGCTCACAGTACACACAGTTAATTACTCGCCGCGTTAGAGAAGAAAATGTTTATTCAGAAATTCACCCCCATACTGTAACTCTCCGCCAGGTAAAAGAAATGAAGCCCGCGGGAATAATTCTTTCCGGCGGGCCAATGAGCGTTTACGATGAAGGAGCTCCACGGATTGATTCGGGGATATTGAACCTGGGGATACCTGTCCTGGGGATTTGTTATGGACTTCAGTTTATATCTCTCACACTCGGAGGAAAGGTTGAACCTGCCAGCGACCGCGAATACGGAAAGGCACTTCTTAAAATAAAAAGCGAATCACCCCTCTTTAAAAATGTTAAGAAAGAATCAGTTGTGTGGATGAGTCACGGTGATTACCTGGAATCCTCCCCAGATGGATTTAACGTTATAGCTGTCTCTGATCATTCACCGATCTGTGCTATGTCGGATGAGGATAAAAAGATATATGGGCTCCAGTTCCACCCCGAGGTTATGCATACGGAAGAGGGGAAGAAAATAATTCATAATTTTCTTTTTAACATCTGTCGGTGTAAGGGAGAGTGGACGACCGGAAATTTGATCAGCGAAAAGATAAATGAGATACGGAATGCGGCAGGCGGCTCGAAGGTAATCTGCGCATTGAGCGGCGGAGTTGATTCTACAGTGGCAGCGGTATTGGTTGACAGGGCTATTGGTGAAGATCTTACCTGTGTTCATATAAATACGGGTATGATGAGAAAAAATGAGAGTGAGAATATTCTCCGTATGTTTGAGGAGAAGTTTAAGCTTCACGTAATTTATATAGATGCCGCAGACAGGTTTTTGAATAAGCTAGCGGGAGTCTCGGATCCAGAGACCAAAAGAAAAATCATCGGAAACACTTTTATCGAAGTATTTGAGGAAGAAGCAAAGAAATTTGAAAATGCAGAGTTCCTTGTGCAGGGAACGCTTTATCCCGATGTTATAGAATCTGTTTCGGTCAAAGGAGCTTCTACTACTATTAAAACGCATCACAATGTAGGTGGACTGCCGGAAAAAATGCATCTTTCCCTCATTGAACCTTTCAGAGAGTTATTTAAGGATGAAGTCAGGAAGGTCGGCCGAGAACTGGGAATTCCTGAGGATTTTATCAACCGGCATCCGTTTCCAGGTCCGGGACTTGCAGTTAGGATAGTAGGTGATATCACAAAACCGAAGCTTGATATTCTTCGCGAAGCTGACGATATTTTTATCAGTCAGATAAAAAATGCAGGAATATATGATGATATCTGGCAGGCTTTTGGCGTTCTCCTGTCTATTCAATCGGTTGGTGTAATGGGTGATGCGAGAACATATGAGAACGTTCTGGCTTTAAGAGCGGTAACCTCTTCAGATGGAATGACGGCCGATTGGTTCAGGTTCGACAATGATTTTCTGGCTGATGTTTCAAATAAAATTATTAATAAGGTAAGAGGAATCAATAGGGTAGTGTACGACATCAGCTCCAAACCTCCGTCCACTATAGAATGGGAATAAAAAGAATGCTCGATGAAAATCAGATTACCCATAAAATGAAACTCGCATCTGATTATGAAATGCAGGGGAAACTACTTCATGCAGTACAGATTTACAACTCAATCATAGCTGAAAATCCGGATTATACTGATGCCTACTTTGCGCTTGGTGAAGTATATGAAAAAATAGGGAATATAAATCCTGCCGTAAAACTTATCAGGAACTTTCTGACATCAAACCCCGAAAATAGAGAGGTCAGAATTTACTTAAGCGAATTCCTTATGAGAAATAAAAGATGGGATGAAGCTGATGAGATATTAAGTTATATTCTTCCTGAAGAAGAGCCGGTAATTTCATTTTTCCTGGGCTATTCGCATTTTATGCAGAAGGATTATGAGGTCGCGAGGATCAACTTCCTGAATTTTCTAAAGCATGGCGAACCGGATGAGATGCTGCAGGAGGCAAACCTTTACCTTACAAAGATAGACATAAACTTAAAGAATTTTAAAAGCGCACTGGAATACCTAAAGAAAACAGAAATTGTGTACTCTAATTTCTGGGAATGGAATCTGTTGATATCAGTGGTTTATTATAACCTCGGGATGTATACCCACGCAATTGTGCCTGTTGGTAAATCACTTAAGCTTAATCCGCAGGAAAAGTCAATTAATAAATGGGCGGGAAAAATATATCTCAAAACCGGTGATTACCAGAAAGCCGAAAAGCAGTTCCTGGCCTATATTGACGCAGGTGAAAGTGCGGAGGCAGATATTTACACAGAGCTGGCGGAAGCCTGTATGAGATCAAAGAAACCTGCAGACGCGCTTGCATATTTTGAGATAGCGCTTAAACTTGATCCGGAAAATAAATTTGCTGAAGAGGGGAAAAAGAACGCGGATACTGTAATAAAAAAGACGGCATTAGATGATTAAGAAAAACAATATTATAGCAATTTTCCTGTCGGCTGCATTCGTGTTTATACTGAATGACCTTTCCTACGGTCAACAGCCCGATATTGATAACCAGTTTAAACTTGCCGTTAATCTTTACAAGTCAGGTGAATACAGTGAGGCTCTTCCGGTCTTTCAAAGGATTGCCCTGCAGCTGCCTTATAACTCCAAAACAACAATTGCATATCTTTTTACCTGCAAGACTTATCTTCAGATGAGCGATCCGGAATCTGCTAAAAAATATCTCCTGGATTTCCTGGAAAAATTTCCAGGAAGCCTCTATAATGATGAGGCTCACCTAGCGCTTGCAAAGGTGTTCTATGAGCAGGAAAATTATAAGGATGCGTTTGGAGAAATTCTGCATCTTGTTTCAAATGCGAAGTTGCCCGGGTATAAGACTTACGCCGAATCTATTGGACAGAACCTGGCAGTAAACAACCTTGAGATGCATCAGTTAAAAATATATTACGATGTGTCAACTGATTCTGCCGCAAAACCGTATCTTCTTCTTCTACTTGCACAAAAAGAAAAAAGTGAAGGCAACTACAGGAAAGCAATTAGTTCCTGCAATGAACTGATAAACAATTATCCCAAGTCGGATCAGGCGGAGGATGCTGAGAATTTGTTAAGCAGGCTTGGTAAGCTTAACGATGACTATAGATCGCAGAACTTATTAGGTGTTCTTCTGCCGCTGACAGATGCAGGGAAAGGAATACAGAATCCGGTTGCAAATGAGATACTTGCCGGAATTAAATATGCTGCGGCGGAATACAATAAAGTCCACGTTAATAAGATCGGTCTTGTTATAAGAGATACCGAAAACGATTCATTAGTTATAAGCGCAATTGCTGAAGAATTGAGTCTGATTCCTGCGATTAAAGCAATTATTGGTCCCATTTTCAGCGACGAAGTAAGAGCAACACTGATCGATTTCCGGAATTCCGGTATACCTATTATCTCCCCGACCGCCACAGATGATGACCTGGTTGAGCTAAGCGAAAACTTCTTCCAGGCAAATCCTTCTTTTTATATGAGGGCAAAGATAATGGCGCAGTACGTTTATTTTGTTGCAGGTAAAAGAAAGATTTCCGTACTTAATTCAATACAGGGATATTCTCCATTGCTGGCATCCATATTTATAGAAGAATTTCAGAAGCTGGGAGGAGAGATTATAAAAAACCAGACGTACAATAGCGGATCATACGATCTAAGTAGTCCGGTGTCAAATATTGCTTCAGACTCTCTTGTGATGGAGGGAATATACGTTCCGATTTCAACTAAAATTGATGCTTCCCCTCTTCTGTCGCAGATGGTTCAATACAATATAAACACGTCTATTTTCGGGAACCAGGACTGGTTCTATGCGAAAGGTTTTGAAACTTCATCCGTTCTTAGCGATCAGCTTTCTTTTACATCTGACTTTTATTTCGATTATACCGACACATCATTCAACTCTTTCAGCCGGAATTTTACGGAGGAAACTGGGACAGACGCTAACAGAAATGTTCTATACGGGTATGATACCACTGAGTATCTTCTGACACTCATTGATGCGGGAGCAGATACAAGGTCGTCGCTAATCTCAACAATGGAATCGGGAATTGAAGTAAAGGGCTATCATAATAACATATCATTCGGAAAAAAACATATAAACAGGTTCCTTAATATCGTCAGGTACAGCGACGGGAAATTCGAACTTGTTGACCGCTTTAAATCGGGCGGATAAATAAAAGGAGGTATATTATTCCGGGAGTTAAAGACTTACCCCTAGACGATCGGCCCAGGGAAAAACTTCTTCTCAGGGGTGCTCATAATTTAACTGATGCAGAACTGATTGCAATTCTTTTAAGAACAGGAAATAAAGGCAAGTCAGTTGTTCAGGTCGCACAGGAATTGATCAATGATTACGGAAACCTTGCAGTCTTATCTTCAAGGACCGCATCAACATTAACAAGGACAAAAGGAATAGGAAATGATAAAGCTGCAACTCTCCTGGCAGCGTTCGAGTTATCCAGGAGAATTCAGGTTCAATCGAAATGGTTTTCAGATAAGAAAATAACTTCACCGCAGGACGTGGCGGATATATTTATTCCTTTGCTAAGAGATGAATTAAAGGAACACTTCTGTGTGGTCTGCCTGAGTTCAGCTAATAAAATTATAAGGTATGAAGTGATTTCAGTTGGCAACCTGAACTCAAGTGTTGTCCATCCAAGAGAGATTTTCAAGGCGGCAATAGATAATAATTCTGCAAGTATCATTTTGATCCATAACCATCCCAGCGGCAACCCTGAGCCAAGCAACGAAGACATATCCATTACAAAAAAAGTGGTAGAATCAGGTAAAATTATGGATATTCCGGTATTTGACCATATTATTATTGCTGGCAATGATTTTACGAGCTTCGTTGAGAAAAGATTAATATGAATGTGAACTGAAGCAACAAGCTGTTTATTTATAATAAGTTAACTTGAATTTTTAGCTCAATTTACTTATATAGCAGGGCACTATTAAGTGACCTATTTGCTCTAAGTTCCTATTTAATTTAGTTTTAGGAACGAAAAAAAAAAATGAGTTCGAAAAAGGTTAGTCTATTTAACAACCTACTACAAAAACATAATTGGAGGTTCTAAACATGAAAATAATCAAATTAGCTAGAAACACAGCTGTAGTTGCAGTGTTCGCACTTACTGTTGCAGTGATGAGCGGCTGTGGAGGTGTTAGCGATGCAGAAATGCAGCAGCTTCAGGACTTACGCACTGAGGTTAATTCCTTGCAATCTCAGGCTGATCAATTAAAAGATCAACGGACCAGCCTGGAAAAAGAAATAGCGGACAGAAACTCAAAGTTACA
Organism: uncultured Ignavibacteria bacterium; assembly: GCA_963774455.1. Taxonomy (GTDB): domain Bacteria; phylum Bacteroidota; class Ignavibacteria; order Ignavibacteriales; family Ignavibacteriaceae; genus DATFVA01. The sequence continues at coordinate 133,150 of CAVZFD010000005.1, forward strand.
ACAATGCGAAAAAGCTAAAGAAGAAACAAAAGCCAATTTGAGCAAAATTGGCCAGTAATTTATTAAGTTTTTAATTACCTAATTGGAGGAAAAGTTTTATGAAAATAAGTAAGTATTTATTAACGGTTCTTTCTCTTCTGCTTCTCTTTACTGTAAGCATTGTTGCACAGGAAGAAGAGATGACCTCAGATGAGTGGGAAGCCGAAATGGCACGCCTCAGATCACAGAAAGACGCTCTAACACAGCAGATAAATGATCTGCAGAACGATATCAGTAAATTAAAAGATCAGCTCCAGGGATTGCAATCATATGAAGACTGCCAGAATGAATTATATTCACTGGTGGGCGCTACCAAAGCTGATGTTGATAATTTCAGAAATGCAGTAAATGAACTAAACGGAAAAATCGGAAGAAAAGAAGGTCCGAAAGCTGACAGGCAGAAAGATCTTGATGCACTTAAATCGAACAAAATAAGTGCTCTTCCTGAATTCTTTGATAAAGTTCACAACCAGATGCAGGGTAATCTTGATTCGTGGGTAGAAGAAGCTCAGGAATGGACATATACCGTTGTTAGAGGTGACTGTCTCTGGAATATTGCTAAGAAAGATAATTTTTACGGAAACGGTTTTGCATGGCCGAAGATCTACAAAGCCAACCGAGACAAGATTAAGAATCCTGATTTGATCTATCCAAAACAGGAATTCACAGTTCCCAAATTAACAGACGAAGAAAAAGCAAAATATGACAAAATGAGAACAAATTATAAACCTGCCCCTGTTCAATAATTGTCTCTTTTGTTTTGTTGTTTCACTTTATTTTAGTTGGAAAAGCTCTTATCATTAATTTGATAAGGGCTTTTTCTATTTAAAAGACACAGGAGGATAATGACTGCTGCGGAGAAACGGATTGTATTGGAAAATGTTGATATGCTCGCATTGCTGGGTACGAATGATGCGAACCTTAAAATAGTCGAAGACAGGTTCAATGCTTCAATTTCCGTAAGAGGTGAGAACGTTTTCATAAAGGGAGTGCTTGAGGAAATAGAGTTAATCGAAAAAATCCTTAAGGAAATGTCGTTCGTGCTGAATACAAACGGGGTACTCTCACAGCAGGACGTTGAAACTATCCTTGACCTTACCATCGAAGGCAGAGAAATAATAAGTGAAAAAGAATTCGATGCGATAGTTCTTTATACTAAAAATGATGCGATAAAAGCAAAAACTCCGGGACAATCATCTTACATCCAGACAGCGCAGAAGAACGATATTTGCTTTGCGATAGGGCCAGCAGGTACAGGAAAGACGTACCTGGCTGTAGCTATTGCCGTATCGGCTCTTAAAAAGGGGACAGTGAATAAGATAGTGCTTGCGAGGCCTGCGGTGGAAGCAGGTGAAAGTCTTGGCTTCCTCCCCGGCGACTTCCGGGAAAAAATTGATCCTTATCTTCGTCCTTTATATGATGCACTTGATGATATGATGCCTTCCGATAAGCTCAGGAGCTACCTTGAGAAAAGAGTTGTTGAAATAGTACCCCTTGCTTATATGCGGGGCCGGACCTTGAATAATGCTTTTGTGATACTTGACGAAGCACAGAATGCAACAACAGGGCAGATGAAGATGTTCCTCACACGATTAGGAGCTAATTCAAAATCTATTATAACCGGTGATATTACTCAGATCGATCTTCCGCCCAAAACTGCCAGCGGTTTAGTGCAGGCGCAGGAAATTTTAAGCAGAATTGAAGGCGTTGGTTTTATCTATCTCGATAAGACCGATGTAGTAAGGCACAAGCTCGTAAAAGATATTATCGATGCTTACGAGAAGTTCAACGTCGATAAAAACGGCAGCAATGGAAAATAAAAAAAGCTGCTCTGAGTGTTTAATCGAACTTTTTACTTTCTTCCCAGTATTTATCCATTTCCTCAAGATTAGATTCGTCAATTTTTCTTCCGCTGCTCTTTACCCGATTCTCAACGAAATTAAACCTTTTAATAAACTTTTCATTGGTTCTTCTCAAAGCATTCTCGGGATTAACTCCGAGGAACCTTGAGTAGTTAACAAGCGCGAAAAATACGTCTCCTATTTCTTTCTCAAGTTCGTCGGCACTTTCCTGAGTTTCAGAAACATGCATCTCTTCAATTTCTTCAATAACTTTTTTCCAGACATCCTCTTTCTTCTCCCAGTCAAACCCGACTTTCGCGGCTTTTTCCTGGAGTCTGTGAGCACGCTGTAAAGCAGGAAGCATCCTTGGAACGCCCTCAAGGACAGATTCTCTTCCCTCAGTAAGTTTTATGCTTTCCCAATTCTTTTTAACTTCTTCCGATCCATTCACCTTAACGTTCCCAAATACATGCGGATGCCTTCTGACCAGTTTTTCGCTTATAGAATCCATAACTTCATCCAGCTTAAAATGATTTTCTTCGGCTGCAATTACCGAATGGAAAATGACGTGCAGGAGAAGATCTCCCAGTTCCTTTTTAAGCTCATCATAATTCTTCTCGTCTATTGCCTCCACAACTTCATACGCTTCCTCAATAGTATTCGCCTTAATTGAATCATTAGTCTGCTCCCGGTCCCATGGACATTCCAGCCGTAGTCTTTTTACTATCTCATATAATTCTTTAAATTTCGTTTCAACCATTTTAATTTTTCCGTTCTGATTAATATTTAGAAACGTGAACAAGAAAAATAGAAAAACTAACAACCTGATAAAAGGAGAATAAATGATTGAAGAAAAGATAAAAGAACTCGGATTTACACTGCCCGATCCACCCGAACCCCTGGCCGCTTATGTTCCGGCTATAATTGCAGGCGATTTCGTATTCACAGCAGGACAGCTTCCCTTTGCCAGCGGTGAGTTGAAATATGCAGGTAAGCTGGGCAAAGAGGTTTCTGAAGAAGACGGGAAAAAAGCTGCACAATTATGCGCACTGAACTGCCTGAGTGCGGTAAAAGGCGTAATAGGGGAACTAAACAGGATTGAGCAGGTAATAAAGGTGACAGTATTTGTAAATAGTGCGGAAGGTTTTACTAATCAGCCGGTTGTGGCAAACGGAGCTTCGGAATTGTTGGAAAAGATATTCGGAAAGAACGGCAGCCATGCCAGGAGTGCGGTAGGAGTGAACGAACTGCCGAAAAATGCTCCTGTTGAGATAGAAATGATAGTAAAAATCAAAAAATAGCTCTCATTTTGGAGTTTTTTGCAATTTTGTATTTTCACTTACCTTGATACTGTATTTCATATGTAGGTATATTTATACGATAAAATATAAAAAGTTGATATGAACCGTACAATGTTCCGTTCGAAAATACACAAGGCTACTGTTACAATGGCCGAGCTGTATTACGAAGGAAGTATAACTGTTGATAAAGAACTGCTGGAAGCGGCTGATATTCTCCCTTTTGAAAAAGTCCAGGTAGTTAACCTGAATACCGGCAGTAGACTTGAGACATACACTCTTGAAGGTCCTGCCGGAAGCGGAATGATCTGTCTGAATGGTCCTGCCGCTAGATTAGGAAGCGTTGGAGATGAAGTAATTATCATCACTTATACCACGATGAGCAATGAGGAAGCGAAGAAGCATAAACCGAAAATTATCCTTGTTGATAAGAATAACAAAATAAGTAAAGTGCTGTGACTTTGAGAGCAGGATTAAAAAAAGCTCCATTGATTTTTTACACTCTTTTCTTTAATATGTTGTAAAATCGGGAAAAAAATTATGAAGAAAATATTTGTTTTAGTTTTTGCAGTAATGATAGGGACAGGATTTTCCCAGTACAGGCCAACAGGGTTATCAACTGAGCATATCAGCGATGGAATTATAAACCAGAGTCAGGGAACCCCACTGCTGGGATTCCTTAATTCCTCCAGCTTCCAGATGCATCATACCTATGATGTCTCATACGCCTCATCCGGAAGCAATAGTCTAGCTCTCACTACATATACAAACAGTATGTCTTATCAGTTCAGTAAAAACCTTAACGTTCAGGTAGACGCAAGCGTTGTCTATTCACCCTACAGTTCGCTGGGTAAGACATTTGAAAATAATATTAATGGAATATATTTGAGCAAGGCTGCGATCAACTACCAGCCATGGAAAGATGTCTTTATATCGGTTCAATACAGGAATCTGCCGGTGACATATTATTCCCCATTCAGCGGATACAGGGATAATTTCTTCGATAGTGCCTGGGGATGGTAATATTATTGAATATTGACTATTTAGCGAAGTATAAGTGAAGGAAAAATCCCAGCCTAAGCATAGAGATTTCAAAAGTAGCGTTTCGGGTTCCAATCTTATCCTCAATTCTATTATAATACTGCTGGGGATATTAATTATTTTTCTCACTTTCTCACTCGTCAACCGCTTAAGCGCCCATTACACTGAACAGAACACAACCAGCATTAAAAAAACAGCATCGGCCGTAATCCAGGTAGAAGTGCTGAACGGCTGCGGTGCTTTAGGTGTAGCGGAAGAATTCACCGACTACCTTAGAAAAGAGAAATTTGATGTAGTACAGATGGGAAATTATGTTTCGTTCGATATAGATAAGTCGATGGTAATAGACAGGACAGGCAACCGGGCAAATGCTGAAAAGGTAGCGTCAGCCTTAGGGATTGAGGACAAAAATGTAATTCTGCAGAAAAACGACGACTCCTTCCTGGATGTTTCTGTTGTAATAGGAAAAGATTATAAAAAATTAAATCAATAAAAGGAAGAATTTGAATTCAAAAAATTTTGCTGATAAAATTACCAGTCTCATATTCAACAAAAAAGGATATGATGTTAAAATACTTGACTTAAGAAAGCTTACTGCTTTTGCGGATTATTTCATTATTTGTTCGGCTGATTCAAGTACCCAGGTTAAGGCAGTGGCAGATGAAATTGATAAGGAACTCCGTGATGAAGGCATAAAGTATTGGCACAAGGAGGGTTATAAAGGCCTGAACTGGGTGCTGATTGATTATGTAGACGTAGTCGTTCACATCTTTAAAAAGGACGCCCGGGAATTTTATAACCTTGAAAAGCTCTGGGGCGACGCTCCTGTGAAAGATGTTCAGGACCCAGCAGCAGCAGAGATAGGTAATAAAAAAGCCAGGACAGTGCAGAAATAATTTTATCCTCCCTTAATAAAACTAATTCGGAATTAAATTGAAAGAATATTTATACAACCTTTTGGTTTCTGCCTCTGAAAAACTTCCATACCTGAAAGAGATCCCCTTTGTTTTTGAGATTCCCAGGCAGGAATCATTCGGTGATTTTTCCATCAATGCTGCTATGCTTTTAACAAAAAAACTGAAGAAAAACCCTCGTGAAATAGCCCAGGAAATAATCGATAATCTTCCTATTGACAATAAGGTTATCTATAAAACCGAAATAGCAGGACCCGGCTTTATTAATTTTTTCTTCACCAATGAATTTATCGCAGCGATTTTAAAGAATATACTGCAGGAAAAAGATAACTTTGGTAAATCGGACAGGTATAATGGAAAAAAGGCCAATGTTGAGTTTGTATCTGCAAATCCTACAGGACCCCTCACCGTGGGACATGGAAGGAATGCAGTGGTTGGCGATACTGTTGCTAATATGCTTGAGTGGATAGGTTATGATGTTGACCGTGAATATTACTTTAACAATGCGGGAAGACAGATGAGGGTTTTGGGCGACTCAGTGAGACTTCGCTACCTGGAATTACTGGATCAGAAGGTTGAGTTCCCGGAAGATTATTACCAGGGTGAATACATTAAAGAAATCGCAAAATCATTATTTGATGAATTTAAGGGTTCATTAAAAGACGAACATGCAGAAGGTAAGTTTAAAGAAAAAGCTGAAATCGAGATCTTTAGGGATATTGAAAGAACCCTTAACAGGCTGGGCATTCACCATAAAATATTTTATAATGAAAACTCACTGTATGAAGAAGGTAAAATTAAAAACCTATTGAACGAGTTTAGGGAAAAGGAACTCTCATACGAAAAGGAGAACGCAACCTGGCTGAAGCTATCCGAGATGGGAAACGAGCAGGATAAGGTAATTATAAAATCCTCCGGTGAACCCACGTACCGTCTCCCCGATATAGCATACCATGAAACCAAGTTCAGCCGCGGATATGATCTGATTGTAGACCTCTTTGGTTCTGACCATAATGCCACATATCCTGATGTTCTTGCAGGGTTGAAAGCACTTGGATATGATATCGAAATGGTGAAGGTCCTGATACACCAGTTTGTAACCATTACAGAAAACGGAGAAGTAGTGAAGATGTCAACCCGGAAAGCGAATTATATTACACTGGACCAGCTTTTGGATGAAGTGGGAAGCGATGTGGTTAGGTATTTCTTCAACATGCGAAATATCACCACGCATATGAATTTTGATCTGACACTGGCAAAAAAGCAGTCGGACGAGAACCCGGTATTTTATCTTCAATATGCGCATGCAAGGATCTGCTCTATACTTAAGATGATAGAGAAAGAGGAATTAAAGCCTTCTATTCAAAACCTTAACCTACTAAGTGCAGATGAAGAACTTCAACTGCTTAAAAAACTGAATAAATTTAAGGATGAAGTACTGGGAAGTGCTGAAAACTTTGAACCTAACAGGATATGCACCTATCTTGAAGAACTGGCTGCGGCATTCCACAAGTTTTATACTTTCTGCAGAATACTCGGTACTGAAAAGAAACTGGCTGAAGCACGGGTTGCCCTGGCAATTGCTTCAAGGATTGTACTTAAAAACGGCCTTAGCATTCTGGGTGTAAGAGCCCCTGAAAGGATGTAGTTAGTTTAGTCGGCTATTGCCGCAGAGGCTGCGTATACCTTTGCTGCGCCGGCCTCAAGCAAGGCTTTGCCGCATTCACTGAGAGTTGCCCCGGTTGTTATAACATCATCTACAAGCAGAATAGATTCGCCATTAAGCCTCCCCTTTGACCTGAAAGCATTTTTCACATTTTTCTCCCGTTCGGATATTTTCATAGTGGTCTGTGTTTCAGTGTATCTTTTTCTTCTGATAATTCCTTTCCTTACAGAAATGCCGACTGTCTTACTTACACCTTTTGCCACATAATAAGACTGGTTAAACTGTCTTTCGGCCATCCTCAAATGATGCAGCGGAACAGGTACGACCATATCAAATTTACAGCCGGGGAAATCCTTTATCAATTTTTGTCCCAGTAATTCCCCAAGAAAAACTCCCAGCAGAAATTTTCTTCCATATTTGAGAGAATGAATTATCTGCTGAAGCTCTTTATCTTTTTCAAAGACGAAACAGGAAGTAAAAGAGGTTATAATTTCTTTTTCGGCAAATTTCCGGTCAAATTCTGATGAAATCCTTTTAGGGTCTGCCTCCTTAATCCTTGAAAGACACTTTCCGCATACAGGAGGTTCGGCAGACAGAAGCTTTAGGCCGCAGCAGGGACAGAACCGCGGCAGTAAAAAATCAAGAAATAATTTCCCTGTTACACGCATCTTTCTCTCTATAACATTCCCGATTGTTTCCTTATAAACCATTCAGTTCCGAGCAGAACTATCACTATAATAAGAAGCCATTCATTCGACCATAGTCTGATCTCATTAACCTCCGTTTTTTCTTTTGATGCATTCTGCCGGATATTTTTTAAGAAAGGATATACCGCATTCATATCAGTATAATAGAAATATTTACCCCCTGTATTATCAGCAAGTGATGCTAGAAATTCATAGTCTGCTACGGGATTTAATTGTTCTATATCAACCTCGCCGATATTAAAGCTTCCGCCGTCAGTACCGAGCGACTTATTATTTCGAGAAGCTTTCCCGTTGAACGTAAAATCACCGGTTTGAGCAGTCTGATATGTGCCTTCATACAACCCACTTCCCAACGAATTTAATATTACCTCATCCTTCTTCCCGTTATAGGTTATGGTTACATTTACCTCCGCATCTGCAACAGGGTTATATGAAGCATCATAAACTTCAGCTGAAAACTCTACTGGCTCACCCAGGGCATAAAGCTTTTTAGATGTCTTAACCGAAACCTGTTTCTGTTCTTCCGTACTTCTTAGCCATTTGACGCTGTTGTGAATAAAACTATCAAACAAGGTCAGCTTCTTTGTCGCCGTCTGAAGCTTCCATCTCCATATTCCGCCTGCCAGCACTGCTATCGATCTTTTCGTACCGATTCTCCTTGATACTATCATCGGGGTATTCAAAGCCACATTGTTCAGCCTGGTTTTAACAATTACTTCGCTTTCAGGTTTGGCACTCATCTCAGCGTTTGTCATAAAAACCGGGGGAAGATTGTTCCAGGAACCGGCAGGATTATCAGATTCATTTTGGATAAGCGGGTTTTCATTCTCATTGTTTTGAACCACGGGCTGAACTTCCGAGAATCCGTTATCAATGTTTTGAATAGTAAACGGAAGTTCCGGCTGAAGAGTTCTTAACCTGTTTAGATCCGTATTGTCTTCCAGGACCAGCAAGAAAGGCTTTCCCATTGATGTAACAGCATTCTTTACACGGTTCAGCAGCTCTGCGCCTGTCCCTTTTGAAGGAAATCCTAAAAGGATCAGTACCTGCGCACTGTCAAGCTCCGTGGCAGCGTTAATGTTCTCAATGTATTTACCGGGGGCTGTTTGGGTTAACGATTTTACTGACAGGTTTTTATCCTCTTCAAGTGAATTCTTTATAAAGGACAGATCAGGGGAAGGACTCCCGGTTAAGATCAAAACCTTAACTTTATTACTGAGAACATTTATATAAAACACACTTTTATTATTTTCAAAAGTAAATTCTCCCTCGTGATCATTAAGTTCCAGAGCCAGTTTTTTTTCACCGCCTGTTTTAGGTATATAGGTAAAAGTTTCATTCTGGGTGCCGTCCGTCGATAAGTCAAAAGTTCTTTGCTCCAGTAGGCGGCCTCCTTCATAAAGAGAAATTACAGCAGGCTTATTCCCGAATCCTCTGTTCAAAACAGAAGCTGAAATGGTAGTAGGAGTTCCGGCATATATAAATTCATTGTGGAGAATATTTTTTATGAGTACATCGTTCCTTTTGGTGGTATCACCGACTCCAATAGTAAAAATTGGGATATTCAACTTTTCTGCATTAAACAGGGGATTAGCACCTTCAGTTATAACACCGTCACTTACTATCGCAACAGATGCAATATTTTCCTTTTTATTTTTAATGAAAGAAAAGATTTCTGAAAAATTTGTACTCCCTTCCCGGAAACTTAATCGTGAAAGACTGTCGTAGGGAAAGGGAGTTATCTGAGAGCCGAAGGTGAAGAATTCTGAACTGCCCGATAAATTATTATTGTTTAATCCGTCGACAAAACGTTTAACATTCTCGCTTCGTTGTGTAGCGTCTTTAATTTGTATAGAATGTGAGTCATCCACAAATACGAGGTTGACCGGCTGAAGGATAACTTTTTTTATCAGGGTAACAACAGGTTCAAATATGATGAAGAGCAGGAGGATAAGTGCGAATGTCCTAAGAAGAACGAGGATGGTCTTTTTTACAGAACTGACCGGAGGAAGAGTATAGCGATACATGTATACCGCATATGCGGTAAGGAATACCAGTCCTAAAAAGAAAAAGAATCCATTAAATGAAAAGGAAAGATTGATATTATCAAAGTTAAACATTAAAAAGTAAATTCTCCCTTAAGAACCGTAACTGCTTTCCCTGATATATATAATTCGTCGGTTGACTTTTTATATGAAACCTTAACCCTTCCTTTCCGTCCTATTGTATCTCCCTGTTCAAATACTAGGGACAAATCTTCAGCTTCATTATCTACTAAGCCGAGTTCTCTTAATACCATCAGCATTGGTCCGTTTGTTGATCCTGTCACCGGATCTTCATCAATGCCGTAATAAGGAACAAAATACCTGCTGTGGGCAAAGCTTGAATCCTCCAGGGTTTCCAGGGAGTAAACAACAACTCCTTCAAATTCGTGCTTATCTTCAGTTAATTTCTTCAGTTTCTTAAAATCCGGTTTTAAACTCTGCAGTGTTTTTAATCCATCCACCCTGAAATAAAGGTTTCCATTATCCAGGATAATAAAGGGAGTTTCATCAGGAACGGAATTCCTTTCAGCGCCTACAGCCTCAATTACTTCCGCTTTACAACCGGAATATTCCTCAATCTTGTAAATGGGTATCTGCATATAGTACCAGCCCTTCCTGATACCGCAGGTTAATATTCCGCTTTGTGTTTCAAACTTTACGGAGGAATTATCTGTCAGCCTGCCGTTCTCAAATAAAAAATGGAGTGATGCAATAGTGGCATGACCGCAGAGCTGTACCTCCACTGCCGGTGTGAACCAGCGGAGTTTATAATCTGCTTTCTCTGAAGAGGAGAGGAAAGCTGTTTCTGCAACATTCATTTCTCGGGCGATTTTCTGCATCAATTCAGAAGAAAAATCCTCTGCGAACATAACGCCCGCAGAATTTCCCTCGAACGAATTCTCAGTAAATGCATCTATCTGAAATATATTATGAGTTTTTACCATTCAGCAGGTTCTCAATTTTCCAGTTTTTCATTCTTTTAAAAGTTTCATAATCGGTTAAGTCGAAATGAATAGGACTAACGGACACATAATTTTTCCTTATCGCAGCCTGGTCTGTTTCAATTTCAGTATCAACCTCCATCAGGTTCCCCGTCAGCCAGTAATAATTTTTGCCGTACGGATCAACCCTTTGTTCATAAATATCATCCCATTTGGATTTTCCCTGACGCGTCAGCTTTACGCCGGATATCCGGTCCTCAGGAAGATCAGGTACATTTACATTTAAAAGTGTACCCAGGGGGAGATCTTTACCTGCAAGTTCCAGAGCCAGTAGTTTCGATATTTTCCCTGCAAACCTGAAATCGGAAGCATCGTGATTCGTAACAGAAATTGCCATAGAAGGGATATCCATTATTGCGGCTTCGCGGGCTGCTGATACAGTTCCTGAATATATTATATTTATCGCCGTATTAGAACCGTGATTTATGCCTGACACAACGAGATCTGGCGGCGATTTCATGATATTCCTGACTCCAATCTTAACGCAGTCGGCCGGTGTGCCGCTTACCGCATAGCCGAAGAAGAATCCGTTCTTTTTATAGTCAGTTACGCGTAGTGGAAGCTGCATTGTTATAGCATGCCCCACCGCGCTTTGTTCCTTAAGAGGAGCTACTATAGTTACTTCGGCAATTTCTTTAAGTGATTCAGCAAGTGCCGCAATACCCAAAGCTTCAATTCCATCATCATTAGTTATCAGTATTTTCAATGTTATTCCTATCAAGATTCAAACAAGTATGCCAATATAACACTTGCCCTATGGATTCTCAATTGAATGAGAGGGTACTACTTACTAATAATATTCCATTTAACTTTTTAATTAACGAATAAATATTTCTTAAATTTGCATTTCTATTATGCTTGTACTTAAGCCATATATATTTAAAGGATTTCCGGAGATAATATTCGGATTCAGCACCAAAATTGGTCCCGACTATAATCCGCCGCCCTATTATTTTAACCTGTCTCTTTCTGTGGATGATGGGAGAGAAAGGGTAATAAATAACCGGAAAATTTTCTTCGGTTCACTCGGCTTAACCCTGGAAAGTGCTGCATATCAGAAACAGGTACACGGAGATAGAATTACCTACGTTTCTGTTCCAGGGAATATTGGTGAATCCGATGCAATGATAACTGACCGAACCAATACCTCTTTATGCATCAGCACCGCTGACTGTACTTCAATTTTTATTTATGATTCTGAGAAAAAAATAATAGCCGGGATCCATTCTGGATGGAGAGGGACACAAAAGAAAATCACGGCGAAAACCTTAAATCGCCTTAAGTCAGAATTCGGATGCAATGCTAAGAATTTATTTGTGTATCTTGGACCATCGGTAAGTCAGGTAAACTATGAAGTAGGAAAAGAAGTGGCAGATCTTTTTGAGGCACGGTATATAGATAAAAAGAATAATAAACTTCACCTCGATGTTGCGGCAGCAAATTTTGATATGATTCTAAATGCAGGTGTCCCTTACCATCAGATTCAGAAATCCTCCCTGTGCACTTATGAATATAAAGAGCTGCTTCATTCCTATAGGCGGGACGGTAAAAGTTCCGGCCGGGCCCTTGGTGTTATAGCTTTAAAAGAATAAAATGAGCTTAATTTTATGGAGAATTTATGCAGAATATTATAAGGATAAAAAAGGCCACTTTCTACGGATACCATGGGGTTTTATCGGAGGAACAGACTGTAGGCGGAAATTTTGAAGCGGACGTTGATTTATATACTGATTTTTCAAAAGCAGCAATCGATGATAACCTTTCTGAAACAATAGATTACCACAAAGTGTATAAATTCATCTATAAACTTGCACTCGACGAAAAGCATTATCTTATAGAATCCCTTGCGGTCAAGATTGCGGATCAGCTATTGCTTAACTTTAAACGACTTGATAAGGTATGCGTTCGTGTAAGGAAAAACAATCCACCGCTTGGAGGAGTAGTTGACTGCGTTGAAGTTGAGGTAATTAAAGACAGAATAGAATTTTAAATCCGGAAAAACCATTTCAGTAACTGCATACATAGCGCTGGGAACCAACAAAGGAAACAGGGAGGAAAATCTACGCAGGGCGGTTGAGCTGCTGGAATTCGACCCTGGCTGTACCATTACTGCCAAATCTTCAGTGTATGAAACGAAACCTTACGGCAATACAGAACAGGATAATTTTTTAAATGCCGTGATCGGGATAAAGACAGATTACTGGCTTAAGGAGCTTTTCCGACTACTTAAGCTGGTTGAAGATCAGCTGGGAAGAAAGAAAAGAGAAAAGTGGGGACCAAGGGAAATTGATCTGGATTTGTTATTTTACGACAAAACGATTTATTCCGATCATGAACTGAGGATACCACACGAGGGAATAATGAACCGGGATTTCGTAATTGTACCCTTTATCGAAATTGCCCCGGTTTTTATAATTCCCGAAAAAGAAATTAAAGCTTCAGAAATCGATCTTGAAAAAATCGAAAAAAATATAATCGCTAAAACTGAATACAAATTATAATGGTAAATCAATTAATCGATAATCCCGATGTTAAATATATAGCCATTGAAGGCGTGATAGGGGCCGGAAAAACATCACTTGCTAAAAAGATAAGCGATAAGCTTAATGCAGAACCCATACTCGAACAATTCGAAGTAAACCCCTTCCTTGAAAAGTTTTACTCCGACCGTAAAAGATATGCTTTCCAGACACAGATGTTTTTTTTAATAAACCGCTTCAAACAGCAGGAAGAGCTTAACCAAGAAAACCTTTTTACAGAGTTCATAGTTAGCGATTATGTATTTGATAAAGACAGAATTTTTGCTTACTTAAACCTTAGCGGCGAGGAACTGAAATTATACGAAAGCATTTTTCCCCTGTTATCTCAAAGTTTAAGAAAACCAGATCTTGTTGTATTTCTTCAGTCGAGTGTTGATAGGCTAATGTTTAACATTAAAAAAAGAATGAGGAAAATAGAAAGGAATCTTACTAGAAGTTACATTGAGGAACTAAGTGATGCTTACACACACTTTTTCTTCAGGTATTCAAATACACCTCTGCTTATTGTCAACTCGACCGAAATTGATTTTGTAAATAATGATCAGGATTTCAATGAATTATTCAAACAGATATTCAGAAAGGACAGAGGCGTAAAGGAATACTTTAAGCCTGAATCGAAGAGGATAGAATGAGTTTAATCAGATTAATTTTATTTTTTGTATTATTTTATGTCATATACTACGTCCTGAAGCTGTTCTTAGTAAACTTCAAGTTAGGAGCAAAAAATAAGGACACTTTCCGGAGAGAAAAAAAGCCTGATAGTAAGTTTGATAACGTTGAGGAAGCCGAGTTCAGGGAGATAAAAAAGAAGGATGAGAACGACAAAAATTAATTAAATGGCAAAACAAAACTTCATTTCATCTGTTCTTTATAATATCTTCAAAAAGCTTTTTTCCGTTCCGGAGAATAAAAGCACAGATCTCGGCAGTCCTAAAAAATTTCTTGTAGTCAGGCAGCACAATCAGCTGGGGGATCTCCTTGCCGGTGTTTCCGTATTCAGGGCAATTAAGGAAAAATACCCTCAAAGTCATATTACACTTGTAGTCAGTCCTTTTAATTATCCCGGCATGATAAAAAATAAATTTCTCGACAGGGTCTTCATCTTCGATAAAAAGAAGATATATAACCCTTATTACCTTTCGAAGTTTATAAGGCTATTGAAAGAGGGATATGATGTAACTCTGGTTCCTGTCACTGTTTCTATCTCGTTTACAAGCAACCTTATTGCCCGGTTTTCAAAAACTGAAACCCGGATCGGTCCGCGAAGTCTTGACGGTAAAAACAACGAAAGTGCTTTTTTATTTGACAGGAGAGTGGAAATAGATTGGAGGAAACATCCCGATTCGAATGTATCTGAGAGGAGTCTTGATATCGTAAGACCTTTCGGCATAACCACAAATAATTATAGATCAGAAATTACCTTTGACCAGAATGACATTAAGACCGCCGGTAAGTTTATAGAATCCTTCCGTAGTAAGAATAACGCTCGGCTGACAGGACTTCACGTCGGGGCAGGCAAACCCCAGAATCGCTGGTCGCTATATAAATATTCCTCACTTATTAAACAGCTTAAAGAAAAGTACGAATTGGATTTCTACCTGACTGGTAGTTCAGGCGACAGGGAAGAGATAAAATTTGTTACAGAAAATGTTCCGTTCAAACTTCCTCTATTCATCAACAGAAAAATTCCGGAAGTTGCAGCATTAATTTCGCTGTCGGATCTGTTTATATCAAATGATACAGGCATAATGCACGTTGCGGGAACCACAAAAACTCCCCAGATCTCAATCTTTGGTCCTACCAATCCTCTTAATTGGGCACCTATCGGTGAAAACAAGGTATATATTCGCAAATCCGACCTTATAGATGACATAGCAGTGGAGGACGTATTCAATTTGTGCGTCCGCTTTTTTTCTTCTGCTGGTAAAGAAAAGTAAACATTTTTTATTTTCCAGTTGTGTATTTAAGGATGAATTCATAATTTCCGACTGTGTAGTGCTTCTTTAGGGGACAGGCAGTTTTATATCCTATTAGAAATAGATGCTTTTATCACAACCTGGAGGAGCGCAATGCAGATACTCGACCTTTCAGATTTATCAGATGGCAGTCCTTTCTGTGTCAGTCGAATTATCAGAGAAGGGGAAAAATATTTTGCTGAAATCCAGCCGCTTCAAAGCAGGTTCAAAATCCAGATTAACAAAGGAGATTATAAAAAAATTCTTGATGCCTTCCAGCTTAGAAGTGTTATCAAAATTTATCCCTTTGAGGGAAAGATTACCCGTGAAAATGAATTCATTAACGGTGATTATACGCTGGAAATCACCTAATTTTCTTCAATATTTATCGACTTTCTACCAATTTCTGGAGCATTCTTAAATTGGAGGCACTGCCACTTTGTAATATGTATATTTATTTATTCCTGGAAATTGCGTTTTTTCGCGGCCTCTTTTGAATAAAAAAGTCCCTAAAAGGTAAATGTATGGTGGACTCGAAAAACGGGGAAACAAAGCGTCTGCCATTTTGTCATACCTGCTTATTTTATCTACACCTTTTTTCGGAAGGGCTGCATAAAAAGAAGATGCTCGGCAGAACAGCCCAGAGCAGAACGGGATTTCAGGGTTCAAGATTTCTCCAACTTTGTCGGGATCACATCTTGTATAGCTGTTACTGAGGATTACTACAAATACTTAGAGGAGCTTTTCCGCTATTATTAAGTAACTTTTAATATATTACCTCCCTTTATATATTTGTATTCAATAACAGGAAACGAATGTTAAACATAAGAAATTTTTGTATTGTTGCACATATAGACCACGGTAAGTCTACTATCGCCGACTGCATCCTGGAGAAAACAGGTGCAGTAACCGAACGTGAAGCCAAAGCCCAGGTGCTTGATGACCTTGAACTTGAAAGAGAGAGGGGTATTACAATAAAATCACACGCCATCCAGATGCATTTCAAGTCCAGGGATAAAAAAGACTATGTTTTTAACCTGATTGATACACCGGGACATGTCGATTTCTCCTATGAGGTTTCAAGATCGCTTGCAGCCTGTGAAGGAGCCGTGCTTGTTGTGGATGCTGCACAGGGAGTGGAGGCTCAGACAATAAGCAACCTATATCTTGCTGTTGAGGCAGGACTCGAAATAATTCCCGTCATCAATAAAATTGATTTGCCGAGCGCTGAAATTGATAAGGTTAAAAACCAGATAATTGATCTGATAGGGTGCGAAGATGATGAAATTTTGTTGGTTAGTGCGAAAACCAAGGTTGGGATTGATGAGCTTCTTGAAAGAATTGTAACTAAAATTCCCCCGCCCAAAGGCGACCCTGATGCACCGCTGCAGGCACTGATTTTTGATTCCATATTTGATGCTTACCGCGGCGCAATCGCGTACATAAGGATCTTTAACGGCCGGCTCAAAACAAATGATAAGATAAAATTCTTCGCTACTAATAACGAATTTGAGGCTGAAGAGATAGGCGTGCTGGGGTTAAGGAAGTTAAAATCCGATGAACTTGAGGCCGGAAACGTGGGATATCTTATAGCGGGCATTAAGGATGTGAATGATACCAAAGTAGGAGATACTGTTACACATCCAAAAGGTGGGGCCGCCAAACCCCTGCCGGGATATAAGGATGTAAAGCCTATGGTTTACAGCGGACTTTACCCTACTATTTCGGATGACTTTGAAGATCTTCGTGACGCTCTTGAAAAATTTAAGCTGAATGACTCGGCGCTTGTTTACCAGCCTGAAACATCGGCGGCGCTGGGATTCGGATTCCGGTGTGGATTCCTTGGACTGCTGCATATGGAAATCGTGCAGGAAAGGTTATTACGGGAATATAATCAATCGATTATTACCACGCTTCCAAACGTAGAATATATTGTATATAACAAGAAAAATGAAGAAATTATAGTAGACAATCCTGCTGAAATGCCTCCAATAGGCGAAATTGAAAGGATTGAAGAACCGTTTATAAAAGCCCAGATTGTTTGTCCCAGCGAATATGTCGGCAACATAATGAAGCTTGCAATGGATAAAAGAGGAATTTACAAAAATACCACTTATATAGATCCGACAAGAGCCGATCTTCAATATGAATTTCCGCTTTCGGAAATCATCTTTGATTTTTATGATAAGCTTAAATCATCAACAAGGGGATATGCATCATTCGATTATGAATATATAGACTATCGTGATTCCGATCTTGTTAAACTTGACATAATGCTTAACGGCGAACCTGTGGATGCATTATCTATGATTGTTCATAGGGATAAATCGTATGACTGGGGCAGGAAAGTCTGCAGCAAATTAAAAGATCTTATTCCCAGGCAGTTATTTGAAGTTTCAATCCAGGCAGCAATCGGGACCAAAGTAATATCCAAATCTATTGTAAAAGCACTCCGGAAAAATGTACTAGCTAAATGTTATGGTGGGGATATTACCAGAAAAAGAAAATTACTTGAAAAACAAAAAGAGGGCAAGAGAAGGATGAAACAGGTTGGTAATGTAGAAATTCCCCAAGAGGCTTTCCTTGCTGTACTGCAAATTGACGAATAGTAAAAAGGAGGCATTACTTGTTTAACCCTTCTCAAAATACTGTTTTTACCGAAGCTCCGCCGCCGGAATATACTCCCCGGAAAAAAAGAACCAGGTTCGGAACTTTTATCAGGATATTTTTAATAATCCTTGTACTTGCAGTCATAGTTAAATCATTTTTTATTGATGCATTCAGAATACCCACCGGATCAATGGAAAATACTCTACTCGTAGGTGATAATATCCTCGTCAGTAAAATTGCGTATGACTTTCATACACCCCGTTATATTCCTTTTACGGAAATTTCTATTCCTTCAGTTGATTTTTTTTCAATTTCAGATCCTGAAAGAGGCGATGTCATCGTCTTCAAGTACCCTTACGGGTCGGAGCTCCCTGATGAAAACAGCATAAACCTGGTAAAAAGAATTGAGGGTCTTCCCGGGGATATTATCAGGATTAAGAAGCAGGAAGTTTTTGTAAACGGACAACTCCGGCCGTTCCCGTTCGCAGTAAAAATAGACCGCAATAACAGGATGGAAGCAGGTGTACCCGAAACAGGCATATTTCCTCCCGACAGCAGCTGGAATAAAGATAATTACGGACCAATTGTGGTGCCTAAAAAGGGCGACCTAATAGACCTTAACCCACAAAATGCACGTTTCTGGAAACCGATCATAGACAGGGAACTGGGTAAAAATACTCTGAGTGCGGAAGGTACAGTTATTACTATTGAAGGGAAACCAGTTCATGGTTATACTCTAACAAAGGATTATTACTTTGTATTAGGTGATAACCGTGAAAATAGTATGGACAGCCGGTACTGGGGATTTGTCTCCAGGGATACGATAATCGGTCAGGCTTTTTTAATCTACTGGTCGTGGGATCCATATGTACCGAACCGCAAGTTCTATAATATTGTAGAACCAATAAGGTTCGACAGGTTATTTAAATCAATCAGATGAAAAAAATTGTACTCATTATTATCCTTCTTCCGTTTGTAATTCTTCTTCCGCAGGAAAAGTATTTTATTTATTTCAAAGATAAAGGAAAGCATATCTCCCTCCTTAAATCTTCGCCAGGGTACCGCCAGGCATTGGAAAAAATTTCTCCCCGGGCGCTTGTAAGAAGACAAAAGGTTATGAATAACGATTCGCTTATTACATTTGAAGATCTTCCTGTTAACTTAGCTTATACTTCGCAATTAAAATCAATAGGTATTAAAATTGTAAACGAACTTGACTGGTTCAACGCGGTATCTGCATATCTTGATAGTAACCTGAAAAAACAAGCTGAAAATCTACCATTCGTAAAAAAGATAATTCCGGTAAAAGTCTTATCGTTCAGAAATATCCAGCCCGGGCATAGCAGTCTTGTGAAGAGCACAAATTCAACAGAGCCGGGTTATGGAAACTCCTATGAGCAGCTTGCCTTATCTGAGGTTCCTGCTGTGCATGCAAAAGGAATAACAGGCAGCGGGATAATAATTGGTGTACTTGATACAGGATTCGATTGGAAATACCATGAGGCCCTGAAGAATGCTGATGTTCTTGATGAATATGATTTTGTCTTTCATGACAGCGTAACAGCTAACCAGAGCGGTGATGTGCCGGGACAGGATTCACATGGTACTTTTGTTTTTTCCGTAATAAGCGGTTATAAAGACAGTACCCTGATCGGGGCTGCCTACGGATCATCTTTTATCCTTGCGAAAACTGAGGATACCAGGTCGGAGACTCATATTGAGGAGGATAATTATGCTGCCGCACTTGAGTGGATGGAAAATCTTGGCGTTGATGTTACCAGCAGCTCACTCGGCTATAACGAGTTTACTTCCGGAACTTCATACACCTATGCCGATATGAACGGGCACACGACAATTGTTACACGTGCTGCCGAACTTGCTTTCCAGCGGGGTGTGGTCACTATAACTGCTGCCGGTAATGAAGGTAATAATAAATGGTATTATATTATCGCTCCCGCGGACGGATATAATACTATTGCTGTCGGTGCGGTTTACTCCGATAATTTAGTGGCTCCGTTCAGCAGCAGGGGGCCAACATTCGACGGAAGAATTAAACCTGATGTAGTTGCTATGGGCGTTGATGTGTATGGAGCCTCAACAAATGGAACAAACATTTATACCTTCGGTAACGGAACTTCATCCGCCACCCCGATTGCCGGGGGTATTGCAGGACTTCTTCTTTCCGCCTTTCCACATTTGTCAAACGTCCAGGTCAGAGATATTTTCCATGAAACTTCAGATAATTCGGAGGAACCTGATAATGACAGGGGATACGGGCTGCTGTCTGCTGCAAGAGCTATTTCATTCCCCAACCTTCAAAATCTTAACAGCAGATATATAATTCACAAAGCCTTTATCGACAGTTTTTCAGCGGCTGATGTACGGCTTCATTATTCCACGGATAATACAGACTTTAATGAGATTGGTATGAACGCCGAGAATAACTTTGCATTCAAAGCCCAGCTTCCTTCGTTCACACTTAACCAGGAAGTTAACTTTTATTTCACATTTAGTGATGAGAACGGGAACATTCATCGTGATCCGGAGGAAAGAAATTACAAAATTCAGTACGGCGATATGAAAGTTTCATTGAATATTGCGTTATCTCCTCCCGCAGATTATGTATTAAGTAATAACTATCCGAACCCGTTTAATTCTTATACAACAATCAATTTTATATCAGAAGGAAATTTTCCTGCCGAATTAGTTATATATGACGCCCTGGGCAGGAAGGTTAAGACATTATTCAAAGGAATCTCCTTTGCAGGCACCAACCGGAGTACCTGGGATGGAACAGGCGACCGTGGATTTAATACTGCCAGCGGCATTTATTATTATACTTTAAATTTGAACGGTAATCTATATTCGAAGAAGATGGTATATTTAAAGTAAGAAACATCACAAATTAGTTTTACTCCTGCCTTTACCTAACTTCTCCCGGACCTTAAATATGAACTTTTTGAGAGATTATTCTTAAATTTATTTTTTTGATTATAAGAGGAAAATAATGAGCAGAATTCTGAACGAGCCTCAGGAAAAATACCTGAACCAATTTAAGAAAGAAAATGATCCATTAATCCTTGAAATGGAAAAGTTTGCAGAGATGAACAATGTTCCCATCCTTTCATGGCAGTCGGCGGATTTCCTTGAAATCTTAATCAAGATGATGAATCCTAGAAGGGTACTGGAAATAGGTACAGCCATAGCCTATTCATCCATCAGGATTGCAAAGAATCTTAACGAAAATGCAATTCTTCAGACAATTGAAAAAAGTAAAGATAATATTGAACTTGCGAGGAGAAACATAAACAAAGCCGGGCTGGGCGAAAAAATTGAAGTACTTGAGGGAGACGCCTCAGATGTAATGCCCCGTCTGGAAAAGGGATATGATTTCATTTTCCTGGATGCTGATAAAGAAGATTATACCGGGCTGTTTAACTACTCAATAAACCTTCTGAAAGAAAATGGTGTAATTTTTATTGACAACCTTTTATGGCATGGATATGCCGCCGTGGAGGAAGTCCCAGAAAATTACAGTGAATCGGCAAAGCATATCAAAGAATTCAATAAGATGTTCATATCTCATAAAAATCTTAAAACAACGATAATCCCGGTAGGTGACGGAATCGGGCTGGGCGTTAAAGTATAATGCAAAATACAGAAAAGCTTGTTGAAGAGATTGAAGCCTTTTCAGCAAATGAGCTAAAGAGGAAAGAGGATTTAACGAAATTGCTTTTCCTTGGCTACTCAAACAATATGAGGGAAGTAGTGGAAGATCTCAGCTTCACTTCAAAATACGTCCAGGGTCTTTTCAGAGTGCTTGCGAAGGCTTCAGAGAATGCAGAGGTTCAGAATATTGGACATATCAAAGCTGACATCAGCGTTAACCTTGAAAAAGTAAAAGAGAGGGTTGAACAGCTTATAGCGAATGCAGATAAAGGTGATAAGAAATATTTCACAGAAACCTATCTGCAGATGACACAGACAAGCTTATTCAATCTCACTGAACTTATGAGCGATCTGGAATGGACTAAAAAGTACATTAACCGCGTTAAGAGATCAAACCCGAACTAAAACCGCTAACGGGCAATCCATTTTTGAAGAGCCACAAGTAAGTTCTCCATAGCGTTGATCAACGGTTTATGCTGACCTTTGTCTATATCCTCCAGGATCTCCTTATGGATTTTTACATAAGCATCATTGAGCTTCTGTACGATGACCTTTCCCCGTTTAGATAAGGTGACCTTCATATTCCTTCTGTCTGAAGGCTCTATCTGCCGTATAATGTAACCCTTGGCGACAAGTCCGTCAATAATCCTGGTTAATCTGCTGGGGCTGAGGTTCATCCTCTCAGCAACCTGTTTGTTGTTCAATATATCATCTCTATTAAACAACCTGAGGCAGCGGAATTCAGATTGTGTCAGTCCATAGCTTTCTGCTAACCTTGCTTCCTTTTCCTGGCAGTTAGCTAACAGTTTAAATGTAAGGTCCGCTAACCGGGACGCATTTTCACTCTTACCCTTCTTTGTGGCCATCCTTGTTCCTGTAAATTATTTGTTATTATCAAATATCGGGTTTATAGAATATTAAATCAACATATTTTTAAATTATATGATAAATTATTCTGTTATCTGTTTTTATTTCAATATTACCTTTGCTGCTGTCAATTAGTGCTGATTTCAGCGTCTCTGATTCTTCTGGCGGTACCAGGGTCTTAAAAATAACTCTTTGATCATAATCAATATTTTCTATTATCGCCGAATGATAGGAAAGTTCATGATGAACCAGGCTTATAAAGCTGAAATCACTTATTATGTCGACACGGCAGAATGGTCTCTCCTCCTGGAATACACATTCCTTCAGCAGAAGTTCTGCACTCTTAGAATAAGCCCTTCCCAGCGGTCCTACCCCAAGTTTAGTTCCACCGAAATACCTGGTCACAATTATAAGAATATCCTTTATTTCAAAATGATCTATTGCATTTAATATCCTTATCCCTGCAGTGCCAGCCGGTTCTCCAGCGTCGGAATATTTGAACGAATTATCCTTTAACCTGAATGCATAGCAGTGATGGGATGCATCATAATTCAGCTTTTTGGTATCCTCAAGGAATATAAGTACGTCCTGTTCAGATTTTACCGGGAAAGCGCGGGAGATAAATTCGGAATTCTTTTCTTTATATGACTTTTCTGAAGCTTTTTTCAGGGTTTTTATTATATCCGGAGTAAGCATGTAGACTATAAAAATCGTTTTTTGTAAAAATAAGCTTTATTCATCAAAACACCGAAGTATGGCAGCAAAGTACTGTGATGCACTTCTAATTAAATTGATTTTATACTCCCTAATGAATAATATTTAAAGCTAATTAATTAAGGATTTCTGGATTTTGGAAAAAGAAACGATAATTATAAAAGGAGCCAGGGAACATAACCTCAAAGACATTGATGTTGAAATACCGCGCGACTCATTTACGGTCATAACAGGATTATCAGGCTCCGGGAAATCTTCACTGGCTTTTGATACTATATATGCTGAGGGTCAAAGGCGGTATATTGAATCTCTTTCTGCTTATGCACGTCAGTTCCTTGATATGCTTGAAAAACCTGAAGTTGATTTAATTGAAGGTTTGAGTCCTGCTATTTCGATAGAGCAAAAATCCACTTCCGGCAATCCAAGATCCACTGTGGGTACTGTAACCGAAATATATGATTATCTGAGACTCCTTTATGCACGCCTTGGCACACCTTACTGTTATAACTGCGGCAAACCGGTAACCAGACAGTCATCCGCCCAAATCATTGATTCAATTATTTCAACACTTCCGGGTAAAAAAATATCGGTTCTTGCTCCAGTTGTCCGGGGAAGGAAAGGACACTACCGCGAGCTTTTTGAGGAAATATTATCAGATGGTTTTCTCAAAGTGAGGGTGGATAATGAATTTACCGAAATATATAAAGGGTTCCAGATCGACCGCTATAAGATCCACAATATTGAGATTGTTGTAGATAGATTGACGGTGTCCGAGAGTGCAAGGGCAAGGATAAGCGAATCTGTTGGCGTGGCTCTTAACTATGGAAATGGTATACTGATAATTAATGACGGGGAAAAGGATTTTATATACAGCAGACACCTTGCCTGTCTCAGCTGTGGTATAAGCTACAGGGAACTCGCACCTAATTCGTTTTCATTTAATTCTCCTTACGGCTCATGTCCCGACTGTGAGGGACTTGGAGAAAAAAAGGAACTCGATATAAATCTTATCATCCCCGACTGGGATAAATCTATAAACGAAGAAGGAATTGCTGCTCTCGGTAAACCAAGATCTATATGGTTCTTCAACCAGTTGACCGCTGTGGCTGATAAATTTAAGTTTGATTTTGATACAAAACTTAAAGACCTGACCGAAGAGCAGAAAGATGTTCTGCTTAACGGCAGCAAGGAAAAAATAGCGTTCTCATATTCTTACGGTGGAGGGAAGCCGGTAACCTATCACCATAAGTTCTCAGGCTTAATCAATTATCTTAAGAATTACTACAATACAACCAGTTCCAATAATATAAGGGAATGGGTTGAATCGTATATGAACACAGTTAAGTGTCCTACCTGCGGCGGCGGACGCCTGAAAAAGGAATCACTTGCAGTTAAGTTTATGAACCAAAATATAAGCGAGATTACTTCACTTTCTATCGGCCGCTCAGAGGAATTCTTTAAAAAGGTGAAGCTAAAAGGGAGGGAAGCCATAATTGCCAGGCCTATCCTTAAAGAAATAACAACCAGGCTGAATTTTCTTTTGAACGTAGGTCTGGATTACCTTACGCTAGACAGATCTGCACGAACTTTGTCGGGCGGTGAATCACAGAGAATAAGACTTGCCACACAGATAGGTTCACAGCTTGCAGGTGTACTTTATGTGCTGGATGAACCCAGTATAGGTCTTCATCAGAGTGACAATATTAAACTGATTAAATCGCTGAAGAACCTGAGGGACCTTGGAAATACAGTTATCGTGGTGGAACACGACAGGGAGACAATAGAAAATTCTGATTTTATGATAGATCTCGGACCCGGTGCAGGTGAGCATGGGGGCAAGTTGTGCCTGGCTGGAAACACAAAAAAACTGATGAATTCAACAAATGGTTATGACTCACTTACTCTGGCTTATTTAAAAAACAAAAAAGCAATTCCTATACCTTCTCAGAGAAGAGAGGGGAACGGAAATTTTATAGAACTGAAAGGAGCTTCCGGATTCAACCTTAAGAATGTTAACCTTAAGGTTCCTCTGGGTACACTGACACTGATAACAGGAGTCAGCGGTTCGGGAAAATCTTCGCTGATAAATGAAACCCTTGTGAAGATCCTGATGAACAGGATTTATAAATCCAAGTCGGTTCCTCTTCCTTATAAATCAGTTCAAGGACTTGAGAACATCGACAAGATCATCGAAATTGATCAATCGCCCATAGGAAGAACTCCCCGGTCGAACCCGGCAACTTATACAGGTTTGTTCACTTTTATAAGAGATCTTTATTCACAGCTTCCTGAATCAAAAATGAGGGGTTACGCCACGGGCAGGTTCAGCTTCAACGTTCCCGGTGGAAGATGCGAGGAGTGCAATGGAGACGGACTCAAAAAAATTGAAATGAACTTCCTGCCTGATGTTTACGTTGAGTGCGATGTATGTCACGGTAAAAGATATAACCGGGAGACGCTCGAAATTCTATATAAAACAAAATCGATTGCAGATGTTCTTGAAATGACTGTTGATGAAGCCCTTGAGTTCTTCATCGACCTTCCAAGGATCAAAAGAAAACTGAAAGCTATTCACGATGTAGGTCTGGGGTATATTACCCTCGGACAGCAGGCAACCACGCTCTCAGGTGGTGAGGCGCAGAGGGTAAAACTGGCTACCGAACTCAGTAAGGTTTCTACAGGCAAAACTCTTTATATCCTGGATGAACCTACAACAGGACTTCATTTTGAGGACGTGAACATACTACTGAAAGTTTTGAACAAGCTTGTGGATAAGGGAAATACAGTGGTTGTTGTTGAACATAATCTGGATGTTGTTAAAACTGCCGACTGGATAATAGACCTTGGTCCCGGCGGAGGCGAGTTCGGTGGAAAAATCATTGCTCAAGGTACTCCCGAACAGATTATCAGGAATAAGAAAAGCGTTACAGGAGAATATCTTAAAAAGGAAATTCACCCCTCCTGATTTTTCCAGATGCTGATATTAAAAATAGTTAATCTACATTAGTAGGATCCCAGGCAATCCTGAGTTCTTCATTAAGCGAATTCAGCCTTTCCATGTCCTTGTCTGAAATCTCAAAATCAAATACATCTGCATTCTCTCTGATACGTTCCTTATGAACTGATTTTGGTATTACTACAAGGTTGTGCTGAAGCGACCATTTTATCATAACCTGGGCAGGGGATTTTGAGTAATGCTGAGCTATCTCCCTGATTTTGGGATCATCAAGTTTTTCAGCCCGTGCAAGGGGAGAATAAGCTTCTAACTGAACATTCCTTATCCTGCAGTATTCAAGAAGATCTTCCTGGTAAAGGAAGGGATGAAACTCTACCTGGTTCATTGCCGGTCTTATTTCAGCATAATTATCCATTTCTTTAAGATGTTTGATGGTATAATTGCTCACACCAATAGCTTTCGCTCTTCCTCCAAGGAATATTTTCTCCAGGGCCCGCCATGATTCTCGTCTTTTTCCCTCAAGAGGCCAGTGTATAAGGTACATATCGACATAATCAAACCCGAGGTCATCCATGCTTGCATCAAAAGCTTTTAATGCACTCTCATAACCCTGATCCTGATTCCACAATTTGGTTGTAACGAATACATCCTCTCTTTTAATATTACTTTCTTTTATGGCTTTACCAACATCCCCCTCGTTTTTATAAGCACGGGCGGTATCGATATGTCTATAGCCGGCTTCGAGTGCCCAGGTCACAGCATTAAACGTTTCTTTTCCGGGTTTTGACAGGTAAACCCCGAATCCCAGTCGTGGAATCTCAATCTTATTGTTCAGCTTAATTGTACTATTGATTGTCATCTTTTTCCTCCTGAGAAAACTATATAGGAAACGATCCCCTAAAGATAATAAAATCATCCCGTTTGCGGGTGATTGTATTAACTGTTTTTAAATTTAAATAACATAAAGAGGTCAGAATGAAAAGAATCTGGTTGAGCATTGTTTTAATGTTTGTTCTATTAAATGTTCTAAAGGCACAGACAAAGCACATAGTCACGGTCAGTAATTTCATGTTTACACCGCAGGATATAAATATAACTGTGGGAGATACGGTTGAGTGGCAGTGGTCAGAAGGGACACATACAACAACATCAGACAGTACCACAGGTGTGGATGTATGGGATTCTCCTCTCAGCAGCAGCATCCCGGTTTTCAGGGTAGTCATCAGAAACCCGGGCCTTCATAATTATCACTGTACCCCGCATCAGGCATTCGGAATGATCGGAAGTATAACAGCAATAATGCCTACCGAAATTAATGAGCCGGAGGATCTGCCCTTTCAATTTAGTCTTTCACAGAACTTTCCTAATCCTTTCAACCCTTCAACAATGATAATGTACAATCTTCCGTCCACAGCATTCGTAACTTTAAAGGTCTACAATGCTCTCGGTAAGGAGGTTGCCGTACTCGTAAATCAGAATCAAAACAGCGGTGAGCATATGGAAGTTTTTGATATAGGAAAAACGAGGGGACTGGCAAGCGGCGTTTATTTTTACAGACTTACAGCAGGCAGTCTTATACAAACCCGCAAAATGACTTTAATAAAATAGGGAAGATGTTTCCGATTAGTTGTTTTATTCACGGTTAGTTCTGGTCTTTTCATACCAATAACTAACTATTTTTATCTAAACTAACCGGATTTGACACAGATAAAGTGAGGATTATGAGAGTGATCATGGATTGGAAACTTTAGGTGCGACGTATTCAGGACGTATTCAAGACGTATTCAGGACGTATTCAGGTTACTGTTGGGCAGCATTTCGTTACCAAAATAATGGTTCTGATAACAGACTCTGGTGATGTTGTTGTTTTATTTGCCCTTCGTGAGGTTAATAAACGGAAGTTGAAGGAAGAATCAGCAAGGTTATTATGGTGCTCTTATTTTATAACATTATGGCCGAAGGAAGACATTCATTAATTATCGAACAGAAACCCGAATGGGGATTATACTTTTTTTTAATGCGAATGATATAATGTTAGGTGTGTACGTTAGTAGACTTAAGACCGCAAAATGATTGTCCTTAAGTAAAAATTAAGCCCCGCCTTAGGGAGCGGGGCTTTACAAAAATAGATGAATTATTTCATCATTTGCCGAACTTTCGCCGGAAATTTATCTTTTAATTTATCTAATTGTTTTGTCAGTATTATTCTAATAACAGAGAACTGTCCATCGGAGATGGTAATTCCCGTTCCTCCCATATAGGTGGTTAAGGTTCCACCAAAAGTTCCTTCAATCAGTCCTCCAATTCCGCCGTAACTGGAAACATTCAATGTGACTGATGAACCGGGAAGCCCTGCAAAGGCATAAAATATTTCAGCATTATGATAGAAGTACATACTTATGTCAGAAGGTGTCCCTGTATTAGTTCCATAAAATGAGAACCAGAGCAAAGTCGTGTCTGTACCTGTAACTTTATACATATAAATGAATGACAGACTATCGGTCGGATCGAAGTAACCGAATACCTGATTAGTATCGGAAGCGAAGGTTAGGGTTGTATTATTATATCCACTTCCGTTTACTGTAAATTTGTTATCACCTGTCTGAACCTGTTCGCATACCTGTATTGTTCCCAGGTCAAGCGTATTTCCCCGGACTGAAGGTGTAGTTATGTTCATACTTGTATAACTGCCGTCGAAGGAATAAACTGAGAGCTGTGCAGGTTTATCGATATCTGTAGCTATATTAAAGCTTCCATCAGATCCGGTGTACTGTACGTTATAGCCTCCGTCCCAGCTAATAGTTACCTGGCCGTATTTTACATCGGTTCCGCATTTTATTAATCCTTTAACGTAGGCAGGACAATCAACGTGAAGCGTTCCGACGTCGTGCGTAGCCCCTTCTGTTAAAGCAGGGACAGCAACAGGATCGCTTCCAAGTCCGAAATTGGCATTTCCAAGAACCTGAACCTCGAAAGCGGTATTAGCAGGCACACGTCTATCAAACCTTCCATCAGTACCTGTAGTTACGTTAACCTGTCCGATGTGTACACTTATGCCTTGTACCGGCTGATTATTACAGTCGACAACAAGCCCGCTTACGCTGGCTGTTCCCTGGGGAACATCACAATTCCAATCGGAAAAATGACCAACGGTTCCTACATATTTATCTCCCTGTTTTGTAGCGGTTCCTTCTTCCTTCCAGAGTCCTGTAGATTGATCATAATGCCACAGGGGGATGGTAGCAGGCGCACTTGAAGACATTGATGGAGGAATATCTACAGTGATCTCTGACTGGCTCCCGCTTTTCAAATTTAAATCCTGACCGCCGTCACCTTTCATCTGAACTCTTATGATTCCATAAGAATAAAGCGTTGCCTGTGAGTTATCTGTCCGTTGGGCCTGCATATCTCCGCCAGGTACCATATTAGAGAAATTTTCTGAGGTAGGATCGAGATAGCCCAGGCTTAAATTAACGTTTCCGTTATAAACAGATCCGTCGGAAGCGGCAATCGAATTTGAATTAAGAACAACTTTACTTCCGTTCTGAAGGGCAGCTTCACCTCCCGAAGTGGCATCTATTGTTTGGGTAACACCTGCCTGCATTAAATATATTTTGATTGTACTTGTTCCGTTTGCGACAGGGGTATCGGAACAAGACCCTCTGAAATATCCTGACTTAGTGACATTAACAACGAACCTGCTTTTGGGAACCTGTATCCCCGAAAAAAGGAATGTGCCATCGCCATTAGTAGTTGTCGTTTGTCCTGCTGTTTCAACCAGGGCTCCTGAAACCGGAGCATTTGATTCATCCAGAACTGAACCTGAAATGGTAGATGAGACGGTTTCTCCTCCGTTATCAACTGGAGGGTTTGTACTATTATCCTTGCAGCCGTAATAAACCAGAGAGGAAAGAACTAGAAAAGAAGCGAAGGTCATAATTAGATTTTTCTTCATTGAATCAGTCCGTATATTATTGGAAAATTATTAAGGAAATATAATAGAGATAATAAAATTCCTTTACAATAAAATTTTATGAAAATGAGGAAGAAAATTCAAATATCTGCTATTTTATTTCGTGAGGGTCCATTGCGAGCCGGTAATTCTCGCTCAGAGTGTTTAATTTCTCCATATCCTTATCTTTAATGTTAAAATCGAAGATATCAGCATTTTCCTTTATCCTTTCCCCATGTGAAGACTTTGGAAGGGGAATTACATTATGCTGAACGGCCCATCGGAGCATTACCTGGGCAGGGGATTTGGAGTATTTACCGGAGATTTCCTGAATTGTTTTATGATCGAATTTATTTGTTCTGGAGAGGGGGGTATAGCCCTGGAGACGAATTCCTTCCTCCTTACAGAAGGAGAGAAGATCGTCCTGGAAAATAAACGGGTTAAACTCGACCTGGTTTACAGCAGGTTTTGTTTCAGAATTAGCGAATAGTTCTTTTAAGTGTCTTATTGTATAATTACTTACTCCAATTGCTTTCGCACCGCCCTGGTTGTAAATATCAACCAGCGCTCTCCACGACTCGATTCTTAACCCTTCAATCGGCCAGTGAATTAAAAACAGATCGACGTAACCAAGCCGCAGCCTGTCCATGCTTTTATCAAATGATTTCTTTGCTTTATCGTAACCATGCTGATCGTTGTCAAGCTTGGTAGTTATAAAAACCTCTTCACGCGGAATGCCGCTCTGCCTGATTGCCTCCCCGACATACTCTTCATTCCCATACATCTGCGCAGTATCGATCAGGCGGTATCCGGTTTCAAGTGCTGCAGAAACTGCTTCATTAACCAGCTTCTCGCCCGTTAACTGGTAGGTTCCAAATCCAAGTACCGGTATTTCTGTTCCACCGTTAAGATTTATACGACTATTTATCTCCAATTCCATTTTTTCGAGAGGTTTTTTCAAATTATTCTTCATTATTAATAGCTAAACTATTTTGTGTGATGATTAAAATACATTCAGAAGCTCAAGTGCCATAATAAAAATCGCAACCACAAGTACAATTCTGATTGATTTTTCACCTTTCTTAACCGATAGCCTGGCCGACCACCATCCCCCGGCTGCATTTCCGAGTCCCAGCATAATCCCCCAGAACCAGTTCACATTTCCTGTAAAAGCAAAGATCAGGAGAGCAGGAAGTGTGAAAACAAGTACTATAAATACTTTATGCATATTTACGTAAACCAGGTTCAGCTTCATAAGATGCTGCAGCGAGGCCATGATCATAAAGCCTACCCCGACCTGAAGGAAACCGCCATAGAAGCCTATACCAAACATCGAAAGATAGACCGACCATGAAATCTTCTGAGAGCTTTCACCTTCCTTTGTATTCTTTGCTTTCGGCAGAAACATCGATATTACAATAAATATCATTACAATGCCGAGGATCTTCTGGAATAACTCGTCATTTAATTTAACAGCGAGTATTGCCCCTGCAACAGCCCCGGGAAGCGTCATAAGTGAAAGTTTTAAACTTAATCTGAACTGACTGTATTTAGATTTTTTAAAAGAGTAAATAGCAGCAATATTCTGCATCATAACCCCAACCCTGTTGGTGCCGTTTGCAACTGCAGAATCAAGTCCGAGGAAGATTAACATTGGCAGCGTAAGCGATGAGCCGCCCCCCGCCCCTACGTTTATAAAACCTGAAATAAATGCTATCACGAATAGAAGAATTACCGAGGTGATGTCCGACAAGTATAAATCCTCTTATTTTTGATGTGAAATATACAACACTAACCACTTATCTTAAAAAAATTATTTTTGTGAATAAGTAAAAGTCAACCGGTTTTAAAGAGCCGAATTAATCTGTTAAAGCAGCGATTAAACTGAAAGGCTATAATGAAACAAATAGAAATAATTTCCATTTTAATAGTGATGCTGGGGGTTTCATATATTTCATATGCACAGACCCCCTATGCTGAATGGGCAAAACTGAAGGAAGACATGCCCGAAGGAGCCGTGAATAGTTACGAAAATATGAAACAAAATACACCTGAGAGAAACTGGATTGATCTTCCGCCATATCCCGGGGCAAAAATTGTCAGAACATCACAGTCAACCCAGAGTGTTGATGACAGTAAAAATCCGGAATTCCCAACGGTAACGCTGATAAGCAAGGATCCTGCCGAAAAAATAATTAATGTATACAAGGATCTGATACAGGATTATCCCAGTTGGCGATGGGACAAGAATATCGGGATTTTCTACCAGGGTAATCTGCAGGATGCACTTAACAGGCAGGCGCCTTATATCATGATCACCCCTATAAAAACCAGTGAACCTGAGCTGATTTACTTATCATCCGATGAGCTTGAAGCGGCGAATTCAAAAATAGTTGTCAGCTATAACCCCGGAAGTGTCAGGTGAAATTATCTCCTTATCTTCCATTCGGAAGGGAAGGAAGTATCAGGAAAAATTTTTCGGGCTTCATTGATAAGGAGAGGATAATCTGTTATACGATACCTGTCGGATATATGAAATAAAATAAGTTTTTTTACACCGGCAGATTTAGCGAGCTGTGCAGCATGCGCGGCTGTCAGGTGATGATTTTTTTCTGCAAATTCTTTTTCATCGGTAAGATACTGACTCTCGCAAACCATCGTATCGCATTTATTAAAAATCCTTTTGATCTTTGAATGTGTGTCTTTATTATATTTGAAGTCGGTTAGGTAGCCAATACTTTCCCCCTCGCTCTCTTCTAGGAGCCTGCTCCTGAGGGATTTTAATTTAAAGTATTTTCCATCAACAGCGATTTCCTCTTCGGGACTCATCTGCTGATCACGGACTTTTTCAAGCCAGGGGCCTGGCGTTAACCCTGTTTTGCCGAGAGATTCTTTATTAATATTCAGAGAGGGTTTCTCCTGAATAAAATATGCTGCTGAAGGAATTATATGATCAAGGAGAACCGTCTTTACCGAAAAATCGGAATTATCCATTAGCGTACCCTCAAATGTTTTTTCCCCCGCACGATGCTTTACAGAATATGCCTCAGCCGTCTTAAATAAAAAAGTCGTGCTGCTCTTTTCCTGTATATCTGTAACATACCACAGTCCGGGGACTCCCTTAACCAGGTTCCATTTGAAGCCCCGCAGCCTGTGTTGTATAAGTTCTGCGGTATCTTCAGGTCCATATATGTACACTGGTTTCTTATCCCTGTCATAATTCCTCCTGAAGAAATAGTCGAACCCGGCTATATGGTCAATGTGAAGATGAGAGAAGAAAAGAAAATCAATTGACTTTATGGTCCTCTGATCAAGGTCCTTCAGAAGGTTTTCTCCACAGTCGAACAACATTCTGTAAACAACCGACCCGCTGTTTATCCATACCATAAGACCGTTATCCCAGCCGGGTTTCCCAAGCACACGATAGCTTAAACTCATGTCTTATTCTTATCTAATTAAAAAGAAAATTCTTATTTTTAACGAGTTAACTTAATATATAATAATTCCTTATAAAGATATCCCGGTATGAACCATAAAACATTCTATAAGCTTTCACTCTTTCTGATATTTGTTTCAGTTATATCTTTATATCCACAAAGCAAAGAATATATCAGGAATCATTATAATAAGCATGAGTACCGTATCGCAATGAGAGACGGCGCCAAATTATTCACCTCTGTATATTCGCCGAAGGATACATCGGTCAATTACCCTATACTTATGATCAGAACTCCGTATACTGTCGCTCCATACGGAGATAATAATTACCCTGAGGACTTCGAAGTGCCCGAGGAAATGGTTAAGGATGGATATATTTTTGTATTCCAGGATGTCCGCGGCAGGTTTATGTCCGAGGGTAATTATGTTAATATGCGGGCTTATATACCAGATAAAAAGACCAATAAAGAGGTTGATGAGAGCAGCGATACATATGATACGATAGACTGGCTGGTAAAACATATCTCTCATAACAATGGAAAAGTCGGGATGTGGGGAATTTCCTATCCGGGTTTTTATGCTGCAATGGGATCAATTGATGCTCACCCCGCTTTAGCTGCGGTTTCCCCCGAAGCTCCTATAGCAAACTGGTTTATGGGGGATGATATGCACCATAACGGAGCTTTTTCTTTGATGATGGATTTCGACTTTTTTTCTAACTTCGGAAGGCCGAGAGATTCTCTTACAACAAAGTGGCCGATACCTTTACAGTATGCTTCGCCGGATGCATACAATTTCTTCCTGAACCTTGGCCCGCTTTCAAATGTGAATAAAAATTTTTTTCATGACAGCATAGCTTTCTGGGATTCAACAATAAATCATCCTGATTATGATTACTACTGGAAGGCAAAGAATAATCTACCCCATTTTAATAATATTACACCCGCAATGTTGATAGTCGGCGGGTGGTACGATGCCGAAGACTTGTACGGTCCTCTTCACATATATAAATCTATTGAAGAAAAGAATCCCGGTGCTGATAACTATCTTGTTATGGGTCCATGGTTCCACGGCGGATGGATGAGAAGTGAAGGAGATTCCCTGGGGGATATTTCATTCGGGACGCGTACAAGTGAGTTCTTTCAGCAGAAAATGTTCATCCCTTTCTTTGAGTATTATCTGAAAGGGAAGGGACATTTCAGTCAGCCCGATGCTTATGTATTTCAGACAGGTACTAATGAATGGAAAACTTATTCCTCCTGGCCTCCTCCTGATGCAATAGACGGTAAAATATACTTCAGCAGTGATCATTCTTTATCTTTTGAAGGTCCCGGACCGGAAGGCTCCGACGAATATTTAGCGGATCCCATGAAACCTGTTCCATACACCGATAAAAAACTGGACTCGAGAAGCTTTTATAATAAGAGCTATATGATAGAAGATCAGAGATTCGCTTCTGAAAGGCCTGATGTATTAGCCTATGAATCTGAACCGCTTACAGATAATGTTACTTTATCGGGGCCCTTAACTGCTGAACTCTATGTCTCTACTTCGGGTACTGATGGTGACTGGGTTGTTAAAATTATTGATGAATTTCCGGCTGACGCGCCTTCGCCGGATCCAAATCCTGGCAATGTAGAGATGGGTGATTACCAGGAACTTATTCGGGGCGAGATAATGAGGGGAAGGTTCCGCAGCAGTTTTGAAAAACCTGAACCATTTAAACCCGGGGAAGTATCAAAAGTAGAATTCAGCCTTCAGGATATAAACCATACTTTCCTGAAAGGTCACAGGATAATGATCCAGATTCAGAGCAGCTGGTTTCCGTTCTTCGACAGGAACCCCCAGACTTTTGTTACCAATATTTATAAAGCTGAACAGAAGGACTTTAGTAAAGCCGAAGTCAGACTCTATCATTCGAAACAATATCCTACATCAGTTCATGTGAAATTCCTGAAGAAATAAAGAGGCTGACCCAAAAGTAATTATTTTTTGTTTGGTACTTTTCACAGGAGAGTAATATGAAAAAACATATCTTTATTATTTTAATAACCGGTTTGGTTATGTCATCAGTCTCGTTTCCACAGCTTACTATTAAGCAGGATCCTTTTGCACATACGTTTTCGATCGTTGCAAGAGATCCACAGACAGGCGAGATGGGAGTTGCTGTGCAGTCCCACTGGTTTTCTGTCGGCACAATTGTAACATGGGCTGAGGCAGGCGTTGGAGCTATCGCAACTCAGTCATTTGTTAATGCTTCGTTCGGGCCGCGGGGACTTGAAATGCTTAAAAAGGGAATGACTGCTCAGCAGGCCGTGGATTCACTACTTGCTTCAGATGAAGGAAGGGAGTTCAGACAGCTTGCGATAATCGACGCAAAAGGAAATGTGGCATCTTTCACCGGGAAAAAATGCGTTCAGCCGGCCGGGAATATCGTTGGTGATAATTTTTCCTGTCAGGCAAACCTGATGATAAATGATAAAGTTTGGCCTGCAATGTCTGAAGCTTTTAAAAAATCAACGGGACCCCTCGCCGAAAGAATGATGGCTGCCCTGGAAGCGGGACAGGAAGCAGGCGGAGATATCCGTGGAAAGCAGTCGGCGGCAATGCTTGTTGTCAGGGGTAAATCAACAGGCAAAGTGTGGGAGGACAGATTGATTGACCTGCGTGTGGATGATAGTCCTGAACCTATAAAAGAGCTGAAACGCCTCCTGCAAGTTCACCGTGCATATGATCATATGAACGCCGGCGATCTTGCAGTTGAAAAGAATGATATGAAGCAGGCGCTATACGAGTATTCATCTGCCGAAGAGATGTTCCCGGATAATGCGGAAATGAAATACTGGCATGCGGTTGCTCTTGCAAATAACGGAAAGCTGGATGAATCACTTCCTATTTTCAGAGAAGTTTTTAATATGGATGAGAACTGGAGAGATCTTACCCCGCGGCTTGTGGAGCCCGGACTGCTTACGGTAGATGACAAGGATCTGAAACGTATAATGGATGTGAAATAAAAAAGGATTGAATGCTAGAGAAATTCTTTTCTTTATCGTCGAACAAAACAAACACAAGAACTGAGATCATAGCAGGGATAACTATGCAGTAGATGCCGGCATTTCCTGAATAAAAGCCGTCGGTCTATTGCAATGACAATGGGAGGGACGGGTCTATGAGCCTGTTGGAGGCCGAGATAAGGCCGAAGAGAGGCCGAAATGAGATAGCCGGGATAAGGATACAGGCGGGCTCTCCATAAAACAACTGAGATCAAAGATCCCGGCCGCAATTTCGTGAATCTAAATTCCAGGTGCAAATTTTATTGTTTCAGCTGCCGATTTTATTTTAGCCGCATAATTTTCAATCACTCCTGCAGCCACCTTTATCTGATCTTCAGCTTCCTCCCAGTTTCTCTGTTCAATTGCTTCACGAACTGCCGGAAGGGTTTTTACCCCATATCCTGTATAGAAGCCTGGAGCATAAATTTCGTGGATATACCATGGGCGCCCAGGAAGTCCTGCTGACAGAGTCAGGGCTCTTTCCATCTGCATCAGGGTTGTATTCAGCTCTTTGGATTGTTTATCTGTTAAAGTCGTTCCGGATTCCTTCAGTTTTTTTATCAGGTTATCATATTCTGCCGACGCTTCCTTCAACTTTACTTCAGCATTCTGCAGCGGAGAGAAATCTATATACGGCACTTCATCTTTCATCGGAGGTACTACGTATGTTTTAGTCGGATCAGATGCATACAGGAAATATTTCTTATTGATATTCTCATTAAAGCTTTTTGTTTCCTCCCTCATACCATCGGTCATTTTCATTAATTCGGAGATATACTTATCTATAGTTTCATATGAATTGGTGAATTTGAAGGGAAGAATCTCAGCATCGGCAAGACGAAGCATAAGTCTGCCTGCGGTTTGGGCCAGAGCAACGCCGTATACAAAATCAGGATCTCCAAACCTTTTATAGTTATCATATGAATCATAAATGGAGTGATAATTTCCGCCGTCGTCTTCACCACCGTAACCCAGGCTGAGACTGGCGATGCCGAGATGCTGGATAAAAGGAGTATAATCCGAGCCTGAACCAAGTGCCGAAATAGGGAGATCTTCCTTTGAAGTCAACTCCGCCCGGGATTCCGGGGAACTATTAACCAGCCGGTGCGCGAGCATCCGTTCTTTTACCGGAATTCCTGTTTCCGGATCGGTTACATCAGCTGCTACGGAGTTAACCAAATGTTCAAGCGAGTGTGATCCTCCTGCATAAAGGAAACCTCTTCCGTTCCCATCCGAATTAATATAAACAACAGCCTTATCCTTCAATTCATCGGCGTTAGTCTCCGCCCATTCAGTTGATCCCATTAGTCCTTCTTCCTCTGCATCCCAGGCACAGTAGACCATGGTGCGTTTCGGCTTCCACCCGGTTTTAACAAGTTCGCCAACACCCCTGGCTTCCTCCAGTAATGCCGCTAGTCCGCTCACAGGATCAGCAGCACCGTTAACCCATGCATCGTGGTGATTGCCCCTGATAACCCATTCATCCGGGTAATCGCTGCCTTTAATCTTTGCAATTACATCGCGGATAGGTATCATATCCCAGTTCGATTCAACTTTCAGATGGACAACTGTCCTACCCGGACCGAAGTGATATGTTATAGGAAGTGCCCCTCTCCAGCCTGGTGGAACTACCTGTCCTTCTAAGTTCTCCAGGAAATGAATCGCATCTCCATAAGAAACAGGAAGAACAGGAATTTTGGTAAAAACTTTTACTTCATCTATCTTTAACCGTTTTGCGTCTTTGGTTGCCCCGACACCCGGTGTAAGAGGATCGCCATTATAAAGCGGAAAATCAATTACCGAACCTCGCTGGACTCCGTTTTCGTTTCGATATGCTCCCTCAGGATAAACA
This sequence comes from uncultured Ignavibacteria bacterium, assembly GCA_963774455.1. Taxonomy (GTDB): domain Bacteria; phylum Bacteroidota; class Ignavibacteria; order Ignavibacteriales; family Ignavibacteriaceae; genus DATFVA01. The sequence goes on from CAVZFD010000005.1 coordinate 171,308, forward strand.
TCTCCCTGGTAATAACCATCATCATGTGGGTCAGAATAGATTATACATCCTATAGCCCCATGCTCGGCGGCTACCTTAGGTTTAATTCCTCTCCAGGATCCTCCGTAACGGGCTATAACTATTTTTCCTTTTACATCAACTCCATTCTGAGCAAGGATATCATAGTCTTCCGGGATTCCGTAATTCACATATACCAGCTCTCCGGTAACATCACCATCAATCGAATAAGCATTATAGGTTGGCAGCTGCTCATCGGTCTGAGCAGAAGCTGCATCCTCCTTTATGGCCGGTTCTTTTAACTTCGCTTCGTATTTCTCCGGGGAAAGCATTTCAAGTACCCTTGTTTTGGGAGTAGGGAAGAGCACCGTAAACTCTTCTACCTTAGTATCAAATCCCCACGATTTAAATAATCCTTCTATATAATCAACATTTGCTTTGTCATATGCAGATCCTATATGGTGCGGGTGAGCCGAAAGTACACTTATATAGGTATCAATATTCTCTGGTCTAAGGAAGGAATCAAATTTTCCTTCAATATTTTCCCGGTTAGTACTTGTTTGTGAGTAGCCTGAAAGGGCGGTAAGGCAAAGTAAAAGAATTAAATATTTCATTTCTGATCTTCCCTGGTTTTTCGGATAAATATATAAAACTTGTCGAAAATATATAAATTAGTATTGAATAAAAATTCATTTTTGTTCATTTTATACTTCATTTAACCAGGGATAGATTAATGAAAATAAAGAACTCAATTTTACCGGCACTTTTTCTCCTCTCCATCATAACTTCGTTTTTATATTTCAACAGCTCTAGTTCATCGGATAATGTTGAAAGGGATAAGATGGAACCGTCTGAATGGATGATGATGCAGAGACTCTTTCCGTATATGCAGGCCGATCCGGATGTATATTCCGGGGCTCTCCGGCAGGTTAATGTAATGAAGAGCTCACTGAATAAAACAAATGAATTGAGCTGGACGTTTGCAGGACCTGTTAATATTGGCGGAAGGATAACAGATATTGAATTCAATCCGCAGAATCCGGATATAGTTTATTGTTCTGCTGCAACGGGAGGGGTATTTAAATCGACTGATAAAGGAGAAACCTGGCTGCCTGTATTCGACGGGCAGGCATTTTTATCTATAGGTGATATTGCTGTTGACCCTGTGCATCCCGATATAATATACGTCGGTACAGGTGAAGCAAACGGAGGTCACAACAACATGCCCGGCGGCGGAATGTTTAAGTCGACTGATGCCGGAAACTCCTGGTTCCCTATAGGTCTCGACAGCGCCGAAACAATCGGGAGAATAATTATTAACCCTTCTGATCCGAATGAAATTTTTGTCGCTGCAGTAGGTTCATATTTTACACCAACTCACCAGAGGGGTATATTTAAAAGTACTGACGGCGGTGCGACCTGGAATCAATCTCTCTTTGTCTCCGATTCTACCGGAGCTATAGATATTGTGATGAACCCCAATAATCCGGATTTTCTTCTTGCCGCGATGTGGGAAAGGGTGAGGAGACCTAACGCTTCACGTCTGTATGGACCCTCCAGCGGAATATATAGATCAACTGACAACGGGACCACCTGGGAACTGCTCGGACCTTCTACAGGACTTCCTGATGCTTCATCAAATAACATTGGAAGAATTGGTCTGGCAATCTCAAAAACAAATCCTGAAATTTCATATGCATTGTATAATGACGGCGCTGTTTATATTGGTTTATACAAGACAACTGATTACGGAACAACATGGACAAACGCCGATCCAGATATGGAAATTTTAAACGGTGTAAGTAATTTCAGCTGGTATTTCGGTCAGGTGAGAATAAATCCCTCCGATCCCGCTAAAGTTTACGTAATGGATGTGGGCTTTATGAGATCATTCGACGGAGGAGCTAACTGGGATTTATCCTATCAGACCCACGTGGATCACCATGCCCTGGCTTTTGACCCGGCGGATCCGAATTATCTGATTAACGGCGATGACGGAGGTATATACATCTCCACAAATGGCGGTTCAACGTGGTCGGGACCAAAGGAAATGCCCAATACACAGTTTTACGAAATCGGACTTGATTATAACAATCCTCCAAAACTTTACGGAGGTACTCAGGACAACAATACTATTAGAACACAAACCGGAAACCTGGACGACTGGCACGCACTCATTGGGGGGGACGGCTTTTATGTCATTGTTGATTTTACTAACCCCAACATAATATATGCTGAATCCCAGAATGGATATCTTCAGAAATCTACTAACGGTGGAAATGACTTTAATTATGCAAGAAACGGCATAAATCCTGACGAACCTACAAATTGGTCGACCCCGGTTGTGATGGATCCTAATGATCATAACGTTTTATATTACGGTACAGATAGAGTTTACCGTACCACTAACGGTGCAGGGAACTGGACAGTAATAAGTCCTGATCTTACAGACGGCATTCCCGGAACAAGACTCGGTACTGTTACAACGATAGATGTGGCTCCGACAAATTCCGACGTCATTTATGCCGGAACAGATGACAGCCATGTGTGGGTTACCACTGATTATGGTTCTAACTGGACGGATATTTCCGCCACACTTCCTTACCGGTGGGTTACTCGTGTAAAAGTCGACCCGAATAATGAGAATAATGTATACGTAACTTTTTCGGGTCTGAGATGGCACGATCCTCAATCCCACGTATTTAAGAGCTCTAATATGGGAGCGGATTGGACTGATATAAGCAGCAACCTTCCGGATGCTCCTGTAAATGCTTTTGCTGTTGATAACAATGATCCTGACAGATTATATCTTGGTAGTGACGTCGGAGCATTTATGAGCTTTAATGGCGGCACAAGCTGGCAGCCTATTGCCGATGGACTGCCTGTTGTTTCTGTTTATGATATGAAGATCCATCCTGTGGAAAATTATCTGGCAATAGGTACGCACGGAAGATCAATGTACAAAATTGATCTCGGGCAGTTGGTCGATGTTAAGCAGCCGGTTAGTAAATTGGAAGGTTTTAATCTGTCACAGAACTATCCGAATCCTTTTAACCCATCCACTAATATATCATTTTCAGTAGGACATCCATCTTTTATTAAGCTCAAAGTTTATGATGTACTGGGAAAGGAAGTTGCCAGCCTCCTGAATGAAGAAAAATCACCCGGAAAATATACTATAAACTTTAATGCTCAAAACCTGAGCAGCGGAGTATATTATTACCGTATCACAGCCGGCACCTACACCGAAACCCGCAAAATGGTGTTAATGAAATAACGATCGCCGGATGGAGTTATAAATTCTACGCTTATGATTATCTTGGGAGAGTTTCCATAATGTGGGTGAAGTATTCAAATCTTCCATATAAGAGAGTCGAAAATAAATACGACCACCAGGGCAACCTAACATTCCAGGCTGTCTATGACGATATAAATTTATTCTTTACCTGGTATGATTATGATAACCAGGGAAGGCTGATTACGGAGAAAAGCAGCATAAGGAATGTGAAGACGACGGCTATAACAGATGCGACATTCAATTATTATACGGATAACCAGGTTCACACCCAGCAGTTCCCGAGCCTGAGTTCCGTTGGAAGCTCGCTTGTTTACACTTACGATAACAGGGGGAGAGCAACAGAAATTAAGAACACCGTAACGGTAGGAATGCTGGATTATGACAGGTTTAAAGAAAATCTGACATATAATCTTAACGGCGACGTATCAACCCAGGCATTGACTTATACTAATATACCGGGTTTTGCTACTCTTAATTTCAGTTATTATTATTACAATAATAACAGACTGGCGATGGTAAACTGCAGCAATACAAATTATAATCAGCATTACTATTATGACAGGGACGGAAACTTCACCCAGAAGACAGAGGGCGGAACAATTATCAATTATGACGGATATGTAGCTGGTACGAACAAATTATCATATGTCCATAAAAATGGGGTACAATGTTCATATACATATGATGAAAAAGGTCATCTGATAAATGATTCGCAGAATGGTGTTTACGGTATCACTTACAATTTGCATAATCTGCCTATCTGGTATTCTGAATCCTCTAACAGAAGTTATTATTATTACGATGATAGCGGGAACAGAATAGGCCGGAAAATCTATAACGAAGCAAATGAATTTCAACTACGGGATAATACAGGCAGGGAACTTGCTGTTTATAATATGAACACCGGAAGGGTGAAATATTTCAACCTGTATGGAATAGGCGGATTAGGCCGTGCAGAAGCCGAGTGGGATTCAACGTGGGTTGAAGATCCGAAAACCCAGAATCCGGGCTATTGGTCCTACTCAAGAACAGACTCAAGGTATTACTACATTAAAGATCATCTGGGAAGCATAAGAATCACTTTTGACGAATCAGGAGGTGTCGTAAACGCCCAGGATTATTATTCCTTCGGAGGAATTCTGAGGAGCTACGAAACAGGAGGCCTCATCGGAGAAAGATATAAGTTCACAGGGAAGGAACGCGATACAGAAACAAACTATGATTATTTCGGTGCCCGTTATTACGACAGCGAGCTTGGACGATGGTTAACCCCCGACCCCCTTGCAGATAAATATCCGGCGTGGAGCCCGTATAATTATCGTCTCAATAATCCAGTAAGGTTAATCGACCCGGATGGCGATTCGGTTTCGGTTATTACCTCGGGTCCGACATATCAGAATACGACAGCGACTATTTTTAACAAAAATAGTCTTGCGGGACATACTGCAATAGATGTAGACGGGACAGTGTATTCTTTTGAAGGGGATGGTGAATGGCACGTTCGTAATTATGATGAATATATCTCAAATGAGGAAAAAGTAAGAACCGTAATTCAACAAACAGTCGATATTGACCAAAATGCGGTTCAAGGGGCTTTGGACAACAGGAAAAATGGCAAATATGATATTTCCACAAACACGTGTGTCACAAATACAATGGGTATCTTGAGCTCAGGAGGGATTAAATTCAATAAGCCCAATGGAGTTGTCACCCCGGAGCAATTTTCAAATGAACTTCAAGGTTCGGGCTATGTCACAACTTCATCACGTCATATTTCTGGAATGTCTTCATCCATTATAGGATTAGCTTTATATAGGGCAACGGAGCAGGTATCAAAATTAACCGGAACTAACTTTAACACTGTCCCCCTTATTAATAAAAAAGATTAATGGAATTACTTAAAAATTATAAACGACGCATTGCTGTTGGTATTTTTCTTATATGCCTAACAATTTTATTTTTATATTGGCAATCGAAAGAATTTCTTGCGGATATGACAAGGGGTCCGGATCTATACAATGAAGTGGATTTGCCGATTACATATGAAATGATGGACTCTGTTTCCTCGGGGTTAGAAAAGTATCGCCATCATTTCGGACATTACCCAAATGTTAGTGGAAAATATTTCCTCGATTCTATAAAACAATATCTTGCCATACCCGACGTTTACATTTACGCAGATTCTATTGATAAAAATAATGATACAGGCGTGGTACGAAAAAAGGTTGGTGATAAATTTAAGTATGAGACATACGCACACACTTATGTTGGAATTGGAACGGAGAAACTCATCCTGGTATATAAAAGGATAAATCCAGATTCCTTTAGATTGTATAGCGTTGGAAAAAATCTAATTGATGAAGATGGTAAGGGTGATGACATAGAATTTCAGCCATAAAAAATTGATGTTAGATATCAAAGATAACTTTAACAATGGTTTCACAATAATAGAAACCCTCGTATCGATAATTTTACTCGAATTGGTTAGTACTATGGGTATAATGCCATTTAACCCGCTATGGGGGAATAAAGCAATTATGATGAAGAAGGAAGCATTTGTATATACAAGATATAGGAATGCAGCAATGGGGCCAATGAACTTACTCTATAAGATAATACAGGAAGAGAATTAGCAGTATATGATATGAACACCGGCAGGATGAAATATTACAACCTATTCGGAAATGGTTCTCTGGGACGGGCTGAAGCTAACTGGGATTCAATCTGGGTTGAGGATCCGAGGTCTCAGAACCCCGGGTACTGGAGTTATTCAAGAACCGATTCAAGGTATTACTATATTAAGGATCATCTTGGAAGCATCAGAGTGACTTTTGACGAATCAGGAGGTGTTGTAAATGCCCAGGATTATTATTCATTCGGAGGAATTCTGAGGAGCTACGAAACAGGAGGCCTCATCGGAGAAAGATATAAATTCACAGGGAAGGAACGCTTCTGCCTCTGTTTATATCTTGGTTTTTCAGGATGATTTCATTTTGCCTCCATATTTATCTGATTACTGATTCTAGAACCATTCCATTAAATAAAATAGTATCAAAACCTGATAGATTAACTATATATTCATGGATAAATAAAAACATTGTTTGGGGAACACTGAATGGAACTAAAAGTTGTTTATTCTTATATACCAACAGGTTTCACAAATTTAGAAACCCTTGTAGCCATATAAATAGCACGCTTGCTGGGTAAGGAAGGAATACGGTTATTAGTATTGGTCAAAAATCAAAATAAATTAAAAAAATTACGCGGAAAATTAAAATGGGAAGAGAACTTAGAAGAAATGAGAACTGATAAATAATAACTGGCAGGTTAAGCCTTCCTTTGTCCTTTCATCATATGTCTTAAATAATACATTATCTCCTCTTTTTACCGTTCATCCTAAATGATTGGGCTGCGCCGGATTGAATTTTTATTTTCGGGTATTACAATTAATTGATGGAGGTGAATGATGAGAAGAGGGATTCAGCTTAACATCTACGTTTTCTATATAATTATATTCATTCTGATGCTGGCGGCTGTTGTTTCGGCCCAGACGCAGCTTACTGCTCCCCAGGTGAGCCAGAAAGCCAGCGTTTCCCAGACTATTGGTCTTACTGACATAACTATCAACTATCACAGTCCAAAGGTCAACGGCCGGGAAGTATGGGGTAAACTTGTACCTTATAATGAAGTTTGGCGCGGAGGTGCAAATGAAAATACAACCATAACTTTTTCTGATCCCGTAAAAATTGAGGGAAAAGATATTCCCGCAGGTACATATGGATTGCATTTCTTTCCCACAGAACAAGAATGGACGGTTATCTTCAATAAAAACTATTGGTCGTGGGGAAGTTTTAATTACAGAGAAAAGGATGATCAGCTCAGAGCAACAGTAAAACCGGAAAAAGCAGATTTCCGTGAATGGCTGAGCTACTCCTTTGATAATCCTGAAGAGAATTCGGTCACCGCAGTACTGCGGTGGGAAAAACTACAAGTCCCTATTCATATTACACTTGATGTCCATGAACTTGTGCTGCAGCATATGAAGAAGGAACTTGACAACCTTCAGGGATTTTCCTGGCAAGGCTGGAACCAGATCGCAGCATATGCACTTGTTAATAACATTCACCTGGCCGATGCGATGGATTGGACAGATAAATCAATAAGTATTAATAAAAATTTCACCAACCAGATAACCAAAGCTGGACTTCTCGAAGCAGAAGGTAAATCCGCCGAAGCAGCAGAATTGAAAAAATCGGTAATGGCAGAAGCAACAGAGGCTGAAATGAATACTTACGGCTACCAGCTGCTCCAGAGAGGTAAGAACGCAGAAGCACTTGAGGTATTTACCAGGAATACTAAAGATCATCCAGATTCGTGGAATGTTTGGGATAGCCTTGGTGAAGCTTATGGGATTAACGGCGATAAAGAGATGGCCGCTAAATATTACTCAAAAGCATACGATATGGCTCCCGAAAATCAGAAGAGCAGGATAAAAGGCATCCTTAAAAACTTTGGCAAGAATATGTAGCTTAGTTTATGTTTTTTCAATTGCTGTCGCAACTCAGTCATTGCCGGGTGCGACAGCATAATTTTTCCTCAAAAATTTCTTCTTGATTATCTGGCCTTACCTATCACCGATTGTCCTCACAGAAAATCCCCACAAATGTATAACTGATTTAATAATACATATTTAATGTTAAATTTGTGTTATTGAAGGATTGTAACAATGGAAGAACAAAAAAATTCCCCGCAAACGGTGAAAAGTCTGATGATTCCCGGAGGCTTCATTGTAGTTTTATGGATGATCCTCTTTTTTCAACAGACATTTAACCTGAACTTCCCGTACGAATTCGGTCTTTATCCAAGAACTTTTTCCGGGCTGATCGGAATTATCACCTCACCGCTGATTCACGCCGGTTATACACATCTGTTCTCGAATACTCTCCCGGTATTTCTGCTTTCGGCAGGAATAATATACTTTTACCCGGAGACCGCATTTAAGGTAATCGGTATAATATATATCGCAACGGGATTGCTGGTATGGCTTTTTGCCCGTTCTGTGTTTCATATAGGTGCATCGGGATTGATATATGGTTTCGCCGCTTTCCTGTTCTTCAGCGGAATTTTTAAGAGGGATAACCGCTCTATAGGACTCTCTCTCCTGGTAACTTTCCTCTACGGGGGGATGGTATGGGGAATCCTTCCAGGGCAGCCTGGCATTTCATGGGAATCGCACTTTTTCGGCGGAATAACAGGGATAATCTGTGCATTCATTTTCCGTAAAAAAGATAAGCATTATAAATACGACTGGGAAGCAGAGGAAAGTGATGTGCCTCCTGATAAACTTGAAATTTCATACGACAAAGACAGGCGGGATGAGTGATCTAAGGAATAATCCAAAGTTTGATTTTAAGTATATCAGAGCGAATATCCCGAAAGAAATCTCTATGAAGGAGACAGGTTCCAAACGCCACCCCAGAACAGCCTGAAACAGCCTTTGCCTTCATCGCTTTAATGTTAATTCACCAAACTTTTTTTATTTTGTGGGGAATTTATGTAAATAGCAAACCTTTGAAAAATAACTTTGGAATTTGAGAAAGAAAATCACAAGAGGAAATTACTAATGAAAAAAACAACATCAGAAACCAGAAAATACCGCCTGGATATGAATGATAAAATACTTAACTCAGGCTTCAGGGATTTTAATAAATTTTTTGCCCTGGATAATAAAGCTTACATAGACGGCGCACTTCCGGCAAAGACGAAAGAGCTGATGGGACTTGTTGCATCCATGGTAATGCGATGCAATGACTGCATCTTTCTATCATATCGACAGATCTATACAGGAAGGCGCGGGCAGGGAGGAACTGTATGAGTCATTTAATATCGCACTTATTGTTGGCGGCTCAATAGTAATCCCTCATCTGAGATATGGTTTCGAGGTGATGGAAGATATCCTTACGGAATCAATTAAATAATTTTTCAATTTTACAGGACTACAATGGAATATATCGGAATTATCGGACTGCTGGCTCTGGCTGCCGGGTGGATCCCCCAGACCATCGAAACCATAAAATATAAACGCTGCAACATAAACCTCTATTTCCTTATCCTTAACTTTATAGGAAGTGTATCCCTCACTATCTATGCAATCTTTCTTCACGACGCTGTTTTTACAATTCTTAATTCAATGACTACAATCGGTGCGGTTATTAACCTGTTTTACAAACTCCAATCGGTAAAAGGAGCAAATGTTTGAATAAAATTATAATTGCTACCACCAACCAGGGAAAGCTGAAGGAAATAAAAAAAATATTGAAGGATCTTCCGTTCGATCTCTTGAGTCTGGGTGATTTTGAGGATGTTCCTGACGTAATCGAAGATAGGGATACTTTTCTCGGTAATGCAGAAAAAAAAGCGGCGGAGATCTTTAATGTCCTTAAAATACCGGTTATGGCGGACGATTCAGGACTTTCAGTTGATCAACTCAGCGGCAGACCGGGTGTTTATTCTGCAAGGTATGCGGGGAAAAACTCATCAGATGAGGAGAATAACAAGAAACTAATCTCAGAACTGAAGCGGCTGCCGTCACCTCACCCTGCAAGGTTTATTTCTGTCGCTGTTTATTATGACGGTAATAACTATATTTCCGCCTCCGGTGAGCTGATTGGTGAAATAATTCTTAACCCGAAAGGACACAATGGGTTTGGTTACGACCCTTTATTTGTACCTGAAGGTTATACGTCAACACTGGCGGAATTATCTTTTGAAGAGAAAAACAGTATAAGTCACCGGGCTGAGGCATTTAATAAACTGAAAAAAAAGTTAATCGGAGGTTAATATGATTAGGTTCCTTTCCGGTTCAGTAATAATAATATTATTAGGACTCTTAATAAATGCATGTAATAAGGATAATAGCACGAATCCTCCTGTTCAGAACAACACGGGATATTTTCCCAATGGGGACGGTACCACCTATACGTATTCTATAGCAAAAACTGATTCAAACGGAACTCAGAACACAGGAACCCGCAGCACTGAATACAGCAGCACAGAAGTAAAAAACGGTACAACTTACCAGGTGCAAATCGACTCGATAAATATTTCGGGCGTATCATCTGTCTCGCTTTCGTATTTCCGCAAGACAAATGACAGTCTTTATTACTTCCTGGATACCACCGGACTCTCAGCCTCAATTCCTGATAGTTTAAGAAACAATGTCTCCCTCGATGCCGAAATGAAGATTTTGTCATTCCCCGTGGATGTAAATAAAACCTGGCCGGTTTTTACGTTATCCATAAAGTACCTTATTTTTACTATCCCTGTATTGACAGTTGAAGGTGCTTATGACGGAACTGAAAATGTTACGCTGCATCTTAATTCAGGAGATATAAATAAAGATGCTGTCAGATTAAAATATACACTTAGCATTGAAGTACCCGGCGGTCCGACAACAGAATATCATGCTTCCGCATGGCTGGTTGACGGTATTGGAATTGTGAAGTGGCAGGGCAACGCTGCGATATTGGACGCCTTTGCCGGAGGCGGAATCGATCTTTCAGATACAACTTCTGTAATTACTCAAAGTTTAACTTCATACGATATTAAATAACCTGGTAACTTCGCAGAGACGAGTCCCTGACTCGTCTCAAATCCAAAGTCGTTGAGGGTTCGCGCCATTGTGCTTTAGCGGCATTATTCTTAATTCTTCGCGCCTTTGTGTCTTAGCGGCATTCTTTCCTATTTCGTAGCAATAATGGTCTGTACAATCCCCATTGTAAGCGGATATATCTCAATATTCCTGAAGCCCGAATTCCTCAGAAGCTCCGGCATATCTATTTTCTCATCAAATTCCTCAACCGAACGCGGAAGGTATTTATAAGCCGCCATATCCCCGGAAATTAATCCGCCTACCAAAGGAAGAATCTTTTTGAAATAAAACTTATACAGGGCCTTGAACGCAGAATTAGAGGGGAGTCTGAACTCAATTATCGTTGCCTTTCCGCCCCTGGTTAATATCCGGTAGAAGGAATTGAATCCTTCCCGGATATCGTAAAAATTCCTCACACCGAAGGCAACAGTTATATTTGTAACAGATTCATCTTTAAGCGGAAGATTTTCCGCGACCATCTGTACTGTTTTTGATTTTATCCAATCACTCTTCTTCTCAAAAAGCTGAAGCATATTTAACGAATAATCAGCTCCGAAGATTTTTTTTGCTCCTTGTTTCCTTGCCTCAATTGCAACGTCTCCGGTACCGCAGGCAACATCCAGCAGGATACTATCTGAATTAAGTCCGGTAAGCTCCAAAGCTTTTTTTCTCCAGTAAAAATCCATCCCGAAGCTCAGCAGATGATTAAGAAAATCATATTTCCAGGCAATAGAATCAAATATCTTTTTAACTTCTTTTTTCTTTTCAATCATATTTTATTTTATTGTATTGGAATTCTTCCAGGTCTGTTCTTTTTCTCCACCAGTTAAAAATGTATTTCCCTGACCACAAAGAGAACATCATAAAAGCCAGTCCTCCGACAAGATCAATCACATAATGATACTGAAGATAGACAGTCGCGAAAATCAGAAGTGAACCAACGGGAATGAAAAAATATCTGGAACGGCTTTTCAGCCTTACAGACAGGTACATTACGATAAGCGTTATCATCGTGTGTCCGCTGGGGAAGACATCTCTCTGGACAAATTCGGCCGGATTAAGAGTAGAAGGCGTAATTGATTCTCCAAAATTTACGAAATCCCGCAAGTATTTCGTAAACAGTAATCCCGGCAGCTGTTGGTCAAGTTCGGCAAAATTATGCAGAGTGAAACGGGGACCAATACCCGGCAGTGCGAAATAGCCAAGGTAGGAAAGAAAAAATCCATACACTAAAGAGAATATTGCAAAATCAACGGCCAGGTATTTATGCTTCCTGAGAAGGACCAGGGCAAGTATGATTGGCAGAAGGTAGAACATGCTGTATATAATCTGAAGTACTTCCGTCAGCAGAGGAAATGCTATCTTCTGCAGAACCTGTGTGGGATTAGCGCCGAATATCCAGTAATCGATTTTTATAAAAAGCCAGTCGTAATCCTGCCCTCTGATGGGCTTTATCATAAAGTAGAGTTCTTTAAATGTAATAAAGATTAATGGTGCTATATACCAGTAATGAATCACCCGCCAGAGTTTTAATATTCTGTTTACTCTCGAGGAAAGAAATAAGAAAAGCAAAGGACTATTACCCCGATATTCATCAGCATCCAGGTAGAAGTATTTTCTAATTTTATCATGAAAAATAATATTCATAATAATCAGGAAGACATAGAAAACGACAACTACAAGATCGTAGGACTTCAGATTCTTTATAAAAGATTTAAATCTTTTCATTGGCCGGAATTATTAAGGGGATGATTAAGTGTATATAATGCAAGATTTTCAAAATCCTTTATGTTAAGTTGTTCAGCGCGAAGAGATAGGTCAATGCCTGAACCTGAAAAATTTATATCGCTAAATATACTGTCTCCCAGTGAATTTTTTAAGGTTTTTCTTCTTTTTCCGAAGGAAGCTTTCACAATTTCAATGAATCTTTTTTTGAGTTCTTTACTGATGGCAGGATCTTTCATAAAAATATGAATGACTGCCGAATAGACTTTAGGTTTCGGATAAAAAACATTCGGTGATACCTTAAAACAAAACTTTACTTCAGCAAAATATCCAAGGAGTACAGAAAGAATTCCGTATTCTTTCGTCCCTGGTTTGGAAGTAATCCTTTTGGCTACTTCATACTGTACCATGAGTACAGCATCATTAATAATTTTGTTATCCTCAATCAGCTTGAAAATGATAGGAGATGTCAGGTTGTAGGGTATATTTCCAGCTATTCTAAGCTTACGGCTATTCTGGTTATAAAAATTATGCAGATCCGTCTTCAGGAAATCTTCATTATAGAATTTTACAGACGGGTATTTCTCAGCAAGGTCTTCCTTAACCCTTTTATCAATCTCGATGGCAGCAATCTCGGCATCCGTTTCAGCCAGCTTTGAGGTCAAAGCACCCATACCGGGACCAACTTCAATAATAAAGTCTCCTCCGGCAGGATTTATCTCCCTGACAATTTTTCCGAGAATATTGTTATCAGTAAGAAAATTCTGTCCAAATCTCTTCAAGGGTTTAACTTTTTCCATTTTATTAAATTAACGGAAGATTGAACCATATACAATTTTTTTATTCTTTACATTTAAGATCGCATTGGACCCAAAACAATAGAAGTTTAATTATTGCCGGAATAAGCGTTGACTATATACATATACAGAGACTGCTGACAGTATTTTCTTTAAATTAAGGTGTTTTATTTAAGTCTTAATTATGTCTAAAATTCTTATAAATATTCGCCGGTATATTGAACAGCAATGTCTGATGAGTCCCTTTTTTGACGTAAAAATCGAGGCAGTTTTTAATAATTGAATAAAGTTCCTGATAACGGTTGCCGGGATTCCGACAAAGACAATGGCTTTTTTGAAAATTTTTTTATTTATTCATAGCTTTCAGTAAACGATAAATTAAAAAGGAGCAGAGTCTGAGTAAGAAATATATCATCAGCGTAGATATGGGGGGGACCAAGATTCTTGCAGCAGTACTAAATTCAGAAGAGGGAATAGTTAAAAAACTGAAACGTCCCACGGGAACAGGAAAAGGTGCAGATGAGTACGTTAAAGACCTTGCAGATACGGTTAAAGACCTTGTTAAGGAATCAGGAATAGATAAAGATCGGATTGCAGCCGTTTGTCTGGGTGTTCCGGGAAGCGTCAACCCTTTCACCGGCGTTATAGCGATGGCACCTAACCTTGGACTAAGGGATTATAACATAAAAGAAAAACTTGAAGAGCTGATTCCTTATAAAGTACTTATAGAAAACGATGTAAACCTTGGTGCCCTCGGCGTAAAATATTACGGCCTTGGTAAGGATGCTAAAGATATGCTCGTAGTCTTTATAGGTACTGGTATTGGTGCAGGATTTATTTTCGATGGAAAACTATTCAGGGGGGCAGATTATGCTGCGGGGGAAATCGGTCATATTAAAGTTGAGAAAGACGGACCATTATGCGGATGCGGCAACCATGGCTGCTTTGAAGCTGTCGCAAGCAGGACAGCAGTCGACAGAAATATTAAAAAAGATCTGAAAAAGGGTGAAAATAGTATCCTGAAAGAATTCGCCGGTTCGGAAAAACAAATTAAAAGCAAGGTCCTGGCTAATGCTGTGAAAAAGGGAGATAAGGTTACAATAAAGCATCTGACCAAAGCCTGTCAGACCATTGGAAAAGTTCTGGCCGATATTACAAACCTGCTTAACCTCGATCTGATAGTTCTGGGGGGAGGAGTAATAGAAGCGCTTGATAAATTTATGCTTCCGATAATCAAAGAATCTTTTAAGCAGAACGCACTGCCTTCTTCTTCCAAAGGATTAAAACTTCTGCCTTCAAAGCTTGGCGATGATGCAGCATTATACGGTGGTTTACCGCTTGCAGAAGAATTCCTGAAGGTTAAGATCTAATTAAATTGACTCTCCACTTCGGCGAGTTCGTTGGAAGCCTTTTCCCATTCGGCAAGTATTCTCTCCAGTTCTTTTTTAGAATCCTGGAATTCCTGGTTTTTAATTCTTGCCTTATCGGGATTGGTGTAAGTCTCGGGAAGAGTTAAATCCTTCTCCAGCTTCTTTACCTGTGCTTCCAGCTCTGATATTCTTTTTTCCAGGACTTCAATTTTCTTTAAAAGATCTTTTGTGGCCTTGTACCTTTTCTGCCGCTGTTCTGCCTCAAGTCTTTTCTGGTCCTTACGTGAGGCCGCTTCATTATTAGCAGATTCTTTAACCAGCCGGCTTTCTTCTTCCAGCATTCCTCTCTTCCTCAGGTAATACTCTATTCCCCCCTCAAAACTTTTAATCTCACCTTTCCTTATTTCCACAACCTTATTTACAACAGGTTCAAGGAAATCAATATCATGTGATACAAGTATTAACGATCCCTTAAAATCGATCAGCGCTCTCTGAAGAACTTTTTTGGAAGATATATCCAGGTGGTTCGTTGGTTCATCAAGAATAATGAAATTGGATTTCGTCAGAAGGATCTTCGCCAGAGCTATGCGGCTTTTTTCTCCCCCTGATAAAACCCCGACTTTCTTAAATACATCATCGCCTGTAAATAAAAATGAACCGAGCAAAGAGCGCAGCTGACCTACTGTTTTGTCTTCAGCAATTCCTTCAACTGTTTCGATGATATCTAATTCAGGATTTAAGTTGTCGGCCACATCCTGTGCATAATATGAAATTATTGTATTATGTCCCGTAATCCGTTCGCCACCGTCAATATTTAACACGCCGGCAATTATTTTTGAAAATGTGGTCTTTCCTGCTCCGTTAGGCCCCACAAAAGCTATCTTTTCACCTCTGTTTACCGTAAAATCAAGATTCTTCAGAACAACATTATCCCCGTACGTCTTCGTAATATTTTTCAATTCTATATTGACCTTCCCGCTCGAGGGAGGCTCAGGAAACTTAATATAAATATCATCGCTGGTTTCAGGAAGTTCTATTAATTCCATTTTTTCCAGCTGTTTTATTCTGCTCTGAACCTGCTTTGCCTTTGTAGCTTTGTAGCGGAATCGTTCGATAAATTTTTCTGTTTCTTTAATTTTTTTCTGCTGAAGGATAAAATGGTTTTCTGTAAGCTTGTCTCTTTCTTCTTTAAACCGGAGGTAATCATCATAACTGCCGTTATACGTGTTGAACCTGCCAAGATAAATTTCCAGCGTCCTGTCGGTAACCTGGTTGATGAAATGTTTATCGTGGGAGACTATTAAAAGAGCACCCTTATAGGATTTAAGAAAGCTGATAAGCCACTCAAGCGAGTCAAGGTCCAGGTGATTCGTTGGCTCATCCATTAACAGGAGGTCATTCTGCTGGATAAGTATTTTTGCCAGGGCAATACGCATCTGCCATCCGCCGGAAAACTCATCTGTGAGTCGTTGAAAATCCTTTTCTTCAAATCCCAGCCCGGTCAATATTTTTTCTACTCTCGATTCGGCGCTGTATGAGTCGAGTTCCTCAAGTCGGATATGAACCTCTCCGAGCTGATGAACAAGATCTTTTCTTTCTTCCGCTGATAAATTGTCTGTCGACAATTTATCCGTCAGTTCAGTCTCTTTTTCCTGAAGGTCAACAATATCGGCTAAAGCTGACTTTGCTTCTTCAAGAAGAGTTGAGCCGCTGTGGGTAACATTTTCCTGCGGGAGATAGCCTATACTTGTCCTTTTCTGCTGTTGTATTTTACCTGATTCAGGCGGGAGAGTTCTGTAAATAATTTTAAGAAGGGATGATTTACCGGTGCCGTTTGCTCCAACCAATGAAATCTTATCACCGGAAGTAATCTTCAGGTTGATATCTTTAAATAAGTATTTGCCGCCGAACTGCAGCGAAATATTGGTGAGGTCTATCATCTATATCTGTTTTTATTTATGCAGTACAGCAACCTTACCCGTGATTACGTTATTACCCTCTTTATCGAAGGCTACAACCAGGTAGACACCGCTTCCGACCAGGTTACCCTTCTCATCCTTCCCGTCCCATGAGGCAATACGACCGCCGGGGGATGAAAATTCTTTAATAAGTCTTCCTTCAATGCTAAGTATTTTGATATCCGTATCCTTGATAAGTCCATCGATAGTCAGCTTATTATCGCCGTTATTCAGAATAAACGGGTTGGGGTACACAAATAATTCGGAAAATGATTCTTCAGGTTTAACAGCCGGAGTATCGAATGATGTCAATCCCTCATCGGTTCCGACAAACACTCTTCCGCTATTAGGGTCAACGGCTAAACTGCGTATTTCATCTGAGAGCAGGGCACTATTCTTTGAATCATAAGTTGCAAGAAGGCTTGAACCATCTGAATTTACGAGAAGTAGTCCCTGGTTGGTTCCTATCCATTTATTATTGAGCGCGTCAACTGCTATCACATTTATTGTCTGCTGCCTAAGTGCAAATACCGAGGTAATTCGAAAATCAGGATTACTATTTAAAGCGGTACCGTTATTCGTTATAACATTCACACCCAGGCTTGTTCCCACCCATACATCACCTCTTTTATCAACAACCACTGAATATACAAAATTGCTGTTAAGCCCGTCATCGGTATTCAGGAATCCGAACCTGCTGTCTGTTGAATCTGACTGGTCATTCTCGTTAAAATAAAATAATCCCAGTCTGTTCGTATTCCGTATGCAGTACCATTTTGTATCATAAGGGTCAATCGCCAATGAATAATGCTGATCCCACGACTGTCCCAATTCCGATGGGTTGGCATAGGTGTCCCATGTACTGTCAGGATGGAGCACTCCAAGGGTTCGTGCATCTCCGGGCCAGTAATTCAGTACCCAGAGATTTCCTTTTGAGTCTTTTCCGAATCCCGAGATTAGCAGAAAGTTCGGACTTTCAGGATCACCGACAAGAGGTGTGTTGCCTGTGGTAAAATTCTTAAACGTACCGTTTTTATAACTTGTGAATCCCTTTCCCCAGCTGCCGAAATAAACTTCATCGCCGGCAGGGGAGTTAACAAAGTTAAAGGCATTCGTCAGTAATTGCGGTGTGGTTGCACGGTTATAGTTTGTCCATTTGGTTCCATCATACTGATAAAAGCCCACGCCTGTTCTGTCTTTTCCGCTTGCAGACCACAAATTTCCGCTGTTATCTACAGTAAGTTCCGGAAACTGATTTGCCTGGGGACCGTTAGGATAGTGGTATTTCGTGGCACGTACCTCATAGATACCTGCGTTTGAGGCTGCAACTAAACCAAGCGTGCCAGAATAGGCTAACTTGTTGATCTGAGAAGATGAGGAATCAAACGCCGATAAATTATTATTGATATAGAGGTATATAACCTTTCCTACAGCGATAAACAGAGAATCATTTCTTACAAGAAGATCATTAACCGGGATATTATTAAACTGGGGAAGATAAGAACTCCATGTAGAATCATTCATTATCGACAGGCCCTTATCCGTTGCCGCTATAACAGAATTATTTATTTTTATAATGCGGGATATATTATTCGATGGAAGTCCGTCCAGGGTAGTATAAGTATTCCAGGATTCAGGTGCAGATAAATTTTCAGCTCCTGCTTTCTGAATGGCAACACCTGCACTAGTTGCAAGATATATCAGGTCCGCCCTGAGTAAAGTATTCACTTTTATGTAAGGCTGAAAATTTCCGTATTTAAAAAAAGTATCGTAAAACAGGTAGTTTTTTGAATCTATAAGCGAGAGACCAAAATCAGTGCAGGCGTATATTGTATCCCCGATCGATTCCAGGTAATTAATACTCTTGTTCGATTGTTCAGTATCATTATAGATATCGAGAATGGTTTTAAGCTGTTTCGTGGATGGATCATAAACATCTATGGCCCCCTCTTCACCGCCGAACCAGACTTTGCCGTCCTCATTTATGGCAACAGCATTCAAAGAAGAACCGATCAATCCGTCATTTTTATGCAGTGTCAGGAACTCTCCGGAATTCTTATTATAGAGGAATCCACCGCCGCCGCTTGCGGCCCATACTCCGTTTTGAGCAGCCTGTAATGATCTTACATTTTTCATATCAGTATAGTTTTTCCAGTTGGAAGTCTCCTGACTATACAGAATATGAATGCTGATTAAAAAAAGTATTAAAAAATGATTCTTCATTTATGTCCCTGCCGATTTGGGAATAAAGAATGACTAAGTATGAAAATTACAGAAACCAAAAATAATACTTTTCAACTTGACTGAAAGGTTAAAATTCTTATCTACTTATTATTAAATGACTTAGAAGGGGAAGTTATTTCAGCTTATTGTTAAATAAGTCGGCCATTTCAATAGCAGTTAACACCGCATCATGACCTTTGTTTCCGGATTTTCCCCCGCTTCTTTCCATAGCCTGCTCAATGTTATTTGTTGTTAGTACACCGAATATAACCGGAATCCCGTAATCGAGAGAAACACGCTGAACTCCCTTGGTTACTCCCATTGAGACATAATCAAAATGCGGAGTTGCACCCCGGATTACGGCTCCGAGGCAGATTATGGCAGAATATTTTTTTAATGATGCAAGCTGTGAAGCTGCTGCCGGAATTTCAAATGCACCCGGTACTTTCACCACGTCAATTTCATTCTCATTGTATCCATTTTCGACAAAACATTTTCTTGCACCTTCAAGCAGACGTTCTGTTATGAATTCATTGAACCGGCTGACTACTATTGCAAATTTGAAATTTTTTACGGAAGAATTACCAACTATGATGTTCATATGATTTTATCAGGCTGTGTTTCTGAGGAGTCTTTGTCTCATTGCATCTACTACAGCAGAAGTGACGTAATATTTGCCGAAATTATGCTCATCCTCTCTTTTCCCGCCATGGTAATCTGAACCTCCCGATTCCAGGAGGAAATACTCATTTACAATCCCCTTGTAAAATTTAACGAGCTGCTGAGAATGGGAAGGATGGATAACTTCTATTCCGTCAACCCCGGCTTCAATTAATTCTTTAAGAATATGCTCGGGCATTACTCCCGGATGCGCGATGAACGAAAGACCTCCCGAATCGGATATTATCTTAAATGCACTTCTGGGCGATACATGTACTTTTTTTTCATATGCGGGGCAGCCATTGCCAATATATTTGTTGAATGCTTCATAATATGAATTTGTGTAACCACCTTCGGCCAATGCCTGGGCTATATGAGGACGTCCGACAGCGGAATTCCGGGCGAATTTCAGGACATCATCAAGCTTAAGAGAAATCCCGAGTGTATTCAGCTTCCTTACGATTCTATCGGCTCTCTTAAGTCGTTCAGCTCTGAAAAATTCAAGGTACCTTTCAAGTTCTGGATTGCCAGGCTCAACAAAGTAACCAAGGATATGAATTTCCCTGTCCATTATATCTGAGCTGATTTCAACGCCAGGGATAATTTCAACTCCTACCTTCCTGCCGTATTCAGAAGCTTCTGCGATTCCAGCCAGGTTATCATGGTCTGTAATGCTTAATACTTCAATTCCTTTCCCCTTAGCCTTATCGATTAATTCCTGTGGAGAATTAAAACCGTCTGAGTAGTTTGTATGTGAATGTAAATCAATTTTAGCACGCATTAATCATTTCAACTGAACATTTCTTTAAATTTTTCATAGTCTAATATACGAAGTTTTGAGCCATCCAGCTCAACAAATCCTTTTTTCGCAAAAGAATGGAGAGTTCTTGATATCGTTTCTCTTGAGGTTCCGGCCATATTAGCAAGATCGTGCTGATAAGGAAGCTTTTCTATTTCAACTGTACCCTGTTTAATTTTACCTACATCATCAGCTATCTGAAGAATTACGGTTGCTACCTTCCCTTCGGCGTCCTTGAGGGAGAGTGATTTAATTTTCATATCAGCAGACCGTAGCCTGTTGGTGAGTTCCTGAAGAAGTGCTATCGAAATTTCAGGATGACTGTGAAGCATTTCAAGAAATTCGCTTCTCTGAACAATGAACAGCTCCGCATCCTCCATCGCCGTAACGTTGGCCGACCTGCTCATTCCGTCGAGTATCGCCATTTCCCCGAAGAAATCTGATTCATTAAGTATAGTCAGAATCACTTCTTTCCCGTCATCGCTGACCCTGGAGACTTTAACTTTTCCTTTTATGATTACAAATAAGGCGGATCCGGTTTCATGTTCAAAAAGGATTACCGAATCTTTGGTGAAAGATTTCCTTATTCCTAACCGCGAAATCTGTTCCAGGGTGCTTTCTTCGAGCTCGGAAAAAATGGGGACGTATCTTAAGAAGTCGATTTTATCTTGCATATTTTTGGCCTCTTTCCAGAAAAGTTAATTAAAAATGAAATATAAATTCGGGTTTGATTAAAGTCAATTTTCGTAAACCGTTATAAAATAAGTAAAAAGGCCTGTCACGCGTGTTAACTGCGTCTCTTTGAACAAAAAATTCAGGCATAATATTTACTTCAATTTTCATTGCTTTTTTTAACCTATGTCTCTATTTTAGACAACTTATTTATAAATATTTAGACTGGAGCGAAATAAATTATGCCAATGATGGCGAAAATGCGGAGTTTGGCCCCTGCTTTTATTATTTCCGTAGGTGCTCTTTTTGTTCTTTTTATGGTTATGTCTGACTCAAATGTACTTGAGGCTTTTGGCGGACGGACTAATTACATTGGCAAAGTTGATGGCGAAGAAATCTCCTATCAGGATTTTAATAATGTTCTGGAACGACAGAGAGAACAGTTAGTGAAGCAGAATGGGGAGGATCTGAGTGAAGAACAAACTATTCAGATGCGCAACCAGGTTTGGGATGCAATGGTTACACAGATACTGCTTAAAAAGGAAATTAACAAATACGGCATCAGCGTATCTGATCAGGAAGTAAAAGATATTATTCTTGGTGATAATCCACCTGATTTTCTAAAGCAGAATTTTATTGATTCTACAGGGAAGTTCAACAGGCAGCTGTATGAATCAGCCCTTTTTGATCCCCGGAATAAAGATGTTCTAATCCAGGCAGAAGAAGGTGTAAGGCAGACAAGATTGAATGAAAAACTCCAGAGTCTTGTCTTTGCTTCTGTAACTGTAAGCGAGGATGAAATAAGGAGAGACTTTACTGATCAGAATACGAAGATAAGTGCCGACTATGTACTCGCTCCGCTTTTCCTGTTCCCCGATTCATCATTCAACATTACTGATGAAGCTATTAAAGATTACTATAACAATAATCTTGATAAATTCAGCGTTGTAGCTCAGAGAAAAGTTAAGTATGTATTATTTCCCTTCAAGGCATCCTCCGAAGATTCCACTTTCTCCAGAAGAAATCTTGAGATCATAGCGGAAAAATTCCAGCAGGATACATCAGATTTTAAATCTGTAGCTGAGAATTATGGGTCTTCTCAAGTGACAGTTGATACTATGTCGATGTCTCAATTTCCTAAGGAAATAACCGGACAGATTGAAAAAGCTCAGAAGGGCAAACTAGTTGGTCCTGTCCCGACTCAGCAGGGTTATGCGTTATACTATTTAACAGGTACCATTCCTTCCGATAAGCCTGAAGTAAGAGCTTCACATATTTTAATAAACCAGTATGGAAATGCAGAGCGGAATAAAGAAGAGGCAATGAAACTTTATGATCAGCTTAAGAACGGGGCTGACTTTCCAAAGCTTGCACATGAGTATTCCCGCGATCCCGGCAGCGCTCAGAACGGCGGTGATCTTGGATGGTTCAGCAAAGGCATGATGGTGCCTGAATTTGAAAATGTAGCTTTGAATGCTAAAGTTGGAGTTGTGCAGGAACCAATACAAACCCAGTTCGGATACCATATCATAAAAGTAACCGATAAATCCGATAAGAAATATATTGTGCAGAAGGTTGTAAATTCTCTTGATGTTTCTGCTACCACGAAGGATTTACTTCAATCGCAGGCGCAGGATTTTGCTTTTGTCGCAAAAAAGAATGGATTTGAGAGTGAAGCTAAATTAATGAATTATAAGGTACAGGAATCGGGTGCTTTCCAGGAAGATGCATCGACTATACCGGGATTGGGTCAGAATAAAAATATAACTGACTTTGCTTTCAATAATGATCTCAATACTGTAAGTGAACCATTCAGGCTCAGCTCAGGATATGCTGTTGCAATGGTTTCGGATGTTACTAACGAAGGTGTGAAACCGTTCGAAGAGGTAAAAGGAAGTATAAAGCCCCAGGTTATACGGGAAAAACAGTTTGCTAAGGCAAAACAGCTTGTTGAAGAAATTAAGCAGAAAGTTAACGGAGATTTAAGCAAGGCTCCAACAATTAATTCAAAAATAACTTATAACCAGGCAAAAGATTTTACTCCTGCCGGTACTGTTCCGGGATTAGGCAAGGACTGGGCATTCATAGAAACAGCCCTCGATGCTCCTCTGAACAAGGTAACAGATCCTGTGCACGGATACAGGGGTTATTATCTCATAAAGGTTACTGGCAGAACTCCTTTCGATTCTTCT
The DNA here is from genome assembly GCA_963774455.1 of uncultured Ignavibacteria bacterium. Classification (GTDB taxonomy): domain Bacteria; phylum Bacteroidota; class Ignavibacteria; order Ignavibacteriales; family Ignavibacteriaceae; genus DATFVA01. The sequence continues at coordinate 194,650 of CAVZFD010000005.1, forward strand.
AAGTATGAGATACAAAGAAATTCTATCAGGGATAAAATAATAAGGCAGAAACAGAGTACAGTTCTTAATCAATGGATTGAAGAACTTAAAAAGAAAGCTGATATTGTTGATAACAGGAATCAGTTTTTCGGCCAATAGGGATATAAAAATTTTATCTACACCCCTGTTTAAAAGCTGAGTCTATAAACAGGGGTTTTGTTTTTATAACATGGCATAGAACCTGGATGTATTTCCGATACTCTATCATATTACTGCTGCTGGTGTCTTCTTATGCGGAGGCTCAGTTCGGCGATAAACACTTTAGTATAGGGGTAAATGGCGTTTATACTACCACTGCCAGGGTGTATTTGAATCCAAATTCTTCTGATCCGGTGCTCCGTAACAATGCATTCGAAATTTCCGACATTTTTAATCCGGCAGTAGATCTTCGCTATAGAATTACTGATGATATAATTCTGGGTATCGGAACAGAGTATATGAAATCTACCGCTTCAGGACCCAACCTTACTGCCTTTTTCGGAAATTCAACCGTAACCATCGATGTGAACGATGGATTCCTGTTGATACCACTGGAAGTTTCAGGTTATTATATACTTCCATTCTCTACTGAAAAATTTAAATTCCTTATGGGCGGGGGAGCTGGCTATTACTACGGCGAGCATATAAGGGAGTTCGGTGATGCTTCTGTTTCAACTGTAAGCCGTGATTTTGCTTACGGAATACAGGTTTCTGTCTCTATGGATTATATGATACAGTGATGATATAACAGTTCATTCCGAAATGAAATTCAGAGATCCCCAGTTTAAAGTAAAAAGTGCTTATGACAAACTTGAAGTGAATTATAAGGATCAGAAAATAAATCTTGCACAGAAAACATTTGATTCAAAAATTGATGTTGATGGTGTTACCTTCATATTGGGATTTTCATTTCTCTTCTAACCGCACATTTTAATTCCGGATAACCTTGACCATAACCCTATTGATCTGATTAATGAAAAGATGGATATAAAATCCCATCATGGTTTTTATTCATCTTATATTTTTTGTCCCGCTTCTGATTTTTTTTATTAAGTTTGTAACCAATGAAAGATGACGTTATTTACCTGGCTGGTTTTATGGGCGCAGGTAAAAGTACTATTGGTCCGATTCTCGCGAATACACTGGGATGGAATTTTTACGACCTGGATAGAGTGATTGAAAAATATGAAAGCAGGAAAGTCAGAGAAATATTTGAGACCAGGGGCGAAGGTTATTTCAGGAAGATTGAGCGCGAACTCCTGGAACAAATTTCTTCTGAACATAACGTAATTATTTCCCTGGGCGGCGGAACAATGAGCAACGAGGATAACCTGGTTTTCCTGAAAAAAACAGGAAAGATATTTTATCTTAGAGCATCTCAGGAAGCAATATATAAAAGGCTTAAATACAAACGTGATCGGCCTGCTATGCATATCAATGGTGATTTCCCCGAGACAAGAGAGAAGCTGATGGAATTAATAAATAAGCTTTTGAATGAAAGAGAAAAATTCTATCTTTTGGCGGATCACATTATTCTGACAGATAATGTTCCCGTTGGCAAGACAGTAGATCGAATTGCAAGATTAGTATCATCAAAATAAATAATCAGGAATAATTCCTTGAAAAAAATAAATGTAGAGGTATCCGATTCCTCCTACCCGGTATTCGCAGGAAGAGGAATATTAACCCACCTTAAGCCTCAACTAAAGAAATATACCCGTTTCAATAATTTTTTTGTTGTTGTAGACCGGAATGTTGCGAAGCATCACTTGAATGAAATCAGGAAAGCAATCGGGAGACGTAAAAAAATATTTTATTATGAATTGAAACCCGGTGAAGGTTCCAAATCTCAGGAACAATTAAGAAGAATTTATGATTCACTGATTAAAAATAATTTCGGCAGGGATACAATATTGATTTCAATAGGCGGCGGTGTAACAGGCGATCTTGCAGGCTACTCGGCAGCAACATATATGAGGGGATTGCAGCTGGTAAACATACCTACTACCCTTCTTTCGGCGGTTGATAGTTCAATCGGCGGCAAAACGGCTATAAACTTTAACGGCTATAAAAATGTTATAGGTGCATTTTATCCTCCGGATATGGTTTTAATAGATTCTGATTTTCTGAAAACCCTGCCTTCGAAAGAATACGTTGCCGGTATGGGAGAGGTAATTAAATACGCTTATATCTCTTCTCCCGAATTATACAATCTTGTCAATGAAAACTTCGAAGATATCCTCCGGAAGAATGAAAAAATAACAGATGAGATTATTCTTAAATGTGCAGCTATTAAAGCAGGAGTTGTTTCTAATGATGAGAGGGAAAATGGTCTCAGGAAGATTCTAAACTTTGGTCATACTTATGGCCATGCAATTGAATCAGCTTCGGGCTTCAAGGTAAGACACGGCTTATGCGTGATCTATGGGATTGTAATCGAATTATTCCTTTCTAATAAGATTGGTGTGCTTTCGCGAAAAAAACTAATAAAATACCTTGAACTTCCGGGAAAATTCAGACTGAAAAATGTACTAAATGATTTCGATTTTGAGGATCTTTATCAGATAATGCTTGCAGATAAGAAAAACCGTAATGGAAAGATCAATTTTGTTCTTTTATCGGACCTTGGTAAAATACTGCTTGACGTTGAGGCAGGGAAGAGAGATATTCTGTATGCTTATGAGAGAGCCCGGAGATTCTTTAATAAAAGTTCAGGTTCGGTTTAAAGGAGAAACTGTCGGATTCTTGAGGGTGAAAATCCGACAGTTCGTGTGTCATTTATGGAGGGGGTACTATGCAAAAAACTATTTTCTATTTTCGGATTAGAACATTCAACTAATATGCCATTGAAAAAGATGGCAAAATCCACTGGAATTGTGTACAAACTGATTAGTAATGTAAGAATTACTTTCTGTAAATTACTTTTTTACATGAAGATTTGAACGATTGTTTTAAAAAGGAACTGCCGGAAATTTGTCGCAAATCCGGCAGTCATAATTGGAAGGGTGTTATGCTTAAACTATGAACTACTTCGTATCAGGAAGGTCAAGTACTATGCCATTTTATAAAATACGATTATTGCATAATTTCGAATATCATGGTCTCATAATAAGATTATATCGTTTGATCCTTATTATTTTGATACTAAAAAAGGAGATGCCGGTATGCCGGAACACGGAACTCTTGTTGAATTGAATCTGGAAGAGGAAATAACAAAATTAAAGAAAGAACTAAATGCCGTTATCCTTGCTCATTATTACCAGGAATCAGAAATCCAGGACATAGCCGATTTCGTAGGCGATAGTCTTGATCTGGCCAGGAAAGCTAAAGCGACAAGTGCAGATGTAATCGTTTTTGCAGGTGTTCATTTTATGGCGGAAACTGCAAAAATATTAAATCCGGATAAACTTGTATTGCTGCCTGATCTTGAAGCAGGCTGTTCACTCGCTGAAGGCTGCCCCGCACCTCTATTTAAAGCCTTCCGGGAAAAGTATCCCGATCATGTTTCAATAACATATATTAATTGTACAGCTGAAGTAAAAGCCCTTAGTGATATAATCTGCACTTCCAGCAGCGCGGAAAAAATCATTAATCAGATTCCACCGGAAAAGCCTATCCTTTTTGCTCCCGACAGAAACCTTGGAAGATACCTGATGAAAAAGACCGGCAGGGAAATGCTTTTGTGGGATGGCTCCTGCATAGTGCATGAAACCTTCAGCGAGAGGAAAATTATTGATCTTAAGCTTGAGCATCCGGATGCAAAGATAATTGCACATCCTGAGTGCGAAGAGATTGTTCTTAACCGGGCTGATTTTATCGGCTCAACAAGCAAACTGCTGAAATTCGTTCAGGAAGATGATGCTGATGAATTTATTGTTGCGACAGAGTCGGGCATCCTCCATCAGATGAAGAAACTTGTCCCCGGTAAAACACTGATCCCGGCCCCACCTGAAGCGAATTGCAGCTGCAATGAATGTCCCTATATGAAGCTCAATACTATGGAAAAACTTTACCTTTGCATGAAGAATCAAAAACCCGAGATTATACTGGATCCCGATCTGATGAAAAGAGCCTTAAAACCGATTGAAAGAATGCTGGAGATGAGTTAACATTTATTCAGGACAACCGCGATCGTAGTTCCTTCTCCCGGAGAAGAATTCTTTACATAGATCTTTCCTCCATGGTAACCCTCTATTATCCTCTTGGATAGACTCAATCCCAGGCCCCATCCTCTTCTTTTTGTGCTATAGCCGGGCCGAAAGACATCTTTTCTTCTTTTATATTCTATTCCTTTGCCGTTATCAAAAACGCAGACTTCAATGTGACTCTTTGATCCCGTAATCGATATTGCGATTGTCCCCGATTTATGATCGATAGCATCAAGTGAATTTTTAATAAGGTTTTCTATAACCCAGCCGAAAAGTTCGGAATTCATCTCTGCACAGAGTTCCTTATCTCCATCAATGGTCAATTCCACACTTTTTCCGTTCGGAAGTCTTCTCTGAAAATAATCCGTAATCTTTTTGACTTCGGTATAAACATTCCTGGGTTTTATTTCGGGTGTGGAACCAATCTTGGAAAACCTGTAGGTAATTTTATTCAGCTTTTCCACATCGCTTCCGATTTCATCAGCTATATCGATTACCTTATCGGGGTCACGGTAGTTTATCTTCAGCATTTCAAGCCAGCCCATGAGACTGGAGATAGGCGTTCCGAATTGGTGCGCGGTTTCTTTGGCCATACCTACCCAGATATTACTCTGCTCGCTTCTCTTAATACTGCTGAATCCGACATAACCTATGACTATAAAAAGGATGGCTATAATTATCTGGAAGTACGGGTATAACCTCAGCCTGTTAATCAGGTCGGAATCGCCGTAATGTATTTTTTGCAGGATGAGGGTGTCCTCGTATGTGACAAGTATAGGCTTATGGGCATTATCCATTTCCCGTACCTGCTGGTTAAAAAACTTCTCAAGCTCCTCCCGTGAGAGGGTTGAGTCATACCTGATATTTCTAACATCCTTAATGTCATGTTTGCTCTCGATTTTTACAAGATTGTCGGGACCGGTTGATATCAGCGGGAAGTCTATCGGCTTTAGAATATTATCAAACAGGAATGTGATATCGGCATTCGGTTCCGATGTATTAGCCACATATTCTATTCCCTTAGCGTAAAGTTCAACAATGGTTCTTTCCCTGTTCTGAAGAACTTTAACAAGGTTCTGGGTATAGTAAAGGGTGCCTACGGCTATAAGGAGAGCAACTACTATCAGGCTGATTTTGATATTTAAGGAAGCGGGTCCGCCGGACATTTTCATAGAATGGTTCTACCCGGAATTATTAAAAAACAAAGCCAAGTATCGCACTTTTGGATGCAAAAAATCCAGTCATATTTTTGGTTAAGAATGAGGTTTGCTCAATCTCTCCTGCTAAGCGATAAAAAAAGTCTGATCTCTCTTCGGACCGACAGATACAATCGTAATTTTCACGCCGGTATGATTGGCAATAAATTCAAGATATTCCTTAGCTTCAGACGGAAGTTCGGAATACGATCTGCAGCCGGATATATCTGATTTCCAGCCCTTAAAGCTTTTATACACAGGCTTTACTTCAGATAACCTTTGAACATCCGTGGGAAATGATCTCAAAGTTTTTCCGTTAAGTTCATACCCTGTACATACCTTTATTTCATCGAAGGAGCTTAAAACATCCAGCTTTGTAATGGCTGCCTCTTCAATTCCGTTTATTGTAGCAGAATATTTTACAAGGAATGCATCAAACCAGCCGCACCGTCTGGGCCTGCCGGTAGTTGCTCCGTATTCAGCTCCAATCTTTCTGAGATTTTCGCCAGTATCGTCGGTTAATTCTGTTGGAAAAGGTCCAAAGCCTACCCTCGTTGTATATGCCTTCACTATTCCGATAACCAGTGTGATTTTTGTCGGGGGAATACCTGTTCCGGTGCAGGCACCTCCTGAAGTAGGGCTCGAAGAAGTGACGTATGGATATGTGCCATGATCGACATCAAGCAGGGCTCCCTGAGCGCCCTCAAGCAGGATTGATTTTCCTTCAGCTATTGCATTATTCAGATAAGAAGGAACATCCTTAACATATTTATCAATTGCTTTATCAAACTCCATATATTCTTTGATTATCTCTTCAACATCCAATTCAGCATGGTTATAGATTTTCTTAAGCAGGTTGTTCTTTTCTTTTAAATTCTCCCTTATTTTATCCTCAAGAACCTTTTTGTTCAGAAGATCAACAATTCTTATGCCTTTTCTTGCGTATTTATCTATATAACAGGGTCCTATTCCCCGGCCGGTCGTGCCTATTTTATTCCCATTATTCTCATTTATATTATCCAGCAGCTTATGGTAGGGCATTATTAAATGAGCATTGTGGCTGATAAATAATCTGCCTTCAACGCTTATTCCATTTTTTCTGAGCAGTTCAATTTCATCAAGAAGTGCATTAGGATCTATAACAACGCCGTTTCCTATGACGCAAGTCACGTTTTCACGGAGGATACCTGAAGGAATCAGGTGTAGTATATATTGTTTGTCGCCAATAGTTACTGTATGCCCCGCATTCGCACCACCCTGGTAGCGGGTTACTATTTCATAATTTTCGCTCAGGATATCAACTATTTTACCTTTACCTTCATCGCCCCACTGGCTGCCGACCAGAACAGTTACACGCATTTGATACTCTTATTTTATGATTTTGCCAAAATAAAAAACTCCGAATAAAATCCGGAGTTTAAAACTACATAAAACCTGATTTACGAGGAAATCTAATTAGAAAAACTTTTTATGGCATCATCTACATTCTCGAAGAACTCAAATATTGTTATAAGCTTAGTAATAATAAGAAGACTCTCTATTTTCTCCGTTACCCGTGCTAGTTTAAGGTTTCCGCCCGCCTTTTTCATCGTTGTTAATCCCCCGATCATCATACCAAGACCGGAGCTGTTCATGAATTTTACATCAGAAAGGTCAACAACTATATTTTTCTTACCTTCATCGATCAGTTTATGTAGTAAATCGTTAAATTCTTTAGTATCCTCACCGCCCATCACATTTCCCTTTAACTCTATGACGACGGCTTCGTACCTTTCATTTACTTTTGTTTTCATTTACAACTCCTAAAATTTTTGCATTAAATTTAAGTTAATGGCAGTAACAAAGCAAGTTTACGGGATTAAGCCTAAAGATTATTTTTTGGTTGAATTCTTAATCTATAAATAAATATTTTTACGGAACCTGTTACCTAATTTTACGTCTAAAATGATGGATACGAAAAATACGAAGGAAGATTTGCAGAAAGCTCAAATACTAAACCTGGATGACGATTTTTCCCTTGTAAAAAGGTTTATTGACGGCGATGAATCTGCATTCGCTCTGCTCGTTCAGAGGCATAAGGAAAAGGTGAGAAATATAATTTACCTCACAATGAGCAGCTCAAATTCAGTTGATGATATTGCCCAGGATGTTTTTTTAACAGTATACAGAAATCTGAACAATTTCAGATTCGAATCACAATTCACTACCTGGCTATACCGGATAACAGTGAATAAGTGCAAAGATTATATGCGAAAGATAAAAATCAGAAATATTTTTACTCCTTTAAAAGAAGCCGAAGAAAAAACAGGAGACACATTAGCCCCTGAAAGCAGGGATATCTCTGGTATCGTTCAGAAAGCAATAGGGAAACTTCCCGAAAAATTACGTGTTCCGCTTCTTTTAAAGGATATAGAGGGTATGAGCTACCAGGAAATTGCAGAGACAGTTCAGTGTGAAATTGGAACAGTGAAATCAAGGATCTTCAGAGCAAGGGAAGGATTAAAGAATATCCTTAAGCCCTATGAAGAGGAGTTGATGTTATGAAAAGCTTAAATACAAAATATGAAATACTATCAGCCTATATCGACGGTGAGTTATCGGATGTTGAAGCCAGGGAATTGGAAGATAAAATAAAGTTTTCTAAAGAACTCCGGGAAAAGCTGGAAGAACTTAAACGGACAAAAAAGCTTACAGTTTCCTCTGTCGAAAGACTCCCTGAAGCTCCTTATTTTGAAACCAGGCTTGCAGCTAATCTCAACCATAAAGGGATTATCTGGGAGAAGTTTCGCAAGTGGATCCCGGCATTCAGCTTTACAGCGCTCGCAGTTGTGCTTATGATCTTCCTGAAATTTAATCCCAATGTAATTGATCGTTTAGTTGAGCAGCAGAAAACAAACCTTGCCGGTTTTTACCAGGAAAACCTCAGACCGCTCTTTTATGCATCTGACCTTTCGAATGAAGATATATTTAACTTTGCTTTTACAAAACAACTTCCGCTCAACAAGTCGAATGGTCAATATCTGAAACTCGGTTACGATCCTTCAGGTAAGGAATTTTTCGAAATAAAGACTTCAGTAGACGGCACCGATGCGAATAATCTGGAAAAGTTTGCTGCTAAATTAAAATTAAACAGCAGGCAGCGGCAGCAGGTTGATTCCATACTTGAATCATATACCGATGATCTTCAGTCACAGGTACTGGTAAACGACAAAAATACCGTTGCTATTAATCCCAACCTTTGGAATTATAATAAAGCCATTGTTGCAGATATAATGTCATTTGCCAGGGATGCCAACAGGGAGGAATTTAATAAAATTGTTCCTGCTGGTTTTACATACACCAATCCCGATGTAAGAACAATTGTAAACAAGATGAAGGCTGCCGGGGATAATAAATATATTTTCTTTTCTCCTGATACCATTTTTACAGAGAACTATGAATTCGATGCTGAAAAATTCAAAGACGAGATGGCAACTGCTAAACAAGAAATGAAAAAGGGAATGGAAGAGGCTCAAAGATCTTTGCGTAATATGAGGATAAACCTCGAACTTGACAGCAGCCTTACCAGGTTGAAGAGCGACCCGGCCTGGGGAAAGAATTTCAGAGTATACATCGATTCCAATATCTGCCGCGTCCATCTGTCAAAACTTGATATTCCCGATATTCAACTGCCGGATTTCGACAGCATCTCGACCCAGGTTGCAGAAGCCATGAAAAATATTGCTCCGATAATTATCGATTTCCCTGGTGGAAAGAGCGTTAAAAGTTATTCTTTCAAATATGAATATGGTGATTCCTCCGCTACTCCGGTAAGGGTTCAGATTCCCAATGTTGATTCGATATTAAAAAGTATTGGAATCTTACGAGGAGATTCTCTTATGTTTAATGGAAAAGGGAACAATTTTTTTCCTGATTCCCTTTCGTCTATTTTTAAAATGTACGGCGATTCACTGATGTATTTTAACAAAGGCGAATTTAAGAATGATATGAAGCAGCTTAAAAAAGAAATGGAACGGATGAGAGAGGAAATGAAACGATTGAGAATTGAGATCCACCAGGATACTGTAATGAAAGAAGAATCGGCCACCGGGGTCGAAATCTAATAAATAAGGCGGTTTGAGGGGTTTTTTCATCTGGAAAAAGTCTGCTCTATCATACATATCACCCGTTCATAACTCTTTTCTTTACAAAATGAAAGAATACCTTTAATTTGATCATAGAATAAGGCTTAAAAGCGTCTTTGAATGGACAATTTATAGTATTATTTTACGCTGAAAAATTAACTCAAAAAGAGTATGAATACCTTGTTTCTCACACATAACTTTAAATTCCGGCTTTTTATGGGAGTTGCGGTAGTCTTATTCTTCTATAAGTTATTTATTTCGGCGGGTGATTCAGCAGGATATACTGTTATAAATGAAATCCTGGTAGCATTAACTGTTATTTCTCTTATTGTGTACCTGATTGAACTTATGGGTTACAAAAAAATCAACCCGATCTCGATGGTGATGAATGTTGGAATATTAAATGCAATCATATTTTTTATGATCAGTTTTTCGGGTTTGATCCTTAACCTCTTCTTTGATAACCTACAGGGACAATCGAGCCTGTTGTTCAGGATAATCAGTTTCTTTTACGTATTCCTTATTCTAAGTTTTCTTGCTTATATGTTTCTCACATTCAGGGAGTTGTTTTTCCTGAAACAGAACAGGAACCTGAATACTTATTTCAACACCATGGTCGTTTTTTTTATACTGACCTCACTTTCATCGGCTTTTGATAAGTTACCTGACTTTTCATTCATAAAAAACACCTTCTTTATTATCTCGATTTTATTGATAGCAATAAATTCTGTAAGGATTTCATGGATAGCCTTTCTCCAGAAGAAAGAAAAAGTTTACCTGCTTATTATATCGGTGGTTATAGCTGTCCTCTTCATTGTGAACCTGGTGAACAACAGCGGTGAAAATATCCATTTTCATATGCTCGAGTCTTTTTCACCTTCACTGGCTCAGTTCCTCAATATCCTGATGATATATGGAGCGATTTATTTTAGTGTATTGTTTTTTACAACTTTATTTCACATTCCCACGGCCGAGGCGTACGACAGGAAAGCCCAGGAAGTGTCATCCCTCCAGTATTTCAGCAAACTTATAACAGAAGTTCTGGATTTTGATGACCTGGCAGGGACGGTAACGGATATCGCTACAAAGGTTTGTAATGCAGATGCTGCCTGGATATTGTGGAGCGAAGAAAAAGAGTTTACAACTATTGCTCACAAGAACGTCGGTTACCTGGATGCACGGGAAGTGTCAAACTTTATTCATAAAAAAATAAAGAACAGGCCGTTTAAGGGGGCGGAGATCTTTCCACTTGATAATTTCGAGAGACTTTCACAGACAGGCGACAAATATTTGAGTGTAGCAGTTTCACCCCTGAAGATCCATAATGAGGTGAAAGGATATCTCGTAGTTGCAAGGAAAGGTACTTCCATATTTAATGACGAAGATATTAACGCAATTAATACATTCTCTGATTATGCCACAGTTGCAATAGATAACTCAAGACTGGTGAAGGAATCGATTGAAAAAGAAAGACTTGAAAAAGAGCTCGATGTTGCCCGTGAAATCCAGCGTAAGATTCTTCCATCAGTACATCCTGCTTACAAGGGATTGGAAATATCAAGCGTCTTTATACCCGCTTTTGAGGTTGGGGGAGATTATTATGATTTTTTCGAGATCAGTGAGAATAAGCTTGGTTTTGTAATAGCCGATGTTTCGGGAAAAGGTATATCAGCCGCATTTATTATGGCTGAGGTGAAAGGAATTTTTGAATCGCTTTCAAGAACAATCACCAGACCAAAGGATATTTTAATAAGCGCGAATAAGATCCTTAAACGCACACTCGACAGAAGCAGTTTTGTAAGCGCGGCTTATGGTATAATCGACAGGGAAAAGGAAACACTGACTATTTCAAGGGCGGGACACTGCCCGATAATACTGATCCGTAACGGGATCGCTGAGACTATTCGTCCTTCAGGTATTGGTTTGGGTTTAAATTTTACAGAGCATTTTGATAATTCCCTGGACGAAACGAGGATCAGCCTGGATGACGGCGACCTGATCGTCCTTTACACAGATGGTATTACGGAAGCAAAAGATACCAATCTTGAAGATTTCGGGATGAACAAATTTGAAGAAATATTAGTAGAAAATTCCAAATCAACTCCTGATGAAATAGCTAATAAGGTCATCAGGGAAGTTACAGTTTTTTCACAGAGTCATTCACAATATGATGATATAACTCTGGTAATTTTTAAGTGGAAATCGATAATTAAATCAGACGGAGAAAAAGAATGGCAGAATTCAGCACTTCCATTAAAGATAAAGGAAATGTAAGCGTAATATACCTCAATGGATATCTTGATGCACATACGGCTCCTCAGCTTGAAAATAATTTTTCAGAGTTGATTGACAAGGATAAATATAATATTGTTGTCAACTTTGAGGATCTGAATTATATAAGCAGTGCTGGACTGGGTGTTTTCATGGCCTATATTGAAAAGATCAGGGAAAATGAGGGCGATATAAAACTTTCGGCTATGAGCGATAAGGTATTTAATATATTCGATCTCCTTGGCTTTCCTTTACTTTACGAGATCTTTAAATCGGAAGACGAAGCCATAAATAAATTCAAAGAGACCGGAAACGTTGAAGACAAGAAATAAAATAGATAAAGAACTCAGGATTTTCAGCAAAACGGAAAATCTTTCAGTTATCCGTGAATTCATCCAATCCGCTGCAGCGCAGGTTGGAATGAAACCCGGTGTAACTGAGGACGTAATGCTTGCCGTGGATGAGGCCTGCACCAATATTATTAAACATGCTTATAAATCTCTTCCTGATGGTGAAATACTCGTTAAGCTGAAGTATTCTGATCATAAACTGACGATAAATATCGTTGACTATGGAAATTCATTTCATCCGGAAAATGTTCCTGATCCCGATCTGCAGAAGTACTATAGGCAGCACAGGGTTGGAGGCCTCGGGATGTACCTGATGAAAACCCTGATGGATGAGGTGCGATATAATTCAATTCCCGGTAAGTATAACGAAGTCTGTCTCACAAAGTATCTAAATAATACCCCTCAGCATGGATGATACAGAAAATATCAAAATCAAAAGAAATCTTACAGCCCTGGTTGAATTCAGCCGCATTATAAATTCCAGCACAGATCTTGACTTCATCATAAACAACATCCTTCTTACCTGCATGGGAAAATTCCTTGCCACTAAAGGTTTATTTGCTCTAAATGTAAATGGTAAACTTAAAATTCATTCCTCTAAAGGCATTCCAAAAGAAACGCTGAAAAAATTTCCGGATTCGGGAAATGTGGAGAAGTTTTTTGATGATGAAGAATACAGACTGTACCCGGGACTGGGCGAGCTGTGTGCTGCGGAAAAAGTAATCTCTTCGGATAAAGTACTTGGTATCATCTGCCTTGGGGAGAAACTGAATAAGACGATTTATTCAGCGGACGACCGGGAATTTCTCAGAACAATTTTAAATATTTCCTCTACTGCAATCCAGAATTCGGTTGTCATAAATGAGCTGAAAAAAGTTAACCGCATCCTCGACTCAAGGCTGCACAGATTAAACTCTCTCTTTGAATTAAGTAAAGAGTTTGCCATGTTCTCCGAATCATCGCGGGTAGCCAGGCTCCTTGTTTACTCGGTTATAGGTCAGTTGTTTGTGTCAAAGTTTGCGGTTATTACTTTCGAAAATACAGGTGCGGAAATCCTTGAATCAAAAATGGATAATGAAAAGCTTCTCGAAGTCATTTCCAGGAATAAACTTCGCCAGCTTGAATCCGCTATAACCGGGGACGGAATTTCAAAAAAATATTCTGACCTGAAAAATCTCGGGGTTGAGCTTGTAGTGCCAATGCAGATTCAGGGCGACACTAAAGGTCTGATCTTTCTCGGTAGGAGGATCAATAATCAGGGTTATTCGGAAGCTGATATTGAATATGTTTATTCTGTCGGCAGCCTTGCAATTATTTCTCTGGAGAATAAAAGGCTGTTCATTGAAGAGCTTGAAAAAAAGAAACTTGAAGATGAACTGGATATCGCCAGGGATATTCAAAAAAACCTGCTTCCGCATTCAATACCTGAATTTAATAATTTTGAGATCTCTGCAATTAACGTATCCTCCCGGCAGGTAGGCGGCGATTATTACGACCTTATCAGGCTTGACGATAATAGTGTCTGTGTAGCGATTGCTGACGTTTCGGGCAAAGGAGTTCCCGCCGCCCTGCTCATGGCAAACCTGCAGGCATTTTTAAAGACCATTGTGAGGCACGGGATGGCACTGGATGAGGCTACCGGTTTGATAAACGATCTTGTTAGTGAAAATACTTCGGATGGCAAGTTCATCACATTTTTCTGGGGCGTCCTTGATGATGCAGGTAAAAAGTTAACTTATGTCAATGCAGGTCATAACCCTCCGCTGCTGATAAGAAAAGGCAAAATCATTAAACTTACCTTAGGAGGAATAATTCTTGGCGTCATGAAAACAATTACTCCTTATGAATATCAAAAGATTGGTCTTGAAAAGGATGATGTAATAATTATGTTTACGGATGGCGTTTCTGAAGCGATGAATAAAGCGGGAGAGGAGTTTTCTGATGTGAGACTTGAAGAAATTGCCAGAAGAATCTCCCATCTATCTTCCACGGATATACTTCAGGAAATCAGGCAGGAAGTACTTAGTTTTACTTCCGGTGCCGTTCAATCAGATGATATAACCCTGATGGTGATTAAAGCGAAATAATTGAGTATTTTTTGATAAATATTTCCCCCTGTTTTTTTAATAAAAGAGAAGCGATAACTCAGTGGATCCGGTAAAAAAATATTTGATCAGATTCAGAACGAAGATCATTATTATCATGAGTCTTTTTCTCATCCTTCTGGCTCTTGGGAATATTGTTATTATCTCCACTGTCAATCCCACCTCCAATGATGAATGTCTCTGGTATCCGGTTAAAACGAGTGACTCTCTTGCAATCATGTTTGAAAACGTGAAAGTTAACGGGGTTACCTGGAATGCGGGTATTCGCGACGGCGATTATCTTATTTCAATTAATGGAAAAAGAATAAATGAACCGATGCAGGCACAGAGCATTCTTAATAAGATTGAGGCCGGAGACTATGCGAGGTACACCGTTAAAAAGAAAAACGGTGAACTTTTTGATACAAAGGTTTACATAAAGAAGCTGATAAATTTCTCCCTGCTTGGCATTTGTCTGCTTGGGTTTTTCTGGCAGATTATAGCTTTTATAGTACTGATGGCTAAACCCGACGGAAGGGTGCAGAGGGTTTTTTATGCTGTCGGAGCTACTTTAATCCTTATGCTTCTCTTCAATTATCAAACGCTTCCATTCGTTATGGGAATACTTCCGCTTTTGTTACTGCTTGATTTTCTGAATACAGGCGGAATGATATACGGACCATTTCTTATCCTTCATTTTTTCTGGATATTTCCGCATGAATACAATTTTGTGAAAAAGAAGGCTGTTAATTATTCTCTTTATCTTCTGCCTGCGGTTATTCTGATAGGAGTGATCATATACCGCTTTTTATTTGTTTATGACATGCCGGGCAGAAATCTGTATTATGAAAAATTCTTTAATATCGTAAATATAGCTCTTGGTGCCGCTTTCCTTACAGGTTTTATTTCGCTGCTGGTAAATTATTTCAGACTAAAAACCGCTAAGGAAAGGAAACCTCTTTCCCTAATTCTCGTCTCATATTTCCTGGCAATACTTGTTATAGTTTACACCAGGTTCATTGCACCGGCGATTTCCGATACGATATATAATTCACCTGAATTTTATATGCCGATCATCGTTCTCTTTATTCTCCCTGTATCATTCGGCTATTCGATTTTCAAGTACCAGCTGATGGATGTCAGCGTAGTAATCAAGAATACTATAATATACGGAGCGGCTACGATAAGTATTGCCGCCGTGTATTTTCTGGTCATTTACCTGATCGGACAGATAATTAGCACAGCTATAGGTACAGAGTATAAAGGTGTAATTGCTGGAATAATTTTTATAATATTTGCCCTTATCTTTCAATCTACCAAGAATAAATTTCAGGATTTTCTTACTGAAAAGTTTTATCCTGAACAGTTTGCCTACCAGAAGATCCTGGTAAGTTTCAGCAATGATATCACTACCGTTGTAGGATTGGAAAATATCCTTGATACGATGACCACAACTTTCGTGGAGTCATTGAGGATAAATACTTTCGGAATAATGCTTTATGACAACAAAGAAGAGGAATTTACGCTTGTCCGGAGCATAAGGATTGAAACGAAACATTTGAAGATTCCCGCGATAAATGTTCAAAAAGTAATTGCGGAGAAAAATGCAACCACAAAATCTCCTGCTATAGAGGAAGAAGACCTTCAGAGAGCTTTTCCCGTGGGATATAAGACGCTTACAGAGGCAGGCATTTATACCATTATACCCATGATCATAAAACAAAAGCTTATAGGCCTAATGCTGATTGGATTAAAACACTCCGGAGCCAGGTTTGCAGGCAAGGATCTTGATCTGCTCTATGCAGTTGCCAATCAGTCTGCTATTGCAGTAGAAAATGCGAGACTTTATAAAACCGAAGCTGAGAAAATAAAGATTGAAAGAGACCTCGACCTGGCAAGGAAAATTCAGCAAAGTCTTCTCCCTAAGGAAATCCCCGCCATTAAAGGTCTGGATATTTCGGGTGAAATGATACCCGCCCAGCAGGTAGGAGGCGACTATTTTGATCTCATTCCTATTGGCGACGATAAGTTATTTGTTGTTGTCGGAGATGTTTCGGGTAAAGGATTGTCAGCTTCACTTTATATGACCAGGCTGCAGACAATGATCGAATCCGCGTGCAGACCCGGCAGAGAACCCAAAGATATCCTGATAGAAATTAATAGAAGAATTTATGAATCTATGGAGCGAAACTGGTTTGTTACCATGACACTTGCACTTTTTGATATGCAGAAGAACAAGGTGAAATTCTGCAGGGCTGGACATATGCCTGTATTCGCTGCAAAAAACGGCACAGTAAATAGATATAGAACAATAGGACTTGGTATAGGTTTGGAGAGGGGAATTATTTTTGAAAAAACATTGTGTGAAGAGGAAGTTCAGCTTAACCCCGATCAGATATTTGCATTTTTTTCAGACGGGGTAACAGAAGCAATGAATGAAAAAATGGATCTCTTCGGCGAAGATAACCTGGTTGAACTGCTTATCAATAAATCAGGATACAACAGCTGTGATATTTTGGAGGACGTCTGGAAAAGCATTAAAGAATACAGGGGAGGGGCAGAAGTTAATGATGATATGACACTTGTGCTTGTGAAGATAACGTCCTTACACTAATAATGAGGGCCGTCCTAAGTTCTCAAAATGAGAATATCCCTTCTAATTTTTAATTGAAAGATAATATTTCAGCTGATTCTGGCACTAATTGTGTCACTTAAAGGGACAAAATGGAATTATCATAAGGAATTTGATGATTTTTCAATACTTTCGTTCAATACGGGTATTATTTTCCGTTTATCTCGGTATAATCCTCCTCTTCATTTACCTGGGTTTACATTTTTACCAGGGAGATAAAGCCAGAGAATCAGCCGAAAGATCCCGTGAACTGGGCTCAATCGCCAGGTTAAAGTACTCCGCCCTGCTGCAATGGTACACAGAACGATATGCCGACGCCCGCTACATATTCTCAAATGAAAGTCTTTACCGGATATTAAATTCGTCCCGTTCTTCGACGGGCGATTCCTCGGAGGTTGTCCCTCTAATATATTCGATTTATAGGAATCACGATTATTCCAACCTGTTCTTAATGGATCCTTCCACCAATGATATTCTTAACCTTAATCCCAATGGTTCTGACGATATTTTGAAGGATTCGCTGAATGCCGCATTAAAGGACAACCGGATTGTTAATTCTGATTTTTATATCGATAAAAATCTTAACAAACCCTGCCTTGACATCTACATTCCCATTTCACTTTCAAATAGGCGTAAGGTTGCTATTGTCCTTAAAGTTGATCCTTACAAGATTTTGTTTCCCTCTGTTTCCAGCTGGTATATAGACGCTTCTTCAGGAGAGTCACTTATAGTGACCGCCTCCTCCGACAGCATATATTATTTTACTCCGCTCAAGTTTTATCATAATACAGCGCAAATATTAAAAAAACCGTTAACTGATTTCGACCTTCCGGCTGCGAAGGTAATTAATGGCGCCAGGGGAGTTGTCTCAGCAAAAGATTACAGGGGAACAGATGTACTTGCTGATGTACACAGGTTTGAAAACACTCCCTGGTACCTGGTTACGAAGATGGACCTCTCAGAAATTTATGAACCTGTCACTACAAATACGCTTAACAACCTGCTTATAATGGGACTGCTCATTTCCCTGGGCGGAATTCTGCTTTTGTATTACTACACCAGGTCTAATTACAACAACCTCAGGAATATATCAAATATAGAAAAGAAATTTAAAAACATCTTCAATAATGCTACCGAAGCAATTATTATACTAAATAAGGAACAGATCATTGACTGTAATCCCGGAGCAGAAAAATTATATGGTCTTCCCAGAAAAAAAATCATCGGTAAAAGTCCCGGAAGTCTCTCCCCCGAATATCAACCCGGACATAAACGTTCTAAAGAATTGGCCTCAGAATTACTAGGTAAAGTACTGGAAGGGGAGCCTCAGAAATTTGAGTGGATACATATAAATAACGGCAACCCTATTTATACAGACGTGAATCTTGTGGAAATTGAGGTCGATGGAGAAAAACTTGTTGCGGGTTTCTTACATGACATCAGCGAGCGTAAACTGATGGAAGATGCTCTTTATGAATCAGAAAAAATGTACAGGTTAATTTTTGATTCTGCCCCGGTAGGAATCTACCAGTCTACCCCTGAAGGTAAAGTTATAAAAGCAAATAAAGCCCTGGCAGAACTTCTCGGGTACGGATCAGCAGAAGAACTGTGCAGAGTGGCCATTTCTGATATATACCTGGATAAAAAGGACAGACAGACCTTAATTAATGAGTTTGAACCGACAGGTACAGTTTCTGATAGGGAGGTTCAGTGGAAGAAAAAGGACGGAAACGTTATCTGGATTCAGCTGAATGCATTTGCCGTTAAGGATGATAATGGAAAAACGAAGCATTTTGAAGGATATGTACGCGATATTACCAGCAGAAAGCTCGCGGAAAACAAATTAAAGGAAAGCGAAGCACAATACAGGGATCTGGTTGAGAATATTAATGATATTGTTTTTTCTCTGAATCATGAGGGCATAATAACATTTATTAGTTCGGCAGTGGAAAAATTCACCGGATATAAAATTGAAGAACTCATTGGGAAACCATTCAAAGGATTTATATATCCCGGTGATCTTCCTCTTGCAGTAAAAAACTTTCACAATCTTTCTGCTAAAAAGTCTGCTCTCAGCGAATACAGGTTAATAACAAAATCAGGTGAACTCAGATGTTTTAGTGCGTCCAGTACTGGTATCTTTGATCAGAACGAATTTGTAGGAATCAGGGGTATACTTACAGATATAAGTGAGAAGCGGGAGGCCGATGAAAAGCTGAAAATTCAGACACATCTGTTGAATGAAACACAGCACCTGGCCAGGCTGGGAAGCTGGGAGCATGATTACGGGAAGAATCGCGTATTCTGGTCGGATGAGATTTATGAGATCTTGGGGACAGAAAAAGAATGGCTGGGGAGTACTGAAGACGCATTCTATGAGTTTGTGCATAAGGATGATCTTAATTCGCTCCTTTCAGCTTATGATGATTCCAGGAACGAGGGGGGAATGGATGGATTCGAACTTGAACACCGTATCGTAAGAAAGGATAACGGGCGTGTACGATTTGTATATCAGGAATGCAGGCATTTCAGAAATTCTGAAGGAAAAATTGTACGCTCAATAGGAATGCTGCAGGATATTACGGAGAGAGTTGTTGCCGGCAAACATATTCAGACTTTGACAAAAGCTGTCGAACAGAGTCCTGTTTGTGTTGTTATAACTGATCTGGATGGAAATATCCAGTATGTAAACAATAAGTTTTCTGAAGTTACAGGATATTCCCTGAATGAAGTAATTAATAAAAATCCCAGGATACTAAAATCGGGAACCCAGGGTGATGAATTCTATAAAGAACTCTGGAAAACCATACTTTCCGGAAACACCTGGTCGGGCGAGCTTCACAATAAGAAAAAGAACGGTGAATTGTACTGGGAATATGCAATAATATCTCCAATAGTAGATGCAGGCGGAAAAATTTTGAACTTTGTTGCGGTTAAGGAAGATATAACCGAAAAGAAGAAGATGATTGAAGACCTTGTTGAGGCAAAGAATAAAGCTGAAGAATCCAACAGGCTTAAATCCAGTTTCCTTGCTAATATGAGTCACGAGCTTCGTACTCCAATGGTAGGCATCCTGGGGTATACAGATATCCTGGTTTCAGAATTAACTAATTCTGAACACACAGAGCTGGCTAAAATGGTGCTTTCAAGCGGTAAGAGATTAATAGAAACTTTAAATTCAATCCTTGATCTTTCGAGCATTGAAGCTAAAAAGATGGAACTCAAACTTGAACCTGTAGATGCGGCAAGGATTCTTAAAGAATCTGTTTCTCTTTTTGCGCAAAATGCCGTTTCAAAAGGATTGTATCTTAAATCCATATTGCCGGATAACCTGTTTATCAACTCTGATAGGGAGATGCTGAATAAAATATTTAATAATCTTATAAATAATGCGGTGAAATATACCCAGTCAGGAGGTATTACTGTCGAGCTTAGCCTAACTAATAACGGGGACGGAAAGAACCTTAAAGTAAGCGTTACAGATACCGGGATCGGAATCTCCCCTGAATACCATGAGATTATTTTCGAACCGTTCCGTCAGGTCAGTGAAGGATATACTAGAAAATTTGAAGGATCGGGATTAGGCTTAAGTATAACAAATAAATTGGTTAAAATGCTCGATGGAAGTATATACCTTGAGAGCATACCTGGAAAAGGTTCAAGGTTCATAGTAAATATTCCTGTTGCTGTTTCAATGAATCTTCCGAAGAAGGATGAAATACAACTGGCTGCTGTCCATTCATATGAATTCCGGGAAGATTTGTCGATTCTTCTTGTAGAGGATGATGAATTAAATGCAAATATCATTTTATCGTACCTTAAACCGATATGTTCCGTTGAACATGCATCGGGGGGAGAGACAGCCATAGAGTGTTGTAAAAATCGAAAGTATGATACAATACTAATGGACATAAATCTCAAGGGAATGAACGGAATTGAAGCAATGGAGAGAATAAGAAAGATGAACAAATACTACCAGACGATTCCTGTAATAGCTGTTACAGCTCTCGCAATGTCGGGTGACAGGGAAAAACTGTTGTCCGTGGGCTTTGATAATTACCTATCAAAACCATTTGAACGCACTCAACTGCTTCAGGTCCTTTCCGAATCATTAAAACCAGGTAAATTGTTCGCATCCAGCAGACCCGTTCCTAAATCTGCCTCGGGGGAATCCCGGTAAAGCCCGCTGGCTGATACTGAAACCGGATAAAACAATTTTTTTATTGCCTCTATCCGATTTTTTCCTTTAATTCTGATACAACAAATAACTATTTTTCTATGGCTGCTCTCAGGATAGGCACTTGTTCCTGGAAGTATGATTCATGGAGAGGGATAGTCTATTCTTCGAAGCAGAAGATTAACTATCTTGAAGAATACAGTACCAGGTATAATACAGTTGAAATCGATCAGTGGTTCTGGAGTCTCTTTGACGATATAGTCAGGCTTCCGGAGGAAACTACTGTACACGATTATAATGATTCCGTTCCCAATGATTTTAAGTTTACTGTTAAGGTTCCCAATTCAATAACATTAACCCACTATTATCCCTCAAAAAACATTAAAGGTCTGAAGGAAAATCCAAATTTTCTCAATCCTGATTTATTTCATCAGTTTTTGAAAACACTACAGCCGATATCTTCCAAAATTGGTGCTCTAATCTTTCAATTCGAATATCTTAACAAGCAGAAAATGGATTCGCAGGCAGAATTTATTGACAGGATGGATGCATTTTGTGAAATAATTGATAGGAGTTATCCCTTTGCTTTTGAAATAAGAAATCCGAATTACCTCAATAAAAATTATTTTGATTTTATAACAAGAACTAAATCGGCTCACGTACTGTTACAGGGATATTTTATGCCGCCGGTTATAGATGTATTTAATAAACATCATGAACAGATCGGAGCTCCTGTTTTAATCAGGCTGCATGGTCCCGACAGAAAAAAAATCGAGGAACTTACAGGAAAGGACTGGTCGAAAATTGTTTTAGCGAAGGACGAGAAGCTTTCTACACTCCCCTTAATAATAAATTATTTTTCCGAAAAAGAGGTTGATGTTTATGTAAATGTTAACAATCATTTTGAGGGAAGTGCACCGCTTACAATAGAAAAAATAAATAGGCTGCTGGACTAAAAAAAAGAGACCCTCTCAAAGTCAGGTATCACACTTTTACAAGCAGTGTAACAAATACTTTTGAGAGGGCCTCTAATAATTCTTTATCAGCTATCAGAACTGAACTTTTCGCTTACTCCTGTTTGCGTATTCAAGAACAAGTGCACTGGCAACGAAGATCGAAGAATATGTACCGATTAAAATTCCGAAGAAAAGTGTAAATGCAAAAGCTCTTAATACTTCACCACCAAATATCAGTAGGACTAGCACAGAGATAAGCGTAGTAACAACGGTTATAATCGTTCTGCTCATAGTTCTGTTAACACTCATATTGATTAATTCCATTAGAGGCATCGTTTTATGGATCTTCAGATTTTCCCTTACCCTGTCAAATACTATTACGGTATCATTGACTGAATAACCTATAAGTGTAAGAAATGCAGCAACCACTGTCAAATCAATTTCGAGATTTAATCCCGGGATTAAATTATAAAGGACTGAATACAATCCAAGAGTAATCAGAACGTCGTGGAACAATGCAACCACAGCGCCGAATGCAAAAATAAATTTGAATCTGAATGCAAGGTAAATGAGAATGCCGATAAGTGAAAGCACAACAGCAATTACTGCATCCCTTTTTAATTCGTTCCCCACTTTTGGACCAACCTGGTCTTCTTTAATTACCTTAAAGTTGTTATTCTGAATTTTCTGCTTCAGGTTTTCCTTAACCCAGTCAGAAATCCCAACCGCTACAATCATTCTTTTATTATCAGGTTCTTCTGAAACCTTACTGGTTTGAAAACCTGCACTGAAAAGTTTATCACTTAATATGTTAGTCGTATCCGGATTTGCGAATTCATAAGTAACAGATTTCGCTGTTGAATCAACGATTTTCAATGGTAAACCGTGATAGATGCTATGGATTGCATTATTTATATTATTTATCACGTGGGGATAAATATCCTTTGGTATATTCTGTAACTCCGTTCTTATAAGTACGCCTGTTTCTCCACCGAATGTTTTGAGTTCAACCGTACCGAGACCCATCTTATCGGCATACTGCCTGATCTGAGATATTTCAATGGGATTATCAAACTGGAGAACAATTTCAGTTCCGCCCTTAAAATCTATTCCGAATACGAATCCACGGAAGATTACACTAACCAATCCGATAAGGAAAAGAGAAGTTGAAATAATATAGAATAAATGTCTCCTGCTTAGCCAGTTAACATTAAGATTTTCAAATATTCGCATTTATAAATTAGCTCCTTAAAAAGAGTAAAATTAAATTAACCAAGTGTAATTTTCTGACCCTTGGCGACCATATAATCAAATACCAATCTGGCGATAACCAGCGCACTAAACATACTTGCACCGAGACCTATCATGAGAGTCAGGGCGAATCCCTGAATAGGGCCTGTACCAAACTGGTAGAGTATTAATCCCGTTATGAATGTTGTAATATTGGAATCAATAATAGCAGAATATGCTTTGGAGAAACCGCTGTCTACCGATGCTTTTATAGTCTTACCGGTTGCAAGTTCCTCTCTTATTCTTTCGTAAATAAGAACGTTGGCATCCACAGCCATACCCATTGTCAAAATGATACCGGCAATACCGGGAAGCGTTAATGTGGCATTAAATCCGGCGAGTATGCCAAGGATGAATAGAATCGTAAAAATAAGTGAGACTGCGGCAACCGTACCTGCCCGCTGGTAATAAATAATCATGAAAAGACCAACCATGATATAGCCTATCACGGCTGAGTTAAATCCTTTGCTGATAGAATCCTGTCCGAGTGACGGTCCTACAGTTCTTTCTTCGATAATATCAACCGGAGCAGGGAGAGCACCTGCCTTGAGTACGATCTCAAGAAGTTTTGCCTCATCCAGGTTACCAACACCTTCAATCTGTGATCTTCCGCCTGTAATTTTCGACTTAACATTCGGGGCAGAATAAACAAGACCATCAAGTATAATTGCAATACGATGATTAATATTCGCCCCTGTTATTCTTGCCCATTCTGCGGCACCTTCTGAATTCATCTCCATAGATACAACAGGCTGAGAAGTATTCGGATCAATATTCGACTGAGCGTTCGTTATTACTCCTCCTGTAAGTTCAGGTTTCTTATTTACACAATAGAGCTGATAGATTGCCTTGCCGTCCTGGTAGGTAATGGGCTTTGCGGAGAAAACGAACTCAACGTTGTCGGGTATAACTTTCTGAACATCAGGTCTGTTAAGGATCAATTCAATTTTGTTTCGTTCATCTGCTTTTACATAAGCATCAGCTGTTCTGCCCTGGGGATCAATCATCGCAACAGAGAAAAACGGATGTTCTTTTGCAAACTCTTCTTCTGTTAATTGTTTCTTTGAGGTATCATTTGAGGCAATTCCAGTATCTGAAGCAGAAGTATCATTGGAGGCAGTGGTTTCAGATTTGGCCGAATCGACAGCAGTAGAATCCTCAAGCGTTTTTCCAGCAAGCACCTTATCAATCTTCTGCATAATTGAGAAAGTTAAATCAGGATCTTTCAGGAGTCTGAATTCAAGCAGAGCAGTTCCCTGCAGCAGCTGTTTAGCCTCTTCTTCACGGGCTACACCAGGAAGTTCAACTATTATTCTTCTCGAACCCTGTCTCTGTATCGAGGGTTCAGAAACGCCGTACTGATCAACTCTGTTCCTGATAATTTCTATTGCCCGGGTCACTGCATCATCAGTGTCTTTTTTCAATTCACTAAGAATAGCAGCATCATCCTGACGTATATTACCAAAATACCGGCTTAACCTTACACCACGCTGCTGAAACTTCCTTCCGATAATATCAACAACAGATTCATCCGTAGTAGCGGCTTCTTTTTCAGCTTCTTTCATTACCTGTTTGAATGTATCATCAGGATTCTTTGCCAGCTTCTCAAGCAGTTTTGCTGTATTTACTTCAAGCACAACACGCATACCACCCTGCAAATCCAATCCGAGTTTTATTCTTTTCTTCCGTGCTTCAACAATTGAAGGGTCGGCACTTTTTATACTGTCTTCAAACACCAATATCTTTTGATCTATCTGGCTGGAGGTTATTCCGGGAGTGTTGCGTTTCAGTTCCTGTTTCCTCTGCTCAATAGCTTTATTCATTCTATTTGAATTCTGATAATCAACGTAAGTGGGATATAAAAGGTAAATACAGAGAGCAGTTAGGCCCAGAATTATGATTATTTTAAATCTGAATTCTTTCATATTTAGCTTCGTTTCTGAATGAGTTGAAAAAATAATTAAAAAGTAAACTTACTTTATAAGGCTAAGAAAGTCAATAAATATTGGGGGTGGCACATAATAATCTCTCCTTCTTTTTTATGACAATTAGCATTCCTATATCCTCATTTCAAATTTTATATATATGGTATCTTTTTATAAATTGACAAAAAAAGATGCAATTTCATTCTAACTCAAAGGAAAGAGTTTTTTTGATTAATCTTTCAAATTTCTCCTTTACTCTATTCGCTGTTCCTGTTACTTCGTTATGAGATAATTTTTGATCTGACATTCCCGCTGCGTAGTTTGTTATACACGATATACAGGCTGTTTTGATTCCTAGTCCGGCTGCATAGTAGATTTCAGGTACTGTAGACATTCCGACGGCATCTCCTCCGAATTTCCTGACCATATTAATTTCTGCGGGAGTTTCATATGCAGGGCCCTTATTATACCAGTAAACACCTTTTCTTAAAGAAATATTTTCTTCATGGGCGGCCTGTTCTATTATACTATTCAGGGAGGGTGAGGGAAAATTCAGAAAACTTTGTTTCTGCTCAATGCCTGATAAACCGAGCAGTTCGGTTATCTCTTTTTTAAGATTCATTCCTACAAAAGATTCGATAAGCATCAGATCTCCGGGAATAAAACCGGGATTAACCCCGCCGGCTGCATTTGTTGCAACCAGGTGCTTTACTCCAAGTGATCGCGCAAGGTACGCAGGCAGGATACATTCCGATAAATGATAACCTTCATAAAAATGAATTCTTCCCTGGAATAACAGCAGTTTCCTACCTTCATACGTGGCAAAGTGGATTTTTCCCTCGTGCCCGGGAATAGTCGAGGGGGGGTATGCAGGTAATTCTGAAGTTGAAAGCGATATTACTGATTCAACACTCTTTGCAAAATCCCCGAGACCGCTCCCAAGTATAATTGCTATATCTGGTCTGAAGGGAGCAGATTGTTTAAGATGAGAAACCAGATCTTTGTATTTAAAATCGATATCAAGCATAATTAGAATAATATACCGGCCAATGTGGCGGTCATCAGTGTAGCCAGTGAACCGCCAAGCACAGCCTTAAGGCCAAGCGAAGCGATGTCAGTTTTACGAGTAGGGGCTAAGGGACTCAAGCCACCTATCTGAATTGCTATCGAGCTAAAGTTTGCAAAACCACATAAAGCATAGGTTGCCATTAGTATGGTTTTGGGATCAAGTAGTTGTTTTGATTCGATCAGGCTGCCTAAATCGAGATATGCAACAAATTCATTTAAGACTATTTTAGTCCCAAGCAAACTTCCGAAATTTAAGGCATCATGCCATGGAACCCCGATACCAACCGCAATAAACTGCAGAACCCATCCGAGCAATAATTGAAAATTAAGAGGCTTGCCGTAAGTTTTTATAAGTTCCTGGTTCCATCCTGTTATGTCGCCCAGTCCCTGCAGCAGGTAATTAATCAGAGCTATAAGAGCAATGAACGCAATAAGCATTGCACCGACATTCAGAGCAAGCATTAAACCATCCGATGCACCGTTCGCTGCGGCTTCCACTGCATTGGAGGCATTCTTTTCAATTTTAATTTTTACAGTCCCTTTGGTTTCCGGTTCTGTGATTTCGGGATAGAGAATTTTTGAAATAACAAGCGCAGCCGGAGCAGCCATCACGCTTGCCCCGAGCAGCTGAGTTGCAAAGAGCTGACGTGCCTGGTCGAGAGGGATCCCCAGAGTTTTAGCATACGAATTACCCAGTATCTGGATATAAGCGGCCATCACTCCTCCTGCAATGGTTGCCATTCCGCCGACCATAATAGTCAGAATCTCGCTTCGTGTCATTCCTTTAATGAAAGGTTTAATCATCAGCGGAGCTTCAGTTTGTCCAACAAAAATATTTGCCGTGCAGGAAAGCGTTTCCGCACCGCTGGTTCCCATAAACTTCGCCATCACCCAGGCCATTCCCTGCACTATCCTCTGCATTATACCTAGGTAATACATTATTGACATAAGGCTGGCAAAGAAAATAATCGTAGGCAGTACCTGGAATGCGAAGAACATCCCGAGACTTCCATCCTGTCCCGGGGATACAGCAAGGCTCCCGAAAACAAACTTCGCTCCTTCGGTAGTGAAATTTAAGAGGAGGACAAAAAACCCGCTTACCCAGTAAAAAAAATTCTTTGGCCAACCGAGGGGTGAAAATATGGTTCCAAGGTAATCACCCTTTAGGATAAGAATAGCGAAAATAATTTGGAGAACAATTCCCCCTAAAACCAGCCGCCAGTTAATATTTTTTTTATTGTTTGAGAAAAGGAAAGCTATACCTAAAAGTAAAATAAGACCGAGAATCCCCCGGAATAATCCTGTAAAATCCATCAAAGACCTTCTTCCTTAGGGATGTAATGACATTTTCTGCACCTTGCTTCATAAATATCTGAAGCGCCTACAATTACTCTTTCTGAAGAATGTGTTTTTCTCTGCGTTTTATCCGCGGGATTGCCGCACACAACGCAGATAGCAAGTGTTTTTGTTATATACTCTGCGATTGAAAGCAGCTGGGGCATTGGTTCGAAAGGCACACCTTTATAATCCTGATCCAGGCCTGCCGCAATTACGCGTTTTCCCTGGTTCGCCAGGGTATTACAAACATCAACAATACCCAAAGAAAAAAACTGGGCTTCATCTATACCGACTACCTGTGTATCAACCGCAAGCTCAAGTATGTCATCCGGATTATCAATTAACAATGAAGGCAGCGATTGATCACTGTGAGAAACAATTGCCTTAGCGGAGAACCTCGTATCAATACGGGGTTTAAATACAAGCACGCTCTGCCGGGCAATTTCAGCACGACGGAGTCTTCTTATTAATTCCTCTGTTTTTCCGCTGAACATACAACCTGCGATAACCTCGATCCAGCCAGTGTTCCTTGGGAGAGAATGGGGGGTATAATCCATCATTGATTTCTCTTACTTTAAATTATCATCCCCGAAAGGGAAGGGGAATAGTTCACCGAGTTTAAAAATTTTCAATTCATTTTTGTTATTTGTAAGAACCACATCAATACCGCTGCAGAAGTCATTCAAAACCTGGCGGCACGATCCGCAAGGGGGACAAAAGTCAGGATCGTCGCTCGCTACTGCAATGGCTTTAAATCTTCTATATCCTTCGGACAGTGCTTTGAAGAGAGCAACCCTTTCTGCACAAATAGTAAGGCTGTAAGAGCTTGATTCAATATTTCCGCCGGTAAAAACTTTACCGTCTTCAGTCAACAGTGCCGAACCTACCCTGAATTTAGAATAGGAGGGAATTGCGTTCATTTTTGCTTCTACTGCTTTTTGTGCGAGTTCTTCGTAATCCATTTCAATAAAAATTTTGTTGACAAAAATAGAGCATTAAATAGATAATTCAAACATACTTTTAAGTATTAATGGAATGCAGAAATTACGGATCTCACGGTTGTTCACATGATTTAACCTTGTTCATCCCTTCTGTATTTTTTGAAGACAAAATAGAAAGTCGGCGTAAAAAAAATATTGACTAAGCCGGTTTTGTCGGCTGCAATAAACTTAAGTAAAGAAATTAAACCCGATTTTTTAAGAAAGGTATAAAGTGAGTTGTGAAAGTCACTCCATATAATACCGGAAGGATTAACAGATAACAGATCGACGATTTCCTTCGTTTTCAGTTGATGATTAAAATCTGAAAACAATTTCTTTATATCGTTAAGCGAAAGCAGTTCCGCAATATCATTTCTTTGCTGATCTTCCTTTCTGAAAATATTAAGGAAATATTTTTTAATAGCATCTCTTTTGCACAAGGATAGCAAAGGAATTCCCCAATGAGGATCAGCAACAATGTTAATGACTGAAAATTTATTCGGAGTACTCAGGTAGATGATCCCGTAATCTTTAAGAACCCTCATTAATTCTGTCACGATAGGAGCTTTTCTCCCGGTATGTTCAATCACATCCTGCAGAATGATTAAATCGAAAGAAGAATTTTTAAATGGAAGGGATTCGACTGAACCATTTACCAGCGGATAATTTGCTTCAGATTCTTTCTGCCTGTTCAGTCGGAGCAGACTAATATCAAAACTGCATACATTATTTCCTTCTGAGAAAAGTGCGGCAGTACCTCCTTCACCTGAGCCAAGATCAAGTACCTTCAGCCGTTTGCAGACAATATCAGGTGATATCAGACTCAATACAATCTGCGCACGTTGCCTGGCAATCTGCCTGCCTTGCATCCATCTTTCATAATTGGGATGATCAGGGTTCAGCCAGGCTGGTATTTCCTGTTCTACTTCCATTGAGCTTTTCTGAATAATGCGTTAAAAACATTAACCATTATAAATACTTCACAGATAATGTCATACCATAAGATTTCCGGCAGGCTAAAGTTATAACTAAACTTTTTCTGAATGTCTGATAATATCACTGCGTCTGTGAACAGCTTAATTATTATCAGCCAGAGAAACTGAACGTTAATTACCATTAACACCGGTGAAAACAGCATAAAAAGATTCAACAAATGCCAGAACCCCAATATAATCCTATGTTTAAAAAGATAATGAAAGGAAGATTGAGTATGTCTTGTCTTCTGATTTAAATACGCCGATAAAGATAATGGAGTGCCTGAGAAAACCATCGCATCTTTATCATAAAACGCCTTAATTTTTAATTTATTTCTAACAGCCTCGCGGAGCAGCAGATCATCGTCCCCGCTAAGTGTATCCAGCGTATTACCATACCCTCCAATTTTGAAGAAAGCTTCTTTAGAAAATCCCATATTCCTGGCTGCAGCTGTATAGGGTAATCCAAGGGAAGCAAGACTAAAAGACAGGAAATGGTTCTTCAGATTTTCCATACAGGAAACGCTGCTGATAAAACTATTCCGCTTTCTGATCAGGGGGGCAGGCCCAAATATAAATTCATATCCCTGTTCAAACAATGAGGAAGAGGTATTCAACCATCCGGGTGAAGGGAGGCAGTCTGCATCCGTAACCATAATAAAAGGATATTCGGATTCTTTTATTGCCTGCAGCAAAGCTCCTCTTTTACCGTGAATTGATTTTACGCCGGCCTTGATTACTTTGAAGTTTCCACTGCTTTCTGAGGTTTTCCCTGCAGTCTCAAATGTGCCATCAACCGAGTTATCATCAACAATAATCAATTCAAATTTTCCGGCAGGGTAATCTATATTTTTTACGGCTTTAATGAAGCCTTCCAGATTACTCATTTCATTCTTTGCTGCCGTCACAATTGAAATTTCCGCACTGCCCCAAGAGACTGAAATATCCCGAAGCAGCCTGATAAACCCCGCTGCAAGTACAAGCTGAACCAGCAGGTAGATAAAAGAGATAATAAGCATTAAAGAAAAATTTTCCTACTCCCAATTAATTAATAATCACCTAAAGATACAATTGTACTTAATATTACTCCAAATTGAGGTTTTGATTTATTACAATATCTGCCGTCATAGCACGACAGTATTGCCGGTCGTATTAATAATTTTTCAATCATAAAGAAAAATTTTGTTTTTTATAAAAAAAAATGATTATCTTAATATTACCTTTGAAAATGAATAAATAATTGAGATTTGACAAATAAAGATTGATACTATTTCCCTTATCTTTTAATTTTTTCCAAGCAGGAATAACATTCTCCGGGCACACTTCAGCTGCTTTTGCGATTCTTCGCATCTATTGCTCTCTGAGAATATAAATAATGTATTGAAACCGAACCCTGATCACTTGATAGAAGAAAATCATTTACGTATTAATGATCTAAATAAATAACTTACATGTTAAACCTATCTAATAAGGAGACCTTATGAGGAGGCATTTACCGATAATTGTCATACTGGGTATTATCGCAGTATGGACAATGAACTCATTTGCTCAAAATTCAGATCCAAGGATGTGGAGTATCCATTTCCCGAAAGAGGGACAGTTCTATGATGTTCCCCCGGGAAACCTTGAGTACAAAAATCCAAACACAAAACCTCTGATCTACAACTTCCGTGATCAGGTAGTAGAAGTACTGCCGAATTTCCGTGTTCATCCAAGTAACGCTTCGCAGAGCGAAGTGCCTATTACACGAGGACTGGACCCGAATATTCTGTTTGCTTCAGCAAACGTTTTTATTTCAAGTTCGTTCTTCTTCAGTGAAGGTGTTTACGTATCCATTGACGGTGGAAATAACTGGTTCGGAAGCGATACCTGTACCGCTTCACCGATCTCAGACCATGGCGGTGACCCGGGTCCTGGCGTAGGTCCCGACGGAACATTGTACATGTCATACCTGCCGGGTTCATATAATTCAATTAAAGCCGCATATTCTTCAGATTACGGAGCTACCTGGTCAGCCGGCGCAGTTTTACAGTCAGGTTCGATGGATAAAAATCATACTGCTGTAGATAACACACCCGGAAGTCCCTACCTTGGTAATGCATATGTAACCTGGTCAGATTTCAGTCAGTCTGCTCCGTCGGCAACAGTTTCTTATTCAACTAACGGAGGAGTAAACTGGTCAGCATTCCAGCATATTAACACAAGCGCATCAGGACATTATACACAGGGAGTTAATGGTGCAGTTGGCCCTGATGGAACAATATATGTCGCTTGGCAAAATCCTGTTGCAGCCGATCCTTTCACAGGAGATTTTGTTGGGTTAGGAAAGTCAACCGATGGCGGTGCTACCTGGACATACAACAATAATATTTACGACTGCAACGGTATCAGAGGCAGCCTTAACTTCCCCGGAGGCAGCCAGATCAGAGTTAACGATTTCCCCTGGATGGCGATCGATATTACCAGCGGTCCCAGGAATGGCTGGATGTACATAGTTACTGCTGAGAAAAACCTTGCTCCTGCCGGTTCAGATGCTGACGTTGTTATGCATGTTTCATCTGATGGCGGAACTACCTGGTCTGCCGGTATAAGGGTCAATCAGGATGCTCCGAATAACGGTCAGTACCAGTATATGCCCGCTGTTTGTGTAGGTGAAGACGGTGCTGTTAACGTAGTTTATTACGATACAAGGAATTCCGAACCCGTTAGCGGTCTGCCGGATTCAGCTCAGGTTTATGTATCCAGATCAACTGACGGAGGCGTTACATTTGAAGACTTCCAGGTAAGTGATCACAGCTTCAGGCCGAAACCGATTTCAGGACTTGCTGGCGGATACCAGGGAGATTACATCGGTATAGTGGAATCAAACGGTGTTGTTTATCCTTACTGGTGTGATGATATTACAGGTATCTACCAGGCATGGACAACACAGGTTACCTTTGAGCCCCCTTGCACAATCGATGCAGCCTCTAATCCAAATCCTGTTAATGGAACTACCGATGTTGACATTAACCTTTCTCAGCTTACATGGGACAATGGAACAGGCGATAATGAAAACGAACTCTATTTCGGCACAAACCCTGCAACACTTGATCTTGTACAATCCGGTTCCCTTTCGACATCATGGAACATAGATCCCAGCTACCTGCCATTAGATTATTATACAACTTACTATTGGAAAGTTGTTGAAATCGGCGATACCTGTACTTCAAGCATTACATTCCATTTCAAAACTATGCAGGATCCAAATTTCCATATGGTCTCAGATACACTCTATCCCCAGAGTGCTGACTATTGGACAGGGACCACTGACGGAACCACAAAAACAGATATCAGTGAAGTAAGAACTATCGATCCTGAACTCGGATGGATGGCTTTTGATATCAGCTCTATTCCTAGCGATGCGACAGTCACTGGCATATCGCTTAATGGTTATGTGAATGCAACTAGCTGGCCATACTGGAGTGTAACTCCAATGCCTGATAATCCTGTAACAGGCAGTGCATCGACTATATACAGTGATGCATTGGCAGGATACGATCAGGGAATGGCATATGTTTATTCTGATGAATCTTCATCCTTTACAACAGGATGGCACACCTATTCGTTGGAAAATGGAGCTGTTTCTGATCTTCAGGCTGCTATCATCGGCTCACAAGGCTGGTTCGCTACCGGAATTGTTGACCGTGATTTCTCAACAAGCTACTATATCAACTTCGACGGTTGGAACGAACCTAATGTTCCTTATATTGTAGTTGATTACTTCTACATTACACCTGTTGAGCTTTCCTCATTCACTGCTTCTGCTAATAATGGAACAGTTAATCTGAACTGGTCAACAGCTACAGAGACCAACAACAAAGGCTTCGAAATCGAACGTAAGTCAGCAAACGGTGAATACCAGAATGTTGGATATACAGCAGGTTTCGGAACAACAACTGAACCTAAGAGCTACACCTTCACCGATAATAAGGTTGAAGGAGGACAATATACATACAGGTTGAGGCAGATTGATCTGAATGGTTCATCCTCTTATTCAAAAGAGGTTGAAGTTGAAGTTACTTCACCTAAGGTATTCTCTCTGGCTCAGAATTATCCGAATCCTTTCAACCCGACAACGCTTATACAATATTCAATTCCTGCTGAACAGCATGTGAAACTGAATGTTTATAACCTTCTCGGTGAAAAAGTTATGACTCTTGTTGACGGCTTACAGAAATCAGGTCAGCATGAGGTCAGCTTTAATGCTTCCGATCTTGCGAGCGGAATTTATTTCTACAAGCTTGAAGCGGGAACACAATCATCCATAAAGAAGATGATCTTAATGAAGTAATTCATTGGTTCTCACGGGTTAAGATTAATAATTTTAACCTGATGTTGAAAAATTATGCAAAGGCTGCTCATTTTGGGCAGCCTTTTTTTGTTTAAATAAGAATTTTATTTTTTTGATATTAAAATTCATTATTTTAATTCAGTTTAATAAAATTGTGCTTAACCGGAAGTAACTTGTCAGACTTCGTTCAACCCTAATTATTGATATAAATATTCAAGCAAAGATTTAATATTAATGCACATCGCTGTTCCTGACACCATTCATCACAATTACTTCCTTAATGATGTTGTTAATATTGGAAATATTGAACGTTAACCCGCGAAAGAAAGAATCATTTATTAAAAAGATGATCTCGTTAATCAACTGTACATTAATCTCATCAAATAAGGAGACCTTATGAGGAGTCATTTACCGGTTATTGTTCTGCTTGCAGTAATGTGCACCTGGACAATGAATTTATTTGCTCAAAGTTCTTCGGATGATCCGCGATGGTCAAGACCGTCAATCGATCTTACGAATTCAGTTATTCAAAACAGCAAGTGGCAGCCTGCGCCTCAGGTTCACAGGCAGTATATCTTCAGAGATGTTGTTACCGATGTCAGTCCTAACTTCAGACCTTTTCCCACTACAAACACTACACAGTCGGAAATGAGTGTTGATGTTCACCCTACAGACGAAAACATGGTGTTCGGTTCCGCAAACGCCTCAAACTGGCCGGTTACAACCATATATGGAACTGGTGTATACTGGAGTTTCGATGGAAGTACAAGCTGGACAGGGTTTGACAATCCTCCATTCGGAGTAAACGGCGGCGATCCGGCTTCGGTTATCGGTTTAAATGGTTATATGTATGAAGCCTACCTGACAGGGGGCTCATATGCAATAGGAATGGCTGTATCTACCAATAGCGGAAGTACATGGACAAATCATGTTGTAAATCCTACAGCTGGCGATGATAAAGAGCATATGATGGTGGATAAAACTGCCGGGAGTCCGTATGAAAACAATCTTTATGTTGTATGGACAAATTTTGCGGGAGCCAGCGAGGTGGTGCTCAGAGCTTCATCTGACTTTGGTTCTACCTGGGCCCCTTTGGTTAACCTTTCCGGAAGTATTACTCCATTAGGAACTGCCTTTGCACAGGGAGCAAACGTTCAGACAGGACCTAACGGAGAAGTGTATGCAACTTATTGTGTATATGATGCTAACTGGACAGATGGTGAAGATGCTATTGGGTTTTCAAAGTCAACAGACGGCGGAGCTACATGGACAACCACCAGGGCGTATGATCATGTTAATTTTGGAATCCGTGGAACTTTATCAAGCAAAGGTGGAATGAGAGTAAATTCATTCCCGAATATGGCAGTAGACAGATCCGGCGGTCCTAACGACGGTACTATCTACATTTGCTGGCCCCAAAGAAATGTTGCTCCGGCAGGAAATGATCCTGACGTTGTAATGATAAAGTCAACCGACGGGGGAACAACCTGGTCGGCTCCGTTTAGAGTAAATGATGATCCTCTGAATAATGGAAAAGATCAGATATTCCCATGGTGTACAGTTGACCAGTCGACTGGTCAGCTAATGGTAGTATTTTATGACAGCCGTAATGTAACCAACAACATGGCTGAGGTTTATATGGCTACATCTTATGACGGAGGAAATACATTTAACAATTTTGTTGTTAGTGATCAATCGTTTGTATTTGGTCCTATCTCAGGATTCGCAGGCGGTTACGGCGGCGACTATATCGGACTTGCAGCCGTTAATGATGTTGCGTATCCATTCTGGATGGACAGCAGGACCGGCAACTCACAGGGCTGGATGGCGAAAGTGACATTCGGAGCCCCGTGCCCTGTTGAAGCAGCTACAGATCCAAACCCGGCAAACGGTGCAACGGATGTTTCCAATATTCTTGCACAACTGAGCTGGACAAACGGAGCAGGAGCAGTCAGCAATGAATTATACTGGGGAACTGATCCCGGTAACCTTACACTTGTTCAAAGCGGTAGTCTTGCAACAAGCTGGGATATTACAGGAGGACCCCTTCAGTATTCAACAAATTATTACTGGCGGGTAAGTGAAATTGGTGATACCTGCAACCAGAACGGCGCCATCTGGAGCTTCACAACTGAACAGGATCCAAGTCTTGTTACTCTCTTCTTCGACGATTTTGAAAACGGTACTGATCTTTGGACTATAACCAATGACGGCGGTACCTGTGTTTGGGAGATATTTACTCCTCCGTATCCGAATACTTATACATTACCCTGCGGCGGGCAATGCGGCGGTGTTTTTGCTGCAGATGCTGATGAGTGCGGAAGCGGTACCTCACTGTTATCAACTGCTAAAGTAACAGATCCTATTAATGCAACCCAGTTTCAGACTGTGACACTCGAATGGGATAATGACTGGAATGCTATCGGTTCCTCAGATTTTGCATATGTTGATGTAAGTACTGACGGAGGAACAACCTGGCAGAACGTCGTTACATTTAATGCTACAGATGTAACAAATACTCATGAAGTACACGATATTTCATCAATGGTTGCTCTTCAGAATTTTGAACTTAGATTTAAATCCGTTCAGCCCTCATGGGATTGGTGGTGGGCAGTAGATAATGTGCAGGTTGTAGCCTGGAACATGGTTCCGGTTGAACTTGTTTCATTTACTGCTTCAGCAAACAACGGAAATGTTGTACTTAACTGGACAACCGCAACTGAAACCAATAACCGCGGATTTGAAGTTGAACGTAAATCTGAGAATGGTCAGTATCAGAAGGCAGGATATGTTCCCGGATTCGGAACTACAACTGCTTCTAAGAGCTACACTTATACCGATGAAAATGTAGCTGCAGGTAATTATACCTACAGACTGAAACAGGTCGATCTGGATGGTACCTCTAAATATTCGAATGAAGTTGAGGTGGAGGTGAATGTTCCTGCTAAGTTCGCACTGGAACAGAACTATCCTAATCCGTTTAACCCTACTACAATGATTAAATATTCCATTCCTCAGGATCAACAGGTAAAACTTAATGTTTACAACCTGCTCGGTGAGAATGTGATGACCCTCGTTAACCGTTTCCAGAAGGCGGGACAGCATGAAGTAAACTTCAACGCTTCCCAACTTGCAAGCGGTGTCTATTTCTACAAATTGGAGGCTGGCACACAGACCTCAATCAAGAAAATGATCCTGATGAAGTAAAATTCATCCAGATTTGAAGTATTAAAGAAGGCTGCTCAGAAACGTGCAGCCTTTTTTTATTGAAGATCATGGTTGAAAGATTTGGCGAATTGGGCGAATTTGGCGGATTTCCGAATTGAGCAAATTAGCGAAAGATTAAAAAGTGCTATACACGATGCAGGATTACGGGATTAGGGAAAATATTTTTATATTTTTGTATACAATATTAATAAGCTAAAAATCCAGGATATGAAAATAACATCTTTATTCTTACCTGCTGAGTATATTGACAATTTCAATGAATGCCCAGAGTTTCTGGGAAAAAATTGACAGCCCCACCTCAAATAGATTAACATCGGTAGTGTTTATTGACAGTCTTAACGGATGGGCTGCAGGTGATTCCGGAATTATTATTCACACCCCTGACGGTGGAACAAACTGGGAAACCCAATATTATAATGATTCATTAAATATTGTGAATCTGTGTTTTTTAAGTGATCGGTACGGTTTTGCCTCCGCGGTCAGCAACATGTATGAGCCATTCGGTTCTTTTCTGTTGAAAACCACAGATGGAGGACTGAACTGGGAAGCTGAATATATGAGGATCGGTGAATTATTCGTGAATTATGTTCACTTCCTAGATTCTCTCAATGGTTTTGCAGCAGGCTATCCGGGATTTTTTCTGAGAACCTCGGACGGTGGAGGATCCTGGAGACCGGTAACCCGTGACTCATCAATTTTTGCAGGATATCCCCCTTATAAAATTAAATTTTATAATGCAACATATGGATATGCCTGCGGGGGTGTTCGTGATGTAACCGGTGTAATCTGGAGAACAACTGATGGAGGGTTTAGCTGGGATACTGTAGTGGATACGTCATCTGCTCCGCCGGAACCTCTGTTTGCAATCCAGATTTTTGATTCGCTGAATGTACTGGTAATGGGTGGTGATCCCGAATATGGTGCAAGTACGCTGAGAACTTCAGACGCTGGTAATTTCTGGGAGTACGAGACAATGGGCATTCTGTGGTACCCGGTTGAAGTGGGATTCAGAACAGCCTCAGAGGGATGGGCGCCTATGGGTCCCAAAATTGGATTTTTGTTTACTTCAGATTCCGGTGAGAACTGGTCATTAGTACCAACCCCTGATTCTGCATATGTAACGAATATTAATTTTCCCGATTCCTTACATGGATATGCAGTAGGAATAAATGGAACTATTATAAAATACACCTATCAGAAGCCAAATGAGGTCAAATCAGATGGTGGTGAGATCGAATCGTTTCACCTTGCCCAAAATTACCCTAATCCTTTTAACCCGACGACGAGTATAAGCTACCGGGTGAGTTCGGCAGGAATGGTTTCATTGAAAGTGTATAACATACTCGGTAAAGAAGCCGCGTCCCTGGTTAATGAATATAAACCTGCCGGCAGCTACACAGTTGAATTTGACGGCAGTAATTTGTCAAGCGGCGTGTACCTGTACAGGATGAGGACAGGTGAGTATAGCGCGGTGAGGAAGATGATGCTTGTGAAATGAGTATGGGGTAAGGCGCAGAGTGGGCTTCGAATTGAAGATTTAAAATTGAATATTGAATATTGAAGATTGAAGATCGGTAAATTAAGAAGGTCTCGCTTTCTAAAAGTGTTACTATCTTATGTATGGACTTTTAAAAGTCATTAAACTATAAGATTAGAAAAATGAACATCATATTAGAAAGGAGACCTGTATGCAAGAAAGGGAAAAAAACAACAATAATCAAACCATAGAGATGTATGATTATTACATCAGTCTTGACTGGTCGATCGAAGGTGCAGCGCTAGCATATATGAAATCAAACAGCATAGAGCCCAGGGTAAAAGATAAAATTCCCGCAAATATAAGGTTGATTAAAGAACACATAAAAGAATTAAAGGGAAGTAAAATATTAACTATTGAGGAATCAACCGGTTCACAATGGCTGTATGTGGAGCTGAAGGAGATTGTAGATAAAATAATAATATGCAACCCATTGAGAAACAGGCTGTTGGAGGAAGGATCCAAGACAGATAAAATAGATGCAAAGAAACTCTGTCAGCTGCTAAGAGGAGGGTTGTTAAAGGAAGTTTACCATACGGATAATGAAAAATATAAAATAAGGAAACTGGCAAGTGCATATGAAGACCTGGTAAAAGCGGAGGTAAGGGTAAAAAATCAGATATCTGCTCTCTACAGGGCAATAGGAATAAAGAGTAAAAGAGGAAAGGCTGATTATAATAACAGCGATGAGACGTTGAATTTCATATTAGAAGAAAAGACCAGGATCCTAACATTATTGTTGGAAGAACAAAAGAAGTATAAAGAAGTCTTTAAGAAGATATCAAAGAAAGAAAAGATCATTCAAAAAATAGAGAGAATATCGGGGTTTGGTCCTTTACTGGCAGTACAGGCCTATGGAATAGTAATAGAAGCCGCCAGGTTCGAGAACAAATACAAGTTTTGGGCATATTGCGGGCTGGTAAGAAACAAAAGAGAAAGCGGAAAGACAAGCTATAGCAAAAGACATAAACTTTACTCAAGGAGATTGAAAACTATATTTAAGATGACTACAAAGGCTGCATTAAACGGAAAAAACGATATCAGGCAATATTATGAATGTATGCTTAAAGATGGCTATAGTCAGAAGGATGCAAGAAATGCAATAACCAGGTACCTGGCTAAATCCTTTTACGCAATAATGAAAAATGGAACGGATTACGAACCCTACTATTGGAGGAAGGAGCCGGAGATTAGAGCAGCATAAATAAAGAATATGCTGTGAGCTAATAGAATCTGTGATGGAATCCGGAAAGGTAATTTTAATTTCCCGGGAATGAAGTTCAACAATTTTCATGCTTCATAGAAAGCCAAAAGATCGGTTAACTCTTCCCGTTATTCTGAAAAATTTAACGTAGCCATCAAGGCTCATATAGACGAATAGAAACTATTAAATCGATTAAAGAAAAAATTACTTAATACAGAAAGTTGATATTTTGCCACAGCGAAAGCGAGCCCAAAAGCAGAGAAGTAAAATATTTTACTTGCGGATAACTACGTTCTCTTGACTTTTTTCTTAATAGATGAAAATTTCAAATTGTTGGCTTCCATCTCTAATATTCAATATTCAATATTAAATATTAAATATTAAATAGTTTCATTCCCAGTCGTCTTCGAGGAGCCAGCCTTCCGCAAGTTCTTGCTTGATTCCGGTAATGAACCGTGAAGGTTTTGAAAGTGTCATTCCTGCTTCACGGTCGAACATATTCATCGGGTAGGTGATAAATAAATTCTGCTTTGCCCTCGTTGAAGCCACATACATCAGTCTTCTCTCTTCTTCTAAAGCATCAATGC
Source organism: uncultured Ignavibacteria bacterium (assembly GCA_963774455.1). GTDB lineage: Bacteria > Bacteroidota > Ignavibacteria > Ignavibacteriales > Ignavibacteriaceae > DATFVA01. The sequence goes on from CAVZFD010000005.1 coordinate 235,070, forward strand.
TTTCAGCGGAACGGTAGGAAGGGAAAAATCCTTCCACTGCGTGAATGATGAATACAGAGTGCCATTCTAATCCTTTTGCAGAATGTATCGTTGAAAGTGTAAGATACTCTTCTTCTTTGTCGGCAGGACCAATGTCGATGACACTGTCGATTATGGGTTCAATTGCCATATCTGCAAGCAGAGTATCGAGTGTTTTATAATTTTCTGAAATATTCTGAAAGGTCCCGAGATCTTTATTTCTTTTATTAAAATCATCATACTTCTGCTTGAAGATAGGGTGGTAATAATCAAGCACCATCTGAAGTTTCTCTGATGGTAACGACTTTTCTGTATGAAGCTTATAAAGCAGCTGGAAGAGATTTACCATCCTGTCATTGTATTTAAAGGATGGCTGCTGATCGGGACTCGATTTAATCGAAAGTCTGGCCAGTGCAAGCTCATCAAGTATCTTTTGTGCTGTCTTTGGTCCTACCCCTTCATGAAGGAGCAGCACCCTGTACCAGCTTACAATGTCTTTCGGATTCGCGGCAATCCTTAAGAAAGCAAGTACATCCTTTATATGTGCCGTTTCGATAAACTTCATCCCGCCGAATTTCTGGAAGGGAATGTTTGCCTTGCCAAGTTCTATCTCGAGGTCAAAAGAAAAAAAAGAAGATCTGAAAAGGACAGCTATATCATTCAAAGGAACTCCTTCTTCTCTGAGCTCAAGGACCTTCTCTACGATAAACTTTGACTGCAGGTTCTCCGTTGAAGCCGCAATAATATTGGGTAAATCTCCGCCCGGCTTCCTTGTATAGAGATGTTTCTCATATTTCTCGGCGGCGCTTTCTATAATGTGATTGGTAAAATCAAGCACCGGCTGTATACTTCTGAAGTTCTCCTCAAGTTTAATGATCTTAACATCCTTAAAGAGTTTAGGGAATTCCATTATGTTTTTGAAGTTTGCGCCGCGAAAGGAGTATATTGACTGGGAATCATCTCCTACCACCATTATATTATTGTTGTGCTGCGTCAGTCCCTGTACTATCTCAGCCTGCAGTTTGTTGGTATCCTGGTACTCATCAACCATTACGAAATTTATTGTGGACAGCAAATACTTTGCTCCGGGCGAAAGTTCCTGAAGAAAAATTCTCAGGTATACCAGCAGATCATCATAATCAAATAGATTATTCTTCCTCTTATATTCCAGGAAGACCTTACTGATGGCCAGCATTTTATCGAGCTGTTCAATAAAATGAGGGTAATCTTCCTCCACAATCTCCTCAATCCTCCTACCGGTATTCACGCTAAGACTGAATACTTTATTAAGGGTCTGTTTATTAGGAAACCGTTTTTCTTTACCTACCAACCCCGACTGGTTCCTTATCAGGTTGATCACATCCTCACTGTCGCCCTGGTCGAGTATAGTAAACGAAGGATTAATGCCTAATGCTTTCGCGTATTTGCGCAAAGTCAGGTTAGCAAAAGAATGGAATGTGCCACCTCTTATCTTCGCACAACGGTTGTCAAGCAAGATCGACGCCCGGTTCATCATTTCGTTCGCGGCTTTACGTGTGAAGGTGAGGAGCACAATCGACTGGGGGTCATAGCCCAGCTCAACGAGCCTGGCTACCCTGAACACCAGCGTTCTTGTTTTTCCTGTTCCTGCACCGGCAATTATAAGGTATGCGCCTTCAACAGCAGATGCAGCCTCATACTGGGCCGGGTTAAGTTCATTCTGATAATTAATTGTAAAACGGGACTCATCCATCTCACGTTTAATAAATCCGGATTGTCCCGTTTCGTTTATTCGTTTAAGCTTATATTTCTTCTGAATCATCTACGCAAATATTTGGGCTTTCCAAGAATTTCTGATACTACAATATAGTCCTGCAGGGCCTGGGGAGAATATAATTTTTTCTGCAAATCATCAAAGGGATAAGGTACTTCCTTATTGCGGTCTGCCAGCATACGTTCAAATCTTTCGGCTTCTTTTTCAATAATTGCATCAACAGCCGGCTTCTTATACTGAGTAATACTATGCCAGCTTTTATCAAGCTGATGCTCTTTCATAGTCAGCTCATGCCATTCTTTTTCTTCAGTATGCCATTCCGTATCCTCTGTATGCCATTCTTTATCTTCTGTATGTTCTTCCACAGGAACTCTTCTCATTTCAGCTTTTTCGATATCTGATTCCATCTTACGCTGATCCGTATAACCACTTTCTCCTTTGAACATACCTTCGATCTCTTTAAGGATATCATATTCACCCTGCGTTCCTTTTTGTTCATAACCGGCTGACGAATAAGTATTCCTTGTACTCTCATCCGGCGAATTTGAAGGGCGGTCCGGCGGTTTTCCTTTATCCTTTTTCTTAAACAAAGAGTTAAGGAAAGTGAATATTATGATCAGGTAAATTAATATCTGAAAAAAGTCACCCATCAGCGGTCTTAATCCTTTTTTCTCTCAGGTTTGGAAATAGCGTTTCTCATATCTGTATCTGATTGTATGTTTTTCATACCGTAATAATCCATAATTCCGAGATTTCCCGATCTGAATGCCTCAGCCATTGCTTTAGGTATTTCAGCTTCGGCTTCGACGACTCTTGCACGCTGTTTTGCAACTTCAGCAATATTTTCCTGCTCGGTTGCTACTGCTGCCGCACGTCTTTCCTCGGCTTTGGCCCGGGCGATTTTAAGATCTGCCTCAGCCTGATCGGTCTGCAGTTTTGCACCGATATTCTCACCTACATCAACATCCGCAATATCTATTGAAAGTATTTCAAATGCAGTACCTGAATCAAGTCCTTTTGCGAGGACACTTTTCGAGATCCTGTCGGGATTTTCAAGTACATGCTTATGAGAATCACTTGAACCGATTGTAGACACTATTCCTTCACCCACCCTTGCTAAAATCGTTGCTTCACCGGCACCTCCTACAAGTCTCTCAATATTGGCACGAACAGTAATTCTGGCGATCGCCTTCAGCTGGATGCCGTCTTTAGCTACTGCAGCTACCACCGGGGTCTCGATCACTTTGGGGATGACTGACATTTTGACAGCTTCTAAGACATCACGGCCTGCCAAATCTATCGCAGTTGCACGCTCAAATGTCAGACCCAGGTTAGCTTTGTCAGCCGAAACCAGCGCATTGATGACTTTTACAACATTTCCGCCAGCCAGGTAATGGGCCTCAAGTTTATTCTGTTCAACCTTTATTCCTGCCTTGGTTGCGGTAATCATACTTCTGACTATTACCACCGGGGGAACTTTTCTGAGGCGCATACCTATTAAATCTTTAAAGATCTTTAATTTTACCCCTGAAAAATATGCTGTAATGAATAGTCCTATTGGTACAAAATAGAGGAAAACGATTAAAAAAAGAATAATAGCGATTATGATAACGATTGATAGACCTGTTAAGGCTTCCATGCGAGCTCTCCCAAGAATTTTTAATTGGATTTTAATTTTAATATATATTTACTTTATTAGCAATGAACGAACAGTATTTTAGACAGATATCTTTTTTGCCGGGACAATTGATTTGAACAGGAGATGGGATTTCAGCTCAAAAATTGATTTCAGCTACTTATGCAACCTACCTCACTTTCAATGGTATAATAATTGTTTATTTAGAAGAAGGAATGAACTCAATTCGGGATTTTATGGTTTTATTGAAAAAGAAAAAAATTTAGTAATTATAAATAATCATAAATGAGGAATTCTTTGAACTTTTGTCAGCTTGATTGCAGAAATATCTATTTATATATTAACAAGAGAGTTAGCAGAAGAGTCAAAAACCTCATTTGAAAGTAAGGAATCATTATGGATGGAAATTTCTCAGACAGACTTCAGGATGTAATCAGATTAAGTCGTGAAGAAGCATTGCGGCTGGGTCATGATTATATCGGTACTGAGCACTTATTGTTAGGTATAATCAGGGAAGGACAGGGAGTTGCTGTAAGAATTCTAAGGAATCTCGACTGCGATCTTATGAAACTGAAAAAAGCAATCGAAGATACCGTCAGAACTTCAGGCGGCACCCTAACAATTGGAAATATACCCCTTACGAAACAGGCTGAAAAGGTATTGAAAATTACGCAGATTGAATCGAAAATTTATAAGGCAGATGTTATCGGAACTGAGCATTTACTTTTATCGCTTCTCAGGGATGAGGACAATATTGCTACACAGATACTGCACCAGTTTAACGTGACTTACGATTCTGCCCGGGCCGAGCTTAATTCTATGCTCAGCAGTAAGAATCCTAAAGACCCTGCGGGAGCAGTTCCGCCTGTTGATAAGAAGGTAGAAAGAACAAAAACTCCTGTGCTCGATAATTTTGGACGCGATCTTACCAAGTTCGCATTGGAAGATAAACTTGATCCGGTTGTGGGCAGGGAAAGAGAAATAGAACGTGTTGCCCAGATTTTAAGCAGGAGGAAAAAGAACAATCCTGTTCTGATCGGAGAACCGGGTGTAGGAAAAACTGCAATAGCTGAAGGTCTTGCCTTAAGGATTATGCAGAAGAAAGTACCTCGAATCCTTCAGGAAAAAAGAGTTGTTACACTTGATCTTGCAGGACTGGTAGCAGGAACAAAATACCGCGGACAGTTTGAAGAAAGAATGAAAGCGTTGATGAATGAGCTGGAAAAAGCGAAAGATGTTATCCTGTTCATCGATGAGCTTCATACAATTGTAGGTGCCGGCGGTGCATCAGGTTCTCTTGACGCCTCGAATATGTTTAAACCCGCTCTTGCACGCGGCGATATACAGTGCATCGGTGCAACTACCCTTGATGAATACCGCAAGTATATTGAAACCGACGGTGCTCTGGACAGAAGGTTTCAAAAGGTTATGGTTGAACCGCCAAGTTATGAAGAGACTCTGCAGATACTTAACAACATTAAGTTTAAATATGAAGAGCATCATCATGTACGTTACAGTTCGGATGCGATTGATTCGGCGGTACGCCTCAGCAACAGGTATATAACCGACAGGCATCTTCCCGATAAAGCGATTGACGTAATTGATGAAGCAGGTTCGAGAGTTCATATGGGCAACTTTGAAGTTCCCCAGGAAGTCCTCGACCTTGAAGACAGTATTGAGAAAGTAAGAGTTGAAAAAGCCAATGTTGTAAAGAGGCAGGATTATGAAGAAGCTGCCCGTTTAAGAGACAAGGAAAGAAATCTTCAGTCTGATCTCGAAATTGCACGCAGGGAATGGGAAGCAAAGACAAAGGATATCGTACACGACGTTAGCGAAGAAGATATTGCCACCGTTGTTGCAATGATGACGGGCATTCCTGTTAACCGTGTAGCGCAAACCGAATCAGAAAAGCTGCTTAATATGACCGACGCACTTAAGAAACAGATCGTTGGTCAGGACGAGGCAGTTGGTAAGCTTACAAAAGCAATCCGTAGAACAAGAGCAGGACTAAAAAGTCCAAATAGACCTATTGGAAGTTTCATCTTTCTTGGTCCTACAGGAGTTGGTAAAACCGAGCTATGCAAAGCACTAGCCCGCTACCTGTTTGACAGCGAGAACGCACTCATCAGGATCGATATGAGTGAGTATATGGAGAAATTCTCACTGTCGAGACTCGTTGGAGCGCCTCCCGGATACGTCGGATACGAAGAAGGCGGTCAGCTTACTGAGAAAGTACGCAGAAGACCATATTCGGTTGTTCTCTTTGATGAGATCGAGAAAGCTCACCCGGATATATTCAGCATACTTCTGCAGGTTCTGGATGACGGAATGCTTACTGACAGTCTCGGCAGAAAAGTCGACTTTAAGAATACTATAATAATTATGACATCGAATATCGGGGCAAGGGATATCAAGAACATCAGTTCATTCGGTTTCGGTGGTGAGGATGCAGCCAACAGGTATGCAAGTCTTAAGAACACCGTTGAAGAAGCAATGAGGAAACTGTTCAATCCTGAATTCCTGAACCGTGTTGATGAAACCATTGTATTCAGAAACCTTGAAAAAGAAGATATCCTTCAGATCATTGATATCGAAATGCAGGATCTTATGAAGAATATTCACGATAATAAGATGGAACTTACTCTTGATCAGACTGCGAAAGAATTCCTGGTTGAAAAAGGATTCGATCAGAAATTCGGAGCAAGACCATTAAGACGGGCTATCCAAAAGTACGTGGAGGATCCGATTGCTGAAGATATACTCAGAGGCAAGTTTAAAGATGGGTCCCATATCGTATCGAAACATGTTGAAAATATGGAAGAGCTAATATTCGTGATTGAGAATATGGATATCAACCTTACAGATGAACAGGAAGAACAGCCCGGTAAAGGTGAATCCGGCTCATAATATTGTGTGAGTGGTTACATACCGTAAACACTGAAAGGCGTATTTCTTTTAATACGCCTTTTTTTTATTTAAATTTCACACTGTAAAAATGTTATTCCGAAGACGACTTGTCATTTTGAACTTGTTTCAAAATCTGACAAAAGACACGTGTCATTCTGAAGGGCACTTGTCATTCTGAACTCGTTTCAGAATCTAACGAAATAGAATAATTGTAACCAAAAAATGGAGGCGATGATGCAGGTACTTGATGAATCTAAGATCAACCAAAAGATAGGCAGTCTGAAAGGCTGGGAATACAAGAACAAGCAGCTGGGGAAGGAGTATGAGCTTAAAGATTTTACTGAAGCTTTGAGCTTTGTAAATAAAGTAGGCGGCAGGGCTGAAGAAATGGATCATCATCCTGATATTTTTCTGCACGACTGGAATAAGGTGAAAATAACAGTTTCCACACACAGTGCCGGCGGTGTTACCGAAAACGATTTTAAGCTGGCTGAGAAAATCGAAAATATCTGAGAATGAACAAACGGCTGGAAGGACTGCTGGAATTTTATAAAAAGGATCCGAACGATCCTTTTACTTTATACGGACTCGCGCTTGAATATATGTCGGACCAGCAGTTCGACAGGGCGGAGAAGTATTTCCATCTGCTGCTGGATAATGATCCGGATTATGTACCGGGTTACCTTCAGTACGCACAGCTGAAAGAAAAACAGGACAAAATTGTTGAAGCAAAAAAGCTTTACACCAGGGGAATTGAAGCAGCAAACAAAACAGGCGATAAAAAATCTGCAAAAGAAATGGAGGATTTCCTAAGTGATCTCGAATGAAACTGATATTCTTGATATCTTCAAAAAAACCGGGGCTTTACTCCAGGGACATTTTCTTCTAACATCCGGAAGGCACAGCAATAGGTACTTCCAGTGTGCCAAAGTACTTCAGTATCCCGAATATACAGAGCAGGTATGCCGCATTATCGCAGACTTTTTTAAGAACTTTGAAATAGAGACAGTTATTTCGCCTGCTATGGGAGGAATCATTGTCGGGCAGGAAGTTGCACGCCAACTGAATAAGAGATCCATCTTTGCAGAAAGAGAAGACAAGAAATTAACTCTGAGAAGAGGCTTCTCTATAGACAAAGGAGAGAAAGTATTAGTATGCGAGGATGTAGTCACTACAGGAGGATCTGTTTTCGAAGTAATAGATATCGTGAAAGAGCAGGGCGGGGAAGTTGTAGGAGTCGGCTACATTGTTGACCGCAGCAACGGGAAGGTCAATTTCGGATATCCTCAGAAGAGCACAATGAAGATGGAAGTTGTTTCCTATGCACCCGATGATTGTCCGTTTTGCAAAGAAAATATTCCTCTTGTCAAACAGGGATCAAGAAAAGTTATAGTCTGATTTTTTTTATTTTTGGATATGTTAAAATTATTACTCCGGATTGACAATGAAAACCATTCTTATTTTTCTGTTTGCATCATTTACCCTGTTTCCACAGGTTAATTTCGGTGATTATTTTAAGGATAAAACCCTCAGGGTAGATTATTTCCATACAGGTGATAGTCTTAATGATTCTTATTCAATAGATGAACTTAAAGAAGAGCCTTACTGGGGCGGATCAAAAACAAACCTTATCGACACTTTTAATTACGGACACTATGAAGTAAAGGTTTACGATCAGGAGGAAAATAAGCTGATCTTTTCTCATACTTATTCAACGTTATTTGATGAGTGGCAGACAACTGATGAAGCCAAACATACTACAAAAACATTCAGTGAAACTGTCACTATGCCCTTCCCGAAAGAGAAAATAAGGATTGAATTCTACAGCCGTGATAAGATGAATGCTCTGAGCAAGAAATTCGAATACAATGTCGATCCGGGTAATTACTTTATTTCACCCGAGAGACATCTTGAATATCCCTCGTTTAAAGTGGTGCACAATGGTGATCTTGCAGTTAAGGTGGATATAGTAATGCTTCCCGAAGGCTATACCAAAGATGAGATGGATGACTTTAAGTCCGATTGTAAGAAATTTGCAGACTATCTTTTTAATGCATCTCCTTATTCTGAAAATAAGGACAAGTTTAATATATGGGGAGTAGAAGCTCCCTCGCCTGAAGAAGGGACTGATATACCTGCAGATGGAACATGGAATAAAACGCTGATGAATACTCAGTTCTATACTTTCGATCTTGAGAGATATTTAATGACATCGGATTATAAATCTGTACGCGATCTGGCTGCAAATGCTCCGTACGACCAGATATATATACTGGTCAATTCTGATAAATACGGCGGCGGTTCTATTTATAATTACTATTCAGTTTGCGTTAACAATAATATGTTCAGCGAATACGTATTTTCTCACGAATTCGGACATGGCTTTGCTTTCCTTGCAGACGAATACTACACATCGGATGTAGCTTACAATGATTTTTACCCTCTGAATGTTGAACCCCTTGAACCAAACATTACTACACTGGTCGACTTTGGATCAAAATGGAAAGATATGGTAGATGAGGATACGCCTATACCTACTCCTGCTACTTCAAAATACTCAGATATAGTTGGAGTTTTTGAAGGTGGCGGTTATGTTGCGAAAGGTGTTTACCGGCCTATGGAGGACTGCAGTATGAAAACCGCTACGGTGAATAATTTTTGTCCCGTCTGCAAACGGGCAATCCAGCAAATGATTGATTTTTTAACTAATTGAGAATTGAGTGAATTGAGCGGATTTAGCGAATAATTTCGTAAATTCGTCAACTCATTAATTTGCTAATTTTTTAATCCGTGAATTCGCTCAATTCGCAAATTCGCTAAATTCTTAATTCGCAAAATTCATTCTATGGATCAGAGAAAACTATATAAAACAGTAGAGACAATAGCATCCCAGAAATTCCCTTCAGAAGAAAGTATGCTGATTGAGGTTTTGAACCAGATAATTTCTAATGAACAGATTGATGTGAACGGAGGCAGGCTTTGGAAGTTAAAAGTCGATGAAGGAGGCTATGCATTATTATACCAGACCGGTTCAGTAGATGTAATACACCCGGATTTCAGAATATTGATAAGTGAATACCCGGTTTTCGATTTTATTGCTAAAGAACGGACAGTATTAGGAAACGAGACAAACGAGATTCTCAGGAAGAAAGGTATATTCAAATACTCTGCATCAGGGGTCGGTGATAAAATAAAGTTGAACGACAAACCCTACTACGAATATCTGCTTGCACTGAACAGCGAGAACATCGATGAGGATTTTAGAATTACACTTAACATAATTGCTACTGCGTTAACCTCCCGCATTAAACAAAGAAGAGCTGCCTCTTCGGTTCACCATCTCAAAGCTGATCTTGATAAAGCAAGGGAACTGCAGAAAAGCATACTGCCTGAACACGAGTATCACTTCTTCGATTATGAGTTATTCGGCGTTACAAATCCGGCTGAAATAGTAGGCGGCGACTTCTTTGATTACCTGGAAGTCGGGGAAGACCGGCTGGGTGTTACTGTAGGTGACGCCGCCAGCAAAGGTGTTAGTGCATCGGCTGAAGCAATGTATATTTCAGGAGCCCTCAGGATGGCAAGCAACTTTGAGCTCAAAATATCCCCGATGATGAAGAGGATGAACGAGCTTGTCAATAAAATCTTTGCGGACGATAAGTTTGCCTCACTCTTTTATGGTGAACTTTCACCCGATCAGAGCGGATTATTTTTATACGCAAATGCCGGCCACAACCCGCCGTTCTTCCTTAATTACAAGACTGATGAAATATTTGAGCTTGCTCCCACAGGACCGGTACTGGGTCCTACTCCTCATGGGAAATATATAGTTGATAATATCAACTTCCGGAAGAATGACATCCTTCTTATTTATTCGGACGGTGTGACTGAATCTGCTGATGAGAATTTTGATTTGTACGGAGAGGACCGGCTTAAAAAACTACTTGTAAGCGTAAAGGATAAAACACCAAGGGAGATAACCTATGCAATCCTCGAAGATGTAATAAAGTTCTCGAAAAGCGGTCAGTATTCCGATGATAAGACCCTGGTTGTAATCAAGAAAAATAATTGATCTGAATAACAACTGCTGAACTCCTGCCCCGGGTTCAAGGAAATTTTCCTCCGAAATGGTTATTATTTAATACCAGATTTCAAAAAGGTTGAATAATGATCAAATCTATAAACCCCGCAACAGAAGAAGAAATAAAAGCTTACGAAGAAATGGACCTTGACCAGGTTTCTAAAATCATATCGTCAGCAGACCGTGATTATTGTGAATGGCGAAGATCATCTTTCAGCACAAGATCTCAGATGATGAAGAAAGCGGGTGATCTTTTAAGAGAAGACAAAGAGAAGTATTCACGTTTAATGACCGAAGAAATGGGGAAGCCTATTGTACAATCTCGCTCTGAAGTAGAAAAATGTGCCTGGCTATGCGACTACTTTGCTGAGAACGGCGAGGAATTCCTGAAAGATAAAATAATAGAAAGTGATGCCTCAAAAAGTTTTGTAACGTTCCAGCCCCTGGGAGTAGTACTGGCAGTAATGCCCTGGAACTTCCCCTATTGGCAGGTCTTCAGATTTGCTGTTCCGGGGCTGATGGCCGGTAATGCAGGCGTATTGAAGCATGCATCAAATGTTACCGGATGCGCTCTTGCAATCGAGGAAGTATTCAGGGAAGCGGGTTTCCCGGAAAACCTTTTCAGAACGCTCATAGTTTCATCGAAAAAAATGGATAAGGTGATCGAAATTGAAAAGATCAGGGCCGTAACGTTAACCGGAAGCGTACCTGCAGGAAAAGCGGTTGCTTCCAAAGCTGGTTCGCTTATAAAGAAAACCGTGCTTGAACTTGGAGGAAGTGATCCTTATGTAGTGCTGGAAGATGCTGATCTTGATGCCGCCGCCGATACCTGTGTGACATCCAGGCTGATCAATGGAGGACAGAGCTGCATTGCGGCAAAAAGGTTTATTATTGTTGAAGAAGTTTATGATAAGTTCAGGGACCTGTTTGTCGAGAAGATGAAAGCAAAAAAAATGGGCGATCCATTTGATGAATCGAATGATCTTGGTCCCCAGGCAAGAGAGAATCTGCGTGATGATCTGCATGATCAGATTAAGAAAAGTGTTGAGATTGGGGCGAAGCTGGTGCTTGGAGGGGAGATACCTGACAGGAAAGGAGCATACTACCCGCCGACAGTACTTGAGAATGTGGGACAGGGAATGCCGGCATACGATGATGAATTATTCGGACCTGCCGCATCACTGATCAGGGCGAAGGATGAGATAGAAGCCGTTAGGATTGCGAATGATTCGGTGTTCGGACTTGGAGCCGCAGTTTTCACAAATGATGTTAAAAGGGGCGAGAAAATAGCACGTGAAGAACTCAACGCAGGAAATTGCTTTGTGAACGCCTTCGTGAAATCCGACCCGAGGCTGCCATTCGGCGGAGTAAAAGAATCAGGTTACGGCAGGGAGTTATCCTGGTTCGGTATCCACGAATTTGTGAATATTAAAACAGTGTATGTGAAATAGCATAGCTCAGAGAGCTAAGAGCAAAGCTTGGGTTCAACAAGGTAATCTGCAATCTGCAATTTTCAATCTGCAATTTTCAATTTTAACTAATCACACTCCTACGTCGTTCCAGTTGTTATAGTCGGGACCTTTGTTCTTCATCGCGGAAAGGGTCTCAATTGGTTTACTCGTCATTTCTTCTGGCAGTCCATTTATTATCTTTCGGCATCACATATATCTTATTCATTGTCACTCCTTTTTGTAGAAATCTTAAAGAATAAATTATATCTTAACAGTGAGGTTTATCATTTATGCAGGATACATTAAAACTTCTACCTGAATATTTATTAAAAAATGATACTGCACTGACTTCAGAAGACCTGTTTATACTGATTCAGAAGCTGGGTGTAGCTATTCTTATAGGATTGCTGATAGGTCTTGAAAGAGAGCATTCACGTCCCCACGATGAAAAAATGTTCGCCGGTGTAAGAACTACTCCTTTGATAGCTTTACTTGGTTTCGTCGCTGGACTTGTAGCCTCGTTCACATCTTATTGGGTCTATATTGCAATATTTGCGGGATTTGCTTCACTGGTAGTTACTTCTCACATGTTCTCGGCAAAATCCGGCAGACCCGGGGGTACGTCAGAGGTAGCTCTCCTGATAGTATTTCTGCTTGGCTCTGTAGTTTATTTCAACTTAATAATACTTGCTGCTATAATTGCGGTAATTGTTACCCTGTTCCTCACACTTAAAATACAGTTGCATGAATTTGTAGGAAAAGTAAGTGAAGAGGATTTATATGCTACTCTTAAGCTTGCTATAATCACCGTTATCGTTCTCCCGCTGCTTCCGGATAAAACCTATGGACCATTCGATGTATTAAATCCAAGGCTAATCTGGTATATGGTAATACTCGTTAGCGGGATCAGTTTTGTGGGATATGTGCTGATTAAGGTCTTCGGTGAAGGGAAAGGGATATTCATAACAGGTCTGCTCGGGGGAATGGTTTCAAGCACGGCTGTGACTTTTGCCCTATCTAAAAAAAGTAAAGAGAATAGTCCGCTTTCACCAGAATATGGTGTTGGAATACTTTTGGCGTCTACGATTATGTATTTAAGGGTTTTTATAGTTGTGCTGATTTTGAACAGTAAGCTTATTGAAGTTCTATGGCTCCCGCTCTTAGTTTTTAGCATTGCAGGATTGGTGATCAGTTTAATAATGTCGAAGAAATTTACAAATGGTAAACACGGTGCTATCGAATTGAATAATCCGTTCAGGTTAAAACCGGCAATATTATTTGGTGTAATCTTCGGGATTGTGATATTTGCAGCAAAGGCGGCACAAGTGTATCTCGGTTCCGGAGGACTTTATGCAGCAAGCGCATTGGCAGGACTGACAAGTGTGGATGCTATAGTACTTTCACTTGCAAAACTTGCGAGCGATAGTGTAACTTCAGAGGTAGCTATGACTGCTGTTATCATTGCGACCATATCCAACAACATAGTTAAGGCGGTTATTTCTGCTGCCTGGGGATCCAGGGAGTTAAGAAAGTATACTTATACCGGGCTGGGGATCCTATCGGCGATATCTGTGATTTACCTGGGGTTTGTATGGATATAAAAAGATTGCTTTCGCTCGAAACGTTGTTTGTAATGAAGGTTAAGTGAAGGGATTGCTTCGCAATGACGGGACAAAGAGGCTTGTACGTAAGGAAGATAAAAGAGGCTGAGTTAACACTTCAACCCAGCCTCTTTTTTTGTGTGAGGTTATTTCTTAATAATTATCCTTATTAGCCTTCATGTGATCTAGTACATTGTTCCATGACTGCTCTACATCATTCCAGTTCTGCCTTACGTTTGTCTGGAACTTATCCCAGTTGTCTTTTGAGGTATTGTCAATTTTATCTACTTCATTTTTCAGCTTATCTCTTTTATCTTTAAGAGCTTTTATCTGATTGTTATACCAGTCCTTTGACTGCTGACTTGCATTATCTGCTTTGTCCTGCATATTATCTATCCTGTCGTTAAGATTATCTATCGCATCATTAAGATCGTCCTTAAGCTCATCTCTCTGATCGTATGTATAATCTTTATTGTAATTGAAGATAACGACTGGTTGATTCCCTTCTGCATTTGGATTCGTACTGGGATTCGGTTTTTGATTCATGGTCGTCCCGTCAGTGTTAGTACGGTTCTCGTTGCTTCTGTCAGAGCAAGAGGTGAATATGAACACCATAAACACGCTTACCACGAGTGATAAAACAATTTTCCTATTCATAATTTTTCCTATCCTGTTAATTAATAATTCTTTGATTTATAATATTCTTCGTCCCTGTATCAACCTGATTATAAGAACGATAACGGCAATAACTAATAAAACGTGGATAAAGCCGCCAAGTGTATAGGCCGTTACTACTCCCAGCAGCCAGAGGATCAGAAGGATCACAATAATTGTCCACAGCATGTTTACTCCTCAAAATGATTGTTTCTGATATGGCAACAAAATATTGGTAGACAGCCCCATTCACTATTATTACAGTCACAGTAAAGCGATAGTGTGATCAAGAATGAAATGACCAAAACAGGAATTTATTTCCTGTTTTTGAATGATATAGTTATTTTTACTGCAATAATTTATCCTTAACGATCATTGAACAATTATAAACTAATAATACAGTATGACGGAACCGGTTACTCCGGGTGGCAGATTCAGCAGGGCCAGATGACCGTCCAGCAGAAGATCACGGAATCAATTGAGATTATTATAAAGGAAAGTGTAAACCTGGTAGGATCAGGGAGAACTGACACCGGCGTGCACGCGCTGGGGCAGACGGCTAACTTCAGGACAGGACAGGAAATCGATGAGCAAAGATTCCGTTATTCACTTAACTCCGTTCTGCCGAAGGATATTTCAATTATTAAAGCGGAAAAGGTTAAGCGAGAATTTTCACGCAAGGTTTGATGCAAGGAAACGATTGTATATTTACCTTATTTCTAAGTCTAAATCCCCGTTTTATTATAAATATTCATGGTTCTATCATTTTAACATCGATTGTAAAGCGCTGAATGACCTTACTTTATCAATTTTGGGAAGACAGGATTTCAGTTCATTTTCACGGAAGAATTCCGACACCCTAAATATGATGTGTGAAATTTACGGGGCCCGCTGGAAGGAAACCCGGGGAATGGTGATATTTAATATCTCGGCCGACAGGTTCCTGCATGGCATGGTGCGTACGATTACAGGAACTCTGCTTAATGCGTTAAAGAACAACCTTGGCAGGGAATACCTGGAAGAAGTTATCAGCGCCCGGAACCGTGAAACAGCTGCAGAAGCAGTTCCTGCAAAAGGATTGTTTCTTTTCAAGGTAAAGTATTAAGTCAAGGAAAAAGGAAAAAGGAAAAAGTAAAAAGGAAGAACAAGGAACAAGGAAAAAGGAAAATGGAATTTCTCTCGCAGCTTCACCCCCAGATAGTTCACTTCCCGATTGCATTTATGGCAATCTATGCCGTGCTTGAAATAACAGGTATATTATCGGGAAGGGAATTCTTTCAAAAGGCAGCATATCTTTTTCTTTTTCTGGGGGTGCTTAGTGCGGTTGCCGCTGTTATTACGGGCAACCAGGCTGCTGAGATTGCTTCGAGTTGGAAGGATAAGGGCGCGGTAATTCCAACCAGGCTGATTTCAGAACACGAGGAATATGCTACGATTACTTTGTGGTATTTTACGGGACTGCTGGTGCTGAGGACATTCCTTCTACTTAAGAAAAAATTCCGTGGAATTATAAAATATCTTTTTATTCTGCTTGCGGTGATAGGCTTATATTTTGTTTATCAGACAGGAGGTCATGGAGGAAAATTGGTATATGATCATGGGGTCGGTACTGAACTTAAAAAAGATGAGATTAAATGAGCCGGAGGAGTGAGAACTTGAATTATTCAAGGATTATTCTTGCGGTACTTTTGGTTAATGCGGCAGGAATTGCGCTGAGATATTTCGAACTGGATACCTACTTTATATTACTGGGATTCCGCTTTCACCTTAGCTGCCTGGTTCCTTTTGTAATGCTGCTGACTAAAGAGAACCTCTCTGAACTTTGGATATCATTAAAAAAACCTCCCTTCAGGAGGAAGATCATCCCTTTTTTCTGGATATTATTCTCTCTGGCTGCTGTGTTTGTTTACTTCTACTCTGGTAAACATATTAAACAAGGCGACCCGGATTATTTTTACGAATTCGGGTTATCTTCAATCTTTGATTATCCCATTTATCTCGTCTGGAATTTCCCCCAGATGCTTATGCTTTTTATGACTCTTTTAGTATTTACCAAATCGGGAAATCTAACCTATTTAAAAGTATTCGCGGGAATTGTGCTGTTATTCGGGTTTGAATTCATTCCCTTAACAAGCGATTTCGCCCCGTTCAGTGCAGCATCATTCATTCTGCTGGCTTTAACTGCATCTTTTTTTGTAACCAGGCTTCAGAACATTTACTGGTTTGCTTTTATCATTTTTAGCTCGGTGTGGAGTATAATTCTTTTATTCGGAAGTGGATCGGAGACTGTTATAAATATATTCTTTGCAAGGGAGTACAGCAGCTGGGATGGATTTTTTGAGGCAGGCAAGGATTATTCAGCTTACATAATACCTTCATTTTTCTTCATTCTCCTCGCTATTACTTTATTTTATATGATGCTTTACAGAAAAAAAATTACCTGAAAAAATCAGCGGGGTTTATTTAGAAATTGAGATTGTATTTCTGTAAATTGCACAGGTTGTCCTCTAAGTTCCGGTTGAATTTTAACATATACCCTGGTTTTGAAATGAAAAAAATTATACTCTTAGTTTTATTTGCTTTAGCAGGTTCCTTATCTTTTGCACAGCAGGCAAGTGATTATTTTCCTCAGGACCAGGGGTATAGATGGGACTACAAAGTTATCCCGCTGGATTCTGCAAATAATGAAATTGATTCTCTGACATATTTCAGGGTTGATTCTTTTGCCGTTGTAACAAATTTTATGGGACGAAGTGCTGATATTGTTTTGTCGAAAAACGGGACATATAACCTGATAAATTATATGCCCTATACCGATAGTTCTTTCTTTTCGTTTGATAATGCCGATGGCTACCAGTATTTCAGAGTTTCCAATCTCGGCAGCCTGACTGCGCTGCTGGATACAATAGGTCTTGATTCAACCGTTCTGGGTGTAATTCAATCGCTTGAGAACTGGTATTCTGTTTTCCGGTTCGGACAGGCAGTCAATAACGGCTACACCATATTCACAAAGGATACGTCACTGAACCTTGGCGGAACCAACTTTCCACTTCGATTCGGGTATCTTGGCAAAAGGCTGGATGATGAAACGATCCAGACAGAAGCCGGAACGTTCACCTGTAAAAAGTTTCTTTTATCGACAACAGTCAGTTACCTTTTCGGTCCTATTCCCATAGAATTCATTCGGCTGGAAACTACAAAATGGATAGCTCAGAATAACTGGCTGGTTCAGGAAATAATGCCTTCCAGGACAATTGATCTGACTGTGATCGGTTACGGAAGTGTTAATGTACCGGGGCTAAAGACTGAACTGATACCAATGATAACAGACGTTGAAACATCACTTTATTCTCCGGCTGAATTTGAGCTGCAGCAGAATTATCCTAATCCTTTCAATCCGGAGACAAAGATCAGGTTCAGGCTTCCGGAAAGCGGTAATGTAACATTAAAGGTATATGATATCCTCGGCAATGAAGTGATGACGCTGCTTGAAGGTGAAAAGAGTACAGGAGAATATGCAGTTACTTTTAGTCCCGACAGAGCAGGCTTATCGAGCGGTGTATATATATACGAGCTTAAGTTCAAAGGAATGCTTTTATCACACAAAATGGTTTATATTAAATAATAATTTTTAGTTAACAATAATTTCTTTATACAAAATCCTAACAGGGGTTTATCAATTATGCGCAGCTTATTACAGAAGGAAGAATATTTTCCGGAAACAACCGGAACTTTAGCTTTACCCTCAAGAGAAGAAATAGAAGAAAAGTTTAAATGGAATTTGAATGATATCTATGAATCTGCTGAAGACTGGGAAGCCGACTTCAGTTGGATCCAGGATAATCTCGACAGGTTTAAAAACTTTGCCGGGATGATAGGTGATAGTTCCGAAAAGCTGCTTGAATGTCTGAAGTTTGATGATGAAGTGGGTATTAAGCTTGAGAGGCTGTATCTCTATACAATGCTGGCGAAGGACAGCGACCTGAGAGTGGGTAAATATCAGTCGATGGACGAGCGCGTAAAATCGCTTTACTCACGTGTATCAACCGTCAGTTCCTTCATTAAGCCTGAGCTGCTGAGTATACCGGAAGATAAGCTGACCGGGATGGTAAGCTCAAACGCTGAACTGAAAGTATACCGCCATTCTCTGGAAGATCTTTTAAGGAAGAAGTCACACACTCTATCACAGAAGGAGGAAGAGTTGCTTGCACTTGCAGGCGACCTGACCCCGACATCTTACAATGTTTTCTCGATGTTTACGAATGCCGACCTGAAGTTCCCTGTCATATTGGATGAGAATGAGAACGAGGTTCAGCTTTCGCACGGCAGATTCTACGCTGCGATGTATTCAGCAGACCGGGATTTCAGAGAACGATCATTTAAAGCTTATTTCAAACCTTTTGTTGAATATGCAAACACACTTTCTGTTTTATTTTCGGGAAGCCTGAAGTCGAATATATTCGAAGCAAAGGCGAGGAAGTACGGCAGCGCAAGGGAAGCGGCGCTTGACAGGAATAACATCTCCATCTCCGTTTACGACAACCTGGTAAAGACGGTGAATGAGAACCTTTCACCTATGTATCGCTGGGCTGCTATGAAGAAAAAAATATTGGGACTTAAGGAATTGCATCCTTATGATGTATACGTTACTCTGTTCCCGGCATCATTCGACAGGAAGTATTCTTATGAAGAAGCAAAAAATATAGTCGTGGAATCATTAAAACCGCTCGGTGAAAATTATCTGAGCTCGCTTAAGACCGCATTTGAAAACAGGTGGATAGATGTTTATGAAACACAAGCAAAAAAGAGCGGGGCTTATTCTTCAGGAACGACTTTCGGCGTGCATCCATATGTACTGCTGAACTGGACAGATCTGTTAAACGACGTATTTACTTTGAGTCACGAAATGGGTCACAATATGCATTCATATTATACGGGAAAAACCCAGCCTTTTGTTTATTCCAATTACACAATATTCCTGGCGGAAGTAGCATCAACTTTCAACGAGTCGCTTCTGCTCGAGTATTTTATAAAAATGGCGGAGACCCGTGAAGAGAAATTATATTTTATAGAAAAATATCTTAACAATGTAACTTCCACCTTCTACAGGCAGACGATGTTTGCGGAATTTGAAGCGCTGGTTTACGATAAAACCGAAAAAGGTATGGCACTTAATTCAGGGGATCTCTGTTCATTATACAAGGATATTTACAGGAAGTACTGGGGTCCCGAAATGGTGATAGACAGCGAGGAGGAATTCACCTGGGCGAGGGTGCCTCACTTCTACTATAATTTTTATGTATACCAGTATGCAACCGGGTTTGCGGCCTCTGAAGTTCTTGCACAGAAAGTGCTCAGGGAGGGTCAGCCTGCAGTTGAAAAATACCTGAATTTCCTCAGATCAGGCAGTTCCGATTATTCAATTAATATTCTTGCGGGAGCAGGTGTGGATATGAATTCTCCCGACCCTATCCTTGCTGTTACGAAGAAAATGAATATGCTGCTTGATGAAGCGGAAGAACTAATTAACGAATAGCACTTAGCAATTTAGAATTGACAATTAAGAATTAACAATTAACAATTATTCGAAATACAGAGTCAGATGAAAGTTTACACTAAAAGAGAATTAAACGAATTCAACCAGTCATTAACTTATGATGATATAAGTCTTATCCCCACAGCAGTTTCACGTATTAAATCAAGGACAGAAGCAAATACGGCGTGCGAATTTTTAGGTGAGAATCTAAACCTTCCTGTGTTGTCGAGTCCCATGGATACCGTTACAGGAGTTGAGATGGCTAAAGAACTGAGTCGGCTGGGATGCATAGGCATTCTGAACAGGTTCGATTCATCGCTGGAAGATGTTCTGCATGATCAGAAAAACGGAGTGAACCTGAAGGCGGTTTCAGTCGCACTGAATACACCGATGGAAAAAGTTGAGAAACTGGCGGAGAAGAATTATATAATTTGTATTGATACTGCCAATGCTAATAATAAAGCCGTCCTTTGTCATACTGAGGAAATCAAGAAGAAGTTTAATGTAAGGATTATCCTGGGCAATATTGCGCATGGGGCTTCGCTGGAACAGCTTGAATCTGCAGGTGCAGATGCGGTGAGAGTTGGAATCGGCAGCGGAAGCGTATGCACAACCTCGATACAGACCGGCATTGGAATCGGACAGGTATCTTCTTTGCTTAATGTGCTTTATTCACGCCGTGACAAAAAGCTGAAGATTAAAGTTATTGCTGACGGCGGAATTAAGAGTTCCGGCGATGCTGCGAAGGCCATTGCTCTCGGTGCGGATGTAGTTATGCTGGGAAGGCTGCTTTCGGGTACCAAGGAGACTCCCGGTGAAGTAATAAAATATAACGGTCAGTTGTGGAAGAAGTACCGCGGCTCTGCCTCATTCGGAGTTAAAATGAGGAACGAGTTTATTGAAGGTGAAGAAACGATGGTGCCTTACAAAGGTGTGGTGAAGAGCGTAATCGACGGTATTTCCGACGGACTTAGAAGTTCGATGAGTTATATGGACTGTCTTAACCTGGAAGAGTTGAGAAGGATAGATACATTTGCTATACTGAGCAACAGCTCATACCTCGAACGCCTCCCTAAGATATAAGTTCAGGGATATTATTTCGAATATAACCCTTATTTCCCTCAACCTGCCTGGCAAATTGTCAGGCGGGTGAAATCCTAAGTCACATTCATACCCTTAATGTTGTTTTAGTCCTGGTCATTCATCGTCAGTCCAAATCTATTTCAGATATACATAAAGGCTATATAGAACCCTCGCTCTTACTCCTGGTGGTCCCCTGGTCGCCAGAATTAAATATGTCTTTTCTACGTTCCAAATACTTACTAAATGCGCACTAAATGCGCTCTAAATGCGCTTCAAATACCGGATTTCCAAAGGCGCTGTTCTGGAAACACGCATCATTATGTCTTTGATCACCATCAATATTTGATTTACTCTTAGAATATTTAATAAATTTATTTTTTGAATATTTCGAAAGAATCCAATGAAACGCTGCATCTTCTCAATCATTGTATTATTAGTAATCTCATCACCAATTCATTCCCAGAAAAAAGCATTCACGATTGAAGATCTGTATAAGATTAAATATGTAGGAGAACCGGTGCTTTCTCATTCAGGGGATCAGATTGCCTTCACGGTAACTAACTACAATATGAAAGAAGGGAAATCGAATTCGGATATTTACATTATGAATAACGATGGTTCCGGAATAAAGAATGCAATATCATCCGACAAGAATGAAACGACTCCCTTATGGTCAAATGAGGATGCTAAGTTATACTACCTTATCGATAGTCAGCTTTATGAATACGACATAAAGAACGGCGGCTCAGAAAAGCTTACCGAATTATCGACCGGAATTTCAGATCCGGTTCTTTCCCCGGACGGAAAGCTCGTTGCTTTCACCACTGATATTTTCCCCGGATGCGGAACAGATAATGAATGTAATAAGAAGCTGCTTAAATCAGTAAAAGAAGGCCCTTTGCAGGCATACCTAGCCGACAGTCTTTTATTCAGGCACTGGACAGAATACCGCGGTGAGAAGGAAATACATCTTTTCGTCTATAATCTTGAAATAAAAAAATATACTGATATTGCACACAGCGAACTTTTATCTGATATGTATAAACTCGGCGGCGGCGTTAAGTATGCCTTCTCTCCCGACAGCAGGGAATTATGCTATGTAAACAATTCGGGATCCAACCCGGAGATTTCTACAAATTCAGATTTGTTTATTGTTCCAGCACAAGGCGGGAAGACTATAGATATTACATCCTCAAATAAATCATGGGACGGTTCCCCTGTTTATTCACCCGACGGCAAATACATTGCTTTCAGAATGCAGCTTACACCTAAATATGAGGCTGACAGGTATAGAATAGCCGTGTATGACAGGGAGACAAAAAAGATATCCAATCTTACGGAAAACTTTGACAATACCATTAGTACCATCGAATGGGGGAATGATTCGGAAACGCTCTACTTCACCGCAGCTTACCAGGGTACCGCGCCTGTATATAAGTTAGATATGAAGACTGACAGCATTAAACAAATAACAGGTAATGTTTCAGTATTCGCATATGATATTTCTCCTGATCAGAATTCTATTTATTATTTATCGAGCTCGGTAGATAAGCCTTCAGAAATATACAGCATAAACACCGGCACAAGATTTAACAAGTCGCTTACTTCTATGAACAAAGATTTTCTTGAGGAAGTAGACGTAAAGCCTGCTGAACAGATATGGGTTCAGGGAGCAGGCGGCCATAAGGTGCAGGTATTTATTGTTAAGCCTCATAACTTTGATCCGAATAAAAAATATCCATTAATACTGAATGTTCATGGTGGCCCGCAGGGACAATGGATGGATTCGTTCAGGGGCGACTGGCAGGTTTACCCCGGTGCTGGTTATGTGGTGGCATTCCCCAATCCACACGGATCCACAGGTTTCGGTGCTGATTATACTAAAGAGATAAGCGGCGACTGGGGAGGTAAGGTTTTCGAGGATCTGATGAAGGTAAACGATTCACTGGAAACCATTCCGTATGTTGATACGAGCCGGGTTGGTGCTATGGGATGGTCGTTCGGCGGATATATGATGGATTGGTTTGAAGCTAAGACAAACAGGTTCAAATGCCTCGCCTCTATGATGGGAATATTTGACCTCGAATCAATGTGGGGTGCTACAGAAGAGCTTTGGTTCATAAACTGGGATCTGAAAGGTCAGCCCTGGAATTCAGAGCTATACAAAAAATATTCTCCCTCTAGCTATGTCGATAACTTTAAAACTCCCGCTTTGATTATTACCGGTGAAAGAGATTACCGGGTACCTTATACGCAGAGCATACAGTTTTTTACAACGCTACAGTCTCTTGGAATTGACTCGAGGCTGATCATTTTTAAGAATGACGGGCACTGGCCGGACTTTGTCAAGTCGATGCCGCTATACTATAATGCTCATCTTGAATGGTTCCACAAGTACCTGGGCGGCGAGGCTGCACCATATGATTCACACAAGATGGTGACAAATACCGCATTCGGAGAATAAGCCAGACACCGGCAATAAACCCAGGGTTTGAGGAAGTACGAAGTTGAAGTATTTTTTGAGCGGTTAAGATCAAACAAATAAGATCTGACTAATCCTCAATTCTTGATAGCTGAAGGTTAGTAACGATCTTATCACGTCCCGGTTTATAAATATAGAATCGTGAATTCATTTCGTACCCTCTCGACAGTGTTGAGGGAGCGGACGGTTCATTTTCAGTTTCATTTAAAACGGTAAATCTTTTTCTGAGCCGGATCTCCTGCTCATTCACCACCTCATTCACCACCTCATTCTGGGTGATCTTTTCATAAAATATTCCGGGATCCTCATTGACTTCTGGACTTTCAGGCAGAAAGTTAACGGAACGGTTTTTTACCTTAAAGAGAAGGTATGACATGATCAGCAGGACCAGAAGTCCCAGGCTGAAGAAAAAAACCGAAGATTCAATAATCTGTATAAGTTCCATTTTCGACACACAATAGATTAGTTTTCAGCAAAGTTTCAATATTTATACCATTCATAAAATAAAAAATAAATGTATATTTACTACCCATTTCAACATAAAATGGGAATAAATTTCATTTTGAGATGAAACAAACGCCGTAAGTCAAGTAAGAATAATGTGTTGTATATTACCCGGAAGCTTAAACAATTGATTTTTTTCTAACCCTTTGATAATTTAACTCATTAAATAACAATGAGTTAGAATAATTTTCAAGTAAGTAAGCGGGAGAAAAATATGACGAAGGCTGATATAGTTGATAAAGTGGCTACTGGTACCGGTTTAACAAAGCTTGAAACCGAGGCAATTATAGAAGGATTTTTCAGGACAGTTATCGATGCCCTAAAGCAGGGCAGGAATATCGAGATTCGGGGTTTCGGAAGTTATAAAATAAAAAAGAAAAAAGAACGGCAAGCCCGCAATCCTAAAACAGGCGAGCAGGTCTTTGTGCCCGAACATTATGTTCCAACATTCAAGTTCTCCAAAGATTTCAAAGACATGGTGGATGAAGGAATGAAAGAAAAAGAAGGTTAATTGTTAATGGTGAAATTTTGTCCCTCTTGCGGAACAAAGCTTGAGCAGGAATATAATTTTTGTCCCGAATGCGGATTTGATTTAAAGAACCTTGCAGGCGATGAACGATCTGAAGAAATTCAGAAAGTACATGCTGAAAATGCAATAATCTGCGATAACTGCGGAGAGGAAAATCCCGCAGATATCAAAGTATGCGGCTACTGCGGGGCTGTATTAACAGGAAGCCAGGTAGAAAAAACTATAGAAAAAACGAAACCTGTAAGGGAAGAAAAGACGAACGAAGAAAAATCTGCAAAGGAAAAAGCTTATAGGACCAAAACCAAAGAGGTCAGTTCCAAACAGAATAAATTAAAAACCACCGCCGCTAAAAAATCACCACCTTCAAAACCGAAAGAACTCGATCAGAAAAAACTCCTTATGATTTTCGGGGGAATCATCATTGTTATTTTTATTATTCTCTGGTTTTCGGGAGTATTAAGTACAAGCGAGTCGGGGCAGCCAGTACAAAATCAGGTAACTGGACAAAGTTCAGGAGTTGACCTCAATAATATCCAGAAGATAAACGAGCTTGAAACCCAGGTTAAGAACAATCCCGGCGATACCGAGAGTCTGCTGCAGCTGGCTCACCTGAAAAATGACTCAGGTTTATATGAGCAGGCAATAGTAAATTACCAGCAGTACCTGGATAAGAATCCATCCGACGCGGATGCCCGGATCGATATGGGAGTTTGTTATTATAACCTGCACAATTACGATGAAGCTGTAAAACAAATGGAAAAAGCCCTGGAATATTCTCCCCAGCATCAAATTGGGTATTTAAACCTGGGAATTGTTAACTTAACAGCTGGAAATTTTGAAAAATCACAGGAATGGCTTAAAAAGGCCGTTCAGATTGATCCTAATTCCGAAATAGGGAAGAAGGCTCAGGAATTATTAGAATCACATAAAAATAGGAGCAAATAATGCCTTGTGGAAGAAAACGTAAACGCCATAAAATGGCTACACACAAGAGGAAAAAAAGACTGAGAAAGAATCGTCATAAAAAGAAATTAAGATAATCACTCAGTTCCGTCTTGTATAAATAAATGGTAAATGGTTATTTTGCATTTGCCATTTTTATTTTTAAAAGCCAACTTAGCTCAGCTGGTAGAGCAACGCATTCGTAATGCGTAGGTCGCCGGTTCGATTCCGGCAGTTGGCTCAACCAACTATGTTCGGCCTCATCTCGGCCTCATCTCGGCCTCTGTTCGGCCTCCACCAGGCTTCTAACAGTCATCTACCCACATATCTATTAACAGATCGTTATACGGTTAATGGAAGAGACAGCCGGAGGGATAGGTTCGTTAATCCGGAAAATTACTTAAGAAGATATTCATCCACAGAAATGTTTTGGTATCCCGGTGAGGATTGGGATTGCCAGCTGAAATTAAGGTTTCATCCCCGGCTTCAGGTACTTATGTAAATACCCGAAGCCGGGATGATTAAAAGGATTATTTGAATTTCAAGCCAAGTTCGTGTGCGAAGAATGTCATCGATGCTGCGTAATTGCCGATACGCTGACTGAAGGAAGAGGTAACACCGTGACCTTCATTCATTCTTGTTAAAAGTATTATCGGATTGTCTGAGGTATTTGCATCCTGAAGGGCAGCGGTGAATTTCCTCGACTGCCATGAAGCTACGCGCGGATCGTTCATTCCTGTCTCCAGAAGAACTGCCGGATAATTCGTGTTGGGTTTTACATGATGATAAGGAGAATATGCATACAGCCACTTGAAGTTTTCAGAGCTTGTGGCAGTGCCATATTCACTTATATTATATTGTCCGTTGGGGAACAATTCATTCCTGATCATATCATAAATCCCGACAAAACTTACCACAGCTTTAAAGGCATCCGGATGCTGCGTGAGAAGAGCGCCCATCAGAAGCCCGCCGTTGGAGCCTCCCATTATTCCGAGATGGTCTTTGTCTGTCCATTTGTTTTCAACCATTGCGTGGGTTGCGGCATACATATCATCATAAACATTTTGCTTTTTACCCAGCATACCGGCTTCATGCCAGCCTTCACCATATTCTCCGCCGCCACGCAGGTTGGTAAAAGCAAACACTCCGCCGTTTTCCAGCCAGACTAAATAAGGTCCTATGAAATGAGGTTTCTCTGCAATACCAAAGCCTCCATACCCATAAACGATGGTAGGACGTTTGCCATTAGGGGTAACGCTGTCCATGCTTACAACGGTTACTGGTATCTTTGTACCATCTTTTGAAACTGCTTCAATTACACTGTATTTAACCTTAGAATAATCAGCAGCAGGGCTGATCTCGAATATCGTTTTAAGTTCGCCGGAGTCGGCATTATACATGTGCCATTTTTCCGGGAATATCCATCCCGAATAAGAAATTAAGGCAGTCCCTGATTTCGGTGAGGAGGCAACTGCATTTATTCCTACACCTTCGACCGGCAGTCCCACTGTTTTAATCAGCTTACCCTGACGGTCATATTGATCAATTTTCCATTGCGGTCCTTTAACCTTAATCAACAGGAAACCGTTCTGGATAGCCGATACAGAATTGTAAGCCCAATCGCTCTGCGGAACAAGGACATTAGATGAACCATCTTTCCTGATAGATAAAAGTTTACCGAGAGGAGCATCATCGTAAGCAATCAGGAGGAGATTATTATCAGCATCCCAGCCTGCTCCGGAATTAATCTCCTCAGAAACTCTGACATTAGCACTGGTATCGAGTACCTGTTTCCATTCCTCTGCTCCCTGTCTTATATAAACATAATCAGGGTTACCGTCACCGAAATGAACAAACATTGCTGCCTGTTTTCCATCCTCAGAGGGAATGAAGATATACTCTGCTACCTTTGAAAGATCCTTTCCTAAAACCAGCTTGTCGTTTTCCTGCGGCTGGTTTAAGGTATGGTGGTAGAGTGCAGCATTAAACTGAGAGATGGAATCGGGTACTGTCCCCGGTATAGGAAGACGGACATAAGTTAAACCTTTTTCGTCTGCATCCCACACCATTCCTGCGGGAGTTGCACCGCCCCCTGCACTTACAAGTGAGTCGTTCAGATCTTTACCGGACTTTATATCTCTTATATGTATCGTTGCAGCTTCTGTGCCTCCCTCTGCTGTAGTATACGCCAGGTAATTTCCGTTAGGAGACGGCCAGAAACCCGTGATTGCCACATCGCTTCCCATTTTATTCGGATCAACAAGCACGGTTGTATTTCCTTCAGGCCAGGGTTTTGTTGCAACGACTGCCTGGGACTGCGGGGGAGTAGACTGCATAAAATACAACTTACCATTCATCAGCTTAGGACTATATTGTTCCATTCCTGTTGTTTCAAGTTCCTTTATTCTCTCCTCCATTTTTTTACCCTCAGGAAAACCTGCCAGAACCTTATCTGCATATTTGTTCTGATCCGCAATCCATTGCTGCACCTTAGGTGAATCATTGTTCTCGAGCCAGCGGAAGGGGTCTGACACTTCCGTGCCGAAATAGTTTGTTACCACGGTGTCTTTCTGAGAGGCCGGGGCTTCACCGTTCCCCTGTTTATTATTGCTGCAGCCTGCCATGAGAACTCCCAGCAATACTACTGTCAAATAATATAATTTGTTGAACATTTTCTTTCCCTGTCATTTATTTCTGCAAATATTTAATTGATGTAATTTCTGCATCCATCAAAACTAAAATTATTTTTTCCTTAGTTCAATTTTAATCAGTTGTTTCTGCCGGGACTTGTATTAAGAGTGCTTCACTTCACTATAGGGCACTATTTAAGTAAACGTTTTCCTGAATGGAGAGTTATTTAGTCACACATTGGCCCTTCAAAGGTAAAATTCTTTTTCTTTTGTGGTGAAAATGAAAAAAATTTCTTGACTTTCCAGATTAAATTATGTTAATTTTGGGGAGTTGTGGGGAATTGTGGAGAAATATTCCAATAAAGGTTGAATAATTTGTTCAGAGGACAATACACATATACAGTTGATTCCAAAGGAAGGCTAAGTATACCGGCCAAATTAAGGCGTCAGCTATCGCCCGAGGCTAACGATACCTTTGTAATGACACAGGGGACGACCAACTGTATAGATGTATACCCGATGGACCAGTGGCAGCATTTTGAACAAAAGCTAATCGACCTCAACCCTTTCAATCCGCAGGAAGCAAAATTCATCAGGATGATTCTGCAATACGCAACGGAAGACAAGCTTGATTCACAGTCAAGGATTTTAATTCCGCCGAACTTACTTGATTACGCTAAGATTGAAAAAGAAGTATTGGTATTAGGTGCATTGAAGAAGATTGAATTGTGGAATCCAAATACTTACAAGGAATACCTGGAACAATCTTCTGAAACTTACGAAGAGATTGCAGCAAAAGTAATGGCGTAAAGATGAAGATTCATCATACGCCGGTTTTATTGAGTGAAAGTATTGACTACCTGATAACAAACAGATCAGGAAAATATTTTGATGCAACACTTGGATTCGGCGGACATACTGAAGCGTTCTTAAATATTCTGAATAAAGATGCGATTATTGCTGCTTCCGATGTAGACAAAGATGCATTCAGTTTTTCAAAGGAAAAATTTTCTAAAGATGACCGGGCAAGACTTTATAATTTTAATTTTTCTGAAATCGATGTTATCGCAAAGATAGAATCTTTCGGGTTCTTTGACGGAATTTTTGCAGATCTTGGAGTTTCCTCATTTCAACTTGATAATCCCTCTTCGGGATTTACTTACAGAGAGGAAGCAAAACTGGATCTGAGGATGGATAAGTCCAAAGTTGTAAGTGCAGCCGACATAATAAATTCATTTTCTGAAGAGGACCTTGCAGATATTTTCTTCAGGTACGGAGAAGAAAGACTTTCAAGAAGAATAGCACGAGAGATAGGCCGGCGAAGGATTGAAGGAAGAATAGAGACCACCTCTCAGCTGACGGAAATAATTAAAGGTGTAATTCCGTTTAAGAATCAGAATAAAACATTATCAAGAATTTTCCAGTCGCTAAGGATTTATGTTAATGACGAACTGGGAGTATTGAAGACTTTTCTGGATAAATCTGTAAGTCTTCTTAAAAAGGGCGGAAGAATTGTAATAATATCCTATCATTCACTTGAAGACAGGATAGTAAAAGAAAGCTTTAAATACGAAACGCTCGATTGTATTTGTCCTAAAGAATATCCCGTTTGCCAGTGCGATAAGGAAAGGAGACTAAAGATTCTTACAAGAAAACCAGTTACAGCCTCGTTCGAAGAAACCAGCAAAAATCCCCGGGCGAGAAGCGCAAAACTAAGAGCAGCGGAGAGAGTATGAAGAAAGGATCAAAACCTTTCCTCTTTTTTAGCCTCCTGCTCTTTACTTCTTTTATTGTACTGGTTCTTTTTTATGTCGGTATAAAATTAAAATGTGAAGAGCTCACTAAAGAAAAAATTCTCGCTGAAAAACAGCTTGACCTGAAAAGCAACTGGCAGGTTAACCTGACAGTAAAGGAGCAGTTTCTATCCTCGGAAGAAAGGATCACGGAGATCGCAGAAAAAGAACTTGGAATGATTAGAGGAGGTCCCCCGGTACTGAAAGTTAAGGTAGACAAGGAACAAATTGAACAAATTGAAAACCAGTTAAAAGAAAAGTATGATTAACCGAAGATTGCTGCTTATAGTCCTTTTTGCTTTTATCAGTTTTGTAATACTGATAATCAAGCTTGTTGATATCCAGATAGTTAAAAGCGAAGAACTAAGATATTATGCAGAGAGGCAGCAGACTTCAGTAGATAAAATAAGGGCCGAGCGCGGACTGATCTATGACAGGAGTAATTCTTTACTTGAATACAACAGGGATGACCTTTCCTTCTTTGCGGATATGCGTATGACGTCTGCATCAGATAAGATTAAAATTGCCGAAAAATTTGCATCGGTATTCGGGAAATCAAAAACTCATTACCTTAACCTTATGCAAGTAAAAGGAAGGAATGTTTGTCTTGAAAAGAAGGTCTCTGGAGAAAAAGCAATCCTGTTAAAGAGTGTAAAGATGCCTTCTGTTTTTTCTGTGGATGATCCTACAAGGGTTTATTATTATAAGGATCTTGCTGCGCATATATTGGGCTATGTGAATAACGATTATCACGGCGTGAGTGGAATAGCCAAAACTTTTGACGATATTCTCTCGGGTGAGGACGGCGCGATGATCGTGGAAAGAGACGCTATCGGTGATATGATTACAGTAGAAGAAGAGTTGACAAAACCCGCAGTTCCGGGTCTTAATATTTATCTGACAATTGATAAAGCTTACCAGACGATCCTGGAGGATGAACTGGCGGCAGGTGTAAAAAAATATGATGCCGAATCAGCTGTCGGTATAATTATGAATCCCAATACCGGTGAGATACTTGCATTAGCCAACAACCAGGACTTTGATCCGAACAATTACTGGGATTACTCCGATGACCAGAGAAGGAACAGGGCCATAACCGATACTTATGAACCGGGTTCAACATTCAAATCATTTACTCTTGCATCATTGCTGGATCAGAACCTTTGCAGGGAAGATGAAACGGTTTTTGTAGAGAACGGCAGGTATAAAGTTAAGTCGGTTTTTATAAGCGATACGCACGAGCATGCTTACCTCTCCGTTAAAGGAATTATTGAACAATCGAGCAATATCGGCATCTCAAAACTAGTTCAGCGTCTCGATGATGAGTCTTTCTATAAATATGCCCGCGGATTCGGGTTCGGGAACTATACTTCTGTTTCTCTTCCCGGTGAAGTAAAGGGTACCCTGAAAAAACCCGACGAATGGGGCAGTCTGACGAAAACGTTTATGTCCTTTGGTTATGAGGTAGCAGTTACTCCGCTGCAGCTGATAACAGGGTATTGTGCCCTGGTAAACGGAGGGATTCTATATGAACCTGGGATATTATTGAAGGAAGTAAATCGTGATGGAAAAGTAGTTGAGAGTAACTCTCCCCGTGAAGTAAGACGGGTTATTTCTGAATCCACTTCTCTCAGAATGAGGAAACTGCTTACGGGAGTGGTTGAAAACGGTACAGGCAAAAATGCTCAAATTGAAGGTATCTCAGTCGGAGGAAAAACAGGAACCTCACAGCGAATTATAGACGGGAGTTATTCCAAGGCCAGCTATAATTCTTCATTCATAGGATTCTTTCCCGCAGAGAATCCGCAGATAGTATGTCTCATACTTTTGAATTCACCTAAGGTGGGAAGATACGGCGGACTTGCGGCAGCTCCCATTTTTAAAAATGTAGCACAGAGAATTATAGAACGTGATCCCGAAATAATAAAACCACTGCAAAATGATAAGATCAACCAGGATCTGAAAGTTGCCGGGGTAAGAAATACTCACGATGATAATGTGGTATATACTAATGCGGCTTACAATTCGCCGGATCCTGATTTGATTTCTGTTTGCATGGAAAAGAAAATTATGCCTGACCTAATCAGTTATCATATTAAAGACGCTATTTCAATTTTATCCAGACTCGGTGTAAGATATGTTATGAATGGAACCGGTATGGTTGTATCACAGAGTCTTGCTCCTGGTTCTAAGATCAAAAAAGGTCAGCTATGCAGGCTGGAATGTAAAGAAATAACTGTCAACGGTCCTGCTGTATATTGATGGAGCTGACTGAGTTAATAAATAGTGTACATGTTATCCAGGTCGTGGGAAATGTTCAGAGGAAAGACGTTACCGGGATATTTTACGATTCGCGGAAGGTCGTTAAAGGATCTGTATTTGCAGCAGTTAAAGGTTTTAATGTTGACGGGCACAAGTTTATAACCGATGCCCTGAATAAAGGAGCTGCTGCTGTTGTTCTTGAAGATAATGATGCGGTGCCGGATGAAATTTTTCTCCATGCTAATGCTGCAAAAATACTGGTAAAAGATTCAAGACAGGCCCTTGCTGAATTATCGAAAGGCTATTATAAAAATGTATCCGGAAAAATTAAACTGATCGGAATAACAGGAACCAAAGGAAAAACAACTACTTCATTTTTAATAAAAAGTATACTTGAAATTGCAGGGAATAAAACCGGAATGATAGGAACGATAGCAAATTATATAGGAGATAAAAAAATAGAATCTTCGCTTACGACGCCTGAATCAAATGACCTTAATAAGCTTCTGCTTGAGATGTACAACAACGGCTGTAATTACGTCGTGATGGAAGTATCATCTCACTCCCTTGCCCTAAAACGTGTCTTTGGTCTCAATTTTTCTGCGGCGGCCTTTACAAATATCTCTTCAGATCACCTCGATTTTCATGAGAATTTTGAAAATTATTTATCAGCAAAAAAAATACTTTTTGATACCCTGAGTTTGTCTGCATTCGGTGTGTACAATGTTGATGATGAATCTTCCCCAAAAATCATCGAAAATAGAGTGGCTCCTCTATATTCACTAGGTATGCTGCCGGGTGCAGACTTTAATATTAAAAACATTTCTTACGACCTCGAAGGCACTTATTTCACGATAGAAAGAGACAATCAGAATTATGCGGTATCCACATCGCTGGTCGGGGAATTTAATGCATATAATGCGGCCTTTGCCTTTGCTGTGACAACTTTATTGGGAATAGATCCGGACACCGCCGTAAAGGGAATAAAGAATGCTCCCCAGGTTCCCGGAAGGTTTGAATTAACAGGCCGAGGCGAGAAGAAAGTTATTATCGATTATTCGCATAATGCCGACAGTCTTGAAAAGACATTATTAGCGATCAGGAATATCGTTGCCGGTAAGCACCCGGTATATACAGTATTCGGCTGCGGAGGCAACAGGGATAAAACAAAACGGCCGGTGATGGGAAAGATTGCTTCAGAACTGAGCAGGAAGGTTTTTATTACTTCGGATAATCCAAGGAATGAAAAACCTATGGATATCATCAAAGAGATTGAAGCAGGAATTGAAAAACAGAACTATCAAATAATAGAGGACAGGGAAGAGGCAATTAAAACAGCAATTAATGAGACTGAACCTGACGCGGTGATCCTGGTAGCAGGTAAAGGACATGAAACTTATCAGGAGATAAAAGGAGTTAGAAGACATTTTTCCGATAGGGAAGCGGCTGAGAAGTATTTGAATGTATGAAAAGGATCGGAATTACAATAGATGATTTGTTCAATTTAAAATCTTCAGTTCTTTATAATCCTGATAATTTCAGGACAATAAGGAACATATCAATAGATTCAAGAAATATACCCGGCAGCTGCCTGTTTATTGCTGTTAAAGGCGAAAAGTTTGACGGTCACGATTTTATAGATAATGCAGTTTCAAATGGTGCTGTAGCTGTACTGGTTAATAAACGGATGTTAAAGAAACTGGGGGATATTGATATTCCGGTTGCGGCCGTTGGTGATACAGTAAAGGCTATGGGAGAACTGGCCGGAGTATGGAGAAAAAAGCTGAGTACGAAAATTATCGGAATAACCGGTAGTGCAGGTAAAACATCAACAAAAGAGATGGTAGCCATGCTTTTAAGTACAAAATATAAGGTTAACAAAACCGTTGCAAACCACAACAACCATATTGGTGTTCCTTTGACTCTCTTCAGCACAAATGAAAAGCATGATGTTCTTGTTGCAGAACTAGGTACAAACCACTTTGGAGAAATTGAATATACGGCAAATATTGCTCTGCCTGATTATGCTATGATAACGAATATCGGTGATTCTCACCTTGAATTCTTTTTAAATAGAAAAGGAGTTCTTAAAGAAAAAACAGCTTTGTTTAAGGCTACGGCCGAAATGAACGGTACTCTCATTATTAATGAAGATGACAAATTATTAAAGCAGGAAGCGAAAGACTACAAAAAGAAAGTTACCTACGGCTTCAACTCGAACTCTGCCGTGAGAGGGAAAGTGTGCGGGTATACCGACGATGGAAGACCCGAGATTGAAATCACTTATAAAAAGAACAAGCTTAAGGTTAATCTGCCGCTATACGGTGAGGCCAATGCTAAAAACTTTCTTGCGGCAGCTGCCGTTGCGTTTACAATGGGATTATCTGTAAAGGAAGTTTCCCAGGGTTTGAAGAACTTGAAACAAGTTGAGAAAAGGTTAAACGTAAAGCGGCGTAAAAATATTCTCCTGATCGACGATACTTACAATGCTAGTCCTATCTCAATGAAAGAAGCAATGAATCTTACGGGTAAGATCAAGATGTACGACCGGAAAATAGCAGTACTTGGTGATATGCGGGAACTTGGAGAGGAAGCTCCCGAACTTCACAGGAAATTAGCTTCTTCGGTTAAAGCAAACAAGTTCAGCGAAGTATACCTGATAGGTCCGCTGATGAAAAACCTTTATGAAGAATTACAGAAGAAATCTGTTGGTTCCAGGTTCTTCAGCTCACGGAAGAGACTAAAGGATTTCCTTAAGGAACAGGACTTAAGCAAGTCAGTTATCCTTGTAAAAGGTTCACGCGGAATGAAGATGGAAGAGTTTGTGAAAACTATTGAAGAAAAAGCCGGATAATAAATGCTCTACTTTTTATCGGAATATATAAATAAGATATTTAATCCTCCGGGGTTTGATGTTTTCCGGTTTATTACTTTCAGATCGGCTCTGTCTGCAATTACTGCTTTATTTCTTTCATTTTACCTGGGACCGAAGATAATCCGCAAACTTCAGAAGAACCAGATTGGTGAAGCAAAAAAAATCGATGGTCCTAAGTTCCACTGGTCGAAGGCAGGCACACCCACAATGGGCGGATTGATGATAATTTTATGTGTGGTCATCCCTGTGCTGCTGTGGTCGGATATATTGAGCATCTATATAATTTTAATACTGGGAGGAACCATCTGGCTGAGCGGAGTAGGTTTTCTGGATGATTACCTGAAGGTTGTAAAAAAACTTCCGAACGGATTAATAGCGCGTTATAAGCTGCTGGGACAAGTGATTATAGGTCTGGTTATCGGTTCCGTAATATATTTCGCGCCCCAATTTGAAGGAATACATTCTTTAACAACTGTACCGTTCCTTAAAAATGTTAATTTTGATTTCTCGATTTTCTATATCCCTGTCGTTGTTTTTATTATAACCGCAACATCAAATGCAGTGAATTTAACAGACGGACTTGACGGTCTTGCGATAGGAGTAATCACAATTGTAATGCTTACCCTGGCCATAATCAGTTATATAAGCGGGAACTCGATTTTCTCTAATTATCTGAACATAATATATCTGCCGGGAGCAGGAGAGCTTACTGTTTTTGTTGCCGCCCTCGTAGGTGCTTCCCTGGGATTTCTCTGGTTCAACTCTTACCCGGCCCAGGTGTTTATGGGGGACACAGGTTCGCTGGCGTTGGGCGGGGCTTTCGGAATTCTTGCAGTGCTTATAAAAAAAGAACTCTTGATACCTATACTCGGCGGAATATTTTTTTTGGAGACGATCTCGGTTATAATGCAGCGTGTTTATTTTAAAGTAACCAAAAAGAAATATGGTGAAGGCAGGAGAATCTTCAAGATGGCTCCTATCCATCATCACTTTGAAATGTTGGGCTGGCCTGAGCCTAAAATTGTTATCAGGTTTTATATAATAGCTATTATACTGGCCATAATCAGCCTGGCCTCATTTAAGATAAGATAAGAAATGAATATTGCAGGTAAAAAAATAACTATAGTCGGTGCAAAAAGAAGCGGTGCAGGTGCTGCAAAGTTGATAGCCAAACTCGGCGGGCAGCCTTTTGTAACAGATACCGCTTCGGGCAAGGTGCTGGACGAATTCCTGGCAAACCTCCGCTCAAATAGAATAGAATTTGAGACCGGAAATCATTCTGAAAGAGCCTATGACTGCGACCTGATGGTAGTTAGTCCGGGAGTTCCCTCAGACGCCGATATTATTAAAACTGCCCGCGCGAAAAAAATTAAAATTATCGGTGAGCTCGAACTGGCAGCTTCTGTCTGCAAAGGCAATATCATTGCTATTACCGGCACCAACGGCAAGACCACCACCACCAGTCTTTGCAGTCATTTATTTAACGTGTGCGGCAGGAAAACTTATACGGCCGGCAATATAGGATTTGCTTTTTCTGAAATTGCACACGACGTGAAGGAAGATGAATTTGTCGCTCTCGAGGTTTCCAGTTTTCAGCTTGATCTGATAGATCAGTTCAAACCGAAGGTCGCAATGATCCTGAATATAACCCCTGATCATCTGAACCGATATGAAAATAAACTTAAAAATTATATTCAATCTAAAATGAATATTTACAGAAACCAGGATGAAAACGATTTTCTTATTCTGAATACGGACAATGAAACCTTGATGAATTCTGTTCAGAAACATAAGAGCAGATCTTTTTACTTTTCCCTGAAAGAAACTCTGAATAACGGCACCTACACATCAAATGAGGATATATTTTTCAACAGAGAGGGCAGCCTTGAATTCAACTGTAAAGTCTCCGACATCAATCTTATCGGCGAACATAATATTGCAAATGCAATGGCTGTCATAACCGCCGCAAAATTATTCGGTCTTGACAACGACAAAATTATTAAAGCATTAAGAACCTTTGAGGGTGTTGAGCACAGACTTGAGTTTGTTAGAGAGATTGAAGGAGTAAAATATATTAACGATTCAAAAGCGACGAACGTTGATTCAGTCTGGTATGCGCTGAAAGGATTTACCGGACAAATATTTCTGATTCTTGGGGGACAGGATAAGGGCAACGATTACAACCAGATCAGACCCCTGGTTCTCGAAAAAGTAATTAAGATCTATGCGATAGGTTCTTCTGCTGATAAGGTTTTCAACTTCTTCCATAAAGACATAAAGGTTGAAGTGAAACAAACTATGGAAGATATTGTGCATGCGGCGAACCTTGAAGCCCGGCCGGGTGATATCGTTTTGCTCTCACCAGCCTGTGCGAGTTTCGATATGTTTGATAATTATGAGCACAGAGGAAAAGTATTTAAGGAAGCAGTAAACAAATTATAATGAAAAAGCTGGCTTTAACAATATTTCTTGACGCATTTGTATTAACCATGTTGGGACTTGTACTTGTGATGAGTGCAAGCAGTACATACAGCGCCTTTAAGTTTGACAGCCTGTTCCATTTATTTAACTCGCATTTCTTCAAGGTGATCATCGGGATCTTCCTTATGGTCGGCTTTGCGATGATACCATATGAAATATACAAAGAGTTCAGCAAGCCTGTTTTAATTTCAGCCATTGCACTGCTGGTGCTGACGATGATAATCGCTCCAGATATTAAAGGAGCAGGGCGCTGGATAAACATCGGGTTCATGACTTTTCAGCCGGCAGACTTTGCCAGGCTGGCCTTAATAGTTCACCTTGCAGCTTTATTGGAGAGTAAGGGTAAGGAAATTGAAGATTTTAAGGGCGGATTTATCTATTTATTTATATGGGTAATGATGGTTGCGGGTTTGATCTTTATACAGCCGAATCTCAGTAACGGTATTCTCGTTCTCATTATATCTCTGACGATATTATTTGTCGGCGGTGCGAAGATACAGCATATTCTCGGTTCGATGGGAGTATGTGCATTCGCAGGCGGAATCGGTACAATGCTGTTCTCACACTCGCGTGAAAGAATTGTAACCTTTATTCACAGTTTCAGTAACGGCGGTGATATAAATATCCAGGTAAAACAGGCATTATTAGGTTTGGGCAGCGGCGGCATTCTTGGTGTTGGAATGGGTCACAGCAGACAGAGCAATCTCTTTCTTCCCGAGGCTTACGGCGACTTTATATTTGCTATCCTAGGAGAAGAACTGGGGTTCATCGGTTCAGTGATAGTTCTATTTGCTTATCTTGTTCTTTTTACAGCAGGAATTCTGATTGCAAAAAACTGTAAAGACGTGTTCGGGCAGCTCCTCGCTTTCGGAATTTCAATTTCGGTACTCGTAAATGCATTCATTAACGTTGCTGTGGCTACCGGATTAGTACCGACAACAGGTCTGCCGCTCCCTTTTATAAGTTACGGAGGCACCTCCCTGATATTTATGTGTATTTCGACTGGAATACTTGTGAATATAGGGATGACTAATGCAATGTTTCAGAACAGAAAAAACGCTGTTCAATCAGCTCAGGATTAAATAGTGGCAGCTTCAAAAACAATATACAGGTTTTTATTTGCAGGGGGAGGAACAGGCGGACATCTGTTTCCGGCTGTTGCTGTTGCCGAAAAGATTAAGGCAAAAATTCCTGAAGCGGATATTTTGTTCGTTGGTACAAAAAATAAAATAGAAGGAAGGGTAGTCCCGAAGCTTGGATATAAATTCAGATCAATATGGATAAAAGGATTTTCACGGCAATTTAACCTGGAGAACCTGCTTTTTCCTGTTAAGCTGATTGTATCAATGTTTCAGTCGCTGATTATTAATATGAGTTTTAAACCAAAGGTGGCTATCGGTTCCGGCGGATACGTCTCAGGTCCGGCGATCTGGGGCTCTTCTGTTATGGGGGCTAAGATTATACTCCTTGAGCAGAACAGTTATCCGGGAGTAACCACGAGACTACTTGAAAGATATGCTGATGAAATTCATGTAAGTTATTCTGATTCGGAAAAGTATTTGAAATCAAAGAATAAAATTAAGGTAACCGGAAATCCCGTACGTGAGAGTCTCGGTGAGCTGAACAAAGAAAAAGCGCTAAAATATTTTAAGCTATCACCGGATACAAAAACGATACTGGTATTGGGCGGGAGCCTAGGTGCGGCTTCAATTAATGAAGCTATTGCTGCTTCGGTTAAAGTTTTCAAGGATAAAAATCTCCAGTTAATATGGCAGACAGGAAGCATATATTATGAAAAGTATAAAAACCTTAACGGTATTGGAGTTATTGTCGTTCCCTTTATTGAAGACATGAACCTGGCATATTCGGCTGCCGATATGGTTGTTGCAAGAGCCGGGGCCACTACCATAGCCGAACTGCTCGTACTTGGAATACCGTCTGTATTGATTCCGTCGCCAAATGTTGCAGAGAATCACCAGTACTTTAACGCCAAATCTCTGGAAGATGAAGATGCTGCTTTACTAATTGAGGATAAAAATGTTAAGAATGTATTGGCTGATAAAATAATTTCGACAATATTTGATTCCAACAGATTAGAAATTTTGAAAACGAATTCTTTAAAAATGGCAAAGCCTGATGCTGCCTCATTAATTGCAGATAGTGCAATAAAATTTGCAGATAGTTTATGAACACAGACGAATTAAATCCTAAGGAGACTTTTAAGTATAATATGTCGTTCTATTATCAATCGACTATAATTTATTTCGTAGTGTTTGCACTTTACCTTGTTATTCGGGGAGAGTTTGTTGAGGAAACTTTTACTTTGATCACGAAAGATCCCATTATATACCTTCTGGGTGCGATTGTGATTATTTCACTGGTAAGTCTTCTTTATAATATCTATAAAAATAAATATATGGAGATCAGCGGCGAGGGTATTGCGTTTGTTACCAGGTTCGGTAAAAAGCTAATCCCTCTGGATCAGATCAAAAGAATAAAAATTTCAAGGCAAAGAGAAAGAGTGCAGAATCATGCATTCAGACTTGTAAGGATAAAATTGAAAAACAGGAGACGTTCCGTAATTATAAGACCCTATGATTATGAGAATGAGGACAAAATACTTAGAAAATTTGAACTATTAGAAGCACGGATAGAAGAAGTTTAATGTTTAAGAATATTCACAGAGTACATTTTGTAGGTATCGGCGGCATCGGAATGAGCGGTCTTGCCGAGATCCTTCTCAGTCAGGGTTTTGAAGTTTCCGGATCAGACAGGGCGCTTACGGAAATTACGGATCACCTGTCAAAACTTGGAATTACAATTTATGAAGGTCATTTTCCTGAAAACCTTAAGGATGTAGATGTGCTTGTATACTCATCTGCCGTAACTATCGATAATCCTGAGGTAAAGGCTGCAGTTGAAAGAAAGATTCCGGTTATAAAGCGTGCAGAGATGCTGGCGGAATCGATGAGAATGAAATACGGGATAGGTATTGCCGGTACTCATGGTAAGACAACAACCACATCTATGGTTGGATTGACTTTAACCGAAGGCAACATAGATCCCACTATCATCGTTGGCGGAAAACTCAGCGGCCTGGGAGGTACAAACGCACGCCTGGGACACGGCGAATTTATTGTTGTTGAAGCTGATGAATTCGACAGGACATTTCTAAAACTTACCCCGACGATCGCAGCGCTGACTACATTAGAAAGTGAACATCTTGATACTTATAAGGATTTAGTCGATATCCAGGCTGCCTTTACTGAGTTTGCCAATAAAGTTCCTTTTTACGGCTTTGTTATTCTATGCCTGGACGAGCCAGGCTTACAGGATATCATTCCTTCAATCAATAAGAAAATTATCACTTATGGATTAACGCCCCAGGCGGATGTACGTGCATTGGATATAGTACATAAACAATTTTCAAGCGAATTTACCGTTAAGTACAGGGATAAAGAGCTTGGACGAATAAAGCTCAGCATTCCCGGAGTTCATAACGTTAAGAATGCACTAGTTGCAGTAATAATTGCAAAAGAACTGGAGATAGAATTCCCGGTAATTAAAAAGGCCCTGGAATCTTTCTCCGGTGTTTACAGAAGATTTGAAATTAAATATAACAAGGAAATTCTTGTCGTGGACGATTATGCTCACCATCCGACGGAAACAAGTGCAACGCTTTCCGGGGTGAGGGCCGGATGGGACAGGAGATTGATAGCCGTTTTTCAGCCCCATCTTTATTCAAGAACAAGGGATTTCTACCAGGAATTCGGAAGGAGTTTTCTTAATTCAGATATCTTCATTTGTACTGATGTCTATCCTGCCCGTGAAGAACCGATTAACGGTGTCTCCGGGGCACTTATTGCGGACGCCGCGAAAAAATTCGGACATAAAAATGTAATGTATATCCCTGATAAAAAAAACATTCCTTCAGTATTAAATGAACTGAAACAGGACAATGATATAATTATAACGATGGGTGCGGGAGATATCTGGAAATTCGGTGAAGAGTTTATAAGGATGATAAAGAATTGAGTTCAGAAACCAGGAATAAAATATTAGGACTACTGCTGTTCGTTATTCTGACGGCCTGGATCCTTTATCTCTCTTTCTCTGTGCAGAGGCCGGAGCTGGAGGAACAGATAAGGTCAATTACCATGACAGGCAACAACCTCCTTAATGAAAATGATTACCTGGCTTATGCTAAACTAAACGGGAATGAAATATCAAAGGATGTTACCCTTCCAATTATAAAGTCGCGGCTTGAAAAGCATCCTTATATAAAAAGAGCTGATGTAGAATTCAGCGGGGATAATGAAGTTCACATCAATCTAACTGAGAAAAAAATTAAGGCTGTACTCGTGAGCGATAACGAGTTGTTCCTTGCGACCAGTAATTTTGAGATACTGCCCTTTCTTTTGAATACAAAAATATCGAATATGCCTGTTGTTACGAATCTCAACAGCGATATTATGTTAAAGAAAAATGAAGTACTAAAGACCCCGGGACTGGTTGAGGCATTTAAGATAATGGATGCCGCTGATTTGACGGGCGGAGAGCTTTCAAAAACTCTGTCGGAAATAAATCTCAGGAACGGTGGAGATATCATCCTGTTGTTTTCAGGAATAAAACCCCCGGTAATTTTCGGTAAAGGCAATACGGCAGAAAAACTATACACGTTTGATCAATTGGTAAATAAAGATAACGCTGATAAAGCAATGGTTTTGAACAGCTCTTATGTTGACCTGAGATTTAGCAATGAAATTTTTCTCGGTAATTATGATAAAACGGATTTAACTGAATGAGAAAAGAAATTATAGCGGGACTCGATTTAGGAACCACTAAGGTCTGTGCGGTAATAGCAGAAAAGCTGGATGAAAACAAGTTTGATATCCTTGGTTTTGGCGTTGCACCGTCTGAAGGACTGCATAAAGGACTGGTTGCAAATATAGGAAAAACGGCTGAAGCAATAAGAAGTGCAGTTTCGATCGCATCTAACAGGGCAGGGTTTGAAGTCACCCACGTTAATGTAGGTGTAGCGGGTGAACACATCACTAGTATGAGGCACAGGAATTATGTTACCATCAGCGGTGAGGACAGAGAAATTACCAAAGCTGACCTGGAAAGACTTGAAAATGATGTTCGTACAATACACATACCATCAGACCGTCAGATACTGCATATTATTCCGGAGGAATTTTCGATAGATCATCAGCCCGGGATAGAGAATCCTATCGGTATGTCAGGTTCACGGTTAGAAGCCACGAATCACATCGTGCTTGCTTCAATCCCGGCCATACAAAACATAAGGAAATCGGTAGAGCGTGCAGGACTGCATGTTCAGGATTACATTCTGCAGCCCATCGCATCGAGTACCTCTGTGCTGGAGGAAAGTGAGAGGGATTTAGGCGTAGCCTTGATCGATATCGGCGGCGGAACAACTGATATTGCAATCTATCATAATAAAGCAATCAAACATACAAAAGTAATTGGTGTAGCAGGGAATCAGGTTACTAATGATATAAGAGAATCGCTTGGAGTTATAAGTGAAGAAGCTGAGAAGCTTAAAAAGGATTTCGGATACGCCACTGAAAATGCAATTATTAAAGATGAAGATATTCTTATTAAAGGCGTTGGTGCAAGGGGCAATACAAAAATTCCGATAAGTCTGCTTACACAGATTATCAGTCTCAGGATGAGGGAATTATTTATCCTGGTTGATAACGAAATAAGGAGTGCAGGTTTCAAGAACAAAATAAAGGCCGGTATCGTGTTAACCGGAGGCGGATCTCTACTAAAGGGATGTTCGGAACTTGCAGAAGAAGTATTCGGACTTCCTACCAGGATGGGTGTTCCGCAGGAATTGGGAGC
The DNA here is from genome assembly GCA_963774455.1 of uncultured Ignavibacteria bacterium. Taxonomy (GTDB): domain Bacteria; phylum Bacteroidota; class Ignavibacteria; order Ignavibacteriales; family Ignavibacteriaceae; genus DATFVA01. The sequence continues at coordinate 278,159 of CAVZFD010000005.1, forward strand.
AGGACTTTCTAACGAGATCGAAAGTCCTGAATTCGCCACCGTTGCAGGTTTAATCCGGGGCATTCCCGGAGGAAAATCAAGTGAGTACCAGGGATTAATCAGAGCAAGGAAGCAAAAGAACAAAAATAAAATATCCCTGATAGTAAAAAGAGTTCAGCAGTTTTTTGATGAATTATAAATTCTTTATAGGAGGAAACTATGTCGCGATTTGCAACTATTGACAGAAGCAAGCCAATGTCAGCTATTTTGAAAGTGGTCGGAGTTGGCGGCGGCGGCTGCAACGCTATCGAAAGCATGATCGCACGCGGGCTGAGTGGAGTGGAATATGTCGCTGTTAATACGGACGCCCAGGTATTAAACAGCAGCAGTGCTACTCACAAGATCCAGTGCGGTTCAAGTATTACGAGAGGACTTGGTGCCGGAGCTGATCCTAACGTCGGAAGGAAGTCATTGGAAGAGGACAGGGAAAAGTTATCCGAAGTGCTTGCAGGCAGCGATATGGTTTTTGTTACTGCAGGAATGGGCGGCGGAACAGGAACAGGCGGAGCCCCGGTAGTTGCCTCGATCGCCAAGAGCATCGGCGCGCTTGTTGTCGGTATTATTACAAAGCCTTTCCGCTGGGAAGGGAAGAAGCGTATGCTCAATGCTGAACAGGGAATCCAGGATCTGAAAAATCATGTTGATAGTCTCATAGTAATTCCCAACGAAAGACTGCTGAATATATTGGACAAAGGAGTTAATGCTTTTGCTGCTTTTGATAAACCAAATGAAGTATTATACGAAGCAACAAGAGGAATTGCAGACATCATCACAGTTGAAGGATTGATTAACGTCGACTTTGCGGATGTAAGATCTGTAATGAACCAGAGCGGGGATGCCCTGATGGGATGCGGAATTGCAAGCGGCGAGAACCGTGCAATTGAGGCTGCTCAGAAAGCCATTTCAAGTCCGCTCCTCGAAGGTGTAAACATCAAAGGTGCAAAGAGCGTACTACTGAACGTAACAGGTTCAAGCAACCTTACAATGCAGGAAATAAACGACGGCAATAACGTTATTTTCGAAGCTGCAGGTGAGGAAGCAAACGTAATCTTCGGCTGTGTACAGAAAGAAGATATGAATGATTACGTATCATACACAGTTATCGCCACCGGGTTCGATTCGGCGCACCAGGTGCATGCTAAGAAATCATTTTCAATTGCTCCCCCAAAAAAGAAGGAAGAAGAGACCTTCCGTGGAGGATTTAATTTCCTTGAATCGAATGATGATGTAGATAAAGAGGACCTTGAAATTCCCACCATCTACCGTGTTAAAAGTCCTAAATCAAATATTGAAGAAAAAGCAGAGGAAGAAACACCTAGAAGCGGATTCGAGTTTGATGCATCACGCTACAGCTGGTCTAAAGAAAAAGCCAAAAAGAGAGAAGAGAAAGAAAACGATGATGATGAAGACAGTTCTTCATTCTTACGTATGATAATGGATTGATTTTGCGGAATCTGTTGTAACAGAGGAAATCGTAAGGTCCGGGTTACTCGTCGAGGGGACGACTCTCGGCAAATGCATTATTTTCGATATCCTTTGTGATTATGATCCTGTTCGGCCTGCAGCAGATTCTGCAATCCTCTACAAAGTCCTGCTTGCCTTCCACCGTCAAATCCACCCAAACGCTGTTTTTAACTCCGCAGTACTGGCACGTCCACACAAAGTCGTCGTCAGTCTGATACGATTCGGGTTCTTCTTCCATAACTCACCTGAAAACATAATTTATTAAGCTCACTATATTGTAATTCTTTCATCCTTTAGAGTCAAATAGCAAAATATCTTTGTGTCCAATTTGTAGATGATCCTCAGTACCTTTGTTGTCATTCTGAATTCATTTCAGAATCTCTTGTAACCACAATCATTCCCACTTGCTTTTTAACTTCCGGTAATTTATATATAGTGCTCAAATGTGCACTAGATTATGCCCATAAATAATGCAAATACGGTCGATTTTCTAACTTACCAGGTTCCACCCGAATGGCGGGAAGGGGTAAGACTGCACTCGCTTTTACCCCCTATACCCAAAAATACCCGTAATATCCGCTTCGATATATTTGATTTTGAGATGCTCTTTAACGATGAGAAGACGAAGGAACTTCTGCGGAAGGGACAAACAATAGGGTGTTTCTATATAGAATCGCCGGGAATGCGTTCACTTCTGAGGCGGCTGGACGTTGAGACCTTTGAGATGCTCACGGCGGCAAGTTCTGTCATTCGTCCCGGCGTAGCCGAAAGCGGAATGATGCAGGAATTCCTTGTCCGTCACAAAGATCCGTCGCGCCGGAAATACCTTGTGCCCGAAATGGAAGCACACCTTGGCGAAACCTACGGGGTAATGATTTACCAGGAGGATGTAATTAAGATTGCGCATCATATCGCGGGCCTGACGCTGGAAGAAGCCGACCTTCTGAGGAGGGCGATGAGCGGGAAGATGCGTTCGCACGAAGCAATGAAGGAGATAACGGATAAGTTTTTTGTCTCCTGCCTCGCAAAGGGACACAGTGAAGAAACCGCAAAAGAATTATGGCGGCAGATAGAATCATTTGCGGGGTATTCTTTCTGCAAAGCGCACAGTGCCTCCTTCGCGCTGCTCTCTTTCCAGGTTGCTTATCTCAAGGCGCACTACCCGGCGGAGTTTATGGCTAATGTGCTTAATAACGGGGGAGGATATTATTCATCGTCTGTTTATATATGGGAAGCAAAAAGGATGGGACTGACAATAGAACTTCCTTCAATCAACCACAGCGGCAATGAATATATCGGCAGGGGAAAAACCATACGCATAGGGTTGATGGCGGTAAAGAATTTATCATACACCTCAATTGAAAAGATTGTTGAAGAAAGGAAAAATAACGGAAGGTATGTTTCACTTGCCGATTTTCTTGTGAGAACGCGAGTAGGATATGAGGAAACGGCTACTTTAATTAAATGCGGGGCAATGGGATGTTTCAGGCAGACGCGTCCCGAGCTGCTTCGTCTTCTCGACATTTATATTCACCGCAAAAGACTTCTGGATCACACAGCCAATGATCTTTTTATGAATGAAACCTACGCTTTGGAAGAAGAAGTCAGGACGAACATCAACTTCAGCGCGGCCGAAATGTGCCGCACCGAGTATGAGACATTCAATTATATGGTAACCCGTCATCCCCTTTATTTTTATAAAGAATGGATAAACGATCCTTCAATTATAAAGGCAAAGGATAAAGATAAATACCGGGGCCGGAAAGTAAAGATGATAGGCTGGTATATGACCTCCAAGAGAATAAGGACGAAGAAGGGGGACATAATGAAGTTCCTTTCACTTGAAGATACGACGGGAACATTTGAGGCAGTAATATTTCCCAATGTGTACTACCGCTGTGCGGAGCTTACGATGTCGATGGGTCCTTACCTTATTGAAGGGATAATTGACAGCGAAGATTCTAATAATATTATAGTTGATAACCTTAAAGTACTTTCATCCGCAGCCATCAGAGAAAGCATACAGAAAGACAGCGTTGACCACAACTACTACGGGGATGAAGAAAAAGTTACAGAAGAAGACTTCCGCCTCGTCAGTTCGCTCGGCAAGGAAAAACTCAGGCAAGCCTACGCCGGTTAGCCTAACTTTTTACTTTTGCCTTTTTACTTTTTCCTTGCCCCGCTATTTCATATTCACAAACTGCGTGGGGAAATCGAGATCGGCATCCTTCACCATCTGGATAACCGCCTGCAGATCATCTATTTTAGGTGCCTGAATCCTTACTTGTTCATCCTGGATCTGGGCACTAACCTTCAGCTTCGAGTCCTTAATCATTTTAGTGATCTTTTTAGCGTTATCCTTGGAAATACCGCTTTGAAGATCGATTATCTGTTTCAGCCTTCCGCTGGCTGCAGGTTCGGGTTCATTCAGCTTGAGGGCTTTAATTGAAATCCCTCTGCGGATGAACTTTGTCTGCAAAATATCGATGCTGGATTTTAGGGAATAATCATCTTTTGTATTGATGGAAATCTGTTTGTCCTTTTTGTTGATTTCCATCGTAGTATTCGAATCCTTCAGATCATATCTCTGGTGAATTTCCTTCAATGCCTGGTTGACAGCGTTATCTGCTTCCTGCAGATCAACTTCAGATACTATATCAAAGGTATGGTTTTGTGCCATTTATATATCCTCACTTTGCTTAATATTAAGGACAAATTTAATGAACAGGGAGTAGAATTTAAAATTGTGTGATGCGGTAATAAGACCATCTGTGGACAGGTATAAAGTATTCCAGCCAGTTTAATTGATGTTCATTTTACAGATGTCGATCAGCATTATGTAATAATTTCATTAAATACAGGGGTAATATTGAAATTCTAAGCATAATAATAAGATTCCGATGGCATTGATATTGTTTAATATGATTAAAATTTATAAGAATTATGAAAAAACTATTAACTGCAGCCCTGCTTATAATTACTACTTCATTTATCTTAATCTCCTGCGAAACATATGAGTCCAAAAACACATATCGATGGGGGGAAGACGGATTAATATATAATTCCCACAATAATAAACTATTTACCGGAACCGTTCATGATACCGCAGACGTAATAATAGAATTTCAGGTCGTTGATGGAAAAAAGAACGGAACATTTAGAACATATTATCCAGATGGTCAAATTGAAAAAACGGGAAATGTCGTGAACAATGAGAATATGGGAACCTGGAAATACTATTATCCAAATGGGCAAATCGAAAGTGAAGGAAGTTTCGAAAATAACAAACCTGACGGTAAATGGATTTCTTATTACCCGGGTGGGAATGTTGAAAGCGAAGGTAAATACAGAAGTGGAAAACTGGATGGAACCTGGACATATTATGATGAGAGGGGAGAGATCATAAATCAAGTTATTTACCAGGACGGAACCTTTGTAGGACTTCAGAAAAGGTTTGTATAAAGCATTGCTTTAATTGGTTAAAAAAATGGCTGTAAATTGCAGCCGTATTTAAGTCCCCATAAATTGATTTTTACAGGTCTTGAATTAATAACAAACACTAATGACTGATCTTCTGACCTACTTATGAGGAATAGGCAGGGTTTTTTATTTTAATGGTATTTTTTCTCACCTTCTCTATTTTTGGAAATTGGGTATAAAGCGGTTATTTTTGAGGTCTTGATTCGGGGTGTAGCGCAGCCCGGTTAGCGCGCTTCGTTCGGGACGAAGAGGTCGAGAGTTCAAATCTCTCCACCCCGACACTATTAGTTTGATTATTTTTTAATTTTTAAGACTTTGTGTTTTCTGGTGTACAAAAAAAGCACATTTTTCAGAATTAAATGATATGTCTACAAATGAAAAGCAGAATTCCAAAGGTCAGACTAGTAAAAAATAAGAGGTCATTGGGGAACTACAACAGGGTAGATATAAATTACCTGGTAATCAAACCTACCACTATGAAAATGTTGGTTATACCTCAAAATATCAAGCAGAATTAGCACAAGCTCAGCGGCTGCAAGTATAATTGTAGATGCTCTTTTCTCTTATTAGCAGCATTACTACTTTTAGTTTTTATCTGGTTAGAATGTTAGATTTTCTTCTTTAAAACATAAGTACTCCCAGGTGTGTAGTTATTACTTTTAATAGGTAATTTTTCTGAAGTATGGGAAAGGCCCTCACAAAAACTTAACTTAGGCGCGCAGAGTTATTGAGGCACTCGCATACCGAAGATTAAAGAATCGGAAGTGAGTTGACATTTCACAGAGGGTTACCTCTGCCGCTTGAATGAGTTTAGCCGGTTGCTATTAATAAATATTTGTTGCAAATTCCTACTTCTTTCTGCTGCATCAAGGTGAGACCATATAGCAAAATTACTGTGTCCTTTAGAGATTACTCATTGAAACTTCCAAAGCAGACTGCTGTAATAATATTAATGACTAAAATGGGAGGCTTTATAGTGAGTTCTGCAGACTGTATCGGCACTGTCGGGAAATTTTTTCTTCACACCTTGTTTTTCCTTTTGCTGGTGACTTAACCAGTTTTTGGCCTCTAAAAGAGATAATCCGGGGACAGGTTTCCATGTATATTTGTTGAATGTCCCAATCTGATGACTTATATCACTGAGAGATTAATTAGCAACAGCTTCAGTTCTAAACAAAGGTGAGGAAAAGAAAGATGAGGGATAGGATGTATTTAAGAACAAATGCACAAAGAAGTCTTTCGCAAGATTTTCAGGCTGCGAAAGTCAGAGGGCAATTTTTTATGTATATGATAATGCTTCTGACAGCAACAGCCACCGCACAATGGAACACCCAAAGCCCTGTTCCTACACAACTTGACATCAGAGGTATTGGTGCACCTTCATCCCAGAAGGTTTTTATTGCCACTGATGACAACTCATTCGATAATGGAGGTTCACTTTTTGAGTCAACCGACGGAGGTATTAACTGGACTCAGCTTAACATCCCGTTCAGTTTAGGTGATCCATTTTACGGACTCTTTTTCCTTGACAGTCAGAATGGCTGGGCGTTTGGAAATGATAATTATCGGACGACAGACGGTGGAACAACCTGGTCTCAGCTCCCATTCCTTGGATCAACTTACTTTATGAAATTTTATTCTTCAAACTTTGGTTTGGCAACAGGAAACTTCGGTCAATATATTAGTCGCGATGGCGGACTTTCCTGGGAGCCTTCGCCGAACGGTATGTTTACATTTGACTTCATCGACACCCAAATTGGACTTGGCGCCTCAAACAATGGTATTTATAAGACAACAGATGGCGGCTTGTCATTCACTTCTGTAAAAACCGGATCTGCAGAGGCTGTTGAATTCCTCACAGGAACATTAGCTCTAGCTGTAGTTGATAGTATGTTTGTACGTTCCAGCGATGGTGGTGAGACTTGGACAACAGGTGTTATAGCTGAAGGCAGGAACCGTCTGACATCAGTATCCGGTGATATTATACTTGCCTGGGGTCATTCTGGAAATTTTCCAAATTTTGATGACAGAGTTTTCCGTTCCACAGATGGCGGACAATTATGGTCTGATCTCGGGGAGATCCTACCGGCAGGTGTATTTGCTTTTGCAGTTGCTGATCCGCAGACTGTGATCGCCTCCGATTTCGATGGAAATATGTTTCATTCATCCGACGCAGGTCTGAATTGGACACAAACATTTGTCTCACCCGGTCAACGTCCGGGTTACCTCAGCAGTGCAGCCCCTGTCTTTCCGAATTCACAAACTGGCTATTTCGGTTATGGTGCCGGCTTCATAATTAAAACAACTGATGGCGGCACTTCCTGGTCACAGATTTCAAGCGGCTCGGGTGAATCACTTAATGATATTGACCGATTTGCTAACGGTAATATGATTGCAGTTGGAGATAATGGAACAATTTTAACAAGCAATGGAGGTACTTCACTATGGATACTCCAACCGTCAATATCACAATATAAGATTAACGCTCTGCAAGTAGTGGGCCCAGGCGATGCCGTTTTGCTTGATGAAATTGGTCAGGTATTTTTAAGCGCAGACGGCGGTGCTAACTGGACAGCTGCCGGCTCGATACCTTCTGGTCTATCTCCGGCGGAGGATATTCAGTTCAGCACTCTTCAGGATGGATGGGTAATCGGACAGGGAGGATCAAGTCTTTACCATACAACTGATGGAGGAAATACCTGGATCCCCGTTTCAGATTTCGGCGGTGCTTATGTATCTGTCGATGTGGAAGGAGCGAACATTTGGGCTAATAATGTTACAGGGATATTTTATAGAAGTACTGATAACGGCACTACCTGGATACCGGGGACTCTTCCTAACTCCCCATTTCAAATTCAGGATATGGATTTTTTTGATGAGAACATCGGCTACGCAGTAGGCTGGGGAGGTAAGGCTTATCGAAGTGATGATGGTGGGGCTGCCTGGCAGTTATTATCAACACCAAACGAAGATGATCAGCTTACAGATATATATTTAATTGGCCCTAACGAGCTATGGGTAAGCACAAACTCAAATGCGGCATACTACACAGCTAATGGCGGACAGAGTTGGACTATACTGGATATAGGCTCATCCGGATTTGGAAATTTTACAGCTATTGCTGCAAACTCTTTGGGTGATGCATGGACGGTAGGTTTTCAGGGTTATATAGAACACTTTACCGGACCACCACCACCTCCATTAAACCAACCTCCGGCGGCAGCATTTGATTTTAATGCGAATGGTCTTACCGTGCACTACGCTGATGCAAGTACAGATCCGGATGGCACTATCTTATCCTGGACCTGGAACTTTGGTGATGGAATATTTTCATCAGAACAAAATCCAATCCACACTTATGACACGGCAAATACCTATATAGTACAACTATCAGTAACAGATGATGATGGGGCCAGCGATTCAACTATTCATATAATTACTGTACAGCCAAATCCGGGCGGTACATTCGGAGATTTTACTGAAGTAACACCTCTTGATTCAATTTTTATTACACCTCAAGAGGAGGATTTCTGGGTTATAACTACAGCACCTGCTGACTATGATGCTGATGGAGATCTCGATATTGCAGTCCTCGGTTATTATGTTGTTTATAATGTAAGTGTGGAGTATAAACTTATTCTTCTTCGGAATGATGGTCTTGCAGATTCTTCTCAGTGGGGGTTCTCATACTTTGATATCCCTCTTGGTACAATTACTTCAGGTTCTTCGGATTTATCATGGGGAGATGCAGATGGCGATGCTGATCTCGATCTGGCAGTTGGAACGGATGGAGTGACAGTGATCTACCGAAATGATGCCGGAACACTTTCGTTAAGTGACACTCAACTTCCTGCATACCTGGAAGATAACGATCAGGCGTATTTCGATCTTCGCTCAATAACATGGGTTGATTATGATAATGATGGTGATCTCGATTTACTAATTCCTTCAGTCTTCGATGATTCTACATTTTCTTATCGAACTTCATTGATGAGAAATGATGGACCAAATGGTACTGGCGGATTGATCTTTTCTGAAGCCGATTCTGTTTTTGCCCCAACAAGTCATGCTCAAAGTGCATGGGCTGATTTTGACGGTGATCAGGATCTTGATTTACTCCTCATAAATGTTGCACCACTTACCGGCGAAGGTTTCATACGTCGTTATAGAAATGAGGGAAATGGATTGTTTACAGGAGAAGATATACTCGGTACTCTCAGCATAGAAAGCGGTGAAGCTCAATGGGGCGATTATGATGGTGACGGCGATCTTGACATACTAGTTGCTGGTAATATCAGAGAAATTGACAGTACTTACACTCCTATGGTACTCCGGATTTACCGTAACGATTCTGAAAGTTATGTTCCTGTGGATGTTATTGATTGTATTCCCTGTGAAGGCTGGTTCGATCTTACGGCGGCAACCTGGGCTGATTATGATTCTGATGGCGATATGGATATTCTTCTGGCAGGTAATTACAACTCCGGCTCAGAGATTGAAGGCAGAGCCAGGATTTACACTAACTCGGGCGGGATCTTCAATGCAGATACGGCTAATACACTACCTGCACCACGCGCATCAGGTGATCGTGGAGGTACATTCTCATGGTTTGATTTAGACGGCGAAGGTGATCTTGATTATTTTATTGCCGGGCAGTATTTCGTTCCCGGTGGCAATGGTCTTGTAGAAGCACAGATGCATTTATACCGTAATGATGTCCTGGATCAGAATGAAGCGCCTTTAATACCCACGGGATTGACTGCTGCGCTGCAATCAGAAAATAGTGTAATCTTTTCGTGGACTCCTTCGACTGATGACCATACGCCGATCCCTGCAATAACTTATGATATCATTGTGGTCAGGGTGGGAACGCATACCCCAATGAATGGAGGTATGAATACTATTCTTGCCCGATTACCAGAACCGGGCAATATTAGTGCTGTGTCAGAATGGTCATTAACCGGACTCGAGGATGGTCAGTATGAATGGAGATTGCGTGCAGTTGATGCAGCTTATGCCGGCAGCGATGTTGCAATTGGCGTGTTTAACGTTGGTCTCGTTTCAACTGGAGGATCTGAAGATAATTTGCCGCGTAAATATGGCATTGAACAAAACTACCCGAATCCGTTTAACCCGGTAACAACAATAAGATATTCAATACCTGAACAAGGATTGGTATCATTGAAATTTTATAACGTGATCGGGGAAGAGGTTAAAACATTGGTTAATGAAATTCAGCAGCCTGGTTATTATGATGTAACATTTGAAGGAACAAACTTTTCTAGCGGTGTTTATTTCTACAGGATACAAGCCGGTTCATTTATTGAAACTAAAAAGATGATATTGCTGAGGTAAATTTTTGTTGGGAGCGAAAGCTCCCTTTTTATTGGATTAAAATGTTATTTCATTTACCCCTGCCCTTGAAGGAGAGTCATACCGCAGATTTATCCGGTGAAGTGGAGTAAGCCGGAAGAATTCATAACTGTTTTAATTTATCTGCCGGCGGCAGATTAAAAAGATATCCCCCGTATTTTCCTTTAACCCGGACTTCAAGAAAAATTGTATTTTCTTATCACTCCTCACTTTACTTTTCAAAGGAATTCTCTTAAGTTTTGGACACTTAATTAAAGGCCTTTAAATCTATCCGGAGAGGTGGAGAAGGAATGGACAAAATTAAAATAACAAAAGCTAATGAAGGTGACCTCCAAGGAAATTTTCCAAGGAGGATTTTTTATATATGAACGTAAAAGCAAAAGTAGTAGACCAGGAGGGGCTTAACCGCATAATTACAAGGATAGCCCACGAGATTCTTGAGCGAAATAAAGGAGCTAGAAATCTTGTTCTCATAGGAATGAAGACGAGAGGCGAGTTCCTGGCTAACCGGATCTTTGAAAAAATTAAATCAATAGAAAATATTGAGCTCCCTCTGGGTGTACTGGATGTTACTCTTTACCGGGATGACTTCCGCACGCGTCTGAAGCAGCCGCAGGTTTCTGTGTCGGATATTACTTTCGATATAAATGAAAAGATCGTTGTCTTGGTTGATGACGTGCTTTATACGGGACGTACGGTGAGATCGGCCCTGAATGCACTAATGGATTACGGCAGGACTTCTTCAATTCAGCTATTTGTGTTGGTTGATAGGGGACACCGTGAGCTGCCGATCCGGGCAGACTACGTGGGTAAAAATATTCCTACCGCAAATTCTGAAGAAATTAAAGTTAAAATGCAGGAGATAGACGGCGAGGATGCTATCTACCTGGTTGAAAATAAAGAAGGATAATTAATGGCATTATCAGGCAGACATTTACTGGGATTGCACGGGGTTCCCAAAGAGGATATCCAGCTTATTCTTGATACGGCTACAACCTTCCGGGAGGTACTTGAAAGACCTATTAAGAAGGTTCCAACCCTTCAGGGTAAGACGATTGTAAACCTCTTTTTTGAGAATTCCACCCGTACAAGAATTTCATTCGAACTTGCTGAGAAAAGGCTCTCGGCCGATTCAATAAATTTTTCTGCTTCCGGCAGCAGCGTTAGTAAGGGCGAAACCTTTAAGGATACAATGAGGAATATTGAGGCAATGAAAGTTGATATGGTTGTGGTTCGTCATGCCGCAGCCGGAACCCCGTTATTCCTTACAAAGATCTGCGATGCAAATATCATCAATGCCGGCGACGGTATTCACGAACACCCTACACAGGCATTGCTGGATATGTATTCTATAAGGGAAAAGCTGGGCAGACTGGATGGAGTAAAGGTTTGTATCGTCGGCGATGTTGCCCACAGCCGCGTCGCTCTCTCGAATATCTACGGTCTGAAAACAATGGGGGCTGACGTCTCTGTCTGCGGTCCTTCTACAATGATTCCCAGGTGCATGGAAGAACTGGGAATTAAAGTTATTTACAATATTGATGAGGCCATCCAGGAAAATGATGTGCTTAATATTTTAAGAATTCAGCTTGAAAGAAAAGCCAGGGAATATTTTCCTTCCATCAGGGAGTATTCGAAATATTTTGGGATCACTACTGAACGGCTTGAAAAGAACGGCAAGGATGTGCTTATACTTCATCCGGGACCAATTAACCGCGGGGTTGAAATATCTTCCGAGGTTGCAGACGGTATGCATCAGATCATTCTTAAACAGGTTACGAACGGCGTTGCAGTCAGGATGGCTGTGCTCTATCTGCTGGGTACATTAAATTAAGAGGAATCAATGAAAATTATCTTAAGGAATATAAATATTCTGAATCCCGACCAGGGATTAAATGAAAAGGGAACCGACTTACTAATCACCAATGGAAAAATTACCAAAATAGGGAAGATATCTGATAAAGAAGCTGGTGATGCAAAGGTTTATGATTTTGCCGGCAAGTACGCTGTGCCGGGATTCTTTGATATGCACGTTCACCTTCGTGAACCGGGAAGGGAAGATGAGGAAACCGTTAAGACAGGCTGCGACGCAGCAGCAGGCGGCGGCTTTACCGGACTTGCCTGTATGCCCAACACAGAGCCTGCAATTGATTCCGCGGAGGTAGTAACATTAATTAAAGAAAAAGCTGCTAACCACCTGGTCGATGTTCATCCAATCGGTGCGGCAACGGTGGGCCGGAAAGGAGAAGTTATTTCTCCGATGGCTGAATTGGTTGAGGCTGGTGCTGTAGGCTTTTCGGATGACGGAACTGCAATAAAAACAGCTGCAATGCTCAGGAGATCGCTCGAGTACTCCGGCATGTATAACGTTCCCGTAATTGAACATTGCGAGGATGAATCTCTGACCGGCGGTGCAATGAACGAGGGAATCAATTCCACCATACTGGGACTTCCTCCTATTCCTTCTGTTTCTGAAGATATCATTGTCAGCCGCGATATACTTATGGCTGAATATACCGGCGGTAGAATTCACATTGCCCATATCAGCACTAAGAAGTCGGTTGAGCTGGTAAGAGAGGCAAAGAAAAAGGGAATTAAAGTCACCGCAGAGGCCACTCCCCATCATTTTAGCCTGACGGATGATGCGGTTAAGACTTATGATACAAATGTGAAAATGAGTCCTCCTTTAAGAACCCAGGCCGATGTAGATGCTGTTGTGAAAGGACTGAAGGACGGTACTATCGATTGCATAGCAAGCGATCATGCCCCTCACTCACCGGAAGAAAAAGAAGCTGAATTCGAATACGCGCCGAATGGCATACTAGGACTCGAAACCCAGGTAGGGCTTGCTTTATCTGAGCTGTACGCAAAAAAGGTTCTTACCCTGGAACAAATTGTTGAGAAGATGTCAGTAAACCCGAGGAAGATTTTAAATATTCCTGTTCCCAAATTTGAAGAAGGGGAGATTGCCAATATTACAATTCTTGATCCTGATGCTGTGTGGACCGTAGATATTAAAAAATTCAAAAGTAAATCTCATAACTCTCCTTTCGATAAAAAATTGATGACCGGAAAGGCTGTCGGCGTAATTAACAACGGAAAGATGTACCTTACTGATTCCGATGGGTTCATTAATATCTGAAATGTATTAAAGACCATATTGTGGATAAATCGAATAACCCCGGGAAATTAAGTTAACTCTCCATTATCGTCATCAATTCCTATAATTACTTCTGAAAGTTGACCACCTCATTTTCTAAAAAATCAGTGCTTTTCCTTCTGAAAATTGACCACTTGAAAAATAAGAACCTGAAAGCTTACCGAAACCCGACCGGCAGTCCATATTGACAAAACAGGCTTTTTACGAGATCGTAAACTCTTAAGGCAGTACAAGTAAGCCTCTATTCGATTATACTTTGTTGTATATAATTGTATACATCCCAAAGGTCACATTCTATCTATATTCGCAAAAAACGCAGTATTTTGGGTGGCATTTATCTTGAACTACTGATATCGTAAAACATCAGGACTAAGGCCATGAAAAAATTGATATATTACCCATTGATACTCTTAACCTCTTTATTTCTTTACTCCTGCGGAGTAAACGATCCATACCAGACAGTCGATAATACACCTCCGGCCGTACCAACAGGAATTACGGTTCTGAACGGTGACAGCCGTGTGGATCTTTCCTGGAATAATAATTATGATCGTGATCTGTCAGGCTATAATGTCTATTATTCTGACAGCTATGAAGGCAAATACACTTTAATCGGTTCCACCAGTGAAAATTATTTTGTTGATTATGATGCGGTTAACGGGGAGACCGTATATTATGCAGTTACCGCTTATGATTATAATGGAAATGAGAGTGAACTGAGTTTTGACGTTATCTATGCGATTCCGAGACCAGAGGGATACGATCAGTCTATTTTTGATTACCGTGCTTTCCCCGATATGGCAGGATATACTTTCAACGATTACAGTGTGGTTCCTTATGATGACGAAACAGCAGATTTCTTCTTTGAAAATTACCAGGGTACGTATTATCTGGATGTATGGGATGATTCCGATATTCAGGATATGGGTCTAACTCAGGATATCTGGGATATTCCTTATGCACCTGACGGAGGCTGGAGTTCTACCAAAGACGAAATTGCCATGGTCGGACATACTTATGTAATCTGGACCTGGGACAACCATTACGCAAAAGTAAGAGTGTCGGCTATATCTCCTAACAGAATTGTATTTGACTGGTCTTTCCAGTTGGTAAAAGGAAACCGTATGCTTAAACCAAGAACACCTGCCAGTGAGAGAAAAGAATTAAGCAGACCCCAAACGAGGACTATTGCAGCAGTTTCAGAATAAGGAAAGGATTGGTTCGCTTGGAGATTGCTTCGCTCGAAGACTCGATGACAATGATAGAAGGATTCGCTTGCAATGACGAATGGTAGAGGACTCGGATGAGGAAAGGATTGCTTCGCACGAGGACTGGGTCGCAATGACAAAGGATTGAGGACTGGCTTGCACTGACGAATGCTGGAGGACTCGCTCGAAATGACAAATGTATAGATTTACTTTAGAAGAATGATTAAATTGCGGCTGAATAAAATGAAGAAAAGTTTTTACATAGTATTAAGCCTTCTCTGCCTGAACTTTGTTGACTCCGCTTATTCCCAGAATTTCAATTCAAATTCACAAAAGGATACACAAAGTGAAAGCTACAGAATCTTTACGGAAATCAGCAGTGGAATAGCTAAGCAGGATATGGAATCTGTAGCCAGGTATTTTTCTTCACAAACTTATTTAAGTTTGTCAAACGGAATCAGCGGCTATTACAGTTCTAACCAGGCTTATTACGTACTGGAAGATTTCTTTAAGGTGTACAGGGTAACTGCTTTCAGATTTGACAACATTCAAGCTGATCCCAATAATCCATACGCTACCGGGGAATATCAGTTCGAATACCGCGGCAAAAGAGATCAGGCGCAGGTATATATTGCGTTAAAGAAAACAGGTAAAAACTGGAAGATTTCACAGATTACAATTAATTAATGCCGAAAAAGATTTTGCAGACATTTGAAGGCGATAGGAAGTATTTTGCTATCGTCTTTTTTATTTTACTTCTGATCCTTATATCCGGAATATTAACTCCTGTGTATATCCGGTATACCGAAAACGAATGGCCCGGGAAACTCACTGAAAAAATCCAGGATATTGAATCTTCAGTTAATTCCATCCTGAAGCAGAAAGAAGCCAGCCTGCTGTCAACCTCTTCCGTTCTGCATAAAAAGTTGAAGACCACTCTAAGTCCCGGTAACTCCTCATACGGGGCACTTATAAACCTTGTCAACGATGACAAGTACAATGATTATTCAATTGAGATACTCGCTCCTAACGGCAGGATGATAGCCTGGAACAGATCAATAGCAATCAGCCAGGATGAGATATTTCCGCTGAGCTTCCCTGTTGGTGAGACCCATTTTTATAAGGGTGATTTAACTACTTATCTTACTGTTACGGATACAGTTCGGATTGAGAATGATCTTTTCTACTTCCTGGTTAGTCTTCCGGTTGAAAAGGACTACTCTCTTCAGAACCAATATTATAATGAGTTGAATTTCACGAAGGAGATCTCCGAGAGATTCCTAACACAGTTCGATGTAAATTATAATCCATTTACACCCAAATCCAAAGATGGAAGAAGATACTCTTTCGAGCTAATCAACAACAAAGACAGTAAAATAGGCACGGTCAGTTTCTTTAAGCCCGGTCTTGATACATACATTAGTTCTATTCAGAATATAACCAGCCAGTTTCAATCAGTGCTTGTCGCCCTGGCTTTATTTTTCATCGCTTTCGGATTCAGGAAGGAATTCAAAAGTATTAAATACCGCTCAGTCAGACTGCTGGTTTTTATCATCTACTGCAGTCTATTCAGAGCTGTCATCTATATTGTAGGATTCCCATCAAATCTTCTGGAAGGACCTATTGTTGATCCTGCAAATTTCTCATCCGCCTTCGGCTGGGGAATTGTAAAATCCCCTGTAGAACTCATTATATCCTCTCTTTTCATTCTCGTTGTAAGTTTACGTGCCTACCTTTATGTAATTAATTTCATCAGCGATCCCCTTTCGGTCAAATATAAAAGATATCCACTTTTTGCATTTTTATTTATACCCTTCGCGCTTCTTTTCTTTATGACCTTCCGCGGATTATTTGCTTCAATGAAGAGCGTAATTTTTGATTCAACTTTACGATATTTCCAGGAAGCAAACCTGATACCGGATTTTATATTCCTTGTAATGAATTTTGCTATTCTGCTTATAGGTTTATCAATAGTCCTTTTTCTTCTTTCATATTTTCTCCTCCTATTCTTCACAATACCGGAAGAGGATGAGAGGAAAAGACGCTTAAGCTTCTTTTTCTGTCTTGCCGGGTTCGGGATGTCAGGATTCCTTTTTATTTATTTCCAGCATGAGCCCCTGATAAATTATACTCTTGGTTTTGTATTTATACTCCTCGTTTTTCTTGTGCTCTATTATATATTATTCCACAGGCTCAACTCACTTTACAATTTTGTTTATGCAACTTTGGCGGCCTCTGTTATCAGCATTACACTGCTTAACTATTATAATCTTCAGCTGGAGAAAGAGTCGCTCAAGACAAGCGCACTTGAGATTAACCGTCCCGACGACAACCTTCTTCATTTCCTCCTTAATAAAACACTTACCGAGGCATTGGATAACCAGGAGGTCAGGAATTCATTTTATCTGCTGAACACTAATTACAATTCCCTTGCCTTCATTATCTGGAGCAACAGCTCTCTACAGCGCGAATCAATAAATTCAGCGGTAATTATTTATGATAAGGATATGCAGCAGATCGGCAGGTTCGGTATAGGAATAAGGAATGATTTCAGGATGCCCGCACAGCTCGTTAATTATACGGGCAAGGAGCCGGAAATCGTAGAAATGGCGGCAGAGTCGGGTCCCGCCGGAAAAATATTTGCAGGTATTGTACCGGTTAAAGAGAGAGGAATAATTACCGGTTATATCGGCGCTGTTCTGAACTTCACTCTTCAGAACTGGGGAGCCAGGAATATTCCGGATTTCCTTGAATCAAAAAAGAACATCATAAACTCGGTTCTTGATGTACGCCAACTCAAGATCTTCGAATTCAGGAATACAAGCTTGATCCAGGTTTATGGAGATATTTATCCTTCGCGCGATCAATATCAGTCTATTATAAATGCTGAATTTTCCCAGGAAAATGAAGCCTGGATGACGATAAATCTGAATGGCGAAAATTATTTTACCTATGCATTAAAAACGAATGAAGACGGGAATAATATAATCACTTCTGTTTCTCTCGTCGAAAAACATATTACATGGAATCTGTTCAATTTCTTCAAGGTATTCCTTGTACACAGCATCTTTATCCTGTTATTATTTATTGTGTTCTTCATAATCACATTTTCTGAATTTAAGTACAGCTTCAGAACCCAGCTGCTGATAGCTTTTCTCATTATATCAATAATCCCCGTTATAATTCTTGCGATATATAACCGGCAGGTAGTAGCCGACAGGAGTCAGGCCGCCGTATTCAACGAACTGAACGAGAGATCGAATTATCTTGAGAACCATGTCCGCTCCCAGGTTGAAAATAACGGGCAAAAATCAATTGAGCAGGCTTTCGAAAATGCAGGAAGGGAGCTCAGGATCTCATTTTCAGTCTATGACAATACTAACCAGCTATACAGTTCGAGGAGTCAGTTCTACCAGGCAGGACTTTTTGATAAAAAGCTTGATTCAGATGTATATTACCATCTCAACTACCTGAGCTACAGGGAATATCTTACTAAAGAGAGAATTGAGAACTATACTTATGATTCCTTTTATAAGAAAATATCTCTCGATGGAAAAGATTTCACCATCGGCGTTAATGATGCATTTAATAAGGTTCA
Source organism: uncultured Ignavibacteria bacterium (assembly GCA_963774455.1). Lineage (GTDB taxonomy): Bacteria > Bacteroidota > Ignavibacteria > Ignavibacteriales > Ignavibacteriaceae > DATFVA01. The sequence continues at coordinate 296,481 of CAVZFD010000005.1, forward strand.
CCTTGGCTTTTCACCAATAGATGTGGATGTTTTCCTTTTCGGTGTGTATTCTTTCGCTACGATCCTTATAATCATCATCAGCACTATCCTGGCGAATAAAATATCCTCACCTATAAGAAGACTTACAAGGGCAACAGATTCGGTTGCTCACGGTGATCTTAACGTCCAGCTCGATCTAAATGAGCGCGGAGAGGTTAGAGAACTGCTTGAAGGATTTAATTCAATGACCCAGGAACTCAAGCGTAATGAAATTGAGATGGCCGAGCTTGAGAGAGAAAATGCCTGGAAAGAAATGGCAAAGCAGGTAGCTCACGAAATAAAAAATCCTTTAACTCCAATGAAGCTTGCTGTTCAGCAATTAATCATCTCTTATAAAGATAAAAACAAAAATTTCGATACTATATTTGAAAAGGTTTCAGGAACAGTATTAAACCAGATAGATAACCTTAACGTTATTGCATCAGAATTCTCAAGGTTTGCAAGGATGCCTAATTTTAAACTTGAGACAATGGATATAATTCCTGTTATAAAAAACGCACTTGATCTGTTTATTGAAGAGAATGTTAACATTGAATTTTCTACGGGACTTAATGAGGCTGTTGTGGAAACCGACAAGTTCCAGCTGAGGCGGCTGATCATAAATATGATCAGAAATTCGATACAGGCAGAGGCGCAGAACATAAATTTATCACTTAAAAATGATGAAGATTTTTTTATACTTATCATAGATGATGACGGAAAAGGAATTGAACTACAGCACCGGGAAAAAATATTTGATCCCGGTTATACTACAAAGGAAAGAGGAATGGGTATAGGACTTAAACTTTCCAAAAGATTTATTGAAGGGATCAGCGGCACGATATCTCTTGCTGACAAAAAAGACAAAGGGACAAAATTCCGAATTTCAATTCCCCGGAAACAAAACAGTTAATTATTTTATTTAATGGATCTACTTACTACACATCAGCAGAAGGCTCTTAATTTTAAAGACCATATTTCCCTAACCGCAAATGCCGGTTCAGGAAAAACATTTGTGCTTTCCCGTCGATACGTGGAAATTGCTCTTGCTCAGAATGGTTCAATCGGGCAGATAGCGGCTATTACTTTTACGGATAAGGCCGCAAGTGAGCTTTATAAAAAAATTGCTGAATATATTGAAAGCCGGTTTAATAACTCCGATAACACGGAAGAAAAAAAGCTGCTGAACCGTATAAGAAGACAACTTGTATCAGCTAATATTTCTACAATCCATTCTTTTTGCATTGATATACTAAAGCAGTTCCCGGTAGAAGCAGGACTTGACGCAAATTTCCAGTCGATTGATGAAATAACCTCAGGCGAATTGATAGAACTTTCCGTGGAAGAAGTCTTAAGAGAATCCCTTTCTGGGGCTTCAGCTAAAGATGATGCAAAATACCTTGTAAGATTTTTCAAGTCGAGACTTATCCTTGCTTCACAATTACGATCCCTGGTGAAAGAACGAAAAAAAGTACTGGACATACGCGAAAGTATATACAGCAAAAACATAAATGAGATACACACTTTCTTCCACGAAGCCTTTCAAAAAACTGCAGGTATCCTCCTTCAAATTGGTGAGGAGGACTTTATCAATGCTATAACGCTGATAAATGATACGGTTTTATCGGTGAAGGGAAATAATGAAAAAGCACTGGTGATAAGACCTCTGATCCAGGATTTTAAGAATGAAACTGACCCGGGGAAAAAAATCAGAATACTTGAGCTTATCAGAGCTTCGGGATTTACTAAGCGCTGTGAGGTAAGGAAGCCGGGCTATTTTGCTAACGGTATGAGAGACGGTTTGTCGAATATAATCGCGGACGCCGAAAAATATGTACGGGAAGTATCTAAACTGAAGTGTGATGAAAATAGTGAGCAAAGAGAGCTGAGTCTGGCCAGGTTCGGCAAATCTATTATTTACCTCTTTAATCTTTGCAATGAAAGATATGAAACTAAAAAAAGGGAAAACGGCTACCTCGACTATGAAGACATCCTGATTTTGACAAAAAATCTCCTGAAGATTCAATCAGTGAAAGCAGAGCTTTCACGTAAATTCAGGTACATTATGGTTGACGAATACCAGGATACCAATGAGATCCAGTACCAGATTTTCCTACCGATACTCGACCATCTCAGGGAGGGTAACCTTTTTGTTGTCGGAGATGAAAAGCAGAGTATATATATGTTCCGGGATGCAGATCTCGAGGTTTTCAGAACAACTAAAGAACAAATAAGCGGTGCATCGGGAGAGAAATCATTATTAAGCCTGCCGGAGAGTTTCAGGATGGCTCCCGGTATCTGCCTTTTTGTAAATAAGCTTTTTAGAAATCTTTTTTCGGATCCTAATGATCTTTTTAACGAGGTTAACCATTCCGACCTTGTTTGTGCAAAAGATGAAGATACAGACAGTCTGGTCGAAATAATTATCGGTGCTCCCGCTGACGGTGATAATGATGAATCGGAAGCTCCGGATGAAGCCGAATTAACGGCGCGCAGAATAATTTCGCTGGTCAAGGGAAAAGACGATAACAGAGAATTAAACTGGAAAGATATTGCTGTTCTTGTCAGGAAAAGGAAATCATTTACCTCTCTTGAAAAAGTATTTATTGAAAACAATATACCTTTCAGCATTGTGGGGGGAAAGGGATTTTACCAGCGTCAATCAGTCTATGATATTTACAACTATTTCTCATTCCTGCTGGACCACAGGAATGATACAGCCCTTGTCGGGATCCTGCGTTCACCTTTCTTTAATGTTCCTGACAACCGTATTTATGAACTCTCGCTTTGCGAGGGAAAAACGCTGTGGGAAAAGCTCTTAAAAACTTGTTCATCGGATCAGGATTCTCTGAAAATATGCAGGAAGTTAAAATCTCACCTGGAACGGGCTAGAGTTTTTAATGCTCCGGGAATGCTGAGGAGGATTTTAAGTGAAAGTCCCTACCTGGCAGTCCTTGCTCAAAAAGCTTCAGGTCAGCAGGAAATTGCAAACATTGACAAGCTAGTAAAGCTGACCATCCACTTTCAGGCTAAAGGGTTCAAAACCATGTATGATTACGTTGACTTTCTGAAGAACTCAATTGAAGAAATGGAAGATGAGGCACAGGCTGCGATTGCAGATGAATCTGATTCAGTTAAGATCATGACCCTCCACCAGGCAAAAGGACTGGAGTATCCTGCTGTTTTCATTTATAATGCCCATGAGACAACATCCGTGGACCGGGTAAAGAAGGGAAGTGTCCAGATCGATAAGAATTACGGTCTTCTTACTAAGGTCCCGGTTAATAACGATTATTTCAGCGAATATGGATCCGCTCCCATCAGCTCACTCTATGATTATATTTCAGCAAAAAAAGAAGCAGCGGAATTGAAAAGACTGTTTTATGTGGGAGCGACCCGTGCAAAGAATTACTTATTTATAAGCGCTGAGCAGAATGATAACTACAATGCAGGTTCGTTTATGGGTCTTCTGAACGAAGGATTAAACATTGATTTCACACAGGACAGGTTCGAATTCAGCGACCAGCTTCAATTCATTAAAATTGAAGGGGGCAAATTCGAAGATTTTTCAAGGGCGCTAAGTGGAGAAATAAAGATTATCCGGAATGTAGATGAAACAATCATTAGATCAGTAAATGATTCTGAATCAACACCGGCTTCTAAAATAATGATCGGTGGAACAGCAGATTATCCTAAAGGTGAAGTTATATCTGCGACACGTTTTGCAACTTTCAGGCAATGTCCTCTTAAATATAAACTTACCTTTGAACTGGAAACATCGGAATTGATGAAGAATTTCATAAAATCTCTTTCAGAAAGAAGGCAAAATAAATCCCGTCCGGAATTAAATTCAAAGGAAAAATCAGCTGAAGAACAATATAATGGAAAACCGATCATATCGGCTGAATGGAAAGGAAGTATCACCCATAAAATACTGCAGAAAGAAAATCTCAAAATTTCTCAGGCCGAAATTGAAAAAATAATACGATCTGAATACTATCCTGAAGCCCCGGGAGACCTCGCCTCTCTGGGTCAGGAAATATCCGATAAACTTTCAGAGTTATTCAGTTCTGATATCTATAAAAAGCTCTCTGCCTATAAAAAGTCTTACACTGAATATGAAATATATGTTAACGACGGGGATTATTTTCTTCACGGTATACTTGATAAGCTTATAATTGACGGAAACAAAGCAATCATTATTGATTATAAAACAGACTCAATAAAGAGGGAAGAAATTTGTGACCGTGCGTCACTATATTTCCATCAATTGAAATTTTATTCCTATATTGTAAGTCATTACTTTAAAGAAATAACATCCTTTGAACTCAGGATAATTTTTATCAATTTTCCGGGGGAGGACGTTAAAGAAATTATCGGCCTCGATGAAGCAGAAGCGTTCGGTGAGCAGATAAGGGATATGGTACATCAGATAAGACTTAATAAATTTGATCAGAATTTATCTCATTGCAGGGATTGTAATTTCTCAATAAATAATTCAAACTGTATAATTGAGCGGGCGTAAATAATGTCCAAAGATAACAGAATGGTTTAAAATGCACAGAAAAATCTCATATATACGCGACCTGGAAACAATTGAAAAAGAACTAAACGATAGTTCCGGGGGTATCCTCGCTTTTAATGTTGACGGCGAGAGGGCAATGCAGTTCACAACAACCTTTTTATATCTTGATAAAAACATCTATTTATTCCTTGATAAGGACGATGAGGTTTATGAGAAGTTACATTTTAACAGTCCTGTAAGTTTTACTATTATAAAAGACGAAAGGTTGAAGAAAAACAGGTCGAAAGAAGACAGCTATTATTTGTTTTCGGCAACAGTGAGTGGTTTAATTAAAATAGTTGACGAGAAAAAGACAATCGATGATATTAAGGAAAAATATCTTTCAAAATATTCCCTTAAAAAAGAGATTGAAACCAAAAAATCGCAGACTAAAGAACTGGTTATAATTGATTCGGAAGAAATTCAGGCTGCCGAGGAAGAAGGTCTTTAGTGTGAAATACTGCATCCTGCTTTTATTAACGGGTCTTATCCTGGCGGGATGTTCATCAATAGAGAGCCTGTACTACGACGTACCCATCGAATTACAAAATCCCCAAAAGACGCAGGAATACATTCTTGAGTCATCCCCGTATATTTCAAATCTAAAAATTTTTCTCGACCCGGGACATGGAGGGGATGATAGAAAAAATAGAGGTTCTCAGGGTATTGCAGTTGAAGCAGATGTAAACCTAAGAGTTGCATTATACTTAAGAGATTTCCTGGAGGAAGCCGGGGCAGTCGTCTTAATGTCGCGTGTAACCGATAAAACCGTCGGTCTGAAAGACCGTTCCTTATTGGCTAATGAAAGCGGAGCGGACATTTTTATCAGTATACATCATAATGCTCCGCCAAAAGAAGGTGACGATTATACCAATTACACTTCTGTTTATTATCACGCTAAACCAGATGATTATGAATTTGATGCATGTGGGCGTGACCTTGCAAAATATATTGCAAGAGACCTGGCATATGCTATGAGAAATTCAGGGGGTCCCGGCTCATTTGACGGAACTTATTCGGACTATAGTATTTATCCCGGAGAAGGGTTTTCTGTCCTCAGGGAAACACAGATACCTGCTGTTCTGGTTGAATGCGGCTTCCATACTCATCATATGGAGGAGCGGCTTCTCGCAATTGATGAGTTTAATAAGATAGAAGCATGGGGTATATTCAAGGGACTAAGCCGTTACTTTAAATCGGGGATTCCCCGGATACAGCCTCTCTATGGAGATTCTTCATTTAGCAAAGGCAATTTTAATTTAGACTTCGGCGTAACTGACAGCAGCGGAATCGATTCATCTTCTATAATTGTTCAATTTGATTCTGTTAAAACTTTAAATTATACTTTCACTCAGCGGACAAATATTCTGTGTATAAATCTGCAGAATGTTGAACCGGGATTTCATAATATTAAGATCACCGCTGCAAACAAAAACGGCAACCATAATTTTCCTTTCAGAAATAAAATACTAGTAACGGAATAATAGGATAGTCAATGCTGAATTATGTCTGGCTTGGTCTGCTGGTTCTTGGTATCGGAACCGCACTGGTTACCGATATATCTAACCAGAGTTCTGATAAGTATAGAAATAATGAGCCGTTCGAAGCGGAGATAATATTGGACCGGGCTTTAGATACTGCCAGGACCAAGCCGTACAATGCCAGAATACTGGTCGACAAATCTGTTTTTACCAGCTTTTATTCAGAGAAAACTGATAGTTCTGTTCTCCTCCCGGCTAGTTTAACCCTTATACCCGGGAAACACAGCGGAGCGCTCGTCATCAATGTAGATAATTCTGCTCCCAAAATCTGGCAGCAGATGGCAAAGGCTTCGGGTGATGAGAATGATCTTACAGGTACAATAACTTACCGTACTGAGGAAAACAACAGGCTGAAGGCCCGTGTTATCCTTGAAGGCGTTTCTTTCCTGAAGCTAAAAGATATAACCAATGCAGTACTTGATTATGCCGGGACTGCTGTAAATATAGCTCTTGGTCTGATTGGAATAATGGCGCTCTGGCTCGGAGTAATGAAGGTTGCTGAAGAAGCGGGACTTATTTCATTGATTGCCAGGTGGCTGAGACCGGTAATGAAAAGACTATTTCCGGACGTGCCGGACGACCACCCCGCAATGGGTTCAATGATAATGAATATATCGGCAAATATGCTGGGACTCGGGAATGCAGCAACTCCCTTTGGACTGAAAGCTATGGAGGAACTTGACAAGCTGAATCCCGATAAAGGCACTGCAACAAATTCAATGGTGACCTTTCTTGCTATCAATACCGCGGGACTCACGCTCATTCCTGCCACAGCAATTGCTGTAAGGGCAGCGGCTGGAAGTTCCGATCCGGCAATAATTATCGGTACCTCAATTTTCGGAGCTGCATGTGCAACTACAGCGGGGATAACCGCGGCGAAGGTTCTACAGCAATTTCCTGTAGAAGGAGGTTTTTTTTCGTGGGTAAAAAGTCATCTTAAAGGTATTCTGATCTTTTTATCCATAGTTCTTATAATCGTTCTGGCGGGTATAACCGGTGTTGGTACACTTCTCTCAGGAACCACGAAGATTATAAAACCGGAATATTTTAAGAGATTTATAGAAGTCTTATCGATCGTTGCAATTCCGGCTTTAATCATTTTATTTATCGGTTATGGAGCAATAAAGAGGATCAGGGTATATGAACGATTTGTTGAGGGAGCAAAAGAAGGATTTAATATAGCAGTAAGGATAATTCCCTATCTGGTTGCAATGCTTATGGCGATTGGAATATTCAGGGCAGGCGGTGCAATGGACTGGCTCATTTATATATTAAAACCCTTTACGGATTTTATAGGTATGCCTGCTGAGGCTCTGCCAATGGCATTGATGCGTCCACTTTCCGGAAGCGGATCCCTGGGAATAATGACGGAAATTATTAAAGTTCATGGTCCCGATTCATTTATTGGAATAATGGTTTCGACATTCTTCGGAAGTACAGAAACCACATTTTATGTGCTTGCAGTATATTTTGGAGCTGTAAATATTAAAAATACAAGGCATGCCCTTCCGGCAGGTCTCATCGCAGACGTTGCGGGAATCCTGGGGGCAGTGTTCATAGTCAGAATGTTATTCGGACATTAAATATGAAGGTATTATGAGAGTCTACATTACAAGGGAAATACCCGACATAGCAGCCGAACTTTTAACAAGTAAAAGAATTGCCGTAAAAGTTTACAGGGAAAATAAACCTATACCGTATGAGCTTCTTAAAAAAGAAGTTAAAGATGTAGACGGGGTTATTTCTCTGCTGACAGATAAATTCGATGAAGAAATTATAGACTCAATGCCAAAGTGTAGAATTATTGCGAATTACGCAGTAGGATACAATAATATCGATGTTCCTTATGCTAACAGTAAAGGAATAACCGTAACGAATACCCCGGATGTTCTTACCGATTCTACTGCTGACCTGGCAATGACACTGGTTCTTGCCTGTTCGCGCAGGTTAATCGAAGGGGAGGAAATAATGAGAAAGAACAAGTTTAAGGGCTGGCAGCCGCAACTTCTTTTAGGCGTTGAGCTGAAAGAAAAAACCTTTGGTATTATAGGGGCAGGAAGAATTGGTACAGCCGTGGCTAAAAGAGCAGCAGGTTTCGGCGTAAATATTCTTTATTATGATGGGAGTGAAAATCCGGAAATCGAATCGATGGGAGGTAAAAGGACTTCACTGAATAACCTGTTAAAAAGATCCGACATTATATCTCTGCACCTTCCACTGACTGACAGAACTTATCACATTCTGAATAAAGTGAGGCTCAGCCTGATTAAGGAAACGGCAATACTTATAAATACAGCCAGGGGAGAAATAGTTGAAGAGAAAGAATTGATCAGAATGCTTCAGCAGAAAAGACTGTTTGCCGCAGGGTTTGATGTATATGAAAACGAACCATCAATAAATCCTGATTTATTAAAACTGAATAATGTGGTTCTGCTTCCTCATTTGGGAAGCGCTACAACCGATGCGCGGAACGAAATGGCGAAACTGGCCGCAAAAAATATAATTTCGGTTTTAAATGGAAGAGAGGCAATAACACCGGTTCTGGTTTAGCGGGCTTGAACATTCTCTTTTTATTGTTTCCCATTCTTTTTACCGCGTCAAAAACTATCTGAATTCGCGAAAATATTGATACTATCAATCTTTCTGGCTAATTTTGAACATTAAATCGGGAAATTTAAGTATGATAGTTGGAATACCAAAAGAACAGCTTAATGAAGAAAAAAGAGTTGCATTAGCTCCTGCAGGGGTGGATGCACTGACCAGGAAAGGTCACACTGTCTACATACAATCGGGAGCCGGTGAAGGGAGTCATTTCAGTGACGAAGACTACGAAAAAACCGGTGGTAAAATCGTATACACTGCTGATGAAATCTTTGGAAGAGCTGAACTTGTCTTAAAAGTAACCCAGGTAAACGATGCGGAATTGGAATTATTCAGAGAAAATCAGATTTTATTCACGTTTCTCCATCTTGCAGTAGGTAAAAAACAAACTATTGAAAAACTAATGGAGAGAAAAGTTACCGCTGTAGGATATGATCTTGTTGAAACAAACAATCGCCTTCCTGTTCTACAGGCAATGAGTGAGATAGCCGGACCTATTTCTATACAGGTAGCCAGCAGGTATCTCGAAAGTTACCCCCGGCAGGGAAGAGGAATTCTTCTTGGAGGTATAACAGGAGTTGCGCCTGCGGCAGTTGTTATACTTGGTTCCGGAGTAGTCGGTACAGCGGCTGCAAGGGCTGCTCTCGGTATCGGAGCCCAGGTTATCGTCCTTGATAAAGACCTTGGCCGTCTTCGCAAGATTGATGAGCATTTCAGAAAAAAGATCACCACAGTAGTTGCAAATCCGTATACTATAGAAAGAGGCGTTAAATTTGCTGACGTGCTTATAGGAGCGGTTTTGATAAAGGGTGAAAAAACCCCTCACCTGGTTACCGAAGATATGGTCAAACAGATGAAACCCGGAGCAGTTATAGTTGATGTATCGATTGATCAGGGCGGATGCATTGAAACCAGCAGGCTGACAACCTTAAGGGATCCGGTATTTGAAAAATACGGCATAATTCATTACTGTGTACCGAATATGCCTGCCATTGTTGCGCGTACAGCAAGCTATGGTTTGAATAATGCATCACTTCCTTATATTCAGAATATTACAGATAACGGTCTCGGCAATGCTCTAATGGGTGATGAAGGACTTGCGAAGGGCGTCTGCACTTACAATGGCTACTGTTCAAATGAGCAAATAGCCAATATATTTAATGTAGAGTTCAGAAAACTCAGAGTTTTCTCTACAAATTGAAAATCATCAGAATCGAAGAAGCAAACGAAATGACACCACTTGAAGAATTAAGATCGAAAAATACTATTCCTACCAGCCTGATCAGCTCTTATAATAAGAAGATAGTTACAGCAGAAGAAGCAGTAAGAGTAATAAAATCAAAAGATAAAATAATACTGCAGGGCGGATGCGCCATACCTCATACTCTCATTAATGCAATGGTTGCCAGAAAAGACACGCTTTATGATGTGGAAATCCTGCATATCTTAACCGTTGGAGACCTGCCTTACCTGAGACCTGAGATGGAAGGACATTTCAGGCATAACGCTTATTTCATAGGCGGGAATTCAAGAAAGGGGGTTAATGAAGGAAGGGCTGATTTTACTCCTATTTATCTATATGAATATCCCCTGCTTTTCACAAAGGGAATAATACCTATTGATATAGCATTTATTCATGTATCACCTCCTGATGAGCATGGGTTCTGCAGCTACGGGGTCGATGTTGGTCCCATTAAAAGTCCCGCGGAGAAAGCAAAGGTTGTAATCGCACAGGTTAATCCCAATATGCCAAGGACGCTGGGCGATTCCTTTATCCATATTAACAAAATAAATTATATAGTTGAAGTTGACGAACCGATACAGGAGCTTCCGCAGGTTGATAAGGATATGCCGCCCCAGCTGGAAAATATTTATCGGAATATAGGATCGCATATCTCGGAATTAATTGAAGACGGGTCCACTCTGCAGATGGGGATCGGGGCTATTCCTGATTCAGTGTTAAGTTTTTTATATGATAAAAAGGCACTTGGAATTCACTCGGAGATGTTTTCAGACGGAATAATCGGCCTGGTTGAATCGGGAATTATTACTAATGAAAAGAAGACCCTTCACCGGGGGAAAATAATTGCAGGCTTTGTACTGGGGACTAAGAAACTGTTTGATTTTATAGATAATAATCCATTGATCGAATTCCATCCGCAGGAATATGTTAATGATCCTTTTGTGATTGCAAAAAATGATAATATGGTTGCCATCAACTCTGCAATTGAAGTTGATATAACAGGCCAGGTCTGTTCCGATACGATAGGCACGAAGTTGTACAGCGGGTTTGGAGGACAGGTTGATTTTATACGAGGAGCTGCTCATTCTGAAAACGGGAAGCCCATCATTGCATTACCTTCAACTACCAAGGACGGAAGTATGTCAAGAATAGTCCCCCAGATCAAACCGGGGGCAGGGGTAATCACCAACAGGGCGGATGTTCACTATGTTGTAACCGAATACGGTGTAGCTCAGCTCTTCGGCAAGTCCATAAGAGAGCGTGTAAGGGAACTTATCAGTATCTCACATCCGAAGTTTCGTGATGAACTTAAAAAATATGCACAGGAAATTAAGTATATTTAAGTATGATAGCTGTAATTGGTGATGTGCACGGATGCCTGTATACACTGCAGGAATTGGTGAAAAAAATAAAGAGTCTTTACCCGGCTATTCCTTTATACTGCGTAGGTGACCTCATTGACAGGGGTAATTTCAGTTTCGAAGTTCTGGAGTACGTGAAGAATGAAGAAATAAAATTCACTCCCGGCAACCACGATTACATGTTCTATTATTTTATCAAAAAGCCCACTACAAATATGGGCGCCTCCTGGATATATAACGGGTTCGAGAGAACTATTTCTTCATACGATAATAAGTTCGATAAAATTTCCGAGCATCTCGACATCATCACACAGGCCCCGTTGTTTTTTAATCTTCCGGGATGCTTCATCTCTCATGCAGGAATTTCATCTTATTTCAATTTACTACTGGGTTCTGAACCCCTTAAAGATATTGAGAGGCTCGATGAAGAAATGCGTAACAGCATCACCAGTGAACATGGTATATTGTGGACGAGAGATGAACTTATGAACCTGGGAAAACTTCAGATTGTGGGACATACGCGTAAGCAGGATGTCATTTATCAGAAATGGAATAACGTTGCATACATAGATACTTCAGTATATACCTCTAATAAGCTGTCTGCTGTGATAGTTGAAGAAGGTGAGATGATATCGAAGCATTCAGTACCTACCCACAACAAAGACATATACTAACCAATTTTAACCTATGATTCCAATCAGAATCAGATCTGCAGCGAAGGGTGATCTTGAAAAAATTCTTGAATTATATTATGGGCTTACGGAAGATCCGGAAGACAGAATTTCGCTTCGGGAGGCTGAACAGAAGTTTGATAAACTGAAAAAATATCCCGATTACCATCTTTTTATAGCGGAATATAATAATGAAGCAGTGGGGACATTTGCACTGCTCATAATGGATAACCTTGCGCATCGGGGTGAGCCGTCGGCCATTGTGGAGGATGTAGTAATCAGGAAAGACCTTCAGGGCATCGGTATCGGCAAAGAAATGATGAAATTTGCTATGGAGAGAAGCCGGGAGAAAGGCTGTTATAAAATGGTGCTTTCGAGTCACCTCCGGAGAGAAAATGCACATAAGTTTTATGAATCTCTTGGATTTAAGAAGCATGGCTTCAGCTTCGTGGTTGAGTTAAATTCCTGATAATTGTTGTCACCTTTTTCTGATCTATTTTGTTATTACTGCCTGAAAACATGGAACCAGGGAGTTTGGTAATTCTGTTATAAATGAATTATCTTAATGCGTCAAAATGAAATTCGCGTGAGGATAAGATGTATCGTTCTTCATACAAAACATGCATACCTTTATTTGTTCTGATATTTTTCGGACTGCAGGTTATTTTTTCGTCGCCAGATAGCTACGGGCAGGGTTTTCTGAAAACAACTGACGTTCCCGGCGGCGGGGGAGGATCAGCCAGCCAGACTGAGGATACAGGCGGCGGCAGCTCGGGTTTATTAATCGCAGGGGTAGTAATTATTGCGGGTCTGTTGGTCTATAAGCTCGTCATAGATAAAGATGATTCAAAGAAAAAAGAAAAACAGGATTCTACTTCTCAGAAATCTTTGCTCTTAAGAGCTCCGAAGAATATTCTCTCTGAACAATTCTCAAAACATCCTGAATTGACGGCGGATATTCCTCTAAATATCTACGTGGGATTTCAAAGATTCGATCCGTGTTTGCATGAAAGAAAATTTATAATGGGTATTTCCTATAGTTTTTAGTTATTAAGTAATCTGAAGTTTTTATAACTGTCCGGGTCCGTTATTTATTTTCTGAATTCAATCCTGCTCTTTTTCCGGTCTCCTTCGCTCAAGCAATGCAGCTGCATACCAGCAGAGAAGGGCCCAGCTGATTCCCGCGATCCAGCCGGCCAGAACATCGGTGGGATAATGCACCCCGATATAAATTCTGCTGATACCGATCAGGAAGGTTAACAAAAGGGCCACCGAAATAATATAAATCTTAGCCTTCATGTTTTTCTCAATCCTGCTCAGCAGGGTTGCCTGCGTTAAGTAAACGATAGCCGACATCATAGAATGACCGCTGGGGAAGCTTAACGATTTTTCCTCAAGGAGGTGTGTTACAACCGTTGGTCTCGTTCTTCCGATGAACTCTTTTATTCCTAATGTCATCAGCGCCCCTCCGATAGTCGCGATCAGTACCAGTCCCAGCCAGTAATATTTCTTCCTGAGCAGCAGATAGCCAGTCACAAAGAAAGTGACCAGGACAATCACCGTTCCGCTGCCAAGAGAAGTGATGTCTTTCATCGCGTCGGTCACCCAGCCGGGAAAAGCAGGAGTAGAAACATCCCCGGGTTCCCTTAAAGATTTCAAAATGTAATTATCAAAATGCTGAGTTTCACCCTCTACAACTTCGTCAGCTATACTGATAAATATCAGAATACCTGCAAGTATAGACAGAACTATGAGCAGAGCCTTAACTTCGTTTAACCCGGATTTCTCTAAGAAAGTCCTGAATCTTTTCTGCATGGATTGTCCCGGATTTTTTATAACTTTAATTCCCAAAGATCAAAAATATATGAAACGAACACAATCCTCAAACACAAATCCCCCGTTGAAAACCAAATCACATAAAAACAGTTCCTTTAAAACAAAACTTGATATTGCAAAAGACTGGCTGCCGAGATACACGGGAACGAAAATAGATGAGTTCGGCGATTATATGCTGCTGACAAATTTCAATAATTATATAACTTCTTTCGCAGACCATTTCTCCTGCAATATAAATGGTATCGGCAAACCGATGCAGACCGCCACCAATTCAAATGGACTCAGTATTATCAACTTTGGGATGGGGTCTGCAAATGCTGCTACTATAATGGACCTACTGGTTGCCAGAAACCCTAAGGGAGTATTATTTCTTGGAAAATGCGGAGGACTGAAGCGTTCTACCGAGATAGGTCATTTTATTCTTCCCATCGCCGCAATAAGAGGAGAGGGTACCAGTGATGACTATATGCCGAAGGAAGTCCCGGCTCTTCCCTCATTTAAGCTGCATAAGTTTGTATCCGAAAAACTAACGGCAAGGAATCTTGAGTACAGAACAGGGGTAATCTATACAACAAACAGAAGAGTATGGGAATGGGATACAGCATTCAAGAATTATCTTAAGAAACTTTCCACCATAGGGATTGATATGGAAACTGCAACTCTTTTTATTGTCGGTCTTGTTAACCAGATTCCACATGGAGCGCTGCTGCTGGTTTCGGATATGCCTATGGTGCCTGAAGGGATTAAAACTGCAAAATCAGATCTTATGGTAACTGAGAACTATTCGAGCCTTCATCTCCAGCTTGGTATTGAAGCTATGACGGAGATCGGCGAGAATGGCGAACAAATTAAGCATTTCAAATATTAACTAAGTTTATTATTTATCACTGTATTTTGAAAATTGGAAACATAATGAAAAAAAACGCATATATACTTTTGCTTATTGTTGCTTCAGTGTTACTTTTCCAATCCTGCTCAAAAGAAGTAAAAATAAAAGAAAAGTTTTCTACTGAACCTCTCAAACCAAAGCCTGGGGAAGAGATAACGGTTATTTATAATCCTGATAGCACAGGTCTGCGGGATGCATCTCAGGTCAGTCTCATTGCATATTTATACAGTACTGACCTTGATCAGACGAGGCAGGTGGAAATGCAGAAAACCAATGAGGGATGGGAAGGTAAAATATCCTCTTCTGATTCCACCAAAGGCATCCTTATTAAATTTAAAAATGGCGATGACATTGACAATAACCGGAAACAGGGATTTCTGATTCATCTCTACGATGAAAAGGGAAAAATTCTGCCCGGAAGTAATGCCGGTTATGCCTCAGCGATCTATACGTGGGGAAGCTACTACCTGGATATGGACAGGAATTTTGATTCCTCGCTGTATTATTTCAAAAAGGATTTTGAAACGAACCCGGATATTAAAAATGATTATATGGGTCCGTATTTGGGCGTTGAAACCAAGCTCAACAAAGACAATGCTTCTTCAATTATTATAAGAGAATTAGCGGGGTTATATTCTCACGCTGATAATGAAAAAGATTATACTGTTCTTGCGGAGTGGTATGATAAAGCGGATATGCCTAACCGTGCAGATACATATAAAAAGATACTGGAAGACAAGTACCCTAAGAGCAAGTTTGTCCAGCAAGAGAAATATGAAGCATTTTCTAATGAACCTGACTTAAACAAGAAAATGAAAATGCTTAAGGAATTCGAATCTGCCTACCCTCAGAGCGAATATTTATCAAATTTTTATGATGCAATGGCCATAAGTTATTTTCAGGGGAACAAATATAAGGTCCTGAAAGAATTTTTTGATAATAATATAGATAAGTTCTCCACCTACAGATTTTATTCAATTTCCACGAAGATGCTTGATGACAATAAAGATGCTCAAATAGCACTTGATATTGCAAATCTGGGTGTAGAGCGTGCACGGAAAGAGTTAAGTAATCCTTCTGAGAAAAAGCCTGACTTCCAGAGTACTGAAGAATGGAAGGAGGATCGTCAATCCATTCTCGGTATGAATCTTTATGCATATGCTGATGCGTTGTTCACCCTCAGGAAGCTGAAAGAAGCTGAAGCTCCACTGAATGAAGCAAAGGAATTGACTAAAGGTAAAGATGAAGAAGTTAACCAGCTATATACCAAAATCCTGGTTGCAAATGGTAAGACTGATGCAGCAAAAAATGAAATCGAAGGATACATAAAACAGGGAAAAGCTACGCCTGAAATGAAATCAATGTTAAAGGAAATTTATACCAGGGACCAGGGTTCGTCAGCAGGATTTGATTCATACATTGCTCAGTTTGAATCAGTCGCAAAGCAGCTGCTGGTAGCGAAACTTGAAAAACAAATAATGAAACAGCCCGCTCCCGATTTTTCCCTGGTTGACCTGGACGGACGGAAAGTATCGCTTAAATCACTCAAGGGAAAAACTGTAGTTCTGGATTTCTGGGCAACATGGTGCGGTCCCTGCAAAGCATCTTTCCCCGGTATGCAGAAAGCTGTCGAGCAGTATAAATCAAATGGCAACGTTCAGTTTCTGTTCATTAATTCCTGGGAAAATGCAGAGGATAAAAAATTAAACGCGCAGGAATTCATTGAGAATTACAATTATCCTTTTCATGTTCTTCTGGATAATGATAATAAGGTAATTGAGGATTACAGGGTCAGCGGAATTCCAACAAAATTTGTAGTTGACGGAAGCGGAAATATCAGGTTTATGCAAGTCGGGTTCTCGGGAAATATCGATGAGATGGTTGATGAAATTTCAACAATGATATCAATGATAAATTAGAAATTAAGGCACAGGACATTGACCTATACTCATCTGATATATAAAAGCCGTTATAATAGCGGCGATTACCAGGACTTTTATTAAAATGAAAATACCTTTCTTCATAATAGTTTGAACCGTTATTTTTACAAAAAGTTTCAAACATTCAATTCGAACCAAAAAAAGAGGCTGTCACTGACAGCCTCTTTAGTATCGATTAAATATAATCTTCTATGATTTCATTCTGTTTCCGTGCTCTTCGTGGATGAAGAGCCAGCTGCATATCTTTCCAATTTTTATTTCTTCGAAATTATCCCAGTATTCTTTTGTACGGACGTGCTGAGAGCTTGTATCATCTTCAGGAATACTATTGGCTTCTTCAATAAGTTCTTTAAGTCTTTCCTGCCATCTCTCCATGTTGTTTACCCGCAGGTCGACCCAGCCTTCATTAGCCCATGTATCAATGTTTTTTTCATTAATATCCACAATATTGTCGCCTCTGAATGCCGGTATCTTTATAATGCTGCCCCGTAGCAAGGATTCGCCATTCGGTAAAAGTACAGGAATACCCACTGCGAGCATTTCATTCCGAAGATCGTCATCATTCACAATGATGTCGAAACATTTCTTGGAAAGCTCATCAGGAGTTTTATCTATGATATCCTGCATTGATTTATTAAACAAGCGCATCAGGTGAATTTCGTACAGCAGTTTTGAAAGACGGGGAGGACCCAGCAGTTCAAAAGCTATACTGTATTTTCCATGCTTTCTCTCCAGTTCATCCAGTTTCTTAACGGCCATATGCTGCATGTATCCTGCCCGGTAGGTAGGTTCCAGGGTTGCATGATCAAGAGAACTCACGATATCATGGCCGGTATTCCCGCCCTTGATCTCAAAAATCGCTACATCAGCTATTTCCTCCGGTGTAACAAATTCCATCTGCTTCTGGGCAGTGATTGTCTCAAATTCCCCGCGGGAGAATATTCCGTTCTCACCAGTATCGATAAAAACAGATTGTAAGGTCTTTCCGGTTAAAGGGTAATTCAGATCAGAGCAGATCTGGAATTTATCCTTCAGAGGAATTGCCCGGGTAACCGGGATATCTGCAATCTCAATAGGTTTGCCTTTTCTCTTGATCTCACCGAACTCAATCCGCTTCCACGCAATAGCCGCTGTAGGTTTAATCTCTTTTGTGATAGGTCCTACGGGAGTTCTTCCCATCAGGAATAGCAGGAGAGTGTGTGCACCTGCGATTGATGATTTACTGAGAAGCACACGTGATGGTTTCTCTTCACTATGTGTATAAGGAATGTTAAGACCCATGCCTCCGGTTCCGCTCGTACCTATTTTCAGGTAAACCCTGGTGCCTGTCTCGCTCATCGAACTGTACAGAAGCTGCACGTGCCTGATGAGCTGGGGAATATATTCTGTACAGAGAAGTTTTTCTGTTTCTTCAATGATCCTGTCGTAATCAGCTTTTGAACTGATGGCCCTTTTAATACTGCGGTAGGTTGTGTATACATCCTGGTATGCAATGGCAGTAGCCGTATTTATTGCATCTATTACTATATCAGGTTTGTATTCTGTCAGCAGCTGATACACAGAGGACTTATGGAGGATCTCCTCATTTAATTCCTCCATTATATCCGTCATCAAAATCCTTCTCTTTGCAGGATCATCGAGTATTTCCTGCCGGCTTAATTCCTTGAATTCATTTCTTACAAATATATCTCCGCCCCAGGCTGCAAAAAAATCCTTATCCTTACCAGGGAATTCTTTCCTGTGTTTTACAACTGCTTCCTGTGCTTCAGATAACCTTAAAGATGAGATAATTATTTTCTTTGGATTTTCGGAAACAAGCTTCCTGATTAATGCACTGCCAACAAGTCCCCAGCCTCCCAATACAAGTATGGTTCTATTCTGTATCTCCATTATAAAATCCCCGTAAAATTGAAAAATTAATCGTTGTCAAAATTAAGCTAAAGTGTATTGCAAGGCAATCTAAATGTCATTTAAAATGAATATTCTTAAGACAAACAGATTGCATTTGTATGTATTTTGCTGTCATAACATCCCGGTCATTTATTTTATTTATACTTATAAAATTGATTAACTTCTGAGGGAATGTTAAATTTAAAATCCATTTTGCAATTATTTGAAATAGAAGGAATTAAGGCGGATAATGAAAGTTTCTGAACTATTAAACCCGGGCGTGATCATATCCGATCTCAAAGGAAATAAAAAAGAAGAAGTAATAAACGAACTCATCGATCTATTTAAAAATGACAGCCGCGTACAGGATATTGAGAAAGTCAGGTCCGCTGTACTCGATAGAGAGAAAATTATGTCCACCGGGGTCGGGAAGGGATTTGCAATACCACACGGAAAAACGAATTCAATCTCGGATATAATTGCCGCTTTCGGAAAAACAAAGAATCCTGTTGATTACGATGCGCTCGACAATCAGCCGGTGCACCTGGTTTTCCTTCTGGTGGGTAAAGACAACCTTGTGAGCAAACATATAAAGCTGCTCAGCCGGATCTCGAGGATGATGAACAAAGATGATTTCAGGAACAGACTCCTTGAAGCCGGTTCAGTTGAAGAAATACTCGATATTTTTCATAAAGAAGAAGAAAATTATTTCGAAGTTTAGTACTTCCGTTTAACATCTCTGAAAGGATCATTTCTGTCCAAATGATAAAAGCAATAACTGGTACCAAGGATTTACTATACCCTGAAACGCTGAAATGGAAATACCTGGAAGATACGGTGAGACGCATATTCACATACTTTAATTATAAAGAGATAAGAACACCGGTATTTGAAGAAACCGGTCTATTTGCCCGGGGTATTGGTGAGGAAACAGATATTGTGGGCAAAGAAATGTATACGTTTATTGACAGAAGCGAAACCAGTGTTACGCTGAAACCAGAAATGACCGCTGCCGTTGTAAGAGCATTTATTGAACATTCATTAGGGAAACAGCAGCCGCTGTCAAAACTCTTTTACATTTCCCCAATGTTCCGCCAGGAACGTCCCCAGGCAGGCAGACTAAGACAATTCCATCAATTTGGTGCTGAGGCTATAGGAAGTGTTTCACCCATGCTGGATGTTGAGATGATCCAGATGGTATATGATATACTGCGTTCTCTGGGACTTACGGACCTGACAGTAAAGATAAACTCGCTCGGCGTACCTGAATCCAGGGAAGCATATAAAAAGAATCTCCGCGAATATCTAAGCGATAAAAAAGAAAAACTATCAGAAGACAGTCGTAAAAGATTTGATAAAAATATCCTGAGGATTTTCGACAGCAAAGTTGAATCAGACCAGGAACTCCTTGAAAAAGCACCTCTGCTCATTGAACACCTTGATAGGGAAAGCATCCAGGATTTCGATGCTGTAAAAAGTTTATTAAGAAAGGCGGATATACCATTTGAAGTTGATCCTAAACTTGTCCGTGGTCTTGATTATTATACGCGAACGACCTTCGAAATTGTAAGCGGAAGCGTCGGTTCGCAAAGTGCACTTTGCGGAGGAGGCCGGTACGACCTTTTGATCGAACAGCTCGGCGGAACACCGACACCGGGAGTAGGCTTTGCTGCGGGTATGGAAAGGATTCTGCTTGCATGCGAGAATGAGAATACTCTGAAACTCCCCGACGACAGGCTTGATCTTTACATTATAAGAATTGATAAAGAATTGACTTCCGAAGTTTTCGGGATTGCTGTAAATTCACGCAGGTCGGGTCTTACTGTAGATTTTGATTATCTCGATAGGAGCGTAAAAGCACAGATGAGAGAAGCCAATAAATTTAATGCAAGGTATGTGCTGTTTATCGGCGGTGAAGAATACCAAAACGGACAGGCAAACCTTAAAAATATGAATACAGGCGAACAACAGTTGATTCCGCTTGCTGATAAAGATATTTTAGCTAAAACCGTTAAAAAATAATGCCTCTGAAAAAAACTAAATCTATTCCGGGTATACCCAAAACAAGAGAAAAAACTCCTGAAAGATTAAAAAAGGCGGTTCCTTCAAACAAAAGCGATGAAATCGAATATCATTGTGAATTTTATTTCTTTTATAATTCCTCAAAAAAAATCCAGCAGTATGCCGTTGAACTTGAAACAACCAGGCTCTTTTCGGTGTTAAACTACCAGTTATCTTTGGACAGCAGAAAAACAAAAAATGTTATTGATATAAGTGTAGCGGGGTTGAAAGCGACAAATAATTATATAAACGAACCGGGACCCGCATCCGGTATTATCTATTTTGATGAATTATATGGAAAGCATACAATAAATATTATAAAACAGGATGGAAGTATTAACACCACTGTAGTAGATTTTAATGTCTTTAAAAAAAGTATTGTGTTTACATCCGAATCTATCCCTGAAAATAAGAACAACGGCAGGTTCTGTACTTTTAAGATTGCTGAAGAGAAATTTACATTTGCCTGAAAGGTTAAAAACAGATGTATCCGGAATTATTTAAAATAGGTCCCTTTACCGTTTACAGTTACGGATTGATGCTGGGAATAGCGTTCATCGTTGCCAGCTATATTCTAACCAAAGAATTCGAAAGAAGGAAGCTGAATCCTAACCTCGCCACCGAAATTACATTGCTTGCAATTGTATTCGGAATCATCGGAAGCAAACTTTTTAGTCTTTTTGAAAACTGGGATGCTTTCCTGAATGACCCGGTAAGTATGGCATTTTCGCCAGGCGGGCTGACTTTTTACGGCGGACTTATACTGGCGACACTTGCAATCTGGATATACGTAAGAAGAAAAAAAATTCCCTTTCTTGCCATTGCCGATGCGACTTCACCTTCATTGATACTAGCTTATGGAATCGGAAGAATCGGCTGTCACCTTGCCGGCGATGGAGATTACGGCATCCCTACCAGCCTTCCATGGGGAACTGATTATTCAAACGGAACGGTACCTCCCTCTGTAATGTTCAGAGGAACTGATATAGCAAAACATTTCCCTAATGGCATTGTTCCCGATAATACACTGCTGCACCCTGCACCCATTTACGAATTTATTGCAGCTCTAATAATATTTGCAATCCTGTGGAAGCTGCGGAAGAAAGACTGGAGCGACGGAAAATTATTTATGGTTTATCTTGTATTTGCAGGTATAGAGAGATTTTTAATTGAAATAATAAGACTGAACCCCAAACTGATGTTTGGACTGACGGAAGCTCAGCTAATATCAGTTATAATGGTCATTCTGGGGAGTCTCGGATTTATTTATCTGACGAAAAGAAATAAACCTGCATTTATACCCCCGCCTGTTAAAAATATAAGTAAGAAGAAACCTGTGAAAGAGGTTTCTTCTTAATGAGTCTCATCGTAGGCAGAAAACCTGTACTTGAAGCGATCAATTCAGGGGAAGAGATTGAACAGGTCTATATTTTATTCGGACAAAAAGGGGGTATAGTAGACGCAATTCTTATAGCCGCAAAGAAGCGGGGAATAAAAGTAAACCAGGTAACCCCCGAAAAATTCAGAGTCCTTACCGATCACCCCAATACCCAGGGAATAGCAGCCAGGAAATCTTCACAGAAATTTATTCAGATAGAGGAAATAATATCCGAAGCAAAAAAGAAACAATATCCGCTCATATTGCTGCTTGACTCAATCCAGGATACTCACAACCTTGGAGCGATACTCAGAACCGCGGAATGTTCTGAAGTTGACGGCATAATATTAACAAAACACCACAGCGCTCCGATCAACGAGACAGTAGTAAAGACATCAGCCGGCGCAACTGAGCACCTTAAAATAGCGCAGGTTAACAACCTCGTTCAGGCAATAAACCAACTCAAAGAAAACGGCTTCTGGATTATCGGTTCAGCACTGGAAAACTCCAGGCCATATACTGAAGCAGATTATAAAATTCCCGCCGCAGTTATACTCGGGAATGAAGAAAAAGGGATAAGGAGACTGACAGCAGAAAATTGTGATATTCTCGTAAACATTCCGATGAAGGGTAAAATTCAGTCTTTGAATGTGTCGGTAGCCGCGGGCGTGCTTCTATTTGAAATTCTCCGCCAGCGAAGTGCAATTTAACCTTTGACTATCTTCTCTTAATTCTTTAATATTAAGTAAATAAAAACAAACGTGGGGAAAAAATGGGCCATCTTAAAGAAAACTCCTCTTCGGAAACCTCTCACTCTTATATCTGTCGGAGCACAAATAAAAGAAGCTTTAGAATTATAATTAAAATAAAAGTGGAGATCAGATATGAACCGGCATAATTATCCGCTGATATTTCTGAGTATCTGCACATTGTTCTTTGGTTTTAATGCAGTGGATAAAAACCAAAAGACCTCAAAAGTCCTTACAAATGACCATTATAATTTTATTTCTGTAAATGAAATTATGATGTACATTTCTAATAACGGCGACGGTTCTCATAGTTCTTTAACTGATGGTCAGGGATTATTCTGGCCCGGCGGCATCAATGCTGCTATAGGAGCAGTATTTGAGGATGGATTAGTCTGGGGAGGAATAATCAATAATGACACACTTTGTGGAGGAAGTACTTATCGCCATGGCTTACAGGCCGGTAAAATACTGCCAAATGGAACAGCAGATAATCCCAGCCTTCCTAAATACAGGGTATATAAAGTATTGGATGGATGGGAGAGTTTACCTCCGGGACCTGAAAGAGATCAGTATGAAATGGATTATAACGAATGGCCTGCAGAGGATGGAGCGCCTTTCAATGATTTGGATAATGACGGTGTCTACACTCCTGGTATCGATAACCCGTACATAGGTGATGAAACTATGTGGTGTGTTTCTAATGATCTCGATCCTTCCCGCACCATGTTTTTATACGGTTCAATGCCGATGGGTCTTGAAGTACAGACCCTTGTTTATGGATTTGATCAATCGGGATTTCTTGGGAACACGGTATTCAAAAAATATACGCTAATAAATAAGGGACAGGATACAATCAATGATATGGCTTCTGGATACTGGTCAGATGATGATCTGGGATATGCGAATGATGATTTTACAGGATGTGATGTAAACTTAAAATTAGGTTATACGTATAATGGAGATAATAATGATGAGGGCGGATATGGAACCCCGCCGCCGGCGATAGGACATATGTTGGTTCAGGGACCTATTGTTCCTGGTTTAGCCTCCGATACTGCTTATTTTGATAATGAATGGCGCGTAGGCTATCAGAATTTACCAATGACAGATTTTGTGGTGCATATGGGGGGCTTCCATTCGGTTTATCAGGATCCTGAACTCGGTATCCATCAAGGTTCAATTGACATATACAATAATATGAATGGAATCGCCTGGAATGGTTCTGATTTTATCGATCCTAATACGGGCGAGCCTACGAGATTTGTATTATCGGGAAATCCTGTTACAGGAACCGGATGGTACGAAGGTGCCGGATGGCCCGGAGGTCCGGGCAATGGAGATAGAAGAAATATGTTATCAGCCGGCCCTTTTAATATGATGCCGGGCGATACCCAGGAGGTTGTGATAGCCATCTTTTTAGCACAGGGGATTGATAATATACAAAGCGTAGCTGCGCTTAAGGAAAGAGCTCTTGAAATTCAAAACTACTATGGAGCATATACAATTACAGGTATTATGAACGGTCAGTCCAATGACATCGAAGGCTTTGAATTAATGCAGAACTATCCTAATCCTTTTAATCCCGTAACGACTATTGAATATTCAATTCCAAATGCTTCCGGCACCCCGGCGGGGGATGAAAGAACTCTTTCCATCACTCTCAGAGTATATGATATCCTTGGAAATGAGGTTGCCACCCTGGTTAATGGAGAACGAAGGGCCGGCAGATACTCGGTTAAATTCGATGGCCGTGGATTATCCAGCGGAATTTATTTCTACAAAATAAAGGCTGGTGATTATACTGCGGCGAAGAAACTAATTTTGCTGAAATAAACATGGGGATAAAAATATGAAGAAGATATTAGTCCTTCTTTTTGCTGTTTTTGCCAGCAATATATTCTCACAGTCCTTTTTGTCTTTAGGCGGAATTGAAACTTCGGAAGGGGAAACAATTCTACTCTATCATTATGGAACACAAGATTTCAGAGCCTACGCTCCGGTATATAAATATGATGTTACTTCGGGATATGAGAAAAAAATAATGGACGCTTATATTGTGAATGAATCATTATCAAGGAGCGTACAGGACTTTGAATTCTTTCCGGATGACACAGCCAACTTCATCAATTGCGGATTTGGGATGATGCCCGACAATATCGGATTTGTAGCTTATAACGATTCTTCGGTTGCCGGCTTTCAATCGCCTTTTTATTATGTCGACATTTCCCAACAAAATCCTTTAAGAACTTACGCCGGTGACGGAATGCTGAACAGGAGTTTCGATGGAGGACTGTCTTACCCTGAGGATTCTGTTTTGAACTTTAATATGATCTCCGTTTCTGATTTTAATGACAATGAGATTTTTGGGCTCGATCAGCAGAACAGGCTTATAAAATCTTTTGATGGAGGCCGAACCTCCATTATAGTTGATGATATACCATTGTATGATAACTTATATTTTCATCCAAAATTATTTTACGATCCCGATCAGACACATATATACAGGATGAATGCTTATGATTCCTACAATCTTTTTGTGTCAGCCGGTAATGGAAATTCATATACCTGGGTTTTAAAAAACCAGTACCCGCAGCCTTTTATTTTTTCCAATGATCCTTCCCAAAGCGGAATCTGTTATCTTGCTTACTATTATCATCTTTATAAGTCGACAAACTTTGCAGAAAGTTTCGTTCCATTTTACCAGTTCGATGAAAGGATAATGGGAATCTATCCAAAGCGGGGGACTGAAGTGCTATACGTCGCTACACAGTATCACCTCTACAAGCTGGAGAATGATACACTAACTACTTTAAAAGAAATTCCTCCCGACCCCGAACTTGTGCGTTATTATCCTCTGCACGTAGGAGATATATGGGTATACGATGGCACAACCTGGGATTTTCCTAATTATGAAACGTATCAGTTTACTCGAAAAGTTAACGATATGATTATAAAACCAAATCAGAAAACGTATCTTGAAGTGGAAGAATCAGTTGTTGGTTCCGGATACAATAGAATATACTATGAAAGAGTGGACACTCAAACTGTCAGGGTTTACCGATACGATGAGGATTCGGTTCTGTCCGGGCAGGAGTACCTTATAGATGACTTACGCGCCGATGTTGGAGATTCAATTAAGAGTTATAGGTTTTTGACATCTGTTCCTTCCTCTATGATAGATTTTTCTAATACTACCATTTTCGGTCTGGATAAAAAATCCAAAACATACGAATCTGTTTCTTTGATAAGTTATCAATATAGACTTGTTCAGGATTTCGGATTGGCAAATATCCAGAACGGATATGATTTCGGATGGGATTCCCGTGATCTGAAAGGTGCTGTAATAAATGGAATAGTGTATGGTGATACAACCATAACTGGGATAGAAGACAAAATAAACCCTGTTAGCTCATTTTCGCTATCGCAGAACTATCCTAATCCTTTTAACCCGGCGACCACAATCAGGTACGACATCGGTAAACCGGGTCAGGTTACTCTCAAAATTTTTGATATTCTGGGGAATGAAATCACCACTCTCATCAATGAATATAAACCATCCGGTAATTATTCTATTAATTTTGACGGAGGTAATTTGGCCAGCGGTATATATTACTATCAGTTGAAAGCAGGTGATTTTACAGCGACAAAGAAATTTGTTCTCATGAAATAAGAAATAAATCCTCAAGGGTTAATTTTGAAAGATTCATCTGAAAGATTAAAATTTCTTTTACATCTTTATGACATTTTTTTGACAAACCAGGAATTTCATTTCAGTATAATATCTGCAGAAAACAAAGGAGTTTTGAAATGAAAACCGGTATTTGGATTTGTTTGCTGATCGCGGGTACTATTTTATTCTCCGGTTGTGTCCCGCAGGAAGTTGAAGAAACGCTTTATCTTGGTGATGCAAAGATTAAGGCCCCCATTACACCCCCTCCTTTACACCTGAATATAAGAAGCAATCCCGGCGAAATTACCTTTTCACCAAAGTTTTCTGTCACTAACAGGAAAAATTTGCAGGCTACAAGCGATCAGGTTTTCACAGGAACTGTCGTGCTGCCTGATACCTCCATCTATAAAGCACGTACTAAAAATATCGAATGGGCTTACAGCAAATATTCATTCGGAATCGATATGGACCTGAAAGTTTCAAGGGGTTTTGCTTTGTTCGGCGGGATTTCTTTCTCGGATGATAATCAAATGGGAGGGAATTTCGGAATCGGGTTATTCAGTGATATGACAGAACCAATATTCAGGTTCGATATAGGATTAACTTTTCAAAAATACAAGTATGATGCTGTTACAGTTGTAGATCAGACTATAACAGACTGGTGGGGAGATCAAACTAAGAGCCGGTATTTATTCCATGACACCGGTGAGGAAAATAATATAAACCCGTTCTTTACAATAACTTTTAATTCAAATAATGATTCTGCATTGGTGAACTATTTTGTGAACGTCGGCTATTTCATTCAGCAGCTTCTTAATTATTCACCCGGAACCAGTTACAGTTATGACCCGCTATATTATACCTCAACCGTAAGTACTGATAAAAGACCGGATTGTTCGGTGGGTTTCATATATTTCCATCCCGGTATATCATTGAGCCTGGCATCAAATATCCGGGTCCTCGTAAGTGCAAAATTTATGAAAGAAACGCAACTTCAACTTGATTCAGGAAATATGATAATACTTCCCGGCATACAGCTCGATTTCAGACTTTAGCATCTAAGAATAAATCCTGAAACATAGTGGTCGGACAGGATCGGTTGAAGCTTGTCCGGCCTCCCCTGTCATTATCCGACTGTCTCTCTGTCATTCTTGATGCCGCAACTCCCTCGGGGTCCTAAAAGGAAAAACCAACTTCTCCAGGTCCCAACCGGAATCCCGCCAACCCTCCCAAGGTCCCAGCAGGAAAAAAGCCAACTTCACCGGGTCCCAAATGGAACACAGCCACAACTTTATCGAAGTATCGGGTATCCATAACCATTTTTCCCGGAACAAAAACGCTCCAATTATGCCTTCTGATACGCTCTCACATACGCTCCACATACGCTTCACATACGCTCCAAATACGCTTTGGGTAAATTTTGGACCCTTCGTCTTGCCCTCTAAAGTATTCCTGCCCGGGAGGAGGATTCCATCGCCTTTTTACCCGCGAGGGGTATAGGCTAATAATTGACTATTGGCCTCTTAGCTTATGGATATCTCTTTGTTGTCTTCTTGCCGAACTTTTATCAACTTTTCCCGAAACAAAAAGGCCCCAATTATGCTTTCTGATGCGCTCTTACATACGCTCCACATACGCTTTTAGTAAATTTTGGACCCCTCCGTCTTACCTCTAAAGTATTCCTGCCCGGGAGGAGGATTCCATCGCCTTTTTACCCGCGAAGGTATTCCTGACGGGGAGGGAGGTATAGACAGAAAAAAAATTGACTATTGGCCTCTTAGCTTATGGATATCTCTTTGTTGTCTTCTTGCCGTACTTTATCAACTTTTCCCGGGCCAAAAAGGCCCCAATTATGCCTTCTGATACGCTCTCACATACGCTCCACATACGCTCCACATACGCTTTGGGTAAATTTTGGACCGTCCGCGTCTTGCCCTCTAAAGTATTCCTGCCCGGAGGAGGATCCCATCGCCTTTTTGCCCGCGAAGGTATTCCTGACGGGGAGGGTGACGCCGGAAGGTCCGGCACTGGACCGAGCAATGGCCGGACCGGCTAATCATCGGAAAAGTGGGCTATTGGTGGGGGAAAGGCGGGACTAATGACCGAAAGACGGACCAGACAAACTTTAGCAATGTTAGTTGGTCTACTGGTTCAGGTTGAAGTATATTTCCCTCCGGGATAACTAATTTCGACAAAAAACCGAACCTTAAAAACGAGCCGGATTTAGAAATCCAGCTTGTCTTATTTCCATAATGCGCGCCTGCACAGCATAACTTACCTTGACTGCCGGAAGCCAATTCTCTATATTTGACGATATTTTTTTTGAAAAATTATAGAGATTTTTGATATTTTGAATCAGTATAAGAAGACAGTCCTGCCTAATGGTATTAAAGTTCTGACAGAAACCATACCCTATGTAAAATCATTTTCACTCGGATTCTGGTTTAATATCGGCACCCGTGATGAAAATTTTAATAACAATGGAATTTCACATTTTATTGAGCACATGCTCTTTAAAGGTACAAAGAAGCGTACGGCAGGTAAAATAGCAAACGAGATTGAATCAACAGGCGGATACCTTAATGCGTTTACTTCTAAAGAACATACATGCTATTATGGAAGAGGGCTGGCCGATCATATAGAAAAAACTTTTGATGTTTTATCAGACATGATACAGAACCCTTCCTTTAAGCCTGTTGAAATTAAGAAGGAATCCAGCGTTATAGTTGATGAATTGAACGATATTGAAGATAATCCTGAAGAGTTAATTTTTGATAAGTTTGAGGAAGTTATATTTTCCGGAAACAGTCTTAGTCTGCCCATAATCGGGACAGAAAAAAATATCCGCAGTTTTAATCAGAATGAACTATTCCATTTTGTTAAAGAAAAATACGGCTTCAATAAGATGTTGATTGCTGCTTCCGGGGCAGTAGAGCACGATAAAATTATTAAGCTGATCGAAAAATACTTCTCAATGGATCTAGGTTCTTCGAACGTTAAAAGAAGATATTATAATCATTCAAATCTCCCTGCCAGGATCGAACTAATCGATAAAGAAATTCAGCAGATTCACGCAATAATCGGAAAATCGACTTTCGGATATAAGAGCGAGTTTAGAAATAAAGCTGCTGTGCTTACCCAGATATTAGGTGAGGGAAGTAGTTCCAGACTATTTCAGTCTATTAGAGAACGCAACGGGATAGCATACCAGGTGAATTCATTTCTCAATTCTTTTTATGATGTGTCATCCTTCGGGGTTTACTTGTCTACGAACGAAAAGATGATGGATAAAGCACTCGCAATTGTTGACAGAGAATTCAGGAAAATGAGGAATAACAAAGTATCAGAAAGAGAATTGAAAAAAGCGAAAGAGGCGATGAAGGGACATTTCCTGTTGAGCCTGGAAAATACTTCCAACAGGATGTTCAGAATGGCTCAGTCGGAATTATATCATAACAGAATAAAAAGTACCGACGAGATTATTAAAGACATCGATTCGGTAACCAGGGAAGACATACTTGAATTGGCAAATACTCTTCTGGATGCTGATACTTTTATTAAAATAATAATTAAGTCTAAGGATACGATATTAAAATCTGCAGCCTGAGAAATAATTTTATTTAATTAATCAAATCAATAAAATGAGCAAAACAATAAGACCTGCGGTAAGAACAAAAAATATTACGTACGCTGTACGCGATATAGTTGTACTTGCAAACGAAGTTGCAAAGACAGGCAAAGAGATGCTTTATCTCAATATAGGCGATCCGAACTTATTCGATTTCGCCCCGCCCAGACATATGGTTGAGGCTACCTATAAGGCAATGCTCAGCAACTATAACGGTTACTCACCGTCATCAGGAATTAAACCGGCCCTTGATTCAATTGCTAAGGAAGCCGAGCGGAAAAATATAAAAAACGTACAGGACATTTTTGTAACCACGGGTGCCAGTGAAGCAATTGATATCTGTCTTACCGCCCTTGTAAATGAAGGAGAAAATGTCCTGACACCTACTCCCGGTTACCCGCTTTATACTGCCATTGCCAGCAAACTCCAGAACATGGAGAATCCATATTATCTGAATGAGGAAAACGGCTGGCAGCCGGATCCTGATGATATACGAAGCAAGATAAACGATAAAACACGTGCTATTATTATTATAAATCCCAATAATCCTACAGGATCAAACTGCAGTGTGGATACGCTGAAGGAACTAATAAAAATAGCAAAGGATAATAACCTGGTTATTTTTGCCGACGAAATTTATGATAAGCTTTTATTTGAGGGCGAATCTCATACCTCAATAGCATCTCTCGACAGTGAAGTTCCCATGGTCACCTTCGGCGGCTTATCCAAAAATTATATGGTTCCTGGTTTCAGAATTGGGTGGGGTATAGTTAGCGGAGACAGATCAATACTGAAAGATTATATCGAAGCTATAAACAAACTGCTCCGTGCCAGGCTGTCCGCAAACCATCCCGAGCAGTACGCTATTCCTACGGCGCTGGATGGCGATCAGTCTCACCTTATAACAGCAAACCAGAAATTAACTTCAAGAAGAGATATGACGGTCGAAATGCTGAATGCAATTCCCGGAATCTCCTGTGTGAAACCGGAAGGTGCTTTTTATGCTTTCCCAAGACTCCATATCAATACTCCCGATAATATTTTTGTTGCTGAACTTATCAGGGAAACCGGTGTAGTTGTAGTTCCGGGATCAGGATTCGGTCAGCGTCCGGGAACGAATCATTTCAGGGTGGTCTTTCTGCCTCCCGAAGAGATCCTGATAAAAGCTTATAATAATATTGCCCGGTTCACCGAAAAATTCATTGAAGAGCACGAAGCTGTCGGGAAATAGATTTCAATAAATCAGAGTAATAAACTAAGAATTCAGGAGTAGATAGTCAGAATGCCCAAAATAGTGATAGATGGAAAAGAAATGGAGTTCATCCTGGGACAAACAATTATAGAGGCCGCCCGGGATAATGGAATTACAATACCTCACTTCTGCTGGCATCCCAAACTAACAGTTTCCGGGAACTGCCGTGTTTGTCTCGTTGAAGTTGAAAAAATGCCAAAGCTTGTTATAGCCTGCTCAACGCTTGCAGCCGACAGTATGGTTGTTCATACCGCTTCGGAAAATGCGTTGGCGGCAAGGAATGCGGTAATGGAATTTCTCCTGATAAACCATCCGCTTGACTGTCCGATCTGCGATGAGGCGGGCGAATGTAAACTGCAGGATTATGCCTATTCTCATGGAGACGGCGAGAGCAGGTTCGTTGAGGAAAAGACCCATAAAGATAAAAGGGTTCCCCTCGGTCCCTACGTTATGTTCGATGCTGAGAGATGTATTTCCTGTTCACGCTGCATCCGCTTCTGCGACGAGATTGCAAAGGATCCGGAACTTACTTTTATTAAACGTGGAGACAGGGTAACTATAGTTACATTCCCTGGTGAGGAGTTGGACAATCCCTATTCACTCAATACAACCGATATCTGTCCCGTTGGTGCACTTACAAACCGTGACTTCCGCTTCCAGGCGAGAGTGTGGGATATGTCTGCTACAAAATCTATTTGCGTTGGATGTGCGAGAGGATGTAATACTGAACTCTGGGTAAGAAATAATAAGATTCTGCGTTTAACCCCGAGACTTAATGAAGAAGTTAACAGCTACTGGATGTGTGACCATGGCAGGATAAATACTTTCAAATTTATAAATGCAGAGGACAGGGTAGATGGTCCATATGTGAGAAAAGATGGTGTCCTGGGAAAGACCAGCCTTGATGAAGCAGTCTCTGCTGCCGTTAAAGAATTGAAGAGATTCAATAAAGATGAAATTGCATTCATAGGTTCAGCACACGCAACGAACGAAGACAATTATATACTTGCAAAGTTTGCAAGATTAATGGGTTCAAAACATATCGACTTTATGAGGAAAACAGATCCTTCATTTGAAGACCAGATCCTTCGTAGGGAAGATGTGACGCCTAATTCACTTGGCGCTGAACTTGCTGGTGTAATCCCCTCAAAAGACGGACTGAACTTTGAAGGTATCATAGACGGAATACGCAAAGGAAAAATTAAAGCATTATACCTTATTGAAGATGACCTTGTAAGTGAGAGGCCAGAGCTTGAAGAGATTCTCACCAAACTGGATCTGTTTATAATGCATGCGACTAATATGAACAAAACGGCTGCCCTGGCCGATATAGTTCTTCCGGCTGCAACGTATGCCGAGAAGAACGGGACAATGGTCAATTTCCAGGGAAGAGTCCAGCGGCTCAGACCCGCAGTTGCTGCAATGAATGTTGACCGTGCACTGGAGGGTATGATGATGAGCAGACTTGATAAATTCGGAACTAAATTCGACAGGTGGGCTGAGAAGAACAAACGCGATGTATTTTCGACCTGGAAGCTTCTCGTAATACTTGCAAACGCAGTCGGAAACAAACTAAAATTTGATATGGCGGAGGAAGTTTTTGAAGAAATGGCCGGAAATATTAACGCTTTTAAGGGACTTGATTATGATGATATCGGGGAGCTAGGTATTCAGTTAAAAGGGAAATTCACAAAAGATCCAGTAAAAGTTTAACGGAGAATTTATAGTGAACATCTGGGAATTAATTATAATCAGTCTTATAAAGATTCTGGTCATTGTAACCGTTATGCTTCTGACGGTTTCATACCTGGTTTATTTTGAACGCAGGATCAGCGCATGGGCTCAGAACAGGCTCGGACCCAACAGGGTGGGCTGGGAAGGTGTGCTTCAGCCCTTCGCGGATGTATTGAAACTGCTGCTGAAAGAGGATATAGTTCCCGTAGCCGCTATTAAACCGATTCATACACTGGCTCCAATTATAGCGTTATTTGTTGCATTCACAACTTATGCTGTCATACCAGTTGCGGGTACGCTGAATGCGTTCGGATATTCCATCCCCCTGGTGGTAGCAGATATAAATATGGGAATTCTTTATGTTCTCGCTCTAAGTTCATTAGGAGTTTATGCAATTACTTTAGCAGGCTGGTCATCCGGAAGTAAATATTCGCTGCTCGGAGGAATAAGATCCTCGGCCCAGATGATTTCATATGAAATTTCGATGGGATTTTCAATTGGAGGAGTATTACTCCTTGCTGAATCCCTTCGGCCCTATGCAATTGTTGAATCACAGGGCGGTTGGCTATGGAATGCATGGATCCAACCTCTGGGATTTATAACCTTTGTGGTTTCCGCTTTTGCAGAAACGAACAGACTGCCTTTTGATCTTCCTGAAGCTGAACCAGAGCTGGTTGGAGGTTTTCATACAGAATACAGCAGCATGAAATTTGCGGGATTTTTCCTGGCAGAGTACGCTAATATGATTGTAGCGAGTGCAATGATTGTGACCCTTTATCTAGGTGGTTATAATTTACCGTTTGTAAATGTATATTCGCTAGGCCTTTCTAATGGAATTGTGGTCCTGATACAGATTTTGATGTTTTTAATTAAGACCGGTGCACTCCTTTTCTTTTTTATCTGGGTCAGATGGAGTCTACCAAGATTCAGGTATGATCAGCTGATGAACCTGGGCTGGAAAGTAATGTTCCCGCTTTCTTTAATCAATATTATATGGGTGGCAATTCTTATAATGCTGTTTAAATTATAATATAATTGAGTTTTAATAGTTAATTAGTTATTCATTAACAATAAAGATTTTGAAATTTCGGAGATTTGATGGCTGCAAAGAAGAGACAAAAAGATTTAACCTTCTGGGAAAGGATTTATATTCCTGAAATAGTCAAGGGGCTCAGTCTGACACTGAAAAATATGTTTAAGCCCAAATTCACTATGAAATATCCCGAAGAAAAGTTTATTCCTGCTGCTTCATACCGCGGCCGGCCGGTTCTTGTAATGGAAGAAAACGGCGAGGAAAGGTGTGTAGCATGCGGTTTATGTTCAAGGGTGTGCCCGGCGCTGGCGATTGAAGTTCAGGCGGGGGAGACCGAAAGAGAAAAAGAACGTTACCCCGAAAAATTCGAAATAAATATGATCCGATGTATTTTCTGCGGTTTTTGTGAAGAAGTTTGTCCGGAAGAGGCAATAGTAATGAGTAAAGATTATGAACTGGCTTTTTCAAACAGAGAAGAGGCAATCTATGGAAAAGATAAATTACTGGTCCCCGTCCATCAGCTTCAGGACAGAATTGACTTCCTGAGGAATTATAAATAGTTGAAGAAGTTCTTTTTTGTTCTTAACTTCGCTCCCCCCATGCATAGAAGGCTTTACATATTATTTCTCTTATTCGCCGCAATTCCTGTTTTTGGACAGAATCCGCAGGAAAACAGCTACAAATTAGCTTTTCCATATAATATTTCGTCAACTTCCAGTTTTGATATATCTGTTGTTGCTTCCAACCCATCCGACCACGCGGACAAACTGGATTTATATTTTAGCCTACCTGAGAGAATAACTTTTCATAACCTTGAACTTCGTTCCTTCGATAGTACAACGGAAATTCCCTGCAGACAGATTGCTTCAGAAAACGCAGATGGCTCTTTGTTTAAGGCAAAAATTGATTTTAGTAAAAACAGGATTACGTCCAGGGACTATTTTCAACTGATTTTTACACTGAAAGCAGATAATGCTGAGTCAGGAGATTTTAAGCTTGCAGGCATTTTTAAGTCAGAAGATAATATACTGGGTTATCTTCAGTCGTCTCCTTCAGCAGTATCAAACGACACCCTTAGATTCTCTACAATCCACCTGAAATTCTATAAACCACAAAGGTTCGCCGGAAATGCACTAGAACTTATTCCCGGGGGTGAGTTTTCTTTAACACCTGATGTAGACGAAGGTATAGAAAATCTGCTCGCTGAATTCTGGATAAAATTAAATGATAAGCGAACTGATTTCCTGAGTGTCATTAACAAACAGACTGGCGAAACCCTCTTAAAAATCTCCACAAACCAGTTTCAAATGATTACCTTCGATTCCGAGAGCAGTTTAACAAGAGAGCTTATTAATCCCTATTTTATCAGTCGCGGGAACTGGTACCATATTTCGCTGCTTTCTTCTTTTAATGATCATCGACTGAAATTATTTTGTGGTAATACTCTCGTTGGAAGCTTTGAAATCGCTTCTTCCCTTCAGCCTGCAGAACTGCAATGGATTTTGAGGAATGAATCACGGAATAAATCTTACCAGGTTGATGTATTGAGATTCCTTGATTTCAACGATGATATTGAACAATCCTTCATTAATAAAAACTACCTGAATTTTATCTCTGCAAATTCCCGCGTGATTTACCAGTATAATTTTGATTCCGAAGATGAATTTTACAGGTCGGGCAATGAATCAGGAACCCATTATAATTCTGTCAATTTTGTAAAATCTGATGCCCCTATCTTTGCCCGTGCTCCAGAAATAAATATCGACATGCCAGGAAATGTATATGAATTGACATGGAGCGGCGGTGATTATAAGCAGGCGCGGACATACATTCTTGAGAAATCAGTTAATAACACAGATTTCATAAGTGTTTCTTCTGTTGAAGCTGATAATTCATATGAGAAAAATTATACATTACTTGATGCAAAGGATCCTTCAGCCGAAATAGTTTATTATCGAATAAAACAAATTAACAAAGATGGTTCAGAAGTTTTTTCCTCCCAGGTAAAAATAGGGCAGGGAAAAACAGAACCTTTCATTGTTGAACAGAATTATCCCAATCCTTTTAATCCCCGCACCAGTATCGTTGTCGATTTACTCGAGGATACCGATTTGGAGATCACCGTTTATAACCTTGAAGGAAAAGAAATTACAAAATTATATAAAGGTTTTTTAACAAGCGGCACACATAAATTCTCCTTCGATGCTTCTGAACTTTCCTCAGGAGTTTATCTTTACAAGGTTTCGACTCCCCGTTTCTCAAATACAAAAAAGATGATTCTAACCAAATAAGCTGCATAAGTATTTTATTTTTATCCCAACTCTCTTGCCGTCGTGAATTTACTTTATTACAATTTAAGTCTATATTTGGATTGTTCTTAACACTTTACCTGATAAAGGGAAATGCTCTCAAAAATTTATTCTAGTGCAACTTATGGTATCGATGCATACCTGGTTGAGGTGGAAACACACGTAGAAAAAAAAATACCCGGGTTTACAATTGTTGGTCTCCCTGACAGTGCTGTTAAAGAAAGCAGGGAGAGAGTATCAACTTCTATTAAAAACATCGGAATTGAATTTCCTAAAAGAAGAATCACTGTAAACCTTGCCCCAGCCGACATAAAAAAAGAGGGAAGTTCATTTGACCTTCCAATTGCCATCGGGCTCCTTGCAGCAACTGAAGGCATCAAAGAATCTGATTTAAGCGACACTGTTTTTTTAGGCGAACTTGCATTCGACGGCAGGTTGAGACCGGTAAAAGGAGCTCTGTCGATCGCAGTTGAAGCCCGCAGGCGCAAAATAAAAAGAATAATTCTACCTAAAGCATCAGCTGATGAAGCTTCCATTGTTGACGGTATTAATGTGTACGGAATGGAGGATTTGTCAGAAGTAATCCGATTTTTGAATGATGAAATCCAGAAAGAAAAGACGAAGACAGAGATCGATTGCCTGTTCTCAAAGGTAAATCAATATCATATTGATTTTTCGGATGTAAGGGGTCAGGAAAATGTTAAACGTGCAATTGAAGTTGCAGCTGCCGGATCGCACAATATATTGATGATCGGACCACCCGGTTCTGGAAAAACAATGCTGGCCCGAAGAATTCCCTCAATACTTCCTCCTATGACCTTTGAGGAAGCTCTGGAGACAACAAAAATTCATTCGGTTGCAGGCATACTTCCAAAGGATAAGGCAATCGTTACTGAACGTCCATTCAGAAATCCCCATCATACTGTTTCGGATGCGGCCATGGTTGGCGGAGGTTCATTTCCCAGACCCGGAGAAGTATCATATGCCCATTTTGGTGTTTTATTTCTTGATGAACTACCTGAATTCAGAAAAAATGTACTTGAAGTTCTAAGACAGCCGCTCGAAGATGGAAAAGTTACCGTCAGCAGATCTAAACTTTCCCTCGAATTCCCGGCAAATTTTATGCTTGCAGCGGCAATGAATCCCTGTCCCTGCGGATATTATACCGATCCATCCAAAGAATGCACGTGCGTTCCTCCGCAGATTCAGCGTTATATGGCTAAAATATCAGGTCCTTTGCTGGACAGGATTGACATTCATATTGAAGTACCTGCTGTAAAGTACAAAGATCTGTCATCCGAAGCCAAAGGTGAATCCTCTGCCAGCATTAGAGAAAGAGTTATAAAAGCCAGGGAGATACAAATAAAACGTTTCTCAGGATTAAAAAATATGTTTAACAATGGTGACATGGGTTCAAGAGAGATCAGGCAGTTCTGCAAGCTGGATTCTGCAGGTTCTGAACTAATGAAAATGGCTATGACAAAGCTGGGGTTTTCCGCCCGGGCTTATGACCGTATCTTAAAAGTCAGCCGAACAATTGCGGATCTGGAAGGTTCTGAAAATATACTTCCTCAACATATAAGCGAGGCAATTCAGTACCGGAGTCTTGACCGGGAACTCTGGAATCACTAAAAACAGCATTGTTAGCGGGCTTTAAATGTTTGATTAATTGCAGGAGTTACTTTTACCCAACTGCCAGTTAAATTCCAGAGGCATTTCCGGGGTATTTATTAATGGATACCGAATTTCTTTTTAATTTAACGGGTGAATGCCTATATTTATCTCTCTACTTCTAAAATTCTAAAAAGTCTTGATTTTCTAAGAAAACAGAAGATAATCCCCCTTTTTAATTTGCTTTTTACTTTAAATAGAAATATATTTGTGGCTCGTTTCGAAAACTGGGCGGACGCCGGAGTTGGAGAGCCGGGGCGGACTGTAAATCCGTTGGCTGACGCCTTTGGGGGTTCGAATCCCTCGCCGCCCACAGCTAAAAATTTTGTTAAGGGAATAACTTATTGAAAAATGATTCCCTTATTTTTTTGTGCGGAAAAAATATTGCAGGTTCTTAAAAATTTTGTTTGACTTAATGCGGGAGTAACTCAGTTGGCTAGAGTCACAGCCTTCCAAGCTGTTGGTCGCGGGTTCGAGTCCCGTCTCCCGCTCTGGAATTGCTGCTGACGTAGCTCAGTTGGTAGAGCACATCCTTGGTAAGGATGAGGTCACCGGTTCAATCCCGGTCGTCAGCTCAAAAGAGTTGACAGGTTATTCCCGGGAACATTGGATTGGTAAGCTGGTAAAGTATTCCTGGTAAGCCGGAGACTTCATATCACTTTTTGATTTAGACAACCTAAAATTAAAATATTATGAGAGAAATAATAACTTTAGAATGCACGGAGTGTAAAAGAAGAAATTACACTACAACTAAAAACAAGAGACTGCATGCCGGTCGTGTTGAGTATAAAAAATACTGTCGCTGGGATAAAAAGCATACTATTCATAAAGAAACAAAATGATTTTGCTACGTCAGTAGCTCAATTGGCTAGAGCAGCGGTCTCCAAAACCGCAGGTTGGGGGTTCGAGTCCCTCCTGACGTGCAAGAGTTAATTTAGGAAAGTCTTCTGAAAATGAAAGAAAAAATTGTCAATTTCTTTAATGATGTAGTTAAAGAAATGAAAAAAGTAACCTGGCCCACTACGGAGGAACTTAAAGAATCTACAGTAGTGGTTATTGTTGTTTGTTTAGTTATTGCTGCGTTTACATACATTATAGATATGGCTATAAATCAAATATTAAAAGGACTTTTTTAGTTAGCGATCAGTATGGAATATAAGTGGTATGTAGTTAGAACATTTTCCGGTCACGAGAATAAGGTTAAAACACTTCTCGAGAATGAGCTTGGCGACAACGAAGCACTGCGCGCCAAGATCCAGGATATTCTCGTCCCTATGGAAAAGGTATTCGAAGTAAAAGACGGCAAGAAGAAAAGCAAAACAAAAAATTTCTTCCCTGGTTATATCCTTGTTAATGCCGATCTCGATAACCAGGTTAAAGAGTTCATTCTTAATACCCCTTCCGTAATGGGATTTCTCGGAACAAAAAATAATCCGAACCCTCTTCAGCCTGAGGAGGTCAAAAGGATAGTAGGCAGGATTTCCCAGGATGAAAGCAGTGAGAGAATGGAGACTATTTTCCGAA
Organism: uncultured Ignavibacteria bacterium; assembly: GCA_963774455.1. Classification (GTDB taxonomy): domain Bacteria; phylum Bacteroidota; class Ignavibacteria; order Ignavibacteriales; family Ignavibacteriaceae; genus DATFVA01. Next base: position 336,044 of record CAVZFD010000005.1, read on the forward strand.
CAGGAGATCTGGTGAAAATCATAGACGGACCATTTAACAATTTCTCGGGCACTGTTCAGGAAGTAAACGAAGAGAAGATGAAAATAAAAGTGATGGTCTCAATCTTCGGAAGAAAAACACCGGTCGAAATAGATTTTGTTCAGGCAGAATTAGAAAAATAATTTTATCCGATAGGTAAATACTATGGCAAAGAAAATAAGTGGATTTATCAAATTGCAAATTCCTGCAGGTAAAGCTAATCCTTCACCTCCTGTTGGTCCTGCCTTAGGCCAGAAGGGTGTTAATATTATGGAATTCTGCAAGCAGTTTAATGCGAGGACGCAGGATAAAGAAGGATTGATTATTCCTGTGGTAATTACAGTTTATGCAGATAAATCTTTTACTTTTATCACAAAAACTCCTCCTGCAGCCGTTTTGTTGAAACGTGCAGCCAAGATTGAAAAAGGTTCAGCTGAACCTCACCGAAATAAAGTAGCTAAAGTAAGCAAATCCCAGGTTAAAGAAATTGCAGAATTAAAAATGCCCGATTTAAATGCATTTGATGTTGATCATGCTATGAGTATGGTAGCCGGAACTGCAAGAAGTATGGGAATCACTGTAGAAGATTAAAAATTTTATAAATGGTGTTGCAATGCAAAACTCAAAAAGAAACAAAGAAGTACTTAAAGCGGTAGACCTTAAAAAAGAATATTCTATTATAGATGCTGTTCAGGCTCTGAAAGAAAATTCAAAGGTGAAGTTTACTGAATCAGTTGACTGTGCAATAAGGCTTGGAGTTGATCCCAGGCATGCGGACCAGATGATTAGAGGTACAGTTACGCTGCCTAACGGAACAGGTAAGAAAGTTAAAGTCCTTGTGATTGCTAAAGGCGGGAAAGCACAGGAAGCTCTCGATGCAGGAGCCGAATTTGCGGGCTTCGAAGAATATCTTGAGAAAATTAAAGGCGGCTGGACTGACATTGATGTAATTGTAGCTACTCCTGATTCTATGGGTGAACTTGGAAAACTAGGAAGGATACTCGGACCAAAAGGTTTGATGCCTAATCCTAAAAGCGGCACCGTAACCCAGGATGTTGCGAACGCGGTAAAAGAGGTTAAAGCCGGAAAAATTGATTTTCGCGTTGAAAAAGCAGGAATTGTGCATACATCTATTGGCAAAATGAATTTTGACGCTGAAAAACTTGCTGAGAATGCGAAGGCTTTCCTCAATACTATCGTAAAATTAAAGCCGGCATCAGCCAAGGGTCAGTATATAAAAAGTATTTATCTGTCCAGTACGATGGGACCTGGACTGAAGATCAGCAAAGAAGAAATTGTACAGCACTAAAAGTTTACGCACTCATAAAATGCTTCTGGCCGATCCGATTAACATAAAATCTGATACGGGAGAGAAATGAAAAAGAACGAAAAGGTAGATATCGTAGCCAAAGTTAAAGAGCTAATCGATAACTCCAATGCGGTGTATCTTACCGATTATTCCGGGGTTACAGTATCGAATATAAATGATATCCGTACTGAATTCAGGAAAGAGGGAATTAAGTATAAAGTGTTTAAAAATACTTTGTTCAAAAGAGCCCTCGATGAAAGCGGTAAATATGCAAAGTTATCCGATCATCTCGTTGGAATGACCGGGTATGCTTTTGCAACTGCCGATAATCCGGTTGCTCCTGCAAAGGTAATCAAAAAATATTTTGATACCATTCAGAAACTTTCTATGAAAGCCTGCTACATTGAAGATCAATACTATGACGGGAGCAGTTTAAATGAACTGGCTTCTCTCCCTTCAAAGAAAGAGATCATTGCAGGCATAATGGGCAGTCTGAATTCACCTGCATCCGGTATCGTCGGAGCAATAAATGCTGTTTTTAGAGATCTCGTAAGTGTTATAGATGAGATTTCCAAGCGTGAAGCAGCATAACTTTAACCATAGAAAAAAAATTTATTAGGAGAAATATAAAATGGCCGAAAAAGTAGCAGAAATAGTTGAAAAGATTAAAGGATTATCTCTGTTAGAAGCAGCTGAATTAAAGAAAGCATTAGAAGAAGAATTTGGCGTGACTGCAGCAGCACCTGTTATAATGGCAGGGGGAGCCCCGGCCGCAGCCGCAGCGGAAGAAGAAAAGACTGAGTTTGACGTAATTCTTCAGAGTGTCGGAGAAAAGAAAATTAACGTTATTAAAGTTGTTAGAGCTCATACAGGACTTGGATTAAAGGAAGCTAAAGACCTTGTTGATACCGCTCCAAAACCTGTAAAAGAAGGTGTGTCGAAAGATGAAGCTGAAAAACTCAAAAAAGAGTTTGAAGAAGCTGGTGCAACCGTTCAGATAAAGTAAATCACGAATATTACCAGGTAATTTTCTTAAGGTAGTAAGACGGGTGAAGTCCGTCTTATTGCTTTTTATATTTTTTTTGGTACACGTTGTTTAAGGTTCTGATTTGAAAGTAGTTTAGAACATTTATAGGAGGTTTGTAATTGAATAATAAAAGAATTTCCTTCGGTAGGATTGAAAGTGTGATAGAGTCTCCTGACCTTTTGAGTATCCAGAATGATTCCTACGAAGATTTTGTACAGATGAGGGTTTTACCCTCTAAAAGGGAAAATAAAGGACTGCAGCAGGTGTTTTCCTCAAATTTTCCAATCTTCGATAACAAAGAAATCTATAGACTGGATTTTATTGAATATTATATTGAAAAACCCAGGTACTCTGTTCAGGAATGCCTTGAGAGAGGTCTTACCTTTTCAGCGCCGCTTAAAGGCAAGCTGCGCCTCTCTACTAAAGATCCCGAAACTGAAGAATTTGTAAATAGTGTTGAACAGGAGGTCTACCTTGGTAATCTCCCGTTTATGACTGAAAAAGGGACTTTTATTATTAATGGGGCGGAACGTGTTGTTGTCTCTCAGCTTCACCGTTCACCAGGAGTTGCTTTTGCACAGACAGTGCATCCGAACGGCACCCCTATATACTCTGCCCGCATCATCCCGCTTCGCGGATCATGGGTTGAGTTCGCCACTGATATCAATTATATAATGTATGTATATATTGATAGAAGGAAAAAATTTCCTGCGACTACTTTGCTCAGAGCATTAGGATATGCCTCCGATGACGATATACTGAACCTGTTCCAGCTGATTGAGGAAATTATCGTAAAGAAAGCAAAACTTGAAGATTATATCGGAAGAGTAGTTGCAAGCGATATTTTCGATATGTCTACCGGTGAAATTTTTCTCACAAAAGAAAGTACCCTTACCGAGGATGATATCGATAGGCTTAAGGAAATAGAAATCGAAACTCTAAAGCTTGTTGTGGCAAATACTTCTCCGGAGCAGGACCTGATTCTTAATACTCTGCGTAAAGATACGGCACATACTAAAGAAGAAGCTTTATTTGCCATATACCGCCAGTTGCGGTCGGGTGAAGCTCCTGATATCGATACTGCACAGGGATTGATCGATAAACTCTTCTTCAACGATAAACGGTATGATCTCGGGGATGTAGGTCGTCATAGAATGAACGATAAGCTTAACCTTAACATACCTGAAACAACTACGATTCTTACAGTTGAGGATATTATCGAAATAATGAAATATATCATAAGGTTAAGAAACGGTGAACAGGCCATCGATGATATCGATCATCTGGGTAATAGAAGAATAAGGACAGTTGGCGAACAGCTTGGACAGCAGTTCAACATCGGTATGGCACGTATGGCCAGGACAATCAAAGAGCGCATGAATATGCGTGATAGCGAGAATTTCACTCCGCAGGATCTGGTTAATGCCAGAACAATCAGCAGCGTAATAAATGCTTTCTTCGGTACAAACCAGCTTTCACAGTTCATGGATCAGACTAACCCTCTCGCTGAAATGACCCACAAGAGAAGGATGTCGGCACTGGGACCCGGCGGTCTTACAAGAGAAAGAGCCGGTTTTGAAGTTAGGGACGTACATTATACTCATTACGGACGCCTTTGCCCGATTGAAACACCTGAAGGTCCGAACATTGGACTGATTTCTTCCCTTACAATATTCGCAAGAGTCAACCGTTATGGTTTCCTTGAAACACCGTATCGTAAAGTGGTAAAAAGTAAGGTTACAAATGAAGTTGAATACCTTACTGCTGAACAGGAAGATCAGTTTACCATAGCCCAGGCTAATGCACCGATTAATGAACAGGGAAAATTCCTGAACGAGAGAGTTAAGTCGAGACTAAAAGGTGAATTTCCGATTGTAACTCCTGAAAATATTCAATATATGGACGTTGCCCCTGCACAGATAGTTTCTGCAGCTGCTGCTTTAATTCCTTTCCTTGAACATGATGATGCGAACAGGGCACTTATGGGCTCTAATATGCAGCGCCAGGCGGTGCCTTTATTACGTCCAGAGGCTCCTCTGGTAGGCACAGGAATGGAAAAGAAGGTTGCTACTGATTCCAAAGCAGTAATTATCGCTGAAGAAAACGGTACGGTTGAATATGTTGATGCTACCAAAATTACGGTTAACTATGATATCAATCCTCATAGTATTGAAGCCTTAACTACTTTTATCGATAAAAAAAGCGTTACTTATAATCTTACGAAGTTTCACGGAACTAACCAGGAAACAAGCGTAAATCAGCGTCCTATTGTTAAACAGGGACAAAAAATATCCAAAGGCGACGTTCTTGCAGACGGTACTTCTACAGATCAGGGTGAACTTGCCCTGGGAAGAAACGTTCTTGTAGCATTTATGCCCTGGCGCGGATATAACTTTGAGGATGCTATTATAATCAGTGAAAGAGTTGTGAGTGAAGATATTTATACCTCAATTCACATCGAGGAATTTGAACTTCAGGTCAGGGAAACAAAACGCGGTGAAGAAGAGTTAACCCGTGAGATTCCGAACGTAAGTGAAGAAGCAGTTAAAAACCTGGATGAAAATGGTATAATAAGAGAAGGTGCCGAAGTTAAGGAAGGTGATATCCTGATAGGAAAAATTACTCCTAAAGGAGAAACCGACCCGACACCTGAAGAAAAGCTGTTAAGAGCGATATTCGGAGATAAGGCTGGAGATGTTAAAGATGCATCCCTTAAAGCGCCTCCCGGATTAAAGGGAACGGTTATAAAAACAAGGCTATTCAGCAGAAAAAGAAGAGATACGGAATCAAAGAAGTATGAGAAGAAACTCCTGGATAACCTGGAACTGGAACATAAAAATAAATTAACAGATCATTACAACAAACTTGTTGATAAATTAACCCGGTTGACTGACGGCAGTGCTACCACTGGAATCCGTGATCTTGACGGAAGTATAGTGTTAAGAAGCGGAACCGGTATAAAAGATTCAACTTTCTCTTCAATGGAAGATATAACTAAGCTCGATTATACTCTCGACTGGTTTGAATCGAAAAAACTAAATTCGCATGTCAATACAGTTTATAAAAACTATTTTGATGTCCTTGCTGAACTTGAGGAGGAATTTAAGAGAGAAAAAATAAAAATCACCAGCGGCGATGAACTTCCTCCCGGTATAGTTCAGCTGGCAAAGGTTTATGTTGCTAAAAAACGTAAGCTTTCTGTCGGCGATAAAATGGCAGGACGACACGGAAATAAGGGTGTCGTTGCAAAAATAGTTCCTGCAGAGGATATGCCATTTCTACCTGACGGGACTGCTGTCGACATAATTCTAAATCCACTTGGTGTACCTTCAAGAATGAACCTGGGTCAACTCTATGAGACTGCGTTGGGCTGGGCCGGTAAGGTTCTGGGAGTCAAATTTGCGACACCGATCTTTGACGGTGCCAAGATAGAAGATGTTGATTCATGGCTGGAAAAAGCAGGGCTCGAAAAAGGAAGCAAAACAACTCTTTATGATGGAAGATCAGGAGAGAAATTCCACCAGAAGGTCACCTGCGGTTATATCTATATATTGAAACTTAGCCATCTTGTAGATGATAAGATTCACGCAAGGTCGATTGGACCATATTCGTTAATTACACAGCAGCCTCTTGGCGGTAAAGCACAGTTTGGTGGCCAGAGGTTCGGGGAAATGGAGGTTTGGGCGCTTGAAGGATATGGTGCGGCTCATATTCTCCAGGAAATTCTTACGGTAAAAAGTGATGATGTTGCCGGTAGAGCAAAAGTATATGAAGCAATAGTGAAAGGTGAAAATTTGCAGGAACCGAATATTCCTGAATCGTTCAATGTGTTGATTAAGGAACTTCAGGGACTAAGCCTTGAAATAAAAATTAATTAACACCTAAAGAACAATTTTCACCAAGAAATTAGGAGATAAAAAATGGCTTTTAGAATTCAAGAAAATGCAATGCGTGATATAAGTAGTATCACTATCAGTCTTGCCAGTCCCGATGATATATTAACAAGATCTTATGGTGAAGTCACTAAACCTGAAACGATTAACTATCGTTCTTTTCGCCCGGAAAAGGATGGTCTCTTCTGTGAAAAAATATTCGGACCTACCCGTGACTGGGAGTGCTTCTGCGGAAAATATAAGAGAATAAGATATAAAGGGATTATCTGTGACAGATGCGGTGTGGAAGTAACCCAAAAAAGTGTCCGCCGAGAGAGGATGGGACACCTTGCTCTTGCTGTACCTGTAGTTCATATCTGGTTCTTCAGAGCTCAACCTTCCAAGATAGGCAATATCCTTGGTATAAGTCTTAAAGAGCTTGAAAAGATCATTTATTATGAATCTTATGTGGTTATTAGTCCCGGTCCTACCGGTCTGACTAAAAAAGATCTGATCTCTGAAGATCAGTATTTCGAAGTACTGAATTCTCTTCCCGCAGGAAATGAAAAGCTCGATGATGATGATCCGAAAAAGTTTGTGGCTAAAATAGGCGGCGAGGCCGTAAAGGAAATGTTAAAACAGACAAACGTTGAAACATTATCCAAAGAATTAAGAGCACAACTGAAGGAGGAAACTTCACAGCAGAAGAAATCAGACATCCTTAAAAGACTGAGAGTACTCGAATCCTTCAAAGAAGAGGAAGTTAAAGTCCCAAATAAACCGGAATGGATGGTTCTTAGTTATATCCCAGTAATTCCTCCGGAACTTCGGCCTCTGGTTCCCCTGGAAGGCGGAAGATTTGCGACCTCAGATCTGAATGATCTATATAGAAGAGTTATAATAAGAAATAACAGATTAAAAAGATTAATCGATATTAAAGCTCCTGAAGTCATACTTCGTAATGAAAAAAGGATGCTCCAGGAAGCCGTTGACGCTCTTTTTGATAATTCAAGACGAGGCAGCGCCGTACGGAGTGATAATAACAGGCCTCTAAAATCTCTCAGCGATATGCTGAAAGGAAAACAGGGACGCTTCCGTCAGAACCTTCTTGGAAAGAGAGTTGATTATTCAGGTCGTTCTGTGATTGTTGTTGGTCCTGAACTTAAACTGCACCAGTGCGGTCTCCCGAAAGATATGGCTGTTGAACTTTTCAAGCCGTTTATAATACGGAAACTCATTGAGAGAGGGCACAATAAGACTGTAAAAAGTGCAAGGAAAGTAGTCGACAGAAAAGACCCGATTATCTGGGATATACTTGCAAAGATCATTGAAGGTCATCCTGTATTATTGAACCGTGCACCAACGCTCCATAGGCTGGGTATTCAGGCATTTCAGCCTACATTAATTGACGGAAGAGCTATTCAGCTTCACCCGATGGTATGTACTGCTTTTAATGCCGACTTCGACGGTGATCAGATGGCGGTTCACGTTCCCTTATCATATGAAGCTCAGCTTGAAGCTGCTCTGTTGATGTTAAGCAGTCATAATATACTTTCACCGCAAAACGGCAGCCCTATAGTCGTTCCGACACAGGATATAGTACTTGGCTGCTATTACCTTACCAAATACCGCGAAGGTGAAAAAGGTGAGGATATGGTCTTCGGTACCAGCGATGAAGTAATAATTGCCTACAACTCTAAAGTAATTGGACTGCATGCGAAGATTAAAGTGAAGATCGACGGTGAGTTTCTTGAGACAACTACCGGAAGAGTAATCTTCAATCAGATTGTGCCCAAAGAGATGGGTTACTTCAACCAGCTTCTTATAAAGAAGACATTCGGCGGATTTATCGGTCAGATGTTCCTTAAGCTGGGAAATAAGGTTACTGCTAAGTTCCTTGATGATCTGAAAGATACCGGATTCAGGTATGCTACGGCAGGCGGGCTGTCAGTAAGCTATGGCGATATGATTATTCCGGAAGAAAAAGTTGAACTAATTGGTAAGGCGAATAAAAAGGTTGAAGCAATTCTGAATGAGCATGAGCAAGGAGTGATTACCGACGCTGAACGATATAACAAAATTATTGACGTATGGACACACACTACTAATGATGTTGCGCGTGCACTTATGGAAAAACTTAAAGCCAATAACAACGGCTTTAACTCTCTGCATATGATGGTCGACTCAGGTGCAAGAGGATCCCAGGATCAGGTTAAACAGCTTGCGGGAATGCGAGGTTTGATGATGAAGCCTCAGAAAACACTTTCCGGTCAGGCAGGTGAAATTATCGAGAACCCGATCGTTGCAAACTTTAAAGAAGGTTTGTCGGTACTTGAGTACTTTATATCCACTCACGGTGCGAGGAAAGGTCTTGCCGATACAGCCCTGAAAACCGCTGATGCCGGGTACCTTACAAGAAGACTTGTTGACGTTTCCCAGGATGTTATTATCCGGGAAATAGATTGCGGCACGATCCTCGGAATTGAAATTACAGCATTGAAAGACGTTGAGCAGGAGAGAGAGCCTCTGGGTGAGAGAATCACAGGCCGCGTTGCACAGGAAGATGTTTATGATCCGCGTACAGATGAATTGATTATTCCTGCAGGTGAACTAATAACGGAAGTTATTGCTGAAAAAATAGAAGATTCAAACATCGATTCAGTCTATATCAGAACCGTATTAACCTGCGAATCTAAACGCGGTGTTTGTGCTAAATGTTACGGAAGGAACCTGACCAATGGTAAACTGGTAGAGATTGGTGAGGCTGTTGGTATTGTAGCCGCTCAGTCAATCGGCGAACCAGGTACTCAGCTTACTTTAAGAACCTTCCACCTCGGCGGAACTTCCTCGAGAATTGCAAGTCAGTCGCAGGTTGAAACCAATACAGAAGGAATAGTGAGGTTTGAGCGTATTACCTTCGTGGAAAAATCAGATTTCTATGGAAATGTAAAAGTTGTAACAGGTAGGCGCGGTGTTATTGGAATATACGATGAAAATAACCGTCAGCTCAAGAAGTATGATGTGCCTTACGGTGCTGAACTTATTATTAATGACGGAACTAAGGTTAAAAAGCGTCAGCCCCTTTATAATCACGATCCGTATAATGCGGTGATTCTGACGGATATGCCCGGACTCGTAAAATTTGTTGATCTTATTGATGGTATTACGCTCCAGCAAGTAACAGATGAACAGACCGGACACGTGCAGAAGGTTGTAATAGAATCTAAGGATAAAAATCTTACTCCGAGTATAGCAGTTGAAACGGAAGATGGAGTTAAGAAATCTTTCAACCTTCCGACAAGGTCATATTTATCGGTCGAAGAAGGTGAAACTGTACCTGCAGGTACAATCCTTGCAAAAATTTCCAAACAGCAGACAAAAAGCCGTGATATCACAGGTGGTCTTCCCAGGGTAACCGAGCTGTTCGAGGCCAGAAGCCCCCAGGAACCTGCGATTGTTTCAGAAATAGAAGGAACGGTTAAGTTCGGCGCAAGGAAAAAAGGTTCACGTGAAATCCTTGTAACAGCTCCTGACGGATCCGACGAGAAGAAATATAATGTACCGTTAGGAAAACACATCCTGGTACAGGAAAATGATGAAATTCCGGCCGGTGAAAAAATCACGGACGGACCGATTAATCCTCATGATATTCTCAAAATAAAAGGTACCAGTGCCGTTCAGGAATACCTCGTAAATGAGATTCAGGATGTTTACCGTCTCCAGGGTGTAAAAATAAACGATAAACACATTGAAGTAATTGTTAGACAGATGCTTCAGAAAATTAAGATCGTATCCCCCGGTGATACCAGGTTCCTTGAAGAGGATATCGTTGATAGGAATGAATTCATCGAGGAGAATAATAAAGTATCTTCTATGACATTTGTTGAGGATAAAGGAGATTCGAGGTATAAAGACGGACAGCTTATTCCAAAAGCGAAAATCAGGGAAATAAATGCTGATCTCAAGAAGAAAAGCAAAAAACCGATTATTTCGAGAGATGCCGAACCGGCAACTTTTGAACACGTGCTTTTAGGCATAACCCAGGCCGCTCTTTCTACTGAAAGTTTTATCTCCGCAGCTTCATTCCAGGAGACAACAAAAGTCCTGGCCAATGCCGCTACAGAAGCTAAGGTAGACCACTTGTTAGGGCTGAAAGAAAACGTTGTTATGGGACATCTCATCCCGGCCGGTACAGGATTAAAGAAATACAACAATCTTATTCTTAAATCGCAGGAACCAGTCACCGAAGCTGAAGAAGCTGCTCCTGCGGAAGCGGAAAAAGAAGTTCAGGCATAACGTCTGACAGAGCTGAATTAAAATCCGGCTCACTTCAAAAGGAGCCGGATTTTTTATTCCCGGTCTAAAAAGAATAACTATTTCAATGGTTTTTCTTGACTAATTTTAACATAACAACTATATTTGAAGTCTGAAATTTTTTAAGATTGATAAGATTTAGGAGAATTTGTGCCCACAATAAATCAGTTAGTAAGGAAAGGTAGAACTCAGATTTTAGCTAAAAATAAGGCTCCGGCACTTGATGCTTGTCCTCAGAAAAGAGGAGTCTGTACAAGAGTTTATACTACTACTCCGAAGAAGCCGAACTCGGCATTAAGAAAAGTAGCCAGGGTAAGACTGACCAATAGTATGGAAGTTACAGCATATATACCCGGTGAAGGGCACAATCTACAGGAACATTCTATTGTTCTGATCAGAGGTGGAAGAGTTAAAGATTTACCGGGTGTAAGATATCATATAATACGCGGTACACTTGATACCAGCGGTGTTGAAGACCGAAAAAAAAGCAGATCCAAATACGGCGCTAAAAAACCAAAAGCAAAATAATTTATGAGAAAGAAAAGAGCACAAAAAAGATTCGTAAAACCAGACCCCAAGTTCAATGATGTACTTGTGGCGAAGTTCATTAATTCCCTGATGTTTGACGGGAAAAAATCGAAGGCAAGAGACGTAGTATATGATGCTTTTGAAATAATCGAAGACAGGACAAAAAAGCCCGGACTGGAAGTTTTCAAAAAAGCAATAAACAATACCCAGCCTCTTATTGAAGTCAGGAGCCGCAGAGTGGGTGGAGCAACTTACCAGGTGCCCACAGAGGTAAGGCCTGAAAGAAGGTCTGCTCTGGCAATGAGATGGTTAAAAACTTATTCAAGAGCAAGAAACGAAAAATCTATGTCGGGCAGGCTTGCTGCAGAACTTATCGCTGCTTCCAACAACGAAGGATCTGCGGTTAAGAAAAAAGAAGATACACATAAAATGGCGGAAGCAAACAAAGCTTTTGCTCACTTTAAATGGTGATATGTAATTGATAACTGATAACTATAAATAGAAACAGATTAGGTAAAAAATGTCAGGTAAACATTTGATAGAGAAGGTAAGAAATATAGGCATTATGGCCCATATAGACGCGGGTAAGACTACAACTACCGAGCGTATACTATTTTATACCGGACGTCTTCACAGACTTGGTGAAGTACATGACGGTGCTGCTACGATGGATTGGATGGAACAGGAGAAGGAACGCGGTATTACCATTACAAGCGCTGCCACAACTTGTTTCTGGAATGATCATCAGATAAATATTATTGATACTCCCGGTCACGTTGATTTTACTGTCGAGGTTGAAAGATCTTTGAGGGTTCTGGACGGAGCAGTTGCACTGTTCTGCGCCGTTGGCGGCGTTGAACCGCAATCGGAAACTGTGTGGAGACAGGCAGATAAGTATAAAGTACCGAGGATAGCTTTTATAAACAAAATGGACAGAACAGGTGCCGATTTCTTTAATGCTGTTCAGATGATGAAAGACCGGCTTGCAGCGAATGCTATTCCGATAAACCTTCCTATCGGCGAGGGTGATCTTTTTTCGGGTGTTATTGATCTTATCTCCTTTAAGGCAAGGATGTACCATGAGGAGACCTTCGGTGCAACATTTGATGAGATAGAGATTCCTCACGATTTGCTGGAGACTGCAAATAAATACAGAACAGAGATGCTTGAAGCTGTCTCCGATGTGGATGATACACTTCTAGAGAAGTATCTTGAAGGAAAAGAAATTACTGAAGACGAAGTCAAGAATGTTTTAAGAAAAGCTACGATTGAGTTAAAGATTATTCCGGTATTATGCGGATCGGCATTTAAGAATAAAGGTGTGCAGAAACTCCTTGATTCAGTCGTCGATTTTCTTCCGTCTCCGATAGACTTTAAAGAAATTGAAGCGCATCATATTGGAATAAAGGATGTAGTAAAAAGAAAGATTGATGAGAAAGAGAAATTCACTTCGCTGGCATTTAAGATTATGAACGACCCATTCGTGGGTAAACTTACTTTTTTCAGAGTTTATTCGGGTACTCTAAAAGCTGGTTCATATGTATTTAATGCAGTCAGCGGCAAGAAGGAAAGAATAAGCCGTCTATTGCAGATGCACGCTAATCACCGTGAAGAAATTGATGAAGTACGTGCCGGAGATATTGCGGCAGCTGTAGGTTTGAAGTTTACAAAAACCGGAGATACTCTCTGCGCTGAAGAAGATCCGGTAGTTCTGGAAAAGATTGTATTTCCTGAACCTGTAATCCAGATCGCTATCGAACCTAAAACAAAGGCAGATCAGGATAAACTCTCAGATTCTCTTGTTAAATTATCTGACGAAGATCCAACCTTCAGGGTTAAAGTGGATGAAGAGACAGGACAGACACTAATAAGCGGAATGGGCGAGCTTCATCTTGAGATCCTGGTAGACAGGATGAGAAGAGAATTTAAAGTTGAAGCTAATATCGGAAAGCCCCAGGTAGCGTACAGAGAATCGATTACCCAGACAGTTAATGCTGAAGGAAAGTTTATTAAACAGTCCGGCGGTAGAGGAAAATATGGTCACGTATGGATAGAACTCGGGCCTAATGAACCTGGCAAAGGATATGAGTTTACGAATGCAATCGTCGGAGGTACAGTTCCAAAAGAATATATTCCTGCTGTTTCAGTCGGAATTCAGGAAGCCATGAGAAATGGCGTTGTTGCCGGTTTCCCTGTGGTGGATGTTAAAGCCAAACTTTATGATGGTTCTTACCATGATGTTGACTCAGACGAGCTTTCATTCAAAGTTGCGGGTTCGATAGCCTTCAAAGCCGGCGCTAAAAAAGCTAAGCCGGTACTATTAGAACCTATTATGGACGTTGAGGTTGTTACACCTGAAGAATATCTTGGAGATGTGATGGGAGATCTTAATTCCCGCCGCGGCAAGATAGAAGGGTTCTCAGCCAGGAAAGATGCCCAGGTAATTAAATCTACAGTACCTCTTTCCGAAATGTTCGGCTATGCAACTGTGTTAAGATCAATGACACAGGGACGCGCAATTTATACTATGCAGTTTTCTCATTATCTCGAAGTTCCTAAATCTATTGCTGATGAGATTGCTGAAAAAACACTAGGGAAAAAATCATTAACTGTTTGATAATTTTTAAATAAAAGAAAAAAATTAAAGGAGATAATTAGATGGCAAAAGAAAAATTTGATAGGAGTAAACCTCACGTTAATATAGGGACAATCGGTCACGTAGATCATGGTAAAACTACATTAACGGCTGCCATCACTATGGCTCTTGCAAAAAAGGGCTTGTCACAAATTAGAACATTTGATAGTATCGATAATGCTCCTGAAGAGAGAGAAAGAGGAATCACCATTGCTACGGCTCATGTTGAATACTCGACAGAAAAAAGGCATTATGCTCACGTTGACTGTCCCGGTCACGCTGATTATGTTAAGAACATGATTACCGGTGCTGCACAGATGGATGGTGCAATCCTCGTTGTTGCCGCTACGGATGGACCTATGCCTCAAACCAGGGAACATATACTTTTGGCCCGTCAGGTTGGCGTTCCGAAAATCGTTGTGTTTATGAATAAAGTTGATATGGTAGATGATGAGGAACTGCTTGAACTGGTTGAAGTTGAGCTGAGAGATCTTCTTAATTCATATGAATTCCCCGGCGATGATACCCCGATAATCCGCGGTTCTGCTTTAAGAGCTCTGGAAGCTGCTTCTAGTGATGTTGGTGTTGATGATCCCAGACTTCAGTGCATATGGGAACTTATGAAAGCAGTGGATGAATATATTCCTTTGCCGCCGAGAGACTCGGATAAACCGTTCTTGATGCCTGTGGAAGATGTATTTTCAATAACCGGTCGTGGTACTGTTGCTACCGGTAGAGTGGAAAGAGGACAGGTTAAAATTCAGGAAGAAGTTGAGCTTATTGGATTAGGCGTTCACAAGAAAACAGTTGTTACCGGTATCGAAATGTTCAGAAAAGAACTTGATGCTGCTATGGCTGGTGATAATGCTGGTATTCTGTTAAGAGGCGTTGACAAAAATGAAATTGAAAGAGGAATGGTCCTTGCTAAAACAGGTTCTATAACTCCTCATAAAAAATTCCAGGGCGAAGTTTATATCCTTTCAAAGGATGAAGGCGGCCGTCATACACCGTTCTTCAATGGCTATAGACCTCAATTCTATTTCAGAACTACTGACGTTACCGGAGTTGCTACTCTACCTGAGGGTACTGAAATGATTATGCCTGGTGATAGAGTTATGTTAGCGGTTGACCTGATTTCTGAAATTGCAATGGAAGAAGGTTTAAGGTTCGCTATCCGTGAAGGCGGCAGAACAGTCGGCTCGGGAGTCGTAACAAAGATTATAGAATAATTAAATAAGAACCACCTTAAAGGGAGTTCCTAGACTCCCTTTTTGTGTGTTGAAAACAAAGGAGATTATTAAAAGTGCCTGGTCAGAAGATAAGAATTAAATTGAAATCGTACGATCATATCCTGATCGATAAATCGACTGAAAAAATTATTAAGACTGTTAGGAGTACAGGTGCGGTGGTATCAGGTCCTATTCCTTTACCCACTAAAAGAACGGTCTATACTGTTTTAAGATCTCCACACGTTGATAAAAAATCTCGTGAACAGTTTGAAACACGGGCACATAAAAGAATTATAGATATCCATAATTCAAATAATAAAACAGTTGATTCACTCAGTAAGCTTGATATCCCTGCTGGAGTGGATATTGAGATTAAGCTTTAATGATTTTTTGGAGTTAAGATGTCCGGAATTATAGGAAAGAAAATAGGTATGTCGAGCGTGTTTGACGCACAGGGAGATTTGATCCCCGTTACTGTTATTCAGGCTGGACCTTGTAAGATAGTTTCTATCCGTACGAAAGATAAAGACGGTTATGAAGCCCTGCAGCTCGGATTTGGACAGAGAAAAGAAAAGAATATTTCTAAGCCTGTTACGGGACAGTATAAAAAGAATAACCTTACTCCGACTGCCGTCTTGAAAGAGTTTAAATTTGCATCAATATCTGATTACAAGATTGGCGATGATGTGAAAGTTGACTTGTTCAAAGAAGGTGAAAAGATAAAAGTTAGAGGCAGGAGCATTGGAAAAGGCTTTCAGGGAGTTATGAAACGTCATGGTTTCGGAGGTGTGGGAGGTACCACTCACGGACAAAGCGATAGATTAAGAGCTCCCGGTTCTATAGGTGCAAGTTCATATCCATCAAGAGTCTTTAAAGGTCAGCGGATGGCCGGAAGGAAAGGATATGAAATTGTTACTACATCGAATCTGAGAGTAGTGAAGATAATTCCGGAACAAAATCTCATTCTGATAAAAGGCGCTGTTCCTGGAGCCGTTAATTCGTATGTTGAACTAATTAAGCCATAACCTGTTACAGGCAGGCCGAAAAAATAGAAGCAATTTTGGTATAAAAATGAAAATAGATGTATTAAAAACAGATGGTTCCTTAACTGGCAGACAGATCGATTTGTCTGACGAAATTTTCGGGACTGAACCAAACAGCAATGCAATATATTTGTCAGTTAAATCTTATCTCTCTAACCAGAGACAGGGAACGCATAAGGCTAAAGAAAGAGGCGAAGTAAGAGGCGGCGGTAAAAAACCTTGGAAGCAAAAGGGCAGGGGCGGTGCCCGTGCCGGTACGACCCGTTCTCCTTTGTGGGTTGGCGGTGGAACTATTTTTGGTCCAAAGCCAAGAGATTACCGTCAGGATTTACCAAAGAAAGTAAGGAGACTCGCCAGGATATCTGCTTTTAGTTCAAAAGTTAAAGATGAGCAGTTAATGATTGTCGAGGATTTCAACTTCGATACTCCTAAAACAAAAGAGTTTGTGCAGATACTTCAATCATTAAATGCAGGCGGAAAAAAAGTACTGCTGCTAACAAACGGGAATCAGACAAGTGTTTATAGGGCGGGGAGAAATATTCCTAAAGTGAAAGTTCTCGAAGCCGATAAAGCCTCAACTTATGATATTCTGAATAACCAGCTTTTAATACTTCAGGAAAGTGCTGTTAATGAGATTGCAAAAACCTTCAGCAATGGTGGAAAGGTAGAAGCCGATGCATAATATTTTAATTCGTCCGCTGATAACTGAGAAGATGACAAATATCTCAGCTGATCAGCCCGGTAAGTATGGATTTATAGTAAACCCGAAGTCTAATAAGGTTGAAATTGCTAAAGCTATTGAGCAGAAATTTAATGTTCATGTTACCGAAGTAAAAACGATGAATCATAGCGGTAAAACCAAGACCCAGTTCAGAAAAAGCGGCAGATTTACAGGGAAGACCGCCAAATTCAAAAAGGCAATTGTAATGCTTAAAGAAGGCGAAACAATAGAATTGTTTGAGCAAGTTTAGAGAGATAAGGATTTTTATAAATGGCTATTAAAAAATTAAAACCCGTTACTCCGGGATCAAGATTCAGTTCAAAATCCTCTTTTGATGAGATAACCAGGTCTGCACCAGAAAAATCTCTAACTACTGCTTTGAGGAAAAGCGGCGGAAGAAATAATAAGGGCAGGGTAACCGCAAGGCATATAGGCGGCGGTCATAAGAGAAGATACAGAATAATTGATTTCAAAAGAGATAAACAAGGTATTCCCGCAAAAGTATTCTCTATTGAATATGATCCAAACAGGACATCGAGGATTGCACTTTTACACTATACAGACGGTGAAAAAAGATATATTCTTGCACCCGAAGGAATGAAGGTTGGTGATATCATATCGTCTGGCTCCGGTAGTGAAATATCGATAGGAAATTCGCTGCCTTTGAAAGAAATGCCGCTTGGTAGTTTTGTTCATAATGTTGAAATAAAACCTGGTAAAGGCGGGCAGATTGGAAGAAGTGCAGGTTCCTCCATTCAGCTTCTGGCCAAAGAAGGTGACTATGCTCAGCTGAAAATGCCTTCAGGCGAAGTCAGAATGATCAGGCTTGAATGTATGGCAACTTATGGATCAGTTGGTAATGCTGAGCAGGAAAATATTGACTTGGGAAAGGCCGGCAGAACAAGGTGGCTTGGGAAAAGACCCTATGTCAGAGGTGTGGCAATGAACCCGGTAGATCACCCAATGGGCGGTGGTGAAGGTAAAACTTCCGGAGGAGGTCATCCTGTTTCACCCTGGGGACAAAAAGCTAAAGGTCTGAAAACCAGGAAACATAAAAAAGATTCAAATAAGCTAATTATTAAAAGACGTAATAAGTAGAGAGCTGTATGCCAAGATCGGTAAAAAAAGGTCCGTTTGTCGATATCAAACTGGCTTCTAAAATAGACAAGCTGAACGAGATTAATCAAAAGAAAATAATTAAGACATGGTCGCGTTCTTCAACCATTATACCTGATTTTGTAGGTCATACAATAGCTGTGCATAATGGAAATAAAATGATTCCGGTATATATAACGGAGAATATGGTTGGGCATAAATTAGGTGAATTTGCACCCACACGTATTTTCAGAGGTCATCCCGGAACAAAAGCAGAAAAAGCTTCAAAGGCAAAGTAAAAATTACAAGGATTTTAAGGAATGGAAGCAAAAGCAATAAACAGGTATATTGGTTCATCACCAAGGAAAATGCGGCTGATAATTGACCTGATCCGCGGAGTTTCGGTAGAAAGAGCTTTGGAAGTTCTTCATTTTTCTCCAAAGCATGCTTCAAAGGATGCTGAGAAAACATTGAGATCGGCTGTATCAAATATTATGAACCGGGATGATTCAACCAGGATAGATCCTGCCGACCTTTTCGTAAAGGAAGCTTTTGTTAACCAGGGACCGACTTTGAAAAGAATTTCGCCTGCTCCTATGGGCAGAGCTTACAGAATAAGAAAAAGATCTTGTCATTTAACAATTGTAGTTGCAACTAAAGCATAATTTTTAGGAGGTTAATTTTTTGGGACAGAAAACAAACCCTATCGGGTTAAGAGTTGGAATCATCAGAGGATGGGACTCTAATTGGTACGAAAATAAAAGTTACGCTCCCAAGCTTAAAGAAGATGAAAAACTGAGAGCATACATAAGGAACCGCTTGAAGAAAGCAGGTATTTCACGTATTGTTATCGACAGGACCTCCAAAAACATTATACTTACGATACATACTTCCCGTCCCGGTGTTGTTATTGGAAAAAGCGGTAAGGAAATCACCCAGCTTGAGCAGGAACTGAAACAGGTAACAGATAAGGAAGTTAAAGTTCAGATTTCTGAAATTAAAAGACCTGAGCTGGATGCATTTCTTGTTGCTGAAAATATTGCCAATCAGTTGAAGGGAAGAGTATCCTTCAGAAGAGCTATGAAGATGTCAATTACTGCAGCTATGCGAATGGGTGCCGAAGGTATCAGAATTATGTGTGCCGGCAGGTTAGGCGGTGCTGAAATGGCAAGAACGGAACAGTATAAGGAAGGTAGAATTCCATTGCATACGCTCAGAGCTGATATTGACTATGCAAATGGAAGAGCCGAGACTATTTATGGTTCAATAGGAATCAAAGTTTGGATTTGCCGCGGAGAAATCCTTGGCAAAAGAGTTACTGAATAAAAAAGACATCCGGAGTTTTTAATTATGTTAATGCCCAAAAGAGTAAAGTACAGAAAAGCCCAACGCGGAAGGATGGCTGGTAAGGCTTATAAAGGGAGCCGTGTTTCATTCGGTGATTACGGCCTGAAAGCTTTAGAGCCTCACTGGATTACTAGCAGGCAGATCGAAGCCTGTCGTGTTGCCCTCTCCAGGAAAATGAAGCGTGATGGAAAAGTTTGGATTAGAATATTCCCCGATAAACCGGTTTCAAAGAAACCGCTTGAAACAAGGATGGGAAAAGGAAAAGGCGCTCCTGAATTCTGGGTTGCTGTTGTAAAACCTGGAAGAGTATTATTTGAGGTGTCCGGCGTATCTAAAGAACTGGCAGAAGAAGCATTGAAACTTTGCTCTTATAAGCTGCCGATTAAAACCAAAGTGGTTTCCAGACCAGATTTAAGTTAACGAGGTGAGCAAATGAAAATCCATGAAATCAGAGAAATGAAAACTGAAGAGCTTAAAAAGAGAATTGAAGAAGAAGAAAAAAATATAGTTGATTTACGATTTGCTCATCAGTTAAAACAATTAACAAATACGGCTAAACTTGGTCTTGCAAAGAAAGATATTGCCAAATTGAAAACTATTCTGAAAGAAAGAGAAATGGCTGAAGCCAGGTCTGTGAAAAAAGAAGGAGTCGAGGCATAAATGGAACAGCGTTCGTTAAGAAAAACCAGGATCGGAATTGTTGTAAGTAATAAAATGCAGAAAACAATTACTGTTGCAATTGAGAGAAGAGTTCCTCATCCTCTTTACAATAAATATTATAAGAAAACGACAAACCTTATGGCTCACGATGAAAAAAGTGAATGCAATATTGGTGATAAAGTTAAAATAATGGAATCACGCCCTTTGAGTTTAAAGAAAAGATGGCGTTTAGTAGAAATTGTTGAAAAAGCCAAGTAAAGGAACAGGAGAAAATGATACAGGAAGAAACAAACCTTGTGGTCGCCGATAACTCCGGCGCGAAAAAAGTTAGATGCATCCGTGTACTTGGCGGCAGCGGAAGGAAATACGCAAGCGTGGGAGACCTGATTGTTGTTACGGTTAAAACTGCTATTCCAAACGGAACGGTAAAAAAAGGTGAGGTTTCACGTGCCGTAATCGTCAGAACCAAAAAGGAAGTAAGAAGAAAAGATGGCTCTTATATCAGATTTGATGAAAATGCCGCGGTGTTGATAAATAATATGAATGAACCGAAAGGTACCCGTATTTTTGGTCCTGTCGCAAGAGAATTAAGAGAAAAACAATTTATGAAAATTGTTTCATTAGCACCTGAAGTTTTATAAGAATTGGATGAAAAATGAAAATTCGTAAAAATGACAACGTAATGATTATATCCGGTAATGATAAAGGAAAGACCGGTAAAGTTCTCAAAGTTTTTCCTAAGAATACCAGGGTAATTGTTGAAGGAATCAATCTGAGGAAAAGGCATACAAAGCCAAGTCAGAAACATCCTCAGGGAGGTATAATTGAAAAAGAAGCATCGATCCATGCTTCTAATATTATGCTGCTCGACCCTAAAACAAGCGAACCGACCAGGCTTGGTTCTCAGGTAATCCTTGACGAGAATACCGGTAAGAAGAAGAGAGCCCGTATTAGCAGATCTACCGGAGAAATGGTTTAATATTTTATAATCACCCTAAAGCAATACTAGAAATGGCTGAAAAGAAAACGAAAAAAGAAACAGAGGCGAAACAACCAAAGACCTCCAAAAAAGGAAAAGAAGCTAAGGCTGCTGTTCCTGCATCTCAGGTTAAAATTAAAACGAGACTGGCAGACACCTTTAAGAAAGACATTGTTCCTGATCTGATGAAGAAATTCGGGTACAAGAGTGTAATGCAGGTCCCTCATCTTCATAAAATTGTGGTTAATATGGGAGTTGGCGACGCTGTTGCTGATCCTAAAATTCTGGATGAAGCCGTTAAAGAGCTTGAAACCATAACCGGGCAGAAACCAAACATCCGCAAAGCCAAAAAAGCAATATCGAATTTTAAGCTCAGGGAGGGTGTTAATATCGGTGCGATGGTCACCCTGAGAAGGGAAAGAATGTATGAATTCCTTGACAGGCTGGTTAACATTGCGCTACCCAGGGTGAGGGACTTCAGAGGTCTGTCAGATAAGTCATTCGACGGTAGAGGAAATTATTCCTTAGGTATAAAAGAACAGATTATTTTCCCTGAAATAAATGTTGACAGAATAGGGAAAGTATTGGGAATGGATATTACGATTGTTACTACTGCTCTGTCCGATAATGAAGCATATGAATTGCTTCAATCATTCGGTTTTCCATTCAGAAAAAAAGAGATTAAAACAGCTTAATAGGAGAATTAATGGCTCGTAAAAGTCTTATTGCTAGAGAAGAGAAAAGACGCAAAATGGTTGAAAAGTATGCGAAATTAAGGAAAGAGTTGAAAGAAAAAGGCGACTATGATGCATTGCAGAAACTTCCTAAGAATGCTTCACCCATACGGCTTCATAACAGGTGTATGTTTACAGGAAGGGCGCGCGGATATCATCGTAAATTCGGAGTGTCAAGGTTAGTATTAAGGGAAATGGCGCTGAGAGGTGAAATTCCCGGATTAAAGAAGTCAAGTTGGTAAAGGAGAAACAATGGCAGTAACTGATCCCATAGCAGATTTTTTAACAAGAATCAGAAATGCATCTAAAGCTAGAAAATTGAGGGTAGATATCCCTGCTTCCAATATGAAAAAGAATCTTGCAGAAATTCTGAAAAGTCAGAATTTCATAAAAGATTACTCAATTGTTGAAGATAATAAACAAAATAAAATCAGAGTCGAACTAAAATATAGTAATGGTTCTCCTGCAATAAGCGGTTTAAAAAGAATCAGCAAACCTGGTCTCCGTGTATATAAAAACTCTAATGATATACCAAGAGTTTTAAATGGTTTAGGTGTTGCCGTTATTTCCACACCAAAAGGGCTGCTGACGGACAAAGATGCAAGAACACAATCAGTCGGCGGCGAAATAGTTTGTTACATCTGGTAATTTTATTGAATGGAGTTTGAAAAGTGTCTAGAATTGGTAAAAAACCTGTAATGATTCCTAAAGGAGTTACAATCGATCACAAAGGTAACTCCGTTAAAGTTAAAGGCCCGAAAGGTGAACTTGAAGGATCCTTTGATTCAAGGATAAGCATTGAAATTAAGGACGGTGAATTAACCGTGACACGGCCGAATGATACCAAAGAGATTAAGTCTCTTCATGGACTAAGCCGGGCATTGATACAGAATATGGTAAATGGTGTTACTGAGGCATACCAAAAAACCCTGGATATTGTAGGTGTTGGATACAGAGCCGAACTTAAAGGTAAAAACTTACTGCTCAATATGGGCTATTCACATCCGATTTATTTTATACCTCCGGAAGGTATAGTTTTACAGGTTCCTACTCAGACTCAAATAGTGATCTCCGGTAT
Organism: uncultured Ignavibacteria bacterium; assembly: GCA_963774455.1. GTDB lineage: Bacteria > Bacteroidota > Ignavibacteria > Ignavibacteriales > Ignavibacteriaceae > DATFVA01. Next base: position 358,633 of record CAVZFD010000005.1, read on the forward strand.
TGATAAACAGCTTGTCGGAATGGTAGCATCAAAGATAAGATCTATAAGGAAACCTGAACCTTATAAAGGCAAAGGAATTAAATATTCTGATGAACAAATCGTGAGAAAAGCCGGTAAAACTGCTGGTAAATAATTTTAATGGAGATATTTAGGAAATGATTAATAGAAATAAGCATAAAAGAGTTCGTTCAAAGACTAAAATCAGGAAAGTTATTTCCGGTACTCCAGAACGACCCCGTTTAACCATTTACCGGAGTCTTGATAATATTTACGCTCAAATTATTGACGATACTACCGGAAACACACTGATTTCTGCATCTTCATTAACAAAAGAACTGGCAGATGATTTGAAGAAAGCCAAAGGAAAAATTCAGCGCAGTAAAACCATCGGTATTTATGTCGCGAAAAAAGCGCTTGAGAAGAATATAAATACGGTAGTTTTTGACCGTAACGGGTACCGTTATCACGGTCGCGTACAGGCAGTTGCAGAAGGCGCCAGAGAAGCAGGATTAAAATTTTAGATATGTTGCCGGATCGTCTAATGGTAGGACTACGCCCTTTGGAGGCGTCTGTAGAGGTTCGAATCCTCTTCCGGCAGCAAGAAAATTAAATAACCTGGTATTTTTAGTAAGTAAATAAAGAAGTTCGGAGAAGAAAATTTGAAATCTGTAAAGTCAAACGAAATTGACGGCTTAAAAGAAAAGGTTGTTCACATTAATCGTGTTGCAAAGGTTGTTAAGGGCGGCCGCAGGTTCAGCTTCAATGCAATTGTTGTTGTAGGCAACGGAAAAGGCACTGTAGGTGTTGGACTTGGAAAAGCTAATGAGGTTACCGATGCTATATCAAAAGGAATTGATGACGCTAAGAAGACCCTGGTAAATGTTTCGGTTATTAAAGGTACCATTGCCCACGAAATTATTGGTAAATACGGTGCAGGAAGGGTTCTTCTGAAACCTGCTTCACCGGGCACAGGACTTATAGCTGGCGGCGGTGTAAGAGCTGTACTTGAAGCTGCCGGAGTTCAGGATATCCTGACAAAATCTCTTGGTTCCAGTAATCCTCATAACCAGGTTAAAGCTACACTTAATGGATTATTAAGCCTGATTGATGCCAGGAAAATGGCGCGTAAAAGAGGAATTACAACTCAAGATTTATTTAGTTCTAAATGAGGATGATGATGAGCAAATTGAGAATAACTCAAACCAGAAGTGTGATTGACAGACCTAAAACTCAGAAATTAACGATTGAGGCATTAGGGTTGGGAAGACCAAATTGGGTTAAAGTTCACAATGATACCCCTCAGATACGAGGAATGATTAATAAAGTTTCACATCTGGTTAAGGTAGAAGAAATTAACGAGTAATAAGGTTTTAAAAATGGATATTTTAAGCAATTTAAAATACGCGGAAGGTTCGAAAAAGAATAAAAAACGTGTTGGCCGCGGTCCGGGTTCAGGCCACGGTAAAACGGCAGCACGCGGTATGAATGGTCAGCTTTCAAGATCAGGAGCAAAAAAGAAAGCCTGGTTTGAGGGCGGCCAGATGCCTCTTCAGAGAAGAGTTCCTAAATTCGGGTTTACCAATATTTTCAGGATTGAATACCAGGTAGTTAATATTCAGGATTTGCAGAAGTTCGCTGATGCTGAGGAAAAAGTTGTAAATTCTGAGAGTTTAAGAAAATTCGGCCTGGTAAAAAAGAAAAATCAGCCTGTGAAGATCTTAGGTTCAGGGGAACTTAAAGGCAAATTACAGGTTGAAGCTAATGCTTTTAGTAAGTCCGCCCAGGAAAAAATCGAAGCTGCTGGCGGCTCAATAAAAAAGATTTAATCCGGTTTTAAATGTCAAAATTTACAGATACATTCAGAAATATCTTTAAGATACATGAACTTCGCCAGAGGATTATATATACCCTGGCGCTGTTGACAATAGTAAGGCTGGGCGCTCATATCACTATTCCAGGTGTTGATGCCGCCCTTGTTACCAAGAGCATGGAAAATGCTACTTCTGACAACCTGTTCGGACTATACGATTTATTTGTCGGAGGTGCATTCAGCAATGCCGCGATTTTCGCGTTGGGAATAATGCCTTACATATCTGCATCAATTATTCTTCAGCTGCTTGGGGCAGTGGTTCCTTATTTTCAGAAACTCCAGCAGGAGGGTGAAGAAGGCAGAAAAAAAATTACTCAACTTACCAGGTATGGTACAGTACTTATTTCAGCATTACAGGCCTGGGGTGTTACTGTCAGGCTGCTTAATATCAATGTTCAGGGTATGCCTATAGTTCCTGTTCCGGTTCAGGGTTTCCTCTGGACATTCAGTACTATAATAATTCTGACTTCAGGTACAATGTTTATGATGTGGCTTGGAGAGCAGATAACTGATAAAGGGATCGGGAACGGAATTTCTCTTATAATATTTATAGGAATTATAGCGCGTTTCCCGTTTGCTTTGCTGGATGAGTACAGGCTGATAAATTCCGGCCAGAGAAATATCATAATTGAAGTTGTTATCCTTGTATTTATGGCATTAATTATAGCCGGAGTAGTTCTTGTTACACAAGGAACAAGAAGGATTCCCGTGCAGTATGCCAAAAGAGTCGTTGGCAGGAAGGTATATGGCGGTGTTACTCAGTACATTCCCCTGAGAGTTAATACAGCAGGAGTAATGCCTATAATCTTCGCACAGTCAATAATGTTTATTCCGAATACTGTGCTTTCGTTCTTCCCGGATAATGATTTTCTGCAAACAATTTCAGGATATTTTCATTATACATCCCCGGTTTATTCGGTTGTCTATGCTTTAATGATTATTTTCTTCACTTACTTTTATACGGCAATTGCCTTCAATCCGAAAGATGTTGCAGACAATATGAAGAAGCAGGGCGGATTTATTCCTGGAATCAGACCCGGAAAACAAACATCGGATTTTATTGATAATATTTTAACTAAAATTACTCTACCAGGTTCATTTTTCCTCGCAATTGTTGCAATATTACCGGCATTCGTATCAGCCTGGGGAGTGTCGGGACAGTTTTCACAGTTTTTCGGCGGCACAAGTCTGCTGATTATCGTTGGCGTGTCCCTGGATACACTGCAGCAGATTGAATCGCATTTGTTAATGCGACATTACGACGGCTTCATGAAAACCGGTAAGTTAAAAAGCCGAAGATATTAGTGATTTATATTAAGACAAAGAAAGAAATAGATTTCATAAGAGAGAGTTGTAAAATAGTCGCAGAGACTCTGCAGCTCATGAAGGCTAACGTAAGAGTAGGTGTTACAACCAAAGAATTAGACCAGATAGCCGAAGATTATATTCTTAGCAACAGGGCCAAAGCCGCCTTTAAAGGATATTCCCAGGGTGGTGCATCGATTGATTACCCGGCTTCTATCTGTTCGTCTGTTAATGAGGAAGTTGTTCATGGAATACCGGGGTCCAGAGTTCTTAATAATGGTGATATAGTTTCTCTTGATGTCGGTGTTTACAAAAACGGTTATTATGGAGATGCAGCCCTTTCAGTTGCTGTTGGAGAACTGACAGAGGAAAAGCAGAAATTAATGGATGTGACGGAACAATCACTCTATAAAGGTATTGAAGAAGCACAGGCCGGCGGCCACGTTTATGATATTTCATACGCGGTTCAGACTTATGTTGAGGCAAATGGTTTTTCAATAGTTCGTGATTTATGCGGGCATGGAGTAGGAAAATATTTGCATGAAGATCCATCCATACCGAACTTCGGAAAAAAAGGCACCGGAGCTAAGTTAAAAAATGGTATGACATTGGCGATTGAGCCAATGGTTAATGCAGGTGACTACCGGGTATTTACGGCCGAAGACGGCTGGACAGTATTGACCAGGGATGGTTCACCTTCTGCTCATTTTGAGCATACGATTTTAATATCGGATAATAAAGCAGAAATACTTACTATTTGTTAAATGGCTAAACAAGGACCAATAAAAGTTGACGGAATAGTAACCGATACATTGCCAAACGCTCACTTTAAGGTGAAACTTGATAATGGGCATGAGATTCTTGCGCATATTTCCGGTAAAATGAGAATGCATTTTATTAAAATACTTGTTGGAGATAAGGTATCCGTTGAATTATCTCCGTACGATTTAACAAAAGGTAGAATTACCTATAGATATAAATAGCGGAGTTTATTATGAAAGTAAGAGCATCAGTAAAAAAAATATGTGATAACTGCAAAGTAATTAAACGCAAAGGCGTAGTAAGGGTTATTTGCAAAAATCCTAAACACAAACAACGTCAGGGTTAATTTTTTTAGGAAGGAGAATTTAATTGGCTCGTATATCTGGAGTAGATTTACCCAAGAATAAAAAAGTTTTATTTGGCTTACAATATATATTTGGTATTGGCCCTTCAATCTCTAAGGAGATTCTTTCGAAATCGGGTGTTAACCCCGACAAGAAGGTTTCAGATTTAACTGATGAAGAAGTAGCGTTGATAAGAGCTGCCATTACTGCTGATTATAAGGTTGAAGGCGCGCTTCGCTCGGAAGTTCAGCAGAATATTAAGAGATTAATGGATATCGGAACATACCGCGGATTGAGGCACAGAAGAGGCCTTCCTGCCCGCGGTCAGAGAACCCGTACAAATTCCCGTACCCGAAAAGGGAAGAGGAAAACTGTCGCCGGTAAGAAGAAAACTCCGACTAAGAAGTAAATGAGATAACTGGAGGATATAAATTGGCTAAAGTAGTAAAGAAAACAAAAAAGAAAAGTCATGTTGATGCAAATGGAGTAGCCCATGTAAAAGCTACGTTTAATAATGTGCACGTGACGTTAACAGATATTTATGGTAATACAATCTCCTGGTCTTCTGCAGGCAAGAATGGCTTTAAGGGATCAAGGAAAAATACCCCATACGCTGCCCAGGTCTCTGCCGAAGCTGCTGCCAGAGAAGCATATGATCTTGGATTACGTAAAGTTGAAGTACTGGTAAAAGGACCCGGATCAGGAAGAGAAGCAGCAATCAGGGCATTAAACACTGCAGGTCTGGAAATATCATCCATTAAAGATGTAACGCCGATACCTCATAATGGGTGCAGACCTCCTAAGAAAAGAAGAGTTTAAATTATTTTGGAGAATTAACTAAATGGCAAGATACACGGATTCAGTTTGCAAATTGTGCAGAAGAGAAAGACAAAAGTTGTTTTTAAAGGGACAGAAGTGCTATACTGAAAAATGTCCAGTTGAAATTAGAAATTATCCGCCGGGACAGCATGGAAATTCAAGGCGTTCAAAGGTTTCTGAATACGGAATTCAGCTGCGTGAAAAACAGAAAATTAAAAGAATTTATGGATTGCTTGAAACCCAGTTTAGAAATTATTTTGAGAAGGCGAATAAGTCAAAAGGTATCACTGGTGATAACCTTGTGAAGATCCTGGAGAGCAGGCTGGACAATGTTGTTTTCCGTGTTGGATTTGCCTCTTCCAGGAAACAAGCCAGGCAGCTTATAAGACACAGACATATAATTGTAAATGACCAGCTCGTTGATATTCCGTCTTATATTCTTTCAGCCGGTGATATAATTAAAATTAAGGAAAAGAGTAAAAAACTTGATGCCATTCACGGATCTTTAAGAAGAGTTAAGGATAGTACTTACTCTTGGCTGTCAATTGATAAAGCATCCCTGTCGGGAACATTTTTGCAGGTTCCGGAAAGAGTTGACGTTCCTCTAAATGCTAATGAACAGTTAGTTGTTGAGCTTTACTCAAAATAATAATTAGAATTTTAAGATTAATCTTAGAGGATAACTAAATGAGTGTTTCATATTTAAAAATGCCCGAAACTGTTGTATTAGATGAGTCAAGTTATTCGAATACTTATGGTAAATTTTCATTACAACCGCTTGAACGCGGATATGGTGTAACGCTTGGTAATTCACTGAGAAGAGTATTATTATCTTCACTTACCGGCGCCGCTGTAACCTCTGTAAAATTCAGCGGAGTATTGCATGAATTCACTACTATAGAAGGTGTTGTTGAAGACGTTTCTGAAATTATATTGAACCTGAAACAGGTACGTATGAAACTTCTTAGTAAGAAACCTAACAAAATTGAAATTTCTTTTAATAGTGAAGGCGAATTTACCGCATCGGATATTCAGAAAAGTAGCAATGAAATAGAAATTCTTAACCCTGATCTCCATATAGCCACCCTGAATAAAAGCGCGAAGTTCGATATTGAACTCAGAGTTGGTAAAGGGACGGGTTATGTTCCGTCTTCAGAGAATGTTTCTCCTGACCAGACCATAGGTGTAATTCCTATTGATTCCATATTCACACCGATTAAAAACATTAAATATGATGTTGAAAACGTGAGAATAGGCGACAAAAATGATTATGAAAAATTAACGATTGAAATTTATACTGACGGATCAATTACACCTGATGATGCGCTTACACAGGCTGCAAAAATACTAAGAGATCATATCCAGCTCTTCATTAACTTTGACATTGAGCAGGAAGAGGAACAGGCGGTAAGCCAGAAGGATACAGAATTCGAAAGGGTAAGAAAAATACTCTTAACATCTGTCGATGACCTGGAGTTAAGCGTGAGATCTCATAACTGCCTGAAAGCTGCGAATATCAAGAACCTTGCAGAACTCGTCAGAAAAGATGAATCTGAAATGCTCAGGTTCAGAAATTTCGGGCGTAAGTCGCTTGCGGAGCTGATGGAGATCGTCGAAAATATGGGACTTGAGTTCGGAATGGACGTCGACAAATACCTTAAGGAAGAAACTGAAACTAACTAATTTTGAATTAAAGGCTTACTAATGAGACATAGGAATAAAGGAAGAAAATTAAAAAGAACTGCAAGCCACCGTGCTGCTTTAATGAATGCACTTGCAACTTCATTGCTGAGGCATAAAAGAATAAGAACAACCGAAGCAAAGGCAAAAGAAGCCAGAAGGCATGTTGAAGCTTTGATTACCAAGGCCAGAAAAAACGACCTTCATTCAATGAGACAGGTGATGAGTCATATTCATGATAAAGAAGTGGTTAAAGAACTATTTAGTGAGATTGTACCAAAAATCGGCGATCGTCCGGGCGGCTATACAAGAGTTATAAAGCTCGGCAACCGGATGGGTGATGCGGCAAATATGGCTATTCTTGAACTGGTTGATTATAATGATGTTATAAATGCGAAGGCAGAAGAACACAAAGAGAAGAGAGAGGAAAGAAAAGCCAGGAAAGCAGCCGATAAGAACCAGGAAATTCCAGAAGCACAGGTGGTTGAAGAAACACCTGCAGAAAAGAACAAATAATAAACTTTTATTAGCCAATAAAAAGAGTAACCGGTTTTCCGGTTACTCTTTTTTATTATATGCCCATGTTTGAACAGCAGCACTTTATAAAATCTGTTTATGATATCAAAGATTTACCCAGGGAAAAACTGCCCGAAGTAATTTTATGCGGAAGGTCCAATGTAGGCAAATCCTCCTTCATTAATTCTCTGTTTAACAGGAAAAGTCTCGCAAAGATCAGTTCTACTCCCGGAAAAACCAGGTCGATCAATTATTACCGGATAGATGATAAGTTTTACCTGGTTGATCTTCCCGGCTACGGCTATGCGAAAACCAGTTTGAAGGAGAGGGAATACTGGGGTAGGGTTATTTCCGAATACATTTCGCATTCCGGACACATAACGCTTGCAATCCATCTGATAGACAGCCGCCATAACCCGACCGATCTGGATATAAAATTGAATGAATTGTTACACGAGCACAACATACCCTTCCTGGTACTCCTGAATAAGTCAGATAAACTTAAACAGTCTGAAATATCCTCGGTTAAAAAGAATATCCGGTTGTATTTTCCTGAATTGATAGATGGAGAAAATCTCCTGCTGCATTCAGCGGTTAAGAAAACAGGTAGAAAAGAAGTTATTAAACACCTTGCTAAATTGTTCTATACATAAGAGATAAAAGGTCTCTGAGTTTGCTATTATTAAGGAGTAAGTATATATTTACTTCAATTTTTATCTTCCAATTTTTCACTCTAAAATGGATCGAAGACAAAAGAAAAGAATCCTGATATTCTCGCTGGTTCCTGTTCTGGCTGCTGTTTTATTTCTGACAGATGATCCCATAATCAGGCTGATCACGATTGCCGTAATCATTATCTATGTTGCCTTTATAATATTCCTGCGCGACTCAATCCGGTTTGATAAATCATTTTCCTCTCTCGATTCTGAAGAGGATCTGCCTGATATTCCAAGCGAACCAAAGCATGATTTTGAAGAGTCTTTTAAAATAATTTCCGGTAATAAACCCGAGATAATTACTGCTGATAATTATGTGCCGGAGTACAGCACAGCTAAAACAACCCTCAAGCCGCCTGATCTCAAGGAAAGGTTTGAAGAGATAGCAAATGAGGCACTTCCTGAAGAAGTAGGGCACGACGGACAGTTCGGATTTGTTCTTGAAAAGATGCTTACAGTAATAAAGGAAGCATATTCTGCCAACACCGCGATCTTCTTCTGGTATAATAAAAAGAAAGATAAGCTTTCCATCGAAAAATATGTTTCAAATTCTGATGAGATTGTAAACCGTAAATTGGAAATAGAAGATGATATTCTCAGCAAAATAGTTCAGAAAGGTGAGCCGGAACTTCTGAGCGATATTTCGCCGGCTGCTGAGGCTGATGTGATCAGGTATTACGCTGCTGTGCAGGGCATAAGAAGCTTTGTGGGAGTCCCGCTGTTTTATGATAAATCACTAATTGCTATCATAGCGGTTGATTCAAAGGTCGCCGATGCCTTCGGAATTGAAACAATATATGCCCTTGGCAGGTTCGTCCGTGTTATAACAATGATAATCTCCATATTCGAGGAGAAGCATGCTGATAATGTTTCACAACAAAGGTTAAAGGGGCTGCTGAACTTAATTGGTCCAGAAAGCAGATTTAATTCTGATTCTGAGCTGATTCAGACTATCTACAATTCCGTCGGTTTCCTCCTCAATTGGGATGCGTTCGCTTTTGTTTATTATTACCCTCTGGAACAAAAGTTCAGGACTGTCAAAATCATAAACAACACATCACTTAAGTATATCGGTGAAAGCCTTGAAATTGAACTTAACGGAACGCTGGTAGGTAAAAGCATCATAACCGGTATTCCTGTGAAAATTGATGATACTTCCGGAGATCAGTATAAAAGATATTCAAAAGTTGAAGATGTAAGTTTTGACGGTTCTTTCCTTGCAATGCCCTTAATTTATAACAATCAGAATTATGGTGTTCTGTGCTTTGAAAGTCTTAAAAAGAATGCATTTTCAAATGCGGATGTGCAGTTCCTTAAGAATGCTATGAACATTTTATCGTTCGTGATTTATTCTTATTCCACCCAGGCTTTGCTGAAGAGCTACCTGGCTGTTGATGTGGAAACCAAGGTCCTGAACACCGATACATTTAAAGAAAGACTCAGCGCTGATCTTATAAAAGCTGAAAAAGTGCAGACCGCCGGAGCTGTAGCCCTGATTAGAATTGATGATTTCCTTGAACAGGAATCATTATTCGATGGAAATCCTCTTCCGAAGGTGCTTTCGACTGTAGCTGAAACTATAAGGAAAGAAATGACACCACTTAATTTGTTCGGCAGGATAGGAGAGAAAGTTTTTGCTGTATATTTCTTCAGCTCCAATACGAAAGAAGTCTTTCTCTGGGCTGAAAAGCTGAGGGTCAAAATAGCCAGAAAACCAATCGCAGTCGTTTCTAAACAAACTACTTACACCATTTCTGTCGGAGTTGCCTCTTCGACTGGTAAGATCGATGTTGATGAAGTTCTGCATAATGCAGACCTTGCTCTGCAGAAGGCTCTCGAAAGAGGCGGCAATACCGTCAGAAACATTAACTAAAGCCTGATAACTGTTCAATAATGAATAATCTCTTTCTTATTATCCTCGATGGTGTGGGTATCGGTGAATTGCCTGATGCAGGAGATTACGGCGATACCGGAAGCAATACGCTCAGACATATTTCCGAATATACAAATTTAAAACTTCCAAACCTTCAGAAACTCGGATTAGGAAATATAGAGCAATTAAAGGGAGTACCTCCCGAAGCAAAACCAATGGCATCCTTCGGAAAGTTTCAGGAAGTCTCAAAAGGGAAGGATTCTACGACGGGACACTGGGAACTTGGGGGCTTATACGTCGATGTTGACTTTTCCTATTTCCCCCGCGGCTTTCCTGATGAAATTATAAAAAAATTTAAAAATCTGACCGGCTGCAGCGGAGTGCTGGGAAATAAAGCAGCTTCTGGTACCGAGATAATTAAAGAATTGGGTGAAGAACACCTGAAGTCAGGCTTCCCTATTATTTATACTTCAGCCGATTCGGTATTTCAGATTGCCGCACATGAAGAGATAATTCCCCTTGAACGACTTTATAGAATATGCAAAATAACAAGGGAACAGGTTTTAACTGAACCGCTAATGGTGGGACGGGTCATAGCGCGTCCCTTTCTAGGTAAACCCGGAAATTTTATTCGCACCACCAATCGTAAAGACTATTCCCTTGACCCCCCGGAAAAAACAATCCTCGATCTTCTTTCGGAAAATGCTGTAAACACAGTTGCTATAGGAAAAATTAACGATCTATTTAATCACCGCGGTATAAGTCATCCCCGCAAAACAAAATCAAATGAGGAAGGCTGCGAGGCCCTTCTGAAGGCTTCCCGGGAGTTCTCAGGAAGTTTTATCTTTGCTAACCTTGTAGATTTTGACGTCTATTTCGGGCATAGAAACGACCCTGCAGGTTTTGCGGATGCACTGATGAAATTTGACAATTTTCTACCAGAATTACTGAATAATCTGGATGATAGCGATGCATTGATGATAACTTCGGACCATGGAAATGATCCTACCACAATCAGTACCGATCACAGCCGGGAATACGTTCCCTTACTTTTTTATAAGAAAAAATCTGAAATAAAAAACCTTGGAATCCGGAAAACCTTTTCAGATGCCGGAAAAACAGTCGCAGATTTCTTCAAAATAAGCAATAACTTAAAAGGCGAAAGCTTTTTGAGATAGTTCTCGTATTCCATAAGATGCATTAATCACACACTCAATAGTAAACCAAAAACTTATAATTGTATTTTTTAAAAATGAAAAGTATATTAACCCCGTTTATTACAGTTTAAGAATAACAAGGATGAATCTTAATGTTTCTGGGAAAAGTAATAGGAACTGTCTGGTCAACCAGGAAAGATGAAAACCTGGTTGGTGCAAAATTTCTTATAGTAAGGCAGCTGGATCTGGAACTAAAAGAGAAAGAGCAATTTGTTGTAGCTGTTGACAGTGTTGGCGCCGGCGAAGGGGAGGTAGTACTTGTTGCTACCGGCAGCTCCTCAAGACAAACCGAATTCACTAAAAACAAGCCGGTTGATGCCGTAATAATGGCCATCGTGGATAAACTTGACGTTGCTCTTAAAGAGTACCTTTCGAATCAGGAATCTTAAAGAATTCAAAATTAAAGGATAATTAAACCAGCCTGAAGAATAATTAGATGGTATAATAATTGTTTCTTGGAATAGTAATTGGAAATATATGGGCAACCAGAAAATACAGCGCCCTCAACAACTTTAAACTGATGTTCGTTCAGCCGATAAATTCTGAATATAAGAATACCGGTGAACCAATTGTAGCAGTTGATACTGTAGGGGCTGGACCCGGGGAAACAATAATTTACATAACGGCTTCAGAAGCTGTAATACCCCTGCCCGTAGATATGGCTCCGGTTGATGCTTCTATTGTCGGTATTGTTGATACGATTAATCCATAATTATCGGGAGATGTTGTTGTGAGGATAACAAAACAGTTTACCAATCGCGAAAGTCAGTCGCTTGATAAATATCTTCAGGAAATAGGACGGGTAGATCTTTTAACTGCCGACCAGGAAATTGAGTTAGCGATTAAGATAAGAAACGGTGATCATACCGCCCTGGAAAGACTAACAAAAGCGAACCTGCGGTTTGTAGTCAGTGTGGCCAAACAGTATCAGAACCAGGGACTCTCACTCGGCGACCTCATCAATGAAGGCAACCTGGGTTTGATAAAGGCTGCCAAGAGGTTCGATGAAACCCGTGGATTTAAGTTCATCTCCTATGCTGTCTGGTGGATACGGCAGTCGATTCTTCAGGCACTTGCAGAACAGTCGCGAATTGTACGCCTTCCTTTGAACCGTGTTGGTGCCCTTAATAAAATTGGTAAAGCATACAGTAACCTCGAGCAGGAATTTGAGAGAGAACCCAGCGCCCTGGAACTCGCCCAGGAACTCGATATGGACGTTAACGAGGTTGCGGATAATCTGAAAATCGCCGGCAGACATGTTTCAATGGATGCACCTTTTACCCAGGGAGAAGAAAACCGGCTTCTTGATGTTATTGAAGATGACCAACAGCCCTCACCCGATTATATTCTTATTAACGAATCACTAAAAAGCGAAATTCAACGGGCACTTTCAACTTTATCCGACCGTGAGGCTGAAGTCATTAAGCTTTATTTCGGATTAAATAAAGATCATTCGATGACCCTGGAGGAGATAGGCGAGCGGTTCAACCTTACCCGCGAAAGGGTCAGGCAGATAAAAGAGAAAGCTATCCGCCGGCTCAGACATGCTTCCAGAAGTAAGAATCTGAAAACATATCTCGGCTGATTAAGAATATGACCCGACTATCTATAAAATCTATCCTTACACTGTTTTTTATTACTTCCATCTTTGTTTTAACGGGATGTTCAACCTCCACCTATACCTCCCGGTATGAAAGAGATCACAAAGGGGATGAGTCTGCAGAACATCAGCGTTTTTCTGACAAAGAAGATAATAACGCGGCAGCTGATACATTAGCGGAAGAAGATGAAGAAATCCCTGAAGACCAGGGAATTGATATTGCCTCCGTTATGAATCAGCTTAAATCGGACAATACAACTACCGATATAAATGCTGATAACAGTACAATGAAAGAAAAACTACTGATGGAGATCATTAAGTATCTCAATACTCCGTATAAGTATGGCGGTAATTCGACGAACGGTATTGATTGTTCAGCATTCACACAAACAGTTTTTCATAATGTTTTATCCCTTGATCTGAACAGGTCGGCCAGAGAACAGTATGGCGAGGGGATTGAAATTAATAACCGCGATGAGCTGAAATTCGGAGACCTCGTTTTCTTTAATACAAGAAGGAGAGTCCGTCCCGGTCATGTCGGCATCTATATAGGGGATAATCTTTTCGCCCACGCTAGTTCAAGGAATGGGGTTATCGTTTCATCGCTGGATCAGGATTATTATTCAAGACGCTTTATGGGAGGCAGAAGGATTGAACAGAATGGAATTTTTTAAAGTCAGTTATCATCTGTCATATTACAACACAAGGGTTTTTTACTATCTTAAGTCATTGATAAATCAAAAGTAATATTATTATTCATCCTTTTCAGGAATTCCTGTGCAACAACTCTTCTCTATTCTTATTTTCTCGATAATGATTTTTTATACCTCAGCTTTTCCGGGTAATCCCGGCAACACAAGCGAAGACTCTCTGAATACCTTCCACTCCTCCCCGACTCCTATAGGGCTGATTAAATACGATTTTAACAAGAGTTTTAGCGACGGCTGGGATATCCTAAAAGCTCCTGCTCATTTTACGGACGGTGAGTGGTCGGTAACGGGAATAATCCTGGGTGGTACTGCGCTTTCAATGTTTCTGGATAATGATGTGAGGAGCATAGTAAGAAGGAACCAGACTACAACACTTGATGATGTTACGAAGATCGGTCATTATTATGGTTCGGTTGTTCCTGCTGTTTCACTGTCGGCAGGAATATACGCCGCCGGGTTAATTTTTAACGAGCGCTCGGTTTCACTAACAGGACGGCTTCTGGCTGAATCCCTGCTTTATGCCGGTACAATCAATGTAATACTTAAGATGTTAATTTCGCGCAGCCGGCCTTATACTAATAATGGCAACACTGACTTCGGGAATTATAATTTTACTAATGACAATTACTCGCTTCCTTCAGGACACACAACCGTAGCTTTTACGATTTCCACAGTTCTGGCCGAAAGAATAAACAACATTTATGCAACGATCGGGTTATACGGACTTGCAGTACTTACTGCTTACCAGAGAATTTATTCTGATAATCACTGGCTCTCAGATACGATTCTAGGGGCTGCTCTTGGAACAGTTATAAGCAGGGCAGTAGTAAACCTGAATCAAGCAGATCCTTACGAAAACAATATTCCTGAAATATCGGCATTTCCCATAAATGGAGGATTTACTCTCGGATTAAATTTTCATTTTTAACTGCATTCCTGAGCGAGTATCACCCGGATAGAACCCACTATATTTATTTTGGAATTTATTTTATTTCACGAACCTTATTAGTCGAAAAATAACTTGAAGGCAAGAACTGATTATCTTATAAGTAATGGTAGTATATGAGCTTACGGGTACTAAATCAGGCGTAATGATGGAGGATAAAAAAAACCGAATGGAGACATCCGGTTTTTTTATCACAAGATATATTACAGACTAGTATTAACTGCAGCCAGAAGTTGAACCGCAAGTCATACATTTCAGGCAGGTTCCATTTCTTACCATTGTCATACTCTGGCACTCAGTACAAATATCTCCGGTATAACCAGCTTCAATAGCACGTCTGACCTTAGAGGTCATACTATTATTTACCTGGGCAAATCCTACCGGTTGTTTTTCTTTAGGAGAAAAGGAATATTCAAATGATCCTTTAGGCTTATCAAGTTCAACTAGTCTCTCACTTACAACCTCTTCGCTTTCGAACTCAGGTTCAATAACCTTTTTTACGAGGCTGTGTGAAGTTTTTGTTTTTATTTCATCATCCGCATGTGAGAGGTCATTTCTGCCAAGATAACTAACCGCCAGCTCGCGGAAAATATAATCTATTACAGAGGTCGCCATTTTTATTTTATCATTACCGGAAACGATGCCGCTCGGTTCGAAACGAGTGAAAACGAATGCATCAACAAATTCTTCAAGCGGAACGCCGTGCTGGAGTCCAAGTGAAATAGAAATCGCAAAACAGTTCAGAAGACTTCGAAAAGCTGCGCCTTCCCGGTGCATGTCTATAAATATTTCGCCGAGTTGTCCGTTGTCATATTCACCCGTCCTGATGTAGACTGACTGACCGTTGATCTTGGCCTTCTGGGTATAACCTGTTCTTCTGTCGGGAAGTCTTCTTCTTTTTGCGATATATCTATGAATTATCTTTTCAGCCACTTTCACGATATCATTGTTTTCCTTGTCCTCAAGAAGAGCTTCCAGTTCTTCTTCACTAACAGAGTTGAGAGGCTGGGAGAGCTTCGAACCGTCGCGGTAGAGGGCATTTGCCTTAATGCCAAGTTTCCAGGACTGTGAATAAGCATCCTTAATATCATCTACAGTTGCCTGGTTAGGCAGGTTTATCGTTTTTGAAATAGCTCCGGATATAAAAGGCTGTGCAGAAGCCATCATTCTTATATGAGCTATGGGTCGGATAAACCTCGTTCCTTTTTTACCACATTTATTAGCGCAGTCAAATACAGGGTAATGATCGTGTTTAAGGAAGGGTGCACCTTCTACCGTCATCGTTCCGCATATATAATCATTTGCAGAAGCAATTTCCTGTTTTGAAAATCCTAACGCAGTAAGCAGGTTGAAATCAAAGGAATCAATGTCATCTTCGGGAATGTTCAGTTTCTTTGTCAGGAAATCAATACCAAGTGTAAATTTATTGAAGGCAAAACTTAACTCGAAAACCGAAGGAAGAATCCGTTCAATTTTAACAAGTGTCTCGTCAGTAAAGCCTTTAGCCTTAAGCGATTCATTATTTATATAAGGACAACCCTCGAGAGAACCCGAGCCTTTTGCATATTTAACGATCTCATTGATCTGATCTTTATTATAGCCCAATCTTTCCAGTGCGGGCGGAATCGACTGATTTATAATCTTGAAGTAACCTCCGCCGGCCAGTTTTTTGAATTTAACCAGGGCGAAATCAGGTTCAACGCCGGTAGTATCGCAGTCCATTACAAGTCCGATAGTCCCGGTTGGAGCTATTACCGTAACCTGGGCATTTCTAAAGCCATACTGAGTACCCATCTCAAGAGCAAGATCGGCATCCTCACGAGCAGCTTTAAGCAGGTCTGAAGGACAATGCTTGGGATTTATACCCACCGGATAAATTGACAGACCTTCATACTCTTCACGAGGAACATTGTACGCTGCCCTGCGGTGGTTCCTTATAACTCTTAGCATAGCTTCCTTATTCTTTTCATATTTGCTAAAAGGACCCGCTTCTCTGGCCATCTCTGCAGATGCTGCATATGAAGTCATATGCATAATTGCGGTTAATGCCCCGCAAATAGCAAAACCTTCGTTGCTGTCATAAGGAATACCCTGAAGCATCAACAGTGATCCAAGATTTGCATAACCAAGACCGAGGGTTCGGAAATCATAACTCAGCTGTGCAATTTCTTTGCTGGGAAACTGAGCCATAAGCACACTTATTTCGAGCACTATAGTCCACAATCTTACAGCGTGGCGATAGGGAACTATTGAAAACTCCCTTGACTTCGAATCATAAAACTTTACAAGGTTCAGAGAGGCAAGATTGCACGCTGTATCATCAAGGAACATATACTCGCTGCAGGGATTTGATGCTTTTATTTCTCCGTCACCAGGACAGGTATGCCATTCGTTTATTGTAGTATGGAACTGTATACCGGGATCAGCGCAAGACCATGCGGCATAACTTATGTCATCAAATAAATCTCTTGCTCTTAAAGTTTTACTAGGCTTCGGTGTACGGTTCTCCTTTTTTGCTCTTTTCTTTTCAGTTCTCCAGTATAGATTCCAGTCGCCGTCATTCTGAACAGCGTCCATAAACTTATTAGTAACTCTTATTGAGTTATTGGAATTTTGTCCGGATACCGTAGCATACGCATCTGAAGTCCAGTCGACATCATAAACGGGGAATTCAATTGATTTGAATCCGAGCCTGGCAAGATGTATTACTCTTTCTATATAATTGTTAGGAATTTGTGCTTTTCTGGCTTCCAGCACAGCATGTTTAAGTTTCTTATTAAAATTCTTATTGAAGCGATCATTCTCAGGATGTTCATCATAGCAGGCTTTAATAATAGCGTTCAGATGATAATTACAGAGCTTCGAACCAGTGACTAATGATGCAACCTTCTGCTCTTCCCTAACTTTCCAGTTTATATATTCTTCAATATCAGGATGATCAAGATCCAGGGTTATCATTTTGGCAGCACGGCGTGTTGTTCCTCCTGACTTAATAGCCCCTGCGGATCTGTCACCTATTTTAAGGAACGACATTAGTCCAGAAGATTTACCGCCGCCGCTAAGGGGTTCATTTAAGCCTCTTATTTCAGAAAAATTAGAACCGGTACCCGAACCGTATTTAAAAAGTCTTGCTTCACGAACCCAGAGGTCCATTATCCCGCCCTCATTCACAAGATCATCACTAACGGATTGAATAAAGCAGGCATGAGGCTGCGGATGAGTATAGGCATCAACAGAAGCTGTAAGCTCGCCGGTTTTGTAATCTACGTAATAATGTCCCTGTGACGGACCAGTAATTCCATAAGCCCAATTAAGCCCCGTATTGAACCACTGAGGACTATTAGGTGCTGCCATCTGGTTAGCGAGCATATACATCATTTCATCATAAAAAGCTTTTGCATCATCTTCGCTGTCAAAATAGTTAGCCTGCCAGCCCCAGTACGTCCAGTTCCCTGCGAGTCTGTGAAAAACCTGCCTGGCATCAGTTTCTGACGAATATCTTTCTTTCTCAGGAAGCTGTTCCATTTTATCAAGGTCGGCCTTTGCCGGCTGCAGCCAAGCCGGTACACCTTTTTCTCTCACTTTTTTCAAGAGCTTCGGAACACCTGCTTTACGGAAATATTTTTGTGCAATTATATCAGTTGCAACTTGTGACCATTGAGAGGGCACATACACGTCTTCCATATGAAAGACTATAGATCCATCGGGATTTTTTATCTCACTGATTCTTTTCACAAAATCAAATGAGGATAACGGATCTTCTCCAGCTGATGTGAACAATCTTTTAATCTGCATTAAATACTCCCGGTCATAATGTGATTTATCCTGAGGTTAATTTTCTTTTCTGAAATGTAAATGAGTTGTTCGTTAAAAGAAATGTTACTATTTGAAAAAATCTTCTGAATATATTTCTTTATATAATTATTGTCTTTCATTAAGGATAGTTTGGATTGAAAATTTTTGTTGAGACTGAACAGAAACTAAAAAATTTTTTTCAGAAAGGAAATATTCGGGTGAAAAAAATATTTTAGTGAACTCATCTTTCTGTACAAACATTATCATATTTTCTTACAAAAACAAAAAAGAAATTTTCTGAATTAACTTGCTTCTTAACCTTTTTTTTTATTGCCTTGTAAATAAAAGGTTTCATCAATTAATAATCCCTTTTCCAGTGTGATTTGTAGAAAAAAAAATTACCTTAAGAACGCCTGCAGGATATTTTAACCGTTCATAATAATAGGGTGATTCCTGTCTTTTAGTTTTTTATTTTTAATCCTGTGATTCAAGCGCATGTTTTTAGTCACACTCCTGGAGAAGATTTGACTGACGATAAAATAATTGAGATCAAAAACCTTAGTAAGGAATTCAGGGAAGTCAAAGCAGTAAACAGTCTTAACCTGAATGTATACGAGGGAGATGTTTTCGGATTTCTGGGACCTAACGGTGCGGGCAAGAGCACCACAATCAGGATGCTTATGTCCCTCATAACTCCAACAGAAGGAGAAATAAAAATATTTGGAAAATCGCTCCAAAAAGAAAGAAATCACATACTGAGGCGAATTGGCGCCATAGTTGAAAAACCTGATTTCTACGGATACCTTAGTGCCTATAAGAATCTTGAGATCCTTGGCAGGATCTCGGGAATCGATGCTTCAAAACAGATAATAATGAGTGTGCTGGAACTTGTAGGACTCGAAAAAAGATACAACAGTAAAGTGAAGACATTTTCTCATGGTATGAAACAGAGATTGGGGCTCGCACAAGCACTGCTGCATGACCCCGACCTGATAATTCTCGATGAGCCAACCACCGGTCTTGATCCCCAGGGTATGAAGGAAATTCGGGAGCTTATTATCCATCTGAGCAGGGACAGGAAAAAGACGCTCTTTTTATCATCACATATTTTATATGAAGTGGAACTGGTAGCGAACAGAATGATCATCATAAACCAGGGGAAAACTATAGTTGAAGGCAGAGTAAATGAGTTATTAAATATGAACAAGCTGAAAGTGACATTTGAGGTAAATGACTCATCAAGGGCAAAAGAAGTAATCGTCAGTACCGACTTTATAAATGACCTGGAATCGACTGCCAATAATACGATGATATTTTCTCTCTCTTCAGAGAAGATTGCCAACCTCAACCGTTATTTCGTAGAGCATAACATTGAAGTAAGTGCAGTTATCCCCACCAGGTCACTCGAAGAATTTTTCCTTAACATAACAGAGAAAGCTTCTTAGATGTCCACACTCGTCAGGATAGAACTTTATAAAATATTTAAGAAATGGAGAAGCTACATAGGCTTCCTGGTTATTTCTGTTATCGTTCCTATAATAAATTTTGCCATGCTGGCAGAGGGAGAGAAATCTCTCGACTTTATGACAAGGAATCTTCAGCAGTCATTTGTATTCGTCGGGAATCTCCTCAACGGATATCTTATCTCATACTTCATCCTTACAAGCCTCGCTGTGCATATTCCTTTTCTCATTGCACTGGTTGCAGGCGATCTTCTGGCCGGAGAAGCCACGGCTGGTACCTACCGCCTTCTTCTTACACGGCCGGTTTCAAGGATGAAGATAGTATCAGCAAAATTTATAGCAGGACTAATATATTCCAACCTGCTTGTATTATGGCTGGCTGTTATCAGTCTTGGTCTGGGGATCATCATTTTCGGTGTCGGTGAACTTATTGTAATTAAGAGCAGCGGGATAATTATCTTTGCAAGGGCAGACGTATTCTGGAGGTTTTTATTAGCTTACGGTTTTGCCGGACTAAGCATGACTGTAGTTACCGCTCTGGCATTCTTTTTTTCTTCCCTGGTCGAAAATGCAATCGGTCCTATTATATCAACTATGGCTGTTATAATTGTTTTCATAATCATATCTGCAATACAGGTTGACTTCTTCAGGAACATCGAGCCTTATCTTTTTACAACTTATATGTCCTCCTGGAGAATGCTTTTTGATGATCCTGTTAATTTTGCCGGCTTCTTTAGATCGGCTGCAATACTTTCCGGACACATTATTGTGTTATTTGTCATTACCGCTTATATTTTTAAGAAGAAGGACATCCTCACTTAAAAGGAAAAAGGAAATAAAATGATTATAAAAAATCTGATAATCTTAATTCTTATAACAACAGCCTCATTTGCACAGAACCCTAAGTCTGAAGATGTACTGCAGAAAGTGAAAGAAAATTTCGAAAGAGTAGATGATTACGAAGTGAACGTAAATATAAAAGTTGATGTGAATTTTCTGAAAGTACCTGAATCGAAGGCAACAATATTCTATAAAAGGCCGGACAAGATCCGGTTAAAATCAGAAGGATTTGCGCTGCTGCCCAAGGAAGGCCTCAACTTCTCTCCGTATAGTTTTCTGCAGGGAGATTACACTTCCATTTTCGATAAAGAGCAGGAGGTTGACGGCAGGGTATGCTATGCAATTAAAATAATTCCCCTGGGCGACAGGGGTGATCTTATCCTCACGACATTATGGATCGATAAGGACAGGTATATCATCAGGAAAATCGAATCAACAACCAAAACAAACGGAACATTTTCAATCAACCTCAAATACGATAACAACAATAAATATCCTCTCCCATCCTCAATGATATTCTCCTTCAATGTTCAAAAAATGCAGATGCCTAAAGAAATAACAGGAGATATCAGCGGGGAAGATAGTTCAGAAAAAGAGAATCAGAATAAGTCAAAAACAACAACAGGAAAGGTCTATATTAATTATTCCGATTATAAAGTTAATAAGGGAATCTCTGACAATGTTTTCGATGAGGGTAAAAAATAAAAGGCTGTCTCAATCAATTAAATTCCGATATAAATTTGGAAGGACGTATTCAAGACAACCTTTCAGTGAATTCTTTTTTTAACATTTTTGCAATCCTACCTGAATACCCGGTTTATAAAATTCTGCCGGATTAAAATAGAGCGTCTTACACAGGGTGATATTACTCTGGGTATTTTCTGAAAATTACCGAAGTATTGTGGCCTCCGAAACCAAAAGCATTACTAATAGCAATATTAACTTCTCTATCCTGAGGTTTATTAAAAGTATAATTAAGATCACACTCAGGATCAGGATTTACAAAGTTTATCGTTGGAGGAATCCTGTTGTTTTTAATTGCAAGAATTGAAGCAATTGCTTCCACAGCCCCGGCGGCTCCAAGAAGATGACCCGTCATACTCTTTGTTGAAGAAAGGTTAATTTTATAAGCATAATCGCCGAAGACTTTTTTAATCGCCCGGGTTTCACCAATATCTCCCAGCAGAGTTGAGGTGCCGTGCATATTTATATAATCGATATCCTGCGGTGAGATTCCGGCATCTTTTATGGCCATTTCCATGGCAAGTACAGCTCCTATTCCCTCGGGATGAGGTGCAGTAATATGGTAAGCATCGGCAGAAAGACCCATACCTATCACTTCAGCGTAGATTTCAGCGCCTCTTTTTTGAGCGTGTTCAAGTTCTTCAAGTACAAGACTTCCTCCGCCTTCACCCATCACAAATCCATCCCTTGTTGCATCGAAGGGTCTGCTGGCAGTCTCAGGTGATTCGTTTCGTGTCGACAAAGCTTTCGAAGCATTAAATCCCGCAATACCGATTTCATTTATAGCAGCCTCACTTCCGCCTGAAAGGATCATATCGGCAATACCCTGCTTTATCAGCATGTAGGCATCGATCATATTATTATTTGCAGTTGCGCAGGCAGAAACGATGCAGTAATTGGGTCCGCGGAAACCATAATGAATAGAGATATAGCCGGCAGCAATATCCGGGATAAGCATGGGAATAAAAAACGGTGAAACACGATCCGGCCCCTGGGTATGATTTATAATGGACTGCTGATAAAAAGTTTCAATACCTCCAATCCCGCTGCCGAAAATTACACCTATCCTCGACCTTTCCTCATCAGAGAGTTCTCCAGGTTTAAGACCGGCATCATTAATCGCCTGGCTTGCCGAAGCCATGGCATACTGAGCATACTTATCGAGACGCCGGGCTGTTTTTCTGTCGATATAATTCAATGGATCAAAACCTTTAAGTTCGCAGGCAAATTTTGTTTCAACCCGTGAAGCATCAAAACCCTTAATCATTGCTGAGCCGCTTTTCCCGTTCATCATGTTTTCCCAGAATTCCGCGGGTGATAACCCGATTGGAGTAAGAGCACCCATTCCGGTAACGACAACCCGTCTTTTATTGTCTGCCATAAAGTTCCTGTTTTATTAGGCCTGATTTTACTTAAAGATAAAAATTTAAGATGTAAAGATAAAAACTTTTACCGATAAACTCTTATTTTTTATCAGTAAAAGCTTCTTCACTAAGCCTGAAAACAATCCAGTCATCCAGGGATTCAGCACCCAGACTCTTATAGAAATTTATAGCTGACTCATTCCAATCTAGCACAACCCATTCAACCCTTCCGCAATCCTGTTCCTTCGCAAGATCAATAAGATAATTCAGCAATGCTTTACCGATTCCCTTATTTCTGAACTCCGGACGAACATAAAGATCTTCAAGGTAGATACCTGGTTTCCCCTTAAAGGTTGAAAAATTATAAAAATACAGAGCCTGACCTGCAGCCGCACCCTCATATTCTGCAATCACAACATAAGCATACCTGCTTTTACCGAAAAGATTTCTTTCAAGCAGCTCCTCATCAGCAGTGACCGTATGTGCAAGTTTTTCGTAATCGGCAAGCTCACGGATCAGTGTAAAGATAAGCGGAATATCTTCCTTTGAAGTCTGCCGGATAATCAGTTTATCATTAATTCTTTTCACTTAAACTCCTGTTTTTATATTTATCATTAATGCGGACTGCTATTTCGGCAAATATGTAACCGAAGATTATTCCAAGCAGTGCTCCTCCCAGGATATCTGAAGGGTAATGAAGTCCAAGGTAAACCCTGGAAAGTGCAATAAGGGAGGCAGTAGAGAACAGCACCCATTTCAGTTTGGGAAACAGCCGGTAATAGAATACTGCTGCGGCAAAATTATTAAATGCATGGTTAGACGGAAAAGAATACGACCCAGTACAGCCAAGGGGAGTTATAGCATCATTCAGTGCATTGCAGGGTCTTATTCTATGAATGAATTCCTTAATCAGGTGACCTCCAGTCTGATCAGTAATTACAATCAGGAGTATTACACCGACAGCAGCGATTTTTCCTTTAGTTCCTCCCTTAAAATAGCTGATTCCCAGAAGGATTATATATGTTATATACCAGTTGTTTACATTGGTGATGAGGGAGAAAAACTTATCAGCAAAGCCTGCGGAAAGACTATGATTGATAAAGTAGAATACTGTGAGATCTATCGAGTAAAAAAAATCGGCCATCTGAAATCTGCCAGAGAAAATTAAAAATGTTTCTAAATATATCAATTAACACGATATTAGGGGAGACAAAATAAAAAATTGATTTATTCCTTAGAATAATTTTAGTAGATTTGTTCTGAATTTTATAGTAAGGGCACATGCCGGCAGCAAATAATTCACGTTTCGCCGATTTATTTAATCGGTCTAATATAGTGTTATCCCATGAAAGGGAGGCACAGCTTAAACGAGAATCAAAAGAACAATTGATCGTGCCGCTAAAGATCCTTGCCTTCCTGATTGCGGTTTCCGGATTGTTTGCAATGATTTTTGAAGTGAGGCACTTCTCTGATCTTTCTTACGAAGTTTATTTTATAAGGCTGACGGCGACACTGATTGCTTTCAGCGTATTGGGACTGCTGGGAACCAAAAAAGGAAGAGAACATCCTATAATCCTTGTACATATTCTTCTTCTTGTTATTATCCTTTCTTCCGGGTATATGATATACCTGATCCCGAATACATTGATAGTTAATGTTCAGATAGTAGCACTGATGATATTTACATCGGCTTTATTCCTCAGCTGGGATGTTAAAAACCAGATAATAGTAGCAATTTATTACAACCTTGTCTTTGCATCTGCAATTTTGTTAAATGATTCGAAAATATATTTCCTTCCGAATATGTTCGAATCTGTTTTATTTGTCCTCTTCCTGAGCATTGTTTCGGTAATTGGCAGCGCTGTCAATTTCCGGCTTAGGAAGCAGCTGGCTGACAGATCATACAGAACCTCTCTTTCAGAAAAAAAATACCGTTCCATTTTTGATGATTCCCTCGAAGGTATGTTCCAGTCAAGTTATGATGGTAAATTCATAACTGTCAATAGAAGCCTGGCGGAGATGCTGGGTTATGAGAGCAAGGAAGAATTAATGCAGCTGAACCTTATGAGCGATCTTTATAAGGATCATAAGGAAAGGTTGAAGCTCATCGAAATCCTTAAAGAAAGGGGTGAGGTAGAAGATTACACGGTAACGCTTCTGAAAAAAGACGGCAGCGAACTTATTGCCAGGCTGAACGACCGCATTGTTGAGGATGATTTTTCAGGAGAAATTCATTTCGAAGGCAGCATCCGGGATATAACAAAAGAAGTTGAAGAAGAAAACAGGCGCAAGGAAACAGAAGTGAAGCTGGTTGAGGAAAAAAAGAGAGCAGATAAGCTTGCTGAGGAAGCCCGGAAGCTGAACATCATTAAAAGTCAGTTCCTTGCTAATATGAGTCATGAGATCCGCACCCCCATGAACGGGATAATCGGTTATCTGACTCTGATAGAAAAAGACGTTTACGATTCGAAAGAGGAGATGAAACAATTTGCCTTAGGAGCCAAACAATCAGCGGAATCTCTCCTTGAAATTATTAACGATATCCTCGACCTTTCGAAAATTGAATCGGGCAAGGTGAAGCTGGAAGAGAAAGAAATAGACCTGAACAGAATCATAGATGATTCCGCCTCCATACTGCTTGCACGCGCGGAGGAAAAAGGCTTATCTATCAAAAAGATTATAGCGAGGGGAACTCCGTTAAATTTAATCGGTGATGGTACAAGATTACGGCAGATATTCGTCAACCTGATCAGTAATGCGATCAAATTTACATCCAGGGGCGCAATTGAGATCTCGGTTTATCTAAAAGAAAGAGAGAACAACAAGGCTGTGATTTTTGCTGCCGTTAAAGACAGCGGCGTAGGAATTTCACAAGAGAAGATAGGGGATCTATTTAAACCATTTTCACAGGTGGATGATTCACCGACAAGAAATTTTGGTGGAACAGGACTGGGTCTGGTCATCTGCAAGGAATATGTAAATATGATGGATGGGGAAATCGGGGTTGAAAGCAAACCCGGCTCAGGGAGCACATTTTACTTCACTTTAAAACTCAAAACACAAAAAGAACAGCGGGTATACAATGAGAGTGAGCTCGCAAAGATCTATGAATTCCAGGGCAGCAGACCTGTGAAAGCTGTTAACCTGAAAGCATTCAAGAATGTCAGGAATAAGTACAGAATTCTGCTGGCGGAAGATAATATAGTAAATCAAAAGATCGCTATGAAAATACTGTCGGACTACGGGTATAAATCTCATGCCGTTTCAAATGGTTTCGAAGCAATCGGTGAAGCAGTAAAAGGTATCTATGACACAATCCTTATGGATGTTCAGATGCCTGGTATGGATGGCTTTTCGGCTACGCTGCAGATCAGGCGCCTTGAGGGGAATGCGGGGAAAGTGCCTATCATTGCACTAACCGCTCATGCAATGCAGGGGGACAAGGAACGTTGTTTTGCTTCCGGAATGAATGAATACGTCACCAAACCTATTTCAGGAGATGAGCTGATACTCAAAATCGACAGGCTTCTGAAGATCGAAAATTCCCTTCAGGAGGAAGAGTCAGGTACCGGGGATTTACCTGAGGACAACCAGGGACTGTTTGATTTTAACCATCTTGATAAAATGAGTATGGGGAATAAAGAATTTCAGTCGGAACTATTATTAACTTTCTTCGAGGATATTATTCTCAGGTACAGGCGGCTGGAAGAATGGATCCAGAGTAACAATATTGACAGAGTTATTAATGAGGCTCACACCATTAAAGGTGCGAGCTCATCAATAGGAGCAGTAAAAATTGCAGAAGAGGCTCTTGCCATAGAGCTTTCAGGAAAGCACAATGATATTGAAAATATCCTGCTGCGGCTTCAGAACATGGAAAAACTGATTTCTGAAACCAGGCAGGTAGTAGATGACTACCTGCTTAATCCATCTTAAGAACCACACCGGCATTCTCTACAACCCAGTCAATTTCTTCCTCCTTAATTACCAGCGGAGGGGCAAAACGGATAACGTTATCGTGAGTCTCCTTGCACAAAATTCCTCTTTCCATCAGAGCTTCGCAGAAGCGCCTGGCACCCCCGGCTTCAGGGTAAAGTTCTACGCCGATGAATAATCCTTTTCCTCTGACTTCCTTCACATGCTTTGACTGAATATCATTAAGTTTATTCCGGAAATATTCTCCGAGCTTATAAGAATTTTCTATAAGGTTTTCATCAACCAACACTTTTAGACTTTCCCTTGCAACTGCCGCAGCCAGGGGATTTCCTCCGAATGTAGATCCATGGTCGCCCGGGTTAAATACTCCAAGTACTTCCTTATTAGAGAGGACAGCAGAAACAGGATAACAGCCTCCTGAGAGGGCCTTCCCTATTATTACGGCATCGGGTTTAATATTCTCATATTGGAAAGCAAAAAGCTTTCCGCTTCTGCCGAGTCCGCACTGAATTTCATCGGCGATAAAAAGAACATTGTTCTTTTTACATATATCATAAGCCTTTTTGAGATATCCTTCCGGCGGTATAATCACTCCCCCTTCACCCTGGATTGGTTCTACAATGAAAGCAGCGGTATTGGGGGTAATAGCTTTTTCCAGCTGACCGGCATCACCATAATCGATCAGTTTAAAACCGGGAGTAAAAGGGCCGAACCCTTCCTTATACTGGTCGGTCGACGAAAAGCTGACGATAGAGATTGTCCTTCCGCCGAAGTTATTATTGCAGGCAATTATTTCAGCAGCATTTCCTTTGATCTTTTTAACCGTATACGCCCATTTCCTTGCTGCTTTTAATGCTGTTTCAACGGCCTCGGCGCCTGAATTCATGGGAAGTATCATCTCATAACCGCTCATCTCACTTAGTTCTTTATAAAGCAGAGGCAGCTGATCATTTCTGAAGGCACGCGAAGTAAGTGTAACCTTATCCGCCTGGGTCTTCAAAGCATTTATTATTCTTGGGTGACAATGGCCCTGGTTCACTGCAGAATAGGCAGCCAGGCAGTCAAGATATTTCTTTCCGTCCACATCGTAAACCCACACGCCTTCCGCTTTTTCTATTACTACATCCAGGGGATGATAATTATGTGCCCCGTACTTTTCTTCCAGAGCGATATATTCTTTGGTATTCATAGATTTCCTTGTAAAAAAATGGGTGAAGAGTGCTGCAAATTTATCAAAAAGCCCCTCCTCTTCAAAATATTAAACAGCCTGAAAAATTCAGTCTGGCGATGGTTTTCCCGGCTGAAAATTTACATATGTTCCCGGGAACCGTTTGCACCTATGACTGCTGCATAAACAAGATGCACCTCCATACTTTATGCGCACTAATTCCGTACTAAACGCGCACTAAATGCGCACTAAATGCGCTTCAAATACCTGATAGACCAAATGCAAAAGGCACTCCGGCTTCATATAACAATCCTATTCCCTTGTATTTCGAACCTGCCTTGAGTAATTTTTCCTGCATATTTTTGAACTATACTGGTATAACTGAAACAATGGCTGTTGAAACCAGGAGCATAAGGATGAATACCCGTGGAAATACCGATATCATCGATATTACCGGTAAAGTTGCTTCTGAAATTGAGAATTCCTCAATTACTGAAGGAAGTGCTCTCATTTTTGTAGGCGGATCAACCGCAGGAATAACGACAATAGAGTTTGAACCAGGCCTTATAAAGGATTACCCTGAGTTCTTCGAGAAGCTTATACCTTCCAATATAAGCTATAAGCACGACGATACGTGGCACGACGGAAACGGACACTCCCATGTAAGAGCTTCCCTGCAGGGTGCCTCATTTACCGTCCCTTTCGTAAATAAAAATATGCTTCTGGGGACATGGCAACAGATTATTCTTATAGACTTTGATAACAAATCGCGGACCCGTGAAATTATTGTTCAACTAAATGGCAGAAAAGAAAATGAATAAAAAGTTGTTATTATCCGTGTTAACCATCCTGTTACCGTTTTCCGTTATGTTGGGTTGGGGAGCCGAAGGGCATAAGTTAATAAGCAATAAAGCGATGACCCTGCTGCCGGAGGAAATGAATTCCTTTACTAAATGGCAGGATTATGTAACAGTACACTCAGTTGATCCTGATTTGAGAAGGGATAGTGACAAATCGGAGGGTCCCAAACACTTTATAGATATAGATTTTTATCCGGAATTTCTGAAAGGAAAAATGATTGAGGATAAGACAAAGCTTGCAGAAGAATACGGTGACTCTACCGTAACCAAAATGGGATTACTCCCATGGGCCACTCTGAATACCTATGACAACCTTGTGAATGCTTTGAAAGAAAAAGACCGGGATAAGGCATTAATATATTTAGCAGATCTCGGTCATTACGTTGCTGACGGGCACCAGCCGATGCACGCAATAATGAATTATAACGGCCAGATGAGCGGACAAAAAGGCATTCATTTCAGATATGAATCAGTAATGGTTGATTCAAACCTTTCAACTATTAACAATGACTTTCTTGCGGAAAAGGCGGTTTATATCAGTGCTCCGCAAGACTTCATTTTCGATTATATAACCGACGCAAATTCAGTCTCTGATATCCTGTTAAATGCGGATAATTTTGCATTTAAGAATGCTGCATCACGGAAAGACTCTGAGTATTACAGGCTGTTATGGTTTAAAACCAAATATATAACAGAGACGCAGATAGAAAAAGCCGCCTCGGATTTTGCCTCACTATTCTACTCCGCATGGGTAGATGCCGGCAAACCTTCTTTTGATGAAATTAACTAAGGTCCTATAATAATACGGGGATCATTATGAGAACAAAATTTTTACTACTCACGCTGGTATTTTTTTCAGTGCAGCTTTTCCCGCAGATTGTTATTACTGTACCCCCTGAACCCACTGAAAATGACAGTATCACGATATACTTCGATGCCACCCAGCCCGGAGCTGAGGAACTGCTTAATTATACAGGAACAGTTTATACACACACAGGTGTAAACACCAACCTGGGGAACTGGCAGCATGTAATAGGCGACTGGGGTAATAACTCTAATCAGCCTGCACTTGTGAGAGACAGTGAAAACCATTACCATTTAACCATCGGCTTCCCGAGGGATTATTATAATATAACAGCTCCGTCGGAACATATCACGGCATTGGCTTTTGTTTTCAGAAGCTCAGATTTCAACTTGCAGACGAATCCCGATATTTTTATTAATGTTTATGATCCGGGACTTAACCTGGTTGTTAACTCCCCGGAAGTTGATCTCAGGTTCGGTGATCCGCTGAGGTCTCCGGTATTCAGCGGACAAAATGACACGACCAACATTAGTATAAGCTGTGTTGAGATTGGAACAGTAACTTCCTCTATCACCTTATTTTTCGATGGAATATTTGCAGCCCAATCCAATACTAACGAAATATTCTCACAGTTTTTTGCTTCTGAATATTCTTCCGGTATCCATACCATAACCGCGGTGGCTGAAGATACTTCCAACCTTACGGATACACTCTCATTCGTTATAATGATAAACAGCATTGTTCAGAATCTTCCTTTACCGGCGGGCAATATTCACGGGATAAATTATACGAACAGCACAAGCGTCACGCTGGCTTTATATGCACCTTATAAGGATTTTGTGTATGTGATAGGCGACTTCAACGACTGGAAGGTTGATCCAACCTATTATATGTATAAGGAAGAAGTTACTCCTGACAGTGTTGTCTGGTGGCTTACAATTAATGATTTAAATCCCGGTGAGGAATATGCATTCCAGTACCTGGTTGATGGACAGATCAGGATAGGAGATCCGTATTCAGAAAAAGTGCTGGACCCCTCGAATGATCAATATATATCCGATTCAACTTACCCCGGTTTGAAGCAGTATCCTTATGGTAAAACAGCAGACCTGGTTTCAGTTCTGCAGACAGATCAGCATCCCTATCAATGGCGGGTAACCAATTTTCAAAAACCTGCTAAAACCGACCTTGTTATATATGAGATGTTATTAAGGGATTTTGTGAGCACTCATGATTATAAAACCCTGAAGGATACTCTGGGTTACCTGAAAAGGCTAGGAATAAACGCTATTGAATTAATGCCCGTAATGGAGTTTGAGGGTAATGAAAGCTGGGGCTATAATCCCGCTTATCATGGTGCTCTTGATAAATATTACGGTCCGAAGAATGACTTCAAAAGTCTTATTGACGAAGCTCACTCTATGGGTATTGCAGTTATTCTTGATATAGTTTTGAATCATGCCTATGGACAATGTCCTCTCGTAAGGCTGTACTATGATAGTGAAACAAACCTGACAACTCCTGAGAATCCGTGGTTTAATGTTGTATCCCCCAATCCTGCTTATTCGTGGGGTTACGATTTCAATCATGAAAGCAATGCGACAAAATATTATGTGGACAGGATAAATAAGTACTGGCTGGAGGAATTCCATGTAGACGGCTACCGTTTTGATTTCAGCAAAGGCTTCACCAATACGCCTGGGGACGGGTGGAATTATGACCCTGCAAGGATTGCCATCCTTGAAAGGATGGCCGACAAATTATGGGAAAATGATTCAACTGCTTATGTCATCCTGGAGCATTTCACTGCCAACCAGGAGGAGATTGAACTATCAGATTATGGTATGATGCTGTGGGGAAACCACAACTGCAATTACAACCAGGCTACAATGGGTTATCCTTCAGGACCCTGCGGCACCTGGGATTTCTCGGGAATCTCTTATAAACAAAGAAGCTGGAACAATCCTTATCTTGTCGGTTATATGGAGAGTCACGATGAAGAGCGGCTTATGTATAAAAATCTTCAATACGGAAATTCTTACGGAGATTATAAAATCAAGCACTTCTCTACAGCCATCCAAAGGATCAAAGAGGCTGCAGCATTCTTTTTTACAGTGCCGGGACCAAAGATGATATGGCAGTTCGGTGAACTTGGTTATGATATTACTATCGATTATCCCTGCAGAGTATGCAACAAGCCAATACTCTGGAATTATTACGATGATCCTGCCAGGCTGAAACTGTATAAAGTATTTAAGACTCTAATAAATCTTAAACAGGATTACCCGGTTTTCCGGAGCACCAATTTTACAATCGACGCTGCGAATAATTCAAAAAGGATAAATATCTATGATTCAACAATGGACGTAGTAGTACTTGGTAATTTTAATGTTCAGCCGGGTACATATAATCCTAACTTTAGCAGGACGGGAAGCTGGTACGACTACTTCAGCGGCGACAGTCTTATAGTAACCAACACTCAGGATAATATTTCCCTCGATCCGGGTGAATTTCATATCTATACCACGGTAAGGCTGCCGAAACCTGAAGATGATATTCTGAATGATATACAGAAAGATAATAACCAGGTTGTCAAAGAATTCGGTCTGGAACAAAATTACCCTAATCCGTTTAACCCTTCCACAGAAATCAGGTTTAATGTGAAAGAAAATTCCTACATCATTCTTAAGGTATATGATATACTTGGCAGGGAGGTAAAGACTCTTGTAAACAAGGAAATGAACAATGGCGGATATAACGTAACCTGGAATGGCGAGAATAACTTCGGGCAGAGAGTAAGTAGCGGAATTTATTTATACAGAATGGAAGCCGTCGCGTCCGGCGGAAAAGCGGAGCGGTATATCCAGTCGAAAAAAATGCTTCTAATTAAGTAATAATAGTCATCTAATCCGGAGTAATAATGAAAAAATATTTACTAATATTAATAATAATAAGTACAGGATTATCTTTTGGTCAGTACACGACACCAGGTACAGGTGTAATTTGGAACCTGGACAGCCTCGTATTCTATTCAGGCGGTGTAATAACGGGCACTTTTCCCTCGTATGAACTCAGTAATAATATAATTATCTCATTAAATGATGAGGTAGATATCGAAGCTGGTTCAGTCATCAATTGTGTTCAGCCAACTTCAGGTTTTGAAGTTAACGGAATATTTAATGCATCAGGAACTGAAACTGATTCCATAAAGTTCAGCTCTGATCTGCAGGATTCAACGGGAGCCTATGAAGGAATATTATTTAATGCTTCTTCGGGTAGCACGGGAATAATTCAGTATGCACAAATTGAATATGCATCATACGGAGTTAGGTGTATCGATGCTAGTCCTGCAATTATGAACTCTCATATATTTAAATGCGACAGAGGATTGCAGCTTAGCGGATCTGACGCCATAATTCAGAATAATATCATTGAGAGAAGTTACGAATACGGAATCCTCATCAATCTTGATTCGAGTCCATTGATTGAAGACAATATTATTGCGTATAATAACACGCAGGCTGCTTCGGCAAAGAACCAGGTGAGCATAGGACTCCAGGGAAATAATTCACCTGTTATACGGAATAATGAAATTTACGGCGGGTCCGGACAAGTAACAGGCGGAATTAGTCTCTGGGTAAATGGTACCAGCAATTATTCCAACATGCTTTGCGAGGGGAATATTATTCATGATAATAGTTTCGGTATTACACTCTACAGTACCACAAGCGGAATTGTTAATGCAGTTGTAAGGAATAACGAGATCTATAATAATACTACCAATCCCAACACCCTTATATCAGGAAGCGGAATAAATGTTAACGGCACACCGTTCAATACCCCGGTTATAACTAAAAATTCTATTTACGGGAACTGGTGGGGGATAACCATTCAGAATGGAACGACGGTTCAGGCCGGTCCCGACCCAAATATTGGAAATATTGAAAATGCAGACACAACAGATGACGGACTCAACATAATATACAATAACATCCAGGGTAGCGATGTTTTCGATCTTTATAACAACTGTACTAATGATATAATGGCTCAGAATAACGATTGGGGCGTATACGATTCAACCCTGATTGAGGATCATGTTTTTCATAAGGTGGATGATCCGGCTCATGGTCTGGTTGTATTTATGCCGTTTTCTCCTGCCCTTCCTGTTGAATTAATAAACTTCACAGCCGGCCTAAATGGAAATCTGGTTGAACTCAACTGGGAGACGGCTACCGAAACAAACAATAAAGGATTTGAATTAGAAAAGAAATGCGGGGATGAAAACGATTGGGCGATAATAGGTTTCGTACAGGGACAGGGAAGCTCGACCAAACCCGTTCATTATTCTCTTACAGATAAACTGGTTGGAGTGGGAGAGTATTCCTACAGGTTAAGGCAGGTTGACTTCGACGGATCCTCAAACATAAGTGAAATCTTAACTGTTAATTACCATCCTTCATTCAGCTTTACCCTGGATCAGAATTATCCTAATCCATTTAACCCTTCAACATATATAAGTTACCAGAGTTCCGAAGCGGGACATGTCAGGATAAGCGTTTATAATATGCTGGGTCAAAAGGTTGCTGAGCTGGTAAACGGATTCCAGCCCGCAGGGAATTATAAGGTCAGGTTTGATGGAGTCAAATTGGCGAGCGGTACATATTTATATAAACTTGAATCAAACGGGAAGTCAGCTGTCAGGAAAATGATTTTACTCAGATAGTCTTCTGCGGCTGCTGCTTTAAGAAATAATTACGTGACTGTCTCAAAACTGTCATTTTGAACTAACCCCGAAATCCGGAGATGATTTGGACTAACCAGGACGACAACTTCTGAGACAGCCGCGTAATTGAAATTCATCAGGGGATATATTCAAGAATGTTAGTATTTGAGATCATCTCTTTTTTATTACCTTTCTGACCCTGAGATTCCATATTAAAAGATGTTGTAACAGATGTATTCAGTTTTGTTTTCTGAACAAGACCTTTACTGATATTAAAATATATCATTCCGCCGCCTGTAGTTTTCGGCTGCTGAAATTCATAATTAATACCACGGTCGGTCATTTTATTTTTACCGGTAACCTTAGTTGTCAGAGTGGCTTCCACATTGGCTATCAGGTCACCGTTTAGGTTACCCATCCCTGTGATTTTAAAAATTGATGTATTCTGCGCCTGGAAAACCATTAGCTGTGTCGGAGGCTGTTCAACTTTCCAGGTTGAATCTTTTGACATCTTCTGAGCAGGCAGCTTTCTGAACACCTGACTTATCATTGGTTTAAGCATACTTTCAGTAATGTCATTCTTCAGGGTAGCTTTTTCTTCAGTTTTCAGAGAATCAGCGTAGCCTTTAATATCGAGCAGTTTGTCGACAATTTTATCAGCACGGAATACATCCAGGAGTTCGCCAAGTCTGGAGATCCGTACTTCAAAAGAATTTTTAACTAACGATTCATATTGTGCAAACTTGACTATATCGGCAGAATCTCTGGTAGTCCCCGACTGATAATGAACCGGCTCATTTCCAAATGTTCCGTCAACTTTGATGGAGGTTATTACTGCCTCCATTTCAATAGTGCTATCGGCATCAATTTCAGTAGGTGTAAATTTCATGTTGTAAACCATTGTCTGATCGATGCCCTGTTTCATCGTCGTATCTTTTGTAGTGACAGTCTGATCGTCCTTTGAAATAGCAGTCAGTCTGAAATTATAGCTTTTCCCCTTTTCCAGCTTATACCTCAGGTAAAATGACTGGCCGGGATTATCAACAGGATCCGCTTTAATATCTGTAGTATCGAATGTAAACTGATCCTTTTGCTCTTCAGATTTTTGTTCCTTTGCTTTTTCTCCGCATCCGAATAATAAAAGACCGGTTAACAAAATTACGGTTAGTTTTTTCATCCTATTTCCTTTAATAAAGTAAATATTTAGTTCTGATTTTTAAAAAATTCTCAAGACCAGGCTCCCAGGAATTTATAATTTCAGCAGGAGTTATGTTTATATAAAGCATTTTTCTAGTGCTTGTTTCACCCACTAATTTATCAAAGACAGCGGGTTCAAATTTAAACTTTTCAGGATAAAGTTTGTGTAATACATAAAGAAGCTGAATGCTGAAAACCATCGGCTTGAACTCTAAAGGATTTGTAATGTTAATTAAAATTCCATTACAGGTAATGTTTTTGTATTTTGGATTTTCAGCTTTCCCGGGTAAAGCAGCAGGAATAAAATTTACAGGCTTTATTGAAACACCTTCATTCTGAAAAAGGTTGAGCTCGTTTACCAGATCGGATGAGTTAATAAAGGGGGCTCCGATTTGTCTGAAAGGTTTATCTGTTCCTCGTCCTTCTGAGACATTAGTACCTTCGAGAAGTGCCGTAGACGGGTAAATCAAAGCCGTCTCAAAATCCGGAATATTGGGAGACGGATTTATCCATTCCAGATTATAATCATTAAAAAAGCTGTCCCTCCTCCAGTTTTTCAACCTGATTACTTTTAATTCCGGTATCACCGGAAGCATGCTTTCCCCGGCAAACAGCTGAGCGAGTTCTCCGGCAGTCATTCCATAAATAACCGGTATCGGAGCTATCCCAATAAAAGATTGAAAACGGGGATCAAGTACAGGACCTGCTACATGGTTTCCACTGATAGGATCCGGTCTGTCAAGTACTATCACAGGAATATTATTTTCCCCGGCTGCCTGCATTACATAAAACAGGGTTGAGATATATGTGTAGAATCTCGTTCCCACATCCTGAAGGTCAAATAAAATGACATCGATGCTGTTTAACATCTCAGGAGTCGGCTTTTTGTTCCTTCCATACAACGAATAAAAGGGAATAGCAGAGAAGGATGAATCATACACCATCCTTCCTGCGGACGTATTAATATTATAACCATGTTCAGGTGTAAATACCGCACTTATCTCAACGCTGTCTATCCTGAGAAGTGTATCAAGAAGGGGGGTCCCGTCTGACAGAACGCTTGCCTTATTCACTACGACGGCAATCCGTTTTCCTTTAATAAGCCGGAGGTTTGAACTTACCAATCGGTCATCTCCCAGCAGTAGTCCTGTTTCAGCCTTAATTACCTTTACCTGCTCATTGGATTCGCACGCTTGCAGGGTAAGAGCAAGGAGTATCAATATGTAATATTTAAGTTTATCCATTAACAAAAAGAGGCTGTCTAAAAGCAATGGCTTTTAAGACAACCTCTGTTATAAGCAAATTATATAATATCAGTTTTCGTAATTATCCAGTAAATCATTCCTTGAGAAGAAATGTAGGATTTCGATCGCTGCATTTTCATCTGAATCTGAGCCATGGACAGCATTTTCTGCCTTACTGGCTGCATAGAGCTTCCTGATCGTGCCTTCCTCAGCTTCTGCAGGATCGGTGGCCCCTATGAGTTTCCTAAAGTCAGCAACTGCATTTTCTTTCTCCAGAGCAATAGGTATACAAGGACCGGAAGTCATGTAGTCTACCAGCTCTCTATAGAAAGACCGCTCTTTATGTATCTCATAAAATCCTTCGGCAGAGCTCTTTGAAAGATGAATCATTCTCATAGCTTTTATTTTGAACCCCGCCTCGGTAATCTTAGCGATTATTTGTCCTATATATTCTTTCTTAACTGAGTCAGGTTTAAGTATTGCTAATGTTCTGTTGCTCAAATTATTCTCCTGATTGATCTGATTATGATTTATATTTTCGAGTTCCTTTAACAATCTTTTTAGTTTTCTTAACAGTTGTTTTGGTGTTCTTCTTTGCTGCAGATTTTACGCTTTTTGCTGATTGTTTAGCAGGTTTCTTCTTAGGAGTCCTTGCTGAACTCTCCAGCGCCTTAAGCATTGTATTCCCAATCTCTGCAGGACTTTCGGCTACTTTAATTCCAGCTTTTTTCAGAGCATTTATTTTTTCTACTGCAGTTCCTTTGCCTCCGGAGATAATAGCGCCTGCGTGTCCCATTCTTCTTCCGGGAGGTGCCGTTCTTCCAGCTATGAATCCCACTACTGGTTTAGAGACGTTCTTTTTAATGAAGGCCGCGGCTTCCTCTTCTGCGGTTCCCCCGATTTCACCGATCATCACTATTCCCTCTGTCTGCGGATCATCGTTGAAGAGTTTGATGATATCAACAAAGCGTGAACCGATAACCGGGTCGCCGCCTATTCCCACACAGGTTGACTGACCAAGTTTAACATCTGTCAACTGTTTCACTGCTTCATAAGTTAGAGTCCCACTGCGTGAAACCACACCGATTCTACCTTTTTTATGTATAAAGCCAGGCATTATCCCGACTTTTGCCTGTCCCGGAGAAATTACTCCCGGACAATTCGGACCGACGAGAACAACATCTTTATTTATGATTGCATTATAAACTTTGACCATATCTCTTGCAGGTATACCTTCAGTAATACAAATAATTACTTTAATACCTGAATCAGCAGCTTCGAGAATTGCGTCGGCTGCAAAAGCGGGAGGTACAAAAATAACCGAAGTATTTGCCTTCTGTTCTTTCACTGCTTCCAACACTGTGTTATAAACCGGTATACCTTCGAACATGGTTCCGCCTTTACCGGGTGTAACTCCTGCAACCACTTTTGTTCCGTACTCAATCATTTGCTGTGAATGGAATGATCCTTCACCGCCTGTAATTCCCTGAACCACAAGTCTTGTTTTATTATTTACCAGAATACTCATAGGAAGATCCCTGTTAATTCTTTAAAAAGAAATTTTATCCCCAAAGATAAAAAAAAGGGAGGATAATTCCTTAACCAGGGGGCTGTAAATATTTAGTGTTATTCAGTTTTTGCTGGTTTCAGCAGGAACTCTTTTCCTGTCGAGCCAGTAAGAAATTAATATTACGAGAATTACAGAAAGAAGTGCAGAACCAGCTACCTCGTTTCCATTTTGCGGCCGAGGGCTTAAAACCTGAGAAACAAAAGCAGCTGCCACAAGTACAACTGAGAAAATATACATCCCATATTTTCCCCCGAATCCTAATCCATGAGTTTCATTCAGATAAATGAAAAGACCGGCCAGGTAGATTGCCAGTTCAACCAACAGAGCTAAATACATATGGTTCCATAAACCTAATCCTATCACAGCCGAATTGTCCCCGAAAATTGTCATCTCCGGAATGTGGACAATAACATCGAGGATGTAATGTGAAAGTACTCCAGCTCCCAGTAGAATTGCAGTCAACTGTCTTTTCGTTATTATTTCTGCAGCCACATAAACAAGCAGGCTCCATGCTACAGCGGCGATGAAGCTATGAGAATAAGGGAAGAAAAATTTAAGATAATGAAGCGTTTCAAATTCAGAAGGAACAATTACCTGCTCGATACCTAGTAGAACGAAGGTCCACAGGAGCAGATCCAGAAAAAGAACAGATACAAAAAACCACGCCAGGTTGGTTTTTTTATCGAATTTTCTCATTGCCAATCCGGCACCAAGATGTCCTATAAACATTCGCTATTTAATTTCAGGTTTAATAATTGATTCCATGGAACGGCGGACCCTGTTAGACTTTGGTAAAGTCTGAATAATTTAATAAATCATTGGGCAGGAGTCTGATTTTCAGTTCAGTTTCTTTGTTTCAGGTTTTGTTAAATCATCATCGGTGATCGTTATTTCTTTCTTCAGATCATTTACACCTTTTTTGAATTCACTAATACCTTTACCAAGGTTTTTAGCTATTTCAGGGATTTTCTTACCTCCGAAAAGAATAAGTACAACCATCATAATTATAAGTAATTCACCCATACCTAAATTTTCAAACATAATATGCCTCGCTTAGCCTGTTAATCCTTCTTTGCTTCAGTCTTCTTTGATTCGGTATCTGAGTTTTTAATTTCATCCTCAACATCTTTCAATCCCTTTTTAAACTCACTCATACCTTTACCTATACCTCTTGCGAGTTCAGGAATTTTTTTGGCACCAAATAAAAGCAGAACAACCAGCAGTATGAGAATTATTTCTCCGGCACCTAAGTTTCCAAACATTTTATCACCTTTAATTAAAAACGTTATTCAAAATTGACCTGAATATCAACTGTCCGTCAGTTTTACCTAAAACAGGGTCACAGCTTCGTTCAGGATGCGGCATCATTCCAAGAACATTTCCCTCCCTGTTGATAATGCCCGCAATATTCCTGACGGACCCGTTCGGGTTATATATCTCATCTATTATCCGTTCAGGAGACGAATACCTGAAGACAATCTGGTTATTTTCTTCAAGGGTTTTGAGTGTACGGTCATCTGCAAAATAATTACCTTCACCGTGAGCAACAGGGATTTTAAGAACTTTATCTGAACTTATATTTTTTGTAAATATAGTATTACCATTATCTATAGAAAGATAAACATCTTTACACACAAATTGTAGCGATTTATTCTTCAACATCACGCCTGGAAGCAATCCGGCTTCAAGCAGGATCTGGAAACCATTGCAAATTCCTACAACGACACCCCCCTTATTTGCAAAATTGATGACATCATTCATAATTGGGGAAAAGCGTGCAATTGCGCCTGTGCGCAGATAGTCTCCGTAAGAAAAACCACCCGGGAGGATTATGATATCCGAATTCTGCAGCCCGGTATCTTTATGCCATAAAAATTGCGTATCGCAGTCAAGGATTTTTTTGAAGGCATAATATGCATCATGATCACAATTAGACCCGGGAAAAACTACAACTCCGATCCTGGGTTTCATTTAACTTCTTCCAGCGTGAATTCGTAGTCTTCCATAATGGGGTTTGCAAGCAGTTTACTGCAGTATTCATTGACCTCTTTTTCAGCAGCAATCCTGTCCGTGGAATCGATCGAAAACTCAATATATTTGTTTATCCTGGTCTCCCTGATATTATTCATACCAAGAAGAATAGCTCCTTTTTCAACAGCTTTTCCCTGGGGATCGAGAATTGAGGGTCGGCGTTTTATCAAAACCGTGGCTTTAAACACTTTCCATCTCTTTTATTTAGAAATACTATTAAAATTTCTTTTTTACGAAATAAAATATGTGTCGAAAAATACCAAATACGGTTATGAAAACAAACATAAAGAAGAGTGCCTGTGCAAAGGTATAGTAGATCAGAAGGAATACTGCGAACAACAATATAAACAGGATATATGGCTTTTCCTTTAATTCTTTCACTCTGAACCCGGGGATCTTATCATATTTTATCCTGCTGATCATGAGGTAGGAGAGAATCAGGATCATAGGAATAATTATGATCGTATAAGTTCCAGGATATCCTTCAGGGGATCTGTAAAAAGCGAGACAAAAAGATGCGATGGTTATCGCAGAGGAAGGTATAGGCAGCCCTTTAAAATAGGCTTTATCAAAGCCCACAAGTTGAACGTTAAACCTGGCAAGCCTGAATCCACCAGCCAGCATTAAAAGCGAACTTATTATGATTCCGATGACCTCATACTGGAAAAGGTAGCTTTTAAAAATAAGGAATGCAGGTGCTGCACCGAAACTTACAACATCCGAAAGAGAATCCAGTTCCACCCCTAGCTCGCTGCTCGATTTTGTCAGCCTTGCCATAGCCCCATCGAGAGCATCAAAAATGCCGGCAATAATTATCAGCCAGGCAGCATAGATAAATTTACCCTGGCTTGCACTTACAATTGACAGGAAACCGCTGAACATGTTCATAGCGGTAAACAGGTTCGGAATAACAGAAGGTGTAACTCTAAATCGGTTCATCAGTGTTTTGGAAACTCAAATAAAATTGTCTCTCCTGCTTTGACCTCATCATCCCTCTCAACTTTAACAATACAGTTTTCAGGAACAATTACGTCAACGCGACTTCCAAATTTAATCATTCCGAAGCGTTCTCCAATTTTCACTGAGTCGCCTTTGGATATTTCGTAGACAATTCTGCGGGCAATAAACCCGGCTACCTGTGTGAAAAATACCCTTCCATATTTCCCTGTGATACCGAACTCTGCTCTTTCATTCACCTCAGAAGCTTTATCTTCAAAAGCAGCAATATATTTACCCCGGTGATATTGCAGGTAATCAATTTTTCCGTCGATAGGTATTCTATTCACGTGAACATTCAGCGGCGACATAAATATTGATACCTGTTTGGCTCTTCCCATAACAAACCTGTCTTCTACAACATCTTTGACGAACAGAACCTTTCCGTCCGCAGGCGAAACGACGATATCATCACGTGAAGGAGGAGTTCTGTCAGGATCCCGGAAAAAGTTCATTGAAAAGACCAGCAGGATGGCAGGTATTATTATTAATACAGCTTTAAGGTAACTATTCTGGGTGAAAAAACTCAGACAGATCAAAATAAAAGTTATTACTGCGATTACAGCAAGTGTGGAGTATCCGTATTTTGTAAACATTTTATGCGCTCGTCATATTCAGCAGGAAATCAGTATACTTCCTGATGTCGGCAGAAGTGTTCAGGTTATAGGGATCAGCCCATTTACCATTAGCTGTCTGGGGAATTATTTTAAGACTTGCAGGTGTAAAATCGTCAACCAGATAAAGCTTGTCATCAGTTTTTCCGAAACAACACAGTACTTCGGAAAGAAGAGCATTCCTTCTTTCAAAAAAGAATTTAAGTACGGCATTCACTTTTGAACAGATCCTGTTCATCAACCTGAAATCCTCGCTAGTGCAGATATCAAAAGTAATAAGATGACTTTCTGTCACAATGGAGTCCTTCCCATTCGGATAATGGATTTCAAAAACAGGAAGATTAAGCAGGTCACCTTCTTTTCTGTCAAAAACTTTTGCAGTTCTCTTATCAATCACATTCAGTATTTTAATGAAGAAAGGGTAACGATCGTATTTGATGAATTTCAAATCTGAATTATTCTGAGTTTTCAAAAAAGAAATAGGGATATGGTATTCCCTCAGATAATCAAAAAAGAAGGCATTAATCGAAGCGAATTTTGAA
Source organism: uncultured Ignavibacteria bacterium (assembly GCA_963774455.1). GTDB lineage: Bacteria > Bacteroidota > Ignavibacteria > Ignavibacteriales > Ignavibacteriaceae > DATFVA01. Next base: position 400,883 of record CAVZFD010000005.1, read on the forward strand.
CCAAGATCTTTCACTTTAATTTTCCTGCTGTTGTCTGCAACAAGATAATCAGGATACCTCAGAAGAGTGTAATTCTGATCATCCATAGGAAGATCTTTTTTTTCTATTTCTTCGTGTATTAAAGCGTTATTGTAAAATTTAAGCCCCAAGCTTTTCTTGCCTTTTTTTGAAAAAGAAAATATGAAAATTAAGTGTATAAAGTCAATTCTATGTATTATATTTAAACAAAAAAAATCGACTTATGTACCAGAAAAATAAGAAAACAGGAGGATTTTGAATGAAAGGCGGCATGCAGGGAATGTTGAAACAGGTTCAGAAAATGCAGGCAGAGTTACAAAAGGTGCAGGCAGAGCTGGTCAACCTTGTTATTACGGAAGAAGCCGGCGGAGGTATGATAAAAGCCACAGCGAACGGACACCAGGAAATAATCTCAGTAGAAATTGACCCACAGGTCATAAACTCCGATGAAAAAGAAATCCTTGAAGATTTGGTTGTTGCAGCTGTTAATAAAGCCTTACAAGCAGCAAAAAAGGCTGCAGACGAAGAAATGGGTAAAGTTACCAAGGGGATGATTCCACCGGGAATGAATATTCCGGGACTATAGTATGCAGATCGCAGAACCGCTTACCGCAGCTATCGAAGAGCTCAGTAAACTTCCGGGAATTGGAAGAAAAACAGCACAGAGACTAGCCCTTTATATATTAAAAAGTGAATCCGAAACTGTTGAAAACCTTGTAGTCTCACTTCATAACCTCAAGGTTAAGCTGCGTTTCTGTTCCCGCTGCTTTAATATATCCGAACACGAACTTTGTGAAGTATGTAAAAGTGAGAAAAGGGATAAATCTGTAATTTGTGTGGTTGAGGAGGCCAGTGATGTGATTGCAATTGAAAAAACACATGAGTTCACTGGTTTATACCATGTACTGGGAGGTGTACTTTCTCCGCTTACCGGGGTCAGTCCTGAATCATTAAAGATAAAGGATTTGATGAAGAGGTTCGGGGAAGAACAAATTCAGGAGGTGATTTTGGCACTCAACCCGGATACCGAGGGAGAAACTACCTCACTTTATCTTGCTAAATTAATTAAACCTTTGGGGATCAGGGTTTCCAGAATTGCTCGCGGAATCCCTATAGGAGGCGATCTTGAATTTGCCGATGAAGCTACTATTGGCCGCGCAATGTTAAGCAGAAGTATTTTATAATGGCTGAATGGTTTGAAGAATGGTTTAATACTGAAGAATATCTGAGTGTTTACCGGCACCGTAATGATGAAGATGCTGAAAGACTCATCGGACTAATTCTTTCAAATATTCAATTGAACGATGGTGCAGATATTATCGATCTGGCCTGCGGTTCAGGAAGACATTCTCTCCTTTTTGCTGAGCGGGGATACAACGTAACCGCAGTGGATTTAAGTGAGAACCTTCTGAATGTAGCCCGAGAGGCAGCTGAAAGTCTGAGGCTGGATATAAATTTTGTGAACGCAGATTTAAGGAACTTCTGCATCACTTCAAGATTTGATCTGGCAGTGAATCTCTTCACAAGTTTCGGATATTTCAAATCTGATGCGGAAAATTTCTCGCTTTTTACTGATGCAAGCGATTTACTAAAACCGGGAGGTTATTTTATAATTGACTATTTCAATGCGGATTTTATCAGGAGAAACCTTGTTCCTCATTCGGAAGCTACCCTCAACGGAAAGAGGATAATTCAGGATAGAAAAATAATCGGCGACCGTGTTATAAAGGATATAACAATAGCAAATAACGGCACCCGAAAGAAATTTAAAGAATCGGTACGAATGTATTCCAATACAGAGCTCATAGCCGGAATACAAAACAGCGGGTTAAACATTTATAAAACCTTTGGTGATTTTGATGGCAGCAAATTTGACCTTAATTCTTCTCCCAGAATAATTATAATTTCGGGTAAATGAAATCAATAATTATATACATATTATCCGCCCTGATATTTGCCGGGTGTGATCTCGTTCAGACCAGGAACGCAGAGTCACCTAACCAGCCCCGATCTAATTACGAGCAGGCGGTAACACCCCAGATCTTAATAAGCAACCTGGTTAACTCTCTCAATGATAAGGATGTCCAGAATTATATTAATTGCCTGGTCGATTCATCGTTCAGCGAAAAAAAATTTCTATTCTCACCCTCCAGCGGTGCTCTATCGCAATATCCATTTCTATTAACCGACTGGAACATCAAAGATGAAGAGCAATACCTGCAAAACCTGATTACAAAAGTTAGTCCCCAATCGCCAATTACTCTATCATTATCGAATGAGCTTTACAGTCCCCAGGGTGATACTCTTATTTATACTGCCACGTACAGTATAAATGTACCGAATGAGGAATCGGAACCTAAAGATTACCAGGGCGACCTGAGGTTCAACATGGTGAGAGACAACAGGTCTGTCTGGGTAATATATTTCTGGCAGGACACAAAAAGCACTGCTCTGCCAAGCTGGAGCGAGTTGAAAGGTAAGTTTTATTAAAAAATTATTTTATATACTTCCGGTAATCATTATTTTACTGGCAGGATGTAAAAATCCATTTGCTCCTTCCTTTGATGAAAAGGTAAATAACGGCAACACGACGATTTCTGATCAAAAAACTATTGAGGGAGTTTTCCAGAATTTCCAGTATGCTTATACTTTTAAGGATACCACAATTTACGGAAAGCTAGTCTCCGAGGATTTTATTTTTACATACCGTGACTATGAAGTTGGTTTTGATGTTTCCTGGGGCAGAGAAGAAGAGATGAAAACAACTTACGGATTATTTCAAAACTCCCAAAGATTAGACCTTATATGGAATAATATAATTCTCTCCTCGGTAGATACTTTAACAGCAAATATTGTAAGGGGTTTCAACCTAACCATCACATTTAATCCTACGGATGTTATACGTATCGACGGCCGGGTTAATATGGCATTAAAAAGGAAGACCGGCGACTCAAAGTGGGAGATATCGAGGTGGATTGACGAATCTAATTTCTGATAATAAAACAATGGTTTTGATTTATGTTTTTTTCTATTAAAGAAGCTTTCCGGTTAATAGGAAGAGCAAAAGCTTCTTTTTTTCTATCTCTAACATCATTAAGCATTTCTGTTCTTCTTATTACCATATCCATTGCTCTTATTCAGTCTACAAACTTCATACAGAAGAATATAAAGGAACAGGTCAACCTAAATTTATTCCTCAAAGAAAACCTGAGTTCTGCTGAAACAGCTGATATAAAGAATGAGCTTGGGAAGAAGAATTACATAAAAACCATCGATTATATAGACAAAGATAAGGCAGCAGAAATATTTATAAAGGAAACAGGTGAGGATTTCAGAAAACTTCTTGATTATAACCCTCTGCCGGCTTCTTTTACGGTGACGTTAAACGACAAATACGTCGAAAAAGATTCACTTGATGAGATAGTTGCTTCATTATCCTCGATCAAAGGGGTTGATGATATCGGGTTCAAGGATGATTTCATTTATAAGCTTATCTCGATTCTTAACAATATAAAAAAATATATATTTATTGCTACGGGAGTTATACTATTCTTATCAGTTTATATTGTGTTTAGTACAGTAAAACTGATAATAAATACCAGGTTTGAGGAACTTGAAACAATGAAGCTTGTAGGCGCAAAACTAATCACCATCAAACTTCCTGTTATATTAAACTCCATGATTGTGGGAGCACTTGCCGGAGTTATATCTACAGGTATTTTTATCTTGTTTATTTCTATTTTTGCTGATTATATTAGCATGATAAATTTTTTGGGAACCTCAAAATATATTTACCTAAGCTTGTTAATTTTTGTCGGTCCATTACTGGGTTTAGCAATCAGTATAATCTCGTTGAAAAGACTGTCATTGAAGATTTGATGTATACTTAAATATTACTAATTTTATTATTTATAATCTCGCGGAATTCCTTTAGATGAACTACTTTTTCAGAACCTTAATCCTCTCATTCTTTTTTAGCATGATGATTTTTGCCCAAAATACGGAACTACAGGTAGGCAGCAACACAAATCAGTTGAGACAGAACCAGGGTGCATTTTATGATTATTCCGATCCCACAACCCTGAACATTAAAGTATCTGTATGGGGATTTGTAAAATATCCGGGTAAATATGTCATCCCGATGGAAAGTAATGTTTATGATCTTTTATCCTATGCAGGCGGTCCTTCCGAAGATGCTCATCTTGATGACCTGAGAATATTCCGGACGCTTGAGGATTCCTCACGGGAAATGGTAAGATTTAATTACAACGATCTGTTATGGGATGAAAACCTAAAAGAGTTTAAGAATGCACCGGGTCTGGATGCAGGAGACATCCTCCTGGTTCCCGGATCTCAAAGACTTTATTTCAAGGATTATCTGCAGATCGGTCTTTCTGTTTTTTCTGCCCTGATATCACTTTCAATTTTAATCTTAAATATAGCGAAGTAGCATGGCTCAAGATCCGATAAATGATGACCTCAGGTCAATAGAAAGTAATTCATTAAAGGATTATATAAAGTTAATAAGAACCAACATGGTCCCGGTAGTTCTGATTACCGTAGTAAGTCTTGTTGTGGCAATTATTTATGCAGTGAATGCACGGAATATATATAAAGCGACAACTTCCCTGAAGGTATCCATGCCTCAGGGAAATATTCTCGAAGCTCCGCTGATGCCTGAATTCCAGGATTTCGGAAGCGACAGGTTTATTGCAAATGAAATTGAAATATTAAAGAGTCATAATTTAAGAGCCCGGGTTGCCCAGGCATTGATTGACAGTTTTAATACCGCCAGCCATAAAGACAGTTTTTTCCTTATTCAGAGTCATGATTTCAACCAGGGGAAAAACAGACTTCTTAGTGTTGATCAGATAGCCAGGCTGCTTGTAGGAAATGTTACAATCGAGCAGAAGAGAGGGCTGGATATCATAGACATATCCGCTGAATCGCCTTCACCTTACGAGGCATCACTTATTGCTAATATTTATGCCAGGGAATATAAATATCTTAACCTGGAAATGAACAGGAATCAGCTGACTATGGTTAAAGCCTTCCTCAACCAGCAGCGTGAGGAAAAGCAGACTGAGCTTAATGCCGCGGAAGAAACTCTCAGGAATTTTCAGGAGAAGGGGGGCATAATAGCCCTGGATGAGCAGGCTGCCAGCCTGATAAATCAGCTTTCTGATTTTGAAGCTCAAAGAAATGCAAAACAAATTGAACTTGCAGCATCGGTTAAAATGCTGTCACAGTATAAAAAAGAACTCGCCGACCAAAATCCGCGGCTGGCTGATTATCTCCAGAGTGTTGCCAGTGAGACATACATTCAGACCCTGCAGCAGCAGCTGGCAAGACTTCAGGTTAACAGGGACATGGCATTAACATCCAAAGATTCAAAGTCGAATAATTCAAAGGTCATGAAAGACTACGATGAAAAGATCGATGACCTTAAGGCGAAGCTGAATGAGAAAATGAAGGTAATTAAGGCGGGCATTCTTGCCAGCAGTCCCGAAGAGGTAAAGGACCTTTCACAGAAAATAGTTGAAGAAGAAATTAAGAACCAGGCTCTTCAGATTACTGCATCAGAACTGGGTAAGATTGTAAAGAATTATGAAGCGAAGTTCAACCAGCTGCCCAAAACATCGATCGAATTAGCAAGACTTCAGAGAAACAGGGAAGCACTGGAAAAATTATATACACTTGTCGAAGAAAAATACCAGGAAGCACTGATAAACGAACAGTCACAGCCAGGGAATGTTCTGCTCATAGATAATGCCAGAAGGCCTGAATCACCCGCAAAACCAAATAGGCTTTTAATTGTTCTTATCGGACTGGTACTCGGAGTTGGTATGGCTTTCGGTTATGTATTCACCAAAAATTATTTCGATAATACAATCAAAACTCCGGAGGACATTCAAAACAAAAATATTAATGTACTTGCGTGGATACCGCAGATTGAAGGAATCGGACTTAACGGCAGTAATGAATTTGAATTTATAGTTTCCAAAAAGCCGGATTCAATTCCCAGCGAGGCTTTTCGTGCATTAAGAACCAGGATTCAGTTCGCGCACCCGGATAAAGGATTTCTGAAGACAATCCTGGTGACATCTTCCGCTCCCCAGGAAGGTAAAACCACAGTGGCAATAAATCTTGGCGGCAGTTTTGCCCAGTCAAACAGAAAGACACTTGTATTAGACTGTGACCTGAGGAAACCCCGTATACACACAGTTTTTAACACAAACAGGTTCCCCGGTTTAATAGACTACCTGTTCGGGAAGGCTTCACTTGAGGAGATTATCCGTAGTACTGATTCTCCTAACCTTAATTACATTACCTCCGGTACAATACCTCCTAATCCTGCTGAAATGCTGGAATCGAAGGCAATGAAAGAATTTCTCGAAATTATCAAAGAAAAATATGATGTTATCCTGCTGGATTCACCTCCGGTTATCGCGGTAACGGATTCAGAAATACTGGCAAGTCTGGTTGATGCAAGCATTCTCGTAGTTTCAGCAGGAACGACTGAAACTGAGCTGATGGAGAAATCAGTGGAATTGATTAAGAGAGACGGATCTTCTTTTATAGGAACTGTTCTCAATAATTTCAGCTATAAGAGTGGTTATGGTTCCTACTATAAGTATTACTACTATTATTCGAGGCCTACTGAGAGTAGAAAAAATAAATCATCACATTCAGAAAAAAAGAGCTGAGAACTGCTTGTCAAATGATTAAAATCCACCATCCCTTAAAGAAGGATCCAGCATTTTTCTTTGTGCTTATCTTGTTCAGCGGATTTTTTTATCCTTCCTTCAGTCAGAACATTCCTGATTACAAAGAAAGAACTTTCGCCTTATTCTCCGATTCATTAAGCTCAATGGCCGGAAAAAATTTACCTATGGAGGCAACAGAGGGAAGCGTAAATCCTGACGAATATATTGTTGGCCCGGGCGATGAAATTTTTGTTTCAATAAATGGAATTGAAGAAATTCCCCTCGACCTGTTCATAAACCAGGAAGGGATATTGTATATACCTAAAGTAGGCGGGATTGATTTAAATGGGTTAACGCTTCGGGATGCAAAAAGTAAAATTAAAAAATCAGTCGATGTATATTACAGAAATGTTGACGTTTTTATATCCTTAACGGATTTCAGAAAAATTAAATTATCTCTTTTGGGGGATGTGAAAAAACCTTCCACTTTTGTAATGCCGGCCAATTCAAGGCTAATAGACCTTATAATGGATTCGCAGGGTCTGAATACAACTTCTAATTTCAGAAATATCAGGGTCATCCACAGGGACAGCACCGAACAGGTTTACGATCTTCTGAATTTTCTGCGGCTGGGTGACAGGGAGAATAATCCCCTGATGAGAGAAGGCGATGTTGTTATTGTTGACCGTGTCGATAAAATAGTTTCTATTTACGGTATGATTAAATATCCGGGGATATATGAATTTGTTGACGGTGAAAGTGTCGACCATCTTATTACAATAGCCGGCGGTCTGATGGCGAAAGCCAGGAAAGATTCTATTGAAGTGGTAAGTTTTGAACCTAACGGTAGTACGCAGGTGAGCCGTTATTATAACTATGCGGACGTTATGAGCGGAAGCCCGCTTTTGCATTTTGAAGACCAGGTTATGGTAAGGGAAATTCCCAACTATTTTGATCCTAAATTTGTACAGATTATAGGTTTTGTAAAATATCCCGGTTATTATAAAATTAATGAAAATGAAACACTGCTTTCTGAAATAATACATCAGGCAGGCGGTTTTCGGAAAAATGCTTCCCTCATTGATGCAACACTTACCCGTCATACAGGTGCGGTAGAGGAGGATCCGGAATTTGAGCGATTAAAAATAATGCTGCGGGCAGACATGACCGACGATGAATATGATTATTTGAAAGCTAAGTCGCGTCAAAGGGTGGGGAAGGTGGTTGTGGATTTTAACCAGCTCTTTAATAAGGGTGATAAATCGGAAGATCTAATTCTTAAAAGAGGTGATGTTATAAACATTCCGGAAGCGAAAGATTATGTGATACTCCTTGGCCAGGTTGTTAGTCCGGGTAATATTATTTATCACCCGGAGCTAAAGGTTGACGATTATATAAAACTGGCCGGAGGATTCGGCTGGAGGGCTGAAGATGGTGATGTCCGTGTCATCAAAGCAAACAGCGGTGAATGGATTGATGCTGAAGATGTTGACTCACTTAAACCGGGAGATACAATCTGGATACCCGAAATTCCGCCGGGACCAAAATTCTGGGACGTATTTACAACTTCGCTGGCAATTGTCGGTCAGGTTGCTGCAATAATTGCAGCTACTGTTGCCATTATAGTAGCTTCGAGGTAGAATTTGAATTATCACGAAATATTAAATACAATAATTTTCCACAGGAAAAAAATCTTAAAGGTAACAATAACTGCCACAATTATATTATTCCTGATACTATTCTTTGTTTATCCTGTAACATATAAATCAAACATTTCTGTACTGCCACCAGAGAATAACAATGAATCCGGTTCACTGAGCTCTTTATTAACCGGCCAGGATTTCTCAAGCATACTCGGAGGGGGATTATCAAGTGCCAATTCACAACTTTATGTCGAAATGCTCAAAAGCAGGACGGCTGCATTATACGTTGTGAACAAATATCATCTTGAGAATTATTTCGACACTGACAATAAATATACAGCAGCTGAAAACCTACAGGATAAATTAGAAATCGATCTGACTAAAGAGGGAATAATCAAGTTGAACGTGGAAGTGTCTACTCCTTTATTTCCCCTTATTGCTTCAGACAGAGATTCAGTTAAACAAATGGCCGCCGATTTGTCGAATGCCTATGTTGAAGCTCTTGATAAAATGAACCGGGAGAAATTATCCTCCCAGGCAAAACGAGCACGCCAGTATATTGAAGAACAGATTGTGAAAACAAAAAGTCAGCTTGATTCAGCAGAAAATAAACTGGCAGTTTTTCAGCAGACAAATAAGGCTATATCTCTTCCTGAGCAGGTTAATTCAGCTATTGAAGCCGCTGCAGGCTTGAAGACTGAAATAGTTAAAACCGAGGTCCAGCTCGGTCTCCTGCAATCGAATCTGCGTGAAGACAATCAAACTCTGGTTGCATTAAGGGCGAAGCTTGGTCAGCTGAGAGAGCAGTATGATAAAATGGCAATGGGGAGTCAGGATTACCTGATAGCTTTTAAAGATGTTCCGGAACTAGGAAAAGAACTTGCCTCATTGCTGAGGGATGTAAAAATACAAAATGAAGTTTACCTGCTGCTTCAGCAGCAGTATTATAAAGAGAAAATACAGGAAAACAGAGATATTCCGACGATCCAGGTTCTGGATGAAGCAATCCCTCCCCAGAGAAAATCAGCACCAAAAACTGTATTCTCCACAATCACCGGAGGTATATTTGTGTTCCTGTTGATGAGTTTAATAGTTGTCTTTAGTGAAAGAAAGACATACTGGCATAAATCTAAGGAGTAATATGTCTGAGACAGCAGTTGTAACAGGAGGAGCAGGGTTTCTAGGTTCACATCTTTGTGATCGTTTACTTAAAGAGGGATTAAAAGTTATATGTGTTGATAACCTTATTACAGGGAACATAAATAATATTAATCACCTTGCAGGCAACGATGAATTTTCTTTTGTAAAGCATGATATAACAAACTACATTTTTTTGCCCGGTAAGGTAGATTATATACTTCATTTTGCTTCTCCAGCTAGTCCCATAGATTACCTTAAACTTCCGATTCAGACGCTGAAGGTGGGTTCACTGGGAACGCACAAAGCACTTGGTCTTGCAAAAGAAAAGAATGCAAGGTTTTTATTGGCTTCAACAAGCGAAGTTTACGGCGATCCTGCTATTCATCCCCAGCCGGAGAGTTACTGGGGAAATGTTAATCCTATAGGTCCTCGCGGAGTATATGACGAAGCAAAAAGATTCGCCGAAGCTATTACAATGGCATATAACCGGTACCACAATCTTGACACCAGGATTGTAAGAATTTTTAATACTTTTGGACCGAGGATGAGACTTGATGACGGAAGAGCACTCCCTGCATTCGTCGGCCAGGCGCTTAAAGGCGAGGATATTACTGTATTCGGCGACGGTTCACAGACAAGGAGTTTCTGCTATGTTGATGATCTTGTAGAGGGAATATTCAGACTGCTGATGTCTTCTGAGGTTGAACCTGTAAACATTGGAAACCCTGAGGAAATCTCGATAAAAAGATTTGCTGAAGAAGTAATCGAAATTACACGTTCAAACAGTAAGATAGTCTATAAAGAGCTTCCCATCGACGATCCAAAAGTCAGGCAGCCTTCCATTGAAAAAGCAAAAAGGATATTGAACTGGGAGCCGAAAGTTAAACGAAAAGATGGTCTCAGGATGACTATAGATTACTTTAAAAACTCGATTTAATTCGCCCAACCACTCTGTCACCGGTTTCCCTGCCATTCATTATTTATTTATATTTAAAATCAATTTTTAATTAATCAAAATTAAAATAATAAAGATATGACGGAACCGGAAGTTACTCCCCAGCTTGCCTATGAACATGGATTAACCGAAGAAGAATATCAGCGAATTCTAAGTATCCTGGGAAGAACCCCTTCTTTTACCGAACTGGGTATCTTCTCTGTAATGTGGAGTGAGCACTGCAGCTATAAGAATTCAATCGCACTCTTAAAAACTCTTCCCAGGGAGGGCGGCAAGCTGCTTGTGGGCGCAGGGGAGGAAAACGCGGGACTTATAGATATTGGCGACGGTTATGCGGTTGCATTCAAAATCGAAAGCCACAACCATCCATCTGCAGTTGAACCTTACCAGGGTGCTGCAACCGGGGTAGGCGGAATCATGCGTGACATTTTCACTATGGGTGCTCGTCCTATTGCCTCTCTAAATTCATTACGTTTTGGTTCGCTTGATGATGCCCGTACACGCTACCTGTTCGAAGGAGTTGTAAAAGGAATAGGAGATTATGGCAACAGTTTCGGTGTACCTACCGTAGCGGGCGAGGTATATTTTGATGAATCCTATCAGGGTAACCCGCTGGTGAATGCAATGGCAGTAGGGATAGTTAAGAAAAACCTTGTTGCCAGCGCAGTTGCTAAAGGTAAAGGCAATCCTGTTATGATTGTTGGTTCTTCCACAGGCAGGGATGGCATACATGGCGCTACCTTTGCCTCAGAAGAGATATCTGAAAAATCCGAGGCTAAACGTCCATCTGTCCAGGTAGGTGACCCCTTCACCGAAAAACTCCTGCTGGAGGCAACTTTAGAGATCATCAAAAATGACTGGCTTATTGGGATTCAGGATATGGGCGCGGCAGGAATTTCCTGTTCCACAAGTGAAATGAGCGCCAAGGGTGAATCGGGAATGAAAATAAATCTCGGTAAAGTTCCTCTCCGTGAATCAGGTATGAGCGCATATGAAATTATGCTTTCAGAGAGCCAGGAAAGAATGCTATGTGTAGTCAAAAAAGGTTACGAGGATAAAGTTAAAGCTGTTTTTGAAAAGTGGGATCTGCACTGTGAGATAATCGGGGAAGTCACTGCTGATGGTAACCTTGAAATTGATTACGAAGGCGGAAATAAAGCTATAATACCGGCCTATGAACTTGTTCTTGGAGGAGGCGCTCCTGTATATCACAGAGAGAGTAAAGAACCTGCTTACCTTAAGAGTGTAAGGGATTTCGATTTCTCAACCCTGCCTGAACCTGATGATATTAAAGAAACGTTTCTAAAAGTATTTTCTTCGCCGAACATTGTATCGAAGCGCTGGGTCTATGAGCAGTATGATTCGATGGTGAGAACCAATACAGTCGTTGGACCGGGATCTGATGCAGCTGTAATTCAGATTAAGGACACAAACAAAGCACTCGCTGTAAAAACCGACTGCAACGGGAGGTATGTTTATCTGAATCCTGAGGAAGGGACCAGGATCGCCGTCGCCGAATCAGCCAGGAATATTGTTTGTTCAGGAGGAGTTCCACTGGGAATAACCAATTGTCTTAATTTCGGTAATCCGTACAAACCCGAAGTATATTGGCAGTTCGAAAAAGCAATAAAGGGAATGGGAGATGCCTGCCGGTTTTTCAACACACCGGTTACTGGTGGAAATGTAAGCTTTTATAATGAATCACCTTTAAGTGCTGTTTATCCAACACCAACAATAGGAATGGTCGGATTAATTGAAGATCTTAAAAATATAACTACTTCATTTTTCAAAGAGCCGGGTGACATGATATACCTGCTTGGAGAAGACTTCGAGGAATTGGGAGGCAGTGAATATCTTAAGGTAATACATGGTAAAGTAAAGGGAGATTCCCCGAAGATCGACCTCGCTGTTGAAAAGAAACTCCAGGATTCGCTTTTGGGCCTGATTCAGAAGCATATTATCCGGTCGGCTCACGATGTTTCGGAAGGTGGTATAATTTCAGCACTGGCAGAATGCTGTATAATTAATAATGAAAATAAAATAGGGGCGGAAATAAATATACATGTAAAAACCCGCAATGATTTTTCATTTTTCTCTGAAAGTCAGTCACGTATTATTGTTTCAATCCGTGAAGAATCAAAGGCTGAATTCGAAAAATATCTTCGGAAAAAAGAGCAGTCTTTTTCACTACTTGGTAAAACGGGGGGAAGTTCATTAAAAGTAAACAATATTATGGAAATTGATGTAAATAAACTGGCTGACCTTTATTATAACACCATTTCCAATATTATGAATGGTTAAAACTAAAATTAAGTCCTGGCTGAGACAATTATCGATATATGAAGTATTCAGAAAGTTTCGTTTTATTCTGCACCTGAAACCAGGATTTCGCAAAACAAAATCATTTGTTGTTTACTATTACAAAGGGCTGGTGAAAAGAATTGATGATCACCATGTGTTCTTATTTGCAGGGGGACTTGCATTTTCCATTTTCCTCTGTATTATCCCTTTCGTACTGATCATATTCGCAGTCCTGGGTAATCTTCTGGATTCCTCATATGTTCAGTTTCAGATTAATACTCTAATAGAGACAATAATACCCTACTCGCGATACTCGGAGTTTGTAAAAAAGATTATCTTTAACCGCATAAATGAAGTTATTGAATACAAGAACATTGCAGGTATAATAGGCGGTTTTGGTTTATTGTTTGCTGCAAGCAGTTTATTCAGCAGTATGAGGACCATACTAAATAAGGTCTATGGAGTTGAAATTGATGTTAACATATTTATCGCAAAGCTCAGGGATTTCGCACTTGTTTTCATGGTAATTATAATATTTTTTGTGACGACGATCTCGATGCCTACTATAGATCTGTTAAGGCAGAAAGCGGGGGAGTGGCCGATCTTCGGCTTTCTTTCCAACGGGATTTTCAGTCATCTTATTTTTTCCCTTCTGTCTCTCCTGCTCATTTTTATTGTGTTCAGTGTCCTATACTTTACAGTTCCGCTCAGAAAACTTGGAAGGAAGGCGACATTTATGAGTGCTTTATGGGCTGCAATCCTGTGGGAAGCCGCAAAACAATTATTCGGATATTATCTGTATAACTTCGCTGCGTTCAACAGGATCTACGGGGCATACGCACTGGTCGTTGTGGTTGCTTTCTGGATTTATTATTCCTCTGTAGTTTTCATTGTAGGAGCTGAGATAGGGCATCTCTATTTTGAAAGAAATTTTATTAAAAACGACACAACAACCTGAATTGCCGAAGATAACTTTTAAAGCAAAGAATGTTGACTGTGAATATACTCTTTTATATATTTAATCAGACAATTAAATCTGATTAGCCAATATGACGGTAATATTTTCAAAAAAATGCGAATACGGACTCCAGGCGGTTTTATACCTTGCAACCCAGCATACGGGCGAGGTAATTCCTTCAGATGAAATTGCCAGAAAGCTCAATATCCCCAAGGAATTTGTTTCCAAGATACTTCAAAGCCTCACAGAGAGTGGGATAGTTGATTCGAGGAAAGGGAAGTCGGGCGGTTTTTTCCTGGCCAAAAATCCTTCCAGGATACGGTTAATAGATATTGTGGCTGCGATAGACGGTCTTGGAATGTTCAACAATTGTGTGCTGGGATTTCCGAACTGCAATCCCGATAATCCCTGTCCTCTTCACTCAAAGTGGGGGGAATTAAGAACTAAGGCATACAATATGCTTTCTGATGAAACCATAGATAAGTTTAAGGAGAGTACATTAAGAAAGGTGAGTAATCTCTAAAAATTTTTTAGTATAAAATCAGACTATATTATCCGATATGAGAACTAAGAAGAAAATAATCCGCAACAATGAGAAACCAATACAAAAATATCGTTTTCTAATACAGAGTGCTTTTGCTTTATTATGTATATGGATCGGGGTTGAGTTCTACCTTTTCAGTAAATACCTGGAAACGGGGGGAACATCATCTTTTGTAAGCAGGCCTCCGGGAGTGGACGGGTTTCTTCCCATAAGTTCTTTTATGAGTTTTTATCTCTTTATAACCACCGGGGAGATTCATCAAGCACATCCTGCAGGTTTATTTATCTTCCTGGCCATTCTGTTTGTTTCAATAGTTTTCGGAAAAGCTTTCTGCAGCTGGTTATGTCCTGTAGGATTTATTTCTGAACTTATAGGCGATTTCGGCGAAAAGATATACATGAAAATTTTCAAACGGAGAATTCATCTGCCTAAATGGATTGATTATCCGCTGCGCAGCCTCAAGTACTTACTCCTGGGTTTCCTTTTTTACTCGGTCTTCTTCCTGATGTCGTCATTGGCCTTACAAGCTTTTCTTGATAGTCCCTACAACATTGTAGCAGATCTGAAAATGTATTATTTCTTTGCAGATATTTCACAGACAGCACTTATAATCCTTGCAGTGCTGTTTGTTCTATCAATATTCATACGAAACTTCTGGTGCAGATTCCTTTGTCCCTACGGTGCATTACTGGGGTTATTTTCATTTCTTAGTCCCCATAAGATCAAACGGGATCCCGTCAGCTGTATTGACTGCGGTTTATGTGCAAAGGCATGTCCTTCCTATATAAAAGTGGATAAAGTGAAAACAGTTGTATCCGATGAATGCAATACCTGCCTGAGCTGTGTTGATGCCTGTCCTGTTGCAGATACTCTCGATCTGAAATCAATTCTTCCCGGGAAAAAGAAAGTTAACAAAAAATATGTAGCTATAGGGGTGGTGTCCATATTTATGATTGTAACAGGAATTGGAATTTTCAGCGGACATTGGGATAACCGCATATCAAGGAACGATTACCTTATCCATTATAGGAATATGAATACTTACGGTCACCCTACCGGCACGGCTGCGATTAAAAAATTTAATAAAGAAGCTGTCTCAAACAGTATTGAAAAAAAAGATGAAATTAATAACACAAAGGAGAATTAAATGGAACAGAACAGAAGTGAAA
This sequence comes from uncultured Ignavibacteria bacterium, assembly GCA_963774455.1. Lineage (GTDB taxonomy): Bacteria > Bacteroidota > Ignavibacteria > Ignavibacteriales > Ignavibacteriaceae > DATFVA01. Next base: position 416,318 of record CAVZFD010000005.1, read on the forward strand.
TTCTAAATAATGAACTTTCGAACCTGACTCTCTCGGAAATAGTAACTCAAAACTTCAAAGCTGCTGCAGTATTCGAAAAATATAACCTCGATTTCTGCTGCGGAGGAAAAAAACCGATATCGGAAGCCTGCCTGGAGAAGGGACTGGATTCATCAGAGGTTTTTGATGAACTCAGTTCAATCGAAAAAGCAGGAAGCAGGACAGATAATTATGCTGAATGGGGCGCTGATTTTTTAATCGATTATATCGTGAACAATCACCATGCTTACATAAACAGGATGATACCGGTTCTTTCGGCTCACACACAAAAAATTGCTTCAGTACATGGGAAAAATCATCCGGAACTGTTGAAAGTTGCGGAGAGTTTCGAAAAAGTATATAAAGAACTTAAACAGCATATGATGAAAGAAGAGCAAATACTATTTCCCTTTGTAAAAAAGCTTGCAACGGCTAAAAGCAGCGGAAGAAAAACCGAAGCACCTTATTTCGGAACAGTTAAAAACCCTATCAGGTTGATGGAAGCTGAACACCAGTCAGCCGGCGATGAGATGTACGAAATCAGGAAACTCACTGGTGGTTATACAGTACCGGAAGACGCCTGTAATACGTACAGCGTTACTATGCAGGAACTAAGAGATTTTGAAGAAGATCTCCACAAACATATCTATCTTGAGAACTTTATTCTATTTCCAAAAGCGATTGATTTGGAGAAGGAATTACTTTAAGATATTTATTATCTTATTTCTAAAACTATTCTTTGTTATGGACATAAGAAATATTGAAGACATCATACTTTTGGTCGACCTGTTTTATGAGAAGGTTAATCAGGACAGTTTACTATCTCCGATCTTCAACGAATTTGCCAGCGTCAACTGGGAGGAGCATCTGCCAGTTATGTATAGTTTCTGGAGTGCTGTTCTTTTTGATACCAACACATATAAAGGGCAGCCCTTCACCTCTCACATAGATCTTCCGGTCACTACAGAGCATTTTCAGAGATGGCTGGAACTTTTCAAAAAAACAATAGATGAGAATTTCGAGGGGATGAAGGCCGAAGAAGCAAAAGAGAAAGCTGATTCAATAGCTAACATTTTTCAGACAAAATTAGGATTAATAACCAATAATCTGAGCATTTTGTAACATATTAAAAAGCATTGAGATCATCCGGCAATACATTCTGTAATGCAGCTACAGGGTGCAATAATACACCGCTCAAACAACTTTAATCCATATTTTATTAAATTAACCGGGTAATTATTAATTAAATTTTAATACCTAATCCTCTAAACTAAATGTCCGGGGAGAAAATGAAATATTTATACTTTTTTATTCTGGTCTTACTCATTAGCTCACAGGAATACGCCCAATATCCCAATGTGATGATAAATAATCCTTCAAGCACTGATCCGGAAGAAGTCTCAATAGCCATTGATCCTTCAAATCCAAATTACCTTGCTGCAGGCGCGAATATAGATTATACGTATTATTCAACCGATGGCGGATTATAACTGGAACCAGCAGACTTTATCGTCTTCACTCGGAGTCTGGGGTGATCCCTGCCTGGTTTTTGACGGGAGCGGTAATTTATATTACGGACACCTCTCTGTAGCCAGCTACTGGATTGATCGAATTGTAATTCAGCGATCCACGAATCATGGAGTTTCTTTTAATGATGGAGCGGGTATAGGGTTTAATAATCCCAAGAATCAGGATAAAGAATGGATAGGTGTGGATATGACAAGCTCACCATACCATGGCAGCGTTTATGTGACGTGGACTGAGTTCGACAGCTACGGCAGTTCAAACCCCGCCGATAGCTCCAGAATCCGTTTCTCGCGTTCCACCGACCAGGGATTGACCTGGTCGCCTGCAGTAACGGTCAGCGATGTCAGCGGCGATTGTATTGATAGTGATAATACGGATGAAGGTGCAGTTCCATGTGTGGGACCCGATGGTCAGGTATATGTCAGCTGGGCGGGCCCGCTTGGATTAATGTTCGATAAATCGACAAACGGTGGAACAACCTGGGGAAATGATATTTTTGTTTCTGATATCCCCGGCGGATGGGACTTTGCTGTATCAGGTATATACCGTGCTAATGGTCTGCCTATAACAGCCTGTGATACAGGAAGTTCATCTCCCCACAAGGGCAGCATTTATATTAATTGGTCTGATCAGAGAAACGGAACTGAAAATACGGATGTTTTCTTTGTAAAATCGACTGATGGAGGAAATACATGGACCTCACCGTTAAAGGTTAATGACGATAATACAACCCGCCACCAGTTTTTCACCTGGATGACCATCGACCAGACGACAGGCTTCATTTACTGCTGTTTCTATGACAGAAGGAATACTACTAGTGCAGCCACTGATGTTTTTGTTGCCAGGTCTACCGACGGCGGCGATACTTTTGAAAATTTTAAAGTCAGTGAATCATCATTTACTCCAACGTCCGGAATATTCTTCGGCGATTATACGAATATAGCTGCATATAACAGGATGGTTTACCCGATGTGGATGCGTCTCAGCAATTCAACACTTAGTGTCTGGACAGCAGTTATTCATGATACAACTACAGTTGTACCCGTTGAACTTTCGTCATTCAGCTTCGAAACATCAGGTGGTAAGGTACTTCTAAGCTGGGAGACCCAGACTGAAACAAACAACAGAGGATTTGAAGTAGAGAGAAGCAGAAATTCAAAAGATTGGGCTACGATTGGCTTTGTAGACGGAAAAGGAACATCAACCTTTCCAAATAAATATAAATATACTGATACACCATTATCCGGCGGAACTTATTATTACAGGTTGAAACAGGTTGACTTCACGGGAGAGCAGAGGTATTCAAAAATCCTGGAAGTAAATCTCATGGTCATTACAAGTTTTTCGCTTGAGCAGAATTATCCGAATCCTTTTAATCCTTCTACTACTATTGGATATGAATTACCAGTGGAATCTAATGTGATGATAAAAGTTTTCGATGTTCTCGGAAATGAAGTTGCAACTCTTGTAAACGGTAAGCAGACAGCCGGAGTTCACGAAGTTAAATTCGACGGCTCTAAACAGGGCAGCGGAATGTATATATACAGGATGAGTACCGATAATGTTACAATTACGAAAAAAATGATTTTAATGAAATAAAAAATCCTTAAGATTACCATTATAAAGGCTGCCGGAAGGGCAGCCTTTTCTTAATAGCGGGTAAATTGTTTAGGGGTCACTTCAGCAGAAGCATTTTCTGAGCTGCCGGTCCCGAGCTGATAGAAATAGACGCCGCGTATAAAGCATAGAACCCAGACATTTTTGATAATTACTGGATTTACATCAGATGAGTTTTCCGGGAAAAATACCCGGAGGCCTGTAATGACACTAAGTCAAAACAGGCCTCACCTTTGGTCCCGACATAGGAGAGTCGAGGTAAATCATCCTACGGTATCGTATAATTAGAGGTAACATTGAAGTCTTTTTTATCAGGTGAAGTTTTTCCGATAAAAGTAAAGACAAACTGCATCCCGGGAGAAGTTCCTGTATATTCATCCATAAGATGCCATTGATCCTTGGGATAAACAGTTGTTCCATCACCCTGGTATGTGAAGTCATAATTTTCGGAAGCGACTTTAACATTAACAGAAGTGAGTGTCACATCAACATTGGGCTTTGCCAATAGTTCAATTCCATTATTTTGACCGGGTTGTGACATTATAGTGAAACTTACTGTTCCTCCCTGGGTACCTCCACCAATACCTCCGCCTAAACCTCCATCTGTTGTGCTGCTGACAGCATTGTCACTGCATCCTGCCGCGAAAAAGAACGCAAAAGCTGTAAATAAAGAAAAGATGTATTTCATAACTTACTCCACTTTAGTCATTTATTTTATTATATCCGGAATTTGAGACTCACGCCGAGCTTTAAAGAGAAGATGCTATTACTTATACCAGGAAAATTATAAGTATCTGTCAGAGGTATATAAGCCATAAAATCTGTTCCCATAAACATTCCCTCACTGAGAGTAAATGTATATCCCGTCCCCACAGCTATATCAAATCTTATCGTTTTTGTCTCAAGATCCATCGGCTGGGTAACCGGAGTCTGCCCCGTGGCAACCTGGGTTACTTCACCGCTGGAATTAAGTTTAATGCCGAAAGAAGGTCCAGCTACCATATAAAAACCACTGAACTCTGCTTTGAACAACGGATCAATGGAAACATAAGAGAGTGAGAGGGTTCGATCAGTTGTAACATTGTTAGCTGTCTGTGAATTCGAAAAATTCTTCATATCAAAGACAGTCAAATTCACCATTAACCCTATGTGGCTGCTGAACGACGCATCAACTGTTCCTCCTACACCGACCCCAATTCCATTATAGGAACCTGTTAATCCCTTCTGATTATAGATATTCATATTTCCAGAAACCCTTGGACCAATAAGCACCCTTTGTGCAAATCCTGATTCCATAAACAAAAAACTAAATAGTATTGTGAAAGCGAAAAGTGAAAAATACTTTCTCATAATGACTCTCCTTTTTTTGTGATAAATTTTCAGGACCTGTTAAGACCTGATTTATTTTCAGAACATTTCCTTATTAGTGAATGCCGGATTTACTTTTTAAACGGATTTTTTCATAGATATTTCCGATCATATGCAGAATGTCTTCTACACTATTTTGGGTCTCCTCAGCTACAGTGGAATAAGATTTCCCAGATGATATATTTAAAAGCAAATCCCATTCTTCCTGGTTGAAAGAATTAGCCGGATTACCATACGGCGCATTGCTTTTTTCAATTGTCTCTATTATGCACCTCGCTATATGCGGAGTCATTGAAGAACGTCCGTTCACAAGTCCGACTATTGAATCACATAAGATTTGAGGTGGTATATTTTTCGGAAGGAACCCGGCTGCCCCGGCAGCAATCGTATCGAAAATGTTTTCATCATCTTCATAATTGGTGGAAATAATTTGTACCTGGTCAGGATAATGCGTTCTGAAATATTTCAATGCTTCGGTCAGAGAAATTCCAGGCAGCCTGATGTCGATCAGTACGACATCTGCTTCCTCCAACATTTTGTCTTTAAATGCCTCTTCACAGTCATTGTAGGATCCAATAAATTCAAAATGATGGGATTCTTTGAAGATCATCTCCCAACTGCTGCGTATAAAGCGGTTATTTTCCACAACCGCAATCTTAAATTTATTATCCCTTCCGTTGTTCATCCGGATACATATTTTAATTTCAGGGGAAAATTAGAAATGTAAATAAGGGAAAGCACTACAGATAGCCGTAGTTTTTATAATAATCGTGAACTACAGATCAGAAGGGGGGTAATAATCTTTTTTTAATTCCTTTTGCTACTGCCTCACTCCTGGAGTGGACATGCAGCTTTTCGTAGATATGCCTTATATGATAGTAGACTCCATCCAGGGAAAGATGAATCTCACCGGCTATCATCGAATAAGGTTTTCCTTGCGCCATTAGTTCAAGTATAGTCATCTCCCTTTCTGTTAATCTTATCTGTTCATCCGATTTCTGAAAAGCAGTAATTACTTTACGTGCTATTTCAGGAGTCATTGGAGAGCCCCCTCTGTACGCAGTTCTGATAGCATTTACTAATTCCTCAGAAGATATTTTTTTCAGCAGATACCCCACTGCTCCTGCCCGGAGGGCGTTAAAAATATCCTGATCTTCATCATGAACAGTACACATAATTATGATTAATGCAGGAAATCGACCCTTTAAATATTTTATACCCTCAATACCCGAAATACCCGGAAGGCCGATATCCATAATAACAATATCTGTTATGTCGAAATCACCTTTGCAGAACGCATCTTCGCAGCTCCCAAAGCTTCCGCATACCCTGAACCCTTCGGTATTTTCCAGGCTAATCTCCCAACCGCTTCTTACAAACTTATTATCTTCAATAATTGTTATATAAATAATATCTTTTGCATCCAGCATAAAAACCTTTCATTAAATAAAAATCCAAGGCTTATAAGGGTATTAAAAGTTTCCAATACGTTCCATTGCCAGGTGAAGTCGTTAGGTTTGCTGTTCCATTAAGAGCCGCTGTCCGGGACATAATATTTTTTATTCCATCACGTTCTGAGGGAATTGAAGGATCAAAACCTGTTCCATCATCTTTAACGATTAACACTAAGTTTTCCCTTTCCACAGTTATGGAAATATCCATCGATGAACATTCAGAGTGTTTTACCGCATTTGTAATCAATTCCTTGAATATAAGCCAGAGGTTTCTTCTTTCTTCCATAGCCAAAGCTTTTCCCTGCGCAGTTTCCGGAAAATTAATATTATAAGAAATATTCCTGCTCTCACACAGATCTGATGCATACCTTCTGAATTTAGGAAAAATAACATCCCACCTGTCATTTTCCGGATTGATAGACCAAATAATATCATGCATCCCCTCTTGAACTTCTTCGGTACTTTCCTGGATTAGGGAGATAAGTTTCTGCATTACGGGGGTCTTTTCCCGGCCAACCTCTTTTGAGATAGCTTCTGAGAAATATGCTATTCCTGTCAGAGTAGCACTTACATCATCATGAAGATCTTTTGCAATTCTAATTCGTGTCCGCTCAAGTTCCAGGAGTTTAATTAATCTATAGCGGTGAATTGAATAAAGGAGTAATCCAAACAAAATGACGAGCATGCTCCTGAACCACCATGTTTGCCAGAAAGGCGGCGTGATAATGATGGAAAGTGTTTTAACTGCAGGATTCCATATTCCGTCGCCATTCGATCCCTTAAGCATGAAAACATATTTCCCGGGGGATATATTTGTATAGAACGCCCTCCTTATTTTGTTTGTGGTTACCCAGTCCTTGTCAACTCCGGATAATTTGTAGGAATATTTATTTTTTTCAGGTGCACTAAAATCAAGGGCAGCAAATTCAATTGAAAAAAAGTTTTCCTCATATGATAACCGGACATCATCAAGCAACGGATATGCCCGCCCGGCCATAAGAGGTTCATTTTTAATATAGAAGCCAGTTATCATGACCGGTGGGATATAATTGTTATCTTCAATTTTTTCAGGATTAAAGACATTTATTCCATTTATACCGCCAAAATATAGCAACCCTTCTTTTGAGCAGAAGGCCGCGCCCTGGTTGAATTCATCACTTTGCAGACCATCGGATTTGTAGTAGTTTTTGCAAGTACGACTATACAGGTTGAATTTTGCCAGCCCTCTATTCGTCGCTATCCAGATATTGCCTTTGCCGCCCGGAAGTATTGAGCAGATTACATTACTTGGCAAACCGTTTTTAGTGGTAAAAGTATTGAAAGATAGAGTGCCTTTATCATAAAGGTTTAACCCTCCGCCCCACGTTCCTATCCAGATCTTCCCATTTTCATCCTGATATAAACTCCATATACTATTACTGCTAAGACTGTTTTCATTGTAAGGATCTGAGTAGAAATTTGTGAACTTTCCTTTCATTGGATCGAAACAACTTAGTCCTGTATTCTGGGTTCCAATCCACAAATTCCCTTCAGAGTCTTCCATGAGAGTAGAGATAGAATTCCCACAAATACTGTTTTTATCGGAGGGAATATGGGAGTAATGAATTACTTTTTTACTAATTGGGTTATAACACCAGAGTCCGGCGATTAGAGAACCAAACCAGATGTTCCCTTTTCTATCTTCAAGAATGCATTGTATCCCTCCTATTTTCAGATCCGGTAATGTGAAAGGAAAAAAGTCCTTTTCATTTCTATGGATTGTATAGATACCGCCGGCAATTGAATTTGTCCCCGGATCTGTTGCCGCCCAAATTGTACCCCTGGAATCTTCAAAAAGCGAGGTTATAGAATTACTCCCGAGAGGAGGTTTCTTCAGGAAAAACATAAGTCTGCCTTTTTTGTCCCGGCAGATAAGTCCTCCTCCGTCAGTTCCGATCCAGAGTCTTCCACTCCTGTCTTCAAGAAGAGATAAAACTGGAGGATTATTAATATCTTCCAGGTTAAATGAGACAGTATGGAAACTTTGTTTCTTATAATCGAACCTGCTAACACCACCTCCTGAAGTCCCAATCCAGATTCCACCGCTATTATCCTGGTAGAAAGACATTATAGCGCCTTTCCCAACTGTCGAACTATTCGAAGGATCACTTCTGAAATTAAGGAAGGTTTCTGAATCTTGCTCAAGAAGGCATAGACCCGCATCTATCGTACCCACCCAGGTATTTAATTTACTATCAGTAAAGACACTCATGATCCGGTTAGTTGGCAAGGAGCCCGGCTTCCTGCTATCATAATAATATTCTTTAAATTTATCGGATGATGGTTCAAAGCAGACGATACCGCCGCTGGCTGTAGCTGACCATATCTTTCCAGTTCTGTCTTTAGCCAGGTTCATTTGGATATCGCTTCTCAGTTTGTTTTGGCTGCTGGTTGTCCTGTACCAGCTTACAATCCTGCCCGAAACTAGGCTTTTCTTTAACAAACCTTCCCAGGTACCCATCCAGATATTACCTGAATCATCGATACACAAACTCTGGACATGGATGACAGGTTCGGCAGTTAGAGATTCGGAACCTGACTTTAATATCATGAAAGAATCCGCTGTTGAATTATAACTGTAGAGCGCACCTGACATACCTCCGGCATAAAGCGTACCACCGGGAGACTCGGTTATAGATATAATTCTGGAAGCTCTGTTATTCTTAACATCACCGAACTGATAATGTCTGAAGTGATCCTGTAAATAATCGTACCTATCGATATTTCCACTAAGAGTTATGATCCAAAGATTTTTTCTGCTGTCAGTGAAAACTTTCCTGATACCAAGATCACTAACTGTAGAGGGATCAAGCGGGTCGTGCCTGTAAATAGTGAATTTATATCCGTCATATTTATTCAATCCGTCTAAAGTTGCAAACCACATAAACCCATATTTGTCCTGAGTAATACTTAGTACAGATGATTGGGATAACCCCTGCTCCAGGGAGATTGTGTGAAATCTAAATTCTTCCTGAGGGTACAAAAATATAGGCAAACCAGGGGCTCCTGTAATCAGAAGAACAAAAAAAAGAAAATTTTTGATTTTTAAAGATTTTATTTATAACCTCCCAAAGTTATAAAATCAAAATCCTTGGGGGGAAATGAAAAGAGGTACTGAAGATTCTACTTATCCCGGCAAGGTAATAAATATGAACTGTGTACATAAAAGTTACTTCCTTTTCACTGAATTCTCAAGATGCAGGGAAAGAATTCATCCCAAATTAATCCTTTACTTTCTTTTCATCCAGCGTCTTTCTTAGCAGCATTACCTTGAACTCTGCGGTAAACTAAGGCTTTGGTACTTTCATTAAAATGGTTGAAAAATTACAAAAACAACCAAAATGGTTTAATATTTATATATTCAACTGAAATGGTTGGTTTTTAAATTTGTGTGTGTTAAATTTGAATCAATATTATGAAAGTTATAGTATTAATTGCAGATATAGTTTCATCAAAGAAAATTAGGGACCGGGGCAGGATTCAGCAAAAACTGAAAACTGAACTAAAAAAAATCAACAGGGATTCCGGTTCGATACTTTCCCCGATGACAATAACACTGGGAGACGAATTTCAGTGTGTATACTCAGACGCCGATGTAATTTATAAAAATATCTGGAGGATTCTGAATACATGTTACCCGGAAAGAATTAGATTTTCACTCGGGGTCGGGGAAATCACCACATCTATAAACAGGAAGCAGGCAATAGGTATGGATGGTCCGGCTTTTTATGAAGCAAGGGAAGGATTAACACATCTAAAACAGAAAGATTATTTGTTTGATTTGAGAAGCAGTGAAGCTAATCCTGAAATAGTAGAATTTGCAAGAAGCGTGCTTCATCTGGTTTCGCACAACATTGAAAGCTGGAAAAAAAACAGAATCGAAATAATGAGCCTGCTTTCCGAAGAATTTCCCGTAAAAATAATATCTGATAAACTAAAAATATCCGAGCAGGCAGTATACAAGAATATTGCAAACGGAGGGCTTCAGCCGATACTGGATATTACAAAGAACCTCAACATTATTATAAATAACATGGTTAAAGATTAAAATGTTTTTCTACCTGTTATCTTTAATAATGCTCTCAAGGCTTTACTCGTTATTCAGCGATGAGAGAATTACATTATCTAAACTCATGATAATGATGGCTATACAGCTGTTCTTCTTGATGTTTATAAACTTAACTTTTGAGCTTATTCTCTTAACGCTGATTTTGTTAAGTCTCGACCTTTTTGAGTTATTTATTGAAGAAAAGTTGACCAGACGGAATCTTATACGGTTTATTCTTTTCCTCCTCCTGAGCTTAATATCGATAATTTTCAGCAGAGGGACAGGATTAACTTTCAATAGCTGGTTCTTATCCTTTGGTCAGGATTTTTTAAGTAGCTTTAATCCTGAAATGAATATCAAGATTTCAGGATTACATATGATCATAATCCTCAGTAGTGTATTTTTTCTTCTCAATGAAGTTAATTTCTTTATAAGATTTATTTTCGAAGTAAGCGGCAAAATTCCCGTTACAAAAGGAACACATGACCCGGATAGAACCGAACTGAATGCAGGCAGAATAATTGGAATACTGGAACGACTTATTATTTTCTTTTTTGTTATTGTGGGTCAGTTTGCCGCGGTTGGATTTGTTATTGCGGCAAAAAGTATTGTAAGGTATAGAGAGCTTGAGGATAGAAACTTTGCAGAATATGTATTAATAGGGACATTATTATCTTCACTCCTGGCAATTCTCACGGGGTTCGCTGCTGCAAAACTTTTAAGTTAGTATATGGACCTAAAAGCTAAATTAGACCGTCATTATAGGGTTTTCGATAAAACTAAAATCTCTCCCGATCCGCTCCAGTTCCTCCACCTTTATTCCGATGAAAAAGACATTGAAGTAATGGGATTTATTGCCGCGGTCTTCGCATACGGCAACGTCAACCAGATCATTAACACATTAAATAAATTTGTTGAAATCTCCGACAGCCGGCCGTACCGGTTTATTGCTTCGTTCAGCGATCATAGAAATGATGGAAGACTGTCCGGTATGTATCACCGGTTTTATTCTTATAAAGATGTTATAAATCTTTTTCTTACAATGGAAAAAGCCTATGCTGAATACGGTTCGCTTAAAAATCTTTTCCTTGGATATTACAACGATAACGATGAGAGTATTAAAAATGCCCTTAGCGGCTTTTCGCATCATTTTATTAATGAGATTAAGATAGTTACAAAACGCGAGAGGCTGAGTCCCGGTGCAAAATTTATGTTTCCCTTACCGGAGCTTGGGAGCGCCTGCAAGAGAAAAAACCTTTTCCTGCGATGGATGGTTAGGAAGGATGAACTTGACTTCGGGTTATGGAGAGAAATACCAAAGAATAAACTTATAATTCCTGTTGATACACATGTAGCCCGGATATGCATGCAGCTTAAACTTACTAATCGGAAAAACGTAAGCTGGAGGATGGCAGAGGAGATCACTGAAAACCTGAAAAAATATGATGCTGATGATCCTGTGAAGTATGATTTTGCGATCTGCCATATCGGGATGAGGAAAATGGCATTTTAGTATAACAAACCACAAACAATAAACTGTCATAAAAAGATTGCTTTTCGGGATAAAATTCTAAATATTCGTCTGTTAAATTTTGTTTCTTTAGTTATCTGGAGAATTTGATGGCGAATAACAATACCGCGGGTTCGGAATTCAAACCTTATATCTCTCCTTCCCAATCAATTCCTGAATTAACACTTAAATCGATTTTAATGGGCGCCTTCTTCGGAATATTATTCGGTGCGGCTTCTGTATTCCTGGCTTTGAAAGCGGGGTTAACAGTATCTGCTTCGATTCCTATTGCCGTTTTAGCGATATCCATTGGCAGGAAATACTTTAAAACGACGATACTTGAAAATAACATTATACAAACTACCGGTTCGGCCGGTGAGTCTATAGCAGCGGGAGTTGTATTTACTCTTCCTGCTTTCCTGTTTATGTCGATGAATGATTCGGGTGTGAGTGTCGGTGCCGGTTACTTTAATTACTGGACGATTCTGGCGCTGGCTATGTTCGGAGGCATACTCGGCACCCTTATGATGATTCCATTACGAAGATCTCTCATTGTAAACGAACATCATACACTCCCTTATCCTGAAGGAACAGCCTGTGCTTCTGTACTAATCGCAGGTGACAAGGGTGGAGATTTTGCTAAAACCGCGTATCAGGGCCTCTCTGTGGCTCTGGCGTATGCTCTGCTTCAAAGAGTTTTTCACATCATTGCAGATGCCCCTGCCTGGGTTTCTGCGCAGACAAACAGATTTTTTCCTTCTGCAACAGTGAACGGTGAAATAACTCCTGAATATATGGGTGTTGGATATATAATCGGACCCAAGATAGCCGGTGTACTTGTTGCCGGAGGTGTTCTTGCCTGGCTGGGTTTGATTCCATTGTTAGCGAGTCTTGTTCCCCCTGACGTGATCGCTGAGCAGTTAATCAAACTGGGATACCTGAAAGATATGGTAACCTCCGGTGGTCCTGGCAACTGGAATCCCCAGCTGCACACGTTTGCAAGCTATCCCACCGCCATTTACCACGCTTATATCAGGCAGATCGGAGCAGGAGCTGTTGCTGCCGGTGGTTTAATAACGCTTATTAAAACATTCCCGACAATCATTTCTTCATTCAAAGGCAGCGTTGCCTCACTTAAGAATAAAGGCGGTGATGTAAAGGTTATCCGTACGGAAAATGATCTTTCCTTTGTTACAGTAATTGTAGGGAGTGTCGGACTAATAATCATTATGGTTCTTCTTCCGATGATTCCAGGAGATACAGTTTTTAATAAACTTCTGTTAGGCTTATTGGTAATAGTATTCGGATTTTTCTTTGTGACGGTGTCAAGCCGTATTGTCGGTATAATCGGTTCGAGCTCAAACCCGATCTCGGGAATGACGATTGCGACTTTAATGGGCACAGGGCTCGTATTTATTGCAGTTGGCTGGACGGGTAAAGTATTTGAACCCATGGCGCTTGTTGTCGGAAGTATGATTTGTATTGCCGCGGCTAATGCAGGAGCCACGTCGCAGGATCTTAAAACCGGATACCTTGTTGGTGCCACACCGCGATACCAGCAGATTGCACTGTTTGTAGGAGCCATTGTTTCTTCACTAGTTATAGGCTGGACAATTCAGCAGCTCGATACTCCCACACCCGATATGGCTTCAATGGGAATTATTCATGCAATCGGAAGTGATAAGTTTCCTGCACCCCAGGGTACTCTGATGGCTACCCTTATAAAAGGACTTTTATCATTCAACCTTGACTGGCAGTTTGTGCTTGTAGGAGCTTTCCTGGCAATTACGGTTGAGCTTTGCGGAGTTAATGCATTATCATTTGCGGTTGGGGCCTATCTTCCTTTATCCACTACACTCCCGATTTTTGTAGGCGGAGCGATAAAAGGTGTATCCGATAAAATTGCCGCCAGAAAAGGAGAGGGAAGAGAAGACAGTGAACTCGGAAGCGGTAGTCTTTTTGCTACCGGGCTGGTTGCCGGAGGTGCACTGGCAGGAGTAATCGTAGCCCTGCTCTCGTCGAATGACAATGTCTTTAACTTCTTTAAGTCGATCAGTGCTGAAGGCTTCTTAACACGTGTTATGGGCGGCAGCGGATATGAAATCCTGGGTGTTATTTTCTTTGCGGTGATGGGATACATTCTCTATAAGGTGTCGCGTAAACCGCAGGCTAAGATAGAATAGTTTAACATTTGATGGATAACGCAGCAATTATAAAAAGAGAACCATCCGCCATTTTCAGGTGGATGGTTCTTTTATTTCTCAGCATTGCATTGTTCGGGAATTATTATGTTTTCGATTCTATTGCACTTGTTGCCGATCAGTTAAAATCCGAACTTGGCTTTTCAGATTTTGATATTGGCCAGTTGTACTCTTATTACAGTGCCGCAGCGATTATTGTACTTGTGTTCGGCGGCGTCCTGGTAGACAAATGGGGAACTAAGAAATCAGCGATAATTTTTGCATCAATATGTACTATATCAGGGTTCCTTGTCGCGTTCTCTTCAAACCTCTGGTTAATGCTTGCCGGCCGTTTTCTTCTGGGTATCGGTTCAGAACCTTTAATTGTAGCAATAACAGTTGCTATCGCAAAGTGGTTTAAAGCAAAGGAATTAAGCTTTGCAATGGGAATCAACCTGCTCGTTGCAAGGAGCGGAACTGTTACAGTGGATAACTCTCCCTCGATATTTCCCGGTCTTTATCATGGGGGTTTTACCGGCCCATTAAACCTGGCTGCTATTATTGGAATCCTATCGCTTGGAGGAATTATAATATATTACATTCTTGAATCCTCGGGTGAGAAAAAGTTTGTTCTTGGTCAAGGAGAAAAAACAGATAAGTTAAAACTGAAAGGCTTTTTCAAATATAATAAGTCGTTCTGGTATATTACTCTTCTGTGCGTCACTTTCTATTCAGCAATTTTTCCCTTCCGCAGCTTTGGAATAAAGTTTTTTATGGAGAGTCATAACGTATCGCGCGAGACAGCCGGCTGGATGAACTCAATGCTTCCTCTCTCTGCAATGATAGCTACACCTCTGATCGGTCTTCTGGTGGATTACATAGGCAAGCGCGCTACCCTTATGATGGTAGGGTCAATACTGCTTATGCCGGTATATCTTCTTATGGGCTACAGCAGCATATCCCTTTATGTACCGGTAATTATGATGGGAATTGCTTTTTCATTGATCCCGGCAGTAATGTGGCCTGCAGTAGCCTACATAGTTGAAGAAAAAAGGCTGGGGTCAGGGTACGCACTGATGACGCTGATACAGCAAGTAGGGATGATGATATTTCCGGTTCTCGTCGGTGCAGCAAATGATATCGCGGGTGCGAGTGCCGCAAATCCGCAGGGGTACCGTCCGGGTATGTGGATATTCTCCATACTGGGCATATCAGGCTTTATATTTGCATTTCTACTGAGAAAAGCAGAAACCGGACCTGGAGGACATGGGCTCGAAAAGGGAATGAAGCAAATTGAGGGAGAAGGGGAAGCACACGCAGCAAACCAGGGATGATCTCCCGTTCAGGCCTTATTTTACAATTCATTTTTATATATAATATTTGTAAGTTAAACTATTGCGATACTCATGAGGTAATATGTCAATACGCAAGTTTACGGTGTCATTTGTTTTCCTGTGTGTTATATTCAACTGTAATTTACCGGCTCAAACCTTCGGGTTTGGCTGCCTTGGGTTTGTAGGCGGATACGGGGGATATTCATACCAGAAGTTTCAGCCGGGATCGCTGAATGATTACATCGATAGTTTTAATCTCATCTATAAAGATTCACTCTCATCCCCGATGGATAAGTTCGGGCAGTCGGATGGCTACAGACTAGGACTGAATTTTTTCCGCGCCAAGTTCAAGGGTTTTATTATAACCGCAAAAGGCTTTTATCAGAACCTTTCCGAACAGCATAAAACCACAGAATACCTGGTAGGAGGAGATGGCAACACCACACTTCAGCTCGAAATCATCAACTGGGCACTGGGGATCGATCTTGGCAAACAGATTACCGGGGGGTTAAGCTGGAAGGTTGTTGATGCAGCGATTTTATTCAATAATGCGAAATTCACTTCAACTGAAAACAAGCCGAATGCTGTTACGATTGTTGACCAGTATAAATCTGAATCGACAAGTATTGGTTATACCATCGGTACAGGATTTATTCTTGAGGTTATTGATGAATATTTGTCAATTGAGGGTCTCGCAGCATATACTGACTTCAGTATTGATAAGATGAAGACCGATGACGGAAAATACTTTGTTTCAGTCCAGGATTCGCCCGGTTCAAAGAAATTTATCGAAAAAGGGGGATTTAACGCAGTACTTCAGTTAAACATTGGATTACCGCTTTAATCTTCATTCTCATCGGAAATAAATAATATGAAATTAACCAAACTTGATTCAGCTTCAGTGATTGCTATACAGGAATGTATGGCGGCAAAGAAGAATGAAAAGATCCTTGTAATTACGGATGAACTGAAACGTGATATTGGATATTCACTTTACTCTAATGCCATTCGTCTGGGTTATAAAGCTCTTTTCATTGAAATGAAATCCGGAAAGATCAACGGCGAGGAACCACCTGAAGAGGTAGCGCATCTTATGGAGCAGTTCGATATAGTCTTTATTCCAACTGCTAAATCATTAACACATACTGATGCGAGGAGAAAGGCTTCAAAAAAGGGAGTAAGGGTAGCCACATTTCCGGGGATAACCCGGGAGGTTATGATACGCGGTCTGAATGCTGACTATGAAAAGATTTCAAGGCTGTCAATTAAATTGAAAAAGATACTTGAGAAAGGGAAGGAAGTAAGAGTAACGGCTCCTTCGGGCACAGATATTTCGTTCAGAATTGAGGGGCGTGAAGCTATCGCAAGCAAAGGCTTGTTTCATAAAAAGGGAGAAAGCGGAAATCTTCCTACAGGCGAGACGTTTCTGGCTCCCGTTGAAGGAACTTCGAATGGTGTATTCATTGTTGACGGTTCTATGGCAGGGCTTGGGCTGGTTAAAGGAACTAAGATCAGGATAGAGGTTAAAGACGGTTTTGCAGGACGAATAAGCGGGGGTCCAATGGCCAAAAAGCTTGTGAAAATGCTCGATTCTGTCGGTAAAAATGCTAGGAATATTGCAGAATTCGGAATCGGAACGAATGACAGTGCTAAATTAAGCGGAATTTTGCTGGAAGACGAGAAAGTATTGGGCACGGTGCACATAGCCCTGGGGAATAATATATCGATGGGCGGAAAAATTAACGTTCCTATTCACCTTGATGGTGTAATCAAGGAACCAACCGTCCTTCTCGATGGTAAAGTAATTATGAAAGACGGAAAATTGCTTTTGAATTGATATTGGAACTTTTATCTTCAAAATGAATTATATATCTTTGAAATAATTAAAAAATTAGAGAAAAGGATGGCCGTGTTACCTATAACTGTTTATGGGGATAAAATCCTCAGAAAAAAAGCAGCCAAAGTCACAGAAGTCGATCTGAAGGCGATAGAACTAATTAAGAACATGTTTGATACCATGCGCAATGCCAGTGGAATTGGACTGGCTGCCAACCAGGTAGGAGTGGATAAATCTATCTTTGTAATAGATATCTCCCAGGTTGAAGGTCATGAGGATACCAAACCTATTGCATTTATAAATCCTAAAATTATCAACCGTTCTGATAAGAAAGTCCTGATGGAAGAAGGCTGTCTCAGCATTCCTGATGTAAGGGAGGAAGTAAGAAGGCCTGAATCAATTACTATAGTGTATCATGACACCGACCTTCAGGAACACACAATGGAGGCCGACGGATTAATGGCCCGCGTAATCCAGCATGAATATGATCACCTCCAGGGAATCCTATTTACTGATCTGATCCCTGATGATGTTAAAAAGAAGTACAAAAAGGAAATTAACAAAATCAGGAAGCGTAAAGTAGATCTTGACTATCCGATAACAGAAAATGTGGATTATCAGCTCGCATGAAAATTATTTTCATGGGCACCCCTGATTTTGCAGTTCCTTCATTAAAAAGATTATTTGAAAGCGGACATACAGTTGCTGCGGTAGTAACCACGCCCGATAAGCAAAGGGGAAGGGGACAGAAAGTTACCTTTACCCCTGTAAAAGAGTTTGCTCTTGCTAATAACATTCCTATCCTCCAGCCAGAAAAACTTAAGGATGAAGATTTTATAGACAAGTTAAAGAGGTTTGAAGCGGATCTCTTCATCATAGTAGCCTTCAGAATTCTTCCTGTTGAAGTATTTACTATCCCGTCGAAAGGTTCTTTCAACCTGCATGGTTCGATGCTTCCTGCTTACAGGGGCGCGGCGCCTATACAATGGGCCCTGATAAAGGGAGAAAAAGAAACAGGATTAACAACATTTGCCCTTGCTGAAAAGGTAGATACCGGGAATATTTATTACCAGGAAAAAGTTGAAATTAGGAAAGATGATAACTTCGGAACACTGCACGACAGGATGAGCGTCATGGGAGCAGAGGTTGTATACAGAACTGTGGAGATGATTGAATCGGTGAAGTTCGTTTTAAAGGAGCAGGATAATTCAAAAGCCTCACCAGCGCCTAAAATAACACGCGAGACACAGCAGATAGACTGGAACAAACCGGCAGGTGAAATCCACAACCTGATAAGAGGATTATCGCCTTACCCTGGGGCATTTTTTACTCATAACAGCAGGCTCTTAAAAATTTATACTTCAAAGGTATCTACCGAAAAATTAGAGCCAGGCGAAATTAAACAGACCAAATCAGAATTATTCATCGGCTGCGGAGAAAACTCATTACAGATATTTGAACTTCAGCAGGAAGGCAAAAAAAGAATGTATACAGAGGAGTTTCTTCGGGGTTACCACTTTTAAATGAGTAGTCCGGAAAGGTAATTGCAGCCCATCACTTATACTTTTTTCATTCCCTACTTTTGATTATTATTATTCTTTTACTTTAACCATTTTAACAAATTCGATTCCGGGGGGAGCAAAATTATGTCTAAAAATCAAGATGATGTAAATGGAATATAAAAATAGTATCCTTGAAACCATCGGAAATACTCCTCTGATAAAACTTAACAGGATAACAAAAGGTTTAAAGCCGCAGATATTTGCTAAGCTGGAATCTTCTAATCCCGGCGGCAGTGTAAAAGACCGTATTGGCATTTCAATGATTGAAGCTGCTGAGAAAAAAGGTGAATTAAAACCTGGGGGAACAATTATAGAAGCAACCAGCGGAAATACCGGAATAGGACTTGCAATTACGGCCGCTGTTAAGGGTTACAATACGATTTTTGTGGTTACTGATAAGGTAAGCTCTGAGAAGATAAATTATTTGCGCGCGCTCGGCGGAGAAGTAATAGTTGTTTCAAATGCAGTGGAACCTGATAGTCCTGAATATTATGTAAACGTAGCGAAACGAATTCATAAAGAAACTCCAAATTCAATTTTTGCCTACCAATATTCCAATCCCGCTAATCCTGAAATACATTACAGAACAACCGGGCCCGAAATCTGGGAGCAGACGGACGGAAAGATAACCCATCTGGTATCGAGTATAGGTACTGGCGGTACCATAAGCGGAACAGGAAAGTTTCTTAAGGAAAAGAATCCCTCCATAAGAGTAATTGGTGCAGATCCGCTTGGTTCAATTTTCAGAACATACAAAGAAACAGGAGAAATAATAAAAGGCACTCCATACCTGGTTGAAGGAATCGGGCAGGATTGTTTACCTGAAAATGTTCACTTTCAGTATATTGACAAAATCATTAATATAAGCGACAGGGAATCTTTTGCCATGGCGAGGCGGCTGACAAAAGAGGAAGGTATTTTTTGCGGGGGAAGCACGGGTACTATCCTTCACGTAACCCTGGAAATAGCTAAGGATCTTAACGAAGATGATGTTATTGTTTTCTTTGTCTGCGATACCGGGGAACGGTACCTGTCGAAGGTTCATAACGTTGAATGGCTGCGGGTAAACCAGATGCTTGACAAGGAAATTAAAACATTACGCGATATCTCCGAGGTCAAAAAATCAAATGGTAATGAAGATATCGTCTATGTGCAGTCGGGAACTCTTGTCAAAGATGCGCTGGAGCTGATCACAGAAAAAGGTTATTCCAATATCCCGGTAATGCGGAACCGGAAGGCGATAGGCTGTATCAGGGAAAACAGACTTATGGGTAAGTTATTGAATAATAAAGAGCTGCTTGAAAGTTCAGTAAATGATGTAATGGAAGAATGTGTTCCTGTACTTGATGCAAAAACAGATATTTCAAAAGTAAAAGAGGTACTTAAAGACAATACAGCAGTGCTGGTGAGTGATTTTGGGAGGATTACTGATATAATCACCCGTTACGATTTAATCAATTTTGATAATTCTAAATAATTATTTTACGAATTCGTTAATCCGCTAAACTACGGATACAAAAATATCAGGAGCGATAATGGGATTTTCAACAGATGCAATACATGCAGGACAAGCACCGGATCCGGTAACCGGTGCAGTAATAACACCTATTTACCAGACGTCAACATATGCCCAGGAAGAGCTGGGAAAAAATAAAGGATTTGAATACGGCAGGACGCATAATCTTACGCGTCAGTCGCTCGAGCAAAATGTTGCCGCGCTTGAAAAAGCAAAATTCGGAATAGCATTTTCATCGGGACTTGCCGCCACACAGGCTATAACTACCCTTGTAAAAGCCGGTGACCATATAATCGTTTCACACAATGTTTACGGCGGTACATATAGACTCTTCGAATTGATAATGAAAGATTTCGGACTGGATTTTTCATGGGTTAATACATCAGAGCTTAAAAATGTCGAAGATGCGATAAAGAAAAACACCAAAATGGTATTTATCGAGACACCGACAAACCCAATGTTGAATCTTACTGATATTAAGGGAACTGCTGAAATATGTAGAAAGAATAACCTGATATGCGTCGTTGACAATACGTTTATGAGTCCCTATTTCCAGAACCCCCTTACACTCGGAGCATCCATTGTTCTGCACAGTCAAACTAAATATCTGAATGGGCATAGTGATGTCATCGGCGGGATCCTGCTCACCAGCGATGAAAAAATTCATGATCGGTTAAGGTATGTTCAGAATGCTGTGGGGGCTGTGCCTTCACCTTTTGACTGCTGGCTGATTCTGCGTTCAACAAAAACCCTGGCGGTAAGAATGCAGCGGCATAACGAGAATGCAGTGCGGTTTGCTAAACACCTTCAGGAAAGCGGGTACTGTAAAAAGGTCTATTATCCGGGATTGCCGACCCATCCTCAGCACGAACTTGCAAAAAAACAGATGCGCGGGTTCGGGGGTATGATATCAGCAGATTTCGGAGATATTGAAACTGCAAAAAAAATCCTTAAGAATGTTAAAATCTTTACGCTTGGTGAGAGTCTTGGAGGAGTAGAAAGCCTGATCAGCCACCCTGCCAGTATGACCCACGCTGCCGTTCCAAAAGAAAAAAGAGAAGCAATGGGACTTACAGACAGCCTGGTTCGCTTTTCGGTGGGAATAGAAGACATTGAAGATCTAATAGAAGACATTGAACACGCAATCAAGTAGGGATGATTTGAGACAATCTGATGATATGGTAAATGATATGAATACTATTTGTCATCTAATATTAAAAAGGTCAAAGATCATAACCCCAAAATTTCCCAAATCGAGACGCTGACATTTTGTCACACCGTTTATTTTTTCAACAGCGAAATACAGCGTTTTTTCGCCGTTTTCCAAATGTCTCATTTTGATTCCACAAGGCATGTGCTAGGCCTATAAAAGGCTCATTAATCCGGGATGATAAGTAGTCTGCCATTTCTGTCATACTGTTTAATTTGTCAGCAGTCTATTTCTCCTAAAATGAGATAAAAAGTCTCAGGTACAAATCTGTTTAAACAGGCGAAATCTTTATTCCTAAATCTCATCTTTGTGTGAGAGATCCTGTAAAGGGCCTTTCTCTGACCAAAGAATTTTACCTTTCTATCATCCTTCTAGCTTCAAGATATTCAGCCTCGTTTCCGATACTAAGGGTTTCCATTACTATTCATTTTTATTCTACGTATTTTTGTAAAAGACTTATTTTATAATCAGACGGGGAGAAGATATGAAAACCGAAGAAAAAACCAATCCGGAAATGAACCTGGTCGACGATACCAAATACTCAATGGATACTCACCTTATTTACGGAAAGAACTTTACAAAGAAATGGGACTATAAACACCATGTACTGCCTCCGATAACTTCATCTGTAATATATCGCTTAGATTCAGTGGAAAGAGGCGCCGAAGGATTCCAGGAATTCGCAAATTCGCCTGTAACAGGTGAAGATCCGATGCCGATTTATATTTATGACAGGCTTGGCGAACCCAATAAGGACATTCTTGAAGAGAATCTTGCATACGCCGAAAGGGGAGAGATGGCGGTTACTTTCTCTACAGGGATGGGAGCCATATCAGGAATTATAGGGATGCTCACCAAATCGGGCGATGAAATAATCTCACATATGACTTTATACGGTTGTACTTACTCGCTTTTCACAAACTGGCTGCCCAGATATAATATTAACACAATTCTTGCTGATCTCACAAAAGCGGAAAACCTGCTGAAATATGTCACATCCCGGACCAGGGTGGTTTACCTTGAGTCTCCCGCAAATCCTAACCTGGATATCATAGACATAGCTGAAATACGAGGGTTGGTTGACACTATTAATGAGAAGAGAGAAGAAGCCGGGAAAATAAAAATAGTAGTTGATAACACCTTTGCTACCCCTTTCTGCCAGAGACCGATCGAATTAGGAGCAAACTTTTCTGTCAATTCCTTAACCAAAGGTCTGGGCGGTTTCGGAACCGATATGGGGGGTGTAGTTATCGGTAAAAATAAGTATAAAGACATGCTGCTGCTATATCGCAAAGATTTCGGAGCAGTACTTAATAATAAAACTGCATGGACAATTAACACATATGGCCTGCCTACTCTGCCTGTAAGGATCAGACAGCAGATGAAATCGGCCGTCAGGGCTGCAGAATTTCTGAACTCACATCCCAAAGTTGCGTATGTTAATTATCCGGGACTTCCGGGTTATAAGTACTATGAAAGAGCTCAAAAACAAATGAGAGACTTCGACGGCAATTTTGCACCCGGCAGCCTTATCTATTTCGTGCTTAAAGGGTCTGGCCCCAGTGAGAGTAAGGAGAACGGCAGAAAATTTATGAATTATGCTGCAGAACATGCATATACTATGACCCTTGCAGTAAGCCTGGGACATACAAGAACCCTCATTGAACATCCTGCTTCTATGACACATTCTATGATAGCTCCGGATAAACTTCTTGAATATGGAATAGATCCGGGAGGCATCAGGATAGCATTTGGGCTGGAGAATACCAACGATATACTTATGGATCTTGATGAATGCCTGAGTAAAGTTTAATTAATAACCATCGCCTTTTGTTGGAGGTCACTCAAATGAATTTTATTTGAGTGACCTTTTTAATTATTTTAGGGAATACATTAAATCTTTATGCAGGAAAAACTTATGAACATGAAAGTACTATTGATCATAGCTCTTATGCTTACACTTTCAGCCGGCATTAATGCACAGAATGATTCAGATTCAATTGAAGTCTATTTGATAGATTCATTTATTACACCCGAAGTTCCACATACATTTATGCTTTCATTCTTCACCAGTACTCCTGCTAAATCAAAATTAATAATCGAGAACAGTTACTCATACGAAGTTTCTGAAGAACTCACAGAAAGTCATAAGATAAATATTGACATCTCTGACCTGCATTTTAAGGAAAAGAACGTTCCTTTTATAATCCAGGTTGAAGATTCCGCCGGACATCACTTCACGAGTGAAAAGTATGAGTTCGAACTTCCCGAAGAAACGAAAGTTGAGGGAGAATCTAATTTCCTTCTGTTATGCGTATTCGGTGCAGCTGTATTCGGACTCCCTTCGCCGGTATATGTAAAAGAGAAAAACGAAGATTTTTTTAGTCTTACAAAAGAAATTCCCCTTGTTTCTATAAGGGGCGGCGGCTACAGGTACCCCGTAGGATATTTTTCAGTTGAATATTCTCATATTTTTAACGCTCCTGTTAAAAACTTTTTCAGGGTAGGTTATAAACATATAATTGCAATGCCGGGAATAGAATACATCGCTCCCGGAATCAACGGCTTCACCAACTTCAACGGCTTTAACGGAATTTCTCCGGAATTATCAATAGGTCTATTCAGGATTATCAATACCTTTACATTTTACACAAGGTACAGATTTAACGCAAAACCGGGTGAAAAAGGGAGTGAGTTTCATGAGTTTTCTATAGGACTGTATTCCAGTTTCTTCTCGCTCTATTTATAGAAAAATCTCAAAATATCTTCTGAAAACTGCACTTCTATTCGCTCATAATATGTTTAGATTTAATATCTGAATCCGGAACGATTATATAATTCAGAATGTTTTAGTAGAAAATCTGATCATTCTAAATGAAATATATTTTATTCATTCTAATACTCTTATCCTCATTCGCGCCTGCACAAACAGGCAGCATTACAGGGAAAGTAACCGACGGAAACAATCCTGTTCCCTCCGTGAACATCCTCGTTTTGAATACAGGTTATGGAACGATAACCGATGAAAACGGAAAATATTTTCTTAGGGAAATCCCTCTGGGTAAGCAAAACATAAGGTTTAGTTCGGTTGGTTATAAAACCGAAGAAAGGGATGTAAAAGTTCTTCCCGGGAAGACCATAGAGATAAATATTGTTCTTAAGGAAACGGTGATAGAGGTAGGGGAAGTTAAAGTTACAGGAATGAAAAGGCAGGAACAGCGGGATACAAGGACCAGCCTCATCGACCTGAGTCCCAGAAGTGCCAAAATCCTCCCGGGTGCAGGAGAGGATGTCCTGAGAACCCTCCAGTCTCTGCCAGGTGTTCTTGCCCCGAATGATTTCTCCTCGCAGCTTATAGTAAGAGGCAGCGGCCCCGATCAGAACCTTATCATAATGGATGATGTTGAGATTTTTAATCCTTACCGTCTGTACGGTGTTATAAGCATGTTCAATCCTGATGCTGTAGAAAATGTAAACCTGATAACCGGAGGTTTCCCGGCCCGTTATGGTGACAGGCTTTCCGCAGTACTGGATGTAACCAACAAGGAAGGGGATGACAATAAAAATATATCAGGAAGTCTGAATGCTTCTATTATCGATGCAAACCTCGTTCTCGAAGGCAGAAATCCGTTCAGCCTGAAAGGAAGCTGGATGATTAATTCCCGCAGGACATATTACGATCTTATCATTGAGCCTTTTGTAAAGAAGGCGGGACTTGTTGATCAGAATGTTAGCTTCCCAAACTTTTATGATATCCAGACCAAAATTGCAATCGGTCCTTACAACGGGAATAAAATTTTGATAAACGGAATTTATTCGCGGGACGGTGTAGATGTTGTAAGTGCGAAAAAAAGAAATACCCCGGATAGTATAGGAGTTTCAAATATAACCCTGAACAACATTGCAAGTATTGCGTGGCATTATACTCCCGGTACTAAGTTCCTGAATAAAATCGTAGGTTCCTATTACACGAACAATGGCGCGGCCGACTTCAATTCCGAGGTTCTCGATCCTTCTCTAAACAGGGATAAGTTTAAGGATGTTATCCCTGATACGCTGGCACCCTATCTACTATATTTTAAATTTAATTCAGACTTCACATTTCAAAAATATTCGGTGGATGATTTTGCAACATATTTATGGGGAGACAATATCTTTGAAGCAGGAGCCGGGGTTGACTTTCTAAGAACGATTATAGATTTCAAGTTTGATATTGATCCCGAACTGAGGGCATTCTTTTCATCCAATCCGCAATTCCGGGCTGTTTTGAATAATCTCGAAGACACGAGGGATGATAAAAGATATCACGCTTTCGTACAGAACAATTTTTCAATTAATAAAAGATTCTACTTCCAGCCGGGTTTACGTTTTGATTACTATGACATACTGCATAAGGCATATATTGCACCGAGAATATCAATGTCATATGCAATTGATGATCTGACAACCCTGAGAGGTGTATGGGGAATATATTACCAGTCGCCCGGATATGAAAAGCTGAGAGATGAAAATGTTTTATATGATCTGAGTGACGTATACACAAGAAGCCTGGAGGCGGAGCAGGCGCTTCATTATATCATTGGAATAGAACGATGGCTTAATTCGGAGTGGAGTATAAAGCTTGAAGGATACTACAAAGATTTCAATAACCTGATCGTACAAAAGGTCGTTCCGGGTTTACGCTATATTACAAATCGGGTTCCCGGGAAGGATCCGCGTTACCCGGACGGATGGACGCAGCCTGTTGCGGTACCAGGGGATTCGCTTACACAAGTTCCGGTTAATAATGCTGACGGAAATGCATACGGTGCTGAAATTTTCCTCGCAAAAAAGAATCGTGGTCCTGATGATAAATTCTCCGGCTGGATCAGCTATTCATATTCAGCTGCTGAGCGGAATGAGGATGGTGTTATCCGACCATTCCGTTTCGACCAAAGACATACGGTAAATATAGTTTTTAATTACCAGCTGACAGACTGGCTTGATGTCGGGATCAGGTGGCAGTATGGTTCAGGTTTCCCTATTACACTCCCTTCCGGGGTAAAGCCGAGAATTGTACTTGCTGATGAGAATGGCGACGGAATTCCCGAAACTCCAAAGGTTGCCACAAGGGTATCATACTTTGGAGGGAACGGCGAGGTTATTTATGATGTTGACTATAACAACCAGAGACTTAATGCAAGGAAACCTCCGTACCACAGGCTGGATGTACGTTTTACGGCAGTGACTAACTTCTGGAATCTTGACTGGTCTTTCTACCTGGATGTTATCAATGCCTACAACCGTTCTAATGTTATCGGTTATGATTATTATATTAACAGCGATCTTACACTAGGCCGCGATACGAGTACGATGTTTCCCATAATTCCAACACTGGGTTTTAGTGTAAAATTTTGATAATTTAATTTCTTATGATCAAAGCAAAACTTCGTACAGTTTCCGAAATAACCAGAGAGATAAAACAGAGTCTTGAGGAAGAATTTTCGCAGGTATCTATTATCGGTGAAATATCAAATTTTAAAGCTCATAATTCCGGACACTGGTATTTCAACCTTAAAGACTCCGACGCGCTTATCTGCTGCACGATGTGGAAAGGGTATAATAATTATGTCTTTTTTACTCCCCAGGATGGGATGAAAGTAATAGTGAACGGAAAACTTTCAGTTTATCCGCCGAGGGGAACCTACCAGGTTGATGTACGGTCAATGAAACCGGCAGGAGTCGGGGAGCTGCAGGCAGCTTTCGAGATGCTCAAGCAGAAGCTGAGTGAGGAAGGATTATTCGCAGCATCTCACAAGAAGTCCGTTCCCGTTTTTCCTGCGAAGATAGGAATTGTAACAGCAATAGACGGTGCGGCTTTTAAGGATATGATCAGTGTGGCAGAGAGGCGGTACCCACTGGTTGAACTTGTTATTTGTCCTGCCCGGGTACAGGGAACCGGTTCCGCAGAAACAATAATTGAAAGCATAAGACAGCTTAATTTACGCGAAGATATAGATGTAATAATCTTAGCACGCGGAGGGGGATCTATTGAAGATCTCTGGTCTTTCAATGAGGAAGCCGTAGCAAGGACTATCTACAATTCGCGGATTCCCGTGATCAGTGGAGTAGGGCATGAGATCGATTTTACGATTGCGGATTTCGTGGCTGATTTAAGAGCGCCGACACCCTCTGCAGCAATGGAATTAGCCACGCCTGATCAGAACGATATTTTTGCCTTTATAAACGATTTTTCCTATAATTCTACAGTAAAAATAAATGAATTTTGCCGGAAAGGGAGAAAAAGACTCAGTTCCGTTCTTGGTTCATATGGGTTCAGAGTTCCCCTGGATATTGTGAGAAATAAATCGCAGTTTGTTGACAACCTGCTTTACAAAGTGCTTCAAACAACCGATCACAGAATATCATTACACAGCAGTAAAGTTTCACTTCTTACCAAAATTATTGAATCAAATAATGTGCAGCGTACACTGGAGAGGGGATTCGCACTTGTGAGGCAGGATAACAAATATATAAAAAGAAGTACTCAATTTGCTTCGAATATGGAAACAGAGCTGATATTTGCTGACGGGAGAATTAAGATCAGCGAGGAAAACAATGAATAAAAAACAACAAAATAACAGCTTTGAAAAAGACCTGAAAAGGCTTGAGGAGATCTCGGTCCTTCTTGAAAAAGATGCAGTTGATCTTGAAGTTGCCCTAGGCCTTTACGAGGAAGGAATAGAGCTTTCACGAAGCTGTGTTTCGGCTTTAAAGAAAGCCGAGCTCAGAATTACGGAACTAAAAAAAAGACTCGACGAATTGAATTATGACGAGGAGGAGCGAGAAGAATAAAGTATGGAGAATGAGACTATGTCTGATGAGATTAAGTACCCGATTCTGTCTAAGGTAAAAGTTCCCGCAGATATCCGGAACCTGGACCCCCAGGAACTGAAAACTTTATGCAGGGATATCCGTGAGTACCTGATAGATACAATTTCTGAGGTTGGAGGACATTTCGGGGGCGGACTCGGAACTGTAGAACTTGCTGTTGCTGTCCATAAAGTCTTTAATACTCCACACGACCTGGTAGTGTGGGATACAGGCCACCAGGCTTACCCCCATAAAATACTGACCGGGAGAAAAGATCAGCTTAATACTATCAGGCAGCTTCACGGTATCAGCGGCTTTCTTAAGAGAAATGAAAGTGAATATGATACATTCGGTGCAGGGCATGCAACTACTTCTGTTTCTGCGGCGCTGGGAATGGCGGTTGCGAGAGATCTAAAGAATGAGGACAGGAAAGTTGTTGCAATTATCGGCGATGGTGCTATGACAGGCGGAATGGCTTATGAGGCAATGAATAATTCCGGCATTAATAAATCAGATCTCATCGTTGTTTTTAACGATAACCGTATGTCAATTGCTCCAAATGTCTGGCAGGTTTCCAATTACTTTACTGAGATGATTGCTCACCCGGATTACAATAAGTTTAAAGGACAGATCTGGGAACTGACGGGAAAACTTGATCAGTTCGGTGACCGGTTAAGAAAGATTGCCGTCCGTCTTGAAAACGGAATTAAAGCGGTTATTACACCAGGAATGCTGTTCGAAGCACTGGGGTTCAGGTATTTTGGTCCTATAAACGGTCACAACCTTCACCAGATGATTCGAATATTTGAACAGGTGAAGGATCTTAAAGGTCCCATACTTGTACATGCAATGACACAAAAAGGAAAGGGTTATAAGCCTGCGGAAGGGGATGAGCAGAAACTCCACGCTTCGACTCCTTTTGATAAACTTACAGGAAAGGCATACAAGAAAAACAGCAGTGCACCATCATATACTTCCATATTCGGAAATGCTCTTGTTGATATAGTAAGAGGCAATAAAAATGTAGTAGGCATTACTGCCGCAATGCCTGATGGAACCGGACTAGATATCCTGCAGAAGGAATTTCCCAGAAAATTATTTTGACGTTGGAATCGCTGAAGAACATGCAGTAACCTTTGCAGCCGGTATGGCAACGCAAGGAATAGTACCTGTTTTAACTGTTTACTCGACCTTCCTCCAGAGAGGGTTTGATCAGATTATTCACGATGTTGGAATCCAGAAATTACATGTAGTATTTGCAATGGACAGGGCAGGACTCGTAGGAGCGGACGGGCCGACACATCACGGAGCATTTGATCTTACCTATTTAAGACTTGTTCCGGGAATGGTTATTATGGCTCCCAAAGATGAATCGGAGCTGCGAGATATGTTATACACCGCTGTCAATTATAAAGAGGGACCAATAGCTATCAGGTATCCAAGAGGATCGGCACTGGGAGTTGAACTTAAAGAAGGCTTCGATGCAATTGAAATAGGCAAGGCAGAGAAACTCAGGGAAGGCGATGATGCAGCTCTCCTGGCAGCGGGCTCAATGGTTCAATATGCACTTAAAGCTGCTGAAAAACTTGCTGCTGATGGAATCATTTGCGAAGTTATAAATATGAGGTTTATAAAACCATTGGATACAGGTATGCTTGATTATATTGCCGGCAAACATCCGAAGATTGTGACTCTCGAGGAGAATACTCTAGTGGGAGGATTCGGAAGTGCTGTGTTGGAATATTTCAATGATAAGAACTATAAAAATGATATTTTGAGAATGGGACTGCCGGATAACTTTGTTGAACATGGTACTCAGAAAGAACTTCATCACATCCTGAAAATTGATCCTGAGGGAATTGTGGAAAGAGTTAAATCATTTTGCAGAAACAACAGTCTTAACCAGGAGATCACCATTTGAACGGAAAAACAAATGTAGCTATTATTGGACTTGGAGGCATCGTACAGCTTGTTCATCTCCCGAACCTGCTCAAAATGGATAATGTCAGGGTGACAGCTGTAGCGGAAATAAATAAAAACAGGCTAAACACAATTTCTGATAAGTTTAATATCGAAGGCCGATATACTGACTATAAAGAGCTTCTTTCAGAAGCTGATGCGGAGGCGGTAATCATTGCAACTCCTACCCACCTTCACAAAGAGACTGCCGTTGCCGCTCTTAAAGCAAAAAAGGATGTACTTGTTGAAAAACCGCTTGCAAGAACGTATGCAGAAGCCAAACCAATAATTGATGCTGCAAAAAAGTCAAAAAATAAAATTATGGTCGGGATGAACCTGAGGTACAGGCCCGACGCAATGATTTTAAGGAGTCTCATTAACTCCGGTGAAATAGGTGAACCTTTTTATGTTAAATGCGGATGGATTAGAAGACAGAGCAGCGGGGAAAAATGGTTTACCAGGAAAGAAGAATCGGGAGGAGGTGTAATAATCGATCTGAGCATACTTTTGCTTGATCTCGCCCTGTGGCTGCTGAATTATCCGCCGGTTACAAGCGTAACCACCCAGAATTTCTCTATGAATACAAAAAACGTTGAAGACAGCTCAATTAGTATGTTGAGGTGCAAAAATAATGCTGTTATCAGTATGGAAACAAGCTGGTCGATACCTCTTGAGAAAGATCTTTTTTATTTCAATGTTTACGGAACGAAAGGAAGTGCATCTTTGAACCCTTTCCGGATAAACAAAAAAATAGACGAGCAGTTTATGGATCTGACACCCGCGCAGACTGAAAGCGCGGTAACATTATTCAAAAAATCCTACCTTAATGAGTTAAAGAGTTTTATTGGTGCCGTTAGAGGGCTTAATCCTATATTCTCACCCGCCACGGAGGCTCTCTCCCGTATGAGGGTGATCGATGCAATGTATCAGTCGGCAGAAAAAAAATCTGAAGTTAACATCAGGCAGACGTGAAATCAAAAATTTTACTTGTAGATGACGAAAAAGATATTGTTGAGTTCCTGGAATACAATTTAAACCAGGAGGGATTCGATGTCATAACCGCTTATGACGGCAAAGAGGCACTTCAGAAAATCTCTGAAAAACCGGATCTGATTATACTTGATATTATGATGCCTAATATCGATGGTTATGAGGTATGCAGACAAATCAGGAAAAACAGTGACTATGCAGATATCCCGGTTATTTTCCTGACGGCCAAAGGTGCTGAGACTGATGAAATTAAGGGATTGGAACTCGGAGCGAGCGACTTTATCAAAAAACCTATTTCACCCAAAAAGCTGGTTGCAAGGGTAAACTCAAACCTTAGAAAAAATTCCAAAGAAGAGAAAAGTCGACCCGTTATTATAGAAACAGGACCTTTGCATATTAACCGTGAACGATATGTTGTGAAGCTTGACGGCAGCGAAGTAATTTTTCCAAGGAAAGAATTTGAACTGCTGTATTTCCTCGCTAATAATCCCGGGAAGGTATTCAGCCGGGATGCACTTTTAAAAACAGTCTGGGGGGTAGATGTTTATGTTGTGGACAGAACTGTGGATGTGCATATAAGGAAAATACGCGAGAAGCTGGATAAATATTCCGACCTTATCGAAACCATTAAAGGTGTAGGATATAGATTTAAAAGTGTTGAATGAATTAAAAGCAAATCTTAAATCTGCCAGGGTATTCCTTCCTGAATTTCTGACCTTTGATGTTGTTTTTATCGCTATTATTATCTTCAGTATTGATAATCCTTCGGTTCAAATCTTCTTTATCATCGTTATCCTGGTACTCAGCTTATTTTTACTTAACCTGGTTGGTAGTAAAAGATTGAAGGAACTGGCACAGATAAAGCACACAATCTCCAATATCAGGAATAATGGTTACAGGTCATCTGATGAAATACAGCTGAGTAAAAATCTGGAAGGAATACAGAAGGAGATCAAGGAAATGTTTAATAAAGCCAGAAGTGACGTTGAATATCTTAAAAGGCTTGAGAGAATAAGGACGGAATTTCTCGGGAATGTTTCTCACGAACTACGGACTCCCATCTTCTCCATCCAGGGTTATATAGAGACCCTCCTGAACGGAGCCATCAATGACAATAAGGTAAACAGAAACTTTCTGGCCAAAGCAAACCAGCATACGATAAATCTTAATAATTTGCTTAATGACCTTATAGATATATCTATGATTGAATCAGGGGAGATGAGAATGAGTTTCAGGTATTTTTCTGTTAAAGAATACCTCGAAAATATCGTAACAGAGATTAAGCCGCTTGCCGATGAAAAGAACATACTCGTGGAACTTGAACCTGTTCGAGACAAGCTGCAGCTGTTTGGTGATAAGAATAAATTAAAGCAGGTGTTCGTTAATCTCCTGACAAATGCTATTAAGTATACCGAATCGGGATCGGTTACTATCTTGGTCCGGGAAGAAGAAAATTCAGCAATAATAATTATTAGGGATACAGGTATTGGAATACCCCCGGAGGATATTCCAAGAATCTTTGAGAGATTCTTCAGGGTGGATAAAGCACGCTCAAGGTCAGTCGGCGGTACCGGACTAGGACTGGCAATAGTAAAACATATCATCGAAGCACATGGTTCTAAAGTTGAAGTTAAGAGTGAACCGGGTAAGGGGAGTGAATTCTCATTCAGACTTAAGAAATAGAAAATTTGTATTGGGTAGCTAAAAAGCCAAAATTGCACGGTTATTCAATTATTTTAACAATTATCTGTCATATTTGCTCAAAATCGAAGTATTTTTCTATTATTAGAATTGACATATAAGATTCAAATTATTAACTTTGTTGTCTAATTTTTCGGAAAGGTTAAGTAAATGTTTGCCGTTGTTAATATCTCAGGTCAACAATTTAAGGTTGAGGAAAAAGGAAAATATTACGTACCGAGATTAAATGCAGAACCGGATTCAGAAATCACTTTTGACCAAATTCTGCTTTTCTCTGACGATAAAAATGTGAAGATTGGTGCACCATCAGTTGAGAAGATGAAAGTGACTGCGAGAGTACTTGAGCATATTAAAGATGACAAAGTAATTGTTTTCAAGAAGAAAAGAAGAACAAATTACCAGAAGAAAAACGGGCACAGGCAGCAGCTTACCAGAATTGAAATTACCAGTATAGGTTAAAAGAAGGAGATTTTATAATGGCACATAAAAAAGGTCAAGGCTCATCCAGGAACGGAAGAGATAGTAATGCGCAGAGACTGGGTGTAAAGAAATTCGGCGGTGAGCAGGTTCTAGCCGGAAATATTCTTGTGAGACAAAGAGGCACCAAATTTCATCCCGGCGTTAATGTTAAAAAAGGCGGAGATGATACCTTGTTTGCTGTAGCTGATGGTATTGTAAAATTTGAGACCAAACGCGGCAACAGGCAGTTTATAAGCATATTGCCGTCATAATAAATATTGAATATTAAAAAACCCTCTTAAGCAAGAGGGTTTTTTAATTTTAAAGCTGCGAATGTCAGAATCCTAATCTTTCCATATCAGCCACAAGTGATTTAACAGCAGACACAGAATTATCGAGCAACTTTTGTTCCTGATCATCCAGTTGGAATTCAATTACTTTTTCAACTCCAGCTTCACCTAGAACTGCAGGGACACCAACATAATATCCTTTCACTCCGAATTCACCCTCAAGGTAAGCACAAACAGGCAAAACTCTCTTTTCGTCTCTTAATATAGATTCGGCCATAGCAATTGCCGCCGCCGCAGGTGAATAAAAAGCTGAACCGGTTTTAAGCAGCTTGACTACTTCACCACCAGCCATCTTTGTTCTTTCCACAATTGCATCCATGACTTTCTGAGCTTTAGCTTTATCATTGTATTTCTTTTCAAGGAGATCCATTGCAGGGATACCATTAACATTTGCATAACGTATAATAGGAACCATTGTATCTCCATGTCCTCCCAGAACCATTGTATTGACATCTTTTACAGACACCCCTAGTTCCCAGGCAATAAAAGTGGAGAATCTTGATGAATCCAGTACGCCTGCCTGCCCAAGCACCCGGTGATGGTCAAATCCAGTGACTTTCTTGAACAATGTAACCATAGCATCTAGCGGATTGGAAATTATGATTACGATGGCTTTCGGCGCATATTTCTTGACGTTTTCTGCAACAGTATTCATAATTTTTGCATTGGTTGTAAGCAGGTCATCTCTGCTCATTCCCGGTTTCCTGGGGAGGCCGGCAGTGATGATGATAAGATCAGAATTTGCAATATCTTTATAATCATTTGTTCCGGTTACATTTGCATCGAAGCCGTCAATCCTGGCTGCCTCTCCGATGTCGAGGGTCTTACCCTGAGGCATATCTTCAACTATATCGTACAGGACAACATCTCCGAGTCTTTTCATAGCTACAAGCTGAGCAAGTACTCCGCCGATCTGTCCACCGCCTATTAAAGCTATTTTTTTTCTTCCCATAATTTTTCCTCTTGGTTTTTATGAATTTTATGTCTCAGATCAAACTGAAACACCAGCTAATAAACAAAAATAAATATGAATGCTTCCATTTGCAAAGAAAGTACGATATTCTATATTTTGGTATTTCTTATTTTTAAGGCTGATAATGAGGAAAATAACTGTTGTTGGTGCAGGTAACGTTGGTGCTTCAGCAGCAATGCACCTGGCTGAAAAACAACTGGCTGATGAAATTGTTCTGCTTGATGTGGTAGAAGGTCTGCCCCAGGGGAAGGCGCTTGATATACGACAGAGTTCTTCAATAGAAGGATTTGATACTGAGGTTACAGGAACCAACAACTATAAGGATACAACTTCCTCAGGCATTGTTATACTTACTGCAGGACTTGCCAGAAAACCTGGAATGAGCAGGGATGACCTGCTTAAGGCAAATGCAGCAATTGTTAGTCAGTCTGTTGAAAAAATAGTTGAGTATTCTCCACAATGCATCATTATCGTGGTGTCAAATCCGCTGGATGTCATGTGTTATACTGCCTTCAAAACCAGCGGATTCGAAAGCAATCGGATTATAGGAATGGCGGGAATACTGGATACGGCTAGATTCCGTCTTTTTCTATCCCGGGAGTTGAATATATCTGTAAAAGATGTTTCTACAATTGTCCTCGGGGGACATGGTGATTCTATGGTTCCGCTGATCAGCCACACCAGTGTATCAGGAATACCTATTTCCGAGCTGCTTCATCCCCAGCGTATATCCGCGCTCGTTGAAAGAGCACGTAACGGGGGGATTGAAATAGTAAATTACCTCAGGACAGGCAGCGCCTTTTATGCACCCTCAAGCGCCGCAGTGGAGATGGCTGATACGATTGTTAATAACAGGCTGAGGATTCTTCCATGTTCGGCCTGGCTCGACGGTGAATACGGACTTCATAATGTATTCTGTGGGGTACCGGTAAAACTAGGCAGAAACGGTATTGAACAGGTAATTGAGATAAAGCTTGCGGATTACGAGCTCTCCGCGCTTCGAGATTCAGGAAAGGCAGTTGAATCTGGTATAAAAAAGTTAGGAGATATTTAATACTAGTATTGTTTCGGTACCGTTGGGGGTTATGTTATACCTAAGGTCATCCATATAAACCCGCATCAGGTATAATCCTCTGCCGGAATCTTTCAACAGGTTTTCCGGATCGGTGGGATCAGGAACTTCTTCAGGCTGAAAACCAGGACCTTCATCTTTAACTATTATATATAGCTTTCCCTCCTCAACTTTTGCGGTAATCCGTACCAGTTTATTTCTGTCACTTCGGTTAGCATGAATGATCGCATTCGTTGTAGCTTCAGTTACAGCAAGAAGCAATGCGGATAATTTGTCATCATCCAGTCCCAGGTCTTTTGAGAAATAGTTAATGAATTCTTCGACGGTGATGAGATTATTCGGATCACTTTCGATCTCGAGATAGTATTTGTCTTCTGCCAAATTTATTCCTGAATTTGATTTGGTAAAATATGAATTTTTTTTTTTATTCCAATTAAAAATTCCAATTTACTTCAAATGAAAGATTAGCCTGCTGCCGGCTGATATTATCCACGGTTATAAATTCATACCAGCCATATAATCTGAAATAAATGGTATTTTCAGCGAGCCATAATATCTCTGTCAAAGGTCCCAGGCTAAGATAATCAGAATCTTTTATTTTTTTCCTGACGTCGTAATTAAAAGTCAGGAGAGAGAATATCCTGCTTCCAAGTCCAAAACTTACATTATTATATGATAAGACTAACTTTGGTTCAGTGTAGATCTCCTGAAGAAAGCGTGTTGGCTTTTCCGAAAAAGCTGACCAGTTGAGTTCACCCTGCTGCGAGAGTTTAATATAGCCATAGTTCCTGATGGAAAATTTTTTATTCAGCCTGATGGTGCTTGAATCGGTTGCCGTCAACTGCCTGAAGGAAAAACTTCTCAGGTTTGGAACAAGGTCCCGGAAATCATAAACCGTATAGTTGGCCGACACTTCGAAAGCGTTAATAGATGATATATTTTTTCCATGATAGTCTCCCCCCGCAGATAACTTGAGTATCCTGTTGATATTATTGTTCGAACTCTTTTCAGAAAAAATATACACAACGTGGCTTTGAGTACCCTCCGCTGTTAGAAATGCATTAAAAAAGGGCGTAAGTTTCCGCACATATCTTAACCTTATAATGGAAAGAAGTTCATCCCGGTCATCATAATTTTCAGGACTGGGAGTATCATAACGCAGTTTATTCTGATAAACACTGAAGGATATCTTATCCGAACCGGAAACATTCCAGTCACCCTGAAGCACTACAGCTATCCTGGCGGAATTATTGTTTTTTTGATTCTCAATATCCTGCCTTTCATCAAAAAAGAGTGAGCCCGCATTAAGAAAATTTTTAGCGATATGTTTTTCATCTCTTTCAGAATAATTAAGCTTTAACCTTCCGGAAAATGAAGAAGTAACATACCTGAAATCAGATTCCAGTTCGAATTTCAATTCTTCTATTCTTGAATCAAAAACTGAACTAGATAATACTTGCACCGGGTGATAACGGGTATTCCTGTCGATATTCCGCCAATCGAGTCTGCCTTTCAGGTCCAGGCCAAAGTTTGATGCTAAATTATTGTAAGTAAGTCCATCTTCAAGCAGATATGCTGTTTCATCTCTGCTTTGGATATTGTTAGTAATATTGTACTCATTCGAAATAACAGAATCAGCCGAATAATAAAAATCTTTCCTGTTTTGAGAGTAACCCGAAGTAATATAATTACTGAAGTCATCATTGAATATACTATTGGCTGTCAGGTTAAAATACCTTATTAAGTTTTTTCTCGGAGAAATGTCCTCATTCCGGAATCTTACCCTTGATGAGAAATCGAAATTCGATATTTCGAAATCGTCAATCAGCCCTTCCCCGCCATAAATAAATCCGTTATCATTCTCTCCGATCTGCCTGTTATTTGAATAGCCGAAAAAAGGAGAGATATGATACTTTTTACCGGGAGATAAATCGCTGAAGATCATCACGTTAGACACAGAAGCCTGGTTTATCTCAATCTTGCGGCTATCCGACAGAATCGTATTATTTCCAAGGAAGCCGGCCTTAAAATATGGAGTAATATTATAAGCCGCAGAAGCAGAAAAGAACTGTTCGTCGCGGATGCTTTTATCAGCCGATTTGATAAAAGTTGAATTATAATCTTCGGTGACGTCGAATGAATACTTTTCGAGGACCTGGTTATAAAATAATTTAGATGAGAGATAATAAGTATTAAGCTGTTTATCAAGCTTGGTTGACAGCAGATTGAGGGGGTTTTCAACAATAATAAACTGAAGACTATCTATCTCTGACTGAGCTTTGATCAACCCCGTAGTCAGCAAATGAAGAAAAATTAAGATATAATATCTTTTCAAGGGAAGATTGTAATATTAATCGGATATTGTAATTTACCAACTTAAAGTATTCAGGAAAAGAATTAACTTCAATGATAATATAAAATTTATTCAGGCTGAAGAATAAAAGTATAAAGGGGGGAGATACTATTTGGATTTGAATTATCATCTGAATAAGATATAACTCTCCAGTAGTAATTCACGCCATAATCAATATAATTGCCATCATAATCGATGCTTATTGTATCATTAATGGTATTGGTAGTCAGAACTTTACTCCATA
Organism: uncultured Ignavibacteria bacterium; assembly: GCA_963774455.1. Lineage (GTDB taxonomy): Bacteria > Bacteroidota > Ignavibacteria > Ignavibacteriales > Ignavibacteriaceae > DATFVA01. Next base: position 454,491 of record CAVZFD010000005.1, read on the forward strand.
TCTGTCCGAAATAAGGATTTGACTGCAGCGTTATTTCATAAGTTGCAGCTACGGGAACCGCGGTAAACATGAAAGTGAGTATGTTGGTTTCCACGGCTCCGACAGGAGAGACAACCCCGGCAACGGGTAAGATTCTGTCATTGACCTCACTGCTCGATGAACTTCTAAGATTTCCTTTATCCACTGCAATTATCTTATAGAAGTAGAGTGTAAGCAGGGAAAGGTCTGATGTATCAGAATAACTGGAACTTGTTGAAAAACCATTGATGTTCATACTGTCGGGGGTAAACCCTGGCAAAGTGTCCCTGTATATATAAAATCCTCGAATATCTGTTTCACTTCCCGGATCCCAGGAAAGATAAACTGATTTTTCCCCGATCCAGTTTCTCGCATTTATCTGAGGAAATCTCGGGGCATAGGGTTTGTAAATGTTTTTAGGAACAGCACTGACAACGGATGAGGTACTACTCTCCCTATTATCAACGTCAAGCGCTGTCACACGGTAAAAATATTTTGCATCATAATCCAGTGAATCATCCAGGTAATAATTCTGGTTGGTAAAGTCAATCAGATTGAAGTGAGTGCTGTCAGTACTCCTGTACATATTATAGCCTTTAAGATCGACTTCAACATTTGCATGCCATACTATCTCTATCTCTCCGTCATATGCAGAAAATATTTTGACATTTGTGGGTACAGCAGGAGGTAAACCATCTCCGGCGGTTTCTGTTGGCGCATTACGTTCACATCCGGAGACAAACATAACGGCATATAACAAAAGAAACAGATATTTTTTTATCAACAGCAATTCAACCTGAAAGTTATCAGAAAAATAAATTCATATTAATTAACAATAAAGTCTTAAAAACCTCATAAAACCTGATGCAAAACACAACCGGGGGGCCCCGGTTTAAATTGACAAAATGGCTTTTTTTGGATAACTTTAACATTCAAAAATCGTAAAAATGTAATGATTGAACAATATATACCTGTCTTTTTAGTAATCGGTTTTGCATCAGTATTTGCCATTGGAACAGCCTTATCCTCTGGCATATTTGGCCCCCAGAGACCTACAAAAGAGAAACTTTCTACGTATGAAAGTGGTATGAAACCTGTCGGAACTACCCGGGAAAGGATATCGGTTAAATATTACCTGGTGGCTATGCTTTTCATCATTTTTGACCTTGAAGTAATTTTTGTATATCCATGGGCTGTCGAATTCAAGAAGCTGTTCAGTGAATTCGGGTTTTCGGTATTTGTTTCGATGTTAATATTTTTAGTTGTACTTGAATTAGGTTACTTATATGTATATAAGAAAGGCGGATTTAAATGGGATTAGAAGCTAAGTTAAAGGAAGAAGGATTTATTACCACAACAATTGATGCTCTTGCTGCATGGTCGCGTGAGAGCTCTGTATGGCCTATGCCGATGGGAATTTCCTGCTGTGCAATTGAAATGATGGCCTCGGGTGATCCAAAATATGATATTGCCAGGTTTGGTTCTGAGGTAATGAGATTTACTCCGCGCCAGTGCGATCTGATGATCGTAGCCGGAACGGTTACTTATAAGATGGCTCACGTTGTAAAAAAAATTTATGATCAGATGCCTGACCCCAAATGGGTAATCGCTATGGGTGCCTGTACTTCGTCAGGTGGAATGTACAGATCATACAATGTAGTTCAGGGAATAGACCAGTTCCTGCCCGTCGATATTTACCTGGCTGGCTGCCCGCCTCGTCCTGATAATCTTTTAAATGCATTAATTCAGATTCAGGATAAAATCGGAAAGACCAAGGCAAGAGATTTTCAGGATAAAAAACTTCCTGAGTTAACCGTCTTACAGAATAATTAATCTATGAACCTAAAAGAATCTATTCCTCAGAAACTTCGGGAAAAATTTCCTCAGGTGAAGTTTGAATTTATTGACTACCGCGATGATTTATCGGTAAAGTTTGATAAAGAATATGTAACTACAATCTGCCGCTTCCTTAAAGAGGATCCGGAGCTGGATTTTCGTCTATGCGTAGACGTTACAGCAGTTGATTGGGCTAAAAGAAAAAACCGGTTCACAGTTGTTTATCATATCTTTTCATTAAAACATAATTTCAGACTCAGGCTGAAAGCTGATGTAGATGAATCAGATTGTAGTATTGATACGGTTTCATCTATCTGGAGAACTGCAAACTGGCATGAAAGAGAAACCTATGATATGTTCGGCATAACATTTAATAATCATCCTGATCTGCGCAGAATGTACATGCCTGAGGATTTTGAATATCATCCTTTAAGAAAAGATTTTCCATTGATGGGAATTCCCGGAAGTCTCCCACTACCAAAAAAAGATTAAGAGAATATGCCTAAACTGACTAAAGACGAAGTTCATCCTAAGATAATTGAAGCACTCCTTGGCACAGATTCCGATATCAGCGTCGACGATGCTCTCGAGAACGAAATGATTCTGAATATGGGCCCCCAGCATCCCGCTACCCACGGAGTGCTACGCGTCCTTTTAAGACTCGACGGGGAAACCGTAATTGCCAGCGTTCCTGAACTCGGGTATCTCCACAGGGGATACGAAAAAATGGCTGAAAATATGAGTTATTATGAGTTCATCCCTCATACCGACAGACTTGATTATCTTTCCCCAATGGCAAACAATGTTGCCTGGGTATTGGCGGTTGAAAAATTAGCAGGAATTGAAGCTCCTCCTCGCGCCCAGTATATCAGGATGATGATTGCGGAGCTTGCAAGGATTGCTTCCCACCTGGTTGCTATCGGCTCGCTTGCTATGGATGTGGGAGCTTTGACGGTATTTCTGTGGACTCTGCGCGAAAGAGAAAAAATTCTTGATGTATGGGATATTCTTTGCGGCGCCAGGTTTACCAACAGTTATACGCGTATTGGCGGTGTGGCTAATGATGCACAGCCTGATGCCCTGGCCAAGGCAAAATGGTTTATAGATCAATTTGATGAAAACCTTGACGAATGTGAGCGTCTCATAAATACGAACAGAATTTTTATTGAAAGACTTGAAGGAGCAGGCGTAATTTCAGCTGAGGATGCAATAGACCTGGGAATGACGGGTCCGAGCCTAAGAGGCAGCGGAGTTGAATATGATATCCGCAGAAATTCACCATATTTGTTCTATAATGATTTGGACTTTAAGGTGGTTACATACCCCGAGGGTGATTCTCTTGCAAGGTACTTTGTTCGAGCTGATGAGGCCAGAGAAAGTGCAAAAATTGTAAGGCAGATTCTTGATAAAATGCCTCAGGGGGAGGTACTGCTTAATCAGCCTAAAAAAGTGCTTCCTCATAAGACAGAGATTTATACCAAGATGGAAGAATTAATACATGATTTTATGATAGTGAATTTCGGAATAAATCCTCCTGAAGGAGATATATACCATGCAATCGAAGGTTCAAAAGGTGAACTTGGATTTTATCTTGTCAGTAAAGGCGAAGGACGTCCCTGGAGATGTAAGATCCGCAGCCCTTCGATGGTGAATCTCCAGTCGCTTCCTCATTTAATAAAAGGACGGATGGTATCGGATGTGGTTGCTATAATCGGCAGTATCGATCCTATTATGGGAGAAGCTGATAAATAGGATTACGACCGGTAGTTGGTTGTTTTTGATGCAATGTTCTAACTTCTTAATTGTTTTGAGAAAAAAGATTTATCAAACCATATATATAGTAGACCTGTTCCAGAAAAAGAAACGAATTAATCATGAATAATTTTACATTCTCAGAAGAAAATCTTCAGAAGATTGAAAGTATACTCAAAAAATATCCTGTGAAAAAACCAGCAGTTATGCCCGTTCTTTATCTCGCACAAGAGCAGAACGGATTCATATCCAGCGAAGTTATTAAAGAAGTTGCATCTATCCTTGATATAACTCCCGAGGAAGTATTGGGAGTGGTAACCTTTTATACGATGTATCATCAGAAGCCTATGGGTAAATACCACGTACAGGTATGCACAAATGTAAGCTGTATGCTTCGCGGCGGATATGAACTATATGATACAGTTAAGGAAAATCTTGGTATCGATAATATGCAGGTCACCGAAGATCAGAGCTTCTCACTCGAAGAAGTTGAATGTATGGGTTCCTGCGGAACCGCCCCTATGATTGCTGTTAATGAAGATTATTATGAAAACCTTACAAAAGAAAAGGTTATTGAAATTTTGGATTCACTAAAGAATAAGAATTAAATGGAAAAAATTGTTCTTCCTGATATTAAAGATATTCATTTAATAGATGTTTATATGCAGAACGGGGGATTTAATGCTGCACAGAAAGCATTGAGCCTGTCACCTGATGATATAATTGACCAGGTTAAAAAATCCGGACTTAGAGGCCGCGGCGGTGCTGCTTTTTCGGCAGGACTTAAATGGAGTTTCATGCCTAAGACAACAGATAAACCAAAATATTTGTGTGTGAATGGTGATGAGAGCGAACCTGGCTCATTTAAGGACAGGCAGATTTTTGAATATAATCCTTATCAGTTGATTGAAGGGATATTAATAACATGTTACGCCATTGGAGCAAAAGTAACTTATATTTATATCCGCGGAGAGTACCATAAATGGATTAACCTTCTCCAGAAAGCGCTTGATGATGCATATGCAAAAGGGTTTGTCGGGGAGAAGATGAAAGAAACTTTCGGTACAGAATTTACCTGTGATATTTATATTCATAAAGGAGCCGGAGCGTACATTTGCGGTGAGGAATCATCCCTGATGAACTCCATAGAAGGGAAGAGAGGTTATCCGAGGGTCAAACCCCCGTTTCCTGCACAGTTCGGCTTATGGGGCTGTCCTACCACCATCAATAATGTTGAAACTATTACAAACGTTCCTGCTATTATTAATAAAGGGTGGGAATGGTTTTCTAAAATAGGCGAGCCGAAACATCCCGGAACAATACTTTACGGTCTAAGCGGACATATAAACAAACCCGGTGTTTATGAACTTCCTTCCGGAACTCTTCTTACCGACTTAATTTATAAATACGGCGGGGGTGTACCCGGTAATAAAAAAGTTTTGTGCGTAATCCCGGGCGGATCCTCAATGCCTCCACTTAGAGGAGATCAGATTGAAGGTGTTAAGATGGACGCTGAATCGCTTAAATCCGTGGGATCGGCTATAGGTACCGCAGGCGTTATGGTGATGGATGAGGATACCGATCTTGTTAAAGTTCTTGCCAGGATCACAAAATTCTATTATCATGAAAGCTGCGGACAATGTACACCATGCCGTGAAGGCACGGGATGGATGCTGAAGATCCTTAACCGCATATTAAGAGGTGAGGGTTCAAAGAGCGACATTGATTTACTCATTTCAGTTGCGAATAATATTGAGGGCAATACAATTTGTGCTCTCGGCGAAGCTGCCGCGTGGCCGGTGAAGTATATGGTACAAAGATTTCGTGATTATTTTGAAGCTCGTGTAAAAAATATTGTTGAACTTCCAGTAGCTAACAAAGTTCATTCGATGCGGCATACTGCAATACCCGTATCGGATATTAAACATTAATATTCCCCGAAATAAACAAAGGCGGTAATTGACCGCCTTTGTTTTACACTCTTGTAAATATCTGATCAGCCTGATGCTCTCATACCCATTTCCCTGTCGAGCAGGAACAAGCCGTTTTTATTATCTCCCACCATTTTAATCTTATCAAGGATGTTTATTGCAGTAGCTTCTTCTTCAACCTGCTCAGTAACAAACCACTGAAGATAAGTATTAGTTGCATGATCCTTTTCAGTTATAGTAAGATCAACAATATCATCAACAGATTTGGTGACTTTTTCTTCATGCTTCAGTGTCTCTGAAAATACTTCTGCGGCATCTTTCCATTCACTTTTAGGGGCTTCAATCTTAGAAAGGCTTATGCGGCCGTTCCTCTGGTTAATATAACCGTAGATTTTCATTGCATGACCGTACTCTTCTCCTGACTGAACTTTCATCCAACGGGCGAATCCGTTCAGGTTCTCCGACTCAAAATAGGCTGCCATAGCCAGATAAAGGTAGGAAGATGAAAATTCAAGGTTCATCTGGGCATTCAAAGCCTTCTGGATTTTATCTTTTAACATAGTTATCCCTCTGTATTTATTAGTTTAATATATATTGTATATAAATGTAAGAAATAATAGGTGCGGCAACAAATTATGGGGAGACATCCTACTGAAAACCGTCAGGATAATTAATTTCTCCCCTATTTAAGACGAATGGAGGTTAATGGTTTCCTTTATACTTAATCAGGCCGCTGCCATAACTTGCCAGCCAGAGATTATTTGATTCATCTTCTGCCACATCATAGATACGGTTACTCTCCAGGTTTGAATTAGATGTAGTATAGCTTAGGAAAGCACCATTATACCTTGACAGTCCTCCCTCCGCATTAGCAAACCACAATAGGCCGTTGTGATCTTTAATAATACTAAGAACATTTTTACTTGGAGTTCTGAAAAACGTTTTCCAGTATACAGGACCATTAAAGTAGGAACTACCGCCATCATTACCTGCTAAAGGTCCTGTCCCAATTCCAATGCCAATCCATGGAGTATCTTCCATGCTAAAAGTTATACATTGAATATTATTATTCGGAAAACCAAACCATCCGCCGCTTCCGGGCAATCCGCTTCCCCGCGGCGCCGAATTATATGCATCATAAGTTTTCCATAATGAATCAGCATAAAATTTGGTTATGCCGCCTCCTCTGGTACAGAACCACTTTGTTCCATCCGGTCCTACTGCAACAGAATTAATATCATTTATACGCAGCGGTGAATTAGAACTATTATAAACAATCCAGTTTACCCCGTCATATTTTACCACTCCGGCATTCTTCAGACCTATCCACATAGTTGAACTGTTTTCAAAAGCAACAGAAACTACATTATTATCAGGCAGGCCTGAATTTGAAGCATTATAAATCGTCCAGGTTTCACCGTTTATTTTGACAAGACCATTTTCAGTACATATCCATTTATTTTGTTGAGCATCCACGACAATATCATTTACACGATCTGCAGGCATCATTGAATTATTTGTATTAAAAAGTTTCCATACATTATTTTCATATTTTATCAAACCGTCAAAACCGCCTGCCCAAATGATGTTTCCATCTGCGGCAACACAGGTAAGGTAATCTGTTGGTATAGGTATACCGTGTCCGGTGTTATAATTCACCCAGGTAAGGGTATCCTTCAGATTAATGCTGATCCTTGATGTCTTGTCACTTCTTACCTGAACCATAGAATTTGAATGCCAATACCCGTTCGCCTCAAGTCTGATAGAATATTCCCCAGGCAGAAGATTACCTAAAGTTACAGGAGTGGTTTTGTCTATAAGCGAATCATTTATAAAAATTGCTGCATCCCGGGGATTAGAGTCAATATAAAGATACCCCCGCATAGTAGGGTTATTAATAAAATCAAAAAATATACTGCTGGTTGAATTTTTATTTACAGTTACGATTTCAGATGAATCTTTATAAAGTTTAAGTTTGAGAGTTACCAACTGATTACCATCATCGAGGTATGGTATAGTATCAGGCGTAAAATAACCGGAATTTTTATTGTTTATAAAAATTGCTGCGTGGTCAGGTACGGATCCTATATAAATTTTCCCCGAATTCTGAGGAGGTTCCTCCGGCTTCGAAACCGAGATTTCTTGTTCACAGGAATTAACGTGAAGAGCAAATAAGAAAATTACAGCAGAATAAAATACTTTTTTCATAGTTCAAACATTATTGCAAACCGGGAATATATCCGTATGATCTTATATAATCGGGGTTGATAAATCCCCCTGTCTGCTGTTTAAGATAAGATCCGAATACTCCCAATCCCCCCGAAATGTTAGTAAAATCGGATTCATCAATCCTGATAGTATAGTCATCCAGAAAACCGTTAAGAGTTGAATAATATTTTGATAAATTCTCATCAAGTACAAGCAATTCAAATATACTTCCTAATATAGTATAATTTGATTTATTATCATCCCCCAACGATATTTGTGTAAATGCTGAATCCAGATAAGCATTCGAAATACCAACACTATTATTACGTGTTGGTATTGAATATTTAGGGACTAATTTCCCACCCTCCCGTACATATTTTATGGGAACCTCTTTTTTATATAAAACCTCTTCCCCGTTCTCCATTTTCATATAGAAGAAAGAGAATCTTGGAATATACCACCCGATATTTAGGTTTGATGCCCAGCTAAAATAAAAATGACTATTAGCCTGGGCAGGTATTTTTTCTGCAGAAGTATCCGATTGTACCCACTCTACGCCCTGCGGCATTTTAGTAAATCCTCTCAAAGTTTTTCCATTTTTCAGGATGGCTTCAATCTCAAATTCTTTCTGATCGTTCGGAATAAAATTATCAAGATAAAAATAATGAAATGGCGAATTGTACCTGCTTGTATCCGTTCTTATTATGGAAGTATCTCTCATAAAGTAGACGCTGTCACCCTGCCATATGCGTATCAATGCCGTCTCAATAAAAGGATCTGTATGATTTACTCCCGCGTCATAACCTTGTACATCATAGCTTTTTGATATGGTGGCTGTCTGGTAAGAAGTGTCGCCGCGAATTATGCATGTAAGTATATATTTATCCTGATAATCACCTTTAGGACTAAAATTTTCTTCACAGGAATAATTAACTATCATAAAAATTATCAGAATAGCAGGAAAATATCTTTTCATATTTCAACCTTAATAGAAGCTGTTGGAAGGATGGGAAGCATGTTGACCCTTTGTCCGGAATCTCTCTCAAAATAAAAGATGTTTTTGCGATCATAAACATTAAGGATATTCGCGCTCATCTCAATTTTTAAAAAACCGAGTTTGAAGGATTTAGTGATTCCTATGTCCATTCTGTGATATGTAGGCAGCCTGCCGAGGTTAGGATCACCCAGCAGTGTGAAAGGCTGATAGTATCCATAGAGACCGTTATATGAATCAAAAAGATCATCAAAGTAATACTTATCATAAAATCCGACTATCTGGGTAAACGGCAATCCTGAATTAAAGAACCAGCTTATACTTGTTTCCCATCCCGAACCCAAATTAAATGTCAGGTTTGAATTTATTGCATGCCTTGAATCATACCGTGGGTACGAAACCCATCCATTTATATTTCTATAAGACCAACTCAGAGAATAGGAAGCAGTGAATTGTACAAAACTCTTTATATATTTAAACAAAAATTCGGCTCCATAAGATTCACCACTGGCCTGGACGAGGTCGGGGTCACGGTCGGATGCCTTATCCGGATTAAGTTCAACTGTTCTTTTCAAATCCTTGTAATAAACCTCTGAGCTGAAGGAGATACCGTCGGGAAGAATAAGTTCAAGTCCCCCCACGTAGTGTATTGCTACAGGAACCTGGAGATACTCAGGAACTATTGACCATGGCTCAAACAATGAGATAATTTCTTTTTCGTTGGAAAGCGTTATCAACTCCTGGGTATAAATTCCCCAGGCGCCTTTCAATCTTAGCCAGGGAAAAATGGCATAAGTTAAGTTTACTCTTGGTTCAAAGAAGGGAGCGTGCTGTTTGGTTAGCGAAAGCAGATTTATCCTGGTACCTATGTCCGCTCCAATACTCTCAAACCTCAGAAATCTATACTTAGCATATATACTAAAATGAAGAGCCTGTTCTGCAAGAGCTGATTTATTACCCTGAAGATTTTCAAAACTATAATCGGTTTTGACCGACTTCAGCTTGTATCCCACCCTGATCTCATCGCGGCTCTCATAAACATTTGTAAAATCCGCTTTAAGAGTAATATCCCCGATCGAATTTTTTCTCTCCCTGGCATTGCTCAACTTTGGATCAATAGCACCGTCGAATGAACTGACCGAAAAATTTACTTCGGAGTATATTGGTACATCCTCCCAGGCCTGGAACCAGTAAAATCCATATAAATTATTATCCCAACTGTAATCTGCTTTTTCAGGATCATCATTTTTCAGTCCGTCGTGACTATTAAATCCCTGCAAAGCAAATTTCGTTAGACTTTTCGTATTTGAAGTTGCATAATTTACCTTGGCTGATAAATCATAAAAGTTGAACGGGGCATCTTTATAATTAATAAATTTCCGAAGGACCTGATCAAATAAACTTTTCCTGCCGGTGATCATAAAAGATCCACCGGGTATAGGACCCTCCACAGCGGCTTTTCCTGTTAAAAAGCTAAGCGTACCATTAGCGCTGTAACGGTTTTTATTCCCATCTTTTGTTATCATGTTGAGTACCGAAGAAAGTCTGCCTCCGTACTCAGCTGTAAATCCTCCTTTATAGAACTCCACTGCATTTATCATTTCAGGATCGATTATGCTAAACAATCCCAGCGCATGGAAAGGATTATAGACAGGAATATTGTTTAAAAGGATCAGGTTCTGATCACTAGCGCCTCCGCGTACATAATACCTCGCGGATATATCCCCGGTAGACTGGACACCGGGGAGAAACTGCAACGAGCGGAAAATATCAGTTTCAACACCTCTGGGAAGCAATTCCAGGTCCCTGACATTCAGTTTCTGCAGCCCCAGATCGGTTTCATTGGGATGATTATATTTCTCCCCGACTTTTTCAATTTCCTGAAGTCTGATAGTGCTTTCATTCAAAGGGACGTATATCTGGGTTACTTCGTTAGCCGCAATAAAAACAGGGATATGCTTTGTGATATATCCTACATATGTTACCCGGATGCTGTACTCACGGCCGGCAGGGATCCCGGTGATAGTGAAACTGCCTCTTAAATCCGCTGATGCACCAAGAGAAGTTTCTTCAACAAGAATATTTGAATACGGTAAAACCTCACCGGATAAAGAATCAGTTACAAATCCCCTGAGTGTACCAGTTTTTTGAGCATAAACTGAATAACTTAAGGTTGGAAGAAGGAGCAGAATAAGAAAGTATTTAGAGTTCATCTGGAATCGGAGTAACAATCAATTTCAAAGGGGCCATAATACTTTGATTTCATTTCCACTCAAAGCGGCCCTTTTGGCAATAGCAGGGCAAAATTAAGTTAATTAACCCTTTATAACAAGATAATTCTGGTCTTTGATTACTTTACTTTTATAAAGAGTTTTACTCAGTCATAATTTATCAATTCCACTTTTTTCTTACCTTTTTATTCGGAACGCAAATATTTATATTTGCATCTTAAAAATTAGAATGGATGTATGGTAAACCTAAAAGAATTAAATAAAGAACAAAAATCAGCCGTTGAATACCTTGACGGTCCACAGATGATTGTTGCAGGTGCCGGATCCGGAAAAACCAAGGTTTTAACTTATAAAATTGCACATCTAATTGATAAAGGTTCCCCGCCCGAATCTATACTGGCACTAACCTTTACAAACAAGGCTGCAAATGAGATGAAGGAGAGGATCCGACAGCTAATTGGAAGCAAGGCAGATTCTATATGGATGGGAACATTTCACTCAATATTTGCAAGAATTCTCAGGATAGAATCCAGATATATCAACTACGCACAGAACTTTTCAATTTATGATGCCGAAGATTCTCTCTCGCTTGTACAAAATATAGTATCAAACCTGAATATAGATCTCGATGCAATAACCCCCAATTCAGTTAAACACAGAATTAGTTTCATGAAAAACCATATGCTAATGCCGGCTGAGTTCAGAAGAAAACATAAGGGTGAGTTCATTGAGGAAAAGATTGCAGATATTTACGACGAATATCAAAAGAGACTGGTCGCAAATAATTCAATGGATTTTGAAGATCTCCTCCTTAAACCTATTGAAATGTTCAACTCTAATCCTAAAATATTAAGCAAGTACAAAAAGAAATTTGAATATATACTTGTGGATGAATTTCAGGATACGAACAAGGCCCAGTATGAACTGATTAAACTTCTGGTCACAAAAGATGGAAAGATTTCGGTTGTCGGAGACGATGCCCAGAGCATCTACAGCTGGCGGGGTGCAAATATCGGGAATATGATAGATTTTCAGAAAGATTTTCCAAGGTATAAAATATTTAAACTGGAGCAGAATTACCGTTCAACAAAAACGATTCTGGCCGCAGCTGATTCTGTTATTAAAAATAATAAGGAGCAGCTGATCAAAACTTTATGGACAGAAAATAATGACGGTGAACTTCTTACCCTTGTTAAATGTGCCGATGAGAAGGACGAAGCTTTTCAGATTGCAAAGTTCATAAAACAAGAAATTTCAAAGAAGAAGCTGTCGCTCAAGGATTTTGGCATACTATATAGAACTAATGCTCAGTCGCGTGCACTGGAGGATATTTTCAGAAGAGAAAAAATTCCTTATACCATAGTCGGCGGCATCGAATTCTATAAGAGGAAAGAAGTAAAAGATATTGTAGCTTATCTCAGGGTACTTGCCAACCAGGAAGATGAGGAAAGCTTATTGAGGATTATGAATTTTCCTCAGAGAGGTATCGGCAGTACGACAATTAAAAGGATGATTGCCTTTGCCCGCAGACATGAGATTTCTTTATTTGAAACAATGACAAGGGTATTTGAGGTCATTGATATCAAAGAAAGGATACAGAAGAACGTAAAGGGTTTTAAGATCCTGCTTGATAAATATACTGAACTGAAGGACAAACTGTCTGTCGGTGAACTATCACGTGCACTCGTTGACGATCTTGGCGTTCTGAGAATGTTTAAAGAAGAGAATACGCCTGAATCGCTCACCAGGTGGGAGAACATAAACGAACTACTTTCTGCTCTAAGTGACTTTTCGAACTCGAATGACGATGCTAAATTAGAACAATACCTGGAAGACGTATCGCTGGTTGCCGATATTGATATGTATGAGGACGAAAAGAATGTTGTTACAATGATGACAATTCACAGTGCAAAAGGACTTGAATTTCCTATCGTTTTTGTGACAGGATGCGAGGAGGATATCTTTCCTCTTTCTAACCGTTTCAGCACAGAAGCTACGGTTGAAGAAGAAAGAAGATTATTCTATGTTGCCGTTACCAGGGCAAAACAAAAAGTGTATATTTCTCATGCAAGAAGCCGTTACCGTTTCGGCGAAGTCGCCTACCAGAGCCGTTCAAGATTTATCGATGAGCTTGAACCTGCCACTTTAATGGAAGTGAATGGGGGAATAGGCAGGAAGTCTTCAAACCGTAAATCAAAAAAAGAAATGTATTATGAATATTTTGAGAATGTCGATTACGAAGATTTTAACCAGGATAACCGGTCATTAAGGCCCGGAAGCAAGGTTATGCACGATAAATTTGGTTTGGGCAGGGTGACGCAGGTAACCGGATCGGGAGATATGCAGAAGGCAACGGTTATCTTCGAAGGGAATAATGTTAAACAGCTGATGTTGAAGTTTGCCAAATTAAAAGTTTTATAAACCTGAATTAATTATAAGAGTAAGATTGAAGAAGGAGTCGAAAGAGATGTCAATTGCACCAAAAAAGCTTGCTATATTGGTAGGAGGAGGGCCCGCACCCGGAATAAATAGTGTGATAGGTGCTACTACAATCAGGGCAGGACTGGAAGGTATAGAAGTAATTGGAATCAGGGATGGATTTAAATGGCTTATGCAGGGAGATATTACTCATACAAAAAATCTGACTATCCAGAATGTAAGTCGAATTCATTTCCGTGGGGGATCATATATCGGGATCTCTCGATCGAATCCAACCAAGGATAAAAAACTCCTGGAGAATACTGTGACCTCTCTCCTCAGGCTAAATGTTGATAAACTTATTACCATAGGTGGTGATGATACTGCATACAGTGCCCTGAAGGTAGATGAAATGGCTGCAGGAAGAATTAAAGTTGTCCATGTACCAAAAACAATAGATAATGATCTTGACCTGCCTCATGGTATTCCTACTTTCGGGTTTCAAACGGCAAGACACATCGGAGTCGAAGTAGTTAAAAATCTGATGGTTGACGCACAGACTACCTCCCGCTGGTATTTTGTCGTGTCTATGGGAAGAAAAGCAGGACACCTTGCTCTTGGGATAGGTAAAGCTGCCGGTGCTACACTGACAGTAATTCCTGAGGAATTCCCCGGACCTACTATAAAACTTTCACATATGGTTGATGTCCTTGTTGGAGCAATTGTAAAAAGAATGAGTTACGGTAAGTCTGACGGAGTTGCTATACTTGCTGAAGGTTTAGTAGAACACCTTGAACAAGCTGACCTCCAGGCTCTTGTTGATGTGGAAAGGGATGCGCACGACAATATCAGGATCGCTGAGATTAATTTCGGTGAGATTTTAAAGTATAAAGTACAGGAAAAACTGAGAACTTTTAATCTTAAGGTCACTATAGTTGCAAAGAATATAGGCTATGAGCTGCGATGCGCCGACCCGATTCCTTTTGATATGGAATATACAAGGGATTTAGGATTTTCCGCCGCCCAGTTTATGCTTAATGGTGGCTCGGGTGCAATGGTTTCTATTCAGAACGGACATTTTGTTCCTCTTTATTTTAAGGATATTCTTGATCCTGTTACAGGAAAAACCAAGGTCAGAATGGTCGATCCCTCATCCGAATCCTTTTATATCGCCCGCCGTTATATGCTGAGATTGAGCCAGGCTGATTTCGAAGATCCGCACGAACTTGCCAAGTATGCGGCTACTTGCGGAATATCTCTCGAGAAATTCAGGGAACAGTTTTATTATTTGATTGAAAATGACAGGCTTTATAAAAATCTTGAAAACGGAAAATTCGGTTTGGCTGCAACAGAGACTAACAAAGCCTTTCTACCTGGTGAGAAGGATACTAACGATCAGGAAGAAATAAACGGTATAATACAGCACTAGTATAAGCTGTTGTCTCAAAAATCTGAATTCATCCTGCCTTAGCCTGTCGAAGACATACGTTGGGAATATACTTTAGCAAGGCACACAACGGAAATAATAGTTATAACAAGCACCGCTTTTATTTCTTTTTCCGTTCGGATCTCATTACCCTTGTAAAGCAATAGCTTGTAAGCACAAAAATAGATCCCCATGCCATAGATATAAAAATAATTCCCTCTGTCGATAATCCCATATAAACCTCAGAATTCTAATTAAATTACCTCTGCAGCTCTTCACCTGTGTGATTAGACCAGGCTTTTCTGACCATCAGCAAGATAAGAAGAGCTATTATAAACATAAGTATTCGTGATCCCCAGATATAGGGGATATTTTCGGCCGGTACATTCGATAACAGGAAAATAGGAATCGCGTCATTAATCAGCCACCATAACATAATTACGAGCAGCACAAGTGGTGTTACAAATTTCATTATGTAGTAAAATATTTTTGGAATTTTAAAATCACCTCCGGCATTCATTTCATTCCACGCTTTATCGGAACCAAATACCCACATAAACAGGACAGTTTCTATGAATGCAAAAACGACCAGTCCGAATGTTCCAGCCCAATAATCCATTTCATCAAGAAAGCCGAATTTAAGAAAGAAGACGACGAATTGTACTGCTATCAAAACTGTAATTCCAAGCACTAGCACAGCTTTTTTCCTGTCCATACCAAATTCATCCTCGAGGAATGCCACTACTGGCTGACCCATAGCAACGGATGAGGTTATCCCGGCAAAAAAGAGTAATAAAAACCAGAGGAATCCGAATAAAGCTCCCAAAGGAATTTTTTGGAAAATTAGGGGCATTGAAACAAAACCCAGATCAAATGCTCCCCCCTGTGCAAAAGCTTTTGTTGTATCCAGACCGAAGAAAGCAACTGCAACCGGTATAGCAATCGAAGCACCCAGTACAACTTCTGCAAATTCATTTGTAGCTGCCGTAGTTAAACCGGACAGGACTAAATCATCCTGGGGTTTTAGATAGCTTGCATAGGCATGAATCGTTCCCATACCTACCGACAAAGTAAAAAATATTTGCCCGGCAGCGGCTAGCCAGATTGTAGGATTTGATAACTTTGAGAAATCGGGATTCCATATAAAGGCAAAACCGTTAGAAACGCTATTTTCAGGAAATGCGGGGTTAGGCGTACCCAGGGTTATAATTCGTACTGCGAGTATAATCCCAAAAATAATCAGCAGCGGCATAGCGATTTTAGCCAATTTCTCAATACCCTTTGAAATTCCTTTGAATAATATCCAGAAGTTAAGTCCAAAGGTCACCAGCATCAAAATATAAGCAGGGAGAAGGCTGTTGAAGTGTGTCCCGGTTTCACGTCCCTGGTAGCTGTATAAAAAGTTCCGCATTGTACTGGCAGTATTCTCATCAAAGTACATCTTTGATACTGAAAAAATGCTGAACCCCAGTGTCCAGGATTCAATATAAGTATAATAAATGAGTATTGTCATGGAAATAAAAAGTCCGAGTGCACCGAAATATTTCGCCAGCTTATTCTTCCAGATAACATCAAACATCCCCGGAGCGCTGCCGTGACGATATTTTCCGCCATGACGACCAATACCCCATTCAATCCACATCAGAGGAATGCCAAGGATAAGGAAAAAAATGAAATACGGAATCATGAATGCCCCTCCGCCATTTTGGGCAGCCTGAACCGGAAATCTGAGGAAATTTCCAAGGCCGACGGCGTTTCCTGCAACCGCGAGAATTAATCCAATCTTTGTTCCCCATTGTTCCCGTTCTTCATTTCCCTGCATTTAACCTCCGTTAAGGTATGAACTATAAAAATTTGAAGTAGAATATGAAAACTTTAATAATTAATATCAAATGAAATCCTAATTTTATTTAGTAAAGGGTATATATTTATGCATTTATATTCCTGATGAGTAAAGATCCTCATATGATCTGGTCCATCTGCTGTAATATTGAAATTTAATTTTATTAAATTAGCAACTGAAAAAACAACTTTAGGATTAGCTAAATGGCCAAGAACTTCGTGTCTAACAAGGATGAAACAGTCAGGATGTTCGAAAGTAATTTTCTGGAGGTGTTTTCCCGTGTACACTTCACAGTTCCTTTAATTATTTATCTGCCTGTAGTCATCTATTTTTTATACAGAGCGGTCTACCTTTATGAACAATCGGCAGTGACAATCCTGACTTTGATAATACTCGGAATTGCTGTGTGGAGCCTCGCAGAATACACACTGCATAGGTTTATTTTCCATTTCAACTTCAAGTCAGAGTTCGGGGCTAAAATACATTTTATTTTTCACGGCGTTCATCATGATTATCCAAATGATTCAAGAAGGCTCGTGATGCCTCCTTCGATCAGCGTACCGCTGGCGATCCTTTTCTATTTTATATTCACCCTTATCCTTGGCCGTATCAACGTAGCCGCATTCTTTGTGGGATTTATTCTGGGGTATCTCGCCTATGACATGACACATTATGCAGTACATCATTTCAATATGCATAATAAATTCTGGCTCGCAATTAAAAATCATCATATGAAACATCACTATATGGATTCAACTAAGGGATTCGGTGTGAGTTCATCTCTATGGGATGAAATTATGGGAACTAATTTTTCAAAAAAAGAAATTAACTAATAATCATTCTGGTTGCATATGATTGTTCCGCTGCTTTTTGACATTCCCTCCGGCAAGGATCGGAAGAAAGTACTGATCGTTGAGGATAATACTGAAACACAACTAATACTTAAAATTTATCTTCGGGATCATTATGAAACAGATACTGTTCAGGATGCATCGGATGCTCTTAAGTATATCAGGAAAAATGAATATGATCTAATTGTTCTTGATATTAACCTCCCTGGAGAAATGGACGGTAATGATGTTATAGTAAAGGTTAAGAGCGACCCCAGAACCCAACGTATTCCAATTCTTGCAGTGACTGCTTATGCGCTTAAAGGGGACAGAGAAAAATTCCTGGCCATGGGCGCTAACGGCTATCTGGCCAAGCCAGTCGATAAAAAGGATATTCTGAAAACCATTAGGGAGCTCATCGCTGCCCATCCGGTCAAATGATCAACTTTATACGGTTTTAAGTTAATATATATCACTTCCCGCTCTTTAAATGCTTAAATCACAGTTTGTTGCATTATAATACATACTTTTATCTATTGTCTCTGTTTAGTTCAGACTTCAGGGCATAAGAAATTTAATATTAAATGTTTACGCACTATTCCGATCGGCATAATATTTGGAATTTTCAACAAAAACCTTCGTGGTACATGCAAAATAATTCAGAATTAATATCCTCAGGGATAAGTTTAATTGATGAGGGATGGGGCGGACTTTACAAAGGTTCCAACTATCTTTTAATCGGCGGTCATAAATCAGGTAAAACGAATTTCGGACTGAAATTTGTGCTTGAAGGAGCAATGAATAATGAACGCTCCCTTTATTTTACCAGTAAAACCCATGAAGAACTAATCGCACAGGCGGAATGGATGAAGCTGAATACGATGGATCTAATTAGTTCCCGGCGGGTTACAATCGTCAGGGTAATTCCGCCCGATCGAAATATTCCATTGTCTTCCCCGGATCAGGACCTGGTTGATTATTTTGACGACGTCATAGATACAATCAACGAACATTATCCGTCCAGGGTTGTTTTTGACGAGATAACTTCTTTTATCGGGTTTAAGGATGTCACACTGCTGGAATTAATTCTTGATAAATTTAAACATAATCTCGAAAGTCATAATATAACTAGTATTATTATATCAGCAGAACCGGTTACAGATACGATGTCGGTTTTGCTTCAACACCTTGCAGACATAAGCAATGGCCTTATTTATCTCGATAAAGAAATAAATGATTTGTATGGCACTATATCACTCCTGCCGTATATTGAACATAAATCAGGTGAACTTAAGTCAAATTATATCTTTGATCGGGAACGAGGGTTGAAGATTGATCTCTCGGTACTGGAAAATGCTGTGAAAAAGAAAAAGATTAAGTCCTAGTGCGGAATTGCTCTCAACCAAAAATACGGTGCTGAAATAAAATGAAGAAAAAAATACAACTGGTTTCTTCAGGTATCTCAATTGTTGATAATGCCTGGGGTGGATTTTACAGAGGAGGTACTTATCTCTTAATCGGACCAAGAAAATCCGGGAGAACTATTCTGGGACTGCAATTTGCCAAAGAATGCGTAAAACAAAAGGAGGTTTGTCTTTACTTTACAAGCATGAGACCAAAGGACCTTATGATACAGGCTGCATCAATTGATTTTGACCTACAGCAGCATATGAATCAGAACCGGGTTGTTGTCGTTCGTGTGGCTCCGCCTTCTGACCTGCAGGAAGTTGAGAATACGGATGAATTTCTTGTAGAGTATCTGAGGGATATTGTCACAGTTGTAGAACAGTATCAGCCGAATAAAATGATTTTCGATGAGCTCACACCATTTATAAATTTTATAAACCTGACTCTTCTACAGGATGTTTTTATCGAAACCACAGAAGCGATAGAAAATCAAGGTGTGACCAGCTTATTTATTCTGGGTGATCCGGCTACACCTGCAGCGAATTCAATTGCAGATACTCTTGCCTTGAACTGCACAGGTATATTGTATCTTAATAAA
Source organism: uncultured Ignavibacteria bacterium (assembly GCA_963774455.1). Lineage (GTDB taxonomy): Bacteria > Bacteroidota > Ignavibacteria > Ignavibacteriales > Ignavibacteriaceae > DATFVA01. Next base: position 473,983 of record CAVZFD010000005.1, read on the forward strand.
GAGGAATTTACTGAAGGATTATCAGGGGGAAAAATAACAATTACTCCAAATATCGGACATACACAGGGCAAATTCAGTGCTCATTACCAGCTTGAACCTTCCAGGGGAATAACGGATGACTACTCGGGGAACAAGAAGAGAACAAAAACAACTGCTGTAACGGAATCCGGACTGCAGTACCAATCCCTGGCGGATCTTGATATTCCTGCTGAAAACTATACCTTTACAAATTTTTATAATCTGAATGATTTCCAACTTATTCTTAATAACCAGATTGCTTTATACCGCAGTACAGGACAGGTATTCACACTTGTTTCCTTCAGGCTTGATCCTGAAGCAGAAAAAGAAGATCTGCTCACTATTAACCAGCTGATGAATATTATCAGACTTTCTTCTGATAGGAAGGATAAAATCTGCCTGGTATCTAATAATGTAGTTGTTATGGTTACAAAAGAGGATACAAAGACGATGAATAAGTTTATAAGCAGAATAAAAGGCAACCTGCCTGTAAATGATCCGAAATATATTGAAAAAGTTATTCCTTATATATCTCTACTTGCGATCAGGGTCGATGAAAGTATTATAAATGCAGAAGATATGATAAACAGGCTCACTTTAAATTCACATACACAACATCAGCTTTTCTTCTGATATAAAATGAAATGAACACCCGGAATGCCATCTTTTTTATCTTCATAGGGTTAATACTTTTTTCCACCTTCCTTTTTGCCCAGCCTGAGACACGTATAGAGGATCTGAAAACAGAAGCACTTGGTCATATGAAGAACGGCCGCTACGGTGAAGCTATCGATCTGTTGAACAATTACATTTCAGCCAGACCACAGAGGGCTGAAGGATACAACCTGAGAGGACTGGCTTTCGAATACAGAGGGCAGTATGAACAGGCCGTGTACGATTTCCGGTCAGCAAGAAAGCTTGAACCTGAAAATTCTGATATAACTAACAACCTGACTCATGCAACACAGCAGTGGTATAAGCTTATCTATAATGAAATTGAGGGATACAAGCGAGAGATAGCTTTAAAACCTTCAGGTCCCGGAAATTATTTGCAAATCGGAAGATCATATAAAAACCTTGGCGAATGGGCCGAAGCAGAATTATGGTATGATAAATACCTTTCTATGGAAAAAGCATCGCCCGATGAAATAATCAGGTATACAGAAATTCTCGCTAAGAACAATCATCTTTCAAAGGGCGAGCCAATACTCAAAAAATACACGGAAGAATATCCCGAAGATCAGAGGCTATGGTCGCGTTACGGTTATTTCCTGCTGTGGCTGGGTAAAACCAACCCGGCTGTAAATGCTTTTGAAAAAGCCCTGGAACTCAAACCTTTCTTTAAGGAAGCAATGGATGGTTTGGCAAGGGCAAAAGGAAAAGGATATATATATACTTTCAATGATACAGCAAGCTATAAATATTATAAGTATGGTATAAAAAGTCCGGGATATGCGATCGATAATTATTTCGGAAAATTAAAAAGGAATCCCAGCGACAGTAAAACGAGAATTAAATTAATTAACGCTCTTCTTAAAGCCGGAAGATATGAAGAGGCTTATCAGCAACTTGAAATATTAAGAGCGAAAGAAGGAAATACTCCTGAGATTAAAAAACTTTCTGAGGAAGTTGGATCCGCGAGAGAAAATTATTATAAGCAGCAAATTGCTGAGTATGAAAAATTATTGAAGAGCGAACCGGGGTCCCGTGATATTCTCTTGAAACTCGCAAGTTTTTATTCCTCCTCAGGGAATTTTTCAAAGGCTGTCAGACTTTACGGTGAATATCTGGCTTTTTATCCTGATGATGCGCAGGTAAGGTTTCTTTATGTTCAAAATGCAGCTTGGGACCGTCAGTATCAGTTGGCGGGAAATGAACTGGATGTAATGATTGTACAGTATCCCGACAGTATAAAATACAAGCTGCTGAGAGCTCAAATTTACGTTTGGCAGAATAAAGATCTCTCTGATGCAGAAAAATTACTCAAGGATGTATTGAGTAAAGAGCCGGGAAATTTCGAAGCTCTCCTAACAATGGCAATGTTAAAATCCCAGCAGAGTAAATCAGAGGACGCCGAATATTATGCCTCCCTTGCAAGTAAGATAAAACCTTCAGATGAAGAAATAGCAAGACTCAGGTTTGAAATTGAAAAACAAAAAATAATAAATCGGGGGAACAACCTGTATTCATTGCTTGAAGAAGCCAGGGGAAAAGTAAGCAAAAATGACTGCTACGGGGCTCTCGATCTCTATAAAGAGTATAATAGTTATAGAACCCCGGCAAAAAGTATTTTGCTGGAGGAAGCTGATGCATTTGTTTGTACAAAGGATTATCAATCGGCCATCGATATTTATACCGGGCTGCTGAATCAGCAATACGATTATGGCATTGCAAAGCAAAGAGCAAAAGTATTTTTTTGGAGTAGTAATCTCCGAAAAGCATTGAATGAGTTTGAAGACCTTTATGCACGCAATCCTGATGATTCAGAAGTCAGAATGTATATAGGGGATTGCTATATGCAGCTGAAGGAATATAGCCGGGCAAGGAAGATCTTCAATGATCTATTAGCTGAATATCCAGGGTCAAGGTTGATACAGACGAGACTCGGATGGCTGGGTGAAGGAAATGGGAATGCATTATCCTTTAACTTTCCTACTTATTTCCTTGTTAGTCCCGAGGCGGCATATTATTTCGATAATTATGACTTTAAATATTCCCTTCAGAGCCTGATGCTTGAAACGGGGATAAATAATTACATATCAGTTGGTATATCTGCACAAAGAGGCGAGTTAGATTCTGCATCTTTGAGATTAAGTCTTTATACAGTAAAAGGCTTACTTTCATTAAGATTCGGCAGGATATTTTCAATGGGTTTTTCTGCCGGTGAAACATTTTTTGAAAGCAAAGAACAAGAAACCGTTGGATCAGCCTACATAAAAGCCGGAGAAAAAAATTATAATGTCAGACTCGAGTACAATTCACAGGACGCTGCACAGGTGCTCTATTCTCCCTTTCTTGTCTCCAGGAGACTTAAAACCGATATGCTCAGACTCAGCGGTGATTATCAAAGTGAATCCGGACTCCTGGCTTCGGGATACTACAGCTATTATTTTGTTTCGGATCAGAACCAGGGAAACAACCTTCAGATAAGACTGGGGAAACGGTTTGGTGAACTTTCTGCCGGGTATGAATTTTATCACCTTGGATTTAAGGATTCCACCCATCTTTACTATTCCCCGGATAACTTTGAGTCGCATAGTCTGTGGGGCGAATGGTTTATCGTAGATAATAAACAGAATGAGGTAAAACTCGGTGGTAAGGTAGGCATAATTCCGGAAAATAATTTCATTCTCAGAGAAGCTTTTCTTTCTGCCAAGGTACTTCTGGCTGAGCATTTTACGTTACAGGGTAGATTAAGCATAGGGAGTACGGTAAGACAAAATACCGGCTACAGGTCGGCTGCATTCAACATAGCAGCTTACTGGACCTTTTGATTTTTGAGGGAAAAATCTGGGTTATTGTTTATACTTCCTTTATGTATCTTTGAAGTAAACTCCATGCTCCCCCTTGTATGCTTTTGATACAAGTTATTGGAATCAATGCATTTACGGGGGATCGAATGTGGGAATTTTAAGTATTCTTATGTGATTCCTGATGGCACCATAATTGTGTTTTTTAATCATATTTGAGGGTTTTAATTAAAAATCTATGCAGATGAGAAAGAAATTAATAAGAACCCCTATCATTGTAGATAATAATGGAATCTCCAATGGAAGGGAAAATCTTAAGAGGAAATATATCCGCAGGATACTCATTAGCGGCATTTTCTCATTCATCCTGCTGATGGTTATAGTTTTTACACTTCCTCAAACAGTCTTGTCAATCAGTTCTCTGATAGAATATTCAACAATAGTAGCTCTTGTTATTTTCCTTTTCGTCCTGCTCCTTAGATATTTCGGTATACTTAGTTTGGCTTACCTTTATCTTAACGAATACACCTTCAAGCCTACGAGAAATTATTTCCCGTTTGTTTCTATAATTGTTCCGGTTTTTAATGAAGCACGTGTAATCAGAGAATCAATAAATTCCCTGTTAGAACTTGATTATTCCAATTATGAAATTATTATTGTGAACGACGGTTCAACGGATAATACAAGGGAAGTAGCTGAAAGCCAGGTAGGTTATCGTAGAGGCAGACTGAGCGACATTAGAGTTTCGCTTATAAACCAGCCTAACGGAGGGAAATCCCGCGCTTTAAATGCCGGAATTAAACATTCAAATGCAGAAATAATTTTATGTATGGATGGTGACTCCCAGCTCTCACCGGAAGCGGTTAAATTTGCTGTCAGGCATTTTGAAAATCCAGAGATTGGTGCCGTGGCCGGTAATGTAAAAGTACTCAACCGTAAAAAGTTTCTGACGGATCTTCAGGCACTGGAGTATATAGAAGGACTGAATATGGCGAGAAGTGCTCAGAGTTTTATCCGCCTTGTTAATATAATCCCGGGACCTATCGGTCTTTTCAGAAGGAAAGCCCTGGTTGATTCAGGATACTATTCAAACGATACCTTTGCTGAAGATGCTGACCTGACATTAAAAATTCTAGCTAACGGTTGGAAAATATATTATGAGCCGGCTTCAGTTTCATACACGGAAGCACCTGCCAGCCTCCAACAGCTTTTGAAGCAGAGGTATAGATGGACGAGGGGTATAATTCAGTCGATCAGGAAGCATAAACATCTGATGATAAATCCTTCCATCAATTTCGGTGATACATTTGTTCTATGGACGATGTTCTATGAAGCTTTGATATGGCCTGCAATGAATATAGCGGCTAATGCTTTTTTCATCATTGCAGCTGTAGCTTTTGGCTTTTCATACCTGATATTTTTCTGGTGGGCTGGTCTGGCTCTGCTTGATCTGATCACGGCGCTTTATTGTATTTCTGTTGAAAAAGAAGAGTTTCGCCTGGTTGCTTATGCAATCATTTACAGAATGTTTTTTATACTTATTATCGACATCTGCAAAGCAATGTCGACGATTGAAGAATTTCTCGGCATAAGAATGAGCTGGGGAAAGCTGGAGAGAGTGGGAACCGCAAAGGTGTGAGGTCATCATTATGTTTTTTTTGAGGGAAAATAAATGGAATTAATTCCTATACTGTCAACTATCATACTGGTTGCGACAATATGTACGTTCATACTCGCAATCGGGGCATATATTCTTTACAAAATCAGGGAGAAAAAAGGCGAACAAATTCAGCAGTCTCCGCCGTCATCCGTTCGTGCGGAACTGGTAACCCCAGATGAATCCGAATACAGAAGCCGTGAATATGTTCGTCCCCAGGAAATGAGATCACCTGTCGAACCTCATCGCGTAAAGACAACCTCCCGTCCCGGTGTATACCCGGGAAGCAGGGAAGACCAGGGTGCAAAACCAAGGTATTACCCGGAAAGCGACACGGAGATAGAGAAGGTAAAAACAGAAAGAACAACGGGTAATAAATTTCTGAAGTACACCAGCGAAGGGTATGTGCCTACAGCAGAAGATAAAAAACCCGGTATTTTAAAGTGGCGGTAGAGACAAAAAAAAGAAATGTTTCCCAGGCAGGAATAATTATCACAGGAATCCTTATTCTCCTGGGAGCCGTCCTTGTTTATCTTTATGTCCTTCAGGGAGTATTTGGAAGATTCGATGCAAAAGAATTAATCCCCAACACTAAAGCCGTCAGCGAAGTATTCTCCGGCACAAAACCCGCCGCAGCACTTCTGTATTCAGTATACACAGAAAATATTCTCCCGGAAGGAAGTACCTGGCTCAGCGATAATATCAATACCTGGAAGAAGTTCCTTGATAATAACAAGATCACCTATGATATAATTTCGGATGCTTCTATAGAAACCGGTAAATTAAAAAATTACAGGATGCTGGTACTTCCAGGATCAAAATCGTTAAGCGATAAAGAAATAATTCAAATTAAGGAATTCCTTGAAGCCGGCGGAAGTGTTTTCGCTACCAGCGGCATAGCCTCATATTCAAATGACGGGAAATGGCGCGGCTGGGATTTTCTGAATAATGTTTTCGGTATAAATTTTACCTCCGAAATAAGTGATTCCAATAAAACAAGGGTACATACGCTGCGCGGCGGACTTCCACTTACTGCTAATATTCCCACGGGTTTCCCAATGCAGATAGCTACCTGGGACAAGCCAATGGCCGTCGAGGTGCTCGATCCGCGCACTACCCAGGTGAGTTTCTGGTACAATTACAGGACGGAGGAAGGACTGGTAAGACAGCAGATTAAAAAGACAGCCGGCATCGTCTATGGAAATTACGGCAAGGGAAGATTTATCTGGATGGGTTTTGAAATTAATTCTGTAATCGGCGTACATGAAGATTACGTTTACTTTGACCGCCTGTTCAGAAACTGCTGCAGCTGGCTGACTTATATTCCAGCTGCATATATACAGGAATGGCCCAATGGTTATGCTGCTGCTGCCGTAATTGTCCCTGAACTTTCAAACGAGATTGGCAACATTACAAATATTTTCGGGTATCTTACAAAAGAAAAAGTTAAAGCAACGTTTTTTATCGATCCCGATAAGGCTGAATATGATCCTCAATTAATTAGTTCGTTGACGAGGTATGGAGAGGTCGCGGCTATCAGTGATATTGGGTATCTCACATCCGTAAATGATACAAATAATTCTTTGTACGACTACCGGACGCAATTTAAAAGATTGAATAGTTCCCGCCAGAAACTTGAGTCAATTACAGGTTCAGGAGTTTCCGGCTTTCTTCCTTTTTATGGACTTTTTGATCAGAATACAATAAAGGCTGCATTGGATGCCGGGTATTCGTACATATTAACAGATTCTTTAACTGATCGTTCAGTGCCCAGGACAGTTATCAGGGGCGATAAAAGATTAATACTGATGACAAAGGCTGCAAGGGACGACTATGAGGTAATCAGGGATTTCGGCCTTACGGATCCTGAGTTTCAGTTTTATACCTATCAGGAGGATATCGACCGGGTTTTATTTGAGGGCGGCATGTATTTATTTAAGCTTCATCCTGAATACCAGTGCAAATCAGAATACGTTTCGGTAGTAGATGATGTAATAAAAGATTTAAAGAAAAAGAATTTCTGGATTACTACAGGCAGCGAAGTTTGTAAATGGTACGCTAAAAAAGATTATGTGGAAATAAGGGTAAACAGAAGAGGAAGCACGCGCGTAGTGCTAAATATCTCAAACCCCGGTGATCAGCAGATTGACGATCTTGTTATTGATGTACTATTAAATGATCCTGCTGAAAATATTTCTATAAGTACGGAGATAATCGGTACAAAAATCCCTGTTATTAAACATGAAAAGTTGAGCAAAAACCTTCGGCTTTTAATCAATAACCTTAAGGGAAAAGAATCGAGAATTTATTATATCGATTACGATAAGGTGAATACTTAACTCCTCCTTAACACTGCGATGAAAAAAAGTAATATCATACTGTCACTACTAATAGCCGGATTATGGATGGGGATTACATTTCCCTCGGGAAAGCCAGATTTTAAGATTGCCTTAATCTACCCTTCTCTCACTAAAGATATCCTCTATAAAACAAATTCTTCATTTAAGCCTACAGAAGAATGGGAACTCTTCTTTTTGAGCCAGAATTATGATTATGAGATGTTCAATGATGACGATCTGGATGATATAAACAGCGATGTTTCTGTTATAGTAGTCCCGGCGATGGAAGCGGTCAGCGGAGAAATGCTCGATGAACTTAAAAAGCTGATGGAAGAGGGTAAAGGAATTCTTTTAACCGGGAACTTTGCAGAGTTTGATGAAAGAGGTAACAAAAGGACCCCAGTTAATAAGGATTTTCCGGGTTTTAATTTTTCAAGAGTTAGCAAAAATGAAAAATTATCGGTGAATCATTATCTTGAAGGAAGTTCACCATTTTCCATAGGATTAAATCCGGGACAAAAAATTCTCCTTTCTGTTAGTCCTGCTCTTCTTTATGCTTCCGGTTTCTCGCGCGACATCCATCCCGAAGGTAGTTATCTCCTTTCCGATAATGAGCTTCCAGGAATTGTTTCCGGCACGATTACGAACGGCAGACTTCTGTGGTTCGGTTTCAGTATCAGCCAGTTAATTGATAAAAACAGGAACGCATTATTATTTAATTCTTTGAAATGGCTGTCCTCTCAGCCTGAAGCTTTTATTAATTACTGGCCAGGACAATATGTCTTTTCTGTAATTCTATTTAAAGATGTTGAGGCATCATATAGTTCAGATAGCACAGAGGTTCATCGGGCGAACCCTGAGAAGGTGAACTATTTTATATCACCATCCTACCTGGAAAAATTTCCCGGTGACCTTGAAGATAATGGTGATTCGGATAATATTAATATCCTCTGGGATGATTTCCTTTTTTCGCAAATGGATCCGGGTGAGAAAATCAGCCGTCTGAAGAAAATACGGACAACAATAAATGCGATTACAGGCCAGCATTATTTTGGTGTATCGTCTTACGGAGAATTTAAGGATCCGGAAACATACAAATTGTTTTCAGAAACAGGTTATTCCTTTATATTCTCCTCAGGATACTCTGATTCATTCACATTCGATTATGATACAACTAAAAATCTTTATTTCTTCTACAAACCTTCCTATGACCCTGGTTTTCAACAAATAATAAAATCAGACTCTAACTCGGGGGGAATTTTTTATGTAGATATAGACTCGGCTGGAAAGAGTACTTATTCTCTCTTGTCAACACAAAATTGCTGGATAACCACTTTCTCAGCTCTGATCGACTGGTCAGAAAAAAGAAAAAATCTAAGTGTTAGTATAAACCATTCTGAAAGCGGTGACTATAAAGTTAATATTAAGAACGCTAATGCATCTGAAATACAGAACGCCGGAATCTGGGTATCCGTTCCACATTTGAACGAAGCTTTAGTCTCAATCGGGGGGCTGGAAAGGGAACTGACTTTCAACCCCTTAAAAAATATGTATTATTTAAGTTTACCATCGATCGGGGGATATCAGGAAATATCCTTCAAAGTAACCGGTAAATGACTAAAAGAACAGGCTGTTTTTTGCACCGGCTTCTATGTTAATTCATTATCCTTTTTCGGATTTTTGATATGTCTAAAGAAAAATCAAATATAGAATTAATACGGGTTTTAAGCGAAAATATAAAGAATCCCTTTATAGCTATTTCGTCTGAAGGAAATATTATTTCATTCAACAAGCAGTCGGCAAAGCTCTTTTTATTTAAGGAAAAAGCCGGGAACATTTTTGATTACTTTAATAAAGATTCTGCGTTTGAACTAAGCACCCTGATTGAAGAGGTTTTATCGGGAAGAAAAACGCTGATTAAAAACATTACCCTCCTTTTTGCAAACGGTATAAACCTGAAATGCCAGGCCACGGTGAGTGAATTCAACCAGGACCAGGTATTCTGTACTTTTAAACCCGAAGAACATACTCTCCGTATTAGTGAGATTACCCGGATGAAGGTACAGAAAGAAGAGCTGTCCGTTCTGATAGGAAATGAAAAAATTGAAAAAATAATTGATTCTGTGAGAGAATTATTTCCTCTTACTGTAATAGGGAAAGAAAAGATCAGGAAGGATATTGACCGGCTGGATGAGTTTTTCTGGATAAAAAATAGCAATGGTATTTTCATTCTTGTGAACAATTCACTTGGGCAGAATCTTGGACTGACCAGCACACAACTTGAAGGCCGGTCTGAGATCGATCTTCTCCCGGTTTATATGCATGAAGTATATAAATCTCTCCAAAATTACATCAAAAGTGCAAACAGCGTAATTGTAACTGAAGGAATTCCAATACAGGGATTCTCGGCACTAAAAAATTTGCGGACAATTGAAGTTCCGCTCAGCGATAGTGAAGGGAATCTGGCCGCCGTTATTGGGATTTCGATTCCAGTTCAGGGAAAAAATGAGGATAAGGGATCAGAAAAAGAAAAAAATATCCTTTCAGGAGTCCCGGCTGCTGTTGCAATTCTAAGTAAAGAGGGCGTTTTTGAGCATGCAAGCAAAGAATTTTGTAAATTATTCTCAGATGAATTCTCTGATCTCAGGAATTTATCATATACCAATGTATTTCCACTGGAGATATCGGAAAAAATAAAGAAATTTGTTGATTCACTTTCGGACGATGCGGAATTCCAGGTAAAGTTATCGAAGGCGGGATGGTGGAAAGACAAGGAACTGAATGTTCAGGTTAGCAGGAATTACGGAGAAGATAATCAGCCTGAGGGACTTTCGGTTTATTTTGAAGATGCTTCCCCTTTTTCAGATCTTGAAAAAATTATTAATAGCAGAGGAAAAATGTACGAGGTCCTGATACAAAATAATCCAGAACCTATTTTTATTTATGATAAAGAGAACCTTCATTTTATTGAAGTAAACCAGGCGGCATTAAACCTGTACGGCTATCGCAGAGACGAATTTCTGCAGATGGATCTAACTGATCTCTACACACCGGAAGATATCCAGACGCTTCTTGATTCGCGCGCTATTAAGGAAGGCACATTTACAGGACCATTCAGGCATAAGAAAAAGAACGGCGAGTCAGTCTTTATAGAAATCAGCAAGACAAGCTTTAAATACGAAAACAAAGACGCTCATTTTAATATAGTTAAAGACGTTACAAGGAACCTCGAAACTGAGAAACAAAAACAGTTGTTTAAAGCTGCCTATGATAATTCCTCCGATATGATCTTTATTACTGATTCATCCGGATTTATCAAAGCAGTTAACAGTTTAACCGGCAGGGAGCTTGGTATATCTGAGGATGAAGTTGTTAATTCTGCTTTTGTCTCCCTGGTGAAGGATGATGACCGTGGACTTATAAACTCAAGGATATTCCAATCGCATATAACAGGACAGGTTTCAGTTAAATCATCTTTAAAAAAGTCTGACGGGAAGATGCAGGAAGCTGAAATTATTGCAAACCCTGTAATGAATTATAAACATGAAATTGAATCATATATACTTGTTGCAAAGTCTGAAGCACAATCTCCTGAAAGAGCCGAACAGAAGGTTAGGGAAATTATCGTCGAGAAAATAGTAGAAAAGGAAAATGTTTCATCTGAAAAAATCGATCCGGCTTTTCTTTCCGGAATTTTCCACGAGATTCTTACACCTATTAATGCAATGCTTGGTTTCGTACAGGAACTATCCGAAAGCATTGAGCATAAAACCCCCGAACAGCAGGAAGCAAAAGAGATAATCGATCAGAACCGCAGACGGTTATTAAGTACGATGAATTCTGTTATTGAGTATTCACGGATGGAGCAGGAATCTTCCCCACTGGAAATAAAGGAAGTCTCCGTTACAGAAATTGTTGATGAAACCCAGGAGGAAATAAGTGATATCCTGAAGAATAAAGGTATAGAATTCGCTTATGGTAAAATATCTTCATCTTTAACTTTCAAAACAGATACACAAAAATTTATCTCCCTTATCTCTGTTTTATTTAAAATAGCCTCTCAGTTCACGAACACCAAGAAGATTTATTTCTCAGCTTACCAGCTGGATGATTCTCTTTTTATGATCTCTATCCAGGATAATTATTCGGCAATGTCGCCTGCTTTCTCAGAAAACTTCAATAATATCTTTAATAAAAGGGAAATACAAAGGGATTATGGAATTTCCAGGTTGTCAGTCAAGCTTGCCCGCAAATTAATGGATCTGCTACAGGGGAAATTTGTTGATAAAGCAAAAAAAATGGACGGTTTCATTTTCCCGATAGAACTCAAGGCGGAAGAAAAGGGAAAAGAAGAAATATCAGAATCTACAACGATTTCTGCTGAAACCGAAGAAATGGGAAAATCTGAAACTGCCGCTGAATTATCCGTACCTGTACAATTAGCTGAAGAAGAGATTCCTGTTCAGGATGTTGAAGAGAGTACGTTTGAGGGGGAGGCTGAAGAGGAAATCAAATTTATACGGCACAGAGAACCTGAAGAGAAAGCGACCAGTAGAGTCACGAAACATCATAAAGAGTTTGATAAAAACCGTATCGACCTGTCCCGGCTCACCTGTTTATATATAGAAGACCAGGTAGACTCGCAGATCCTTTTTAAGGTTCAGATGAAAGGCCTGAAGGAAATAAAGTTTACTGTAAGCTTTGAAGAGGCGCTTCCGCTTCTGGATACGATTCACTTTGATTTCATTGTCCTCGATATAAACCTTCAGGGTGAATATAACGGACTGGATGCACTAAAAATAATCCACCGTATGCAGGGATATGAAACAATACCTATTATTGCCGTCACCGCTTATGTTCTTCCGGGGGACAGGGAGAAGTTTATTGCAGCAGGATTTAACGACTTTATTTCAAAACCCATTTTCAGGGAGAAGATGTTGGATTCACTCGAAAAAATATTCTCCTTGATGCATCCTAGGGTCAATTGAGTACATAATTATCCTGATCATTCCCTAACAAAAAATGATCTCCCGGGTCACACCATATTGACAATTTAATATACCTTTTATAAGTTACCATACAAATGTATGGTATTATTATAAACCTGTCACCTACTAACCGAAGGTATATTATGCCGGCAGAACTCACAGAAATTCAGAAAAAAATCCTGGAATTTCTTATTGAACAAAAGATAAGTAAAGGCTATCCTCCAACGCTTTCTGAAATAGCCCGGTTTTTCGGATACAGAAACAGGGCAACTGTTCAGCAGCACCTTCAGGCTATTGAAAAGAAGCGATATATAAAACGCAACCCCAAACTTTCACGAGGAATAGAATTTACCCTTGAAGACAAATTCTTTATACCCCGTCCTGTACTTGGAGAAGTTGCTGCGGGAAATCCACTGACAATCTACCCTGATGCAATTGATTCAGTTGAACTTCCGACGATCGCACGAATGCCGAAGGATTCGTTCCTGCTGAGGGTTAAAGGCGACAGTCTAAAGGATGCCTATATTTTCAGCGGAGATATCGTAATTGTTAATCCTAACCTTGAGCCGAAAAACGGGCAGATAGTAGTTGCCGTACTTGATGATGCGGCTGTTGTTAAGAGATTTTATAAAAAAAGAGGTGAAATAGAACTGGTTTCGGAAAATCCTGAGTATAAACCAATAATTATTAATAAAAAACACCAGGGCTTTAAGATCATCGGTATTGTAATTGGTATTTACAGGAGTATGGAAAAAAAAGCTGGGTAAAGAGATGCCGGAATTAAATGGATATCACATAGGAACGGCCGGGTGGTCGTATAAGGATTGGGTGCCTGCATTCTATCCGAAAGCACAATCAGGCGGATTCGACTGGCTCAGGTTTTACGCATATTATTTCAATTGTGTAGAGGTTAATGCCTCCTACTATACATATATAAGTCCTAAAACCATTAACGGCTGGATAGAAAAAGTATCGGACTCGGATAATTTTCAGTTTACAATTAAGCTGCATAAAGATTTTACGCATATAAGAAATTTTAATGATCAGCAGGCAGCGGCTGTCCGTTCAAACCTTGAGATGCTCGACAGGGCAGAAAGGCTTGGAGGGTTATTAATTCAGTTCCCATATTCGTTTTCTTTTAATGAGTCATCTGCAGATTATATACGCCGGCTGAAGGAAATGTTCGGGGATTATAAATGTTTTGTTGAAGTCCGCCATTCCTCCTGGAACAATGAAAGTGTATATCAACTTTTTAACAGACTTAATGTAACTTTCTGTACAATTGACCAGCCTCAGATAGGCAAGGCAATACAATTCGAGCCGGTGATCACCAATGATACCGCGTACATCCGCTTTCACGGCAGGAATACAGATGCCTGGATGAGGTCAATTAAGAATTTTGGTAAAGAACAGACATACGAGGAACAGAGTTCCAGGTATGATTATCTTTATACAGCCGGTGAGCTTGTAGAAATTGAACAAAAGATAAAAGAAGTGCAGGAGAAAGTTAAGGAAGTGTATGTTATAATGAACAATCATCCTAAAGGGGAGGCAGTTGCGAATGCTTTTGAGCTCATACATCTACTTGAGGAGAGGGAAAAGGTTCATATGCCCCAGACAATAGTAAATAGCTACCCGCGGCTTAATGCAATTACTCCTGATTCCTCTGAACCTGAGTTTAACTTAAACTAAAATTCAATTATGCGGACAATATTTCATCTTGACCTTGATGCATTTTTTGTATCAGTCGAAAGAATCCTTGACCCCTCGTTAAAAGATAAACCTGTAATTGTAGGAGGTGATCCGAACGGCAGGGGGGTAGTTGCCGCCTGCTCTTATGAGGCGCGGGCATATGGACTGCATTCTGCGATGCCGATAAGAACAGCATATAAGCTCTGTCCGTGCGGTATTTACCTGCATGGACATTATGACGAGTATGTCCATTTTTCTCACGCGGTAAAAAATATTTTAACTTCCTACGCCCCGGTAATACAGCAGGCTTCGATCGATGAATTCTATATGGACTTTACCGGCTGCGGAAAGATATATGGTTCTATGTTTTCTTTTGCCTCAAGGCTCCAGAAGGAGATAATGAAGAAACTATTCCTGCCTTGTTCAATAGGAATAGGCAGCAATAAAACTATTGCGAAAATCGGCTCCGACTGTATGAAGCCGATGGGAATTACTTATATTATTCCGGGTATGGAGAGAGAATTTCTTTCTCATATGCCGGTTGACACCATTCCCGGTGTGGGAAAGGTTATGCTGAGAGACCTTAACAATAAAGGAATTTACTGCATCGGGGATATAACAAAACTTTCTTCGGATTACTGGGGAACCGCCTACGGAAAATACGGTATTGATCTCTGGCGGAAAGCCAACGGTGAGGGAATTGAATACCTTACGGTCGGGCATGAACAGAAGAGTATCTCGAAGGAAACAACATTCGGAACTGATGTTACCAACAATGAAAGAATTTATGAAGTACTCTTTGAACTTACCGGAAGGGTCTGCCAGAACCTGAGGGATGAGAATTTTATGGCATCCACCGTGCAAATTAAACTCCGGTACTCGGATTTCCAGACACTTACACGCTCCCGCACTATAAAACCTGCTGCCGATGACAAGATTATTTTTGAGACAGCCAAGGATTTAATGGTAAAGGCTCATACCAGGCGTGCGGGGGTTAGATTAATAGGGATAGGATTAAGCAGGTTTTCAAATTTCTGCGAACAGGAAGTATTGTTTGAGGATGAAGAAATAAAGCGGAAGAAACTATTCAGGGCAATAGACCTTCTTAGGAAAAAGTATAATTATTCTATTATCGACTTCAGCAGGTATTAAGATCAGCCCGGAGGCCACCTCATCTGTCTGCCACCCAGCAGATGCATATGAAGGTGATAAACTTCCTGACCTCCTTTTTGACCGCAATTCATGACCAGCCTGAACCCATCCTCAGCGATATTATTCTCTTTTGCCAATTTGTTTACGGCATCAAACATCTCGCCAAGCAGCCGTCCATGTTCATTCCCGTTTATGTCTGTTACCTTAGGAATTTCAATCTTCGGGACAATCAGGATGTGAACAGGGGCCTGTGGATTAATGTCCTTAAAGGCCATAACTGTGTCGCTCTCGAAAACGATATCAGCTTTAATTTCCTTGCTGATTATCCTGGAAAATATGGTGTCTCCCATAATTATTCTTCCTTTTCGATTTCATATTTTTTCATTTTATTATATAGATGACTTCTCTGAATTTCAAGTATTTCAGCTGTCCTGCTGATGTTCCAGTCGTTCGCCTTAAGCTGTTTTAAAATGAATGCTCTCTCGGCTTTTTCCTTAAATTCCTGGAAAGAATTGCTGTCCTCTATAATATCCCCGATAGACGACCTGGAACCTGTAAAAAGAAATTCGATATCGCTGCGTGAAATTTCCTTTTTATCAACCAGGATGATTATCCTCTCAATAGCGTTCCTTAATTCACGGACGTTACCGCTCCACGGTAAACTTTGCAGAAATTTCATTGCACTTTCTTCAAACTTAACAAATGGTTTTTTATGACGTGAGGTGATTTCTTCTGCAAAACTCTCAACAAGGATAGGTATATCTTCGATCCTTTCATTTAGAGCAGGGATATTAAGCGGGATTACATTCAGCCTGTGGAAGAGATCCTCCCTGAAATTTCCGGCTATAATTTCTTCTTTGAGATTTTTGTTTGTTGCGGATATTATCCTTACGTCAACTTCTATTTTTTTGTTCCCGCCGACACGGTCAATTTTCCCATCCTCTATAGCGCGAAGGACTTTAGCCTGAGCCTGGGGACTCATATCACCTACTTCATCAAGGAACAATGTCCCTTTATTTGCAAGCTCGAATTTTCCGATTCTTTGCTGCATTGCCCCGGTGAACGAACCTTTTTCATGTCCAAATAGTTCAGATTCAATCAGCTCATTAGGGATAGCTGCGCAATTCACCTCGATAAATGATTTATCCTTTCTTGCACTCCTGTTATGGATTGCCTTCGCTACTAATTCTTTTCCTGTTCCGTTTTCACCTGTAATCATGACCCTGGTATCCAAAGGAGCGACTTTCTCAATCGTAGCGAGGATATTTTGTATAGCCCGGCTTTTTCCCAGTATCTTCCCGTCTTCCTGGAGTGATTTCCTGTATGCAGTGTTCTCCTTTATGAGATTAAACTGTTCAACTGCATTTCTAATACTTATTACCAGCTTGTCCCTGTCAATAGGCTTTTCTATAAAATCAAAAGCCCCGAGACGGGTTGCTTTTATTGCATTCTCAACACTTCCGTGAGCAGATATCATTATCACGGAAAGCGAGTGATTAGTTTCTTTAAGTTTTTTCAGCACTTCAAAACCGTTCATCTCAGGCATTTGTATATCCAGCAAAAGCGCCGAGTACATTCCAGCAAAGGCTTTTTCAACGCCTTCGATAGACCTGGTTGAGTATTCTACGGCATAGCCTTCATATTCAAGTATCATCTTTATGCTTTCGCAGATATCTGTTTCATCATCTATAATTAAAATAGAGTTCATATATTTTTACGGAAAATTATATCTTACATAATATAGAGTTCTTAACAAAAATGCATCTGAAGGAAGAACGGATTTATCCTTTTTCAGAAAAGTCCCGAAAATATATCCCAACTTGTTTGTCATCATATCCCGGTTGTCGATGACCGACTGCACCTTAAATTCTTCTTCAAATACCTCTACAAAATAACCAATTAGGTCGCCCAAATCAAAGATGGATGAATTATATGCCAGGAATGCGCTTCCAAAAAAATGAGCCAGTTTATCCTTATCTCCGAACTTATTGCCAGGTGTATCAAAATAAAGGTTCCGAGGAAGGTTTTTATTTTTTAATAAAAATATCGAATCATTTGCGGAGGTTAGCGGATACTGTATAACTGTCTTAATCAAAGGCAGACGAATAGGTACTTTCTTATAGGGGACTACAGCAAGTGTTAATGAAAGAAGCGCTTCTGAATAGTCTTTATTCCTAATATCGACTGCTCTGCGGAAGAGAGTATCGGTAAGGGAGAGATCATTTAGTCCGGAGCCGAGTTCTTTGAAATAATCTGAAGCAATGAAATCTGACAAATAATTAACTGATTTGGAAAGCCTGCTCTGCTGTGTTAACAGAGTGACTGAACTAAAAATAATTAATAAAATTACTTTGGATAATCTCAATTTTCGAAAATGTTTTGATGCTAAAAGAATTCACTGAATGAGCCGGAATCGAAATGAGCTGCATTTTTAAGCCAGTTATATCAAATAAATATACACTGGTTTAATCAAGTCTGAATAACGCCTGGATTAAACCTGGGGATGACAGGATTATTATTGGCTGATTCCAGCGCCATTGAAACATATTCCCTGGTTAACGCCGGATCAATGATTTCATCTATCCAGAGTCGTGCTGCAGCATACAGCGGGGTGCTGTTTTCTTCATATGATGTAATAATCTCATCCAAAAGCTTTTTCTTGTCGCCTTCACCCATATGTTTACCGCTTTTTTCAGCCTGCTTAATTTTTATATCGAGCAGTACACTGCTGGCCTGGTTACCTCCCATAACAGAGATCTTCGCATTAGGATACGCAAAAATAAATCTGGGATCATAAGCTTTCCCACACATTGCATAATTACCCGCTCCAAAGCTATTTCCAACAATGATGGTGATTTTTGGGACTACAGAATTGGCAACTGCATTAACCATTTTGGCCCCGTCTTTAATAATACCGCCATGCTCTGCTCTGCTGCCGACCATAAACCCAGTTACATCCTGGAGAAACAGAAGAGGAATTTTTTTCTGATTGCAGTTTAAAATGAAGCGCGATGCTTTATCTGCGGAATCTGAATAAATAACACCGCCAACCTGCATTTCACCTGTTTCTGTTTTTACAATATCCCTCTGGTTTGCCACAATGCCGACGGCCCAGCCGTCTATTCTTGCATACCCCGTTATTATAGTTTTCCCATAACCTGCTTTATATTCATCTAAAACAGAATCATCTATAATTCGCGCGATTAAATCGTACATATTGTACGATTTTATAGGATCTTGCGGAAGGAGTCCATAAATTTCCTTCGGTGAAAATATCGGCTGTTTACTCTCAGTCCTGTTATATCCTGCCTTCAAATCAGGTCCGTGTTTATCTACAATACTTCTGATTTGTTGAATGCATTCTTCATCATTCTTCATTATATAATCGGTTACTCCGGAGATATTTGACTGGACCTTAGCACCTCCAAGACTTTCATTATCGATCACCTCTCCGATTGCAGCTTTAACCAGATGTGCTCCAGCAAGAAAAACAGAACCCTCGCCTTCCACGATCAGCGCCTCATCGCTCATGATAGGGAGGTAGGCGCCGCCCGCGACACAGGGTCCCATTATTGCAGAAATCTGAGGGATACCGACAGAAGACATTACCGCATTATTTCTGAAAATTCTGCCGAAATGCTCTTTATCAGGGAAGATCTCATCCTGCAGGGGAAGGAAAACACCTGCACTATCCACCAGGTAAATTATCGGCAGATGGTTATCCATTGCAATCTCCTGGGCACGAAGATTTTTTTTGGCGGTGATAGGGAACCATGCACCGGCTTTCACTGTAGCATCATTTGCAACAATTACATGCAGCTTATTATGGATTCTGCCGATGCCATAAATCGTACCAGATGACGGGGCCCCGCCGTATTCTTCATACATTGCGTAAGCTGCAAAGGTGCTCAGTTCATAAAATTCTTTGGGGTTATCTACGAGAAGGTTTATCCTTTCCCTTGCGGTCAGTTTGCCCTTAGCCTTATGTCTCTCTATAGATTTTTTTCCTCCGCCGAGCTGTACCACTTCTTTTTCAGCCTGAAGTTTGCGGAGCAGATTTTTATAATGATCTTCTTTCTTAAGAAATGATTCAGTTTCCTTCAGCTGATTCCCGATTTTTTTCATTAGTCTCTATTTTCCGTTTGATAATAGTTCTCTTGAAATAACAATTCTCTGAATTTCAGAAGTACCTTCGCCGATAGTTAAAAGTTTAACATCACGATACAATTTCTCCACAGGATAATCTTTAATAAAGCCGTAGCCTCCATGAATCTGCACAGCCTCACTGGAAGCTTTTTCCGCAATTTCACTCGCGAACAGCTTTGCCATAGCGGCTTCCTTCTGGTTAGGGAGTCCTTTATCCTTCATCACAGCGGCACGTAGAGTAAGCAGTCGTGCGGCGTCAATGTTTACAGCCATATCGGCAAGTTTAAATTGTGTTGCCTGGAATTCACTGAGAGATTTATTAAACTGTTTTCTCTCCTGGCTGTATTTCAATGATGCATCCAGGGCGCCTTGTGCAAGTCCCACACTCAGTGCGGCTATTGAGATTCTCCCTCCTTCCAATATTTTCATTGCCTGGATAAAGCCTTCGCCTTCCTTCCCAATGAGATTTTCAGCAGGTACTTTACAGTTTTCAAAGGTCAGCTGAGTAGTATCGCTGGCACGCATTCCGAGTTTATTCTCCTTCTTCCCTACAATAAAGCCCTCCAGACCTTTTTCAAGGATGAAGGCAGAAATTCCTTTTTTTCCTTTTTCCTTATTTGTTACAGCCATTATGACTGCGGTTTCACCGACTGTACCATGCGTAGTAAAGGTCTTGCTGCCGTTCAGCAGGTAATAACCATCCTTCTTTTCTGCGAAAGATTTCATTCCCGCTGCGTCGCTGCCGGATGAAGATTCTGTTAATCCCCAGGCAGCTACCTTCCTGCCTGCTACCAGGTCGGGGAGATATTTTTGCTTCTGTTCTTCATTCCCGAACCGGAAGATATGATTTGTACCCAAACCGTTGTGGGCAGCTACAGACAATGAAACTGAGGGATCAACTCTTCCCAGTTCTTCAACAATTATCGCAAATTCAACATATCCGAGTCCCGCACCTCCATATTCCTCAGGAAAGATCACTCCCATAAATCCCAGTTCTCCCAGCTGTTTAATTATATCCATGGGGAATTCCTGTGATTCGTCGTATTTCATCACGACGGGACGAATATTTTTTTCTGCAAATTCACGGATCGTGTTTTTAATGATCTGCTGGTTTTCCGTTAAATCAGCAAGAAATGGATTTTCTAAAACTTCCATCTAAACTCTCCTTATTTTTTTTAACCCTGGTTCTTATAATTTTCAATAATTTCTTCGGCAATATGATAAGGTGAGATATTACCCAGAATAACCTTATCAATAGACGAATTTAATGATTTTTCACCAGTTCCGCTCCATAATTCCTCTCTTATTTTTTCCTCAACGATATTTCTGATTCTGACCTTGGTTCTTTCTTCCCTTCTCTTCAGTAACTTATTCTGTCTGTTGAGATAATCTCTATGACGGTCTATCTCTTCTGCAATTTCCTTTATGCCTTTGTTCTCAATAGCAACAGCTTTAATTATTTCGGGCATCCAGCTGTTTTCATCGTGGTCTTTCATCATAAGTATAGTTTTTAAGGCCGTTACTGCCTGTTCGGCGCCCGGACGATCGCTTTTGTTTACAACAAAAAAATCAGCAATCTCCATCAATCCCGCCTTCATTGCCTGAACTGCATCACCGGATTCTGGAACAAGCACAACAATGGTTGTATCGGCAGCATTTGCAATATCGAGTTCCGACTGGCCCACACCGACTGTTTCAAGGATTATATAATCGAAGCCAGCCGAATCAAGCACATCAGCAGCATCTACTGCTTTCTTACTGAGACCACCCAGGCTTCCCCGGGTAGCCATGCTTCGTATAAACACGCCGGGGTCCTGTCCTATATCATTCATTCTGACACGGTCACCCAGCAGGGCTCCTCCCGTAAAAGGGCTGGTTGGATCTACTGCTATTATCCCGACTTTTTTACCTGATGATCTGAAATATTTAGTGATCTGATTGGTTATCGTACTTTTTCCGGCACCGGGAGGACCAGTTATTCCTATTCTATAAGCGTTACCGGTTTCCGGATAAATAGACTTAAGCAGTTCCGATGAACCGCGGTCGTTAGATTCAACAACTGTAATAGCCCTTGCAATACTTCGTCTGTCGCCTTCTATTAATTTCTGCTGAAGTAATGTAGTCATCAGTATTATTTGTTTTCTTTAAAAAATTCAACAGTACTTTTTAAACCTTCTTTTATTGTGGTAGAAGGATACCAGCCGAATTTTTCTTTCAGCTTTTGGGAGGTTATGACACTGCGCATCTGTTCTCCCGGCATCGCAGGTCCGTGTTTTTCCAGCTGACCCTTTGCGGCAAGATTATTTATCAAATCAAATAATTCATTAACATCAGTTTCCCTGCCTGTACCTACATTATAAATATCCGATACTGTATCATTGAGTGCAAGAAGATTTGCTCTAACTACATCCTTCACATAGGTGTAATCACGCGTTTGTTTTCCATCACCATTAATAACAGGCTGCTCTCCGTTTATCAGTTTCTTTGAAAAAATTGCAACCACTCCTGCCTCACCGTGAGGATTCTGCCGTGGGCCGTATATATTCGCATACCTGAGGATTGAATATTTAAGACCATATTGGACCTTATAAAAGAAGAGGTATTTTTCAACCGCAAGCTTTGAAATGCCGTACGGTGATAACGGTGCTGTAGGATGCTTTTCATCTGCGGGAAAATATTCCTGTTCTCCATAAATAGCGCCCCCCGTAGAAGCAAACATAAATTTTTTTACATTAAACTTTACAGCATTCTGCAGAAGGTTGATGGTTCCGATAATATTAGTATCGGCATCAAAAGCGGGGTCAGCAACCGAACGTCTTACATCCATCTGAGCAGCGTGATGATTAACCACATCAAATTTTTCTTTTTCAAACAAATCTGAGAGTGATTTGTTGCGTATATCATCCTTAATAAAATCTGCTTTTGGATTTACATTCTTTTCAAAACCTGATAGCAGGTTGTCGAGTACAAATACAGTATGACCAGCTTCTATAAATGCGTCAGCAATATGGGAGGCAATGAAACCAGCACCTCCGGTAACCAGTATTTTCAATTTTATTCCTTATATAATTTTAACTCATAAATATATCTCATTACATTTTGCGGTACAAGGAAGTCGATCGGCATTCCTGTTCTCACACGTTCTCTTATTCCTGTTCCGCTGATATCAATCCATGGTGTTTCAAGGAATACAGCATTATTTTCATAAGGATATTTAATCCCGGTTTTTCTTGCCGTCCTTCTTCTCAAAACAAGCAGGGTAGCAATTTCTATTATCTTTTCAGGTGATTTCCACTTATCAAAGCTCAGAAGATTATCTTCTCCTACTATCAGTTCAATATGATCGTACTGCTTCCTGAACTCTCGAAGCGTATCAATAGTATATGAAACACCTTCCCTGTTTATTTCAAAATCAGACCACTCGAAGTAAGGAACATTTTCAATCGCAAGGTTCAGCATATTAACTCTGTGCTCTGCAGCAGAAGCTTTAACATCCTGTTTATGAGGCGAAATGAAACTTGGTATGAATATAATTTTATCAAGGCTGCGAAGTTCAAGAACTGACTGAGCGGTAATCAGGTGTCCATGATGTACAGGGTCGAAAGTTCCACCAAATATAGCAATCCTGCTCATTTCAACATATCCTTATATTCAATAAACAGGTGAGTGAATTTTTCGTGGATGCTCTGATTACAGTAGCTAAGGCTTTCTTTTTTGGAGAGCTCCTCATAAAGTTTTATAAAATCATTCTTATTTTCTATCAGCATATAATTTCGGAGGGCGTGAACAAAATTATCATGTCTGCCGGCCCTTATAAGAAGCTCATTGTAATGGTTCCTGTCATCGGAGATAGTTCCCATTATCTCCTCATTATAGGTATTAAAGCCCAGGAACGCAATTCTCTCATCACCGTCTCTACCCAGCATAATGGATTCATCGTCCATTTCCAGCAGTGTAAAGATTTTTTTTATTTCCGGATAAGATAAACCGATTGAATGAGCGAATACCAGGAGATTATTACTGAATTTCTTAAAATACTTCTCATTAAAATTTTTTAGTTCGCTGTTGATCTCATTAGTGTCGATCCAGTGTACATCGGTGATCTTAGCTGAAATAGACTCCGGCAGCTTATTCTTATCCTGTTTATCAAGACAGAAGATGACTGTGGAATTAACTGCAGCTTCATCCAGGATGCCAATATAATTTTCATACAGGATAGAATACAGAAGAGAAGAATCTTCACTGTTCATTGATTCAAACAAGGGCAGCCTGTCGTTATTAAATAACGGAAAAAGAGGGAACAGGCAGATGCAGGAATTGGATTTAGTCATTTAGCCCGGCCGTGTACCCGATAATAAATTTCTGATAAATGCTCTGTAACGTTCAATGTCCTGTTCATAATAGTTCTTGCTTAAACCGCTCGAATTCCGCGCCTGCATTTTTCTGAAGGCCAGTGTGGTAGCCGCACTAATATATAATTTACGGATACTTTCATCAATCCATCCAAGTTTATTTCTTTTACCGGAGTTAAGTATAAGCAGATGTGATTGTGGAATAAGCCCGGATTCAGTCTCAGAAAGCAGTTCCTTAAAAATAATTTTCCTCTCACCGAGAAGAGAAACTGAAAAAACTGTTATAAAAATAGCGATGGTAAAAATCATAAATAAGAATCCCAGTATTGCCGTGGATTCAAAACTGACTGAAAGATTCCAAAGAAAGTGTATAAACATAGCAACTGCCAGACCTGCTGCAGCAAAGGTGAGCTTTATAATTCTTGGTTTAAACTTTGCATAGCCGAGAAACGCCCCGAGGGTTCCTGTAGATACGCAGTGCATTACCCCGGAAAAAAGCGTTCTAATAATAACGATGCTAAGCCAATCGGTAAACGAATGTGAATAAAAAAGAAAATAAAAAAAGTTCTCTGTCATTCCGAAACCGAGACCTATCGCTCCGCCGTACACTATCCCATCTGTAATATTATCAAATTTTTTATTAGCTATCATGAGGAAGAGGAAGAAGCCCTTAGTAGTTTCCTCTACAACAGGGGCAACAATGATTGTCTGAATCCTCAGAATCATTTCCTCATTATTTATTATGTAGGAAAGAAAACCCGTCACCAGACCGCTGCCTATAACTGCAAGAAGTATAGCTCCCACCGCCCCGTAAATATAGTTTATAATCAGCAGGCTTAATGGCTCCCTGTCATACCTGTCAGTGCGCCAGATTATCAGCAGATAGATAACCATTGGTATTATTGCGGCCAATAATGAAGCTACGAAAAACACAGTTCCTCTTATTTGTAGACTATTTTTCCTTTATCCATGAGATGAGTTCTTTAAATCCCGGTTTTTTACCGTAAGAGAGTATCCCGATTCTGAATATTTTCGATGCAGCTAATATAGTTATATATATAGACGCAATCATGATTATTATGGTCGAAAGAATTTCTAAAGGAGGCACATCAATGATATTAATTTTTAACAGCATAATAGCGGGAATAGTTAGAGGAATAAAAGATAATACCTCAACGAGTACTGAATTAGGGTTAAAAATAGCCGATGCTGAAACAGCAATTGGTAAAACCAGAATAAGGCTAAGATAGCTTGTAATCTGCTGAGCCTCCTGCTCGGTTGTCACAATAGAACCTATTCCCACGAATAGAGCCGTATAGAACAGGAACCCCAGTACAAAGTAGACCAGCATAATAAAGAAATTATTAAAAGCCGATGGAGGGATAACGGAGCTGCCTGCCAGAGCTATTCCTATGCAGGTCCATATGAACATCTGGAATAGTCCCAACGCGCTAAGACCAATTATCTTTCCAGCCAGAAGTTCTTCGGGTGTACAGCTGGATATTAAAATCTCAATAAGTTTATTGGATTTCTCCTCAACGAGACTTCGTACGAGCATTTGTCCCGAATAAATAATCATCATCAGCAGAAGCATAATGAATACGATTGAAGAGAGGAATTCTGATAGGAAGTCCGACTGCTTAACCTGGTTCCCTTCCTTTACCGTCACCTGTTCAACCGTTATATTACCGAAGGATGAGCTCAGCAGTTCCGGGTTAATACCCATTTTAGAGAGACCTATTTTGATTCTTACCTCCTTTACAGCATTTTCAATCCGCTGAACATCCTTAAAACTGCCCGAGCTGCTGCTTCTGTACTGAACACTTAGGGAATCCCCATAATTTTTTAACAGGATATAACCGGCTATTTTGTTTTTATATACATCACGGTCTGCCGTTTCGATATTTTCTTTAAAATCTTCAGTTGCGTGATTAAGGTTAAAAACCACATATGCAGGTTGGCCGTTATCCAGTTTGTAATCTTCAAGCGCACTGGAAAGAGGGAAGTAATAAACCATAGAGGAGTCAATTATCCCGACAGCCTTGGTCGTTTCCTGCTCATTCGCCGAGAATAAAGCACCCCCGATAGAAATAAGTATCACCAGTGCAGGGGTTATAATCAGCGAAAGAATAAAAGCCCTGGTCTTCACTTTTTCCAGAAACTCCCACCTTGATATTTCAAAAATCTTTTTCATTTTCCTGCTGCGCTCTGCCTGATCATATCAATGAAAATTTTGTTCAGAGTTGGTTCAATCACCCTGAAATGACTGACCTTTATTTTGTCTGACACATCTCTCAAAAAGATATATGGTTCTACGGTACTTTCCAGCTGAACCTCAGCAAAATTATTATAGTCGTCTATTCCTTTTACATAATTTAAATTTCTGATAACCCCGCTATTTCCTTCAAACCCTATCTCAACCATATTTCCCCCGAAGTTTTTCTTTAGCTGGGAAAGTGATCCGCTGCATACTTCCTGTCCCTTATCCATAAGCAGAATATCAGAGCACATTTTTTCTGCCAGCTCCATCTGGTGGGTGGAAAGTATTATCAACTTTCCCTCACTCACGAAAGAAAGAATTGTTTCCCTGATTATCTGCTGATTAATCGGGTCGAAACCGCTGAAAGGTTCATCCAGTATAAGGAGTCTGGGGTTATGAATCACCGATGTAATAAACTGAACTTTCTGCTGGTTTCCTTTGGAGAGTTCCTCAACTTTTTTTGTTTTATAGTGGAGAATATCAAGTTTACTCAACCAGAAGTTGAGCTTTATTTGGGCATCTGGCCTGCTCATATTCTTAAGAGCAGCGAAATACAGTATCACTTCATCAACTCTACTCTTCTTATAGAGACCCCTGTCTTCAGGGAGATAGCCGATTACGTTAAAAAAGTCCTTTGAAATTTTCTTATCGTAAAATCTGATTTCGCCGGATGTGGGTTTTATAATATTTAGCACCGTCCTTATCGTAGTAGTTTTTCCTGCCCCATTTGGACCCAGGAGTCCAAAAATCTTTCCTTCACTTACCGTGAAACTCAGGTCCTTCACAGCAACCACATCATTATATTGTTTTGTCAGATTCCGGACTACGAGCATATTCTTTAGATATCAAATATAAAACTGTAATTTAAAGTATACAGCCTTTATAAACCATAGTATAAATAAACTAAATTCCTGGCCCGGTTATGTAAATTCCTGTTTTCCTGTTACCGCATTCCGGGAACTTCTACCTGAAATTCCAACTCTGGCAGACTCCGTTTGGGAACGCCAGCTTTAACTTTCGTTTAAATCGCATTATGTTTAGGAAGCAAAGAATTGGTTACTTCCCGCCTGAATGTGCATTTAATTAGACAGTGTGGAATACTTAATTTATTGACTATATATGGAAGTATGGCTATATTTCTAATCGTTTTTTTGTAAAGATTGTGAGTATTTACGATGAAAATTAAGATTTCGAACCTGAGTGATGGGAGCCATCAATTCCGCTTCGTTGAACCCGTAAGCACTATTGGATTGGAATCTCCATTTGAAGGAAATATTGAAGTTGATGTTGAGATTAACAAAGTTCACAATCAATTAATCCTAAATTCTTCAATTTTAATGAATACTGTTTTTGAATGCGACCGGTGTACCGGTACATTTAGCAGACCTCTTCATGCCGAATACAAAATGGTTTATTTGATGGGAATTGAACCCGTTAATTCAGAATCGGATAACATTGTTTACCTTTCCGCAGAAGCAGATTCAGTTGATATTTCTGATGATGTAAAGGACTTTACGATATTGGCAGAACCGATGAAGAAATTATGCAGCGATGAATGTAGAGGGCTTTGCAGCCGATGCGGTAAAAATCTGAATGAAGGTGATTGCTCCTGCAGTAAAAATGAAACCGATGCCAGGTGGTTCCCTTTAATGGAATTAAAAAATAAATTAAACACTAATTAAACAACGGTAAAAGCATGCCTAATCCAAAACGAAAATGGTCGAAGAGCAGAAGAGATAAGAGAAGAACTCATTATAAGGCTACAGCTCCTTCTCTGGGAGTATGTTCGAATTGCGGTGATATGAAAATGACCCACCGTGCCTGCCCTTCCTGCGGGTATTATAATGAAAAATCTATGTTTATACCCAAAAGCTAATTTCGAATAATAAACCTTTTTAATGAACGATTCTGAACCCAACAGAACAAAGTGCAGAATAATTGTAGATGCAATGGGGGGCGATTTCGCTCCCCTTAATATTGTACTGGGTGCGGTCCAGGCTGTAAATGAGATCAACGGAATTGAATTATTCCTGATCGGCAGATCGGAAGAAATTAAGAAGATCCTCTCGCAGGAAAACCTCACATTTAATGAAGATAACATCATACATACTAATCAGGTCATAGAGATGGCTGAAAGTCCTACCAGTGCATTAAAATCAAAGCCCGATTCTTCGATTGTAATTGGTGCAGAAATGGTAAGGGACGGCAAGGCAGATGCTTTCATCAGTGCCGGAAATACCGGTGCAATGATGGCTGCATCCACACTGGTTATGGGAAGGATTCCCGGTGTGGGGAGGCCGACCATCGGAGCGGAGATGCCTAACGTTAATGGGATCTGTTATCTTTATGATGTAGGTGCGGGTAAGGATGCAAAACCTCAGCATCTTCTTGAATATGCAGTTATGGGAACAATATATGCCCGGGATATGGGTGGAATTAAAAATCCTGCCGTAGGTATTCTAAGTATGGGTGAGGAAGAAGGAAAAGGAAATGAAACCTCAGAGGCTGCCTTAAAACTTCTGAAAGAATCTAAACTGAATTTTATAGGAAACGTTGAAGGAAGAGATATTCTCACAGGTAAAGTTGATGTGGTTGTATGCGATGGATTCGTAGGCAACATCCTGCTTAAGTTCGGAGAGGCAGTTCCGCGGCTGTTGAAACACTTGCTAACAGAGACTGCCAGGAAAAGTTTTTCAGATAAAATTAAAATAGGGTTGACACGCGGTTCTTTGAGGAAGGCATTAAAGGTTATGGATTATCAGGAGCACGGTGGTGTTCCCTTGCTTGGAGTTAAAGGAATTAGTATAATTGGTCACGGTTCGAGCACTCCTAAAGCCATACGTAATATGGTTCTTAAAGCTAAAACAATGTATGATAAAAAATTGCCGGAGAAGATCCAAAATTCTATTAAACAATATTCAGACAAAACCGGAAACTGATAAATGAAGAGTAATAAATATAATGCTGTGATTACGGGACTTGGCATGTATGTTCCTGATAAAATAATGGACAATGCATACTTTGAAAAAATTGTTGAAACAACAGATGAATGGATAACATCAAGAACAGGAATAAGAGAAAGAAGGCTGCTTGAAAACGGCGCCACAAGCGACCTGGCTACAGGCGCTGCAAAAGATTTAATGGAAAAGTTTAACATCTCACCCGAAGAAATTGATTGTATTATTGTTGCAACTGTTACCCCTGATATGTTTTTTCCCGCAACGGCGTGTATCGTACAGAATAATATCGGTGCAGCTAATGCCTGGGGCTTTGATTTATCGGCGGCCTGTTCCGGCTTCCTTTTTGCGTTCCAGACCGGCTGTTCGCTGGTTGAAAGCGGACAGTATAAAAAGGTTATGGTAATCGGCGCTGATAAAATGAGCTCAATCGTGGATTATACAGACAGAAACAACTGTATCCTTTTCGGTGATGCCGGTGCAGCTGTACTCCTGGAACCCACTGAAGATAAATCGGTTGGGATGAGAGATTCATTGCTGAAGGTTGACGGTTCAGGACTGGAAAGTCTCCATATGAAAGGTGGAGGAAGTTTAAATCCGCCAAGTCATGAAACTGTTAACAATAAAATGCACTACCTTTACCAGGACGGAAAGGCTGTATTTAAAGTTGCAGTTAAAGGTATGGCTGATATCTCCTATGAAATTATGCAGAAGAATAATCTTAAATCT
Organism: uncultured Ignavibacteria bacterium; assembly: GCA_963774455.1. Classification (GTDB taxonomy): domain Bacteria; phylum Bacteroidota; class Ignavibacteria; order Ignavibacteriales; family Ignavibacteriaceae; genus DATFVA01. The sequence goes on from CAVZFD010000005.1 coordinate 503,743, forward strand.
GAAGATATTGCATACCTTGTGCCTCATCAGGCAAATCTAAGGATTATTGATGCCACCGCGCAAAGGATGGGTTTAGGTAAAGATAAGGTGATGATAAATATTGATAAATACGGAAATACAACTGCTGCTACTATTCCACTGTGCCTTGTGGATTACTATCGTGCAGGAAAGCTGAAAAAGGGTGATAACCTGATCCTGTCTGCTTTTGGCGCGGGTTATACCTGGGGGGCAATTTATGTCGTTTGGGGAATGGATTAATTTTGTGTCATTTTATAAAAACATTTGATGAGTAAAAAAGCTTTTTTATTTCCCGGACAAGGTTCGCAGTATGTTGGAATGGCCCGGGATTTATTTGAAAACTCCGTTGAAGCTAAAGAGATGATAAAGACGGCAGATGATGCCCTCGGTATAAATCTTTCCTATATTATGTTTAATGGTCCCGAAGATCAGCTCAAACAGACTGAATTTACCCAGCCTGCAATTTTTCTTCATAGTGCAGTGCTGGCCGGATTAACCCGCACGCTTCATCCCGATGCTGCGGCAGGACATTCTCTCGGTGAGTATTCGGCCCTGGTATCTGCAAATGCAATACAGTTTTATGATGCGGTTAAACTGGTCAGGATCCGCGGAAAAGCTATGCAGCAGGCGGGTGAGGAGAACCAGGGAACAATGGCTGCAATAATCGGACTAACACCTGAAATGGTTGAAGAATGCTGTGCGGAAGCCTCTCCGGCAGGAATTGTTCAGTGCGCTAATTTTAATTCGCCCGGCCAAATAGTGATTTCAGGTTCCGCTGAGGGTGTTAAAAAGGGAATGGAGATCTGCAAAAGTAAAGGCGCAAAGCTGGTTAAGGAACTTGTTGTAAGCGGTGCATTTCACTCACCTCTGATGGATTCCGCAAAAGAAAAATTAAAAGAGGCATTGGATGCTGCAAATATTTACGACGCCAGGATCCCTGTATATGTTAATGTGACAGCAAAACCAGTGCTTACAAAAGAGGAAGTTAAGAAATATTTATATGAGCAGGTTACTTCGCCCGTACGGTGGGAGGAAACTATCAGGAATATGATAAATGACGGCATTGAGGAATTTTATGAGATAGGTCCCGGGAAAGTACTTCAGGGACTCGTTAAAAGGATAAATCCGGACGTAATGTGTTTCAATATTGATAAATATTCTGATGTGGAGAGATATATCTGATGAGTGAAAAGTTTACAAAAGAGATAAACGGAGTGAAAATTGATCCCCAGATCTTTACTTTCAGCTTCAGCTGCAGTTGTTCCGGTGAATGCTGTAATTATGGTGTTTATACCGACCTGAAGGAACACGAAATGATTATGTCGCTGAAAGACAAAATCATTCCGATGTTCGATGAAACCCAGGTAAAGGATACAGAACAGTGGTTCGAAGCACCAGAAAAGGATGAGGATTTTAAATCGGGTATTGCTGTAGGCACCGAGGTAAACCATGGCAAATGCGCTTTCCTTGACAAGGACGGTCTTTGCGTACTTCAGAAGTTGGCCAACCAGGAAGGTGAATACAAGTGGAAATACAAACCCCTTTATTGTATATTATTTCCCCTTACTATATACGAGAATGCACTTACCATAGATGATGAACACATCGACAGACTGAAAACCTGCAATCATCATCCCTCGGGCGTAAAAACCATTTTTGATTCGTGCAGGGAGGAACTGAAACATTTCTTTGGCGAGGACGGATTCAGGGAATTAGAAAAATATAAGTCTGAATATCTTGAAGGGTTAAAAGCGGAGAAAATTAAATGAGCGGAAAAACTAAAAGAGCAATAGTTACAGGCGGCACAAGAGGAATTGGACGGGCAATAGTGAAGGAACTTGCGGCAAAAAGCTGCTGCGGTGTATTATTCTCCGATGTTGCATTCATCTATAACAGCTGTGACGAATGTGCGGAGGAATTGCAGAAAGAAGTAGGTTCACTCGATACTAAAATATACGGCTTCAAAGCTGATGCTTCTTCGCTTGAAGATGCACAGCGAACCGTCAATGAAGCGATTGAAAAACTCGGTGGAATTGATATCCTTGTTAACAACGCCGGCATTACGAGAGATAACCTGCTGCTGAGAATGACTGAAAAAGATTTTGATGACGTCATTTCGGCTAATCTTAAAAGCGTGTTTAATTATACTAAGGCTATCCTTAAACCTATGATCCAGCAGCGGTACGGCAGAATAGTGAATATCGCCTCTGTAGTAGGATTGATAGGTAACCCAGGACAGGCTAACTATGTGGCTTCGAAAGCAGGAGTTATAGGATTTACCAAGGCAATGGCCAGGGAACTCGCGTCCCGGAATATAACTGTTAATGCAGTTGCTCCCGGTTTTATTGAGACCAGTATGACACAGAAGCTGGATGAAAAACAGCGGGAGGCTCTGCTTAAAAATGTTCCGCTCGGCAGAATGGGCACGCCGGAGGATATTGCTAAAGTAGTAGGATTTTTATGCAGTCCCGAAGCCGATTATATCACCGGCCAGGTAATAGCGGTAGACGGCGGAATGACAATGTAAAATAATTACCTTATTTTTAGAAACTTTATTAAATTACACTAACTGAAATAAATTATAGGAGTCATAAAGATGGATGTTGAAGCTAAAGTTAAAGAGATCATAATGGACAAATTAGGTGTTGAGGAATCACAGATAACACCTGAAGCTTCATTTACGAATGATCTTGGGGCCGATTCTTTAGACATTGTTGAACTGGTAATGGGTTTTGAGAGTGCTTTCCAGGTATCTATTCCTGATGAGGACGCTGAAAAAATAAATACAGTGGGAGACGCTACCAGGTACCTTAAAGAGAAATTAGGTTAATCTATTAAAAGTCGGGAAATTTATTTTCTCGACTTCACTCCCTTTAATAAAATGAGATTTCAATCTATTAAAGATTACCTCAATCTATTTTTTCTCCGGAGAGCCTTATGACAAAAAGAAGAGTAGTTGTAACCGGAATGGGTGCAGTTACTCCAATTGGTATAGGTTTATCTGCCTTCTGGGAAGGTCTGATCAATGGCCGGAACGGAGTTGCGCCCATTACCAAGTTCGATACCGAGAAATTTGATACCAAGTTTGCTGCGGAAGTTAAGAATTTTGAAGTTGGTGACTATCTTGACAAAAAAGAAGCAAGACGGCTTGACCCTTTTAATCAGTTCGCACTAGCTACCGCGATTATGGCAATGCAGGATTCAGGTCTGGATAAAAATGGCGTGGATATGGAAAGGTTCGGCGTTATATATGGCAGCGGTATCGGTGGGATGATTACTCTGGAGAAGCAGCACTGGCTTTATTTTGAAGGAAAAGATCCCCATAAGATAAGTCCTTTCTTTGTTCCGATGATGATATCCGATATGGCAGCAGGACAGATTTCCATTAAATTCGGCTTGAAAGGTCCTAACTACGCTACTACTTCTGCATGTGCAACTGCCTCTCACGCCATTTCTGATGCATTTATTCTTATCCAGAGAGGGAGTGCCGACCTGATGATGTGCGGAGGTTCTGAGGCTGCAATTACAGAAATGGCTATCGGCGGGTTTAATGCTATGCGTGCTTTATCTACCTGGAATGACAGGTATGCCGAGGCGTCGAGACCGTTTGATGTGGAAAGGAATGGATTTGTAATGGGTGAAGGAGCCGGTACTTTAATTCTTGAGGAATATGAACAGGCGAAAGCCCGCGGAGCAAAAATATATGCTGAAATAGGAGGCATTGGTCTTACCGGTGATGCTTATCATATAACAGCGCCCTCGCCGGGCGGTGAAGGAGCCTCACGATCTATGAAGGCTGCATTAACTGACGCCGGAATTAAGCCTGAGGATATTGATTATATAAATGCACATGGAACCAGCACACCTTATAACGATGTTACTGAAACCAAGGCTATTAAAACAACCTTCGGTGATCATGCCTATGAACTTGTTGTGAGTTCAACTAAATCGATGACGGGACATCTGCTTGGTGCAGCCGGGGGTGTTGAGGCTATTGCCACCATCCTTTCAATTGTAAATGGTAAAATTCCTCCTACAATTAATCTTGATAATCCTGATCCCGAATGCGATTTAAATTACAGTGCTAAAAAAGTGACGGAGAAGGAAATTAACTTTGCAATAAGTAATACGTTTGGATTCGGCGGTCATAATGCGTCGATATTGTTCAAAAAAGCCGGAGATTAGTCTTGGGTCAGTTGATATCCTGGCTACTTGAAAAGCTGAAGCAGAGCCAGGCAAGAGAACAAACCCGATATTTTTCGAAATTACTTACACATCGTAAGTTTTCCGAACTGGAATCTGTAACAGGGGTGCCTATTAAGGACAAATCATACTACATTCAGGCATTGATGCACAGATCATTTCTTGAACAGAATCCTAATTTTGCTATCTCAAACGAAAGACTGGAATTTCTTGGAGATTCTGTACTTAATCTTACTGTTGCAGAGTATCTCTTTGGAGTATACCCGGATGAGAACGAAGGATTTCTTACCAAGGTGAGGGCTAAGCTGGTTAACAGGATAGCACTGGCTGAAGGTGCCGAGAGAATCGGTTTATCCAAATTCCTTCTTGTTAGTAAAAACCTGTCATCTGCGTTTACCTATGGCTCCCGTACAGTGCTGGCCGACGCCTTTGAAGCTTTGATAGGAGCGATATATCTTGATAACGGACTTGAAGGAGCAAGGTCCTTTATTAAAAAAAATCTGATTGAACCAAGTGCTAAACAAGGTGGACATCTTATAGATGAGAACTATAAAAGCCAGCTACTCGAGTATGCCCAGGCTAATAAATTCGAAAACCCGATTTACACCGTGATTAATGAGGAAGGTCCTCAACATAACAGGCTGTTTACAGTACAGGTTGAAATTAACGGTGAATCATACGGATCGGGAAAGGGGAGAAATAAAAAATCCGCAGAACAAAACGCAGCCCACGCTGCAATGACAAGGATAAATCCGGGTAACGGTAATCAGCAGCCTTCATGAATGATTCTCTGTTCTAAATTCAGTATATTTCCTCTGGTATGCATTCCCGATTGCCTGTTTGCTTCCGCACCTTTCGGCCTCTCTTCGGCCTACACCCGGCCTTCAAAAGGCCTGCACCCGGCTTTCTACAGGCTAACAACAAGTACTCACCTCTTTGACAATATCAATTTCCATGGTTTCCGAATTAATATAATTCCTGAGAGATTCTTCACAGGTTTGAAGCGAAAATAGTATCTGAATGATAAACCTGACCTCTGATTTTATCATTTTATAGATAAAAAACATTCTGTATTTTAATAAGTCTAAATATTTTTGCTAATTCAATTATCAAGAGAAATAAATTATGAATAACCTCGAACATCCGGATAAATTTGTTAACAGGCATATCGGACCAAATGATGAAGAAATAAAAGAAATGCTGGAAGTTATAGGGCTTAGTACGCTGGAGGAACTAATTGAGCAGACAATACCGCCACAAATAAGATTGAAGGAGAGTCCTGCTCTGGGTGAACCCCTCACGGAATATCAGTTTCTGGAAGTGTTAAGGGAAATTGCGAAGAAAAACCAGGTTTTCAAACCATACATAGGTATGGGCTACAATCATACCATCACACCTGCTGTAATACAGAGAAACATACTAGAAAATCCCGGCTGGTATACCCAATATACGCCATACCAGGCTGAGATAGCGCAGGGAAGACTGGAAGCTTTAATGAATTTCCAAACAGCAATAATTGACTTAACCGCACTTCCGATCGCAAATGCTTCTCTGCTGGATGAAGGAACAGCCGCAGCGGAGGCAATGAGTATGTTTCATTCAGTGAGGAATAAGAAGGACGCGAATACCTTTTTCGTATCGGAGGAATGTTTCCCCCAGACGATCGGCGTATTGAAGACAAGGGCTGAGTCGCAGGGAATCAATCTGCTCATTGGGGATCATCATAAAGTTAACCTGACAGATGAGATTTTCGGGATTCTTGTTCAGTATCCGGCTGACAGCGGTGAGATATACGATTACAGGGATCTTTTCAATGCAGCGAAATCGAAGAATATATTTTGTACGGTGGCTGCAGATCTAATGAGTCTTGCACTGTTAACCCCTCCAGGGGAATTCGGCGCCGATGCCGTTGTTGGGAGCTCGCAGAGATTCGGTGTTCCGATGGGATACGGCGGTCCCCACGCTGCATTTTTTGCGACACGGGATGAATTTAAGAGAAGTTTACCCGGAAGAATAATTGGAGCGACAATTGATGCCCAGGGAAATCTTGCCTTCAGGATGGCACTGCAGACGAGGGAACAGCATATACGCAGGGAAAAAGCTACGAGCAACATATGTACAGCCCAGGTTCTTCTTGCTATAATGGCCGCTATGTACGCGGTGTATCATGGTCCAAAGGGAATCAGAGGGATCTCGGAAAGAATCCATACTCTGACTGCATTCCTTGATGCTTCTCTGAAGAATTTGGGCTACACGCAGGTTAATGAAAATTATTTTGATACTCTAAAGATCAGTTTTTCAGCTGATGGTAAAAAGAGAATTAAGGAGCTTCGTGAGGAAGCTGAAAACCAGAGAATTAATTTCCGGTATTTCCCGGATAACTCGGTAGGTATCTCAATAGGAGAACCCGCCGACCTTGATGATATAATTGAAATCATCAATATCTTCGCTAAGTTTAACGGAAAAGAAATTGATGCCACTTCCTTAAAAAAAGAAGCTGCAGGAATTAATGCTGAATACAGAGGCAGTCTTAAAAGAACATCTGAATATCTTACCCACCCGGTCTTCAACACTTATCATTCTGAAACCGAAATGCTCAGGTATATGAAGAGTCTTGAGAATAAAGATCTTTCCCTGACTCATTCGATGATTCCTCTTGGCTCATGTACCATGAAATTAAACGCAACTACAGAGATGCTGCCAATAACATGGCCCGAATTCAGCAAGATACATCCCTTTGCCCCTGAAAATCAGACAGAAGGATACAAACAGCTATTTCGTGAGTTGGAGGATCAGCTTGCTAAAATAACAGGATTCGCGGCTGTTTCGCTGCAGCCTAACAGTGGTGCGCAGGGCGAATACTCAGGACTGATGGTGATTCGTGAGTATCATAAAAACAGGGGAGAGGGACACAGGAACATAGTAATCATTCCATCCTCTGCTCACGGTACGAATCCAGCAAGCGCAGTAATGGCAGGAATGAAGGTGGTAGTAGCCGGCTGTGATGCTAAGGGCAACGTTGATATTGAAGACCTCAGGAAGAAAGCTGAAGCAAATAAAAAGAATTTATCTGCGCTGATGATAACGTATCCCTCCACACACGGTGTGTTCGAAGAAAAGATCCGGGAGATCTGTGAAATAATTCATGATAACGGCGGACAGGTCTATATGGACGGTGCTAATATGAACGCACAGGTCGGGTTAACCAGTCCTGCTAACATTGGTGCCGATATCTGTCATCTTAACCTTCACAAAACTTTCTGCATTCCTCACGGAGGCGGTGGACCCGGGATGGGACCCATTGCCTGTGCTGAGCATCTTGTTGCTTTCCTTCCCGAACACCCTGTTGTAAGACTGGGACACAAACATGGAATCCCGGCCATCTCATCCGCTCCATGGGGAAGTGCCGATATCCTGGTTATCTCTTATGCCTACATAAAAATGATGGGCACTAAAGGTCTCACAAAAGCCTCTGAAGCTGCTATCCTTAACGCAAATTATATCAAAGCCAGACTGGAACCCTATTTTAAGGTACTGTACACAGGGACAAAGGGAAGGGTGGCACACGAGCTGATATTTGATATGAGACATTTCAAGAATACCGCTAAGATTGAAGTAGAGGACATAGCCAAAAGGATGATGGACTACGGATATCATGCGCCCACAGTTTCCTTCCCGGTTGCCGGAACCCTTATGGTGGAACCAACGGAAAGTGAATCGAAATCAGAACTCGACAGGTTCTGTGAAGTTATGATTTCAATCGGGGAGGAGATTAAAGAGATTGAGGATGGGAAATCCGATCCGACAGATAACGTGCTGAAAAACGCTCCCCACACATTGAATGTACTAATCTCGAATGATTGGAGTCACTCTTATACCCGAGAAAAAGCTGCCTACCCTGTTGAATGGACCAGGAAGAATAAATTCTGGCCGTCAGTGGGCAGAGTTAACAGCGCTTATGGAGACCGGAACCTTGTGTGCAGCTGCAACCCGATTGCAGATTACATAGAAGAACCTGTATCCTGATTTTATAAACCCTTGTAATGCGGTTCGCCGGGACAAATTTGTTTAAGCGAACCGTTTTTTTTTATTACCCTATAATAAAAAGAATGACAAAATACCTCCTGCTTTTTATATTGGTTACCCGGGTTCCGGTTTTTGCCCAGCAGGATACGGTAAAATACCTGCAGGATTACAGTGTGGTTATTGATTCGATTAAACTAACGGGTAATAAAACAACGGAAGACTTTATAATTTTAAGAGAACTAAATTTCTCTAAGGGCGATACCTTAACTCCTGAGCTGGCAAAGTACAACCGCGACAGGATCTATAGTCTAGGGATCTTCAATGTGGTTGAAGTACATCCTGAAACAGTTAATGATAAAAACTATGCTGTGATCGATGTTGAAGAGGGTTGGTATATTTATCCTGTTCCGTTTCTTGAGATGCGGGAAAACGATTGGAAGAAACTATCCTATGGAGCAATACTTGTCGTAAAAAATTTCAGGGGTCGGAACGAAACCATTTCATTAAGCGGTGCATTTGGTTATAATCCTTTTCTGAGACTAATGTATAATAATCCTTATCTGTCACGCAAGGATGATTTATTTTTTAATATCTCGGCATCATATGGGACTATGTCCAACAAGAGCAGAATAGCATCGGCTCTCCACGGTGCAGATTATGTCCAGAAAAGTATATCAGGAGCAGTCGAGGTGGGGAAACGTTTCGGCCTTTATCAGCGTCTCTCTCTGACTGCAGGATTCAGCTATATTGAAACACCCTTTTTTATCAAAGGAATATCGGCTTCTGATTCAAGGATAGATCATACACCGTTTATTTCAGTCGGATATTCATATGATACCAGAGACCTGATCCAGTTTCCCAGGAATGGATTGCTGGGCGCAGCAGCCTTTGAATTAAAGGGATTAGGAAATGAAGGAATCAACTACAATATTGTTAAATTAGACTTCCGTGAATACCGTCCCATCATAGGCGACCTGCATGCAAAATGGAGATTTACTACCAGGTTAACCGGGGGTAAACTTATACCCTTTTACGATCTGTCCTATATCGGATTTGATGAAAGGATAAGGGGACATTATACTGAACAACTGGAAGGAAATAATTACTACCTGGGATCGATGGAATTATTTTACCCGATATTAAAAGACATCCATCTAAACCTGGATTTTGTTCCGCTGCTTCCCAAATCCCTCCTTTCTTATAGAATTGCAATCTACACAGAACTGTTCGGAGATGCGGGTACTACAAAATCCAGAGGTGAAACTTTGGGGATTCAAGATATCAGGAGCGGATATGGCGGCGGACTTACTCTCTTAATTCTGCCTTATAATGTTGTTAGATTTGAAGTTGGATTTGACGAATACCATAACGCCGAATTTATTTTTAATGTTGCAGTCTCCTTCTAGCTATGAACATGAATAAGCTCAAAGACATAGAACTTTATTATTCTCCATTTCCTCCCGGAGAGGATGAGCTGGTATTAACTGAAAAAGATGAATTAAACCACATCCTGAAAGTTATGAGGCATCAGCCCGGAGATGAACTCTACATTACTGACGGCAGAGGAAGGATATTCAAAACTTCAATTATCAATTTGTCCGCAGAAATTCTGGAAGCCCGCGTGCTTCATGAATATCAATATGAGAATAATAATAAAAACCTTATATTTTGTATACCCAGGCTTAAAAGCTCGGAGCGATTTGAAACTGCATTGGAAAAGTGTACGGAGCTGGGAATAACGAGTTTTATAATCTTTGATTCTGAAAGGACTTTCCCGAAAGGAAATAAAATAACCCGCTGGGAAAAAATACTGATCTCTGCGATGAAACAGTCACTACGGAGTTTCCTCCCTGAACTTAAGGTGCACGGTTCAATTTATGAGCTTGCTGCTGCAGAAGGTAAAAAGGTATTCTTTGCTCAGGAAGCTGAGAATAAATTCAAAAACGATGCAGTCAGCAGGAATGAAAAAACTTATTTTGTGTTCGGGCCTGAAGGAGATTTTACTGAGGAGGAGAAGAAACTTTTTAGTACTGCTGAATTTTATAACCTGGGAGAAAACAGACTTAGAAGTGAAACGGCTGTAATAAAATGTGCTTCAATATTATCATAAGGATGTCACTACAATTTCTCTTTGCTATTGTAATGATGTTTACATTAATTTCCTGCGCATCGAGCACGCGTTTTCCAAGCAGACATTCAGATGACAATACTAACAGCAGAGTCGAGCAGACTTCTGAAGAGAAAGTACCTTCAGACGATAATACGAAGGTACTTGAATCACGGGTTGGTGTTGCCTCTTATTATTCAGATAAATACGAAGGCGGGAAAACAGCAAGCGGAGAGATATTCAGTCAGGACAAGTTAACTGCGGCACATCCATCCTACAGACTCGGTACCATCGTTAGAGTAAAAAATTTAAAGAACAGAAAAACCGTAATCGTTAAAATTAATGATAGGATGACAACTCTTAACGGCCGAATAATTGACCTCTCAAAAAAAGCTGCTGAAGAACTGGATATGGTTACCAGCGGTATTGCTAAGGTGCAGGTGGATGTATTGAAATGGGGAGCCTCCGATCATTAAACAAAGTTTAGTTTAAAAAAAACAACCCAGTGTTTGGGAAACACTGGGTGCGATCCGTTTACCATCAAAGGGCAGGGGAGGACCCTTTGAAAGGATCAAAATTGTATAATTTTTTTGAATCTATTAAGATAATATTAACTGCAGTTTAAGTAAACCCTTAAATATAAATTTCGAGAAAAAAATTTGAGCCGCCTTTAGAGACAGCTCTTAAAATAGTTACCGATGCACAATGCTGTTGAGAATTCAGAGTCAAATGTCCCCACAGGTATTATATTAATGGAAATGGTATTCAGGCAGCGAGTAAAATATCAGAGGGCTTTTTCTTCGATTTTGACTTTCTTTAGAAATTCAGAGAGAGCCTCGGGTTCGTTTCCTGCGTAGGTTCCATATGCATCAATGAGAATCCCTGTTATCCCTTCATTGGTTTCCATAGCATATAGAATAGACATGTCACCTGGATCTGATTCACCTTCAAACCGATACACTTTCCTGATTTTTATCTTATCCGGTGAAAGAATTATTCCGGCCTTTTGTGCGGTAAATCCCTCTTTCGTCATCTCAAAATCTTCGTCATAACCATTATTACGCAGTATCTCAATAGCCTGCGAAAGGGTATTCATCTTATGTCCTGTCTCCATATCTTATTCCTTGCCTGTTTTTTAATCCAGGAATTTATGAACTTTGATAAGGACGAGAATTGCATTTTATCACATTTGGAATTACGCAGGATAAAAATTGTTTTGAAAAACAGACAAGAAATACTTTCATAATGAAACCCTTATACGATATCCGTGCAGTACGTATTGGATTTATTTTAATTCTGATCTTAATTATTGGTATAGGTATTGAGTCATTTAAGAACCTTGATAATGTATATACAGCTTCAGAAAGCAGGGGCAACACCTATAAAATATTAAACAATCTGGAAGAAGTTATCTCCATACTCAGTCGTGCTGAGGAAAGTCAAAGATCTTTTCTGATAACAGGGGAAGAGCATTATTTACAACCTTTTCTTCAGGCAAGTGAAGACATTGATAAAAACCTGGTGGAGTTGAGTAACCTTACGGCGAAAGACAGAGCAAAGCTAAGTTTGGTTGACACACTGAAATGGCTTACTAAATCCAGAATGAACGTACTCTCAAACACGATTGAACTTAAGAAACTTGGGGATGATAAGGGTACGATAAACCGGTATAAGATGAGAATCGGCAGCGATATAATGAACCGTGTCTTCGCTTTTGTGGCTAATATGAAAACCAGTGAATATAAAGAACTTGAACGCTGGGATCTGCTTATCGTAAGCTCAGTGCGGGAAACATTTATAACCATAATTATAGGGACCGCTTTCAGTCTGGTAATTTTCCTTGTCGTCTTCTATGCTTTAGTGAGAGAAATCCACGAGCGAAGCAAGGCAAACGAAATAATTTCAATGGAGAAAGATTTTTCAGACAGACTTATAAGTAGCAGTGTTGACGGAATATTCGCTTTCAACAATGAACTTCACCTTACCCGCTGGAACCCGGGGATGGAAAGGATGTCGGGGATAAAGAGAAACGATACAAAAGGTAAAACTCTTAGAGAAGTAATGCCTGCATTTTTTAAAGATGGGGAAGAGGAATTTTTCAAAAACGTACTTAGCGGCACTCGAATAAGCGCCCGGGGAAAATATATGAGAGATGTTCAGAATAACCAGGAATTCTTTGTGGAGGCTCAGTACTCCCCTATATTCGATAAAGAAGGCCAGGTTGTAGGAGGACTTGGGGTACTGAGGGATAGTACTGAGCAAAAAACCGCACTTATTAAGCTTGAGCAAACCAAGGCAAGACTACAAGAGATGGTTGAGGAACGAACCAGGGAGTTATCTATTGCTAATGAGGAATTAAAAAAGGAAGTAGCGCAGCGTAAACTTGCCCAGGAACAAATAAACGAATCCTTAAAGGAAAAGATTGTGCTACTTCGTGAAGTTCACCATAGAGTAAAAAACAATCTCCAGATTGTATCTAGTCTGCTTAACCTTCAGGCAGGTTACATTGCCGATAAAAAAATCAAGGACGTCTTTAAAGAAAGCCAGGCACGTATACGTTCTATGGCATTGATTCATGAGAAACTTTATCAGTCGCGCGACCTTGATAAAATAAATTTCTCTGATTATATAGATTCCCTGATACGCGACCTGTTCAGATCATACAAATCCCAGCTAAACAAAATCGATATCAGGTGCGAGGCCGAGCAGATATTTCTTGAAATTGATCAGGCGATATTATGTGGATTAGTAATCAACGAGCTTATTTCAAATTCAATTAAACATGCTTTTAACGACAGAGATGGAGGAGAAGTTGTAGTACAATTATTTAATGAAGGTGAAGACTATAGGATAATTGTGCGGGACAACGGAAGCGGATTTACTGAAGCTATAGATATAGAAAATACTGATTCCCTCGGGCTTCAACTTGTAACATCACTTACAACTCAGATGGGCGGACAGCTGGAAATTAAATCAGATCAGGGTGCGATCGTTCAAATTACCTTTAAGGATAATCCCAAAAGGCATAAATTCTGAGTTAACAATATCCTTCGGGAAATCTTGCAATATGAATGTTTCAATAAAATTTCTAATCTAAAATAATTTATTACTTTTTATCCGCTGTTTTCTGTACGGCAGCCCACCAATCTTTTTTTATTATATCATACTTCGCTTTCTGTTTTTTATCCAGAATCGTTTCGATGCTTTTTTGGGACGTTTCAAGGGTAGATTGATTAGCATTATTAAAATAGTTATCTAATATATTTTGTACTTTATCAGTCTGAGCCTTTGTCAACAGTACTTTCTGTTGGAGTTTAACTGACATTTCTGCTGCTGCCTGATTCTTTGTCTGCGAATAAGAAGATAAAGAGGCAATAAAAAAAGCCAGTAAAAAGAGCATTAATATTCTATTTATTTTCATAATTACCGCCTGTTGATAATTAAACTTTTTATAAACTATAACCATTTAATTTTATTGTCAATGCTAATAACATAATAAGATTTCGATTTATATATATTGTTTTACAACAAATAAGTAGCTAAATTCCTGCCAGCTTTGATTTCCCCCAAAACATTAAATTTTTTAAACAAAGGAGCTCTTATGAACACTAAAATGTACATACTTTTCCTACTTTTTGCTACACTATTGATCCCTGCGTCGTTATTTGCACAGCAGTCTGAAAGTAATTCTGGTTTTTTTCGTGACGTTAAGCAAGATCTGAGCGAATCCCAGGAAAAGATTATTTCCCTGGCAGAAGCAATTCCTGCAGACAAATATACCTGGAGTCCTGAAGATAGTGTAAGATCAGTCTCTGAGGTTTTAATGCATATCGCTGGATCTAATTATTTCTTGCTCTCATTTGCAGGCGTAAAAACACCCGAAGGTGCAACTGAGGATATGGGAAAAGATGTAACAGATAAAGCAAAAGTTATTTCTGCATTGAAGACTTCCTTTAAAGATCTGCAGGATAACCTTCAGAAACTAAATGACTCTGACCTTGAAAACCAGGTCGCTATGTTCGGACAAAAAACCAGTACCAGGAACGTCATTTTTGTTGAGATGGGCCACCTGCATGAGCATTTAGGCCAGCTTATTGCCTATGCCAGGATGAACGGCGTGGTTCCTCCGTGGTCAAAATAATTAATTTAAATTAAGCCCATCAGAAATTATCTATACAGCACCTATATGGGGACTATCTTTTTTCGGATAGTCCCTTAATTTTTTCAGTCTGTTTCCTATCGTGTACCATCAGCCCCGACTGAAATTACAGCATATCTCCCATTTATACGATGAGAATAAATTTAAGTTAAAAAGTCATATGGACTTATTTGAGACGTATTAACACCCGTGCTTAAATCTGAAGTATGCTCTAAATCCAGTCTGAATACGTCCTGAATACGTCCTGAATACGTCTTGAATACGTCCTGAATACGTCATGAATATGATCCAAGAGCTAAAGGGATGATTTTTAGAGAGAAAAATCAATTTTTTTCACAGACCCATGAATAGTTATATATATTTTTACCCTCTGAACTTTTCAGATTTAAGAATTTTAAGTTTATTTTTGTTGCTCTTGAATAAAAACCGGATAAGTAAGTGGCAGATCTTGAAAAAAAGGCGGAATCTGAGATATTAAAGTATCTCCAAATATTGAAAACTAACGGATACCAGGTATCACAGCCCCAAAAGAGGAATTACTGCCTTGAAACCTCCGTGGACGGGAATTCCGGAAACGTGAAATTGCTGGTCTACTATGGAAAAAAAGGATTAAAAGTAGTTTTGCAGGGGAACAGAAACTCTACGACTTATGCTGAAATAAGCAGACTTTTATTCAATGAGCTTCCGTTTGAGAAAGAGGATTTTATTGAGCCGCATAAATATATAGGTACAGATGAATCCGGAAAGGGAGATTTCTTCGGACCCCTCGTAATTGCCGGTGTTCTTGTCGATGAGAATACAAAAGATAAGCTTGAGACAATCGGGGTAAGAGACAGTAAACAGATTGCACATTCATCCATAAAAAAACTGGCTGATAATATAAAAAAAATCTCCGGTCCGGATGCATTTAACATTGTGGTAATTAATCCCCCCAGGTATAATGAGTTGTATGAGAAATTTGGAAATCTTAACCTGTTGCTCGCCTGGGGACATGCAAGAGTGCTTGAAAATATCTTAACAAAAAAAGAAGTATCGGCTGCCATAAGCGATAAGTTCGGAAATGAAAAACTTATTCTGAATTCACTGCAGGAAAAAGGAAAAATGCTAAACCTTTACCAGTTCCATAAAGCGGAAAAGTATACCGCAGTTGCAGCGGCTTCCATACTTGCCCGCGACCGGTTCAACGACTGGTTTGAGAAAATAAAGTCTGAGCTCGGTATGGAATTACCAAAAGGAGCATCCGGAAAAGTGACAGAAGCTGCAAAGCTGATCAAAAGTAAATATGGAATCAAATATATAGCCCAGATTGCAAAGATTCATTTTAAAATATCCGGAGCACTTTAACCTATAATGACTAGAAATAAACCTTTCGGAAAAATGACAAGAGTATAAAAGCAGTGTTCACAAAAAAAAGACGGCAATAAAAAAATAATATCTGAATTGAAAGCTGAGTACAAAGTATCAAATCTAATCCAGGCTAATAATTGAAAAAAGGATTTACTTCTACAGTCGCAGGAGCCTCACTTTTATTGACCAGTGTGGGATTAGTCAGCAGGGGCCTTGGGATGATCAGAGAGATTGTCTTCGCCGGTTCATTTGGACTTAGCCAACAGTATGATCTTTTTTTAGTCGGAACGATAATTCCACTTACTATTAACACGATAGTAATCTATATAGCTCAGAATTATTTCATCCCTGTTTACAATCGTCTGAAAACAAATGCAACGGAAGGAGCAAAATCTTTCCTTGTAAAATCACTCGTGATGTTCACCCTGGGTGGAATTTTAGTCATGGCTGCATTATTCCTGTTTTCGGAACAAATAATCAACCTTTATCTTAATTCTCCTCCTACGACTGACACTATTCTAGCCATTAGAGTTTTTAAAGTTTATTCCTTTACTATCCCGCTGAATGCCGCGTTTTCAGTGCTGGCAGCTTTTCTTTACTCAGAATTCGATTTCAAATTTCCTTCCATTTCACAATTATTTGTTAACCTATCTGTTATTGTTATTGTGATATTCTTTTCTGAAACAATCGGAGTACTTTCAATCGCCATTGGTTATCTTACCGGAATTATACTCCAATTAATTTTTACGGTTATTTATATATTAAGAACAAAAATAAATTTTCTGTCTTTAAAAAAAGTTGGCGGCAGATTATTATACTGGGACTCAGGATTAATCCTGATAATTGTTATTGAAAGCCTTAGTCAGATATACGTAATTTCTGACCGGTATTTTCTGTCAGATGTTGCAAGGGGAGGTATAGCAGCCCTGAATTATTCTTTGAATATTTTTCAGCTGCCGGTGGCTATTATCTCGGCGGCATTGTCGACGGCTTTATTCCCTTCTTTCTCCAAATCATTTGTTGAAAATAATATAAGCGAAATAAAAGTGAAGCTAAGTAAGTTTTTTTCGCTTAATCTTTATCTGTTCATCCCTTTAACATTTATTTATGTTTTTTTCGGAGATGTAATAATCAGACTCTTATTTCAGAGGGGCGCTTTTAGTATTAAAGATTCCTATATGACTTACGAAACTCTGAAGTATCTATCTATTAGTCTGGTTTTCTATTCCAGTTATGCAGTTCTGAATAAGCTGTTATACAGCATGGAATTAATAAAGCATCTATTACTTATTACTATAGTAGGCTGTTCCATCAAAGTGATGTGTAATTTCATATTTGTTGAATACCTGGGTCAAAATGGGTTGGCTTTAAGTTCTTCTGTTAGTTATATATTCTTTTTTATATCAAGTTTGCTTCTGGTAAAATTTCGCTTACACTTCAATCTCATTAAAATCCTATTGTATAAATTGATATTTGTTCTGATCAATGCAGCGTTCTCATTTCTAATAACCAAAATTATATTACTTAAATTAACTTCAGGATTACACTCAGAATTGTTAGAGGAAATCATTGGCCTCATAATTTTCATTACTATTTTTGTCATCAACACTATGTTAATCGAAACCAACAAAATATCTGGTATCTACAGGATATTTTATTCAGGAACAAACCTCAGTAAATTTTTTACCACCAGACGTTGATAAATATTATTGCCCAAGCAAGGATAGAAATTCAGCAGCGATGACATCCCTGTTGAAATATTTCTTAACATACTCATATCCATTTTCGCCAAGTTGTCTGACCAAGGAGGGACTTTCGTATAATGATAAAATCTTCCTGGCAAGGTCTTCATAATTTTCAGGTTTGAAAGAAAGGCCGCCATTACCTTGATTTATAAATAGTTCATACGCTTCTCCTTCAACACCAAGTAAAATAGGTTTTTTTAAAGCCTGGATCTCGAATATTTTTGACGGAATAGCTCCTCTGAATAGTTCGATGTCTTTTAAAGGTATTACCCCCACATTGATCGCGTATATAACCTCCGGTATCGTATTTTTTGGCACAGGATCGAAAAAAAAGATGTTATTCAAATTCAAATCATTTTTTAATTTTTGTAGTTTTTTTCTCTCCGGTCCATCTCCCATTAAAATGAATTTAATAGAATAGTTATTTTTTAATATATCTGCTGCATTCAGAACAACTTCCAATCCCTGTGCATATCCAAAGATGCCTCCGTAGAATACAAGGAAGTCATCGTCTGAAAATGAATTTGATTTTCTCCACTTCTTAGATAGACCATTGCTGTCGAAACGTTTTAAATCCACACCATTTTTAAGAAAATAAACCCTTTTCTTCGGAAACCTGCTGCCAATATTCTTTAATATTCCATTTGTCTGACAGGTGATCAACTCCGAATTTTTATATAGATATTCTTCAAGTAAAGTTGCAGAATTTAGCAAAAAATTATTTTTGACTAATCCGAGTTTTTCTGCACTTTCAGGCCATAAATCTGATACATTAAAGATAAGTTTCGCCTTCTTGATTTTACACAGAATTAATGCTGAAATTCCCAGAAAAAGGGGAGGGGATTCACAAAAAATGTATTCCTGCTTTCTTACTTTAAAAATTCCAACAAGCACAGAGGTCAGTACGAACGAAAAATAATTCAGTAATCGTAATAGAAGTGAATTTGATTTCCTTACGAAGATGTATGCCCTTTGAACTCTCAGATTTCCCATTTGCTCTTCATAATAAAACCTGCCCTTATACTCATGTCTTACTTCCATCTGCGGGTAATTAGGCATTGCCGTAAGTATAGTAACATTATTCCCATTCTTCTGAATCCTCTCTGCCAGTTCATACAATCTGTTTTGAGGTGCTCCAACCTCCGGAGGGAAATATTGCGTTAGAAATAAAATATTCATTAAAAATTTTATTGAAGTAAGGAGGCGGCTATTTTCTCACCAGCATGACCGTCTCCAAAAAGATTAACATCAAAGTTACATTTTCTTTGTTTCAACTCTTCGTAACAATTTACGATCTTTTCCTTATTTGTCCCGGCAATCATATTGAACCCATGATCAACAAGTTCTGTCCATTCTGTTTGCTCTCTTATTATCATACAATTTTTTTTGAAGAAAAAAGATTCTTTCTGTAAGCCCCCGCTGTCGGTAATAACCATCTGACAATTTTGGAGAAGTTTCATCATATCAAAATATCCGAAAGGTTCAAAAATCCTTATTTTCGAGGTTATTCGAAACTTGGAAATAACATCTCTGATTCTCGGATGAGCAGGTATAACTACAATTGTATCATTTGAAATTTCATTGAGAGCTTCAATTATTGATGAAAACCGTTCCTGATCATTCGTATTTTCTTCCCTGTGAATTGTACATAAGATAAATTTTTCATTTTTAAGGTCACTCAGTGGCAGCTCACCTTTTTTAATTTTCGGCATACAAGATAGTGCCAGGTCGAACATTACATCCCCGCACTTAATAATACTGCATCCAAAGTTTTGAAAACCTTCCAGCCTGAGATTGTCCACTGCTTTATCGGTTGGACAAAACAATGTATCAGAAATCCTGTCCGTTAATATGCGATTTATCTCCTCTGGCATTAAGTTATTGTAGCTCCTCAACCCGGCCTCAACATGGGCAATTTTTATATGGAGTTTTTTTGCAGCCAGAGCTCCGGCGAGTGTGGAGTTAGTATCTCCATATACCAAAACAAGATCAGGAACTTCATCCAGAATTATTTTTTCAATATTTTCAAGCATTTGACCGGTCATAGCTCCATGACCAAGAGAATTTATATTCAAGTTATATTTTGGGGAGGGAATGTCTAACTCGTTAAAAAATATCTCATTCATATTATAATCAAAATGCTGCCCTGTATGCACTATAGTTTCATTGATTGCTTCTTCATATTTCGAGAAGGCACGACTAACAACCGCTGCTTTGATAAATTGAGGCCTTGCCCCTATTACTGTTATTATCCTGATCAAAATACTGCACCTTCTTTGTTTAAAAAATTCAACATTTTTTATGAGTCAGTAAATTTCTAATTTAATGATCTGTTAAACTATTATTTTTTAGCTTCAAATTCGACATATTTTATCTCTGATAAGGCAGAACATTTGGAATTAATACGAAAACTTAATTCGAACGGAGTATTGGATTATTTATATTTTTTGTTTACGAATATCACCCTGTACCTTATCCGAATTATGAATTCTTTTTCTAAAAATAAATCCGGAATTGTTTTAATCGTCTCATTTCACAAGCTTGGAGACTCCGTTTTTACAATTCCCGCGGTAAAAGAACTTGTAAATTATTATAAAAATAGTAAGGTCATTATTCTCACTTTTCCTGAATGTACATCAATATACAGGATAGTGTTCAAAGAAATAAAAATAGTCTCTATTGAAAGGAAGGAATTTAGGTTTAACTCAAGGATAGCTTCATTTAAAGCCATAAAGGTAATCAGGGAAATATCGCCGGAGATAATTTTTGATCTCACAGGAAGCATCATCTCATCATTCCTGCTTGCTCAGTCACACGCTGCAAGGATTATTGGATTAAACCAGAAATATTATAAATCAATTTATTCTGATTATGTTTCAATAAGGCGCAGTCCTGATCTGATGGACAAATACCTGGACGTTGTTAGGGTGATCAAGGATATTGAAAAACCGGAGGAGATAAAAACATTTCCTGTTAGTTATAATAAGTCTGGTAGAATCTGTATTAATCCTTTTGCAGGATGGAAGGCTAAAGAGTGGAATATCAGAAAATTCGTACAGTTGGCTGAAGATCTGAATCAATCATTTTCTGTTAATTTCATCTGTGAAAAAGGACAGATACCCCGAACAATTCTAAATGAAATAGAACATTTGAAAATTCCTGTTGTCTATACAGAATCTATTGCAGATCTAATCAGGGCTATTGACGATTGTGCCCTCTTCATAGGAAATGATACGGGACCGCTTCACATAGCTAACTTAAGGGGAAAACCTACATATGCGATTTTCGGACCTACATCTGTCAGATACTCTTATATTCCAGGACCTTATCATAGGTTCATACAGAAGATTTTACCCTGTTCTCCTATTGAAACACAGTACTGTTTTACTAATGCAGGCCGGTTATGTCCTGCCTATGAATGCATGAACAATCTTTCAGTGGAAGAGGTGAAGTCAGATATACAGCAGTTCATAAATGAACTTGGATTAGAAACCATAAAATCAGCCATCATAAATTGAAATATCTTAATCTACATAATTCCGCATCTTTAATATGGTTATCAGCCGGGCTTGGGATGTTCGCTCTGCTTTTTATCAGTCATATGCTGGTTGCAGCTGCTGTTATTTTGCTATTATTGATTTTAATAGCCAAAGGTGAAAAGGTTCTCCTTTTTTTTGCAATTATATCATTTCTGACTCTAACAAGTACGATCAGTATCCAGCTTCGAACATCAGTTCAGATATTTAATTTTCTAATACTACTATTCCTTTTTCTGAAATATTATGGTTTGGAAATTTCGAAATATCCTAAGGTCCCGGGACAGGTCGGGATGCTTATTTTTTTTCTTTACCTTTCTATGATCATATCAACACTTTTTTCCGACTATGTTTCTCTTGGTATGATTCAAACGCTCAGGCTAACTTTATTTTTTATCCTGGTATATATCATATTTTCATTAATCGAAAACGGTAAGTTGATAAAATTAATTATTCTGGCCTTTTTTGTTACCGGGTTAATCTACACTATCACTATTTTTTCGGAGCTTGCAAATAATAATTTTAATTTCGTACAATTAAACCTGAATCAGCTGCAGAAAATTGATAACAGTTATATAAACATGAATTCAATGGGTTCCTTCCTGGTAATTGTAATATCGATAACAATGGCTTTTTCACTGGGACATTTTAAACGAATTGAGAAAAAGATATTTTTTCTACTTATGACTATTTTTATAGTGGGCCTTTTAATAACAAATTCCCGTGCAGCAATTTTAGCTCTTGTTCTAAGCTCAGCCTTTATCCTATATCATTTGAATAAAAGAATTTTAAAATTCGCAGTCATATTGATTGTAGCCGCTTTACCCCTTCTATTAATTCCGGAAATCCAGGCATTTATCGGATTGTATTTTAGAACAGAAAACCTTTCAACCGGGAGAAATTTCATACTTGATACGATTTACAAAGTAATCCTCAACAATCCGGTTATTGGATATGGGCCAGCAGCTACCAAATATGCAATCTATCCGAATATCCCTTTCATTTTAGGGAGTCCGGCTGAAAAATTTATTTTATTCCACTATAATGAAATTCAGTTTGGTCATGCTCATAATTTTTATTTATTTTTTTGGTCTGATATGGGACTGCTGGGGCTTTTCACTTCTCTGCTACTACCGGTTGTCTATTTTAAACTATGTAGCAAAGCCCTTAAAAGATCAAAAAGTTTACGCAACCAGGAATTTTATTACCTAGTCCTGGCCTTTACCGGATCAGGGATTGCTCTTTTCATCCGGGGGCTTTTTGAATGGGGAAATTTAATAAGCTACGGTACAATTAACAGCGACTTGCCTTTCTGGATTGTTTTTTCAATTTTAATTTTTTTAAATATGAACAAGCTTAATCAGGAAGAAAAAATATTTTCATTAACGAATCCATCTTTAATATAATGAAAGTTCTTCTTTTAGCATCTTTATCTTCCGCCCATACAATTAAATGGGCAAACGGGCTGGCAACGAAGAACTGCAGTGTTTTAGTATGCGGCCTTAATAATACTTTCGATGCTTCACAGTTTAATTCTGATATCAAACTGATGAATATTTATGTTCCAAAAAAAATACTTTTTTCAAAAAAGGGCAGTATTAATAAAATATTATACCTGGCTGCACTTCCCAGGATAAAAAAGATTATAGATGAATTTAAACCGGATTTGCTCCATGCACATTATGCATCAAGCTATGGTTTACTGGGAATGCTTACAGGATTTCACCCTTTTATTTTGTCGGTCTGGGGTTCTGATATATTTACATTTCCACGGGGTTCAGTTATTAAAACAGCAATAATAAAGAGATTGTTTCGGAAAGCTGACAGAATTCTTTCCACCAGTAACTTTATGGTTGAAGAAATAAAAAAATATACTGAAAAAAAAATCCTGGTCACTCCCTTTGGAATAAATACTGACCAATTTAAGCCCATGAGCGTTGTCTCGATATTCGGCAAAGAAGATATTGTTATTGGCACAATAAAAAGTCTGGAATATCAATACGGCATAGAATTCCTTATAAGAGCTTTTAAGATAGTGAGGATTAACAATCCGGAACTGCCGTTAAAATTGCTTATCGTGGGCGGAGGGTCACTCGAAAAGAGATTAAAAGATCTGGCAGAGGAGCTTCATATATCGGAAGTCACCTGTTTTACAGGATTTGTGAAGTTTTCCCAGGTTCAGGATTATCATAATATGCTCGACATTTATGTGGCGCTTTCGGTAATAGATGATGAAAGTTTTGGAGTTGCTATCCTTGAATCGGGAGCATCTGAAAAACCGGTCATAGTATCAGAAGTAGGAGGATTAACTGAGGTAGTGTCAGATCAATTTACCGGACTTATCGTTCCTCCAAGGAATCCGGAAAAAGCAGCAGAAGCAATTGAATATTTAATCAGGAATAAAAGTGAAAGATTAAGGATGGGAAAGGCAGCCAGGGAAAGAATTCTAAAGGAATATAATTTCCGGAAAAACCTTGAGGAAATGTTACTGATTTATAGTGAAATTTTAGAAAATAGTTAATATATCTTTTGTTATTTATTCGAAAATGAGAATCAGAAAAGCAGAAATAAATGATATCGAAAAAATATGTTCTATTCATCAGTATGCCTTTGATAAAAATCATTTCAGTTCATTGTTGCCAAAAAATTTGTTAAGCAGCTTTTATCTGAATCTGTTAAATCATAATAAGTATAATTATCTCGCCCTCGAAAATGGTACTTATATACTTGGATTTATAGTTGCAGGAATGAACACCGAAACATCGATTAATGAATTTATAAAAAAATATCCCGGTCAGCTGTTTTTTGTACTATTAAAAAACCCGAAATTCTGGTTGGAGAAAGCTAAGCAATTGTTGAAGAAACTTAAGCCGGGTCCCCGGTTCAGCTCTGGGGCCAAGTTAAGACTTTTATCAATAGCTGTTAATAAGAAATCAGGTCACCGGGGGGTAGGAACTGAATTAATTAAGTATTTTGAAAATGAATTAATAACGGATAATATATTCACCTACGGTCTATCAGTAAAAAAGCATAATCGGATTGCAATCAGCTTTTATTATAAAAACAATTTCCAGATAGAACACGAAGAAAAAGAGGCCATATATTTTATCAAAAATTTAACTCCGGTAACCAGGAATAATAATGCAGGAAAATAAAGAACAAATACCTTTCCATAAACCTTTTATGGATGAAATGGAATTAAATGAAGTTGTTGACACCATACGGTCAGGATGGTGGACCACCGGACCAAAGTCCCTGAAATTTGAATCCGAATTTAATTCTTATATCGGAGCGGGGCATTCTATTGCTGTAAGCTCCTGGACAGCGGCTGCTCATTTAGCACTTGAAGCAATTGGAATAAAGCCGGGTGACGAAGTTATAGTTCCTGCTGTAACTTTTACAGCAACAGCTGAAATAATTTGTTATTTTGGTGCTAAACCCGTTATAGTTGATGTTCAGAGAGACACCTACAATATAGATCCGTCTGAAATAGAAAAAGCCCTTACTAATAAAACTAAAGCTATTATCCCTGTCCATTTTGCGGGACAGCCTTGTGATATGGATGAAATTTCAGATATCGCTTCAAAGAATAACCTTAAGGTAATTGAAGATGCAGCACATGCCCTTCCTTCCTTTTATAAAGGGAGGAAAATTGGGACTCTGAGTAATGTCACCTGTTTCAGTTTCTACGCTACTAAAACATTGGCGACTGGTGAAGGAGGAATGATCTGTACTGAGGATCCAGGTATTGCAAAAAGGTGTTCCATAATGAGATTACATGGAATAAACAGTGATGCCTGGAAGAGATACACCTCGGAGGGTTCCTGGTATTATGAGGTTATTGCCCCTGGATATAAATATAATTTTACAGATATTCAGGCCAGTCTGGGCCTGGCTCAATTAAAAAAAATTGAATTGCTTCAAAATATGAGAAAAGAAATATTCAGTAAATACAATGAAGGTTTCAGGGATAATGAATGTCTGAATTTATACAAAATTAAACCTGACAGGCAATCTTCATTCCACCTGTACCCAGTTGAGGTAATCACTGAAAAATTGAAAATAAACCGTGCTGAGTTTATAAACGAATTGAAAAAAGCAGGTATAGGGGTCAGTGTTCACTTTATCCCATTATACAGACACCCCTATTACAGAGATACTTTTAAGCTTTTAGAAGAACAATTCCCCAGATCAGAGGCTATTTATTCCAGTGTAATCAGTCTTCCGATCTGGCCGGGAATGTCGGAAAACCAGGTCGGTACAGTCATAGAGACGGTCAATCGACTCACAGTTAAATTTTCTAAATAAGTCAAAATGTCTTTTTAATTATACCAGAAAAAATTAAATTTACTGATAGTCATTAAATTAGAAGTGTGAGCTCAAGGCTTAAAAATATTTATATGTATCTTATACTTAAAAGATTTTCGGACATATTTTTCTCATTTATTTCGTTAATAATCCTTTTACCACTTTTCTTTTTAATATATTTGCTAATATATTTAACTTGTGGCAAACCTGTGTTTTTTAAACAGGAAAGAGTTGGTCAGAACTGGGAAATATTTTATATCTATAAATTCAGGACAATGCAGATAAGGGAGATGATCAATGATAGCGGTGTAACCTCTGCAGATGATTCAAGAATTACCAAATTCGGAAAAATATTGCGTAATTATAAACTTGATGAGTTACCTCAGTTGATAAATGTTCTTTGGGGCAAAATGAGCTTCGTTGGCCCCAGACCCGAATTGAAGAAGTTTGCGATGGTATATCGTAATGATTACGATAAAATTCTTAAACTTAAACCTGGAATTTCGGATTATGCCTCAATTAAGTATTATAATGAAAGTAATTTACTGAAGGAGAGTGAAAATCCCGAAATTTACTATCTGAATAATATATTACCAGACAAAATTAATCTGAATAAACAATATATATCAGAAGCCAGTTTCTCTACAGACTTCAAAATTATCATAACAACTCTCAAGACCATCTTTAAATGATAAAAAACATTAGAAATTTTTTTGACCCTACAAACCTCAAGAGAAAATTATTATTTATTCTCTTTGATATCATAGCTTTTAGCGCATCAATTTACCTCGCCCTTGAGGTCTATAAGGAACTAAATTCATTTATAATCATTTACTCTAACCTCCTGATTCTTCTGCTTATTTTTATTCCGGTCAAAATACTGGTTTTCTATTCATTCAGTCTTTACGATATTTCATGGAAGTTTGTTTCTTTACAGGATCTGGCAAACATAGCTAAAGCCAGTCTGCTAAGTAATGGTATCCTTTTTATTGTTGTATATGGATTCAACTTTCCTGTTTTTAGGGAATTTCCCCGGGGAATTCTTTTAATAGATCTTATTTTTAGTTTCCTATTATCATCCGGATTTAAAATTTCCAAACGGATGTATCTTGAAGTTGTTAGAAAAAATATTGGCGTTGCCGGACTGAAAAAAACGTTAATAATCGGTGCTGGAAGCAGTGGGGAACAGTTGCTCAGAGAGATTAATAGGAGTCAGCCGAGAGAATTCTTTCCCATCGGATTTATTGATGATGATCCGCTGAAAAATAATTTATATCTTCAGGGAATAAGAATTATGGGTAATACTGAAGATCTTCCCAATATTATTAGGGACTACAATATTGAATCAATTCTGATTTCAATACTTACAGCGGATAGAAAGTTTCACCGGAAGATCCTGAATCTTGCGAGGGACTGTGGAGTTACCAATGTAAAAGTTGTCTCTGCTATAAATGATATCTCCAATAATATTAAAATAAGTCTACGCGATATCAGGGATATTGATGTCAGTGATCTGATAGGAAGACAGGCTGTTTCAATAAATACACAACAGATCAGCAATTATTTATATAAGAAAAGAATTTTAATTACAGGTGCTGCTGGATCAATCGGTTCAGAAATTGCAAGACAGGTTATTCATTATAAACCCGAAGAACTTGGAATCCTTGATATAAACGAAAGTGATTTGGCTGATCTTGAATTACAATTGAGGAGATTGGATTCGAATTTGCCGATACGGCTTTATATATGTGATATCTCCCATCAGCACAAAGTGGATAGAATATTTTCCTCCTTTTCTCCGGATGTTGTTTTTCATGCTGCTGCATATAAGCATGTCCCCGTTATGGAGAAGTTTCCGGAAGAAGCCGTACGTGTAAATATTCTTGGCACACATAATCTTGCTCAGGCAGCAAAGTTTAGCGGAGTGGAAAATTTTGTGCTGATTTCTACCGATAAAGCAGTTAATCCGACCAGTATAATGGGGGTATCCAAAAGGATCGCAGAGTACATTGTTACCGGTGCTGGTAAAAATAGTTTATCTAATTTTGTAGCCGTGAGGTTTGGAAATGTAATAGGGAGCAGAGGTAGCGCCTTACCGATATTTATGGAACAAATAAAAAACGGGGGACCAATTACTATTACTCATCCCGAAATGAAACGTTACTTTATGACAATTCCGGAATCAGTTGCTCTTGTTCTGCAGGCCGGTGCCACGGGGAGCAACGGAGATGTATTTGTACTTGATATGGGTGAGCCAATAAAAATCGTTGATCTTGTTCGTGACCTGATTCTACTGAATAATTTAGTACCTGATAAGGATATAAAAATTGAGTACACGGGAATCAGGGAGGGTGAAAAATTATTTGAAGAAGTTCTCACAGCAGAAGAAGGTGTTGTGGCAACAAACCACGAGAAGATTTTTAAAGCCCGGATGGTATGCCTGCACGATGAGCAGGCAATTCTGAACATGATTGAAGAATTTCAATCACGTAATGGACATACAACCAAAGAGGAATGGAAATTATTATTTAAGTACTATGTAAATACGTTTAATCCTTCTTTTGAAGAGCAGGAAATAAATGAAGAGAACGATGTTGCCAAATCCTATCCTATGCCCCTTGAAACCAAGCAGAGAAAATGGAGTTAAAAAGGCTTAATAAAATTTCCTTCACGATCATTTTTAATGATTATTAAAATCCCCAAAAAAGTTTCTGCAGTAATATTTTTCTTTTTTTTGTGTTTTTTCATTGTCCCTGAAAATTATTCTCAGACAGATAATATCCCCATTAATGAACCAGTCTATAATTTTTTAAAAAAAATGCAGGTTCAGGGATTAATAAGGGATTATGACGATTCGGTTTTGCCATTAACAAGAGGCGAAGTTGTACAATTCCTTCAAAGAATAGAAGATAAGGAATCATCATTAGACCAAACTGAAGCTTTTTATCTTAAATCATTGAAGAAAAAGTTTGACCTCACAGAAGAAAGAATAGATATTTTCAATGATTTTCCTGATAATCTTTCCCATAACCTTTTTACCGCACCTTCAAAACACCTCTACCATTATATAGACTCAAATTACGTTTTAGCTATTAATCCTGTATTGAGGTACAAATATATCTACCGGAGCAGCTTAAAGAATAATTCCAATCTTTTTGAATTCGGCGGTGAAATATATGGGGGATATAAAAACTGGTTTGGTTTTTATGTTAAAGCGACAAATGGTATTCAGTCAGGCAGCCGGAGTGCAGCATCGGCAGATAATATTGTAAGACGCAGTTTTACATTCAATAACACAGGTCGGAATAACTTTGATTTTACTCTAGGCTATTTGAACATAGTGAAAGAGCCATTCCACTTCGAATTAGGAAGGGAGGAAATTTTATGGGGAACAGGTTATTTGAATAAGATGATAATTTCAAATAATTCCCAGCCGATGGATTTTGTAAAATTCAGTTTTGGATATAAATCATTAAAGTATACTTTCTTACATGCATGGCTGGTACAAAAACCCATTGAAGTTCCAATAAATGACACGTACGGCAACTTAAAGTACAAAAATTCTAAATATCTGGCTGTTAGTAGACTTCAGTTTAAGCCAAGCAGCTCATTTCAAATCTCTGCTTCTCAACTGATCATATATTCAAACAGAGCTCCCGAACTGGCCTATCTAAATCCTTTCTTGTTTTGGGAATCAGCTCAAAGGTCACTAAACGACCTCGATAACTCTCTTCTGGCCTTCGAATCAAGAATCAATCCTGTTAAAGGTGCCGAAATAAGCGGCAGTATTGTTTTTGACGATATAAATTTCGAAAACATATTCAACGGTAAATGGGCCGGTATTAATAACGGTTTCGGGTGGCAGGCTGGAACTTTTATTACATATCCTCTTTTGTGGAGAAAACTGGCAATAAAAATTGAATACATCCAATTAAGGCCGTTTCTATATACACATCCCGGTTACCCGGAAGCATTGACATACACGAATAATGGAGACTTAATAGGAACAGATTTGCAGCCTAACTCCACACGGCTAAGTCTGGAAGGTAGTTACCTTTTAAGCTCCCGAATTAGAACAGTCCTTGGAGGACAGTACACCTTACACGGGAATAACATCAAAGATAAAAATGGAAATATTGTTAAGAATGCCGGGGGAGATGTTTTTCAGCCCGTCAGAGTCAATGATCCTGAATTTGTATATTTACTTGGCGGAGATCTTGAGAGGGAAATGAAAATTTATTCAGAGTTGGAATATCAATTTTTACCGGGATATTATATCAATTTTTACATAGCAAATTACAAACTCAATGATAATTCAAATTATTTTGATCTGTGGGGTCAGTTCAGATTAGATTTAAACTGACAGGTGGTTCCCTTTCTTCAAAAAAGATAAATTTATCGTCTAATATTTTTCCCTTGCGTCAATTTTATCATTATTCTAAGTTGATTTTCAAATAATTTAAAAAAGAAGGGCATTAAATGAGGAAAGTGTTCCCGTTCTTATTACTAGTTTTAATCCTTGTGAAGACTTCTTCTGCTCAGAATTATAAAATTCTGGAGTCCAATGATGAGGGGATCAAATTTGAGGTTAATTTCAACGATGTGTATAGTATAAAGGATACAGCTATTGATTCCAGACTCTATCAGTTAATTAAAGGAGGGGAGCCGATCGTACGAAATCCTGGTGAACCATGGCTTCCTGATTTCACCGTAAAAGTGGGTGTGCCATTTAATTCCAGACCAGAACTCCGGATTTTAAAAATTGATAAAATCATTTATAAGCAGAAATTCATCTTGCCTTTCCCCCAGGAAGACCCGGATCTTGTCAAAATGGATATAAATAATTTTGATAAATCAATTTATTCTTCGAATAAAGATTTTCCTGAGAAGGCCGTTCTTTTTGATTCAACCTACATCTTCAGATATGCCAGGATCCTTCCTATAAGGATATTTCCATTTCAGTATAATCCTGTTAAAAATGAGTTAGTAAGAAATAATAAGATTCTGATTCAGTTAATTTATAATGCTAAAGTTTCGGATAAACCGGAAGTAACTGATAATTTTTCCGAAGAATTACTAAAAACACAGGTGCTTAACCCCCTGCAAACTTCGTCAATGCTTAGGAAGGAACCCCAGGATGTAACTTACGGCGGGCACGGATACGGAAACTATTGGTATGATCCCCTGAAAAATTATTATAAAATATTTTTAAAAGACAAAGGGATTTACAGGATTACTTTCGATCAGCTCGTTTCTAATGGAGTTCCAATACAGGGGGGTGTACAGAGTAATGCACTGGAGTTGATAAACGAGGGAAACTATATCCCTATTGAAGTCAATGATGGTGGTGATGGTATTTTTAATAGCGGTGATTATTTTCAGTTTGTCGGACTATCCCCTACTCCTTCTGCTAATAGCCGGGTTAATATATATACTAACTCAAATGTTTATTGGTTCTCCTACCAAAGCGATACACTCACTGCCCGATATAATCCTGTTGACGGTTTTCCCGTAAATTATTCCTCAACTGTTCAAAAAACTATTGAAACCCTGCACTTTGAGAAAGATACGCTTTATGAACAACTGGGCCACTCTAATACTCTGAATATAGACCATTGGTATTGGGCACAGGTGATTGGAAACCATGGTAATTATACAAAAGTTTTTGACGGTTTCTTTCCTCTTCCACCAAACTTTGCTACAGAAGAACATTACTTGAAAGTTAAAGTTAATATGACAGGTATGACCAATTTTAACTGTTCACCTGATCATAATGTTAGTATTGAATTGACGGGGCAGCCTATTGGAACTATTTCCTGGGATGATCAAACAAATACAACATTTGAAAAACAGGTTTACGTCTCATCAGATAGCATAAAATTATACTCTAATGCAAATTATGTAAACATTAGAGCAAAGGGTTTAATATGTGACCCCTCAGAGTCTGATGAAATTAGGGTGAATTGGTTTGACCTGGAATATTACAGATATAATATTACGAATGGAAATAATTTTATTTTTGGAAGCAATCAGGGGCAGAATGGAAAAATAGTTTTTCAGATTTGGAACTGGCAAAGAGATAATATTAAAATATATATTCCTTCCAAAGCTAAATTAATAAATAATGCGAAAATACTTGATGATCAATTCCAGTCAGTTTTATTTGTTGACACGCTGAATACCCGTACAGATTATTTCTGTGCCGCGACGGATTATTTTTTATCACCAGATTCTATAAGGGGAAGGAATTCTTCGGATTTGAGAAATCCTTCGAATGGGGCCGATTATATTATTATAACCCATCACGACTTTATAAATGCTGCACAGAGATTGGCTGAGCTACGAAGTAATCAATACCCTGACTCAGCAATTACAAATCCGAGAATAATGATCGTTGATGTTGATCAGATTTATGACGAATTTTCTTACGGAATGTTAAATCCCCTCTCATTACATGATTTTGTTGAATACGCATTCCAGAATTGGGTTCAGCCTGCTCCAACCTATGTTGTCTTGTTCGGCGATATGAGTCATGATTACAGACAACTATTACCTGACAGCCGCCCTAACTTTATACCTTCTATATCCTTTTATGCCGATACATATGGTGAAGCTCAGAGTGATAATTTGATAGTTAGTGTTGCCGGAAATGATCTGGTCCCCGATCTTGCGATTGGTAGGATGTCTTGTGAAACTGCAGAAGAAGCAGATATTCTAATGAATAAATTGGAGAATTATCCCGCAGATCCCGGAAAGGAATGGAAGCAGGATGTTATGCTGGCTGCTTCTGGAATCACAATCGAAGATGAATTGCACATGCATTTTAATGAGGCTGCTAATAGGATTGCTAATACATTTCTGATTCCCAATGGTATTCATCCCTCACGGGTTTATAATTATCCGCTTAATGCTGCAGACTCGATGTTTCTCGGAGGTGGACCGCAAATAAGGGCAGAGATCGATCAAGGAGTTATAATAGGCAACTATTACGGTCATGGGGGAGGCTATCAATGGGATTTGATTTTTACTAACGACGATATACAACTATTAAACAATCCGGGAAGACTTCCGGTAATAATAAGTGTTACATGTTATACGGCTCATTTTGACAATCAGGATGTGTTTGGAGAGCAGTTCAATAAACTACCCGGAAAGGGGAGTATAGGATTCTTTGGAAACACCGTTTTAACATACTGGCCTTTGGGAGCTTATATAGACGATGCTATATTCAAGGAAATTTTTACTAACAGAGACTATACCATTGGAAAGGCAATCCTTAATGCCAAAACCCAGATTGGAGGAGGAGGACTTTACGGTCAGCAAATTGCCTTATTGACTTATCTTGGAGATCCCGGGATGAAGTTGGCACTGCCGGATAAACCGGATTTTGTCATTAAATCATCTGATATCAAATTATCGAGGCAAAATCCCCTTGTTAATGATACAGTAAATATTAAAGTAGGGATCGGGAACCTCGGAGTAGTATTTCCGCTAGACACTATTAATGTGCAATTGTTCGCAGAATCTCCTGATACTACGTACCTTATTTCTACTGAACGCCTTGCAAGTTTCGGTGAAGCTGATTCCATTCAGGTAAGCTGGATCCCCGATAAAGCCGGATTATATAATATCAGAGTTGAAGTTAATCAGCTTGATCCCATTCCTGAGAATGATCATAATGATAATATCGCCACTGCTCAATTTGTTGTGTACAATATTAGTGAGGCAAATGTACTTTATCCTCAGGATGGGTATTCGACTTCCGATCCGAATATTAAGTTCAAATTTATTGATATTGGCCATTATATCAATTTAAACCTTACCTATTATATCGAGATAGATACTACTTTAAATTTTGAAACTCCTGTGATAAGTTCTGGAGCTGTTATTGCTGCAAATGGTTTTTTAGAATGGACCGCTCCGCAGATTGGACCCGGGACGTATTTCTGGAGAGCAAGGATTTATGATGGTGAGAATTTCGGACAGTGGAGTATTACCCGACACTTTTCTGTTGATAATATTCCAAGACCGGGTTACTACTCTCACGGAAGGGGATTAAAAATGTTTAATGTGTATAACATTAATTATTCTGATTCGACTCAATCCTTGAATCTGAATACATCGTTATTACCTCCAAAACCATTAAACCGTACATTCCTTCGTGATATTTCGATAAATGATCCAGTAGTAGATACTGTAAACCTTACTGCAATAACTACTGACGGAACCTACATCTACTTCGCAAACCTCTGGTATTTTGCATTACTTCATAATCCGGATGGATTCACAAAAATTTATAAGATCGGAACCGGACATAATGGAACTATCGCCGGTCAAATGTATGGTGAAGTTCCAAACTTCTACAATAAAGTTGTTAACAGCATAGCATACCATAGTGATGGATTTATTTATGTAACCACTAATGATCCTCATCATCTTACCAAAGTTGATCCTCAAACCGGAGATACAACTGGAGTTAATATCCCGGAAGGATTATTAAATTTTAACACTGCCACACCTGCCACCGGTATCTTTTATATAGAATCTGATGGAAATTATATTTATAACCTGACAGCATATGATACTTCAGGAAACAATAGATACGTTTTAAGGGTACTGGATCCCTCAAACAACTGGCAACTCGTTCAGCCGGATGTGGAAACCTCCGGGACTAGTTTTACCGGGTTCTGTGATTTTTTTGTTTCCGATGGTTATATATTTCCAACTGAACGTTTTTATAGCAATAAAATGAGAAGGATAAGGGCATCAGATGGATACTATGAGGAAGAATGGATTGCCTACCAACCCTTCCAGTCATATTATAGCTGGTGTTATGATTGGGTTAATGATGAAGTTATTGCTTCTGTATATGGAAACAATAAAACCCCTAAGTTTTCAGTTTTTCAGGGAAGACACGTTGATGCTAACGGAACTATAACTACACAGGATATCGGCCCTGCATCGAAGTGGAAAACCCTAACTTATGATATCCATCAAAACTCTTCAGGACATTCTAGCAATATTTTGTATGGATTAAATAAAAACACAAAAGTATATGATACGCTTGCAATAGACATCCCGGAAAATTATTCTCTGGA
Organism: uncultured Ignavibacteria bacterium; assembly: GCA_963774455.1. Classification (GTDB taxonomy): domain Bacteria; phylum Bacteroidota; class Ignavibacteria; order Ignavibacteriales; family Ignavibacteriaceae; genus DATFVA01. The sequence goes on from CAVZFD010000005.1 coordinate 538,290, forward strand.
GAATATTTCATCTGATTACAAGTACCTGAGGATGTACATCCGGCTGGTTGATTCAACTTTCAATACAAATGAGCAGATGCGGTTTAATAGTTTAAATGTTGACTTTGATGGATTGCCTGAAATCATGATAACGAAGAACGATTTAAATGTCTCACCAGATTCCGTCCTGCAGGGCTTAAACACTACTATGTTTTTAAGAATTAAAAATGTTGGATTTGTGCCGGCCGACAGTGTGAATATAGATTTCTCATTTAACGATTCTGATAGTACTTTTCTGAATAAAGTTGTTAATATACAGCCTGACAGCACTGTTTCCCTTCAACATACTTTTTCCAGCACCCCATTCATTTTTGATAATAGCATTAAGACAATCGCCACATATCCAAAATCTGAATATTTTACATTTAATAATGTAATGAGTCATAGTTTTTATATAGTCCGTGATTCAGTTAACCCGATCTTTAATATTACCTTCGACGGAAAAGAAATAATAAGCGGCGATCTTGTTTCTGCAAAACCGGAAGTTGTTATAACTTTGAAGGATAATAGTCCTCTTCCGCTGGATACGAGTTACTTTACACTTATTCACACCACTGGAGGTGAAGCAAAGATCCTTCATTTCAGTGATCCTGAATTGGATTATGATTATACCGACTATCCGAATTCAGAAGCTAAAATAACCTGGCGTCCTACGCTTACTCAGGGCGAACATATTCTTGAAATACTTGCAAAGGATGCATCCGGCAACTTTTTTGATACTACCTCATACCGCATAAACTTTGAAGTGGTAACAGAATATGATCTGAGAGATGTGTATAATTATCCTAACCCTTTTAAAAACGATACTTATTTTACATTTAAGGTAACCGGTGATAAATTGCCGGATGAATTGTACATAAAAATTTATACCGTGGCAGGCCGCCTGATCAGAACTATCAATATACCTTCTTCAGCCCTTGGACAGGATATCGGTTTCAAGAAAGTCTATTGGGACGGTAAGGATGAGGATGGCGACGAAATTGCAAATGGTGTCTATTTTTACAAAATGATATATAAAGTTAAGGATGTTGTTAAGTCTGTAACACAAAAACTGGCAAAAATTAAATAAATTATTTAGATATTTCTAATTTTTTACTTAAAAATGGAAAATTTATGTGCGGTATTGTAGGATATGTCGGAGAAAGAAATTGTGTCCCTATTTTAATCAATGGACTTAAAAGGCTTGAATACAGGGGATATGATTCTGCAGGAATTGCTATCCTGAACGACGGAATTTCAAGCGTTGTTAAGAATAAAGGGAAAGTTTCCCAGTTGGAAAAGAAAATCGAGAAGCTTAACCTGTATGCGAACATCGGCATAGGGCATACCAGATGGGCAACGCATGGTGTTCCCAATGAGATAAATGCTCATCCTCATACAAATGAAGCAAATGACTTGTTCATTATTCATAACGGTATTATTGAGAACTTCAGAACGTTAAAAACAGGACTTGAAAAACTGGGTTATAAATTTACTTCTGATACAGATAGTGAAGTCTTTGCTCATCTCATAGACAGCTTTATAAAAGAAAGTTATACCTTATTTAAGGCTGTTCAGCTTGCGCTTAGTGAGATTGAAGGTACATACGGGCTGGTTGTAATGTATAAAGGGGAACCAGATAAACTGGTTGCAGCGAGAAAAGGTTCACCGCTGCTGGTTGGAATAGGACACAACGAAAATTTTATTGCCTCAGATGTTTCTGCGATCCTCGCTTATACAAAACAGGTCGTGTACCTTGAAGACGGTGAAATAGTTGAACTGTTTAAGGATAAATTTTATACGAGGACTATAAGTGACCTTGAGATTGAGAAGGAAGTTCACGAGATAAGTATGAGTCTTGATGAAATCGATAAAGGCGGTTTCAATCACTTTATGCTCAAAGAGATTATGGAACAGCCCGAATCGGTTCATAATTCAATGAGAGGAAGAATCATCCTCGATAAGGGTACTGCTAAACTTGGTGGACTTGAACCTGTCCTGGATAAATTATCAAAAGCAAAAAGAATTATAATCTCAGCCTGCGGAACTTCCTGGCATTCAGGCCTGGTAGGAGAATATATGCTTGAAGAATTTGCCAGGATTCCTACGGAAGTTGAATATGCATCTGAATTCAGATACCGCAACCCGGTCATAACTCCGGATGATGCTATCTTTTTCATATCGCAAAGTGGAGAAACAGCTGATACTCTTGCGGCAATGAAAGAAGCAAAACTAAAAGGTGCGCTGGTCCTGGGAATTTGTAATGTGGTAGGCAGTTCCATAGCCAGGGAAAGCGAAGCCGGGGTATATACTCATGCAGGACCTGAGATTGGAGTTGCCTCAACGAAAGCATTTACCTCTCAGCTTGTTGTGCTGGCTCTGATTACACTCCTATTGGCAAGGAAGAAAAATATGAGTCTTGCCGAAGGAAAGTGTATAGCTGAAGAACTGGAAAAAATTCCGGAAAAAATCAGTAAAATACTCGAGCTTAATGAGAGCATAGAAAAGATAGCCGAAGATTTTAAAGAAGCCAGGAATTTTCTTTACCTGGGCAGAGGTTTCAACTTCCCGGTAGCCCTGGAAGGAGCACTTAAGCTTAAAGAAATTTCTTACATCCATGCCGAGGGATATCCCGCTGCTGAGATGAAACATGGTCCTATTGCATTAATAGATGACAATATGCCTGCTGTTTTTATTGCACCAAAAGATACGAACTATGATAAGATCATGAGCAATATTGAAGAAGTAAAAGCACGCAGTGGAAGGATAATTGCCATCGCCAGTGAAAAAGACGGTAATATCGATCATCTCGTAGATTACACAATTAAAATACCGGACACTATAAGGATGCTTACACCACTACTGACAGTCATTCCTCTTCAGCTTTTAGCTTATCATATCGCTGTTAAGAAGGGTCTGAATGTGGATCAGCCGCGAAACCTCGCAAAAAGTGTTACCGTGGAATAAAATAATCCCACTTTAATTTTTGAGATTTAATGGGAAATATTTATTTTTGGTCTTCAAAATTTTGAAGGGCAGATAGCTCAGTCGGTAGAGCAAAGGACTGAAAATCCTTGTGTCGGCGGTTCGATTCCGTCTCTGCCCACTTCAGTGTGCGAATATTACCGGGTATTCGCACTTTTTGTTTTAAACCTGCCTTTCGCTATCTCAACCTCCTGCTTTATGCTTAAGAGATTTATTTGAAAATTTATACGATTCCTGCTCTGATTAACCATCTATATGATTTCCTTTTGCCAGGTCCTCTGCTGCTGAGAACCAAAGTGGTGGTGATATTTTGCGGGACTATTCCTATTTTAGAGCCGGCTGATTTCTTCTATAAAATATTTGACTCAAATAGCTATAGTTATAAACCCTTATAGCTTTCAATGACATATAAATTTACTGATAATTATATTAGTGGAAGGATTGGAAAGTTTAAAATTAAATGATCTTAGGATGATTGTCCCGCGTAGGGAATACTTCCAGTTAGAAATAATCCGTATATAAAATCAAGGAAAAGTATGATCTTAAACAAATTAGTTATTGTTTTTCTGCTTATAATATTTTTGATGCTGCCAAATTACGCGCAAGAACATAATAAATTGGAGAAAGAAAGTATTAAAACTGATACAACCGCACAGAACCCGTTTTTAAACGTTAGCAAGCTTCCTTTTCAGGCGCCAGAGTTTGATAGAATTCATGACTATGATTATAAACCCGCAATGGAAGAAGGAATGAAACAGCAGATAGAGGAAATTCAGAAAATAGCAAATGATCCGGCACCTCCTACATTCGAAAATACATTAGCAGCCTTAGAAAAAAGCGGGCAGCTATTGCACAGGGTGTCATTGGTATTTAACGCCATTACCAGCGCTAATACTAATCCAACATTACAGAAAGTTCAGGAGGAGGAGGCTTCTAAGCTGGCGGCACATCATGATGCTATTTTCCTTGATCCTAAACTCTTCGAAAGGGTTGAAGCCATCTATAATAAACGGGATGAGCTGAAACTTGATAATGAATCAAGGAAACTGGTTAAGTTTTATTATGATCAGTTTGTTCATGCCGGAGCGAAGCTGTCACCTGACGATAAATCTAAATTGAAAAAAATGAATGAGGAAGAAGCAACACTCATTGCCAAATTTGTTAATAAACTTCTGGCAGCGACGAAAGACGGAGCACTTATTGTTGCTGATAAATCTGAACTTAAAGGATTGTCTCCTGCAGAAATCGACGCCGCCCGCCAGGCTGCCGATGACAGGAAACTTTCTGACAAATGGCTGATTACATTGCAGAACACAACTCAGCAGCCGGCTTTGCAATCATTAGAGAATAGAGATGTGAGGGAAAAACTTTTCAATAATTCCTGGAACCGTGCAGAGAAAAATGACAGCAATGACACCAGGAAAGTGATAGAACGGATAGCAAAAATTCGAGCTGACAAAGCCAGCCTGTTAGGATTCTCAAATTACGCCGGATGGGTGCTTGAGAATCAGATGGCAAAAACTCCGGATAAAGTACAGGAATTCCTCGATAGACTTGTGCCTGCAACAATCAACAGTGAAAAGAAAGAAGCAACAGATATCCAGTCATTTATTGATCAATCAGGTGCAGATATTAAGCTTCAGCCATGGGATTGGAATTATTACGCGGAAAAACTCCGCAGGGAACGGTATAAACTAGATGAAGATGAAATCAAATCATATTTTGTCCTCGATAATGTACTTGAAAAGGGTGTATTCTATACGGCTCAAAAACTATACGGAATCACTTTTAAAGAGGTTCATAATTACCCCGTTTACCAGAAAGATGTGAGAGTTTTTGAAGTCTATGATAAGGATGGTTCACCGCTTGCTCTTTTTTATGGAGATTATTTTAAGAGGGATAATAAATCAGGCGGAGCCTGGATGGATAATTTTGTAGTTCAGTCAAAGCTGCTTGGTACCAAACCGGTTGTATTTAACGTGACAAACTTTGTTAAGCCCGCTCCAGGTAAGTCCGCCTTGCTCAGCTATGATGATGTTACGACGCTTTTTCATGAATTTGGACATGCTCTGCACGGTATCTTTGCAGACCAGGAATATCCAGGTTTGTCAGGGACAAGCGTACCCCGGGATTTTGTTGAATTTCCCTCCCAGTTTAATGAACATTGGGCACTATACCCTGAAGTTCTTCAAAATTATGCCTTAAATTATAAAACAGGTAAACCGATACCTCAGGAACTGGTCGATAAGGTCAGAAAAGCTAATCTCTTCAACCAGGGATATGATTTTACTGAGATTGTTGAGGCGGCAGCTCTTGATATGGCATGGCATACTCTTTCAGCAAATGAACCGGAAAAAAATTCTGATGAGTTTGAGACCTCCAGCCTTAAAAAAGATAGTCTTTATTTTTCTGCTGTTCCGCCCAGGTACCGGTCGAGCTATTTTATGCACATCTGGGGAAATGGTTATGCTGCCGGCTATTATGCTTACCTCTGGTCAGAGATGCTTGATGATGATGCCTACCAGTGGTTTGAAGATAATGGAGGGCTCACCAGGGAGAATGGCGATCGTTTCCGTAATATGATTCTTTCCAGGGGAGCTACAGCTGACTATAATGAAATATTCCGCGAGTTTACCGGACACGAACCCAGGATTGAACCTATGTTGAAAGACAGGGGGTTGGAATGAAAAGGCTAATTTTTGATCGAAAACAAAAGATGCCTTCCCGGATATATTAGAACCGGAAGGCACCTTCAGGAATGGCGCTCCCTAAAGCAATTTAATTAAAAATAAATGTTGCATTTCTCAACATAAATACTGAACTTAAAACCTTATTTAACTTTAATGTGGGGACCGAATGGAAGAGAAGTGCAGTAATGAAAAATACGATAAGTGTGTAGTCTGTGATTCGTATGAAGACTGCGTTCACAAATATTATATAGAAAAGGGACGACATCATTATGTCATCCCCGTAGCGTTTTTTATTGTTCTGTTTACAATCTATTTTTTGCTTAGTTAAGCATACTTCAGGAATGTATCATATACTCTTTTAGCTGTTGAATATAATTTTCAACGCCTCCCTGGATATACCCTGTCTTCAGAAGACCCTTGCCGTTCTTATCAAGAAGAATGATGGTTGGAAATCCTTCCACACCGTATAGATCGGCCAGCTGCTGGTTGTAATATTTTGTTGCATTTGACTGTTCAATGCTCTTCGGGAAATCAATTTTCACAAGAACAAGGTTTTTTTCTGCGAAATCTTCGAACTCGCTTTTTGAGAAAACTTCGTCGCTCAGCCTTTTACACCATATACACCAGTCGGAACCTGTAAAATTAACCAGTATGGTTTTGTTTTCTTTTTTTGCTGCAGCCATAGCTTCATTTAAATCAGTCTTCCAGCTGAGGGAATCGCTGGTTCCGCTTTTACTGCACCCGGCAAATAACAGCATAAATAAGACAGGAAGTACAATTAATTTTTTCACTTTATTCTCCATTCCGGATTTTGATTATTTTCATATCATGTGATGGTATTAATTTAAATTAGTTTCAGAAAAAATCATTGCCTATAAACAAACAAAAAGAATGCCCCTCCTGCGCGATGCAAATACCTTCGGATTCTAAGGTATGCCCGATCTGTGGATACGAATTTCCCGAAAATAATAAGTTTTTCGGCATTATTGTAATAATAATGTTAATCCTGATAATGCTCTATTTTCTTATTTAGGAGGATTCCATTCTTATTTATTGTATTATCATCCGGGCATAATTATATTTGCTAACAAACTTCAAGGCCTATGAATTCCAAAGTAATACTACAGACAAGTTTTTCCGGCTTAAATCTTGTTAAAAAAGGAAAAGTCAGGGATATTTATGACGTTGGCGATCATTTTTTGATTGTATCAACTGACCGTCTCTCTGCTTTCGATGTTATAATGCAGCAGGGAATTCCCAATAAAGGAAATGTCCTTACAAAAATATCAGAATTCTGGTTCGATTTTTCACGGAATATAATTACCAATCACCTGGTGTCAACTTCGGTGGATGATTTTCCCGCTGAGTGCAGACAGTACAAGACTGAACTGGAAGGTCGGTCTATGTTGGTTAATAAGGCTGAGGTAATCCCAATTGAATGTATTGTGAGGGGTTATATCTCTGGTTCCGGGTGGAATGATTATAAGTCTACAGGTAAAATATCGGGAATTAAATTGCCCGAAGGCTTGGCGGAATCAGAAAAATTGCCCGAACCTATATTCACACCTTCAACAAAAGCAGAGCTAGGCACTCACGACGAAAATATTTCCGCTGATGATGCTATTCAGATTGCAGGCGGGGATATTGTCAATAGAATTAAATCGGCGGCGCTCAATATCTATAATGCTGCCTCCGGGTATGCCCTTAAAAAAGGTATCATTATAGCTGATACTAAAATGGAGTTTGGAATTATTGGCGGTGAGCTGATCCTGGTAGACGAACTTCTAACCCCGGATTCATCAAGGTTCTGGCCGGTTAAAAAATATGAAAAAGGAAGAGCCCAGGAAAGTTATGATAAGCAATTTGTACGCGATTATCTTCTGTCAATAAATTTTAATAAGAAACCTCCGGCCCCGATACTGCCTGATGAAATAATAACCAGGACCAGTGAAAAGTACCTCGAGGTACTCGAAAGGCTGACCGGGAAGAGTTTGGAAAATATTGCTGAATAAATGGTACTTCCAAATCAATTAACTATACTGAGAATTATTCTAACACCCGTATTTCTGTTTTTCTTTCTTTCCGGCAATCCAATGTTTAAACTGATTTCCCTGGGAGTTTTTATTATAGCAGCGCTTACCGACTGGTACGACGGCTGGCTTGCAAGGAAGTTTAATTATATCACTAACTGGGGGAAATTCTGGGACCCACTGGCGGACAAAATTTTAACTTCAACTGCTTTTATCGGCTTCGTAATTCTTCGGATAATTCCCCTCTGGATGGTAATTATAATAATCCTGCGCGACCTGCTCATCACAACTCTCAGAGCTTATGCAGATTACAAGGATTTTTCTTTCCCGACAAGTTATTACGCAAAATGGAAGACCTTTATACAGATGACTTTCCTTTATTATTTATTAATTGCTTATGTCGGAATGACTTCTGTAGATCAGTTCATAGGAGGTGGAAATATTTTCGTTTTTTTAATGAATGAAAGTTTTGTTTATATAAGTATGCTTATTATTACCGCCATAACTTTTCATTCGGGGGTAACTTACGTCTATAAGAACAGACGGCTTATAAAGGAATTATTCAGCAGTGAAGCTTAACTTCTTTAATAAACTTTTTGGTTCAGGATTTTTTACAGGCTATATTCCTTTTGCAAGCGGAACTTTCGGAAGTCTCGCCGGATTACTGATATATTATATCCCGGGATTTGAGAACCCGGTCATCCTCATACCCGCCATTATTGTTTTTAGTGTTTACGGTGTTTATGTAGGGACCGAGTTTGAAAAGGTTTATGGTAAAGATCCTTCGGAATGTACTATTGATGAGATTGTCGGAATGTGGATTTCGCTGCTTTTTTTACCGAAAATCCTATGGGTTTCTGTTCTGGTATTCTTCATTTGGCGTCTGTTTGATATAGTCAAACCGTTCCCTGCCAGGCGCCTGGAAAAACTTGAGGGCGGCGTTGGAGTAATGATAGATGATGTAATAAGCAGTATTTATGTTTTATTTTTGGTTCATCTTTTTATTTTAATATACAGTTCTCTTTAATATCTCTTTAATAATAAACATTGAAAGTTTGTGAAATGAATGCTCAAATCATTACTGTCGGTGATGAAATTCTGATAGGGCAGGTGCTTAACACGAATGCTGCTTATATCGGCAGCCGGCTCGTTGAGAACAATATTAATGTAATCAGGACATCCGTCGTGGGTGATATACAATCAGAAATTGTGAATGAGTTCAACAAAGCATGGGATGAAAATGATCTTGTAGTTGTTACAGGAGGTCTGGGTCCTACTCACGATGATATTACGCGGAAATGTATAGTTGATTTCTTTAACACTGAACTGGTTAGTAATACCGAGGTTCTTGAAGATATAAAATCACTATTTAGAAAACGGGGACGCAAAATTACTAAGATAAATGAGGGTCAGGCGCTTGTTCCAAAAATTGCAAATGTTATCAGGAATTCTCTGGGGACAGCTCCCGGAGTGTGGATAGAGAAGGAAAATAAAATATTTGTGGCAATGCCCGGGGTTCCGTTTGAGATGAAGGAGATGATCGAAACATATGTTATTCCTTCACTTATAGAAAAAATGGGTGAACCCGAAATCATTTCGGTCAGAAAAACACTCCTTACAACAGGTATAGCGGAATCAACCTTATTTGAAAGACTGGGTGATCTGAATGAACTCCTCGGTGATTCAAAACTTGCCTTTCTGCCGAGTCAGTTTGGTGTGAGACTCAGGATAACCTCAGAGGGAAAATCAGAAAAAGATGCTCAGAATAAAATTAGTGAGATTGAGCAGAAGATAAGAAGTAAAGCAGGCCGTTATATCTATGGTAAAGATAATGAATTGCTTGAAGAAGCTGTTGGAAAAATATTGAAGGAACGGGGCTTGACCCTGGCGGTGGCAGAGTCGTGTACGGGCGGATTGGTTTCTGATTTGCTGACCAATATAAGCGGAAGCAGTGCATATTTTGAGAGAGGTGTAGTATCCTACAGCAACGCAGCCAAGGTAGAGATTCTTAAAGTGAATGAAGATATGATTGCAGAAAACGGAGCAGTGAGTATAGAAATTGCCCGTCAAATGGCCGAGGGTATTAAGTCGATAAGTGGAACAGATCTTGGATTGTCGACCACGGGGATAATGGGACCAACGGGGGCTACAACAGATAAACCGATCGGCCTTGCTTACATCGGCATATGCGATGAGAAAGTATGTACTGCCAAAGAATTTCAATTCGGAGATGACAGGCTGTTAAATAAACAGCGTGCGGCACAGGCGGCACTCGATATGCTCCGGAGACATTTACTCGGGATATCAGATGACTAGACTTTTTGTCGCCCTTGAAATTCCGGACGATATTAAGGAAAGGATAAAAGAGCTTAGAAAGGAAGTAGCCAGCGAAAATTCAGATTTTATATGGGAACCGCCCGGGAAGCTTCATCTGACCCTTAAGTTTATAGGAGATGTTAAAGACGAACTTGTAGTACCGGTTACCGAATCTTTGAGTTTCCTTGAACAATATTTAAAAATAAACTGCAGATTTACAAAATTTGGTTTTTTTTTCCTGCACGGTATCCCTCAGATTCTATGGATTGGGTTGTGGGTCGATACGATTTTATTTAATATTGTTGAGCAGATAAATGAAAAATTATCTAAATTTGGTGTAGCGGTCGAGGGCAGAAAGTACAAACCGCATCTAACCCTCCTTAGGATTAAAAAGAGGTTCCCGGAACAGTTGGTTACTAAATTCAACAGCTTTATAATTCCGGAGATAAATTTTAATTCAGATTGTATTTTGCTGTTAAAAAGTGAATTACTACCTGAATCTTCTAAATATACCGTAATCAAAAAGTTTAAATTAAATTGACGGAGGAAAAATGAGTTCAGACAGAGAACAAAAACTCAAAATAATTGAAGATGCAATAACGAGTATCGAGAGGACTTACGGTAAGGGCGCTATAATGAAACTCGGTGATGGTGTCATAAACCCGGTTGAATCTATCTCTACGGGGGCGTTATCCCTTGATGTTGCTCTAGGTATCGGAGGTATTCCGCGCGGAAGGATCACTGAAGTATATGGTCCTGAATCAAGCGGAAAAACCACCTTGTGTCTTCATGTAATTGCGGAGGCACAGAAAACCGGCGGACTAGCCGCCTTCATTGATGCAGAACATGCCCTTGATGTAAACTATGCAAAACGCCTTGGCGTTGATACGGCAAACCTTCTGCTTTCACAGCCGGATTTCGGCGAGCAGGCTCTCGAAATAACAGATACGCTTGTAAGAAGCAATGCACTTGATATCATAGTGATAGATTCGGTGGCTGCGCTTGTACCTCGTTCTGAAATTGAGGGGGAGATGGGCGACGCAACTATGGCAGTTCAGGCAAGATTGATGTCGCAGGCCCTGAGGAAATTAACGGGGGCGATTTCTAAATCGAAAACAGCAGTTGTATTTATTAACCAGCTTAGAAGTAAAATCGGCGTTATGTTCGGAAATCCTGAGACTACTACCGGCGGAAATGCTCTTAAGTTTTACGCTTCTTTGCGCCTTGATATCAGGAGAATTGCGGCCATTAAAGATGGAACCGACGTTATCGGCAACCGTACCAAGGTAAAAATTGTTAAAAGCAAAGTTGCACCTCCGTTTAAGGAAGTTGAATTCGATATCCTCTATAACGAAGGGATAAGCAAAACCGGGGATCTTCTTGATCTCTCAACAAACCTGGGATTGGTTAAGAAGAGTGGTGCCTGGTTTACCTTTGATGAAGATAGGTTCCAGGGAAGGGAACAGTTCAGGCAGAAACTGCTTGAAGACAATGAAATGTATAAAAAACTTGAGAACCAGGTGAAGGAAAAGCTTAACATTAAATTAACTAAAGTGGAAGAGGAAACCGACAACGGTAAAGATAAGTCTGCTGCAAAGGAGAAAAAGACCTCTAAGTAATGAAGATCGAAAGAGTGGTTAAGAAAGATGATGAAAATGTAATTGTCTATCTCGACAACCAGGATAAACTTTACCTCTCATACGAAGTATTTTTACAAAACCGTCTTAGGAAGGATATGGAAATATCTGAGGACGGTTTTTCTTTTTTAATCAGGGAGAATCAGAAGTATTTCATAAAGAAGAGAGCTGTTAATCTTCTGGGCAGGAGGCTGCATTCATATAATGAATTAAAGCTTAAGTTATTAAGAAAAAAATATGAAATGGAACTTATTAATGAGGTGCTCGACCATCTTAGAGAGAAAGATTTTCTTGATGATCATGAATTCGCCAAACAATATACAGAAGAGAAGGTAAGGTTAAAGTCGTGGGGAAAAAACAAGATAAAATCCGAATTGTTCAGAAAGGGTATCGCTTCAGAAATTATTGATAAAATACTGAATGAGGAGGAGCTTTCATCTTCTGAGAATGCTGTGGTTCTGGCCGAAAAGAAACTGAAGACTTTATCCGGAAGGAATTACGACAGGAGGGTATTATCTTCTAAGCTCTACAACTACCTCTTTTCAAAGGGTTATGAGTATGATACTATCAGGGAAGTGATAAGAAAGCTGGTTGATGATGCTGACCTTACTTGACATTATTTTGCAGGGATGTAATCAAACCAGGTATTTCCGGGATTGTAACCTTTGATGACGCTTCCTCCGGGCTGAACCATTTCCTCTTCCGGAGATCCTTTTCGGGGTAGTCCTCAACAGTTTTAATAACTTCCAGCGAAAATATTTTCATATGTGTAACCCCCATTCCCTTCTTCAATTCCACGGTTCCAAGTTCTATAGTTTCATTTGAGCCTATTATTCCGGCTTCTTCAAATGCTTCTTTTTTTGCTGATTCGAACGGGGAGAGGTTGAATTCAATATATCCTTTGGGAATTATCCACTTTTTCTTCCTTATGGAAGTGATCAGAAGGATCTCGAGGACACCATTATTTTTTCGGTAGGGAATTACTCCGGATTGTTTAAAATTGAATTCCAGTTTCAATCTTGTCTTCTCTCGTGAATTGGAATATTACGGATATCTTATGTCGGAAGAACCTGGTTCTTGGCAATTACAACTATCCCGCTATCGGTAACAGTGAACTTCTTTTTATCTCCTTCAAGGTCGAAACCTATTTCATATCCTTCCGGGACATTTACATTTTTATCGATTATTGCCCTGCGGATCCTCGCATGTCGTCCGATATTACAATTATTCATCAGGATAGAATCCGTAATATAGGTGAAGCTGTTTACCTTCACATTGGGCCCGAGCAGCGACCTTTCAACCAGTCCTCCTGAAACTATAGAACCGTCGCATATGAGTGAGTTTAGTGTTCTCCCTACACGCTCTCCTTCATGCGAAACCGTCTTTGCAGGTGGAAACTGGTATTGGTATGTTCTCATCGGCCAGCTCTGATCATACATATTAAATTCAGGGGTGACGCTTATAAGATCCATACTGGCCTCGTAGTAACTGTCAATTGTTCCTATATCCTTCCAGTAGGGTTTCTGCTTTTTATTTTCATCATGGAACGGATATGCCAGTACCTCTTTTTCTCCCTTAACCATGTAAGGAATTACATCATGCCCGAAGTCGTTATTCTTAATATTCTTATTATTCATATCGATGAAGACTTCATGCAGTATATCGGCGTCAAAAACGTATATCCCCATATTGATAAACGAAAACCCCGGTTTATCAGGTATTTCCGGAGGGTTTGGCGGTTTTTCTATAAATGACTGAACGTGATAGTTTTCATCAACTCCTACAATGCCGAACCTGTGGGCTTCATCTTTTGGTACATCAATGCATGCTAATGACATCGCTGCCTTTGTATCTACATGATACTGCAGCATTTTCAGATAATCCATCTTATAGATGTGATCACCGCTTAATACAAGAACCCATTTCGCCCTTTTATCGGAAGAAAAAAGATTCATATTTTGGTATATTGCATTCGCAGTACCAAGATACCAGTCATTGTTAAGCTTCCGCTGGGGTGGGATGTTGTAGATGAATTCACCCAGTTCGGGATTAAATATACTCCATGCTTCATAGAGATGCTGATTGAGAGAATCAGACTTATACTGAGTTAAAACGTATATTCTTCTGAGTCCTGAGTTCAGGCAGTTTGACAACGCAAAGTCGATGATTCTGTATTTCCCCCCAAAAGGTACTGCAGGTTTACTTCTTGGATGGGTTAAAGGAAATAATCTTTCACCCTGTCCTCCGGCGAGCAACATTGTAACTGTGTCGCGAAGGATTGAAGATCCGGGAAATGTCATATATTAACGACCCTCATATTTTAGAATGTAACGTTATTTAATATATCCAATTATGATTTGATTGGCAATTAAGGAAATTGTTAATTTTATTTATAGATAAAATAAATTACTCATTATGTTAGACAAGTCACCTTCATTAGCTGCTGTAAATAGTTCAGAAATAAAAACATTGGGAAGAATGAATAATAGAATAAAACTTATTTCCGGTATTCTGTTTATTGCATTCTTCGCTGCCGGCTGGTATTTCGGCCTCTCTCCAATTCAGCAGAGCATAAAAGTATCCCTGGAGAACAGCACCAAAATATCTAACAAGCTGATGACCATTCCATCCGTCTCCGTTCCTTCGGGATATATCTCGGATGCTCAGTATCAGCTTGATGTTCTGCACTATGATATAAGTCTTGATCTCTACCCGGAAGACCAGCTGCTGAAAGGAGACGTGGTTATTAAAGCAGTTTTGAGGGATAAGAACCTGGCTGAGATAGACCTGAACCTCTACAATAATATGACTGTGTCGTCTCTTCTTGTGGAAGGAAAACCCGTGAAGTACGAAAATGAAGACACGAGACTTAGAATTAAAACCTCAGCAGCTTCACTCCCTGATACTTTTAATATTGAAATTCAATATGAGGGCAAACCGGAAAGAAGGGGACTTGGCTCCTTCAGCTTTGGAAAGAAATACGGACACTGGATTGTTTATAATTTGAGTGAACCCAATTATGCCTCAACCTGGTTCCCCTGTAACGATCTTCCTTCAGATAAAGCGCTGCTTGACGTATCCATAACTAATGATTCTACCTATGTCTCCGCATCCAATGGTATCCTGATGGACAAGACAACAGAAGGGTCGAGGCGAACTTATCATTGGAAAACTCTTTACCCGATCTCAACCTACCTTATCTGCCTATATTCCTCTGTTTATGATAACTTCACTGAATCTTACATTTCCCAGGATAAACAGGATACGATGCCGATTGAGTATTATGCATTCCCGGAAGACCTTGAAAATGCGAAAATTGATTTCACCGGGCACGCAGGATTTATTGATTTCTTCGCGAAGACATTCGGAGAATATCCTTTTATCAAAGAGAAATATGGAGTGGCTGAATTTCTCTGGCAGCTTGGCGCTATGGAGCATCAGACCTTAACCGGAATAGGCTCTAATTTCGTGGGCGGCAGGAGATTTTTTACCGATGTGTATGTACACGAATTAGCTCATCAGTGGTTCGGTGATGCCGTAGGACCCGCAACCTGGAAAGACATTTGGCTTAATGAAGGATTTGCAACATATTGTGAAGCCCTTTATTCAGAGCACCTTACCGGAGAAAAAGCTCTCCGGTCATCTATGATGAGTAAATTTGATGAAAGTTTTTCAGGTACGCTTTATAATCCGGGCGACGATCTTTTCAGCTCACTTGTTTATGATAAAGGAGCCTGGGTGCTGAATATGCTTCGGTGGGAGATAGGGGACGATGCTTTTTTCAAAACCCTCCGCAATTATTATCAGAAATTTAAATATAAAAATGCTTCTACAGATGATTTCAAGGAAGTATGTGAAGCGACTTCGGGAAGAAACCTTGATCAGTTCTTTAAGCAATGGGTTTTTGTCGGGAATAACATACCGCAAATAGACTACAATTGGGAATCTGAAAACAGCTCAGCAAAATATAATGTTGCCCTAAGGCTTGAACAAACTGAAGAGGGATATAATGATTATAGCCTGCCGATCGAATTCGAATTTAAGTCTGAAACAGGTGAGACGAAACGTCAAAAAATAAACCTGATCAGTAAAAGCGGTGAATATAGTTTTAATCTTGACTTTGCTCCTATTGAAGTGATTCCCGATCCGGATAATCATCTTCTGGTTTATTTCAGGTTGGACGGAGAATAATTAACGAATTTCGGAAATCACACCTTAATTTCCCCTCTTTTTTACCACTAAATATTTCAACCCTGGATTAATTTTATCCCTCGGTGTAATACAAAACCAATGCCTTTTTTAACGCCTCCCGGGAGAATTAAAAAGACCTCTCGAATCACTTTCATCATATATTCTTGTTATGTTCCTTAACGTATTTAGGACGTATTCAGGACGTATTCAGGACGTATTCAGGACGTATTCAGGCTGGAGTGGGAAGCTTTAGAAAATCCCTGTAATAAGCTCATATCATGAAAACTAGGTGTCTAAATTTGGTTTTTACTTTCAAAGTACCATTCATTAAATTTACGCATAAACATAATTGGCATTAGTGAAAGATTCATACCTATTCATATCTGATATCCACCTCGGGCTAAGATCCAGGGAAATAGAAGACAAAAAAGAAAGGCTGCTGGTTCGCTTTCTCGAATTTGCGAAAAGTGAAGCAGCGGAATTGTTCATTGTCGGAGATCTGTTTGACTACTGGTTCGAGTATAAGCGGGTGTATCAGAAAGGGTATTTCAGAACCTTAACGGCGTTGCAGGATATTACGGAAGCCGGGATAAAAGTCCATTATTTTATTGGCAATCACGACTTTATGCATGGTGATTTCTTTCAAAAGGAAATCGGGGCTAATATGTACGATAATCCGATTGAGCGGGAACTAAACGGGAAGAAATTTTTTATCGGGCACGGCGACGGACTCGTAAAGAATGATATGGGATATAACATACTCAAGAAAATAATGCGCAACAAAACTCTGCAGGCGTTGTATTCATGGGTACACCCGGATATCGGTATTGCAATTGCCAGCGGCACAAGTCAAACGAGCCGTGAATATACATCAAAAAAGAATTATGGTGAAATTGACGGGCTGTATGAATCCGCCTGCAGGAAAATAGATGAGGGTTTCGATTACGTGATATTCGGCCATCTTCACGAGAGACAATTTGAAAAATATAAATCCGGAACCTATATTAATCTGGGTTCCTGGCTTGATGCTCCTTGCTATGGCGTATACCGTGACAATAAATTTGAAATTGTAGACTGGAAATAAGAAATGGCAAAAAAGAAGATTTCAGATTCTGATATGAAAAAATATTTCAGCGATCCGAGGTACCGGAATAAAAGAAAGAAAAGAAGTCCGGATGCGCAGCGAAATAAACTGATAGCTGCTGGAATTATACTTGTTCTCTTTCTGTCCTTTGCGGTTTTTATAATCAGCGGGCTCCCTTCCCTTGAGGAACTTGAGAACCCGAAGCCTGTTCTTGCCAGCAAGGTTTACTCTGTGGATGGTGATGTACTTGGTCAGTTTTTCATTGAGAACAGGGTTGAAACCGATATCGACAGCATTCCTAAGCCCCTTATCGAAGCTCTGATTGCAACAGAGGACAGAAGGTTTTACGATCACTGGGGTGTGGATCTTTCGCGTTTTGCCAAGGCAATGGTTAAAAACGTTTTTACTTTTTCCCGCGAAGGTGCCAGTACAATTACCCAGCAGCTGGCAAAAAATCTTTATAAGCTGAAAAGCAGAAACGAGAATATCTTTGAAACAGGTGTAAGGAAAATAAGAGAGTGGATAACTGCTATTCAGATAGAGAAAACTTATACAAAAAATGAAATTCTCGAATTGTATATGAATGTTTCATACTTCGGTAAAGGCGCCTACGGTATTGAATCCGCCTCCAGGGAGTATTTCGGAAAAGATGCTTCTAATCTGTCAATTCCTGAATCCGCTCTTTTCGTTGCATTGCTTAAATCATCTGCTAATTATGATCCGGTTACACATTACGATAATGCTTTGGCAAGAAGAAACCTGGTCATGATGAATATGGTAGATGTCGGTTATCTTGGTGAAGAAAAGTACAAGGAACTTAAACAACAGCCCATTGTTCTTACCAAAGAAAGGATAGGAGGGATTAAATCCGAAGCTCCTCATTTTATGGAATATGTCAGGCAGCAGATGATGGCCATGGCAAATAAGTATGGATATGATTTATATAGGGACGGATTGAATATCTATACTACCGTTGATATGAAAATGCAGAAAATAGCTAATAAGGCAAGTGAAGAACACATAGCGGAATACCAGAAACTCTTCGATAAAAACTGGAACTGGAGTAGAAACAAGAGTCTCCTGGCTAGTCTACTGGATCGTGCCATCAAGGATTCGCCCCAATACAAGAAAGCTGTTTCAAAAGAACAGCGTGCATCAATTTACAACAGGATGAAGAACCGGGAAACATTTGTTGATTCGGTAAAAAAAGAGGCAACAAAAATCGAAGTCGGTTTTGTTGTTATTGATCCGTCAAATGGTCAGATTAGGGCGATGGTAGGCGGACAAAATCAGAAGTTCGGGCGGGGACTAAATCACGTTACAGGCATAAAAAGGCAGCCGGGATCAGCCTTTAAACCATTTGTTTACACTACTGCAATCGATAACGGATATTTCCCTGCGTATACCCTGCTTAATCAGAAATTCGATTATAAAGGATGGTCACCGTCTAATTCTGGTGACGAATACGGCGGTTACATAACCTTGCGTGAAGCCCTTGCAAACTCTGTAAATGTCATTGCTGGAAGGTTGACAATAAGCGATATCGCACCGCCTGCACAGGTAGTGAAGTTTGCACATGTGATGGGAATCAGGTCTGATTTAAATTCTTACCCTTCCATAGCACTGGGTACTTCAGAAGTTTCTCCTCTTGAGCTCACCTCAGCATACAGTACACTTGCAAACAAAGGCGTGCACGTTGAGCCAATTTCGATCTTAAGAATTGAAGATCATAACGGGATTTTAATAGCCGAATTTGCACCGGAGTATACAGAAGCAATTTCACCGCAGACGGCATCGATAGTCACAGATATGATGCAGGACGTCGTTAATTACGGAACCGGCGCGGGATTAAGAAGATATTTTCAATATCCTGCGGCTGGCAAAACCGGTACAACCCAGGATTACGCCGATGCATGGTTTGTGGGATTTACACCACAGCTGGCGGCAGGAGTATGGGTTGGATTCGATGATCACAGGGTTAAGTTTACTAACTGGTACGGACAGGGAGCGAAAGCTGCATTACCCATATGGGGTAAGTTTATGGAAGGTGTATATAAAAATCTGAACCTGCCGCTAAAGTATTTTGAACTGGCTCCGGGTGTAGTTTCTATGGAGTTCTGCAAAACCACGATGGATCTCGGCGACACAAGGCTCGCAACTTCCGGCTGTCCCGAGGTTTATACCGATGTTATTAATCAGAAAAACCTGCCGCCGAATTGCGAAATACATTCCGGTGGAGGAAAGATCAAAAAAGAAGAAGATAAGAGAGGCGATACAGGGTGGTAAGGAAAAAGGAAAAAGTAAAAAGGAAAAAGTAAAAAGGAAAAAGTAAAAAGGAAAACGGAAAAAGATAAGAGGGGATGAAAAAAGTTAGGAAAAATTACTGCTAAATTGTAAATTTGATACCCGAATTGTTAATTGATAATTGTTCATTGTTCATTTGAAATTTGCCCGAATGGCGGAATTGGTAGACGCGCTAGGTTCAGGGTCTAGTGGGAGTACTCCCGTACAGGTTCGAGTCCTGCTTCGGGCACAAGGCAAAAGCATTAAAGCTGCGAATTTAGATAAGTTTGCAGCTTTTTTTGTTATGTCCCATTTCTGTATTCAAATCCCTTAAGCTGCGAAGAGAGTAAAAGAGTACACCTCAACTATACAAAATTTTTTAGCAAGCAAAGTAAAGGCAACAGAAAGCGCGTCCGAAAAACGAAAAATCCCCGACGAATTATTTCAGTCCTTCTCCAAAGCTTTAGACGTAGTTCAAAGCTCGTCGTTGATTTCGAAAGAAGATCAAGTAGCCATTAATCGCTTAAAAGCTACACTGCAAGAAAAACAATGGATATCCAAACAGCCGTTAGCATAGCAGTGTATGATATCGACAGCGTACAGGGGTTCTTACATTTAGTGGAAGAAATTTATAATAATAGTTTAACTACTTTGAAGGAAAGACACAAGCCTCCCTAGTAACGATTGGGCATTGTGATTGTGCCGACATCCCTGGGTACGTGTTACCAACGATGAACGAAGGAGTAGATGTATTTTATCGTCCGGCACGCTTTGGGCGATCAAAAAACAAACAGAACCATCAGGGTGGGAATGCTGGAAGTATTAAACCATATTATAAGCTTCTTGCAAAACAAATCAAAATTACTTGAGGGATATAAGAGCAGAAATGATTACATCAACATTAGAACTCATCTTTCTGACTCCTGCAAAATCGCAATCGGGACAACTTCATTACTCGGCTAGTAGCTGCCTGTTGTTAACTTACCCAAACGATGTAATTCCTTTTTCATCCCTTTGCTCTATTGAATTGCCTTACATTACTTTCTAATATACTATATGTATAATATTTATATAAGGAATTTTAAATGAAACCTATTTTACAACTACTATTGTTGATATTAGTCATATCCACAATAAATTATTCTCAAAGCCAGAGAAAATACCATGCATTTTCCGGTACAGTTGGCATTACTGTTGAAGCAGGAACTATACTTGGCTTGACAGATTATCCTGATTTAAAAGCTGAAATTATGGGAAGAGGAAACGTTGAATATTTCTTTCCCACAACCTCTTCAGGTATTTTTGGCATAAGAGGATTTTATAGTGCTGGTTATATTGGCGGAAAAGGTTTGGTTCCAACTGAACAAAACTCAGGAACTTTCAGAACTTCAACCGTTAATCTGGGGGGTGGACTTTCGTATACTTTCTCAATAGAGGAGGCCGTTTTTCCATTTATATTTCTCGGTGCTTCATATCAATGGTTTAATCCGAAAGATCCAGATGGTATAGCTCTTCCATACTCAACAAGAACATTTAAAGGAACCGAAGTAAACTATCATGCTGAAGCCGGTCTAAAATTTCTATTGTCAAAGGCAATCAGCTTAAATATTGCAGTCGGTTCCCAATTCAGTTCCAAGGATAACTGGGATGCTTTGCCGCCATCTGGCGGAAATGACCTTGCAATCTACGCATTAGGAGGTCTTACGTTTTCTATAGGTGCTTCCTCTGATAGTGACGGCGATGGTGTTAAGGATGAAGATGATAAATGTCCTGAAACTCCGGAAGGTGTTGCTGTTGATGCTTTCGGATGTCCGATTGACAGTGACGGCGACGGTGTTCCGGATTATCTCGATAAATGCCCAAATACAGAAGCGGGAATGAAAGTTGACGAATTTGGTTGCGTAGTTGATAGTGACGGTGACGGTGTTCTCGATGCCCAAGATAGATGTCCTAATACACCTGCAGGTGTAAAAGTAAACGAGTTTGGTTGCCCTGACAGCGATTCTGACGGTGTACCTGATAACGAAGATAAATGCCCTGATACTCCAAAAGGTGCAAAGGTTGATGACAGAGGTTGCCCAATAGATTCTGACGGCGACGGTGTTCCTGATTATAAAGATAAGTGTCCGAGTACTCCAAAAGGAGAACAGGTTGATTCTACAGGATGCTCTACACAAAAAGACACTGTAATGATTAAAGAAGTTGTTACGTTAGCAGGTGATACAAACTTTGAATTCAATAAATCGGATCTTCTTCCATCTGCTTACCCGGTGCTTAATGAGCTTGCTCAATCTATGAAAAGTAATCCTAATACTAGATGGAGAGTTGAAGGACATACCGATGCTATTGGTTCAGATTCCTACAATATGGATCTTTCAAGACGAAGAGCAGAATCGGTAGTAAATTACTTAGTATCAAACGGAGTTGAAAGAAATAGACTGGAAGTAGTTCCTTTAGGAGAATCAAATCCAATCGCTACAAATGATACTCAGGAAGGAAGATCAATGAACAGAAGAGTTGAAATAAAATTGATTAAGTAATAAGTCTGGCAATAGAAAATCGACTTATTTAATGAAATAATTAATAGGTGATTGATTGAGCGGTTAAAAATTATCTAAAGATAATAATAATCGCTCTTTCATTTTTTTCAATGGCCAGCTATTCTTCTTGCTTGCTTCCACTCAGCTGGAGTTCTACAAGACTTATGCATCCTCAAGATTTACAGAAAGTTATCAGGAATTTATCAGATATGCCTTTCAGCAGTTTGGAGGGGTAGCAGGTGAAGGAACATCTGAGGAGATGAATTTGCTCAAACCCTGTAAAAGTTAAAACGCTCCAAACACTCTTTCGGTTTTTATAAAAGTATCTCACAAGATTTGGATGTCCCGCCCGAAATCAATATGACTCTAAAATTTTTAGTATCTTTATAAAATAATATAAATTATAAAAATTCATCTGAGTTCAGATATTGACTCCTATTGACTACCTGTTATTATCCGGTTCCATACTCATAATTATCAGCCTGATCACTGAGAAATTCACAGAAAATATCGGTGTTCCAACTTTGCTGTTGTTTATTATAGTAGGAATGCTCGCTGGATCTGAAGGTCCTGGAGGAATTTATTTTAATGATCCTACTCTTGCTCAGTCAATAGGAATAATTGCACTTATATTTATACTTTTTTCAGGTGGACTTGATACCAACTGGCTTGAAACGAAAAATAAATTAAAGCCTGCACTTTTACTCTCCACTATAGGAGTTTTCCTAACCGCTCTTATAGTTTCTATTTTTATTTATTTCATATTAAACGTCGACTTTATCTGGGCTTTTCTGATCGGCTCAATTATCTCATCCACAGATGCTGCTGCCGTATTCAGTATTCTCAGAACAAGAAAAGTACAATTCAAGGGTAATCTCAAACCATTATTGGAGCTGGAATCGGGCAGTAATGATCCAATGGCTATATTTCTTACCATTGGTTCAATCGAGCTGATATTAAATCCCGGGTCGGGTTTTTTTTCAATTCTTCTTTTGTTCTTAATGCAGATGGGAATAGGAACAGTATCAGGGATTTTGCTCGGCAAACTGATGGTTTATTCAATAAATAGATTGAAATTTAACTATGGAGGAATCTATCCTGTTTATTCTATTGCAATGTGTTTACTTATTTATTCTTTGACAGCTGTTTTAGGCGGCAGCGGCTTCCTGGCGGTTTATATCGCCGGGATTATAGTTGGCAAGAGTATTGTAGTTCATAAAGCAGGAACTATGAGATTTTTTGATGGACTTGCCGTCTTAAGTCAGATTACTATGTTCCTTACTTTAGGACTCCTTGTCTTTCCTTCCGATCTACTGAAAATTACTATGATCGGACTAATGACCGGTGTTATCCTGATTTTTGTTGCAAGACCTATCGGAGTGTTTCTTTCATTAGCCTTTCAGAAATTTAACCTTCGTGAAAAAATTCTTATCTCCTGGATTGGACTTCGTGGTGCCGTCCCGATTATTTTAGCCACTTTTCCTTTGATAGCAGGAATCCCCAATGCTCAGGTTATTTTTAATGTTGTGTTTTTTATTGTGATTACATCCGTTCTAATCCAGGGATGGACAATTACACCTGTCTCCAAAATGCTAAAGCTCAGCTCACCGCTAAAAGTTGAAAGAAGTATCCCTTTAAAATTTGAACCCTCTGATGGTACAGATACTGAATTAATTGATTTAATAGTACCTTATAATTCAAATATAGTTGGAAAATCTATTATTGATCTTAAATTTCCTGAGGACAGCAGAATAGTGCTGATCTGGAGGGACAGCAGCATCATTATACCGAACGGCAGCACCGTCCTTGAAGCAGCGGATACACTCTTAATACTAGCCAATAAAAATAATCTTACAGTTATTACCAAGATCTTCAGTACTTAGAGAATTTGGTGAAGTCATAGATTGGCAGGAGCATTGCCTGAAGCGCTCAAGGCAATGAAGAGACTTCGATCGACTTGCGCGGCTTTGTGTTGAACTGATTACTAAACTAAGGCACTATCGACTAATCGCTGCTGAACTGATTTGGCGATCGGTGATTAACCCGGAAGATATTAAAAAGTATATTCAGCAACATAATAACTTCCCAGGTTGTTCCGGAAGTTGCCGCCTGCATAAATTTGCCCAAGATTGTTAGTACTGATGGCAAGGATGTTCATTCCGGCGTTCAGATTACCTAGTTCAGCCCAGGCACCGTTTTCCCAAACTGCAACTGCATACCCGTAGTTATTTATTGTAAAACCTCCGGCAGCAAAGATATTTCCGTTGTCGTCGGTTGTAAGCGTGTTTATAGGGCCGTTAAGACTACCGTATTCCGCCCAGCTGGTTCCATCCCATCTCGCCATATAAAATTTTCCGGAAGGATCATGAAAATCACCGCCCAGATATAAATGACCGGTTGCATCAGTGAAAGATGTCAGAATTACCCCGTCGATTGTGTTGAGGTCCGGAAGTTTATCCCACGTTCCATTCCACTTTGCTACATAGGGAATTCCGGCTCCGGCAAG
Organism: uncultured Ignavibacteria bacterium; assembly: GCA_963774455.1. Lineage (GTDB taxonomy): Bacteria > Bacteroidota > Ignavibacteria > Ignavibacteriales > Ignavibacteriaceae > DATFVA01. Next base: position 562,570 of record CAVZFD010000005.1, read on the forward strand.
TGTGGCTGTGGATGCGTAAACTATTCCTGAAGCATCTGCACAAATGGAAGTAACCGGATCGTTAGTATTGTAACTCCCAAGGTTACTCCAGGCAAAACCATTCCATTTATAAACAAAATTCTGGCCGGTGCTGTTTTCAATTACTCCTGCAGCATAGAGATTTTCATAAGCATCAACACTGATAGTTATTTCCTGATAGTAATCAGTGTGGATTCCAAGGTCACTCCAATCACTTCCATTCCATTTTGCAATATACCTCAAATTGGCTGTATTGGTGAAAGAACCGACAGCATATAAATTTCCGCTTCTATCAGGTACCAGCATTTTGATAATATCATTTGCGTCGAGGTGTCCCAGGTTGTTCCAGCTTGTGCCGTCCCACTTGGCAACATAATATGCTGCACTGTCATTCGTGAACGCACCTGCTGCATAAATATTTCCTGAAACATCTGAGCATAGAGCAGAAATGCTTCCGTTGGCATTTAGATTTCCTGTTTCAATCCAAGTTCCGCCGCCTCCCGAAGGACCGCCGGGAGTATTGGAGGCTTTATCACATCCTGAATAAATTAAGGATACGGCAAGCAGCACCATCATAAAATAACGTGTTTTCTTAAATCTCCTTAACGACTTCCACATGGTTTTTGTTTATCTCCCTTTGATATTACGGAAAATTTTACATAGGTCAGGTTAATTTTATTAATGAAATCATTATTATCACGATTTTTCCAAAGTCTGAAGGTTCTTTATTGAAGCTGTAATTAGGCATTTTCCCCGGTAATAAAAGTATCAGGCACTAAAATAGAAATAAAAGGCATCAGAATAAAGATTGAGAGATAAAGAAATAGAATTCATGACTTTAACCACCCTACCATTTGAAATTGTCAATCTTAATTTTATATTTGCATAAGTTCATTCATAAGTTTTACGTCATAATTTAATTGATTTTTGACTCGTTCACAGAGGTTTACCCCTGCCTCGTGATGGTTTAAAGAGTCTAACCCGGCAACACCCCCGTTGTCGGGTTTTTTGTTTTAGCATAGCTTAGAATATGAGATAGTTTCCCCTTGAACGGTGTGTGTGGTTTTCTATTTACATTTCAATAAAATTACTCTAAATTATATTAAAAATATTAGGATAAAATGAATTTAGGATTAAAAAACAATGCAGACTTAAGAAGTCTCGCCTATATAATTGTTACAACGGCGATGTTTATAGCTCAGTGGTTGTGGATTGGCGTAAACCCATTCTTCTATGCCTGGTACTTGTTTATGTCCGTGGCAGTTTCGGTAATGACTCATAATCATAACCATCTTCCGATGTGGGAATCAAAAAGGATGAATACACTCACCGATTGGTGGCTTACTGTTTTTTACGGTTTTCCTATCTTTGCCTGGATACCCACACATAACAAAAATCATCACAGGTTTAATAACCGTAAAGGTGATGATTCGATTACCTACAGGCTGAGCGAAAGGAATAACTTCCTGACGCTAATTTCTTACCCGACAGTCAGCGGATTTTACCAGCAAAGGGCTATTACCAGCTATCTCAAAGATATCAGGAAAACTAACCCCGTGAAGTTCCGGCTATGTATTTCACAGTACGTGGTTTTAATAGTATGGGTGGCTGCAGCCTTAATATTAGACTGGCAGAAAGCTTTGCTTTTTGTGATAATACCCCAGCAGGTATCACTCTTCAGCGTACTTATTTTTAATTATGTTCAGCACGTTCACGCTAATGAAGAATCTGCCTGGAATCATTCAAGGAATTTTACAGGATTCCTTAATGTTATCCTCTTTAATAATGGTTATCATACGATACACCACCATAAGGCGGGTCTGCACTGGAGTAAAGCGCGCGATGCACATAAAGAAATTGAGAAGAATATAAATCCGGATTTACTTGAAAAGAGTTTCTGGTGGTATATCCTAAGGAGTTACATTCTTTCTTTATTCATCCCTAAATTCAGAACGATTTCAATGAGACTGGAGAGATTGAAGCAAGAGGAAATGACCCAGCTGAATGCAGGAACTACAGCAGGCTCCTAAAGGTTGGAATCTGGGTAAACCGGGTCCTCTGTCTAAGGACTCCGGAATTTCTTAGGGTGCTTTTCAACCATACATATTAATTGTGTCGAGTATACAATGCAGCAGGGTGTCAGCCGTCCAGGGTTTTGAAATATAATTATCAAAACCTTCATCAAGAAATGATTCCTTGTCACCGAAATTAGCGTAAGCTGTTATTGCCACTACCGGGATATTTCTCCCTTCAGGAGTTTCACGGATCTCTTTCATCACTTCGATACCGTTTTTACCTGCTCCAAGGTTTATATCCATTAATATAAGTGTATAGTTATTCTGCCTGTAAAGCTCCAGGGCTTCATCTGCGTTTACAGCGAAATCCAGCTGATAATATTTCTTCAGCTGTTGCTCTATAATGTCACGACTTGCTGCATCGTCATCAACAATAAGGACTTTTTTATACTCTTCCGTCATAATACCTTAATCCTTTAATATTTCCATGACACTTATTAACCGGATGTTAATAATTATTAAACAAAAATAACCTTCCACCGGTTCTTGCCCAAATCTAATCAAAAAAAAATCAAATGACTTTTATGCTGAAAAGCGGACTGAAGGTAATATTCCTGTGAAATCGACGGCTGCCTTTTTTATTTTCATTGCCGTGATGTTATATTTCCTCTGGTTCTCTGATATTCTCCCTGCAGTATTTACTAATTCAATTCCTTCAAGTGTTAAATATTATAACCTGCTGGTGAACCCCGTACATGTACTCGACATCTCGTTTGTGCTTCCCGGGTTAATTGCTTTATCGTTAATGCTGATAAAAAAGAAAAGAATAGCTTTTATATTATCTCCTGTAGTTCTTATTTTCGTTATTCTATTGTGTATGGCTTTAATTGCCATGTCTGTCATGCTTTCCGTCCGAAATGTAACGGAGGATTTTTCACTGGCGGGTATATTTAGTGTGCTTGCAATAATTAGCTTATTATATTTATAATTAGGTTCATGAAAAGCATAAAATCACAATCCGTCTGAGGCTATGTTAAAGTATTTAAGCACAATATTACTTTTACTGCAGTTTGTCTTATTTTCTGGCTGTGAAAGAGAACTCTCTTCTTCTTATACCTATGGACGGGAACAGTCTGTAACTATTCTGAGCCCGGTGGGCGGTGAAGTTTATACAAATAATGAAACGGTAATTGTCAGCTGGCTTTCCAGTAACCTTAATGGTAAGCTGAGGATTGAACTAATCAGGGAAGGAATATCAATCTATTCAGTAAATAGTATCCCGAACTCAGGAAATTATCAATTAAGGATTCCCGGTGAAATCATTCCTTCAAAGAAATATCAACTTAAAATTGAAGCAATGACTAACCCTGAAATTACGGCGATTACACAGCTGTATTTTGAAATTGCTCCACTGATTGACGGTGAATGGTATTACTCAAACCTTGAATTGGATTCGGGATTAGAGATCAGGCTTCAATTAACCCGAGTTTTCAATAATGCTTTCCTTGGAAACGGATTTTTTCATCTCAGGTATTTTTCAGGTGGTGGCAAGGTTGATTATGAGACTGTCGATACTGTAGGCGGATCCATTGCCTATCCTGATATTAGCCTTAAAATGAGAGAGCCTGGAAATAAGCAATTTGATTTCACAGGGAAAATGGTTACGGGCAGCCGGATTAGAGGTAATATCTCAGGTTTTGTTGATTCGGTTTACGGGAATATTAATGATAGTATTACCCTGATAAGACAGTGATCATAAATTCAGTATCGGATGGTGTCTCGGTACTGTGAATACCGTTATGTACTTATACACTAATAGAGACAATTCTTTGTGATAAAGGCGATCTGATATCATTTTAATAATTAAACTTTATTATTATTATCATATATAAGTTTAAAAATAGGTAATCGCATAAATGAGTAAAGTAAAACTCGATTTCCGTTATTCAGATGACCCCGAACCTCATAAAGAGCGAACTAAAGCCATTTTGAAAGCTCACCCGGAAGTGAGAGATTTAATCGGAAGGTATTCTGTTAGTTTCTTATTAATTTTATTTGCTGTGGGACTGCAGATTGCAATTGCTTTTTTGTTAAGAGAACAGTCCTGGTGGCTGGCACTTTTAGCTGGTTTTTTCGTTGGTGCCTTTGCAAATCATGCCTGCTTTGTCCTTATCCATGAAGCCGCCCATAACCTTATTTTTAAGAACAGAAACTTAAATTTTATAGCGGGGATTATTGCTGATATTCCGAATGTGCTGCCAAGTTCTGTTTCATTTAGAGGTTATCACCTGAAACATCATTCTCACCAGGGTGATTACTATATGGATGCTGACCTTGCCAGCAAATGGGAGGCAAGAATGATAGGCAACTCTTTTTTAGGAAAATCATTTTGGGAGCTGATGTTTCCTTTTTTCCAGGCATTCAGAACCCCGAGGCTTAAGTCTATAAAGTTTATGAATTTCTGGACAATCGTCAACTGGATTGTTGTATTCGGTTTTGATGCCCTTGTATTAATTTTTCTTGGTCCTACAGCTTTTCTCTATTTTGTATTCTCATTTTTCTTCTCAATAGGATTGCATCCTCTCGGGGCAAGATGGATACAGGAGCATTTCCTGGTAGCGCCTCCGCAGGAAACCTATAGTTATTATGGTCCGTTAAATATTTTGGCTCTGAATGTCGGCTATCACAATGAGCATCATGATTTACCGTCAGTGCCCTGGAATAAACTTCCTGAGCTGAAAGCAGCCGCCCCGGAATTTTATGAGAACCTTGTTTATCATAAATCGTGGGTAAGACTGTGGCTTACATTTTTGACCGACCCGGGGTTATCTCTGTATAGCAGGATGCTAAGAAAGAGTGATGCGAAAGTATGACTGCAGGGATGTACGAATGAATGGCTGAATGGTTTAATGGCTGAAAGGTTTAATGGCTGAAAGGTTTAATGGCTGAACAATTAAACAATTAAACAATTAAGACAATTTAACAATTCTATCCGGTTTTTTTAAGATCATCGGTTGCTGATTCGTATGGAACTTCACCAAGATCAATTTCAGGATATTTACTGTTGAAATATCCCATTGAGTATTCACTCGTAAAAAGAATTACCCTGTTATTATCCTTATCGACAGCAATTGATGCACCGGCCGGAAGAACTAGCTGATTTAACTTTTCATCTGCGATTTCATTTGAGAGCCAGCGAAGAACTTTCCAGTTAGTTTGCTCCAGCCTTGATTTGGCTCCATACTCGCTCTCAAGCCTGTACTGAACAACCTCAAACTGCAAAGGACCGACAGCACCAAGCAAGGGAATTTTCTGCGCTGCATTTTTAATATAGAAAGCCTGGATTACACCTTCCTGTAAAAGCTGATCCAGTCCGTCGCGGAATTTCTTATAATCAGACGGATTGGGATTGTGCATAAACACGAAATGCTCCGGTGCGAAATGAGGAATTTCTTTAAATAAGATCGACTCGTCCTCTGCTATAGTGTCTCCTATACCGAAATTGGAATTGCCGACAAATCCTACTATATCGCCCGCATATGCCTCATTTACCGTCTCCCTTTCCTGGCCGAACAGCTTTTGCGAATTTGATAACCTGATCTTCTTGCCGCTGTTGGAATGAAAAGCCTGCATATCTCTCTCAAACTTACCCGAACAGACGCGCATAAATGCAATCCTGTCGCGGTGTTTTGGATCCATGTTAGCCTGTATTTTAAAGATGAATCCTGAAAATGTGTTGTCATCAGGATCAATCACTTTATCCATACTTTTCCTGGGAGCCGGGGGTACAGCATAATCAAGAAACCCATCAAGAAGCAGCTGAACTCCGAAGTTGTTCATTGCACTGCCGAAGAAGACTGGAGTAAGCTTGCCTGCAAGTACTGCTTCGCGGTTAAAGTCTTCGCCTGCTGTATCAAGCATCTCAATCTCTTCAGCAAATCTTGCGAAGTTCTCATCGCTAAGTTTCTCTTTGAATAAAGGATTCTGAATATCAAAGACTTCAACAGGAGCTTTATATGACCCTCCGACTGTTCTCTCGAAAAGATGTACCTGTCGGGTTATCCTGTTGTATACTCCGCGGAAATCGAGTCCTGTCCCGAGTGGATAGTTCATAGGGAAAGCTCCTATACCCAGAATGCTTTCCAGTTCATCGATTAGTTCCAGAGGATCACGGGTCGGCCGGTCGAGCTTGTTCATAAAAGTGAAAATCGGGATCTCTCTTCTTCTGCATACCTCGAACAGCTTCCTTGTCTGCGCTTCGATACCTTTTGCTGCATCAATAACCATCACAACTGCATCAACTGCAGTAAGAACACGATACGTATCTTCGGAGAAGTCCTCGTGACCCGGTGTATCAAGCAGGTTTATCTTAAAGCCTTTGTAATCAAACTGAAGCACGGTTGAGCTTATAGAAATCCCGCGCTTTTTCTCCAGCTCCATCCAGTCGGATGTGGAACTCCTCTGGTTCTTTCTTGCAGTTACCGATCCCGCAAGGTGAACGGCCCCTCCGTATAACAGGAACTTTTCCGTAAGTGTGGTTTTACCGGCATCCGGGTGTGAGATTATAGCAAATGTGCGTCGTTTGTTTATTTCTTTGAGATTACTCATTGGTTTTCTAAAGTTTTGAGATTAAAAATAGGTTGAATGATATAAGCGGGAAAGCTTCTAATAGAAGAAGTGATCTTCGTGGAGGTAAACTTCAGGACAGAACGATTTTCTGCAGAAATTATAATTTAATATTTTATTGTTGTGTTTTGACAAAATATCGCTTTTTCTTAATCAGTGATACAAAATTAAGCAAAAATAGTTTCATGAAAAAATGATAAACATGAGCAGGGACTTGCAAAAATGAGCAATTCAGCCTATGGATCGGCACTTAATTACGCACGGACACATTACGAGAATTTTCCGGTTGTTTCGTTTCTTGTACCTGCTGAGCTCAGAAAACACGTCGCCATTATCTATTGGTTTGCCCGTACTGCCGACGATATTGCAGATGAAGGTACGATGGCTGAAGGGGAACGACTGATAAAATTGAACGATTTTGAAGTCCGTTTCAATCAGCTGCTGCAGGGTACATATTCCTCCGATTTTGAGAGGGCACTTCATCAGACAATAGTAGAAAAAAACCTTTCACCTGTATACTTTTCAAATCTTATTAAGGCATTCAGGCAGGATGTAACTAAAAAAGAATATGAGAATTATGAGGAACTCCTTCAGTATTGTAAGAATTCAGCTAATCCTGTAGGGAGACTGATCCTTGAGCTTCACTCAGTCAAGCCAGGGGAAGCATATTTTTATTCGGATAAGATCTGCACTGCATTACAGATAACTAATTTCCTGCAGGATGTGGGAATGGATTACAAAAAGGGAAGAATCTATCTGCCGCAGGATGAACTTGAGGAGTATGGAGTTGAAAAAAGTCTGTTTGAGGAGAACAAAATAAACCTTAATTTTAAACGGTTGATTGAGTCCGGTGTTAACAGAACACAAATAATGTTTGATGATGGCAGGAATTTACTTAAATTCCTGTCAGGACGCCTCAAATACGAGATAAAATGGACGATTCTCGGAGGAGAAGCGATATTGAAGAAAATCAGGCTGAATGATTATAATGTTTTCATTCGTCCTCATTTAACAAAAACTGATTTTATAAGACTTTTGGTGAGATCACTCAGATAGATGCTGGAAGCGAAAGAAATATCGAAGAAGAGCAAAAGCAGCTTCTACTATGCATTCAACCTGCTGCCGGCTGCAAAGCGGGATGCCATGAATACCGTCTATGCATTCTGCAGGGAGACGGATGACATTATTGATGAAGGGAGCGAGCCCGATGAACTTAAGTTTGCAAAACTGCATAAGTGGAGAGTTGAGCTTGAGAAGTCAATTAACGGGAATTCTGATTATACTCTTTTAAACAGACTCGGCAAAACGATTTCCGGATTCGACATTCCCCTCGAACCATTCTTTGAGCTGATAAAGGGTATGGAAATGGATCTTCAGAAGAAAAGATACAGCTCATTTGATGACCTTATGGTTTACTGCTACAGGGTTGCCTCTACCGTAGGACTTATATGTATTGAGATCTTCGGGTACAAAGACAAACAGCACACAAAGGATTTTGCGGTTAATCTCGGTATAGCACTGCAGTTGACAAATATCCTGAGAGATATCAAGAAGGATTCTGAAAAGGGCAGGATATATCTGCCGCAGGAGGATCTTGCCAGGTTTAAGTATTCTGATAATGATATACTGAACAGAAACTATAACGCCGGATTTAAGGATCTTATGAGTTATGAGGTTGGGAGGGCAACCAGCTATTTTGAAAAGGCTACAATGAGCCTTAACCTTGATGATAAGGCTTCAATGTTTGCAGCAAGGGCGATGCAGCATATTTATCATAAGATGCTGCAGAAGATTATAGAAGCGGATTATGACGTTTACAATCAGAATATAAAAGTTTCGAAATTTGAAAAAGTGGGAATTTCTTTAGGAGTCTGGGCAAAGTATAACCTGGTTTACTGATGTATGATTACATAGTTATCGGCAGCGGGTTTGCAGGACTCTCCGCCGCAGTTCATCTCTCATCAAAGGGAAAGACCGTTCAGGTTCTTGAGGCATCCAATAAAACAGGCGGTCGCGCCTATTCATTAAAAGATAAATCTACAGGCACCATCATTGACAACGGGCAGCATATTATGATGGGATGCTATAACGAGACTCTCAGGTTCCTAAAGATGATCGGGGCAGAGAATAATTTAATCGTGCAGGATAAACTTAAGGTTGATTTTCTTCTTCCGCATTTTCAAAAAGTTAAGTTCAAAGCAGATTCAAAACTTTACCCGTTCAACCTGGCCTCGGCCTTGTTAAGGTATAAGGCACTCTCTCCCTTGAATAGGTTCCGGATGTTTAAATTCTTCCTTAGGCTGCCTCTGGCATCAAGCCGGGATCTAAGTAGAATGTCGGTCTATGACTGGCTGGAACAGGAAAACCAGAATGAAAATATTCGCAAGGCTTTCTGGGAAATACTTGCTGCCGGCGCACTCAATACAAGCATATATAAGGCCTCTGCAAAAGTATTCCGCGACATTCTCATAGAAATTTTCTTTAATGGGAATAAAGCTTCAACAATTATTTTACCTCGTGAAGGTCTGACAGAAACATACTGCAGCAATGCTGTAAAATTTATTGAAGAGCGCGGTGGAAGTGTTGTAATGGGTGAACAGGTGAACAAACTTGTTGTTGATAATAACAGGCTGAAAGCTGTTATAACAAACAGAAGGACGGTTAAAGAATTTAAAGCTGTATTGTCATCTGTGCCTTACTACAGCTTAGTGAGAATTCTACAGGCCGAAAAACTTCCCGTTGATCCCGGTTTCATGTATTCTTCTATCCTTACTGTGCATATCTGGCTGAAAGAAAATAAACTTGAGAATACTTTTTATGGATTGATAGGCTCTGAAATACACTGGCTTTTTAACCAGGGGACACACCTTACTCTCGTAAGGAGTGATGCAGATGAGCTGATAAATAAAAGTAAAGAGGAAATTTTCGAACTTGTGAAAGCAGAATTGTATAAGTTCTGTTTTATTGAGCAGGATGATATAGCAGATTACCGTATCATTAAAGAGAAAAGAGCGACTTTCATTCCGTCTAATGAGATACTGAATAATCGTCCTGGTCCTTTTACATCTGTGAATGGATTAGTGATTGCGGGGGACTGGACAAACACGGGACTGCCGTCGACTATCGAAAGTGCTGTAAAAAGTGGAAGGATAGCTGCAGAAGTGCTGGAATAATCATATCAGAGGATTGCTCATCATAAAATAGCTCCGCTGGTATAATTATTCTTTATAAAGTTGGAAAATAAAGTAATATTTAATTATATCTGCATTTTGCTACGCCTGCCTGTGTTATTTTACAGGTAGTCTTTTAAAAGCCTTTTGGAGGCCGGGAGGAGGCCAGTTGTAGACTTATTACCAACTTGTGGGAGACCTGTCAGGGAGGTAAAAATTACCCTAATCGAAAGAATGGAATTTTATTCATAATATAATTGAAAATGGAGGAAAAATGAATTATCGTAAATTATTTATCCTTCTCTTTATCTCTGCGATTGTGTTTACAGGGTTTAAAGGGAATGATAAAACTTTCAAAATAGACTATGAAAAATATAAACTGGCAAACGGACTTGAGGTTATTCTTCATAAAGATAAATCAGATCCGATTGTATCGGTTGCTATTCAATATCACGTCGGTTCAAACAGGGAAGTAAAAGGCAGAACGGGATTCGCACATCTGTTTGAACATATGATGTTCCAGGAATCGCAGCATGTAGGACAGGATCAGTTCTTCAAAAAAATTCAGGGCAACGGCGGTTCATTGAACGGAGGAACCTGGTTTGATGGAACTGTTTATTTTGAGGTTATGCCGGAGAACTACCTTGAAATGGTGTTATGGCTTGAATCCGACAGAATGGGATGGCTGCTCCCTACTGTTACACAGGAAGCTTTCGTGAACCAGCAGGAGGTTGTACAGAATGAAAAACGGCAGAGAGTGGACAACCAGCCCTATGGAAATACTGGTTATATTATTAACAAGCTTCTCTATCCCGCTGATCATCCTTACAACTGGCAGGTGATTGGATCGATGGAGGATCTTCAGAATGCAACAGTTCAGGATGTAAGAGATTTTTATTCGAAATGGTACGGACCTAATAATGCTACACTTGTTATTGCAGGCGATTTCGATACAGAACAGACGAAAAAACTTGTAGAAAAATATTTCGGTGAAATAAAATCCTCTCCAAAAGTGGAAGATCCTGAACCACTGCCCGTATCCTTAAATGAAACCAAACGGGCGTATTTCGAGGATAACTTTGCAAAATCTCCCGAACTTAGGATGGTATTTCCTACAGTTGAACAGTATACCAAAGATTCCTACGCACTCGATATACTTAGCAGTCTGCTTGCTGACGGAAAGAAAGCTACTTTATATAAGGTAATCGTCGAGGAAAAGAAACTTGCACCTTCAGCTGAAGCATATCAGTCGAGCCAGGAAATTGCAGGTACTTTCAACCTGCGCGTAAGATCATTCCCCGATAAAAATCTTTCTGATGTTGAGGATGCAATATTCGAGGCTTTCGGAAGATTTGAAAAAGAAGGATTTACAGACGATGATCTTGCAAGGATTAAAGCAAAGACAGAAACTAACTTTTATAATTCAATATCAAGCATCCTGGGCAAATCATTTCAACTGGCAAGTTATAATGAATATGCAGGATCCCCCGATTTCATAAATGACGATCTGCAGAATAGTCTGAATGTTACGAAAGAAGATGTATGGAGAGTTTATAATGAATACATAAAGGGTAAGAATTATATCGTGACTAGCTTTGTGCCTAAAGGTAAAATAGATCAGGCTGCTAAAAACTCGGAGCCGTTTATTATTCCTGAAGAAAAAATAATTCCTAAAGAAGAAAAAGAAAAAACTGCTGCGGCGGATGTTCAGCTTGTGAAAGAGATACCTAGCGGCTTCGACAGAAGTGTTGAACCTGTGCCAGGCCCCGATCCTGAAGTCAAAATTCCTGAAGTCTGGAAAAGCGAACCTGGTAAGGGAATGGAGATATACGGAATTGAACAGAAAGAACTTCCGCTCATCCAGTTCTCTCTTACGCTTAGAGGCGGTGCGCTCCTTGATAGTCCTGATAAAATCGGAACAGCAAATCTCGTATCCGACCTGATGATGGAAGGAACAAAAAACAAAACACCGCAGGAGCTGGAAGAAGCTATCGAAAAGTTGGGCGCCAGCATAAGAATGTATACTACAAAGGAAGGAATAGTAATGCAGGTTAATACGCTTGCATCAAAATTCGATGAAGTTTACAATCTGGCCGAAGAAATTCTTTTGCAGCCCCGCTGGGATGCAAAGGAATTCGATCGTATAAAGCAGGAAACCCTCGAAACAATTAACAGGAACAGTTCTAATCCTTCAAGGATAGTCCACAGCGTTTTCGATAAGATGATCTATGGTAGGGAAAACCCGCTTGGTAATCCAACCGTCGGAACTGCGGAGTCGGTATCGGCTGTTTCTCTTGATGATCTCAGGAACTATTACGAGAAGAATTTTTCACCGTCGGCTGCGTACATTACGATTGTTGGTGACATCTCAAAAGACAAAGCTCTGTCGGCTTTTTCTTCCCTGGCAGACAAATGGGAAGAAAAGAATGTCGTAATGCCTGAGATTAACATCCCGGCAGAACCTTCTAAACCGGTGATTTATTTTGTGGATGTGCCCGGAGCAAAGCAGTCGGAAATATGCATAGGAAAGCTTTCGCTTCGTAATACTGATCCCGACTATTTTGCTGCTACGGTAATGAACTACAAACTCGGCGGAAGTTTCAACGGTATAGTAAACCTTATCCTGCGCGAGGAGAAGGGCTTTACATATGGTGCCCGAACAAGCATTGAGGGATCAAACTATCCCGGAACATTCGCTGCATCTTCCGCGGTTCAATCGAATGCAACGTATGAATCCGTGAAAATATTCAAGGATGAAATAGCAAAGTATCGCGAGGGTATCAGCGCTGAAGATCTTTCATTTACGAAGGATGCCCTTATTAAATCAAATGCACGCAGATTTGAAACACTTGGCGCCCTTCTAGGAATGCTGAATGATATCGCGGAATATGACAGGCCATTTGACTATGTTAAGAATGAAGAGGAAGTGGTGAAAAATATGACGCAGGATAAAATCAAAGCTCTTGCTATGAAATATCTTGAGCAGGATAAGATGATCTATGTTGTGGTAGGTGATGCTGCAACGCAGCTCGAGCAGCTTAAGGAACTTGGACTCGGAGACCCCGTGCTTCTTGATGCTGATGGAAACCCGGTAAGTATGTAAGCTTAACCAGAGTACTCCAGAAGTAGCAGTAAGGCGGTATAGTATTTTCTGGACTTGGGGAGGGATTATTTTAAGGTCTCTCCCTTCGGCCGGTAAAAAGGCAGCCAAGAATTACTTGCTTAGTGCAACTGGGATAGGGTTATCCTTGACAGGACAGGATCTTAAATTAGGTTCAGGTTGACGGTCCACATTTAGTTTTCTATTAAAATGAATTTTAAGTATTTGAAAATGACAAATAAATCAGAGTTAAAGAAGAATTACAAACAAACACCTCAGCCGATGGGCATTTACATAGTAAAAAATCTTGTTAACAATAAGATCCTTATCGGAAGCAGCAAGAACCTGCCCGGCAGAATTAACAGGTTCAAATTCGGATTAAAGTACGGTACCGAAAACAATAAAGAACTTATAGCTGATTATAAGAAACACGGCGAAGAGAACTTTAGCTTTGAGGTTCTCGATGAGCTTAAACCTAAGGATGATCCGGCGTACAACTACACCGAAGATCTTAAAGTTCTTGAAGAAATGTGGCTGGAAAAGCTGCAGCCGTTCGGAGAGAGAGGGTACAATGTTCCGGGCAAAGCGTAATGAGCAAATATAACGGGAAGACGATTTTTCTCATGTAATATGTTTTGTTTCAGGAAAATTATTAATTTTAGCCTTACAAGAATAGAAAAATTAAATTCCCTTAAAAATAGATTTGCATAAAAGTGCAGATTGATTATCTTTTACTCATATATAATTAAAATATTTAATTATAAAGGAATTTTAGGAGGAAGAACTAAGGAGAATTACTTTTGCTAACCTCAGATTCAGACTTCGGTTCTTGCAATTACTCTTAAGAATTATTTAAAAAGAATTCAGGATATATCAGAACTATGCCTTTACTTAAATGCTCTGAAGATATGATGCCTTCATGGAGCGATCTCGACTTTATAGATGTAATCAACCTTAAAGAAGGTGAGATCAGAAGCTTCATCTCAACCTCTGAACGCGAAATGTATTTTATCGGGGATGGGATCTGCAAGATGATCATAAACCGTAAAATATCATACGCAAAGGGGGGACATACATTCAAAATTGAATCACTTAACTCTACTATAAAAGTCAAAGCGGAAACCGATTGCGTTGTTATTGTTATAGGAGGACACTGGGAAGGGCTTACCGGCACTCATGGAATTTTTACCCTTGATAACAGCGATAATCCTAAAAATGACGGAGACCCGACCGACTACCCGAGAAAAACAGATTTCGATAATCACTATCACGATTGTGATGAGTACTGGATTATCTTTAAAGGTTCAGGGCTCGCGGTGTCCGAAGGTGAAAAATACGAACTGAATCCTGGATACTGCCTGGCGACTAAAATGGGTGACCATCACGATATTCCTGAGGTTTTTGAGGAAATACAAGCTGTATGGTTCGAATCTTCTCTGAAAGGACTTATGAGGGAAGGTCATTTATGGGTACATAAACACGGTAAACCCAAAATAGATGTTTAAAGAACCTTTACCGGGGTTTGACGGATCCTGGCATTCGTTAAGGGTGATTTTTGCATTTTGATATGGAATTTTTTGTCAATATATTACAATTAAGTATAATTCTACGATTTCAAGTACCTAATCGTTCCAATCTAATGATTGTTTCGAATTATTGAATTACGGGTGATCCTTTATATGCAAAAATCAGGATCTAATTTCCCCTTCATTATTAGACAATCTTAGTTTTAAAAGAATTGAAGCAACATTGTCTACTGCATCGGTAAATTCCCTTTAGTAGATAATAAAACATAACAAACAAAATAAAGGAACACTTACATGAACATTTTTGTAGGCAATCTTTCAAAGGAAGTTACCGATGAAGATCTCCAGGAATTATTTTCTGCGTATGGAACAGTTAGAAGCGTTAAAGTGATTAAAGATATGTTTTCGGGCGAATCCAAAGGATTTGGATTTATTGAAATGCCGGGTCAGGCAGAAGCCCAGAAAGCGATCAGCGAACTGAATACCAAAGATTTAAAAGGTAAAAAAATAACCGTAAATGAAGCTCGTCCCCGGGAAGATAACCGTAGAGGCGGCGGCGGCGGCGGCGGACGCGGTGGTCATAGAGGCAGCGGCGGCGGTGGCGGAAATCGCGGCGGCGGCGGCGGCGGTGGCGGAAGAAGAAGCTGGTAAGCAGTCTTTGCTTCGTCAAATTTTTAGAATAGGGGCCGTATTAAAACCCGGCCTCTGTTCTCTACTCTTCTTATAATTGGTTTATCATTGAAGGATAATACGATAATTTTTATCTAATCGTTACTTTGCTTTCCTGTTAATATCAGATCCGTTTAGTCTACATTT
The DNA here is from genome assembly GCA_963774455.1 of uncultured Ignavibacteria bacterium. GTDB lineage: Bacteria > Bacteroidota > Ignavibacteria > Ignavibacteriales > Ignavibacteriaceae > DATFVA01. Next base: position 577,841 of record CAVZFD010000005.1, read on the forward strand.
ATTTCTACAGAATCAACCTTCACTTTCAGGTCAGTACGAATTTTCTTCAGATCATCTTCATTAACCCGGAACCTTGTAAGCACTTCGCGGAAGCCCACCTTATTTAATAAGATTACTGCATACGAAAATGAATGTACCCCATCAATTACTATTGGGTTTTCAGACGTATATGAGGGACTATCATTTGATCTCACCCTTTTCTGTAATTTTCTAACTCTTGATATCAATGTAAGCGAGCCATGTTCCGAGCTGAAGATAGGAATCTTATAAAGAAGCCAGAGGCAGGTATAGTTATGGGGTATGTCTGCCACATCGCCCTTCATTCGGCAGGAGAACTTTTTTATCGGTTAATTTAAAGTTTGCTGTACGTCAAAAGCATATTCTACGGTATTTTTTTGAAAAATTATATTTGGTATGTTTCGAACAATTATTTCTAAAGTTCGATAAAAGACTGATGTGGATTCAAAAGAGAATAAAAAAGAACAGATAATAAAAGCAGCAAGCAGCGTTTTTGCCAGGTACGGCTTTAATAAGGCTACAATGGATGATATCGGTGAGCTTGTAGGGATGAAGAAGAATTCACTCTATCACTACTTTGCCAATAAAGAGGATATTTTCTGCGGCATAATCGAAATTGATGCAGAGGAGTATTTCAATACTCTGCGTACAAGCCTGGCAGAAGAAAATAGTGCCATAGAGAAATTGAGGAAATATGTACAGTTTACCTCTGATTTCTGGAGAGAAAAAGTTAATTCTTATCAGTTGGTCACATCGATGCAGGCGGAGATTGTTCAGCGGATAGCTGAGCTTTATGATATTTCTATCAGGCGGCAGAAAATCATAATACAGGAAATTCTTGAAGAGGGAGTCCGCAGCAATGAATTTACTCAACATGATTCCAAACAGCTTTCAGAAGATCTGATTGATATGTCATCTTCTATTGAGCACTGGGAATATCACAGGCAGAGGATGTCGCATTACGATGAAAATTACTTCAACGAGAACAAACGAAAAAAAATGAACTTATTGAACCTGATTATAAGGGGACTGGAAAAACAGAATTGATCATTACAGGAAAACGAATGAAAAATATAATAGCATTTATCATTGCCGTAATTTTACTGCATACTTCCAGTGTTTTTGCACAGGCTGACAGCGTAGATCTTGTACTTACCCTTGATAAAGCTGTTTCAATTGCGCTGGAGAAAAATTATGATATACAGATTGCCCGGCTTAGTGTTGATAAGGCTGAAGAACAGATAACCGAGGCGTATGCAGGAGCGTGGCCTAAGCTGAGTTTCAGCGGACAGTATACACGCAACCTGAAATCGCCGGTTCTTTTTATCCCGCCGAATACTCCTTTTAATCCTTCACCCAACACGCTGACATTCTCAATCGGAGCAAAAAACAGCTATAACCTTGGTGTTAGTCTATCTCAAACGCTTTTTGATCCCCGTTTGGGAACAGCAATAAGCATCGCGAAAAAGTATTCAAAGTATTCCGACCTTTCAAACGAATCAGCTATAGATGATGTAATCGCCCAGGTGAAAGAAAGCTTCTATAGTGTACTGCTGTCCAGGAAGCTTGTTAACGTTAATGAGGAGGGTTATAAAGTTGCCCAGGCAAACTATGAAAATACTGGTGCATTATATAAGCAGGGTGCTGCCTCTGAATACGATTACCTTAGGGCGGAAGTTCAGCTTGCCAATGTTAAGCCGATGCTGATAGAAGCCAGAAATAACCTGCAGCTTGCAAAGAATGTCCTTAAGAATCTTCTGGCTCTTGACCTTAATACTACTATTGAAGTCCAGGGAGAGTTTAAGGTTGAAAAAGTATCACCCGATCTTATAGAAAGATCGAATGAAATACTGAAGGATAAAAACCCTGCACTTCAGAAATTATCAATCCAGAAACTCATGCTGGAAGAGAATGTTAATATTGAACAGGCTGAGTATCTGCCGACATTATCTGCTTTCGGAAATTACGGCTGGCAGACGCAGGACAATACTTTCAAATTCTCCGATTATAACTGGGCAAATACAATTACGGTAGGACTGTCTCTTAATTATACCCTTTTCGACGGATTTAAAAGAAGCGCCCGTATTCAGCAGGCTAAAATAGATGTTGAGAACCTGGAGGTTATCAAAAACAAGACTGAAGCAGGTTTAAGGATCGGTCTTATGCAGTCAAAGTTAAAAATGGAGGAAGCTCTGGATCGTATCCAGGCACAGGAAAAAAGTGTACAGCAGGCACAGCGTGCTCTTGAGATTGCTCAGACAAGATATAAAGAAGGAGTAGGTACACAACTGGAAATCCTTGATACACAAAACTCGCTAACGCAGACGAGAATTAATTACGAAAAAGCAGTGTATGATTTTCTTGTCGCAAAAACAGAGTGGGAAAAGGTTTTAGGAATAATTACCAAATGAAAGTAAAAACCAAAGGAGAAAATTCCTGATGATTAAGATAATTTTCGAATATTTATCTATTGCAGTGATGGTAATGCTGTTTATGCAGGGCTGTGGGAACAAATCGGAACAGCAGAATGCAGCGGTTGAGGAAGCCGTCCCTGTTGAGGTAACACAGGTTGAAAAACAGACTATTTCCGAAAATAAAACATACTCAGGCACACTTGAGGGTGTTGAACAGGCTTCTATTGTATCAAAGATTGCTGAACGGATCATCGATATTAAAGTACAGGTAAACAGTTATGTAAAAAAAGGCCAGGTATTGATCCAGCTTGACCGTTCGGGTGCTACTTCCAACTTTCTGCAGGCGCAGGCCAACTATGAGAACACAAAGAAAAATTATGAAAGAATGAAAGCACTGTATAACGACGGCGCAATCTCACAACAGCAGCTCGATCAGGCAGAAACTGCATATGAGGTAGCAAAAGCAAATTTCGATGCCGCTAATAGCACTGTGGATCTCGAATCGCCAATAAACGGCAGGGTAACAGACATGAATGCAAACGTGGGCGACTGGGTTACTCCCGGTATGCAGCTCTCAACTGTTGCAAACATTCAGCAGATGATTCTTAAGTTCTTTGTTACGGAAGGTGAAGTCGCTAAAATTAATTTGAACGATTCCGTAAAAATTTACTCAGAATTCAACAGGGAGCGGGGTGTCACCGGCAGGATATCTGAAATATCAAGATCGGCTTCGTCCGACGCCAGGTCTTTCCAGGTAAAGGCTAAGTTTAATAATACAAAAGATAACTGGTATAAGCCGGGGATGTTTGTTAATGTTGACATTACACTTGCATCGCAGCAGAATGTGCTGGTTGTTCCTACCCAGGCTGTGATTTTTGAGAACAATAAAAATACTATTTATAAGATCATCAATAAAAAGGCAATCCCGGTTGATGTTAAAATTGGTTTGACAAATGAGAACCTTACCGAGATATTAAACGGACTGAAAGAAGGCGACACTGTTGTAACCTCAGGAATGAACAACCTGTCGGATAGTACAACAGTTTCAATCATAAAATAAAAAAGAGCTTGAAGGACAGGCATTAAATGAAATTAGCAGATGTATCGATAAAGAGACCCGTATTCACAACGATGATTATTCTTGCAATCCTTGTGCTTGGATTATTTTCGTTCATAAAGCTTAATGTAGATCAGTTTCCCGATGTTGATATCCCTGTTGTAACAGTAATGACAGTGCTGCCGGGGGCTGGACCTGAGCAGGTCGAGTCAGATGTTACCAAGATTATTGAAGATGCGGTAAATCCTATTGCTGGTGTTGATCATATATCATCAACATCCCAGGAAGGTGTATCGATTGTTACTATCCAGTTCAAGCTTGAAGTTGAGGGTGAAATTGCATCGCAGGAGGTTCGGGAGAAAGTTGCGTCCGTAAGATCTCAGCTTCCCGATAATGTTGATGAGCCTGTAATACAAAGATTTGATCCTTCAAGTCAGCCGATCCTTACCCTGACCGTTGCAGGCAAAAGGACGGAAAAGGAGCTTACTACTTTTACAAAAGATGTCATTAAGAAGCGGTTCGAAAATATATCGGGAGTAGGTTCGGTTACTCTTGTCGGGGGCGCAGAAAGAGAGATCCTTGTTGCTGTTGACGCCGATAGGCTCCATGCATATAACCTTTCAATAAATGATGTGGTGCAGAGTGTGGCAAGTGCAAATGTTGAGATCCCGGGCGGCACCATCAAGCAGGGAAATAGACAGTATATATTAAGAACAATGGGAAAACTGGATCAGGTAAATGATTTCAGGAATATAATCGTTTCATCTCCTAATGGTCAGAGTATTTATCTCAGCAACGTTGCGACAGTAACCGATACTACTGAAGAAAAGACCAGTATTACCAGGCTGAACGGAAATCAGGCGGTGGGACTCGAAATCCGGAAACAGTCGGGCAGCAACACAGTGCAGGTGGCCGAAAGCGTTAAAAAGGAATTAGACAGGCTCAGAACAGAGATACCGAAAGACTACCATATTACTGTAGCACGAGATAACAGCGAGTTTATTAAGAGTTCTATAAATGATGTTCTTTTTGATCTTGTCTATGGTGCACTGCTTGCGGTTATCGTTATTTACTTTTTCCTGGCCAACTTGCGGGCAACTATTATCAGTGCGTTTGCTTTGCCGACATCCATTATCGGAAGTTTTATATTAATGGCTGCACTTGGGTTTACTCTTAATGTGATGTCTTTGCTTGCCTTGTCCCTTGCGGTGGGTTTGTTGATTGATGATGCCATTGTGGTAATTGAGAACATATATCGGCATATGTCGGAAGGGGAGTCGCCTGTTGAAGCAGCAAAGGCGGCTACAGAAGAAATAGGACTTGCAGTAATGGCGGTAACCCTGACGCTGGTAGCGGTTTTTGTGCCTGTTGCTTTTATGCCTGGAATAGTTGGACGATTCTTTTATGAATTCGGAATGACCGTTACAATCGCGGTACTTATTTCTCTCTTCGTTGCTTTTAGTCTTACTCCTATGCTTTCAGCCCGATGGCTTAAAAGGGAAGACGAGAGTCTTTCACCGAAGGGGAATATAATAGAGAAGACGCTTTATTATTTTAATCACTTTTTTGAATGGCTGAGCGGAAAATACAGAATGGCTCTCAACTGGTCGCTGGGCCACAGACTGATCATCGTCATCGGATCGATAGTTGTGTTTGTCCTTAGTATTATGATGATGGGATTGCTCGGTTCAGAATTCTTCCCGAGGCAGGATCAGGGAGAATTTACCATAACCATCGATGCCGCTCCCGGAAGCTCACTTGAAAAGACAAGCAGCATTGCAGAACAGATTGAATCTATTGTGGAGAAGAAGCCTGGTGTTGTTAACGTATTGACTACAATCGGTGCAGGTAATGATCCTGTAAACATAGGGAATATTCTTGTAAAACTGGTGAGCAAGAATGACCGCGACTACAGCGTATTCGATTTTATGGAGGAGCTCCGAAAAAAAATTATAATTCCTGCGGCGAATATCAGCTTCGGTATTCAGAATGGTCCCGGCAGCGGACAAAAACCCGTTATTTTCAGTATAAGGGGTGAGGACTTGACGCTCCTTAAGAACTATGCTGATAAAGTAGAGCATATTGTAAAGACAACCCCGGGAGCAGTGGATGTTGAAAGTTCCCTTGAGACTTCAAAGCCTGAAGTCCGTGTAACGGTGGAACGACAAAAGGCCTCGGCACTAGGAGTAGATCCCGCTGTGATCGCAACCGCGCTCAGGGCGATGGTTGATGGTGTTGATGCCACTAAGTTCGAGGAGGGCGGAGAGCAGTATAATGTAAGGGTAAAAGTTCAGGAGTCGAACCGCAATACGATCAGCGGGGTGGCTAATCTTACATTAAAGAGCAAAAACAAAACCAGCATGGGGGGAAGTATTCTGATTCCTCTTGATGCAGTTGCATTTATAAACAAAGGCACGGGTCCCTCTAAGATTAACCGCTACGACCGGCAGCGTGAAATAAGGATAGAAGCTAACTTATCCGACAGGCTGCTGGGAGAGGTTCTGGGAGATGCACAGAAGAGGATCGATCAGATTGATCTTGCACCGGGCTATAATATACAGGTAAGCGGAAGCGGACAGCAGCAGGCAGAATCGTTTGTCAACATTCTTCTTTCTCTTGCACTGGCTATCATCTTCGTGTATCTGGTGCTGGCATCCCAGTTCGAAAGTGTGGTTTACCCGTTCTCAATCATGCTTTCTCTTCCTATGGCAATAATAGGAGCTGTAATAGCTCTGCTTGCTTTCGGAAGTTCAATGTCGGTAATGTCGATGATCGGTATAATAATGCTGATGGGTCTTGTAACAAAGAATGGCATACTGCTGGTGGATTACATTAACGTGCTGCGAGGCAGGGGAATGGAAAGATGGGATGCCACTCTGCAGGCAGGTCAGACGAGGCTGAGACCTATTCTTATGACTACTTTTGCCATGATCTTCGGTATGCTGCCGGTTGCATTTTCTTTCGGTGAAGGTTCTGAATTCCGTTCGCCGATGGGTCAGGCTGTGATCGGAGGACTGATTACTTCAACCCTGTTGACATTATTCATCGTACCTGTTGTTTATACTATCTTCGATGACTTTTCTGTTGTTAAAATATTTAATAAAATTTTCAGAAGATCTCCTTCAAAAAAGAGAAAGGAGATCAATGGATTACCTGCTTCGGAGGGAAATAAATGAAAGTTGCATTCTTAGCTTATCATGATGTGCTGGATGACAGAATTATAACACTACTTGAAGAACTGAAAATTGATTCCTATATAAAATGGGAGAGCGTTCTGGGAAAGAGTCATGGTGCTTCACCCCACCTGGGAACAAGGACATTTCCAGGTCATGATTCTGTGAGATTAATTCCTTTCCCGGAGGAAGATAGTCTCAATAGGCTGATTTCAAAAGTACAGGAGTTTAATAACCAGGTCTCGAAGAAAGATGACGAAATCAGGGTGTACCTGATGCCGCTGGAAAGAATCGTTTAATTAGAAGGGAAACTTGTTTACCTATTTGGTATCTTCCTTTAATATTTAAATCCCGAAAGGAGTGGATATGAAAAAACTTTTTTATTTCCTTTTCTCTGTCGCGGTAGGCGCTGGGATATACTTTTATACTCACAAAGCTGAAAACTTTAGGGTTAAGGACCAGGTTGTTGTATCCCAGGCTTCGGGAATGGATATCAGCGGTCCTATCACCGCCCCTCCCAAATATGCAGTTATTAAAGGCAATATCACTAACATTAGCGAAAAAGATTTTAATAATGTTGAGGTCGTGTATCAATCGGGATTGGATACCATAAGAGCAATGATCGGCTACCTTCCGAAAGGGCAGTCATCCGAATTCCAGACTAACAATATGAGAGTAAGAAGCGGTCACCCCGATTATGAACTGATTGATATTCTCTCCACAGAGGCTGAGTAATTTACTCTACTACTCTGTACACTTGCCTCTATGCCCCTTGCCCTGTGCTTTCAAACTTGTAACCTTGTAATTTTCAATTATCAATTATCAATTTTCAATTTTCAATTTTCATTCCCCAACCCCCTCGACCTGGCTGTCCTTAAAAGGGAAGTCGAAGAAATAATGGTTCTCATCCTCTTTCCTGATCTTATCCTTACTTAAGAAATATTTCTCAACGGCTTCATTATTTTTGTGGTAGAAATAAAGTCCCTCCTCGTACAGCCATTTAGGCATTCTTATTTTTTTATGGCTCGCCAGGTAAGCCATATCCATCATAACTTTTCTTGTAATACTGTTTGAATCTTTACGAAGGTAAATAGGTCTCATAATCAGATTTTCCGCAATAGTTTAGATAATTGTAACACTATAATATCTCCAAAGTTAACAAACTTCCGGTAAACATTGTGATCCGTAACCCTGTTCGTACGCCAGACTTCAGTTGCGAATCATGAATAAAAACAATATTTTTAACTGTAATTCTTTTTCGGGGAGAATGATGAAACGACGGGATTTTATTGGTTCAACACTAAAGGCAGGGTTATTAGGCGGAGCTGCCGTTTCTTTAGGAAATGTAACTTCCTTATTTCCATTAACATTTTTTCGGGATGATAAATATCAGCTGGCTGCAATTAAAGGCGGCGAACCTGATGCTATGTTCGATGAGGCAATTAAGGCATTCGGTGGGATAAGAAAATTTGTTAAACCAGGACAAACGGTAGTAGTTAAACCTAACATAGGTTGGGATGTTGGCCCAGAGAGAGCGGGTAATACAAATCCTTTGCTGGTAAACAGGATCATCAGGCACTGCTATGATGCCGGAGCAAAGACTGTTTATGTATTCGACCATACCTGCGATAACTGGAAAAAGTCGTATGCCGACAGCGGGATTGAAAGAGCGGCGAAAGATGCTAAGGCGAAAGTGGTTTCCGGTGAAAGTGAATCTTATTACCAGGATGTTGCTGTTAAGCAGGGTAAGAAATTGAAAAAGGCTCAGGTGCATGAACTTATCCTGGAATCTGACGTTTTTATAAATGTTCCGATACTTAAACATCATGGTTCAACTGAAATGACGGCAGGAATGAAAAACCTGATGGGTATAGTATGGGACCGCGGATTCTGGCATCAGAATGATCTTCATCAATGCATTGCCGATTTTTCGGCATTCAGAAAGCCTGATCTTACCATTGTGGATGCATATAATGTTATGAAGAGAAACGGTCCCAGGGGTGTTTCAAAGGCTGATATAGTTACAATGAAATCACTCCTCGTTTCAACCGATATTGTAGCTGCAGATGCTGCCGCTGCGAAATTATTTGGAAAGGATCCGTCTGATATTGGTTATATAAAAATTGCTAATGATATGCACATAGGCACGATGCAGCTAGATGGTCTCTCGATCTATAAAAAAATATTTTAAGCGGCTCAAACCTGATTCTTTGTCGAAAATAAGAAGAACTGTGTCTGTCCTGTTTTTCCTATTGACCGCCGTTATCTTCCTTGATATCGCTCAACTGATTCCACCTGTCGTTTCCGATTCAATATTGTTCATTCAGTTTGTTCCTTCAGTAATAAATTTCTTGAAAACCCCGGCGCTGATAACATCCGGGTTTATCATTGTTTTGTTTACGGTAATACTGTGGGGGAGGGTTTATTGCTCAAGCGTATGCCCGATCGGCACCTTACAGGATCTGGTATCAAGATTCAGAAGAAAGGTAAAAGGACGAAAGAAATATACTTATCGAAAAGGAAATAACTGGTTAAGATATCCGGTACTTGTTTTAACACTGTTCTCTTTTTTATCCGGTTATATTCTCCTGGTGAATCTACTTGATCCCTACAGCAACTTCGGACGAATTCTTACAGATATTTTTAATCCATTAATAACCGGGGTAAATAATGTGATCGTATTTACGCTGGAGAGACTTAATATTTATTGGCTTTACCCCATTGAAATTAAAAACTTCCCTGATTTGTTGGTGATGTTTCCACTTATATTTTTAGCTGTAATACTGTATCTGTCGTATACAAGAGGCAGGTTGTACTGTAATACCATTTGTCCGGTCGGAACCCTACTGGGACTAGTTTCTAAATTATCGGTTTACAAGTTGAAGATTGATAAACTCTCTTGTGAAAGCTGCGGAGCCTGCAAGCTTGTCTGCAAATCTGAATGTATTGATGATGAAAATAAGGTAATAGAATTCGACCGTTGTGTAGAATGCTATAACTGTCTCGACGTTTGTCCCTCTGTTTCAATTTCTTATCAGAATATCTTCGGAAGGGAACTCCCACTAACTCAGGAAGTCGATGCTTCGAAGCGGGATTTCGTTTCTAAAACTCTTATATATTTAATTGGGCTGACAGGGTTCGCATACTCTCAGGTTAAGATAATTCCTAAAAAAGAAAGTACTAAACCTGTTGTGAGGAAATCTGTATCCAGTCCTCCAGGTTCCGAAACGATTTCTCATTTCAAGGAGAACTGTACCGCCTGTCATTTATGTGTTTCCGTATGTCCCACTAAGGTTCTTCAGCCTTCTTACCTTGAATATGGAATACTGGGAATTCTCCAGCCATATATGGATTATAAGACCAGCTTCTGCAACTTTGAATGTACGGTGTGCGGAGATGTTTGCCCTTCCGACGCTATCAGACCTCTAACGGTTGAGCAAAAGAAGATTACCCAGGTAGGGAAAACAACCTTTGTGAAAGAGAACTGCATTGTGGAAACAGAGGGAACTGCCTGCGGTGCGTGCTCAGAACATTGTCCTACCAAGGCAGTACATATGGTTCCGTACAAGAACTATCTGAAGATCCCGGAAGTTAGGAATCAATATTGTGTGGGATGCGGCGCCTGCGAGTTCGCCTGTCCCACTAAACCCTACAAAGCTATTTACGTTGAGGGAAACCTTGTTCACGAGGCTGCCGAAATTAACGTGGAAGAAAAGCTGGATAATAAAATAGACCTGAAGGAAGACTTTCCCTTCTAGATAAATTCAGAGGGAGGTGCCGCGGAATGCTGAAAAGGGTTCTACTATTCAGAAGGTGAACGAAAGTAAGCAGAATATCTTTTGATAGATAGTCCTCCCGCGGAGAATGTGAAACGAAAGGATTACGTATGGAAGTGAAACACGGACAGACTAAATGATTGATGGGTAAATTTTCCAGGGCCAGTTGACACAATCACTGATCTCAGGAAAGAGTACGTAATCAGCTTTACCCTTTAAAGTGAGGGTATTCACTTCATTCCCGGCAAGCACTTCTTTTGCCTTTTCTAAAGTTTTGCCGCTTACCGAAACATCATCAACGAGCAGTACTTTTTTTCCTTTAACATCCCCTATATCTGAAAGAATTTTAGGCTGTTCATATATGGGAGCATTTGTAATATCCCGAAAACTTATTCTCATAACCTTTAATTCTACCCCTAGTTTATAGGCAATAATTCCCGCAAGGACAATTCCACCCTCTGCGATGCCAATTACCAGGTCAAAGCGGGGAAGATTGTAATGGAAAATTCTATCCGCAATCTCTGTGAACGAAAGATCCTGCATCAATGCCTTTCCTTCAAACGGAGCAGGAGGAAATTCAGAAGAACTATAATAATCATTCCGGGAAAAGCATTCTTAAGTGATATTAATATGTGGCTGGCAGAAAAACCGGAATTACCGAAAATGCCAAATATCAGCGGCATAACTACTATTGCCGACAAAATTGAGATCAACGCACCAACCTTATTTAATTTATTATACTTAAGGAATGCTGTAAGCATTAAAACAAATAAAAGTACTTCGAAGGTCAGCAGGGGAACGGTTTCAAGTCTTGGATTGCCCGTTATCAAATAATTTAATATCGGTACGAAAGCAGTAACAGCCAGAGCTGTACGAAACTTATAAAACATCACTGCAATCAGCGGTGCGTAGAACATTGGCAGAAGGATAGCTCCCAAAGGGACTCCGTTTGCCGCTGGGATCAAATGAATAATAAATTGAAGGAAAACAGAAGCAGCTATAAGGATCGTTATCTCTTTGACCTGGAGTCTTTTTATTAAAGAATCAATAGCTACGGTATTTGAATTAATCATTTTCTCACCCTGTTAAATATTGATTGCACTCATGTAAACTTATGCAATTATAATTTTATAATAAATGAAATACACTGGTAATTAATTAAGAAAGCAGATTAAGCAATGTTTTAATCCAAAGAGTGCCTGTTGGTGGGTACGAAGTATATACAGATTAGTAACAGAACATAGGAATTGTTTTTTGAATTATTTAAAAATGTAAAGCCTTAAAACGATCTGTTTTAAGGCCTTTTTGGTGGGGGCTGAAGGATTCGAACCTACGACCCTCTGCTTGTAAGGCAGATGCTCTAAACCAACTGAGCTAAGCCCCCGGTAAACCAAATTAAAAGAATGTCTCAAAAAATGAGGTTCAAATATTGGATAAATTTTCTAATTATCCAAACTCTATTTGAGAGCGAGCGACGGGGTTCGAACCCGCGACATCCAGCTTGGAAATATTATTATCATAGGTAATGCAATATTATTAAATAACTTAGCAATTCTCAAGCAACCGAAACGCAACTAAATAATCCTGACAAATTAGATTATATTTTAATATAAAATAGAATCATATAATTTGTATTAAATCTAATGCTCTTTGACAATATATTCTAAGCTCCGCTTCAACAATTGGTTCACTATCAGCCAGGTTATTAAATCTATGATGATACCTCTTCGAATAATTATTCAAATCAGTTAAATCAGAAAGATTACTAACTAATCGATAAAATAAATCGGAAGGTTGCGCATTTCTAATTTGATCTATAAACGTACCCAGCCAATCATTATCAGAAATCAAATCAAAAAACTTTAAATGATAATAACTTTCCAATGTTGGTCTAATAGCTCGAGCAACTGCCCTCAATTTTTGTTCTTCAATCGTACCGATTATGAGAAAATCTTTTATTAGCATACAGTCTTTTAAGACAGAGGCAAGTGTTTCAAATTTAATATCAAAATTTGTTAATACACTTGTATTATTTAAATAACCAATTTTTATACATTCAGAAGTAGAATGATTCAATTCCCTCCATATTTCACCAGCAAAAACAATATTATGTGTTAAAATGAATGATTGATGTGTTCTTTGACTAATACTAATCAGTTGTGATACTGTTGCTGACTTTCTATTCAAATCAAAACTTGAAACAGGATCATCAAACACAACTATCTTGGTATCTAAATTCCCATCATTTTCAATCTTCGCCAAGAAAAATGCAAATGCAAGTGCACTCTTATCGCCCTCACTCAGGCAATATTTAAAACAATGTTGTGATGGATGATCATCAATACTTATGTCATTGCCATCTATTCGTAGGACATATTTAATAAAAGGTTCTCTACTTTGACCAACATAACCACTTTCTAAATTTGTGATTTCCAAATATGGTGCAAATACTCTTAAATAATTGTTAATACTAATTAGATATAACTGGAAAAGATCATCTGAATAAGTTGCAAGTTGTCCTTGTTTACATTCCTTTTCTAAATTTAATCTATCTAACAGAGAATTAAGACTCATATATTCTTTACAAATATCATCGTTATGCTTTTCTGAACGACCTTTTATCACCTTAAGTTTATTTAAATCATTATGTAATGTGGGTAAATCAACCCTGGTTCTGTTTTTTAATACGGTTATACTTTTATTATAACTTTCAATTTGCCGATTGATTCGAATGATGTTTTCATTTAAATGTAAAACAATATTTCTAAAAGTTTCTAACTCATCAATTCTTTTTCTATTTAAGGGATCAGATGCTTTTTCCCCATAAAGAGATTTGAAAGATTCAAAAGCACTCATTATACTATCTTTATCAAATTCAAAGGGAGATAAATTAAAGCTATCCGGAATATGATTTCCCCAATATTGAATTAATAGGCTATTACTACTTAATTTACTTTTTTGACTGACTATATATGCTTCGATATTAAAGTTATTAATTAACTCGTTAATTGATCGGATTTCAGAATTTAGTTGTTTATAATCTTCATTAAAATATTGTTTATATGCGACAAAAATATCAATTGAATCATCTAAATTGCGTAAACAAAAAGGACATTTATCATCTTTGATGGCCTCAAATCCTTCTTTTATCCATTCCTCAGAGTTACCATTCATACTTAAATCATTACGATGAGTTTGAAATTTATCGATGAACTCCTGGGAAATAGTCTCTATTGATTTGATTAAAATAGTTTCTGCATTTTCAAAGGAGAAAGGCAAGGATAAAATATTCAACTGAGACAATAAATCCCTCTGCTGAATCTCCTCAAATCTTGAGGCAATTAAGATTTCATCTTCTTTTTGTTCTATTTTTTTATCTATTCCGGGATCGAATTCAAGATTACAATAATTTTCAGTTGTGTAAAAATTTTGTGCTAAGACTTCAATTTTCGATTTTGGAATTCTTAAATCACGGTTAGTATTTTGAATCGATTCTTTAAGATCAGAAATCTCACTTTTTAATTGGACACCACATTGACCAAATATTATTTCTAGTAAATTTTTTTTGTGTTCATTATGAATCTCGGAACCAGTATAAATATTATCATTTATAAAGTTTATATCAAAAATCTCAATTCCAGAGATGTAATTTGACCATCGGTTATTTGAATAATCAATCCTTTGATGTGTACTACTATCAGTCAGAATTTCAATTTTTTGTTCAATACTTGTGTCAAAAGATCTTTTCTTTAGTAGTAAAGAATTATCATTTTTTAATGATCGGAAAATAAAAGATAAAGTTGTTTTACCGCTACCGTTTTCTCCATAAATTAAATTATTTTTTTTAAACTCGCCGTTCCAATTTTGATTTGTAGAATTACTTGAACTGAAATTTAAAAACTTACCAGTGCCTTTGATTGTGATGAATTTCCGAATCATTAAATTCCCTTAAAAATCAGCAATTAAAACAAAAACAAATTTAACATTTAATTATATTAGATTATTATTAAAATATTCCAAAGTCATAATGAAAAATAAAATCATAAAAAAGTTAATTTATACTATAGTCGCTGATAAAGAAGGCTACAAAAATGCAAAAAAACTAGAATTCAGTTTACCTGGCTTCAAATTCTCATTAGATAATTTTATAATGGAAGTTGAATTAAATAAACAATATGCAACAGAAGAAGAAGCAAGGGAAGAAGTTGACAGTATATTAAAAACTTGGGAATCATACATTGATTTGAATTATGATAGGAATGAAATGAAATTCAAATACAACTATGCTGAGATGATTGAAATGGAAGAAGAAAATGATGAGACAAAGAGAATCATCTCAGTAAGTTCAACCGCTATGGTAACAATGGCTGTAGAACTCAAAATAATTACACCCAGAGATCAATATCTAGCACCACCAAGCAATTTTATACTTAGCCCCGATGTATGTTCATTACTTCAGCGGTTTAATAATTCTTTGGAGGGAAAAGAACCCTTACTTAGTATGGTATATTATTGCAAAACACTAGTTGAAAATAAAGGTGGGGGAACAAGACAGGCTTCACAAATATTCAAAATCAATGGGGAAATTTTTAAAAAAATTGGCGAATTATCGAGTATAAGGGGCGATTTTAATGAAGCTAGAAAAATTAATGGTAATTCTAGACTTAGCAATCTTCAACCAAATGAGAGACAATGGTTAATAGCTGCCTTAAAAAAAATAATAATAAGAATAGGCGAATATGATTATGATCCCAATGCTAGCTTTGCTATGATTAATATGAATCATCTCCCAAAGCTCTGAAAGAAATAGCTTAAGCATTAAATAAAATGTGCCGAGTTTACATAATGCAACATTATGCGAACTAAGATAGAAAGAGGATTTGAGTAAAGATGATTACCTGGTTGCATAATGTTCTTTATGTAAATCTGGCTGATAATACAAAGTTTAACCTCCACCAAATGTAAAGTGGCTCTCCTTCCTCTTTAGTTTGCGAATGAGCGGAATTAAGGGAGCGATTGAGCAAATTAAAGACCTACTAAGACAAAGACATAATTGCCAAGACTAAAAATAGTTGCGACTGATTGAGGACTCCGTTTTACGGTACCCGGAATGAGGGAGCAATTATTTTTGACAGAATGATAATGAGATTATTTTATTTTGCTAATGAAGACATCCTGGAAATGTCGTAATGCAGCAAATTAAAATACTACCTATACAAGGTTTAAAGATATGATTATTGATGGCGAAACGAGCCTAAAAGCGAGTGGAGCAAACTATTAAATTCTGTTTAGACAGAGTGTCAATAAATGGCACTGTTCACTTTATCTTATACTATACATATATGACCTCCCGCTACACTTCCCACTTAAATAATTCCTATACCATAAAAAATGTACAGGGGGGTACCTTATTACCCAGCTTATCATATATATACTGATTGACCCTCTATATTTGCGCTGAAATTTACAAAACCTTGTTTGTACTGTTCCCTTATTATTATAAGTATATAATAAATAGTCCCTACCTCTAATCATTGCAATATATATTAATAGGTGGGCATTAAATAAATATTGAAAATATTCATAAATATTTTTTAGTTTTATCTATTCTATTACACTACTTATTTAAGTGATCTTTATGGATTCAAAAGAGTCAATAATATTTAGGATAAGAATAAACAATAAACATTTAAACCAACTAAAATCAATAAAGGTTGAATTAGACCTAATTATTGTGGATCTTGATAAATATTTGAAAGCTTCTGAGCAAACAATACCTGGATTAGAAATAGCTATTATGCAAGGGGTATATCCTCATAAATATGGTAAAAGAACTAAATATTATTATTACAATGCGGGGAAAATCGAGGAATCCAATCTAGAAATTAGTGATATAAATATAAGTGATCTCGGCCGTATCGAAAAATACGATAAATTTGGGTTTATATATGAAGATGAAATAAGACAAAATCTAAAGAAAAATAAATATTGGTTCGATAAGTGGGAAAATTTGTCTCGGATATTTAATGAAGAATTAAGAAAAATTACAGAAGAAATTAAAAATATTACTGAGCTAAATAATGAATACAAAAAACAAGTTATGTATTATGAAACATTAGTAACATTATCTCAAGAAGATAAATCCGATAAGAAAAAACCGTCTGAAATAATACAAAACAACCAAATTGATGAGGAATTAAGAAAGCCTAAATATGGAGAACTTACCAATTTGGTCAGAAAATATGCTAAGGAACTGAATTTAATATTAAATGAGACAGTTTCAGACGGCAATGTTGAGAAGATCCGGGATAAGATAAAAGTAGAGAAAAAAATAGAAACAACAAAAAATAGCATTAAATCAATACTTGGGAAATTAGATTATCGCAAAAGAAGAGGGTACTAAAACGTTTTCTTTCATTAAATAACGTTTTTCATTCGTTTTAAAACGTTTCCTGCCTTTTATTGCATTCCTCGTTTTCACAATTGGAGCAAATTATGATCAAAGAATTGTACAACCGGTTAGGCCGTATTGAGCGGTTGCTGGAAGATACGCACTTTAAAGAAGTGATCTATTTGAATTCAGATGAAGCTGCTGAATTTTTAAAGATAAAAAAATCTTACATCTACCAATTAAGGTTTCAGAGAAAAATACCATATCACAAAAGAGGGAAAATCCTCTTATTTAATAAAGCTGAGTTAGTTCGCTGGGTAGAAGAAAAGAAAATGGATACCCTGGAGAATTTAGCCAGCAGAGTAAACGTAAATAATGTGGAAGATATAATTAGAGGACAAACAATGAGGAAATAAATGGAAACGATTAAATTGATTAGTGCAACTGATCTGGAGAATAAAGTTATTCCCCCATCTAATTGGGCAATTGATAACTTTCTGCCCGAAGGTCTGACGATTCTAGCGGGTGCACCGAAGAGTGGAAAATCAATATTAGCTTTGAATCTGGCATTAGCCTTATCATCAGGCGTAGAGGTCATAGGAAAAAAAAGTAAATCATTAAAGAACGTTTTATACTTGCCGTATGAGGATAGTGAGAGAAGACTTCAGGACAGAATAAAAAAAATCAAGACGGGACTATCAATTACAAACTTTCCTCAAACGTTTTTTCTTGATGGACAATATCCTCCAAAATTAGATGATGTAAAAATCGGAGAACTAGGGAAAATAGTTGAAGAAAATGGACTTGATATAGTCATTATTGATACACTAGGGAGCTCAATAATGAATAATAAAAAGAAAGGTCTTTCATCATATATGGATGAATATGAGCTACTAAGTACATTCCAGAGATTTGCGCTAAATCATAAAATAAGTTTATTGCTTTTACATCATACTCGGAAAATGAAAGCAGATAACATATTTGATGAAATATCCGGAACGCGTGGAATCACGGGAGCTGCTGATGCAAACTTCATTCTGCAAAGGAATAAATATAATGGAGAATTATACATTCAAGGCAGGGATTTGGAAGATACTAGTTATGAACTAGAACTGAATCAGGAAAATCTCACCTGGTACTTTAAGGGAATTTCAAACACAATAAAACTTACTCCTGAACAGCAATCAATAATCGATGTCTTTAATTCTGACTATGAAAAAGAATTAAAACCTGCTGAGATAGCCAAATTACTGGATAAAAATGATATCAGGCCTACAATAGGAAAATTATTATCACTCGGATTATTACAAAAAAACGCTTATGGGAAATATAAAATTGCTCCTATCACTTGAAAATAAAACTTACACTGATTACACTGCATACAGTTGAGTCCTTAAAAACTCAACTGATATGCAAACAGTGTATTCGCTGTAACTACTGTAAAAATAAAATGATGAGAATAGGCTATAAATATTTTATTATAATTGTATAACGATTATAAATATTTTTTAGTTATTTCCTCTTCCATAGGTTATTTATTAATACTTTGTAATATTCAAATTATTTATAGTTTATATTTATATGGAAGAAATTCTAATTATTTAAATAGAAAATTAAGTAAAGAAAGCTTTTGAGTTATGCCAACAGTAACAAAAAAGGATAAATTTTTTGAAGTACTTCGTAACATTTTTGTGGGGGCTAAAATTGAAGGTTCTTCTGGATATGTAAACCTGATGCAGATAAAAAGCAAATACTATAATGAATTTAAAGACCAATTATTAGAAGACATTGATGCTGAACTTAATAAAGTAGGAAGAAAATTCGAAGAAGAAATGTATAACAAGCTTTTTACTTTCTTTAAGAAATATTTTTCTGAAAGCGGTTCTATTTATTTCTCATACACGCCATTACAAGAAAAAATCTACGAACGGATCTACAGAGATGATAAAGATGTGATGCTTTTTTGGAAGACACATATGCTCTTTTATGTAAAAACAGAACAGATATTTAAAAATTTGGAAATTGAGGATGAAGATATTTTATTTCTATTTAATGTGGCAGAACTTCAACACAAAAAGAATAATGAGAAAAAGGAACTAGTGTTTGAATTTGTGAAAGCCGAACATTCCGACCGTAGAAGAATTCATTTCTCTGTAAAATACTCCACCCACGGCTCAAAAACTAATACAGAAGAAATACTAAAAAACATAAAAAAAGAAAAAGCTTTTGGCTCGACTACATATAAACAAATTGAAAAGGTTTTAGGCATCTTTAAACGTCAAAGCGAGGTAGATTATTTTATCAATAAAAACGCTAAAGAATTTTTAAGAGAACAATTTAATTTATGGATTAAAGGCTATTTACTAGATGATGAGACTTTATTTGAGTCTGCACGACTTCAACAGTTAAAAGCTTTTCAAAGAATTACCTTTAACATTATTGATTTGGTAAGCCAATTTGAAGATGAACTTGTAAAAGTATGGAACAAACCTAAATTTGTTCACTCTGCGAATTATGTTTTATCATTAAAAACATTAAAAAATATTATAAATTTTAAAAATTATAAAAATATTTTAAAGAATGTTGTTAAGACAATAGAAAACAAAATAGAGTATCGGCGAGATATTGAGTCTATATTGCGTGAAATTTATAAATTGCCTTTACAGAAGATTTACGTTAATGAAATTAAATATAATGATTCTCATTTTAGACTTAATTATGTAAAATTCTTTAAAACAAATGAAAAAAGAAAAACTTATGCAAATAATAATAATCTAAAAATAAAAGACAATATTTCAATATTTGATAATGGCAAGGAGATAAAGGGATTTCCGATAAATTTTAGTAGAGATACTTTAGTTAAAGAAGTATCTATTGAAAATCTTTATATTGATACCAAATATTTTGATATTGATTTCAATAAACAACTTATCGAAATAATTTCTGAGAAAAATAATTTAAGCGAAATAATCGATGGTTATATAATAAAAAGCGAAAACTACCAGGCATTAAATACTTTAATTAACAAGTACAGTAACAAAGTTGATTTAGTTTACATCGACCCGCCTTTTAATACAGAGGGTATTGGTTTTAGCTTCATTGATAATTATAAAGATTCAACTTGGCTTTCTATGTTAGAAAATCGGATAAACAAAATAAAGCCACTGCTGAAAAGTGATGCAAGTTTTTATCTGCATTTAGATCATAACTGCAATTATCTTGCAAGATTATTGATAAATAATATTTCTCCGGATTCTGTGCGAAGAGAAATAATATGGAATACAAGTCCTAGTCCATCAGGCCTAAAATCTGTCGCCCCAAACTGGATTAGACAACACGACACAATTTTTTACATCACCAATAAGGAGAAACCAAAATTCAACAAATTATGGCGTATAAAAAATACATTAATTGAAGATGAAGAAAGTGATGAAAATGATTACATTGAAGAAAATATAGAACCAGTAAATATAGAACCAAATAATATAGGATGGCTTGATGTTTATTCGGATAATGACAAGTATTTTATTAAAAAATACAATGCCAATGGCGAACTAATTAATGTGGAGATCAACAAACCAAATCTAATTGCTATTGGGGATGTGTGGAACGATATATATTCGATGATGTATACTCAAAATATGACCAGAGAAAACTGGGGTGAAAGTAACACTCAAAAACCTGAAAATTTATTGAGAAGAATTATCCAGTCATCCACAAACGAAGGTGATTTAGTCATAGATTTTTATCTAGGTACCGGGACAACCATTTCTGCAGCTCATAAATTAAAAAGAAAATGGATAGGCATAGAAATGGGTGATTACATAGATACCGTTGTCCTAAAAAGAATGAAAACTGTTGTTGTGGGCGATATAAAACCAAAACTTACTGTTGATACCGAATGGAAAGGTGGCGGTATATTCAAATATTTTTCTTTGGAACAGTATGAAGAAGCACTTGGTAAAGCAAAGTATGAAGACAAAAATGCATTACCTAAAAAGGACATATATCATCAATATGTTTTCTTAAAAGATCTAAAACTTGCTGATGATGTCATCAAGCTAGAAGAAAAGAGCAAAAGCATCAAAGTAGATTTAACCCTATTGCATCCAAATATTGATATTCCGGAAACATTGAGCCACTTAATGGGAAAATTTATCAAGCAAATTAAAAATGAAGAGATTGTTTTTACAGATGGCACATCCATTGATATTACCAATATTGACTATAAAATTATTAAACCTTTGATTTGGTGGTAGTATGGAAAGTAGTGTATTACATAGTATAACAGATAGTTTTGATCTAGAACAGATGCCGACTATATGGAAGAACATTGATTTCAATTCATTTTCAGAAGGCAAAAAACTATATCCCTACCAAAGAGAAGCATTAGAGAATACATTGAAAATCCTATTTAAGTTCTATAACGACGTCAATATAAAGGACTATGACACTCTTAAAAAAGATTTTCTGAAATTGGCAGAGCATAATGGCTTGATACAGGAGCAACAAGATCTTCACTTTGCCTATACCAATCAAGACAGCAAAGCATATGAAATTCTATCGGACTATTACGAGGAAGAATCTAAGAAACTTCCAGCCTATCATTTCATCAATCGTATGAGTTTTTGGATGGCGACTGGTAGCGGTAAAAGTATCGTGCTTATTAAACTCATTGAATTATTGCAAGACTTAATGAAAAATAAGCTAATTCCACAAAACGAGATATTATTTCTAACCCATCGTCCCGACTTGATCGATCAATTAAAAAAACATATTGCCGAGTTTGATAATTATATAAAAAAAGAGAAGGGGATTGAGTTTATAGTAAGAGACTTAAAAGAATTTCCAGAACAGAAGATCCAGAGCAGCCTCTTTAAAGATACGCAAATCAATGTATATTTTTATCGTTCCGACCTTGTTTCTAACATTCAAAAAGAGAACATCGTTGATTTTAAGAATTACGATAATGATGGCAAATGGTATCTGATTTTAGACGAGGCACACAAAGGCGATAGTGATGAAAGTAAACGTAAACAGTATTTTAATATTCTTAGCCGTAATGGCTTTTTATTCAACTTCTCAGCGACTTTTGCAGATGAAATAGATATAATTTCAACAGTCTATAATCTGAATCTTGCTGAATATATCAAAAAAGGTTTCGGCAAACATTTGTATCTATTCCAGGAGCAATTTAAAAACTTTAAAAAGACAGCTGATGAGAAGGATTTTGAGCAAGAGGAAAAACAAAAAATTGTTTTAATGTCTATCCTGCTATTAACATATATAAAAAAGAAAGCGCAACATTTGAGGGAAAATGTAACAGCCTATCATAATCCTTTGCTTTTAACATTAGTAAATTCGGTAAGTGCTGAAGATTCTGACCTGTATTTATTCTTTAATGAAATAAAAAAAATTGCTTCTAATAAGTTTTCTAAAAGAATGTTTGAGCAATCGAAACAAATACTCCAAAATGACCTTTACGATAATCAATTAGTTGAATTTGAAAAAGAGGAAGTCTTAAGTAGCAGTGAAATTGATTCAATAAAGGACATTACTATAGATGAAGTTTGGCAATACGTCTTTAACACAAGAACAAGTGGTGATTTAGAAGTAAGAAGGAATCCAAAGAACAATCAGGAATTGTCTTTCAGGGTTAAATCAGCAGCATATTCAGAGCCATTTGCATTAATCAAAATAGGAGATGTTAAAGAATTCGAAAAGAACAATTTAAGTAGTTATGATATTGAAGAAGATTTTGATGATATAAGTTTATTTGAAAATATAAACAACAGCTCGGTGAACATCTTAATGGGGAGTCGTGCCTTTTATGAAGGTTGGGACAGCAACAGACCTAATATCATAAACTTTGTAAACATAGGCACCCAATCAGAAGCAAAAAAATTTATTTTGCAATCGATTGGTAGAGGTATCCGCATAGAGCCTACTAAAAATAATCGCAAGCGATTATTATCTTTAATCAATGACGGTATTGCAATAGATGAAAAACTCATAAAAAAATCTAATACCGTTAAACCACTTGAGACTTTATTTGTATTCGGCACTAACAAAAAAGCAATCCTTTCAGTATTAGAAACCTTGAAAGGCGAACAAATAGAAGAAGAATATCAACTGTCTCTTTTCGATAAGACTACACATAGCAATTTTCTTTTTATCCCAGCATATAGGGAAGTTAAGGAAAATAATCAACGTAAATTAAGAAAAATGAAAATTCACGAAGATGATTTTGCGATTTTTGATGATGTAATGAAAACGATGGACAAGACTGTGTTACTATTAAATTTTAATCTTACTTATAATGATGTTTCAATTTTGACTGAAAAATATAAAGAGGCGAGTAATTTCAAGACTACCGTTGAAGAAAAAATTGGAAGAACTGGACCCGTCATAAAAAACATTTTAAATTACTACAAAATCATTCCAGAAGTAGTGGAAAAATTTTCTATTGTTAAAGAGGAAATCGTTCATTATAATCATATAAAAGTCAATACATCAGCAACTGGTTCAGCAACATCAATTGAGTTTAAGAGATTAGATGAATTGAAAAATCATATTGAGAAAGCTAAAAACCCAATAAATGTTGAAGAAAAAGAAGAAGAACTTGATAGATTATTGGATAAAGGGAAAATTACAAGAAAGCAGTACAAGGAGGAAATTAAAAAATTAGCAGGGTATTCTGAAACAGGTATAGAAACATTTTCGCACAGGAATGAAGATATCGAGATAAAAAAATTACTCAACCATTATTACTTTCCTAGCATAATTTCAAAGAAAGACCGTATAAAATGGATGAAGCATATTATTGATACACCAAGCGAAGTTGAGTTTTTAAAATCCCTAGAAGAATTTTTAAATAAAAAAGAAAATTTCTTCCAAGATTTTGATTGGTGGATGTTCAGTAAAATTGATCACACTCTAGATAAACAAATCCGAATACCATATATTGACCCAACAAATGGGAAGAGAGACTTCTTGCCTGACTTTGTCTTTTGGTTACAAAAAGAAAAGAACTATCATATATTTTACGTTGACCCAAAAGGGACGGGGCGAAATGAATATCAATACAAGGTGGACGGTTTCAGAGATTTATTCGAAGTTAATGGTAAAGTAAAATCATTTAAGTTTGAAAAGAAGAATTTTAAAGTACATTTGCTTCTTACAACAGAAGATACCTCGGTGTTTTCAGACAAAGACTATTATAAAAAATATTGGATTGGGCACGACAACTTGGAATTTAGTCTTGATGTATAAATTAGATTATTAATATTGAAGGTAGCTTATTAACAGCTTCATTTAATTTAGAATCAACAACTTTTGCATATACCATAGTTGTTTTTAAATCCTTATGACCCAACAATTTTGAAACCGTAAAAATATCTACTCCGCTTGAAATGGAATTAACAGCAAATGTATGCCTTCCACAATGAAAAGTTATATGCTTGTTGATCTTCGCTTTCTTTTTCCAGCTATACAAAGCTCTTTCAATTTTTGATATGTAGGGCATAGGGAAAATCAAAGTTTCTGGATGTGGAAATACATTTGGAGTTTCAATTGTAGAATTCATTAAATCTATCGCTGTCTGGTTTAACGGAAAATATTCAACTCCTCCAGTTTTCTTCTGCCTAAAATGTAAAGTTGTTGTATTATTCGAATCTTTTTTAATATCCTTCCACTGTAGTTTCTTTATATCCGATAATCGTAAACCGGTAAAACAGGAAAAAAGGAATGCTAACTTTATTATTTCATAGCGACACTTGGTTTTAACTAAGATTCCTAATTCATCAATGGTTAAATAGGTCTTCTCAATTTCCCGCATTTTGATTCTGATATTTTTTGCTGGTGACTGAATTATTATTCTTTCTCTTACTGCATTATTTAGTACCACTTTTAATCTTGCGAAATAAGTCCAGGCTGAATTGGGAGATTTTAGGTTAGAAACCAAATAATCTGCAAATTCCTGAAAGAACTTTGTATTATGTTCTAATCTGTCAAAGGTGGTTTTAATAGGTTTTTGCGCAACAAAATTCTTTAATTTTTTTAATGCGCATTCATAGGGATTATTATCTAGATCATAGCCCTTTGCCTTGTTATGGTCCTCAAAATACCTAATTAGATCAATATCCATCTTAGAAAAGCCGAAATAACCGCTCTGTAGCTCTGTCTCCCGGGCGATACGCCGTTCCTCGGCCTGTTGGCCTCATAGCACGCTTATTATTGCCTCCTAGGGCATAATAGAGGCCTGTGGCCTCTTGTCTACGTTCCCCATTTCTGGAAATATCAAGGAAGAAATAAACTCTTCCATTTGCTCTTTTACGTTCTCTGATTTTAACATAATTCATAAAATTATCCTTTTGATTATTGAAAAATAAATTAAGGGATGCGCAACGAATACGCAACAGAATGGACTAAAGAATAGTGAACTGGGATAATGAAAACTAAAGTGTGTACTATATGGAAGGAAGGAAAAGTTGCCTTTATTTACTAAAATAAAAGAAACTAAAGTAGAATAAACTTGAGCGAGCGACGGGGTTCGAACCCGCGACATCCAGCTTGGGAAGCTGACACTCTACCAACTGAGTTACGCTCGCAGATTTTTTATAAGAACTATAATCGAAATTAATCACAGGCGAACTCTTATTCAAGCTAAATCTTTTATACTTCCGGGAAGGCCCAATTTTTCTGCTTCACAATGTCCATAACTTTGCGTAAAATTTTCTATCGTTGGACCTGAACTCTCCTAAATAAATACGCTAATTCTTCCCTTCATTGTGCCTCTGACAGGAGTTCGATTAATGGTATTTCTATGAGTCAAGAAACCGTCGGTTAAACGACTTTGTGTCTTTAATTTGCAGATAAGTAAAATGACTTACTTAAAGGCATTCTCAACCAGATCTTTCTGCTGCTGACGGGAGATCTTGGCGGAACCGACGGCAGGACTAGCGCCTTCGGGACGGCCGCTGTATAAGAGTTTCTGTCCCTCGCTCAGATCATCTGTTAGTCGTGGATAAAGGAAATTCCACGCACCCATATTCCTCGGCTCTTCCTGGACCCAAACTACACTTTTTGCGTCTGAATATGATCTTAGCACTTCCTTCACCTGTTCTGATTTGTATGGATATAACTGCTCTACGCGTACTATAGCGGTATCGGTAATCTTATTATCCGCACGATATTTTATCAGATCGTAGTAAACTTTGCCGCTTGTAAGAAGAAGTTTCCTGATATTGTTCTTATTGCTTATAGTATCATCGTCAATCACTTCTCTGAAATTCCCGTTTAGAAATTCCTCTTTAGGCGATTTTGCTTCGGGTAGTCTGAGCAGACTCTTGGGAGTCATCAATACCATCGGCTTCTGTATAGAGTTTTTCATCTGCCGCCTTAACACATGGAAATACTGCGCCGGAGTGGTAGGATAGCATACCTGCAGATTGTCTTCAGCACAAAGGATAAGGAACCTTTCCAGTCTTGCACTGGAGTGTTCAGGACCCTGGCCCTCAAAGCCGTGAGGAAGAAGCAGAACAAGACTATTAGGCAGCTGCCATTTTTCATAGGAAGCCACAATGAAGTTATCGATAATAACCTGGGCACCGTTCGCAAAATCGCCGAACTGTGCCTCCCACATTACGAGCGCCAGCGGATCTGCTGTACTGTATCCGTACTCAAAACCAAGTACCGCCGCCTCAGAAAGGAAGCTGTCAAGTGCCTCAAGCTGCTCCTGGTTTTTGGAAAGGTGGTTCAGCGGAACGTATTCGTTACCGCTTTTTATATCAGTAAGAGCAAGATGTCTCTGACTAAAAGTACCACGCACGCTGTCCTGCCCGCTTAACCTTACCGGTGTTCCTTCAAGCAGCAAACTGCCGAAAGCAAGAGTTTCAGCAAATGCCCACTCGGCTTCAGATTTACCTTCAATCAGGTCCTTTCTCTTCTCAAGGAACTTTTTAAGCTTCGGATGTATCGTAAATCCTTCAGGAAGGAAGGTAGATTTCTCTACAATTGTTTGAAGCATTTCTTCCGAAATTCCTGTGCTGCCTACCGGTTTAATAGATTCAATCTTTTCTTTCGAGACTGCCAGGGGAATATCTGTATTAAAGCTGATGCTTTTCTTCCTGATCTTATCGAATGCTTCACTCAAATCTTTATAACTATCATCGTTCATCTTTTTTATTTCTTCTTCGGGAAGTACCTGGCTTTTAAGCAGGAATTTTTCATAGAGCTCTTTTACAGAAGGGTGCGATTTTATGATGTCATAAAGCAGGGGCTGTGTGAAACCGGGTTCGTCTCCTTCATTATGTCCGTGCCTCCTGTATCCGAAAAGATCGATAACAACATCCTTCTTGAAAATCTGTCTGTATTCAAATGCAAGTTTGGTAACCCAGAGGGATGCTTCAGGGTCGTCGCCGTTTACATGAAAGATAGGTGCCTGTATCATCTTGGCTACGTCAGATGCATACACCGATGAACGCGCATCTTCGGGGGTGGTGGTGAAGCCTATCTGGTTATTAATAATAATATGAACTGTTCCTCCCGTTCGGTAACCGCTCAACTGAGAAAGGTTAAGTGTCTCTGCCACAATTCCCTGTCCGGCGAAAGCCGCATCACCGTGGATAAGTACAGATAGTACCTTGCGGTGAGCCTTATCATCGCCTAATCTTTTCTGCTTGGCACGTACGATGCCTTCAACAACAGGGTTCACCCACTCAAGGTGACTTGGGTTGGAGGCCACCGAAACTGTAATCATCTTCCCGTTATGGGTTTTGTATTTGCCTGTAGCACCGAGGTGGTATTTTACGTCGCCAGAACCTGCAATAGAATTAGGGTCCTGGATATCCTCGAACTCAGATAGAATTGATTCATACGATTTACCGATGATGTTCGCCAGTACATTCAGCCTGCCCCGGTGAGCCATTCCCAGCACTACTTCCAGTACATTAGTCTGACTTGCTTCATCAAGAAGCATATCAAGAACCGGGATCAGAGTTTCCGAACCTTCAAGTGAAAATCTTTTATGCCCTACAAACTTCGTATGAATGAAATGTTCGAATGTCTCTGCATTGATCAGTTGATTAAGTATGCGCTTTTTAATTTCGGGACTGAAGTCCGGCATATTCTTTATTGGTTCCATTTTACTTTGCAGCCATACCTTCTCTTCAGGATTCTGGATGTGCATATACTCTACACCGATCTTCTCACAGTAAGTCTTCTGAAGAATCTCAAGTATTTGTCTTAGAGAAGCCGTCTTTAGTCCACTGAATCCGCCTGTGATGAAGTAGCGGTCCATATCCCAGATGGTCAGGTTATAAGTTGCCGGATCAAGTTCAGCGTGATATGGGGTCTGGAAGCCCAGCGGGTCGAGGTTTGCAATAAGATGTCCCCTCACCCTGTATAGATTGATTAACTGCAGAACTTTCGCCTGCTTTTCTATTTCTTCAGTATTAGCATTGTTATCGAAGATCCCCGGCTGATAATCTGCCTTCCATATGTAAGGCTTATAAGGAATATGCAGAGCTTCAAAAATATCATCGTAAAAATTGTCTTTGCCAAGGAGAAGTTCATTTATTTCTTTGAGAAAGATACCTGATTCAGCTCCCTGGATAATCCTGTGATCATATGTACTGGTTAAAGTCATCACCTTGCTTACACCTAGAGCAGATATGGTTGAGGGAGACATTGCCTGGTACTCGGCAGAATACTGAATAGCCCCAGTTGCGATTATTGCACCTTGTCCTACCATCAGTCTCGGTACAGAAGCTGCTGTTCCTATCGTCCCGGGATTAGTAAGGGTAATACT
Organism: uncultured Ignavibacteria bacterium; assembly: GCA_963774455.1. GTDB lineage: Bacteria > Bacteroidota > Ignavibacteria > Ignavibacteriales > Ignavibacteriaceae > DATFVA01. The sequence goes on from CAVZFD010000005.1 coordinate 606,479, forward strand.
GGTTCCCAGAAACTCAGCAGGATCTATCTGTCCCTTTCTGGAACGGGTCACAAGATCTTCATACGTGGCCCAGAACTCTTTAAAGTTCATCGTGTTTGCATTTTTAATATTCGGGACTATAAGAGAATGAGAACCGTCCTTTCTTTCCAGGTCGATTGCCAGTCCCAGGTTAACATTTTTCCTTTTAATAATATTCGGTTTGCCATTAATTATAGTAAAAGCCTTATTCATTGCAGGAACAGCTTCAACGGCTTTAAGAATAGCCCAGCTTATAAGATGAGTAAATGAAACTTTACCTTCATTTTTCTTCTTAAGGAATTGGTTCAGAACTGTCCTGTTCTCTTCGAGAAGTTTTACAGGGATGGTCCTCTGGGAAGTAGCTACCGGCACAGTAAGACTATAATTCATATTATCAAGAATACGTGCAGAACTTCCTGCAATCACCTGGGTTTCGTCTCCATCACCGGGTACCGGAAGTTCCATATTTCCCATATTGAACAAAGAACCGTTTTCCCTATTCTGAACTTTACCGTCATCCTCTGTCTTTCTTGTTACCTTACCGAAAAACTTCTGCCATTGATCTGGAAGCTGGGACGGGTTCTGCTCATATTGTTCGTGAAGGTATTCAACAAACCAGGTATTGGCTCCGAATTTCTCTAATTCTTCTTTTTGTTCCTTGGTTAAATCGTTGGATTTCATTTTCGTATATAGTCTTTGATTTATAAAATATTCATTAAATTTATAAAAGAAATAATCCACATCATAAATAGAGATAATGACCCGCTGGTCATAATACATAGTAATAAGTTATGGGATTTACTATATACAATTTACTAAATATTTTTAATTCATTTTAATTTTAGGTGTTTCTCACGATCGTATATGATCAAAAGTAACGAAATTGCAAATCTGAGGAGGAATTATTCATTGAAGGAATTAACCGAAAATATCGTCGATCCGAATCCTTTTGTCCAATTTTCACATTGGTTTAATGAATTACTGAAATCGGATGTTACCGAGCCAAATGCCATGGTACTTGCTACAGCTTCAGCAGACGGCATCCCTTCTGCCCGCACCGTACTGCTTAAAAAATTTGATGAGGAAGGTTTTGTTTTCTTCACCAATTATGAGAGTCATAAAGCAAAAGATTTAATGGCTAATCCAAAAGCGCAAATTCTGTTTCTGTGGCTCGAACTTGAGAGACAGGTGAGGGTAAGCGGTAAAGTCGAGAGAGTTTCTCTGCAAGAGTCCGAGGAATATTTTCATTCGCGTCCTACTAACAGTCAAATTGGCGCATGGGCGTCAAAGCAGAGCAGCGTTATACCCGACAGGGAATACCTGGAAGAAAAGTTCAAAGAAACGGCTGAAAGATATAAAGACGGAGAAATTCCGCTTCCGCCTTTCTGGGGAGGATTCCGTCTGATACCCGAAGAGTTCGAATTCTGGCAGGGAAGGGAAAGCCGCCTCCATGATCGCATCAACTACCGAAGCAAAGGAAAGATTTGGGAGATTGTGAGACTGTCACCTTAAATCTTAAACCTACCCTTCATCATCGGTGTTTCCATTATCACCGTTCTCAATGTGATAGCTGAGAGTATAATTATTCCACCTACTATCGCCATAAACGATGGAATTTCACCATATCCTATAAACACCCATACCGGGTTAAGCACAGGTTCAATAAGAGCAATTATCGAAGCTTCTATTGCCAGTACTCTGCTCAGTCCGTAGGAGAATACCGCATATGCGAGTCCTATCTGGAATACACCGAGGAACGATACCATCCACATATTACTGAAGTTAAGATTTTGAATGTCTGATAAAAAAGGAATACAGATTAATGCTACAATCACGTTCCCGTAAAAAATTGAGCTCAGCTGGTACTTGTTTTCGTTCTTCCTTAGTCCAAGGAACAAAGCCGCGAACATTATTCCTGAGAAAAGTGCAACCAGATTGCCTTCCAAATGCTCAGGGGAAATCTTGCCCATAAAGAAAAAGAACATCCCTATGATACACACTATGATCGTAATTATGTTTACCCTGTTGTATGAAGTCTTTAATATTACTGGTTCAAAGACAAGGACATAAATCGGTGCGGTTGACTGTAAAAAAATTGCATTAGCCGCTGTGGTAAGCTTCAGCGCAATTACGTAGGCTGTGAGAACCGACGCATAAAAGAAAGCATTCACAAAGGTAAGTGTATTTACCTGAAGCAGTCTCTTCCTGAAAAGCACTGCAAACACAAGCGCTGCTATTGCGCATCGGAAGAAGGATATTTGCATTGCATTGAAGGTTACAAGCTTTACGAATAGACCTCCTGTGCTCCACATTAATGCTGCAGTTAATACCGCTAGCAGCCCGGCCTGATGTTCCTGAAGATGTTTAATCATAAAATTCCGGTAAAGCGTGACTGCTAATTTACTAATTACTGAAGAAATCATATAAATATTGTATAATACAGTATATTATTTTCCCCTGTTTCTCCTGATGAAGATGTGTTGCTTTATTTCCTAATCCAATTCAGAACATAGAAGTATGCCATTTAACCCTGAATTAAAGCCTGAGATATTTGAAGTTCGCCCGGACGATAAAACTTCGGTTAATGAGTATTTGAATTTTATACAGTGGGTATTCCCCGGTGCAAAGTTTCTCGAATGGTGGGAGAAAGGATTCTGGAAGGATCAGTATAAACCTTTCGCTATCCTGGGATCGGGCAAAATACTTTCAAATGTAACAGTATGTCTGATGGATGTAATAATTCATGGTCAAAGTTATAAAGCTGTTCAGATTGGGGCAGTAGGAACAATTCCTGAATACCGGAACCAGGGTTTGTCAAGGATTCTGATGGAATATGTCCTCAATAAGTACGAGGATAAAGTTGACCTGTTCTTCCTGTTTGCAAATGAAAGTGTACTGGAGTTTTATACTAAATTTGGTTTCAGGAAAATAAAAGAAAAAATATTTACGCTCGATTCACAGATTCCGGATGTTAAATACTCTTCAAGGAAGTTAAACCTTCAGAATTCCAGAGATTATAAGTTAGTACAGGATTTAATTAATCAGAGAAACGACATTACCAGGATATTCGGAGCGGAGAACTATGGGTGTATAACGATGTGGCATATTTTCAACAATTATAAAAATAATCTGTATTATCTTGAAGAAGAGGATGCTATCATTCTAAAAACGGAAAAAAGGAACGAAATGTATATCCGGGAAATAATTTTCCATGAGCCTTTTGAAGTGCTTCCTGCATTATCTAAAATAATTGAATCTGATAGAATAGAAAAAATATTTTATTACTTTCCACCGGATCAGATCCGGTTTCCTTATAACAAAGAATCTTATCATAATTCTCATTTATTCATAAAAAGTAATTTAGAGTTTGATGGCGATTTGCTTAAATTCCCCGAAACCGCTCAAACCTGATAGATGAAAAGTGAAAAAAACATTTATATTTTTATTTTTCCTGCCGACTATAATTGAAGTAAAAATAATGAAGCAGCTCTGAACCTTACGAGCGGGATATAAGATGGAAACCTTCACATACCCAATTGAACCAGTAAATAATCCATTATTTGAAAAAGAACGGCAAGCTGCGGTGCAAGGCATAAATCCAAATGAACTTGATAAACCTCTGGTTGACATTATCGGCCGGTTCAATAAACTTAAATATGTATATACCCTCCAATGCTGTTATGGTCATTTTTTATACGGTTCACAAAGTCATGAACACAACCTTCTTCCACTCCCGGAGTATGACCCCGGGATGATAACTTACAGGATCGCTTACCTTGCATTTTGCATCAGGGTGGATACGGAAGGGCTTCGTTTATGCGAGGCGCTAATGAAACTGCAGGATATCGATAAACATTTTATACAATTCGGTTCTGCCGACTGGTTCTGGGAACGTTGTATAAACAGTTATGTTTTACAGGTTGAACCGGAAAGATATAAATACCAGGATATAGCTGAGGTTGACTGGAGCGAAGCACGACATATTCAAAAAATCAGAACTCTATTCTTTAATGAATTGAAAACTCTTATATTGAAATAGTAATAAGATAATTACTAAGGTTTGAAAATCTTTATTCTGAAGGATCCGTTTTATGCCTGATAAAAATCCTAAATGTGCCGAAGCACAGATGATCATAAGGAAGCCTGCTTCAGAAGTATTCGGGGCATTTATAAATCCTGAGGTAACCAAGAACTTCTGGTTCACTAAAAGCACCGGTAAGCTTGAGGAAAATAAGAAAGTGACCTGGGAATGGGAGATGTACGGTGCGTCTGCTGAAGTGGTTCCCAAAGAAATCGTAAATGACAAAAAGATAGTATATGAATGGGGTGATCCGGCCCGGACGGTTGAATATACTTTCAGGCAGCTGGATGATAATTCTACTTTTGTCACTGTCAAAGAGTGTGGGTTTGAACAAACCGGCGATGAACTGTTGGAAGCAATAAAAGGTTCCACGGGCGGATTCACTACAGTGCTCGACGGACTTAAAGCTTATCTTGAACATGGCATAAACCTGAACCTGGTCGCCGATAAATTCCTGAAGAATTAAGCATCATGGAAAATAAAACAGAGATATTATATGAGGATAAATTAGTTGCGATCAGAGAAGATTCGCTCATTCTGAAGAATTATTATTTCCCATCGATGTCACCGAAACAAATATTTTTCAGAGATATCGAAAGAATAGAGATCAAAGCAGTTTCACTCCTGACCGGGAAATGGAGAGTGCAGGGGACCGGCGATCTCCGCACATGGTTCCCTTTCGATTCATCACGCTCTAAAAGAGATAAAGTATTTTTCATCTATTATAGAAACACATGGATGAGATCGGCCTTCACAGTTGAGGATTCTCGAAAGGCAGAAAATATTTTGAAGGAAAAAGGCCTGCTGCTTTGAAATCCCGGTACAATCCTCCGGTGGTTATAAAACGAATGTTCTCGTCGTTTCAGTGGGAATCGAAAATAGATAAGATACTTCTTACTTTTGATGATGGACCTACCCCCGAAACAACTCCTCTGATACTTGACCTCCTTTCAACGCATAATATCAAGGCGGCATTTTTCTGTGTGGGAGAAAATGTGAAACAGTATCCTGAGCTTTACAGGGAACTTATTAATGGAGGACACCTTGTGTGCAACCATACTTTTAATCATAAACCGCTTACACGACTGAACCGCACCGGGACAGCAGCACAGATAGAAAAATTTAACAATTTAATAAAGAGTGATTTCGGCGGAGATGTTTTATATTTCCGGCCGCCGTATGGCAGGTTTAATTTATCCACTCCTTCTCTGATGAGAGATATGAACCTGAAGAATGTTATGTGGTCGCTGCTTACATACGATTTCAGGAATGACTTTAATGTTGTTAAATTTGCGGTTAATAACTACCTTAAGAAAAATTCAATAATCGTTTTGCACGACAATCTTAAAAGTAAAAATATTGTTGCCGAATCTATTAATTATATCGTCGAAGTATCCTCCCGAAAAGGATTTGAAATCGGAGCGCCTTCAGAATGTTTGAAATAATCTTTCTCATTTTCCTTTGCGGATATTTTATTCAGTCGGTTCTTTTTATCATCGGCGTTAATAAAAACTTCCCCAAAGTAAAGGATGATGGTCTTCCTAAAGCAGCTGTTATTGTTGCAGTAAGAAATGAAGAAAAGAATATCCTCAGGTGTCTTAAAGCTCTCGATAAACTTGAATATCCGGAAGGTAAACTCGAGATAATAATCTCTGACGGTCACTCTACAGATGCGACTGTCCGGATGGTCGATGACTTTATCATAGATAAAAAAAGATTTAAAAGAATAAGCGCTGATCCCGAAAAGGAAAACCTGATAGGGAAGGCAAATGCTATCGATAGCGCAATTAGAACAACGGAGGCAGATGTCATTCTAACCACAGATGCCGACTGTGAAGTTAATCCTCTCTGGGTTAAAACGATATGTTCTTATTATGAGGAAGATACTGGAATTGTAAACGGGTTTACAACCCAGACAGCCAAAAATAGATTCAGCGGAATGCAGGCGCTTGATTTTGTCTACCTGCTCATAATTGCGTCGGGAACTATAAATCTTAATCACCCTATTTCCTGTATCGGCAATAATATGTCGTACCGGAGGAAAGCTTACCTTGAAACGGGCGGGTATGAGAAACTCCCTTTCAGCGTTACCGAGGATTTTAACCTGCTGATGGCCGTTTCCCGGCTGGGCAAGTACAAAATTATTTTTCCTCTGGATAAAAATGCGCTGGTTACTTCGCTGCCTTGTAACAGTCTTAACGAACTCTATCATCAGAAGAAGAGATGGGGAGTGGGGGGACTCGGCGTTCCGCTTAGGGGATTCATAATCATGTCATTTGGATTGATTGTGAATCTCTCTATGCTGCTGTCTCCTTTCTTTTTCTCTTCCGCAGTTTTATATTTTATTATCTTTAAGCTGGCGATCGACCTTTTCGTTTTGTACCCGGTTCATATCAGGCTGGACATAAAGGATCATATGAAATATTTTCTGTGGTTTGAATTGTATTTCATTATCTATGTTATCCTGCTCCCGGTTATCGTTCTCACCAGCAGAAAAGTTGTGTGGAAAGGTAAAGAGTATTAATGCTTCTGCTTTGCAACTATTATTTAACATATAAATGTAATGCTTACTGCACCTTCTGCCATTTTGCAGCGCATGAAAATTTTGTAAATACACCTTATGCTAAGCTGGAAGATTTTAAGTCGAATGTTGAACAGATGGCCGCCCTTGGAGTAAAGTTCATCGATCTAACCGGTGGAGAACCTCTGCTTCACAAGGAAATTCATCTGATGGCCGGATATGCGCGCCAGTTTAAGATGCAGACAAGCATCACCACGAATGCACTCCTATATCCTAAATTTGCTGATAAGCTTGCCGGTAAAATAAATCTCCTGCACTTCTCCCTGGATTCCCCTGATGAAGAAGAGCATAACAGGATCAGGAAAGTCAACTGCTTTAATTTTGTAATGGATAGCCTCGATATTGCAAAATCGTTAGGCGAATATCCTGATATCCTTTTTACTGTAACTAACGATACCTATAAAAAACTCCCCCGGATGCACGAGATCGCACAGAAGCACAACCTGGTGCTGCTTGTTAATCCTGTTTTCTCTTATTTCGGCAACCCGGGGTTGAGCGATGAAGCTATTGATTATATTGAGGAATATACCAACGGTAAAATTGATATATACCTGAATAAGGGATTTATGAAACTAAGGAGGAACGGAGGAAATGATATCAATAACCCGAAATGCAAAGCTGTATCCCGCGTTATTGTTATCTCACCTTATAATGAAATCATTCTTCCATGTTATCATTTTGAGCATGAAAGAATTCGTATTGATCGTCCCATCAAAGAAATAAGGACTTCAGACAAAGTTAAAGAATTTCAAAAGATGGAGGGTAGATTCGATTATTGCCAGGGATGTACAGTTAATTGCTATTTCGAGCCATCTTTTGCATTTCCGACTAGTTATTATGGAGTTGTAAGTATTCCTTCAAAACTTAAATATGGGTTTAATAAATTAGTAAAGCAAAAAATAGGAATAATTGCCACGAAGACGCAAAGACACGAAGGATAAAGAGAATAATTGCCGCGAAGACGCAAAGACACGAAGGATAAAGAGATAATTGCCACGAAGACGCAAAGACACGAAGGATAAAGAGAATAATTGCCGCGAAGACGCAAAGACACGAAGGATAAAGAGAATAATTGCCGCGAAGACGCAAAGACACGAAGGATAAAAAGAATAATTGCCACGAAGACGCAAAGACACGAAGGATAAAGAAAATAATTGCCACGAAGGCACAATGACGCAAAAATATATAATTAACATAGGAAATATTATTTTTAATTAAATGAAGAGAGAAGGGGAAAAATGCCTCAAAATATTACCACAAAAGAAGAGTACTTCGCTAAACAAATTGTTGATGCTGCGTTTACTGTTCATAAGAAACTTGGGCCAGGATTGCTGGAAAAAGTTTATGAAATTTGTTTTTGTCACGAACTTTATAAAAGAAACATAGAGTATAAAAGACAGGTTGATATCCCGATTGTGTATGATAATCTGGTTTTTGACGAAGGTTTGAGACTTGATGTTCTGGTTGAAGATTTAATTATATGTGAATTAAAGGCAGTAGACCAGGTAAATCCCGTATGGCAGGCTCAAGTAATTAGTCATTTAAAGCTTACGGGAAAACGATTAGGCTTTTTGATAAATTTCAATGTCCCCTTAATTAAAAATGGATTACAGAGGTTCATCTCCACATGATAAATGTCTTAGTGCCTTAGTGTCTTTGTGGCACTTTCCATGGCAAATAATATTTTGTTATAAAGTAATTTTTATCAATTTTAGAAATTTAATTCAGAGATTTTTATAGAGAAATATGAAGCAGATTCTCCTTCTATTATTATTATATACATATGCATCATTCGGCCAGAGTCATTCGACCTGGTTCCCCTCAGACATCAACATCCAGCCCTTTACTGCAAACTTTATAGAACCCAGGGCGGGCTTTGCATTTGAGATGGGAGGGAAGAGGATACGACTCGATATCAGCCGTTCTCAGGATATCCTCCATCTTACTAACGATAACTCCACCCTTTCATTCGGTGTGGACCTCTTTACTTTTACAAGACTTCGGGCCGAAAGCGAATTTCATTTTCCCGTTGAAGCGATTGATTACCTGTTCGGAATCAACTCAGGTTATAAAATTACTAATGATAATAGCGAATACGGACTAAGGTTCAGGCTCAGCCACATCAGCGCGCATTTCGTGGACGGCCAGTATGATTATAAACTTAACTTCTGGCGCAGCGGAAGAACAGCTACCGTTTACACAAGAGAGTTCATTGAACTATTCCCGTATTACAGGTATAACGGGTTAAGAGTCTACGCGGGACTAACATACCTGTTCCACAGGAAACCTCTTGATATAGGAAAAGGTACCTACCAGGCAGGATTCGATTATTATTACATTAAATTTGAAAATATTTATCCTTATGTTGCATACGATTTTAAGCTGGAAAAAATAATTAAATTCTCCGGCAGCAGTATCCTTACAGCGGGAATAAAATTCGGTGATTATAAATCACGGGGTCTTAGTATAGCTGTTTCTTATCTATCAGGTAAGAGTATACACGGAGAATATTATGATCTTAATGAATCATACACAACAATAGGATTTAATCTCGATTTATAATGCCGGAATATTACCAGACAGACCAGACAGATATATCAGGCTACAGGCAGAGACAGAAAAAAAATTCAGTGCTCCTCCATATCGGGTTGTTTATAATTACCTTCATAACTACTACCATTGCTGGTGCTGAGTGGACATCCGGAACTATGGGTCCTTATGAACTGCACCACCTGATGATAGGACTACCGTATTCCATCGCAATAATGTTTATTATATCCTGCCACGAATTCGGACATTATTTCGCAGCAAGGTACCATAAGGTCAATGCAACACTTCCGTATTATATCCCATTTCCCAATATCCCTGGTTTTCTCAATTTTGGAACGATGGGAGCAGTGATAAGAACGAAAACTCCTATACCCTCAAAGAAAGCAATGTTCGATATTGGTGTAGCGGGTCCTATTGCGGGATTTGTCGCCTGTCTTATCGTTCTGCTATACGGTTTTCTTAATGTCCCCGGTAAGGAATACATTCTTTCAATTCATCCTGATTACTTTTCTCCGGAATATGGTAAATCAGGTATACAGCTTGAGTTCGGCAACACCTTGCTATTCTCTTTCTTTAAGATGATCTTTGTTCACCCGGGGCAGTTTTTTCCTCCTATGTCAGAGGTCTACCATTACCCGTTTCTTTGCGTTGGCTGGTTCGGGATGTTCATCACTGCGATGAATATGATCCCTGTAGGTCAGCTTGATGGCGGACATATAGGATACACCATGTTCGGCGGGGAAACTCATTATAAAATTGCAGTTATTTCTTTTGTGATTTTATTTGTGCTGGGTCTTGCCGGCTTTGTTGAGATATTCCTTGAAATAAATATTGTATTCGGCTGGCTCGGCTGGCTGATATGGGCCCTCATTCTGTTTTTCGTCATAAAGCTAAAACATCCTACAATACCGGATTATGACAAACTTGATGGGAAAAGGAGATTTTTAGGTTATCTTAGCTACTTCATTTTGATAATTTCTTTTTCCCCTACGCCTTTTATGATATCCGGGGGGATGTAATTTTACCTTGAGTGACGCTAAATTCAAACCAATATTAACTTTATGAAAAAATTCGCTCTTTTAATTCTGCTTCCCATTTTATTCTGGGGATGCGAAAAAACCTTCGATTCGGTCATAAATCCGAAACAGACCAACACAATACAGGTTACAAATATTGCCCCTATCGATTCGGTTGATTACCTGACTTCCGATTCCGTGCTTACTTTCGCCGTCACCTTTAATTCTCCCGAACAGGTTCAGTCTGCCTATTTTAACGTTATCAAACCGGACGGCACACAGCTCAATTCTTCTGCTATTTTACTGTACAATGACGGAGACATTTCAGCCCACGGCGATTCTTCAGGGAGTGATAATACGTTTTCAAACAAGCTTACAATGAGCAACAGTTATATTAACGGTGTGTACCTTATAAAGTATTACGTTGAAGATATTTACGGTACAACAAATTATATTTCAGCTCAGAACTACGTATTTGATAACGGGAAAGATAAATTTGCACCCGTTTTATCGAATCTCGATCTGCCTGATACCGTTTCATACGGTCAGACATTCGTCTTTTCCGTAATGGCTGTCGATTCCAACGGGTACGATGATATTGAGTCGGTTTATTATGAACTCTATAAACCCGATGGTACTCAGGTTCAAAATTCCCAGGGAGTCTACCAGTTCCCGCTTTTTGATGACGGCCAGACTTCAACTGATGGTGATGTAACTGCAGATGACAGCACCTTTACTGTCATTCTAACATTTCCCTCAGGACAACCGACCGGAAGCTGGAGGTTTGAATTCCAGGCAATTGACAGAACTAATCTTCTAAGCAATAAAATCATCCAGAATGTAGAACTTATTCAATGAAAAGTTTAATCCTATTATTATTAATATTAATTCCTGCTCTTCTTTTTTCACAGACACCGGATTCATACAAGCTGTTAAATGATAAAGGATTGAGCAAGATCCTCGAAACAAGAACACCCTTAAGCAATAGCGTAAGTGATATTATTGCCTTAGGTGATACTGTATGGCTTGGTACAAGCAGGGGTGTCAGTCTTTCTACCGATAACGGAGAAAGCTGGACAAACTTCTTTGGAAACGAAGCATTTGGTTCCGAGAGCGTACCCGCAATAGCTTACGACAAATATCACGATGTTATCTGGGCTTCTACCGCTCATTCAAAAGATATAAATGGTTCAACACTTCCTGAAGGTTCAGGCTTACACTACACAACAGATCACGGGACAACCTGGCATTCCGTTCCTCAACCGCTTGATGATTCGGCAGATTCCACACTGGTATACGGGATAAATGACGGTGTGCAGCTCCCCAAAGTGCGCGCTCTTCCGGTTACTGTTGCAATCCAAAACCTTACTTATGATATCGCTTTTACACCTGATGCCATCTGGATTGCTTCTTTTGCAGGCGGCCTCAGAAAGAGCACTGACATGGGACAAACCTGGCAGCGGATTCTTCTCCCGTCAGACAGCCTTAATTCTATTAGTCCCTCAGATACTATCAAATATGCACTCTCACCCTCATCAGGCAATTTCGGTACAGGCTGGCTCAATCATCGGTTGTTTGCTGTAACGGTAAAAGATGATTCTATAGTGTATGCCGGTACAGCCAATGGGATTAACCGTTCCACCGACGGAGGTGTAAGCTGGCAGAAATTTAATCACCTTAACCAGGAAAACGGCATCAGCGGAAATTTTGTCGTTGCTCTCGGTTATAATCCTGTTACTGATGAAGTATGGGGGGCTACCTGGAAGGCTGAAGGATATACCGAATATAACGGAATAAGCTACACTTCTGACGGCGGTGATACATGGAATGTAGTACTGCCTCACGAACAGGCTCATAATTTCGGTTTTAAGGGCAATCAGCCGATGGCTGCAACTGATAACGGTGTATTCAGATCTAATAGTCCAGATCGAAATACATGGACACTTCCCGGAACTATTAAAGATTCACAAACCGGAGGTATCCTTAATACTACAGCATTTTATTCTGCCGCGGCATCAGGAAATACTATCTGGATCGGTTCCGATCAGGGATCGGCACGATTGACAGAAACAGGGACGACTATGTGGTCAGGCAACTGGAAAGTTTATATTGCTGCCCCTGAATCCAAAGAGGTCTACGCTTTTCCTAATCCTTTTTCTCCAAAAATAGATACCAAGATCACTTTCAAATATGATACGGGCGGAAAACAGGAGAACGTAACCATAAGACTATTCGATTTCGGGATGAATTATCTTAAAACAGTTATACAGAATGCACCGCGCAATATCGCTGGTACTGATTCACCTTATGATTATTGGGACGGCACTGATGATAATGGAAGTATTGTTCCAAATGGTGTTTATTTTTACAGGATCGAAGTGGGATCGAAAGATCCTTTATACGGAAAGATTATAGTGTTACAATGATCCTGTTATAAATTGAATTAAACAGAGGTTCTGTTGAAAAAATATTTTCTAATACTGATTGCACTGTCTTTTACTACTTTACTTAATGCACAGCCTCAATTCAGCAAAATAGGTTCGATGCCAGGCGCATTTACCAGGATGGGATTCGGAGCGCGTGGTATTGGTATGGGCAACGCTATGTCTGCTGTAACTGAAGGAAACCTTGTTTCATATTATAACCCTGCTCTCAGTGTTTTCCAGGAAGGCAATTCTTTCCAGACATCTTACACATTCCTTTCACTTGACAGGTCACTTAACTTTTTGTCTTTTACCCGCCGGTTTGATCTTGGCGGAAATAAGAACCGGTCTGCAGGTATCAGCGCAGGTATTATAAATAGCGGGGTAAGTAAGATCGACGGAAGGGACAACCAGGGACTACAGACAGGCGAACTAACAACTTCAGAGAACCAGTTCTTCGTTGGCCTGGGAAAAAGATTCTCAGAACATTTCGCAGTCGGCATCGAAGCAAAGTTTTATTACTATAAACTTTATGAATCTGTTTCTTCCAGCGGAGTTGGAGTCGATATCGGTGCCCTCTATAAAATAAATGATCAGTGGAACGTGTCTCTTGGAATTACTGACCTTAACAGTGCATACAAGTGGGATACAGGTCCCTTATACGGAACTGATGGTGGAATGACTACAACCAACAAATTTCCTTTACTTAAGAAAATTGGTGTAAGCTACTCCAATAAAGAGCTAGGACTGCTGACAGCAATCGAAATTGAAAACAGTAATGCTGAAACTAATATCATAAGGGCAGGTGCAGAATACAATATTTATGAAGGACTTTACCTTCGTGCCGGCATCGATCAGTTTAACCTAAGTAATTCCGATTTTCTTCCAAAACCTGCAGCAGGTTTTTCCTATTCCAGGAATATAGATGGATTTACTGTTGGTGTGGATTATGCATTTATGGTTGAACAGTATTCGCCGCAGGATCGTCACGTCGTTGGAATAAATGTTATATTCTAATTACAAGATTACAAGATTGCAAAATTGCAATTACAAGATTACAATGTTTAACTTAGAATTATATAAATGAAAAAGTTAATATTATTATTATTTGTTTTTACAACCTATACCTTCTCACAGTCTGCCGGGAATACAGGTTTATCCTTCCTTAAATTCGGATTCGGCGCAAAGAATATTGCGATGGGTGATGCGGGAGCAGTTTCTGCTAATGATGTTTCAGCTCTTTTCTACAATCCTTCAAGACTTGCAGGAAAGGAAAATACGGAAATTATCCTGATGCATAATGAATGGATACAGGATGTAAGAAGTGAGGTCCTTGGTATTTCGTCTGAGTTATGGGGCTTGCCTTTAGCCTTAGGGTTCAACGTCACTACCGTCAGCGATATTGAAGCCCGTACCAAACCCGGTATCGCGGATACAAAATTTAACGCAAACTTTTTCTTCGGCAGCTTATCTACCGGGTTCGGCATTGTTGAAAATATAGATTTTGGTTTATCTGTTAAATATCTCTATGAAGGAATCCTTTCAGATGAAGCAGCCGGATGGGGATTCGATTTCGGTCTGAATTATAGGACATCTGTTGAAGGCCTGACAGCATCAGCAGTAATAAAGAATCTCGGTTCAATGAATAACCTTAGAAATGAGGCTACAAAACTTCCTTCAGAAATCCGTGTTGGTCCCGCTTATCATTTTGATTTTTCCGATTCAAAAATAGGTGTAACCACAGCGGCAGAGTTCCAGAAGTATCTTTCAACAGACGATACACACTTCAATCTGGGCGCTGAAGGTGTTTACGACAACACAATTGCACTGCGTGCCGGATACCAGACGGGTTATGAATCGCGGGGATTTACTGGCGGTGTAGGACTTATGTGGGGGAACCTGAGATTTGATTATGCCTTCCTTCCGTTCTCTTACGGATTGGGCAACTCCTCAATCTTTTCCCTGCAGTTCAGCTTTTAATTGAGCATATGCGTTCCAGCGTTACCGTCTCGTCTTAGCTGAATCTATATCTTTCCTGTTTACTTCCCTCAGAGGTGATTTTGAGACCATAAAAAAGACGGGGTGAATTACACCGACTTTTGAAAATGTATATTAATTTTGCTTCGTAAAAACATATTACTCACTCATTGAGTAAGGCAGGAAATTTTTATCCATCGCCCAATTTTTGTTCGGTTTGTCTGACATAATGAATTTAAGTTCGCCTCCCTGCATAATCTCATCGTCTGTAATAAAGCTGCGGTTTATTTCTTTGCCGTTGAGTCGTATTTCACTTATGTAGATATTTTCTTTGGATAAATTTTCTGATGTTACCTTAAATGTTCTTCCGTTCTCCAGGTTAATGACTGCTTCATTCACAGAAGGACTGCCAATAACATATTCATTGCTTCCGGGGGTAACCGGATAAAATCCAAGTGCGCTGAAAATGTACCATGCCGACATTTGTCCGCAGTCGTCATTCCCGCAGAGGCCGTGAGGTTCCGGCTTATACATCGTGTTCATTATCTGGTGAACCCTTTCCTGTGTTTTCCAGGCCTGTCCCGCGTATACATACATATAGGGTACATGGTGACTGGGTTCATTTCCGTGAACATAATTTCCGATCATTCCTGTTTTAGTGATGTCCTCACTTTCGGCAATGCTCTCATCTGAAACTTCCATCGTGAATAATGAATCAAGCCAGGTTACTAACTTTTTATTTCCGCCTATAAGACTAATAAATCCCTTTACATCCTGCGGAACATAAAGAGAATAGTTCCATGCGTTTCCTTCGATATATCCCTGTCCTGATGTGCTAATTGGGTCAAACGGCATATTAAATCTGCCGTCGGAATTTTTTGCCCGCATAAATCCTGTCTTTTCATCAAATATATTTTTATAAGATCCAGCTCTCCTGTAATATTCTTCAGCATCACTTTTGTTTCCCAGGGCTTCAGCAAACTTATAAATTGTCCAGTCATCATAAGCATATTCGAGGGTTTTAGATGCGGAGTTAGGACTCAAATCTTCCGGCACGTAACCGTATTCTTTATAATATCCTATCCCATCATAAACAGCATAATTCGAAGTTGAAAGCACCGCTTCAAAAGCCTCATCAACATTATAAGTTCTGATTCCCTTTAAATATGCATCTGCGATAACGGAAACAGCATGATACCCGATCATACACCAGTTCTCATTCGAGTAATGCGTCCATACAGGCAGCATTTTATGAACACTCTGCTCATAATGAGCGAGCATCGAATTAACAATATCGTTTGTACGTTTCTGCTGAATTATTGTAAACAAAGGATGAAGGGCGCGGTAGGTATCCCATAGTGAAAAGATCGTATAATCGGTGAACCCTTCAGCTTTGTGAATGTTCTGATCGAGTCCCCGGTACTCTCCGTTCACATCAGAATAAATGACAGGCGAAAGGAAGCTGTGATACATAGAAGTATAAAAATTGATCTTTGTATCCTCATCGGCTTCGATTTTAATTTTTGATAACTCCTTATTCCATTTATCTCCAGCTTCATTTTTAACTTTATTAAAATCCCAACCGGAAATCTCGGCCTTTAAGTTTTCAATAGCATTTTCTGTACTGACAGCTGAGATCGCAAGCTTAATCTTTATCTCTTCACCGTTGACAGTCTTAAAATCAAAGTGTGCCTTTATATTGTGTCCTGCTCTTTCCGGGAAGTTATCATCCTGGTTGAATTTCCTCCAGAAGCCTTTATATACAAGGTTCTCGTCATCTGTTAAGCCGTATGACCCAATGGGCTTAGATAGAACCATAGCAAAATACAGGAGCCTTGTTCTCGCCCAGCCGTTGGTCTGCCTGTAACCTGTAACCAGGGTATCATTCTCAACCCTGATAAACGACCATACGTTCTTGCCGTCATAATTATAAATGCCGGAGGTCAGATCGAGAATTATATGAGCATCATCGGATTCGGGAAAGGTATATTTGTGAAATCCTGTGTGTTCTGCTGCGGTCAGTTCTGCATTGATGTTATAATCATCAAGCTTTACTGAATAATAACCGGGACTTGCGTGTTCATTGCTATGCGAAAATCTTGATCGATATCCATTATCAGGATTATCCTTTGTCCCGGGATTTAGCTGCAGCTTGCCGGTAGTCGGCATAATCAAAAAATCACCAAGGTCTGAATGCCCTGTGCCATTAAAATGTGTATGCGAAAAACCGACGATTGTACTATCGGAGTATTGATAACCCGCGCAATACCTGTAAACATCTTTGTTGTAGCCGTTGCCGTTGCTGTACATGACCGTATCAGTTTCGGGACTAAGCTGAACCATACCGAAAGGTACCGCAGCCCCCGGAAATGTATGCCCCATATCGTCAGTCCCGATAAAAGGATTCACGTAATCAGACGGCACAGTATTTACCTGCGCTGATAAATGAAGAGATAGGCTGATGATTACAATAAGTAGGATTTTGATCTTCAATTTGCACTCCGTAATAATCTGGTGCCTAAAATAAAAATATTGAATGAACATTACCCGGTCATTCTGATTATGTTTTAATATTAGACCCAGAAATAGTATTTTTCAGTTCAAATTTTACTAATCTTCAAGTACCCGGAAATATGATCGAATATAAAACTTTTAAGAAATCAGGTTTGTCTGAACAGGAATGGGACAATTTTGTCGAGAATTCAGATAATGGAACGATGTTTCATAAGCGTGAATTTCTTGCCTATCATCCTGCAGATAGATTTAACGATGCTTCAATTGTAGTGAAAAAAGATAATAAAGTGCTGGGCCTTTATACTGCTGCTGTCGTTGAGAGGGAGGGGAGGAAAGTTCTTGCTTCACATCCCGGAGCCTCATACGGCAGTTTTGTTTATAATTCCAATCTCAATTTTAAAGAAGCTCATGCAATGGTCGACGTACTTCTTGAATATGCTGAGGAGCTTAAAGTCGACAGGGTGCAGCTAACTCTGCCTCCTATAATTTATCAAACGAAATATTCCAATTATATTGATTTTGCGCTGGTACGAAATGGTTTTACCTACTTAAAAAGAGATGTTTCAAGTATCGTTCAACTGGATTTCGATAAGGATGAACTGCTTTCCACATATCGTGCGGAGGCAAGAACTGCCGTAAAGAAATCAATCAAGCAGGGAATTGAGGTTGTAGAGTGCGAGAAGTTCGCTGAGTATTATGAGATTCTTAAGAAGAACCTGAAACTGCGGCATGATGTATCGCCGGCTCACTCGCTCGATGAACTGATAAAGCTTAAAAAAATGTTTCCGGCAAAGATCCGTTTGTGGGGTGCATTTCTTAAAGATAAGCTGATTGCAGGTGTATGCAATTTCAGCGCTAACCCGAAGGTAGTACTTGCCTTTTATATCAGCCACGATGAGGAATACCAGGAATACCGCGCCGTTAACCTGCTGTTCTATGAAATTATGAAACGGTATAAAGAAGAAGGTTTCCGTTTCCTCGATTTTGGAATTTTTACTGTTAACATGGAACCAAACTGGGGACTCGGAAGGTTCAAAGAAAATTTTGGTGCACGCGGAATTTTCAGAGATACATTAATAAAAGATATCTGATGCTGAAAATATTACATCTGGCACCCCAGAATTATGCGGGCGTGCCATATGATTTCTTCAGAATGCATAATAGCACCGGGGATTCTTCACGCCTCATTACATATCATAAAAATCCTATTGACTTTCCCGAGGATATCTGTCTTGATCTCCCTCTTCCTGATTCCAGTTTTGCTAGGTCCTGGCGTAAAAAGAAGATCGGCTACCGGAATGACTTGCAGGTAACAACGGCGCCTTCCTTTAACTTTAAGAATGAACTTGAGCGTTTGTACTTTAAAATGACCGATAGAATGAGGAAAACTAAGATTGAAGAGGCCATCCATAAATATAACCTGGATGATTACGATATTATCCACTACGATGCCGGTCTCGATTTCTACCGCTTCCCTTCACAGGCACTTAAATGGAAAAGGGAAGGGAAGAAAATCGTCTGCTGCTACTATGGTAGCGATCTGCGGCTGCGGGGACTTATTCGGGAACTTGATGAGATTTCCGATCTGAATATTACATCTGAATATGATCACCTTGCACTGAAAAAAGATCTCCATTATTTGTTCTATCCATATGATCCTTCCGAACTTCCTGAGAAGAAGAAAGTGCCTGGAGAATTAATAAGGATAGTTCATTCGCCTACCAACAGGAAGTATAAAGGCACCGATCTCATACTTTCTGTAATCGAAAAAATCAAAAAAGAAAAAAAGATCGGGTTCATCCTGATGGAGAATAAACCTCGTAACGAGGTCCTTCATGTTAAGAGTGAATGCGATATTGCAATTGACCAGGTCGGAGGTTCAATGGGAGGGACGGGATACGGAAAGGCAGGACTCGAAACTATCGCTATGGGAATCCCCACAATAACAAATATGACCGATGATTATGACCGCTGGCTCCCCGAAAATCCCTTCGTAGTTGCTAATAACGCGGACGAACTGTATCAAAAGCTTTCAGAGCTTATTGATGATGTTAGTTTGAGAAATCAACTTGGTGAACAGGGAAAGAAATGGGTAGATAAATATCACGGTTATAAAAGCGTAGATTCTAAGCTAAAAGAATTATACAGACAAAATAAAATTATCTGATGGAGAAAAAGAGCAGCCTTTCTAAAGCAACGGTTTTGTATACGGTTGGGAACCTGTTTGTCAGATCGGTCAGCTTCCTGCTTCTCCCGCTTTATTCAAATTTAATCACCACTAAAGATTTCGGCAATTATGCACTGATAATGTCCCTTTATGCAGTAATCGCCGTCTTTTACCAGTCGGGCCTCCAATCGGCGCTTAGCAAATATTATCTTGAAGAAAAAAGTGAAGGTAAACGTAAAGTAATATTCTCCACTATCCTTAATGCAACCGGAATAATAGGACTAGCTCTAACAGCGATTATGTTCCTGCTTTCGGGATGGATCGCTTTTGAGGCTGTAGGCTCGCGGGGTTATGGTAATTTAATCAGGATCATCTTTGCGGCACTTTTTTTCGAGAGCATTACTTTTATTACCCTGCACCTGTTGAGAACGAAGGAGCTTGCCCGTAAGGTTGTTATCTATTCTTCATTCAGTGCGGTTGTAAATCTTGTGCTTAACCTTTACCTCGTTTACTACCTCCGACTTGGGATCTACGGAATTATTTGGGCACAGCTGGTTACTTCAATAATGGTTTTCTTAATTATTCTGCCATTCCTGAAAGAAAATTATTTGCCTGTAATAAGGACAGCCTGGCTGAAAACCTACTTATCATTCTCATATCCTTTAATCGTGGCGGGATTATTATCGGCTCTGGTTGATGTTATCGACAGGTTTATAATCAATCATTTCCTTGGGAAGAGTGAGGTGGGCATTTATAGTTTCTCCTACAGGATAGCCCTGGTAATGAATATCTTCGTGATGTCATTAAGAAGCGCCTGGACGCCGTATTCTATCAGGCTGTACAATGAGGGAAATTATAGCAGTGACTTCGGGAAAACTTTTACAAAAATTATCGCTGTCAGCCTTTTGATATTCCTGGCTGTTTCGATTTTCATCGACGATCTTTTTAATTTCAGTGTGTTGGGATTCAGGCTCTTCGATCTTCAGTATGCCAGCGGGGCACAAATCATCCCTGTCATTCTTATTTCTTATATATTCAGCGCCGTTATAACTTATTATTCGATTTATCCCTATGTATCTGGTAAAAGTTTTCATTTCCTGGTTAGTGATTTTATTGCCCTGGTGATCAACATTTGCCTCAATTTTTTACTGATACCTATATATGGAATAATGGGCGCAGCAGAAGCAACTCTTCTAAGTTATTTCTGTTCAGCCGGTTACCTTGTAATTATTTCTGAAAGGAAAATCAAAATTACTTATCAGCCGGTGAAAATTGTGATAGTTTTGGCCTTTATCACGGCATTTTATGTGGTTTCAAAGTTGCTGAATGTTTTTCTTCTTGATATAATTTTGTTTATAATGGCATCTTTAATAGTATATCGCTTAACAGGATTCAAACTTAAACCAACAGGTAAATAATGAGCTGGATATTCGGATTTTCGGGTAGTTTAAGTGAACAGAAGAAACTCAGCCTTTCTTCTCTTTATCCCGTCCCTGATATTAAAATTGATGAACCCAGGTTTTTTATTGCAGCTGGCGGACCTGAGTTTACTATTAATTTTTCGGAAGAAAACCACTGGTTGATGCTGGGAGTAGGTATCAGCGGAAACACTGACAACCGGAAGCTTCTGCAAAAAGACGACTGGGATCGAATTGTCAGGGAGGGAAAGTTTAAAGATCCTGAAGGTCATTACGTCATCGTGAAATGGGATAACGAAAAGGTAAATTTTTACAGTGATCCTATCGGGTTAAGAACAATCTATTTTTATAAAAATAAAAGCGGAGTCTATTTTTCTTCCAATCTTGAGTGGTTAACGACCCTAATGGATCAGGTTGAAATTGATTTTTCGGAATTCGGTTCCCGCTGGATGGCATTTAATCAGCTGTCTGATGATTCTTTCATCCATAATATTGAAAAACTTCCTCCTGGTTCTTCTGCGGTGATAACTCACACTTCTTTTAAAATAGAAACTGAAAACTGGCTCCCTGATATTAAGCCTTCTGAACCTGAGAATTTGTTTGATAATATCCGGGGACTCCTTTCAATTGAAATCCCTGAGAGCGTCCGGATGACCTTCGGATTATCGGGCGGGCTTGATTCACGGTTCCTGCTTTCATTTCTGCTGCAGGATAGAAACCAGAAATTTAATATTCATTCATTCGGGTACAATGACGATGTAGATCTTCAGGTAGCAAAAAAAATATCTGAAAAACTCGCGCTGAAATGTTATTTCCTCCAGCCGCGTGAACCAGGGAGCGGTCTGTTCTTTAATAAGGCCGGAGAATATATTGCCGCTACACAGCTCATAGAACCTGTTTCTTCCTATATGAAACTTGCTGTGCTGAACAATAAATATTTTGAGAATAAATTAATTGTTGACGGTGCCCTCGCAGAATTTGCCCGCAGACAGTTCCTTAACCGGCTGCTTTTAAAAGGCAAGAATGCGCTTCTTAATAAAAATCATGCTGAGGTTCTTAAACACCTTTTGGTTCCAAAACCAAAGATCTTCAAAGATGAGTTCGAAGAGATGATGATGGAGAACGCAGCCGAACAGGTACGGCGAATATTTGAATCCTTCCCGGATCCCGGACAAGTAGGTATTGAAAATTTCGTTGATTTCCTTGTTGCTAAGTACAGGATCCCTAATTACTTCGGACCTGAACAGTCACGGCTTGATAGTATTCTGCCAGGATTTATGCCCTTTGCTCAAAGAAGTATTATCTCTGCAAGTCTGGGAATTTCTGTTAAGCAGCGTAAAAACAGCCAGCTTTTCTATAATGCCATACATAATAACTATCCTGCTCTTCAGGATTTTCCACTGGTGAAAAACTCTACCGTATATCCGTATGGACTCTCCTTATTTACTTCTCATGTTTACACACGTATGAAGAAATCAATACAGAAAAATCCGCAGGAAGAGAGTATATGCGGACTCTTCCGGGTACATGAAAAAACGATACGTGAAATTATAACCAGGGATGCCGTGAGAGAGTATAAGCCTTACAACGAGGAATCGGTAATGAGCATTATTAATGGTTTTTACAGCGGTAAGAAGAATTCAGCCGATCTTAATTGGCTGCTCACGTTTGAGATGTTCAGGAAGAAATTAAATATTACGGGTTAGTAAACAGGGAATCAATTATTTCGATCATCTTTTTCTCAACATTTTCCCAGTTGTACTTTTCTTCGAAAAGCTTGTATGCAGTAAGAGAATCCTCTCTAAGTTTTTCAGGATGGTTCACGTAAAGAGATATTCTTTTTAAAGCAGATTCAAGATCATCCGGGTCCGTCATTAACCCGGCGTCCCTCAGGTCATCATATCCCTTAAATGAATCCAGATCAGAAAAGATGAAAGGCTTTCCGCAGGCAATGTAGTCGAATACCTTGATCGGAAGCGACCGGTTGAAAACAATATTTTTATCCCTGAGATCTATACACACGTCTGTTCCTTCAAACTTTGCGGGATAATCTTTATAGTTCGTGCGGCCGGTATAAATAGTCTTGATGTTGCTGAAGGATCTCAGTCCCTTATCTCTTCCACTTTCCGTTTCCATGCCGATAACCTTTGCAGTAAAAGATTTATCCGGAAATCGCTGAGCAGCCATATTAATTAACTCAATAAACCTTCTGAAACCGCTTGACCCCGCATTGCTTCCTGCATAACACAATGTAAAATTAGTTCCGTCGTAAGCAGGAGGGAAGTAATGAAAATACCTCTTCGGAGGATAATAACCTATAATGGCTTTTTTCCTGGAAGGGGCTATTATATCATAAAGTCTGGCCTTGCCTTCTTCTCCAATGAACAGGTAATCAGCAAGGTTCGATGCATAAACATTAAACATGCTTAGCCGTATATATTGAACCATACGGGATATCCCGGAGTACTGGTTAAGTGTATTCTGATGAGGGTAGTACTCGGTGATATCGTATATTATTTTGACGGGTTCATTACTTTTTTTCTTATACCGGTGCGCAGCAGGAATTGCGAGGGGCTCGCAGCAGATAACCAGAGAGGGGTTGAACGCAGCAATCTCACCGTATAGTTTTTCTATTTTATCTTTTTTTGAAAACGAAGTACCGTCAAAACCCTTGATTTTTATTCCTTCTGATTCGTTGGTTGATTCTTGTTGTGCACTAACTATAGAGACGGCATGGCCTGACAACCGCAGTGAAACAGCAAACTTGTAAAAGATGCGCTCATCGAAAGGAGGATGTCCCGTAGTTGCAATTACTATATTCATCAAATAATAAACATTAATTTCTTAAATTTAAGAACAATTTTTGATAAAATAGCCTTTAATGGATTCATCACAAAAAATTTCTGTAATAATAATTACTAAAAATGAAGAGAATAATATTGAGGAATGCCTGAAGTCTGTTCAGTGGGCGGATGAAATAATTATTGTTGACTCTGAGAGCGAAGATAATACTATTGAAAAAGTCCGTAAATACACCCGCAAGATATTCACCAGGAAGTGGGAAGGCTACTCGAAGCAGAAACAGTATGCTCTGTCGTTAGCAGAAAATGAGTGGGTCCTGAGTCTTGATGCGGATGAGAGAGTAACACCGGAGCTCCAGGATGAAATACAATCAGGACTTGATGTGAACTTCGATGGCTTCTCCATCTCACGCAAAAATTATTTTCTTGGTAAACATATTACCGGCTGCGGCTGGGATAATGATTATCAGCTTCGTCTTTTTAAGAGGTCAAAGACCTCTGTTACCGATCGGTATGTTCACGAATCCTTTATTGTTGAAGGGAAGACGGGTCGCCTGAAAAACAGGATCGACCATTATTCATACCGTTCGCTTAAAGATGCAATTTCAAAGATGAACAACTATTCAACACTGGAGGCTCAACAGAAATACCGGCATAAAAGTGTTAGTCCTGTTGATTTCGTTACACATCCGGCCAGCGCATTTTTCCAGTATTTCTTTGTAAGGAAGGGTTATAGAGATGGCAGATACGGACTAATGGTGTCGCTGCTTCACGCCATGACTAATATGCTGATCTATATGAAGATATGGGAACTCAGGAAGAGAGAGAGCCAGCTTTGAAGATCCTGCTCACTAATGATGCCCGGAATATTGCTGGCGGTGAAAATTATGTTCTCTACCTGGCAGACGGGTTGTCGGCGAAAGGTCACGAAATACTTATTGCACCTTTAGCTGGTTCTGAGCTGGAAAGGGTGGCACGTGATAAGGGTTATGAAACGTTCGGTGTTCCTTACGCAGCTCACGGTAAAGAGTTCAATGCCGTCAGGGTGATGATTAAGGCTCTCAAAGGAAAAAATATCAATATCGTTCATACTAATTCAAATCTGGATCGGACCATTGCTGCTGTTGCAGGCAGGTTTATCGGGGCAAAGAACATTTCAACAATTCATAGCTGCCTATCTATAAACCGTAATATTATTCACTGGTACAGGAATAATTATTTAATTCATCATTTTACCCCCGTGGGATATTCAACCAGGAAGATAATGGTTGAAACTGATAAGATTTCGCCCAATAAAATTACAGTTGTCCATATCGGTATTCCTGTTGAAAAAATTAAGAGAACCGAAGAGGGAAGAAAGAAAGTAAGACAGGAATTCGGAATTAAGGAAAATGATATTCTCCTTGGGAGTCTTTCGCGTCTCGTTGAATTTAAGGGGCATCGTTTCCTGCTGAAGGCGTTTAAGGAATTAGTGGAGAAGGGGAGCAACGAAATACGGTTAATGATTGCGGGTGAAGGTGAATTGAAGGAAAATCTCATCCGGCTGGCAGGGGAATATGAAATTCAGGATAAAGTAATATTCACAGGTGCGAGGAACGATGTACAGGATATCCTTTCCGCATTCGACATTTTTACCCAGTTCTCGGTAGATGCGGGTGGTGAAACGTTTCCTGTGGCGATCATTGAAGCTCTGTCCGCTGAACTCCCAGTTATCGGGAGCAAAGTAGGCGATATCGGATATATGATTGATGATAATACGAACGGCGGGCTGGTTGAACCTGAAAATATAACGCAGTTTAATGAGGGAATTTTACGTTTAGTTAAGGATAGTAACTTAAGAAGAAAGATGGGAAGGGCCTCACGGGAGAAATTCTTAAATGAGTTTACTCTTGATAAAATGATAAATAATATGGAGATTGTTTACCGGAAGGTAGCATCAAAATATGAAACATAAAATTCTCATCGCCCCTAACAGCTATAAAGAAGTAGCTGACTCAGATAAGGCTGCCGCTTTGTTCAGTAAATACCTTGACCGGGAAGAATCTATTCAAACAGCATCGCTGCCTGTATCTGACGGAGGCGATGGGTTTCTGAATGCTTGTAAGACTGTGTTCGATCTTGAGATCGTCAGCTATAATATTTCAACCCCCTATGATGAATCCAGGTTCGACTGTGAAGCAGGATATGACCGGAAGGGTAAGAGGCTGTATATAGAATCGGCCAGGGTGCTCGGCTTAAGGGTTATTCCCGAGGAAAAAAGACGTCCCCTTACTCTCTCTTCAAAAGGACTGGGAGATATGTTCCTTAAAATAAAAGAGGATATTGAAAAAGGAAGTATTCAAGTTGATGAGGTAGTAATTGGTGTAGGCGGAACGGGAATAAACGATCTTGGATTGGGGGTGTGCTCCCGTTTCGGCCTGGAACTCTTTGATATTTTCGGAAATAAAGACAAGATACTGCCTGAATATTTTTATAGAATTAAAAAAATTAAATGGAATGAACCCGTGCTCCCATTCAAGATTAAGACTATATTGGATGTGGAAAACCCGTTATTTGGTAAAAAGGGAGCTGCCAGAACGTTTGGTCCCCAAAAAGGAGCCGACAAGGGTGAGGTTGAGGTATTGGAACTTGGATTTACTAAAATAGTTAACCTATTAAAAAATAATGGATTAGACAGATCATCTGATAATCTTTCAGGCGCAGGAGGAGGATTGGCGGCTGGACTCCATCTATTCTTGAATGCATCATCTGTAAAAGCAGTCGAATTTATTAATAAGCAGCTTAAATTAGAAGACAGAATTAAAGACTTCGATGTTGTGGTAACCGGTGAGGGAATCTTCGATGATCAATCTCTCCACGGTAAGGGAGCAGGAATTGTGCTCCAGACAGCCCGGAGACAAAATAAAAGAGTTATTCTTTGCTGTGGAAAAGTTGAAAATAAGGTAAAGAATAAAATTGGAGAAAATGTAGACGTAATTGAATTTATCTCCTTCTTCGATAGCAAAGAGGAATCGATTAAAAACTTTGAAAAAGGGATAGAATTAGCAAGCAGGAAAATAATATCGCTCCTTTAATTTGGTTTTACCGCGTCGTCATTTTTTAGTAAATTTCAACAATCAACAATTCATGAATATTAGAAGATAAAGGCATATATGCAGGAGTATCTTGACCTGGTAAAACTCGTAATGGAAAATGGAGTAAGGAAGCCTACGCGTACCGGCGTAGATACAATATCTTATTTCGCTGCGTTTTACCGCGTGGATTTATCTAAGGGCTTTCCTTTGCTGACGACAAAGAAAATGCATTGGAAATCTTTGCTGCATGAAGTCTTATGGTACCTCTCAGGTGAAGATCATATTAGAAACCTCCGGCAGCATACCAAAATATGGGATGCCTGGGCCGATGAAGAGGGCAACCTTGAAACAGCTTACGGATACTACTGGAGAAAATTCCCGAGTGCACAGAAGAATCATGAAGGTAAATGGGAAGTTCATGAAGTCGACCAGATTAAATATGTAATTGACCAGCTTAAAAAGAATCCTTACAGCAGGAGACTTGTTGTTACCGCCTGGGAACCAGGCAATGCTACAACCAGCAAGCTCCCCCCATGTCATTATTCGTTTGCTTTTAATGTAGCTGACGGAAAACTTAACTGCCACCTTACACAAAGATCGGGAGATATAGCGCTCGGTATTCCTTTCAACCTGGCGGCTTATTCTATTCTTACACAGATAATTGCACAGGAAACAAACCTTGAACTTGGATTTTTCGCTCACACTATTATTGATGCTCATATATATGTTGCTGATAAAGGGAGCGACATGGAGCAGTACGATCACCTTGAAGGGTTAAAGGAGCAGCTGAAAAGGAAACCGCTTCCCCTGCCTGAACTGAAGATCGCTAAGAAGCCGATCGATGAGCTGACATTCGATGATTTTGAATTGATCGGATACAAACACCTCGAACCAATAAAATTTGAGGTCGCAGTTTGAAAATAATAATTATCTCTGCCGTTGCCAGGAACGGGGTGATAGGACGGTCGAATGGGGAAATGCCATGGCATGTAAAAGAGGAATTTCAACATTTTAAAAAGACTACGCTTGGTTACCCCATTATTATGGGACGTAAAACTTTTGAGACTCTCGGCAAGCCTCTCAAGGAGAGACTGAACGTAGTTATTTCAAACCAGCCTGACTATGATCTTCCTTATGAAGAAGTAAAAATATTCAGGACGTTTACTGAAGCTATTGAAGCCGTATCCAAAACAAATCCCGAAAAGATTTTTATAATCGGCGGGGGGCAGGTGTACCGGCAGGCAATTGAGCTTGCTGACGAGATGATTATTTCCATTATGAAATTTGATGCTGAAGGGGATATTCTTTTTCCAGAGATAAATCCCGTCAGATGGAAGGAAGTTTCAAGGGAAGTTAGGGATCAGTTCGATATTATAACCTACGTTAAAAGATAATGACCAAAATAAAAATTCTACCCGAAAATATAGCAAATAAAATTGCTGCAGGCGAAGTTGTTCAGAGACCGGAATCTGTTGTAAAGGAATTGGTTGAGAATGCAATTGATGCTGCTGCAGATACTATTGAAGTAATGATAAAACGTGCCGGTAAAACTCTGATACAGGTCTGCGATAATGGTACAGGAATGACAGAAGACGATGCCCTTCTCTGTATTCAGAAGCACGCAACAAGCAAAATATTTACATATGACGATCTTGAATCCATCTCTACTCTTGGCTTCCGCGGTGAGGCTCTAAGCTCGATTGCGGCCGTAGCACAGGTTGAAATAAAAACTGAAATTAAAGATGAAGAAGTAGGAACTTTAATACGTATTGAAGACGGCAGAAATATAATTAAGGAAAAAGGTTCGTTCTCAAAAGGAACCTGTGTCACTATCAAAAATCTTTTTTTTAATACTCCTGCAAGAAGAAATTTTCTTAAGTCGGATGGGACTGAAATGAAGCATATCGTTGACACGTTCAACAGGGCGGCTTTGAGTCACCCCGACCTGACATTTAAACTCTATAATGATGATCAGCTGATTTATAACTATGGACCCGGTGATGTCCCTAACCGCATTAAACAGGTTTTCGCTGAGAATATGATGGAAGCCCTGCTGCCGGTGGAGGAGCGCACAGATTTCCTTAATATTTACGGTTATATCGGAAAGCCGGCTCTGCTTAAGAAGAGCAGGGGCGATCAGTACCTGTTCCTCAATTCGCGTTATGTTATCAGCAGGCAGATAAATCACGCAGTGTTTACAGCTTACGATACTTTACTTGAAAAAGGGGATTATCCTTTTTTCATACTTTTTATGGAACTGGACCCCCGTAAAACAGATGTGAACATCCATCCCTCGAAGCTTGAAGTCCGTTTCGACGATGAAAGAGATATTTACAATTTTGTACTTGCCGTGATAAAGAAGGGTCTCGGTACCAGCGACCTTGCCCCGGGTATGTTGTTTACCGGCAGGCCGGATTACGCGGATGATCCGGATGGTTTTATGCGAACAGACAGAAGCAGTTTTTCAGGAGATCAGGGGTACAGAAATTCGCAGGCCGCTGCAAGAACTAATTTTACCGATCAGGATATCGATCTTATATTCCGCGCCATACCAGATAATGTGATCAGGGCGCCGGAAGGAGAAACTTCCCATCCATTCGAACGCGAACCAAAGGAAGTATTTCACGAATTGCAGGTAGAGGAGGAAGGACGTTTATCAGCTGAGCCTGCTTTCATCATTCAGCTGCATAATAAATTTATCCTTTCGCAGATAAAAACGGGACTGATGGTAATTGATCAGCATACCGCACACGAAAGGGTCCTTTATGAGAAAGCCTTAAAAAGAATGGACGCCGATCTTCCTTTTTCACAGCAGCTGCTGTTCGCTAAAACTATTGAGCCGGGAGTAAAGGTTATTGAAGTACTGAAAGAGATAAATCCCTTTCTGGTTAAGCTGGGCTTTGAACTGAAATTTTTTAGTAAAAATACCGTAGTAATTGAAGGTGTGCCCGAGGATGTAAAACAGGGTTCGGAGGAGAATGTCCTTATGGAGCTAGTACACGATTATGTGCAGAATAAAGACGAAAATGAAGATGTACTGGATATTATTGCCGGGGCATATTCGGCCAGGGCTGCGATAAAAGCAGGTGACAGGCTGTCTGAAAAGGAAATGAGACTTCTGATCGATCAGCTGTTTGCTGCATCTATGCCGTACGTTTGTCCCCGCGGACGTCCTACAGTGGTAAAAATACCACTTGACGAATTTGACAGGAGGTTCGGCAGATCATAGAATAAGCTTCAATAAAGACTTATATCTTATTATCTTTGTAATTATAAAATAGAAAGAAGGAATTAAAATGCCGGATAAAGAATATCAGGAAAGACGACAGGAATTTGATAAGAAAGTATCGAATGCAAAGAATATGGGGATGAAATTTACTACTGTCAGCGGAAGAGATGTCGATGCGTTATACGGACCTGATGATATCGAAAATATAAACTTTCTCAGCGAGATTGGCTTCCCGGGAGAATACCCGTATACAAGAGGAATTCACACAAACGGATATAGGGGAAGAATATGGACAATGAGGCAGTTTGCCGGTTTTGGTACACCCGAAGACACTAATGAAAGATTTCATTATCTTCTGAATCGTGGTCAGACTGGATTGTCTGTTGCATTCGATCTTCCTACATTAATGGGGTGGGATTCAGATGCTCCCCTTAGTGAAGGTGAGGTGGGTATTTGCGGGGTTGCGATATCATCACTAGAAGATATGGAGATTCTTTTCAATAAGATTCCGCTTGATAAAGTTTCAACATCGATGACGATCAACTCACCCGCGGCTATGATCTTTGCCTTTTACCTTGCGGTAGCAGCTAAACAGGGAGTCGATTTTAAAGACCTGCGCGGTACACTTCAGAATGATATCCTTAAAGAGTATATCGCTCAGAAAGAATATATCTATCCGCCTCAGCCCTCAATGAGAATTATTGTTGATATGATAGAATACTGCGCTAAGGAAGTTCCCCAATGGAACCCGGTTTCGGTGAGCGGTTATCATATCCGTGAGGCCGGATCAACTGCAATACAGGAACTGGCTTATACACTAGCAGACGGTTTTGCGTATATAGAGGCCTGTATAGAACGAGGAATGGATGTTGATGAATTTGCTCCCAGGATTTCTTTCTTCTTCAACTCACACCTTGATTTCTTCGAGGAGATCGCAAAGTACAGGGCTGCAAGAAAAATTTATGCAAAGAGAATGAGAGAAAAGTATGGTGCGAAAAATCCAAGATCATGGTGGCTAAGATTCCACACACAGACGGCAGGATGCACGCTAACAGCACAGCAGCCTGAAAATAATATTGTAAGAACTGCATTCCAGGCGCTGGCGGGAGTACTGGGAGGTACACAGTCTCTCCACACAAACTCAATGGATGAAACCCTCGCACTTCCGAGCGAGAAGGCTGTTAAGATTGCATTAAGAACCCAGCAGCTGATAGCTTATGAATCAGGAGTCATAAACACTGTTGATCCTCTTGGCGGAAGCTACTTTGTTGAGGCACTGACTGATAAGCTGGAAAAGGAGGCAAATGATATTTTCGACCAGATTGATTCACTGGGGGGAGTAATACCGGCAATTGAAACTGGTTATTTCCAGAAGGAAATAGCTGATGCCGCATACCGGTACCAGAGAGAGGTTGAGAAAAAAGAGAAATTCATAGTGGGTGTGAATGAATTTATTGAGAAAGATGAGAAGGTTGACATCCCGATATTGTATGTTTCACCTGAAGTTGAGAAGAAGCAGAAGAAAAGACTTGGTGAGCTGAAACAGAACAGGAGTCAGGCTGCTGTTGATGAAAGTCTTAGAGAAATAAGGGAAGCCAGTATAAATGGGAATAACCTTATGCCTGTATTCCTGAAGGCCGCGCAGAATTATGTAACACTTGGTGAAATGGTTAACGAGCTTAAGCAAGTTTTCGGTATATACGAGGAAACCGCCGTTTTTTAATTAATGTTCAACCAGGTTTTAAAACTTATAAGAATACCGCAGTGGATCAAAAACCTATTTGTTTTTGTTCCGCTGGTATTCTCTTTAAACCTTTTCCGGGAGAATTATTTCTTAACAGCACTGATCGGTTTTGCTGCATTCTGCCTTACATCGAGCATAGTTTATATAGTCAACGATATTGCAGATGTTGAAGCTGACCGGGCTCACCCGAAGAAAAAGAACAGGCCGATAGCTTCGGGTAGAATATCGCCGAAACAGGGACTGTTTATTGCGCTTATTCTGGGGTTCGCTGCTGCGGCTCTTTGTTTTTTTGTCAATTTAAATTTTAACCTTCTTCTAATACTTTTTTTTCTTATAAATGTTCTTTATTCGGTGAGGCTCAAGCATATCGTTCTGCTTGATATTTTCAGCATTGCCGCGGGTTTCCTGATACGCGTGCTTGCAGGCGCGGTTATAATCCAGGTAGTGATTTCAAGCTGGCTTATTCTTACAACAATGTTTATATCGTTATTCCTTGCGGTGATGAAGAGACACTCGGAGCTTGAGGTCGTAGCTGAAGGGACAAGTACTGAGACAAGGAAAGTTCTTGCTTTTTACTCACTTAACTTCGCCGACCAGGTAGCAACAGTTGCTGCGGCTGGTGTTATTATCTGCTACGCTCTTTATACGGTTTCAGAAAGAACAATAACTGTTTTCGGTACTGAGAATCTGATTTATACAACACCGTTTGTTGTTTTCGGTATATTCAGGTATATGTTTCTTGTTTATATGAATAAGCAGGGGGAGAACACCACGCAATTGTTGATTTCTGATGTGCAGATGATGATCACAGTAGTGCTATATGCTGCAGTGACCCTGTTAATTATTTATGGTCCTTTTTAAGACGGATTTTAATGCTTATATGATTTCTCATTACGTTAGGACACTGAAGATAATTCGAACTAGCTCAGGAAAAACACTGAGATGACAGACCAGCTGATCATACTTATTGTACTGGTGATTGTCAGTGCTTTTTTCTCAGGCTCTGAAATGGCATTTGTTGTCTCAAATAAACTTAAGATAGAGATCCGGGCGAGAAAGAAAAATCTTGCGGCAAAGGGAGCTTATGCCTTTTTTAAAAATCCCAGGTATTTCTTCTCAACAATACTTATTGCAAACAACATTGTTAACATTGCTTTTGCTTCACTTAGTGCGCTGATACTTTCTACCGTTTTCCATATGAGTGAATTCAGCATACTTATTATCTCTACTCTTATCCTGCTCATTTTCGGAGAGCTTCTGCCTAAATACTTTGCTAGGGAGCTGGGCGACCGCATAGTACTCCTTACAGCTATCCCGATAAGAATTCTGTTTTTTGTCCTTTATCCCTTTGTGCGTATAACCGCCTCGTTTTCATCTCTCATTACTCAATCATCCAATATGAAGGCAGAGAATATAGATTTCCTTTTTAGCAAGGAAGATATTGAATTCCTCGTGAAGGAGAGTCACGAAGCCGGCGTCGTCAACAAAAAAGAAAGTGCTATTATAAGCAGGGTGCTGGCGCTTGGCGAGCAGAAAGTGTATGAGGCTATGCGTCCCAGAACAGAAATTATGGGAGTTGATATCGATTCCACTATCGACGAAGCCATCTCAATTTTTATTGATTCGGGTTATTCCAAGATCCCTGTATATGAGGATAATCTTGACAATATACGCGGCGTGATCTTCGCTTATGACATTTTCAAATCGCCGCAGAACCTGCAGAGCATCATCAGGGAAATAATCTTTGTTCCTGAGACTAAAAGAAGCTTTGAAATGCTGAATGAATTTCTTAATAAGCAGGTGTCGATTGCAATAGTGGTTGATGAGTTCGGGGGAACGGCGGGGCTTGTGACCATGGAAGATATTATCGAGGAACTGTTCGGGGAGATCAAGGATGAATATGATGTTGAAGAGGATATCTGCCGGAAGATAGCAGCAGATACTTTCCTTATTAGCGGAAAGGTGGAAATAGATTATATAAATGAGAAATATGATCTGAATATTCCCACGGGTGATTATGAAACTATAGGGGGGTATATTACCAGCAAAATCGGCCGGATCCCGCCGCAGGGAGAAAGCGTTAAAATCGATGACTTCAACTTTTTGATAGCTCGTTCAACGAATATCAGGATAGACCTGGTGAAACTAACCATAATGCCGGCTGACGAGACCATCCCTTCCAATCCGATTTAGGAGATAAGTCAGATTTCCCTTAAATTTGTAAAGTTTATATAAGAAATATTAGAAACGATTGTAGAAAATTTGATAAATTTTAAGGTTTTAGGGAAAGATAGTAGGAGTAAAGCAAGAGCAGGTTCTTTTGAGACTGATCACGGGGTTGTGGAAACACCGATTTTTATGCCTGTTGGGACACAGGGTACAGTAAAAGCTGTTAATCAGTCTTATCTTATAAATGATATAAAAGCACAGATTGTTCTTTCAAATACTTATCATCTTTATTTAAGACCCGGGACGGAGGTTCTCGGGAAGGCTGGCGGTCTGCATAAATTTATGAATTGGCCGGGACCCATACTTACCGACAGCGGCGGGTATCAGGTGTTCAGTCTTTCTGAATTAAGAAAGCTGAAAATGGACGGAGTTGAGTTCAGCTCTCATCTCGACGGTTCGAAGCACTTCTTTACACCGGAAAAAGTTATCGGGATTCAGCGGAGCATCGGATCTGATGTTATGATGGTGCTTGATGAATGCACTCCTTATCCCTGCGATTATGATTACGCTGTTAAGTCGACTGAATTAACAACCCGCTGGGCCCATCTGAATAAGGAGGCTTTTGTCAATACATCACCTTTGTACGGCCACAGGCAGTTCCTCTTCGGAATAATCCAGGGAAGTGTTTATAAGGATTTGCGTGAAAAATCGGCTAACGATATAACTTCAATCGGTTTTGATGGATATGCAATCGGCGGACTGGCGGTGGGTGAACCAACCGCAACAATGTACGAACTGGTTGATTTTACTACTGATTTTATGCCGGAGGATAAACCGCGATACCTTATGGGTGTGGGAAGACCGGAAAATATTCTCGAAGCAATTGAAAGAGGAATTGATATGTTCGACTGTGTGATGCCGACAAGAAACGGACGGAATGCCAGTCTCTTTACTTCTTCCGGTGTTCTTGCGATGCGCAATGCTCAGTATAAAGATGATTTCAGTACTATAGACGAGGAATGTGATTGTTATACCTGTCGGAATTATTCGCGCGCATACCTGAGGCACTTGTTCACTTCCAGGGAACTGTTGGCACTGGAACTTTCGAGTATTCACAATCTTCATTTCTATCTTAATCTTGTTATGGAAGCCAGGCGGAAAATTATTGAAGGCGACTTCACCGACTGGAAAAACGAAATTGTTAATAAAATATCAGTGAATAATAAATCGTTAACGGAGGAATAAATTGAACTATCTACTTGCAATGGCTCCCCCTGCTGAAGGCGGCGGAGGCGGAGGTTTTATAAGCACCATCATTATGTTCGGTGCGATCTTTCTGATCTTCTATTTTATGATCATCAGGCCGCAGCAAAAAAAAGCCAAAGAAAGAGAAAAACTGTTATCGAACCTGCAGAAGGGTGATAAAGTTATTACAAGCGGCGGGCTTCATGGCACTATTGCCGGACTTGATGAGAAAACCGCTCTTATCCAGGTTTCTGATAATGTGAAAATGAAATTCGAAAGATCCGCAATCACAACTATTCTAGCATCAAAGGATACTCTGTGAGATATGCGGGTTATTTTAGCCAAACCAGTTAGGGTGATAAAATGGAAAGAAAAATATTCTGCTCTGCAGAAGAAGCACTAAAGGATATTAAAGACGGCAGGGTAATAATTGTTGTTGACGATGAGGATCGGGAAAACGAAGGCGACTTTGTGTGCGCTGCTGAATACACAACTCCCGACATAGTTAACTTTATGGTTACGCACGGCAGGGGAATGCTCTGTACGGCATTAAGCGGGAAGCGACTTGATGAGCTTGGACTACCTCTGATGGTGGAATCAAACTCAGCCCTTCACGGTACGCAGTTTACTGTTACTGTTGACGCGATTGAAGGAACAACAACCGGTATCTCGGCTGCCGACAGGGCGCTGACTATTAAGAAACTGATTGATAGGAATTCTACTTCGGCTGATTTTGCAAGACCGGGACATATATTCCCTCTGAGAGCATATGATGAAGGCGTGCTCCGAAGAGCAGGCCACACTGAAGCTGCTGTTGATTTGTGCAGGCTTGCCAGTCTGAAACCGGCAGGTGTTCTCTGCGAGATCCTTAAAGAAAACGGCGAGATGGCCAGGGTTCCTGATCTTGCAGCAATAGCAGAGAAATTCAATCTTAAGATCTGTACGGTTCAGGATATTATTAAGCTTCGTCTGACGAAAGAAAAGCTTATTAATAAGATAACGGAAATCAATTTTCCCACAGAGCATGGTCATTTCAGACTTCATATGTATGAGAGCCTTGTCGACGGCAAGAAGCAGATCGCACTTGTTAAAGGCACAATACGCGAGGGTGAACCCGTGCTTGTTAGGATGCACTCGGAATGTCTCACTGGTGATGTTTTTCATTCATCGAGATGCGATTGTCATGATCAGTTGAACGCTTCCCTTGATATGATTGAAGAGGCCGGTACAGGCGTGCTGGTTTATATGCGCCAGGAGGGAAGAGGAATCGGGCTGCGTAATAAGATACTTGCCTATAAACTTCAGGATGAAGGTAAGGATACGGTGGAGGCAAATGAGGCGCTTGGCTTTAAAGCTGATTTACGCGACTATGGAATTGGTGCGCAGATCCTGCTTGACCTTGGTGTAAGCAAGATAAGACTCCTTACCAATAACCCGAAGAAGGTTGTGGGACTTAAGGGTTACGGACTCGAAATTTCCGAGAGACTCCCGATCGAGATTACTCCCAATGAGAATAACGAACGTTACCTTAAAACCAAGAGAGATAAACTCGGCCACATTATTCTCCAGGAAATCGCCGAAGAACGCGACTAAAACTTAACGGATGCCGGCAGTAATTCTGATGCCGGCTCCTTTTATCCTCCCCGCATCCAAACTATTCCCGGGTAAAAACGCCGCATTAAGAAGATGATTATCCACCATATCCGTTAATTCACTCGCAAATCCCGCCTGATTTTATTAATTTAACCGGCAACATCAGGGAATAAATTTGTGAAATATAATTTAGCATTTATATTGCTTCTTCTTCTTGGACTTACAGCTTCAGTCCATGCACAAAAAGTATATTACGGAGACATCGATGGGGAGATTGACCTGGGAATGGCTCCTTACGTTGCCCGTGTTATTAGCGAGGCCGAAAAAAACGGTGCCGATGCTATAGTGTTTCGCATCAACACCTTTGGAGGCAGACTTGATGCAGCCACACAGATTAAAGATGCAATTATAGGCACAAACATTTTAACGATTGCCTTCATTAATAATAGGGCGATATCGGCGGGATCCCTGATCTCACTTTCCTGTAAAAAGATCGCGATGGTGCCGGGTAGTTCGATCGGTGCTTCTACTGTTGTAGATCAGGCAGGCAACAAACAGAGTGAAAAGTATCAATCTTATATGCGTTCTGAAATGCGGGCCACCGCCGAAAGAAATGGTCGGAGAACCGATATTGCACAAGGCATGGTTGATGAACGAATTGTAATTCCCGGGTTAGTGGATAGCACAGAGCTCGTTACCTTAACAACAGATGAAGCATTAAAATACGGTATAGCTGATGTTCAGGTTAATAACCTGAAAGATGTACTTAAAGCTTTTGATCTTCAAGGTGCTGAAATAGTTAGGGTAAACGAGAATTGGGCAGAGGAAGTTGTTAAGTTTCTGAACAATGCAATCGTTTCCTCCATATTGATCATGATAGGGTTCTTCGGTCTGATTGCCGAGGTTAAAACTCCGGGCTGGGGAGTTCCGGGTACAGTTGGACTAATCGCGCTGGCGTTGTTCTTCGGCTCATCCTACGTACTCCAACTGGCATCAATAATGGATATACTTCTGTTCGTACTTGGACTAATATTATTGGCGCTGGAGATTTTTGTTATTCCCGGATTCGGCATCGCGGGAATTGCCGGGATAATACTGATCTTTGCTTCGTTGTTTTTATCTCTCACTCCGAGTGGTCCATTTTTCGATTTTGATACGATTTCTGTGGCTATCATTCAGCTGACCGGGGCAATAGTTGCGGCCCTGGTGATGGTGTTGTTACTTGCCAAACTTCTTCCGAAAAGTACAAGATTCAACAAGCTGATACTCGCCGATGAGGAACGGGCGGATCAGGGATATGTTTCCTATCCTTCCGAGAAGGAGCTTGTGGGACAGGAAGGTATTGCCCTCACTACATTGAGACCTGCTGGTACAGCCGAGTTTAACGGCAAACGTTACGACGTTATGGCCGACTGGGAATACATCGAACAGGGAAGCAAAATTTTGGTTCTTCGTGTTGAAGGAGTAAAGGTTGTAGTGAAGAAGGTAAAGGAAACCGTCAAGGGTTGAGGGTTCCGCCCATTTCGCCAATTCCATCACACCATTCAACCATTAGTCATTTATCCGTAATGGTCATTTGGTTAATAAAACTAAATTCCTTAGAATTGCCTGTCAAAAATCCAAAACTTTAGGAGATATATATGAATGTACTTCTGTACAGGGTGTTCTTTGCGCTCTTTTTAGTTAGTGCTGCATTTCCTCAGTCGATTCTGTGGAATCATACTTACGGTGGTGATGCATACGATGAGGCTAATTCGGTTCAGATGACCAATGACAGCGGCTTTATTGCTGTTGGCTACACTCAATCATTTGGATTGGGAAGGTTCGGCAATGCTTATATGATTAAAACAAATGCCGGGGGTGATACGTTATGGACAAAGATGTTCGGCGGTGATGGTATTGATGTTTTCGCTGACCTTATTGCGACTCCCGACAGCGGTTATATCGCAGTGGGACTTACTGACACTCCCAACAATTTTGAAAATATTTACGTAGTTAAAGTAGATAACGAAGGCAATACTCTGTTTGAAAAGAACTTCGGCGGTCCTCAGAAAGATGTTGGTGTTTCAATCGCACCTGCTGATGATGGAGGGTTTGTGATTACAGGCGGAACAAAATCAATAAGCGTTGGGGAAGAGGATCTGTTCCTGTTCAAGATTGATGCGGCGGGAGACTCTTTATGGTTTAAAACATACGGAACCCCGGGAAATGATCCTGGTTATGGTATAAATCCTGCTGATGACGGCGGATTTATCGTCTCCGGTTTATATAACTGGTCTGATGCATGGCTGCTTAAGGCCGATGCAAATGGCGATACACTATGGACCAAAACGTTCGGCGGTTCAGACTACGATGAAGCGAATTTTCCAATTCAGACTGCAGACAATGGCTACATTTTCTGCGGGAGCACATCTTCAATGGGAGCCGGCGGCCTGGACGCATATGTAGTAAAAACTGATTCTATTGGTAATATGATCTGGCAAAAAACCTACGGCTTCAGCGGCTATGATGAAGGAAGAAGAATTGTTGCAAAACCGGGGGGCGGCTACATGATTCTTGCAAATACCGATTCACAGATTCCTGCTGAGTTCAATTATTACCTGGTCTCAGCGGACGAGAACGGTGACACGGTGTGGACAGAAACAATAGGTACTACCGGCGGCGAGGATAGAGCATATGACCTCCTCAACATCTCGCAGAGTGAATATATAATTGCCGGTTCTACATTTGATGCGGTTAATCTTAATAACGCCACTTTAACAGTGGTAAATGACGATTCGGCACCAGTCGGACTTAAGGAAGATTACAAAGTCACAGGATACTACTTGGACAACGCGTATCCAAATCCTTTCAACCCTTCCACAACGATTGAATATTCTGTAGGTCTTTCCGCCGGAAATTCCGGAAGTCAGCTTACCACATTGAAAATTTATGATGTGCTGGGAAAGGAAGTGGCAGTGCTTGTGAATTCAATACAGGCGCCTGGTCAGTATCAGGTGAAGTTTAATGCTGCGGGACTGGCTTCAGGTCTGTATTTCTACAGGCTGACCTCGGGAAGCTTTGTACAGACTAAAAAGTTCATGCTGTTGAAGTAATCCATGGCTATCGGTCTGAATGCTTAGTTAACCTGGTAAGATGACTTAGTATTACAGCGGAAGCCGAGGCTACATTAAGTGACTCGGCTTCGCCTTTTTTTCTTATCGATATAGTGTTGTCTGATATTTCCCTGATATTGCTGCCTGGTCCATGTGCTTCATTTGAAAATATAATAATGCATTTTCCCGGCAGTTTGAAATCAAATACATCTTCCCCCCGGGTATCTGAACAAACGATCCTGTAACCTTTGCCTTTAAGCTCTTCAAGGTGCGTTTTTTGTACATTTTCATAAACATTAAGATGGAAAATCGATCCCATACTTGAGCGCACAACCTTAGAGTTATGCAGCTCAACAGATCCTTCACTCATCAGTACGTCACTGATCCCGAACCAGTCGCAGTTTCTTAAAATTGTTCCTGTATTACCTGGATCGGAGATATTATCGAGATAAACCAATAGAGGACTGCTTAACTTTATTATTCCTGAACTGAGGTTGACAAATGGGAATACTGCTATTACTTCCTGGGGAGTTTTTGTATCGGTTAGCTGCTTTAAGTCGGCGGCCTTAATTTTCTCAATCCTGAAATCTTTCAGGGAACCGAAGTAATCCTGCTGCTCGTCAAAAAAAGAAGAGGTCGTTAGTACTATCTCCGGTACACTGCCGCTGTTAATACCTTCAGTAACGAGCTTATCGCCTTCTGCAATAAACTTTTTTTCCTGCTGACGGTATTTTTTCTGAAGCAGGGATGAGTAATACTTAATTTCTTTACGGGTTATCATATAAGGTTATCGTAGTTCTGGCTGCGTCCGCTTTTCTCATCATCCGCGATCTGTTTCAGGTTGTCCCAGGTGTAAATACCTGTGTTGTGCCCATCTTTCCAGCTGATCTGGATCGCATAACCGCCCACGGGCTTAATATCGGCTACCTTGTACATATCGGGATGGGAAGCTTTTTTTACGGGACGGTAAGTTTTCATCAATACTGTTTCACCTTTGCAGGATGCACAGGGACATTCATCGCGCAGGTATTTTAATCCAATCTCGCTTTCACTTTCATCATTCCATTTGATGAACAGCGTACTCTTGTCTTTAATCTTTATCTGTTTTGGGGACATTTATCTTCCTTCGCTCGTTTAATAATTCTTTCATATTGATATAAGAAAAGATAAAGTATTAAAGAATATATTTCCAGCCTGGTTATCTTTTCCCTACAGCTTGAAGCCACTATTCCGCCCGCTGCCTTTTTGACCGGGAATATGTTTATTTTAATTTGTCAAATAAAATTGACTTAAGAAATTAATATCTGGTAATTGCAGGTTGAAAGAGGGACTGCTTAAATGGAGGAGAAACATGAAAAATTTTATACTTCTTTTTGTTTTATTAACCGCTTCATCCTTGTTCGCCCAGAACTGGGAAAAGATTGATTCGGTATTCGCACCCGGCGGTGTAACCCTGCAGTCATTTTCTGCACCGGTTTTTGGTGACCTTGATGATGACGGGGATTTCGATCTTGTACTTGGCAGCAGCGGACTGGAGATAGAATATTTTGAAAATAACGGAACAAACACATCCCCCTTATTTAATAAAGATGCATCAATGTTCTCCTCTATTTATTCCGGAGGATATCAATACACAAATTCATATTATCCCGCCCTTTGCGACCTCGACGGTGACGGTGACCTGGATTTGACAATCGGTGGTTATAACGGAATATTATATTATGAGAATACCGGCAGCCCCTCAAGCCCTTCCTGGGCTGATGTTAACACTACACTGTTTGCAGATGCGAACGGACAGATTGGCACAGATGCAAAACAAACATTCGTTGATCTGGATAATGACGGTGACAAAGATATGGTTGTCGGTATAGGGGAATCGCTTTTGGGGGGACCGACTCCGGGTATAAGTATGGGCTTTCGTAATACCGGTACATCAACATCGTCGGTATTCCAGAGAGATGATGCCCTTGTTACAGGTATCCCTGATGTGGGCCTAAATGCTTATCCCTCTTTCGCGGATCTTGATAATGATGGTGATTATGACTTGCTGATGGGAAGAGACGGAGCGGCAGTATTTTACTACGAAAATACAGGCTCTCAGACTGTTCCTGCATGGACCTCAAACAATACATTATTTTCAGTGGTTGAAGTAACAAATTACTGGAAAGACCCAACGTTCTGTGAT
This sequence comes from uncultured Ignavibacteria bacterium, assembly GCA_963774455.1. Lineage (GTDB taxonomy): Bacteria > Bacteroidota > Ignavibacteria > Ignavibacteriales > Ignavibacteriaceae > DATFVA01. The sequence goes on from CAVZFD010000005.1 coordinate 648,359, forward strand.
CTTGACGGAGACGCAGATGCCGATTTGATTTACGGAACTGATAACGGGGATATATACTTCTATGAAAACATTGGCACTATTGCGAGTCCCCAGTATCAGCAAAACTCTAACTATTTTAAAGTAATCAAATCGAGCGGATCCTCTACTGTATCTTTCGCCGATTATGATGGCGATGGTGATTTAGATATGCTTTCCGGCTCCCCGTACGACGGAGTTTTATATGTAGTAAATAATGGGAGCAGCATCTCACCTTCTTTCGACACGGTATCGGTTGTTTTTGCCGGTATCGATCCCGGTTTCAGATGCTCACCTGTATTCATAGATATTGATGATGATATGGATTTTGATATTGTATCAGGTTACTCAGGCGGAGGAATAAAATTATATATAAACAATAATGGAACATTTACTGAAAACACAACGATGTTTGCTAATGTAAGTGTGAATTATCAAAGTGTTCCTGCATTTGTTGATATTGACGGGGATAATGATCCCGATCTCCTTGTGGGTTCTGACGATGCAGGAAATACAAAATTTTATATAAATGACGGGAGTAATTCGTTCACCCAGAATACCACTATTTTTTCGGGAGTTAGTTTCCCGGGCTCCTGCCGGCCCTCTTTTGGTGATATTGACAATGACGGCGACTATGATATGTTCATTGGCCGTTTAAGCGGAAGCGTAAATTTTTATGAGAATACTGGCGACAGGTTTAATCCGGTATGGACCCTCAATAATACCTTGACATCCGGAGTAAATGTGAAACAATCGGCGCATCCCGGGATTGCCGATCTCGACGGAGACGGGAGAAATGATTTAGTTGTTGGGGAGTATGACGGAAATTTCACTTTTTATAAAAATCTGTTTGCTGTCATTCCTGTTGAAATGACAAGTTTTACTGCCATGGGAACTGAATCAGGTGTGGTCTTGTCATGGACAACCGCAACAGAAACCAATAACATGGGATTTGAGATTGAAAGAAGTCAGAGATCAGAAACTGGAAGGCAGCCTGGAAGCATAAACAACGGCTTATGGAAAAGGGTAGGTTACGTTAAAGGAAACGGAACCACAACTCAGCAGAATACATATTCATTTACTGATAATAGCATAACCAGCGGTTATTATTCCTATCGGCTGCACCAGACCGATTTTGACGGTTCCAGCACTTATTCCAAAGTGATTGAGATAAATCTGAACATATCGCTGCAGTTTTCCTTAAGCCAGAACTATCCTAATCCTTTTAATCCTTCAACCAAAATAAAATTTAGTATCCCCAATGATGGTTATGTCAGCTTGAAGATATACAACAGCATCGGGCAGGAAGTAGCACAGCTTGTAAATGGATTTACCCGGGCAGGCATTCACGAAGTAACTTTTAATTCCACTTCCGGAACTTCAGCACTTCCCAGCGGTGTTTATCTTTACAAACTGGAATCGGGGGAAAATGTTTCTGTCAGGAAGCTTATTCTTCTTAAGTGACAGGTGATTCAGGTTTTTGGGACCGGCAGTCATCCGCCGGTCCCGCTGTAATATTACTCGTACTTCAAAGATTTTACCGGGTTTGCAACAGCTGATTTTATTGCCTGGTATGATACAGTCAGTAAGGCAATGGCGAGTACTGTCAGACCGGCAAGAAGAAATATATCTACCCCCAGTTCTGTTTTATAGACGTAATCACTAAGCCAGTTCTTCATGATAAAGTACGCAGCGGGCCAGGCTGCCAGGTTTGCGATTGCAACCAGGATTAAAAACTCTTTTGAGAGCATAGTAATTATGTCTGTAATACTTGCTCCCAGTACTTTCCTTATTCCTATCTCCTTTGTCCTTTGCTCTGCAGTAAAAGCGGCTAATCCGAATAAACCCAGACAAGCTATTACTATTGCGAGTACTGCAAAAATCGTAAATACTTTTTCCGATTGTATTTCGGTTTTATATTCGTCAGCAAAATATTCGTCAAAGAATGAATATTCCAGTGGTTTTAACTGCCCGAACTTTTTCCACTCTTCCGAAAGGTATTTAATTGTTTCGCTGATATTGCTGGGTGAGATCTTAACAGAGAGGAAATCAGCTTCAGGTTCATTCAGTAATACGAATGCAGCTGGACGGATTTCATCTTTTAACGATTGAAGATGAAAGTCTTTTACCACGCCGATAATTTTCAGACTTCCAGTCTGACTCTCACCAAGGTTATACAGAAGGAGTTCGTTAATCGGATCGGTATACTTTAATTTTCTGACGGCTGCTTCGTTCAGAATAATTGCCGAACTGTCCGTAGTAATACTTCGGTCAAAGAACCTGCCTTCCTTCATCTCAACCTGGTATGTATTCAGGAAATTGTAATCAACGGGTATATAGATTATGGTCTCGTTTTCATTCTCCGTTCCTTCTTTTCTGAATACTTCGGCAGTGAGCCGGTGGTCGGGAAGTCCCTGTGAAAGTGAAGCATCAATAATATTTGAATTTCCTTTTATAGTATTGGTAAAAGCAAACTGCTGTTTTCCGAGATCATCAACATTCTTTATAACCAGGATCTGGTCCTTATTAAATCCGAGGTTTTTATTCTTGATATACTGCATCTGGCTGTAAATAACGAAGGTACCGACGAAGAGAATTATAGACGTTGCAAACTGGAAGATTACCAGTCCTTTCCTCAGCGTACCGCTCCTGCTGCCGGTAACTCTGTTTGATTTCATGATTGAAACCGGTTTGAATGATGAAAGCAGCAGTGCAGGATAGAGTCCCGCGGCAATCCCAAGTAGAAGAGTAAAGACTATCAGCGCAGGCACTGTTAAGATGCTGCCGGGGTCAAGCGACAGCTGCTTTCCGGTTAATTCATTAAACCAGGGTAGGGTATATTCCACTATTACAGCTGCCAGCATTACTGCTATAAAACTCAAAAATACAGATTCCGTTAAAAACTGCTGGATGAGCTGACTCCTGCTTGAACCGAGTACTTTTCTTACTCCTATCTCATTAGCTCTTTTAGTTGATTTAGCTGTTGACAGGTTAATGAAATTTATGCAGGCAATAATTAAAATGAATACTGCTACGGCAGAGAATAAATATAGGGTGTCGATACTGCCTGTTTCCTTAAATTCATTAAAAACGTCTGAATAAAGATGAATCTCTCTCAGAGGCACAAACACAAATGAAAAATCATTTCCCTTATCGAGGAATTCCTTGTAGCTTAAACCAAATGCTGCCTGTATTATCGGTCCGGTATGCTTTTCTGTAACTGAATTTATCTTATCATTAAGCTGTGCAGCAGTTATTTCATTGCGGGTTAGCACGTAAGTGTGAATAAAATGACCGAACCAGTTGGTCTGTTTGCTTTCAGGGAGTGTACTGTAGGAGGCAAGAAAATCATACTCGAAATGCGAATTGGAAGGAAAGGGTTCAGTCACGCCTGTTACCAGGAAAACCTGTCCGTTCGACAGCGTTATCTGTCGTCCTAAAGGATTTTCTGATGAAAAGTATTTTTCCGCAGCTTTTGTTGTGATTACCACGCTGTTAGGCTGAAGAAGAGCGGTGGAAGGATTTCCTCTGATAAAGCTTATCGTAAAAATATCAAACAACGTTGAGTCGGCATAAAAGAAATTATCTTCTTTTATAAATTTGTCATCCTTTTTTATATAAATATTTTCTCCCTGCATTACACGCGCTGTTTTTTGTATCTCCGGATATTCCAACTGCAGAACTTCTGCAAGAGGAACAGGAGAATTTGCCAGGTTGAATCTGTTACCGCCAATTTTGTAATGTGAGTTAACTCTGAAGATTCTGTCCGCATTTATATTGTGAGAATCGTAACTGAGCTCATCAGCAACAAACAGGGCAATTAATATAAAGCAGGCTACCCCGATTGCAAGTCCTGCAATATTTACAAATGAAAATACTTTATTCTTCAGGAGGTTCCTTAATATTGTTTTTAAGTAGCTTTTATACATTTCAGAACTCCTTTAAGTAATTATTCGTACTTTAAACTTTCCACAGGGTTTGCCATCGCTGCTTTTACGGCCTGGTAGCCTACCGTTAATACAGCAATTAGTAAGGCGCTTACTCCGGCAAGTATAAAGATCCATATGTTAAAGCCTATCCTGTAAGCAAAATTCTCAAGCCATCCTTTCATAAACAAGTAAGCCAGGGGTAATGCTATAATATTAGCTATTAAAACCCATTTGGTAAATTCCTTTGTCAGCATAAATATTATTTCAAATACGGTTGCTCCGAGCACCTTACGTATTCCGATTTCTTTTGTCCTCTGTTCGGCTGTATATGCAGCCAATCCTAATAAACCAAGACAGGCTATAAATATTGCCAGTACAGAAAAGATTGTAAAGAGCTGTCCCGTTCTCTGTTCTGAAGCATATAATTTGGCAAAGTCATCGTTAAAGAATGCGTACTCAAATGCCTGGCTGCCGGCATATTTATGCCAGACCGATGAAATTTGCTTTATCGTACTGCCTGGATCACGCGGAGAAAATTTTATTGAAACAAACCTTCCGAAATCTAAAGGCCTGAATAATCCCATCACCAGGGGTTCAATTTTCTGATGGAGAGATTCAAAATTAAAGTCATCCGTAATACCGACAATCTTGAATTTATCTGATGTCTCCGGCGTCTGTCCCACCCTGATAAGATATTTTCCTACCGGATCCTTCAGGCCTAATGATTTGACAGCCGATTCATTCAATACTACTGCCATCGTATCGCCGGCAAAATCTCTTGAAAAGAATCTGCCTGCCTTCAATTTTATCTGGTACGTAGTAATGAAATCATAATCCGAAAAGAGAATCTTGATATCATGTACTTCATCAGGACCTGCGCCTTCCCGCCTGAAGGCAGTATCGCTGAAATTGTCCCCGGGGATGCTGGTTGAATTCGTTACATTTGTTATAGAACCGATCTGCGAAAGATCATATTTGAATGAACGGATATTCCTGCCTATGTCGTCTGTTTTCTTTATTATCAATATCTCATTCCTGTTAAAACCCAGCTCCTTGTTCTGTACGTAATCAAGCTGACTTGCAATGATGAACGTTCCCACAATAAGAATGATAGAGATCGAGAACTGCAGGATAACGAGGAAATTTCTAAGTACGGATTTGGTTGAAGATCTCTGTATTTTTCCCCTTAACACTTTAATCGGGGTTAGTGACGACAGAACAAAAGCAGGGTAAATACCTGCAATAAGTCCTACAAAGAAAACAAAAAGAATTAAAAGAGGGACAGCATAAAAATTATCGAAAATATTCAGCGATAACTGCTTATTTGCTATTGAATTGAAAGTAGGGAGGAACAACTCTACAAGCAGCAAAGCAAAAAGCATAGCCAGGAAACTCATCAGCATCGTTTCAATAAGAAACTGCCTTATTAACGATGCCTGGTTAGATCCCAGTGTTTTCCTGATTCCTACTTCCTTTGCCCTTCCGGATGATCTGGCGGTCGACAGATTAGTAAAATTTATACAGGCGATAAGTAGTATAGCAAAAGCAATAATAGAGAAGATGTACACATATAAAATATCTCCGTTAGGTTCTATTTCATTAGATAAATGCGATTTAAGATGAATATCACCCAAAGGTTGAATAACGAAATTATACCGGCTTCCGCCCTCAACCATCTGGTCGTATGTTACACCCAGAATCTTTATCATCTGGGCTCCTATATAGCCCTTGGAAACATCAATTATTTTTTTACCAAGTTCTTCGGGATTTGTACCTTTCCTGGTGAGGATATAAGTATAATAATTGTTGCTGAGCCAATTCTGATCGGTTTCTACATTATAGGAGGATAGAGACCCAAGAAAGTCGGGATGAAAACTTGAATTAACAGGGAAATCTTCAATCACACCGGTTACAAGATAATCCCTGCGTTTATCGGAATTTAGCATTTTACCAATCGGATCTTCATCCCCGAAATATTTATCCGCAATTGATTTTGTTATTACTACAGAATTTGGTTCACGAAGTGCAGTTTCAGGATTTCCTTTAATGAAATGCACAGTGAATATTTTGAAGAGAGACGAATCGACCCAGTAAAATTTTTCTTCACTAAAAGCTTTATCTTTATACCTGACAACCGGAAATCCATAGTTTCTGATACGCACAAAGTTCTCTACTTCAGGAATCTGATTAACGAAGGCAGGACCGCAAGGCGCGCACGATGTAGCAGGGTAAAGCTCATTATTACTTATTTTTGCCGAGAGGTGTACCCGATAAATTCTGTCATAATTCTTATTGTATTTGTCATAACTCAATTCATTCTGTATATAAATAAGTATGACAATACAGCCGGCAATACCGACTGCGAGACCGAATATATTTATGAAAGAATATCCCTTGTTTTTCTTCAGGTTACGGAGTGCAATTTTTAGGTAATTTAAAAGCATAGAATCCTCGCAGTATTATAAGTTAAGATATCCTTTGTGAGCCCTTCTGTCTGAACAGTACCTGTATATATTTGGAATCTTCCTTCGGTTTGAATATCTGGATGAGCTCCCAGGAATCGTTATAGCCGTCGATGAGTTCTTTTAGACGCTGTATCTTTCTATCCACTGTCCACACCTCTCCATCAGGCTCCCACCGGAAAGACTCGACCCTGAAGTTGTACTGCCGTTTTTTGCCATTGATCTTTACTTCAATTTCGGCGATCTGCTGCTCCAAAAATTCAGGTAACGGAATATTGACATCTTTCATTTCTTCACCTTAATGGTTTAGTTAAGATCCTAAGAACACTTTTATACTATTCGCTTCTAAGGGCACTGACCGGGTTTGCAACCGCAACTTTCACTGCCTGGAAACTCACCGTTATCAGTGCAATAAATAGAGCTATGACGGCAGCCAGGAAGAATATTTCCCATCCCGGATCGATCCTGTAAGCAAAATTCTGTAGCCAGCTTCGCATAAAGTAGTATGCAAGCGGCCATGCAATAACATTTGCAAGCAGAACCCATTTTGTAAATTCCCTTGAGAGCAGAACAACAATTCCGGGAATAGAGGCGCCGAGGACTTTTCTGATACCGATTTCCTTCGTCCTTCTCTCAGCGGTGAAAGCTGCAAGTCCGAAGAGACCAAGACAGGCAATGAATATTGCCAGCACTGAGAACACCGTAAATATCTCGCCGGTTTTCTGCTCTGACTGATAGAGCTTGTTGAAATCGTCATCGAGGAAGAAATATTCAAAAGGTTTATTCGGCACAAACTTTTTCCATTCGCTCTCGATGAAGGAGATCGATCCGGCTATATCACTGGAACTTATTCTCACTGGCAGGAAGGCTGTCTGCCCTCTGTCCAGCACTATAGCCAGCGGCCTTATTTTCTGATGTAAAGATTCAAAGTGGAAATCCTTCAGGACACCGATTATTGGATAGAAAACATTCTGATCAGGGGAACGGCCAGGTAATACTACACGTTTGCCCACCGGGTCCTGTATTCCCATATGTTTGACTGCACTCTCGTTAAGAACAACTACCTGAGAATCGGCAGCAAAATCTCTTGAGAAGTACCTTCCCTGTATCAATTTCAATTTCATTGTTTCGGCGAAATCGTAATCTGTAGACATAACTGACAGGATGTACTGCTGGGAGCTTTGCACACCTTCAGGTCTGAATACAGTCTGACCGAACAATTTTCCGGGAAGATTATCTGTATTAGAGGCGGATATGATATGTGAATTTTTCTTTAATTCATCTTTGAATGTCTGCGATTGATTCTCCAGAGCCCAGGCCCGCGATATCACCAGAACATGGTCTTTGTCAAAACCAAGATTCTTCTCCTGTACATATTTCAGCTGGCCATACACGATGAATGTTCCGATAAACAGAACTATTGAGATAGCAAACTGGAAGACGACCAGCGAACTTCTCAGCCAGCTTCCACCGCCTCCGTTTAACTTACCTTTCAATACAGTCACGGGTTTGAACGAGGAAAGGAAAAATGCTGGATAGCTGCCTGCGATCAGCCCTACTATGATAATAGCTATTAAGAGCGCAGGGATCGCAAACAAATTATTGAAATACGATGTATGAAGTTCTTTGCCTGCCAGGCTGTTGAATGAGGGGAGAAATATCTCTACAAGAGCAATGGCGGCAACCACAGCAATAAACGTCATTAAAATTGATTCTGTCAGAAATTGCTTTATCAGCTGCGACTTATTAGAACCAAGCACTTTCCTTATCCCAACCTCCTTTGAACGCAGTATGGATCTCGCCGTCGAGAGGTTCATAAAGTTGATGCAGGCTATAAGCAATATGAATAAAGCAATGATGGAGAAGATATACACATATTTTATATCGCTGTTCGGCTCAAGCTCATAATCCAGGTGAGATGTCAAATGAATATCCGTTAATGGCTGCATATGGAATTCATACCTGCTGCCCGACTTTTTAATCTCTTCATAGGAAGTCTGAAAAAGTTCACGTAACTGGGGACCGGCATATTTCTCTACAAATGCGGGGAGCTTTGCTGCAAGCTCGGAACCGGGTACTCCTTTTTTCAACAAAATGTATGTATGAAAATTATTTGCAACCCAGAAGGGAGTATCACCTAATCCAAGACTTGCCATCGAAGCAAAAATATCGTAATGGAAATGAACATTGTGGGGACAATCCTTAACAACACCTTTAACGGTATATGCAGTCCCATCTTCAAAATTCATTATCTTATCCATCGGATCTTCATTTCCGAAATATTTTTTTGCCAGTTTCTGTGTCAATACAACAGTATGCGGCTGCGCCAGTGCTGTTTTAGGATCACCCTGAATGAAGGGAATTGTGAATACATCGAATATAGTAGAATCAGCCCAGTAGAAGTTTGGTTCATTAAACACATTATCTTTATACCTGATCAGCATTGTTCTGTTAGGCATCAGCCGGGTATATTGAACTACTTCGGGGTAATCACGTACCAGCGTTTCACCAAGCGGCGCCGGAGAAACGGCGAGGTGACTTTCGTTTCCGGCCAGACTTGCAACTGTATGCACACGATATATCCGATCGGCTTTTTCATTATTCCTGTCATAGCTTAGCTCATCATTGATAAACAGAAGTATCATTATGCATGCCGCAATTCCTATAGCAAGACCGAAAATATTTATGAAAGAATATGCCTTGAACTTCAGAAGGTTCCTTAAAGCTACTTTGAAATAATTCTTAATCATTTTAATTGTCCCTGATATTAGTAATCTTCACCTAATGTGATGATCTTATACATGGAAATTTTCTTTATAATTTTCAGTTACAACATGGCCATCGAACAGATGAATAACCCTGTTTCCGTACTCGGCGTAAGTGGGTGAGTGGGTTACCATCACGATAGTAGAGCCGGCTTCGTTAAGACTGGTCAGCAGTCCCATCACCTCATCACCATGAGAAGAATCCAGGTTTCCTGTAGGCTCGTCAGCGAGGATTAACTTCGGGTTACCGACAATTGCACGGGCAACCGCCACTCTCTGCTGCTGTCCGCCCGATAGCTGCTGTGGGAAGTGTGAAGCCCGATGAATGATCTCCATACGCTGAAGTGCGGCATTAACTTTTTCTTTTCTTTCTGATGCACCGACGCCCAGGTAGAGAAGAGGGAGCTCGACATTTTCATACACTGTTAATTCGTCAATCAGGTTGAAGCTCTGGAATACAAAACCGATATTCTCTTTTCTTATATGAGCTCTCTGTCTTTCTGTGTACTTTGAAACCTCATGCTCGAGAAAGAATAAATTTCCGTCTGTGGGGTTATCGAGTAAACCCAGGATATTGAGAAGCGTTGATTTACCGCATCCCGAGGGACCCATAATAGAAACGAACTCACCCCGTTCTATCTCAATATTGACATTGTTCAGGGCCGTAGTTTCCACTTCAGCCGTGGTATAAAGTTTTTTAAGATTTTCTGTTTTTAACATAATTATCTCCTTCTATGCTGCCAGTCTTCTGCTTTCAGCACAGATTATTTTAGTGAAGCTGAGGTTATTTTTTATTTTAATTACTTTTATCATTGCAATCTTATTTTTTCGTTCCGGTTATGTGAAGACCTTGACGCGGAACTATTTCAATATAAGTTTATCGACATCACCGTAACTATCATAAGATGATGTTATCACTTTCTCGCCTTTCTCTAAGCCGCCCAGTACTTCAAAGTCACGCGAATTCTGCCTGCCTAATTTTATCTCCCTCTTGTTTGCTGTTTCGCCTGATGGATCGAGCACGAATATCCATTGGCCGCCGGTTGTCTGGTAGAATCCGCCTCTCTCAATCGTCAGTGCCTGCGAAAGCTCTCCAAGCTCAAGCCTTACCTGCACCGACTGACCTCTCCTTATCCCTTTTGGTACATCGCCGTCAAAATTCATATCAACTTCAAATTGTCCGCTTTTTACTTCCGGGAAGACCTTTTTAATCACAAGCCTGTAGTTATGATTGTCAAAGGTAAACTCACCTGTCTGTCCGGGACTAACCCTTGCGATGTAGTGTTCATCAATCGCCGCCCTAACCTTAAATGAATCGACAACATCAATCTCACCGACATTAGCACCCGGAGCAATAGATTGCCCGATCTCAGCATTCAGGGAGGTCAGCTGTCCCTTAATCGGAGCCTTAACCGTTAAGTCCTCAAGCTGTTTCTTTGTGATGTTCAGATTTTCCTCAAGGGTGCTTACCGATTTTTCCAGCTGTTGGATCTGCTGAGCCCTGAAGACGGAGTCTTTCTGATAGGTCTCTAATGTGAGATCCTTTTTATTAGTCAGATATTCATATTCATCTTTGGCATTCTGATATTCTATTTTCGAGATAAGGTTTTTCTCAAAAAGAACTTTATTATTTTCATAAGTGGTTTTTTGAAGTCTCAGGCTGTGGTTGATATCCAGGAGTTGTCCTTGCAGACTTAAGCGGGATTCCTCCAAGGCAAGCCTTGTGCTTCTTAAGGAGTTAATCTGTTGGAAAACATTAGCCTCATTATAAATTATACTTAGTGTAAGCGAAGTGTTATCCAGCTTCACAATGGGGTCTCCAACCTCAACGTAGGCGCCTTCCTCCACGAATTTAGTTACAACCTTGCCTCCGTCGCTCACGTCAAGCAGGAAAGTCTTTATCGGCTGAACCGTTCCTGTAATAGGGATGTATTCCTGGAAGGGACCATAATTAACCGTTGAGATAGTAATTTTATCCAGCTCAATATTTAGTCTTGAGCTTTTATCACCGAAAATAAAACTGTAAAGAATTATGATAAGAAGAAGAGCACCGCCTGCATACATTGCAATTCTTTTAGGCGGCCATTTTTTCTTTTCAATCTTTCTGTCCATTTTTAACTCTCCTGAGTATTTCGTATATAATCCGGTAAACCCCATACAACTTTAGTCAAAACCTGTGCCTTTTCTGCAAAAAAGGAGGGGATTTACTTATCCTATCCATAAACCGTTCATCAGTTAAATATTCACGAATACCTGCCGGACATGGTGAGAGCAGACGGGGAGGTGTCCGTTTTCATTACAGTAGTGTACGGTAAAGAACAGTTAGAATAGCGAATGACGAAGGGACGAGAGTCGAATGGGTGATGATGGGGATAGAATAAGGATTGTTGATCAAGAGTCATTCATCCAAATATAATTCCTTTCAACATATTCCGGTTGATTCCTGATAAGTATTATAATATTTACATATTTTAAATGCATAAATAGGGAAAATTAATAAATCAATCGAAAAACTAGCGAAGATATGTCGAAAGCATCTGCTAAAGTCCTGATAGTGGACGACAATGAGGACGTATTACTTGCTGCAAAACTTCTTCTCAAGCCTGTGGTTTCGGTAGTTCATACGGAGAAGAATCCTGATAACATTCCTCAGTTATTATTGAACGATGAGTATGATGTCATCTTCCTCGATATGAACTTCACCCAGGATATGACCAGCGGTAAAGAAGGACTTTTCTGGCTGAACCGGATACTGGACCTTGATCCCTCTGCGGCTGTTATACTTATAACAGCATTCGGAGATATCGAATTGGCCGTTAAAGCTGTGAAAGAAGGGGCAACTGATTTCGTACTAAAACCATGGCAGAACGAGAAATTCGTCTCAACCCTTTTATCTGCCCTGAAGCTGAAACAGTCAAAGGTTAATTCGCCGCAAGCCGATAACGGCAGCAAGTATAGCGAGTTAATCGGAAACTCTCTTGCTATTAGGAAGGTCTTTCAGACGATCGAAAAGGTTGCGGCAACCGATGCTAATGTCCTCATCCTGGGCGAGAACGGAACAGGAAAAGAACTAGTTGCCAGAGCTCTTCACCAAAGTTCTAAAAGATCTGGCGAGATTTTTGTCAGGGTGGATATGGGCTCCTTGACTCCTTCTTTATTTGAGAGCGAACTGTTCGGTCACGTTAAAGGAGCATTTACTGATGCGAAGGATGAGAGAGCAGGAAGATTTGAAACCGCTTCAGGCGGTACACTTTTCCTCGATGAAATAGGAAATATTCCTGTCGAGCTGCAGGCGAAACTCCTTACGGTGCTGCAGAACCGGCAGGTTGCAAGGGTTGGTTCAAACAGCTATAAACCCATTGACATACGCCTGATTTGTGCTACGAACACTCCCATCCATCAAATGGTGGCGGAGAATAAATTCAGGCAGGACCTGCTTTACAGGATAAACACCGTTGAAATCGACATCCCTCCGCTCAGGGATAGAAAGGAAGATATCTCACTGCTCGCTGAACATTTTCTGGCAGTATACAAAGCTAAATACAATAAGCCGAACCTTCGGTTAAGTCCTGTAACGGTTAAGAAACTTGAAAACTACAAATGGCCCGGCAATGTGAGGGAGCTTCAGCACGCTATAGAGAGGAGCATCATCCTCAGTGATTCTGATGTCCTTCAGCCGTCTGACTTCTTCTTTACATCTCCGGAGACGAAAGAAGAGAAATTTATTTTTGATACCTATAATCTTGAGGAGGTTGAGAAAGCTGTTATAAGGAAGGTACTTGACGCCAACGGCGGCAATGTTACCAAAGCTGCGAAGGAACTTGGGTTAACACGCACAGCCCTTTACAGGAGAATGGAAAAGTACCAGTTATAATATTTTGTTCAGATATTAACACCCTGATTTTTCGGTGGGAGATAGTTTTTGCAGGCTAGAATCATTATCGGTTTTACGGTTTTTTAACGGTTACAGCTTTAAATAAATATTTTTATAATTAATGATAAACTTTCGTTTAAATCTGATATTCAGGATCCTCCTCTTAACATTTTCTGTGTTCCTCTTGTTCTATGTCTGGTTCCAGAGTTCATTAAGCATAACACCGGTTATAATTGGATCCGTAATAATTGTCCAGGTGCTATTATTGATCAGGTTTGTCGACAACACAAACTCGGAGGTCTCCAAGTTTATACTCTCTATTAAGCACTCCGACTTCTCACAGTCTTTTCCACTGGAAAAACTCGGCGGCTCTTTTCTTGAGCTGGGAGGCGCGTTTACACAGGTAATGAACCAGATCAAGGAAGTGCGGTCGGAAAAGGAGGAAAACTTTCAGTATCTGCAGACTGTAGTAAAGCATGTAGGAATCGGCCTGATTTCTTTTACAGAGAGTGGGAAGATCGAGATTATTAATGACGCCGCCAAAAAACTGCTGGAGGTAAACGATATTATTAATATTAAATCGCTCTCGTCTGTTAGTCCTGAACTAGTCTACACACTTGAGAATATTGACGCAGGCGAAAAAGCGCTTATCCCCCTTATACAGAATAATGTTGAGAAACAGATTTCCCTCTACGCAAGCGGCTTCAAGCTGAGGTCGCACAGGTACAAGCTAGTATCGCTGCAGGACATAAAGAACGAACTCGAAAGAGAACGCTTTTCGCGGGAACTGGAGATTGCTCACCAGGTGCAGACACGGCTGCTGCCGCATAAAGATCCCACGATCGAAAATTATGCGATAAAAGGACTCTGTGTCTCCGCTCGTGAAGTTGGCGGCGATTATTATGATTATTTTGATCTCGGTGATAATAAGCTGGGACTTGTAATCGGTGATGTTTCCGGCAAGGGACTCCCGGCCGCATTCTATATGACCCTCACCAAGGGTATATTTCATTCGCAGGCCGGCACATCGCTCTCTCCCTGCGAAGTCCTAAAAAAGGTGAATAAAATTTTAATACATACCCTTGAGAAGGGTTCCTTCGTTACGATGTTTTACGGTATCCTCGATTACGCCGAAAACACCTTTATGTATGCAAGGGCAGGACATGAACCCGGCATTTATTATAACAGCATCAACAATAAAATTGAAATACTCAGACCGCCGGGAATCGGACTGGGATTAAAAGAAGGCAGCATATTCGAAAAGAACATATGCGACCGCAGGCTCAGACTTAGCAGCGGCGATATGATCCTGCTCTACACCGACGGTTTTAACGATGCCCGAAATAAAAACAATGAGGACTTCGGCCGTGAACGAATTTTGAAGTTCATTGAAAAGAGTAAGGATATTGCCGGGAACGATCTGATTAAAGCACTCTCAGATGAAATCTCTGTTTTCAGTGATAATTCACCGCAGTTTGATGACCTCACAGTTATCTCTATAAAATATTTACCAGAATCTCCCGTAAACATAAATTAACTAGTGACCTGAAGATATGATAATTAAGAATTTCAGAGTGAACATTATCCTTCGGGTTGCGGTTCTCGGATTAAGCATAACGCTGCTTTTCTACCTTATTTTTTATACCGTGCTTTACGCTAGTATAGTGGTGCTGCTAATCATTATCATCTTCCAGCTTTACACACTTATCTACTATGTTGAGAAAACAAACAGGGACCTCTCTCGGTTTCTAAGCGCAATAGAGCATTCCGATTTTTCCCAGACCTTCATCGATACTTCACTTGGAAGTTCTTTTAAAGATCTCTATAAATCCTTCAACAAAGTGATTATGAAATTTCAGAATGCGAGAAGTGAAAAGGAGGAACACCTGAGGTATCTTGAAACGGTGATGCAGCATGTTGGAGTAGGACTAATCTCCTATAACCAGAACGGCGAAGTGCAGTTCATAAATAATGCCGCAAAAAGACTGCTGAGGATAACACACCTCAATAATATTTCATCGCTTAGTAAAATAAGTCAAAGCCTTACCCGGAAACTCTTCGCCCTTGAAGCAGGGGAGAGGGAGACTATAAAGATTACAGATGAGAACGATTTCATACAACTGATAATGTACGCCACAGAATTCAAGCTGAGGGATCAGAAATACACCCTTGTATCGCTGCAGAACATTCAGAGTGAACTTGAAGAAAAAGAAATGGAAGCGTGGCAGCAGCTTATCAGGGTACTTACTCATGAGATAATGAATTCTATTACCCCGATCTCCTCGCTGGCGTCCACGGTTCAGTCGATCCTTAAAAACAACATACAGGGACAGTCGTCCCCCGATCCCGAGTCGCTTGACGATATCAACAGTGCAGTCAACACCATTCAGAGGAGAAGCGAAGGACTTATACATTTTGTTAACAGCTACAGGAATCTCACACGTATACCGAAACCTAATTTCCAGATCTTCCTGATCAGTTCACTATTCGAAAGAATAAAAAAACTGATGTCGAAAGAGCTTGAAGAAAAAGGAATAAAGTTTGGTCAGTGCATAACGCCCGGAAGTCTTGAGCTCACTGCCGATCCCGAACTAGTAGAGCAGGTAATAATAAATTTACTGATCAACTCAGAGCAGTCGCTTGATGTAAAAGAAGCTGCAGAAATAAAATTAACCGCTTCACTTGATGAAAGGGGAAAGATCCTCATCAAGGTTATCGACAACGGACCCGGCATCCCCGAAGACGTACTTGAAAAGATCTTCATTCCTTTTTACAGCACAAAGAAGAACGGATCGGGAATAGGATTAAGTCTCTCCCGACAGATTATGCGCGCCCATGGCGGCAACATAAGAGTCGCCTCCAAAGCCGGCGAAGAAACCATTTTCACCTTAAGGTTTTAAATCATAATACCCTGCATTATGAATATGTCTTTCAAAGTGAGCTAAGTTTGCGGCCCTAACACCTTTTACAATTATAAAGATCATCGTATCTTTACGGCGGATGACAATAATCCCCGACTAAAAAATTGACGCACTTCCTGATATCGAAAAAATCTTTTAAATTTGTTGGAGCCCGTATACAAGAATACTTAATGATTGTTAATCAATATCAACCCTGGATTGGAAATATGAAAAAGAAAGATTGTCCAATTAATTATAATCATATTAATAACCGGAGCGGGTATGGCAATAGCACAGAATTATAAAAGCGGGTATGAAACGGTGAATGGCCTCAGAATGTACTATGAAATTCACGGTAAAGGTGACCCTCTGGTTCTGATCCATGGAGGGGGATCAACCATCGAAAGTACTTTCAGCAGAATACTTCCGTCACTTGCCCGTGATTTCGAAGTGATTGCTGTCGAACTCCAGGCACATGGCCGGACAAGTGACAGGGAAGCTCCTGAAAGTTTTGAACAGGACGCTGATGACATCGCAGCAATTTTATCCAGGCTAAAAATCGCAAAAGCATCATTCTTAGGATTCAGCAATGGAGGAAATACAGCTATACAAATAGCAGTAAGGCATACGGAAATTGTTGATAAGTTAGTACTCGCCTCTACATTTTATAAAAGAGAAGGTTTGATTCCGGGATTTTTCGTTGGAATGAAACAGGCTACGATAAACGATATGCCCCAACCACTTAAAGATGCATTCCTTAAAGTGAACCCGGATAGCAGCAAGCTATTAATTATGTTTAATAAAGACAGGGAGAGGATGCTGCATTTTAAGAATTGGGATGACAAAACAATAAACTCCATAAAAGCTCCGACGTTAATAATAAGCGGTGACAAAGATGTAGTACTGACAAGTCATGCTCTTGATATGTCGAAGCTGATTGCAGATTCGAGATTAATGATACTTCCGGCGGAACATGGTTCATATCTGGGAGCAGTTGATTTCAGGGAAAATCCGGATACCATGTTCGTAGAAGTAACAGCCAGCGTAATTAAAAACTTTTTAAATAATAAATAAAACATTACTCCTGATGATTTAAAATTTCGCCTGACCGGGAAAGGAGTATTTTAACTATCATTATTCCCGGGTGTAATTGCTGCTCTTAAACTATAAAAAAAGGGATCGTTTTATTTATGGTAACTGCTATTTCAATTTTATATTTTAACCTGTTATTAAAATACTTATATGCTTGATACAAGTGAACATTTTGAACAATATCCTATTCGTTATTGAAATATCTATAATATTATCTATCATTTCATTTGCACAACCCGAAAACCAATCAACAAGGCACGCAGGTTTAAAATTCGACCAGATAGGTCTTGAACAAGGCCTTTCGCAATCTACTGTGAATGCAATTGTACAGGATGCACAGGGATTTATGTGGTTTGGAACGCAGGATGGATTGAACCGATACGATGGTTATACGATTAAAGTTTTTAAACATGACCCAAAAGATTCTAATTCAATCTCAGACAGCAGAATTAATTGTTTGCTAAATGACTCGGGTGGCGATTTGTGGATAGGTACTGCAGGAGGAGGTTTTGACCGATATGTACTAGCGGAGGATAAGTTTTACCATTATTCGAATAATATGAAAGATTCTCTTTCAATAAGCAATAATACTATTACTGCTATCCTCGAAGATTCGAATGAAAATATCTGGATAGGTACAAATTCAGGATTAAACCTTTACAACAGGAAGCGAAATACTTTTATACGTTCTTTCTTTGATCTGAAAGATTCTTCTGTCCGGAACGGGAACTCTATAACGGCTATAAGTGAAGATGAAGAGGAGAATATTTGGATAGGCACTTATAAGGGACTATTTAAAGATAATTTAAAAAACAGGCGTGGTTTTATAAGGATTAACAACCTAAATACAAATCCTGCCACTTTGTATGGCGATGATATTACAGCTTTATATACAGATCGTACCGGTAGGTTATGGGTCGGGACGTATGATCAATATCTAAAGTGTTACGATAGAAAGACAAATTCTTTCTATCGGTTTAAGAATACTATCAAAGCTATTAAAACGATCTATGAAGATTCGGGTGGGAATCTATGGCTGGGGTCACTCTATATGAATTTGCGAGTTCTAAATCTTGACTCAAAAAATGTTTCGGGAATACCGGCAATCCAAAATGATCTTGTCAATACGCTGTATGGAGATAAAGCAGGAATATTGTGGATAGGCACAAGTTTTCGTGGTACTTTTATTTATGATAAGAATAAGAATAGGTTTAAACGCTACCTTGGTGATCCTTATAATCCAAATGTTGTAATGGCAATTCTTGAAGGCAGGGATGGGGGTTTATGGGTGGGTACTTACGGAAACGGATTGAAGCATTTCAACAGAAAAAGGGATAAAGTCAAAACCTACAGGTTCAATTCAAATAAACCGGAATCCATCAGCAGTGATAAAATATTCTCACTTTGTATAACATCTGATGGAGGACTCTGGATAGGAACAATAGGCGGCGGACTTAATTATTTCAATAGTGCTGAGGGTACATTTAAGCGATATATCCAGCTCTCTCCTATCGATTCCCTGGGATTGAGTAATAATGATATAACCGCGTTATATGAGGCTTCCAATGGAAATTTATTTATCGGGAATGCTGCCGGTGGTATAGACATTTTAAACAGAAAAACAAATAAGTTCGAACATTACTATCCGGAAGAACTGGGACCGAGTACAATCGGGGCTGGAAGATCTGTAACAGTGATCCATGAAGATGAAGAGGGTAATATTTGGGCAGGAACTCTAAATGGCCTAAAGCGTTTCATACCAAAATTAAATTCGTTTGTAAGCTTTTGGTTAAAACCATCGGCTAATAAACATACTCCAGATTATGTTGGCGTTACAAGCCTGTTATTCAGAGGAAATATCGTATGGATTGGAACAACGCGGAACGGGTTATTAAAATTTAATCCAAAATCAAACTCATTATCCTCATTTACTGAAAATGATGGATTACCTGATAATGTCGTCCTGGGTATACTGCCGGACAGCTCAGGAAATTTATGGCTAAGTACCAACAAAGGTATATCCAGATTTAACCCTGAATCCAGTATGTTTAAAAATTATGACATTAATGACGGACTGCAGGCTAATGAATTTAACCAGGGAGCCTATTATAAAAGTAAAACCGGGGAGATGTTTTTTGGCGGCGTTAACGGTTTTAACTCATTTTACCCTAATGAGATTCAGGATAACAGTCATATACCTCCAGTTTATCTTACTTCCTTTAAAGTCTTTGATAAAAAACTAAAACTTTCTAAAGCACTTACATCAATGAAACGAATTTATCTTTCGTATTCAGAAAATTTCTTTTCTTTCGAGTTTGTGGCATTGAATTATACTTCACCTGATAAGAATAAATATTCATACAAACTTGAAGGGTTCGACAAGGACTGGCATGTTGTTTCAGCTGATCAAAGATATGCCAGTTATACAAATCTTGATCCGGGGGAATATGTACTTAATGTTATTGGTTCCAATAATGATGGTGTGTGGAATAAAACGGGGACTTCAATAATGATTATAATTTCACCGCCGGTATGGATGACATGGTGGTTCAAAACTCTAGGAATTATTATTCTAATTTCTATTGGTATTTTTGTTTATCAGAGAAGATTCAGGCAATTGAAAAAAGATAAAGCTTTACAACAGGAGATTTCACGGCGACTAATAGAAAAGCAGGAAGAGGAGAGGAGTCGTATCGCACTTGAGATGCACGATAGTGTCGGACAGGATTTACTGTTAATTAAAAATCATTTAATTTTGACTAATAATAAAATATCTGATACAATTACAGAACCCGCTGAAGTAAATTCAGACTTAAAATATTTGAAATTTAACACATCCTGTGACCTTAACCAGATTTCGGAAGATATTTCCGGTGTATTGAAAATGGTCCGCGAAATCTCGCACAATCTTCGACCACCCGATCTTGACCAGTTAGGATTAACGGAAACAATTCAGTCGATGCTGCTGACTATGCGGAAATCAACATCCATAAAAGTCACGGGTAAAGTTGAAAACATTGATGAAATTATTACAAAAGATCTTGAGATCAACTTGGTCAGGATACTCCAGGAAGCCTTGGGAAATGTTATGAAACATGCGGAAGCAACCGAATGTAGTGTGATAGTATCAAATCAAAACAGTCATATCTCTCTTGAAATTATAGATAACGGAATTGGATTTGATTTGCAAAAGAGAATTGAGGAAGGAAAGAAATTTGACAGGAAACATACTAACACTATTGGTACTGGACTTGGATTAACAGGTATGGCTGAAAGAGCAAGAATCCTGGGAGGTTCTTTTAAGATAAATTCTGAACCCGGTAAAGGAACCCGGATTAAAATTGATATACCAGGAAATTAAGCCAAAAGGTTGGATGCATGAATGAAAAAGGCAGACAGATAAATCAAACAATCATTTGCACTTCTTAAAAATTGATACGAACTGAATAATGAGTAAATCAAAAAGTGAAAATATTACAATAGTGCTTGCCGATGATCATCCTTTATTACGAAAAGGATTAAAAGAAATTATTGATGAAAAGGCGACACTCCGCGTAGTCGGTGAAGCCGGAGACGGCGATCAGGCATTGAAGCTGATTCAGCAATTAAGGCCGGATATCGCAATTATTGATATTCATATGCCCAAACTAAACGGCCTTGAGGTTGTAAAAATGCTGAGGCAACAGAAGATCAAAGTTGATATTATAGTGCTTACAATGTATGACAAAGAAAATATTTTTAACCGGGCAATGGATTTAGGGGTTAAAGGTTATATAATGAAGGACGCTGCTTTAACAGAAATAGTGGATGCAATAATGAATATTGCAGCTGGAAAATACTTTATAAGCTCCTCTATATCCGGACTTTTGGTTAAAAGAAGCAATTTATCGACCGCAGATGATGATACAGGCATTTCAAAATTGACGTCAACTGAATTAAAAATACTTAGATTAGTTGCAGCTAATATGACGACAAAGGAAATCGCCGATGAATTGTTTATCAGCAATCATACGGTGGATACCCATCGTTCGAATATATGTTCAAAACTCAAACTTCGGGGTACCAATGCCCTGCTTCATTTCATCCTCGACCATCCTGATCTTGTTTAAATAATCAGCTTACTACTCACAATTTGTATAGTTACTATTCAGTATATGAATGGCTGTTTCTAACGATTGTCTGAAACCTTATTATTATAATAATTTCTATCTGTAAATAATGAATTTATAAACAGCGATTTTTTTACTGTGCTGATTTAATGAAATACCTTATTGTAGATGATAACTCCAGGATGCGAAAATTAATTTACCAGGCAATTTGTACTGAAGGCGACGGCTTTATGGAATGTCCCGATGGAATATACGTCGTGGATGCTTATATGGAATATTTACCAGATTATGTATTAATGGATATCCGAATGAAAGATATGAATGGAATACTGGCTACAAAAAAACTGCTTGAAAAATTCCCTTCTGCAAAAATAATCATTATTACGGATTATGATACACCTGCCTTCAGAAAGGCAGCTATGAAAGCCGGGGCTGTGGCTTTTATTTCTAAAGAAAACCTGACTAAAATTAAAAACTACATTAATTATTAGGCCGAAAGAATATCCACATGCAATTAATAATAAATAATAAAAAGGAATCACGAATGAAAAACTTTCTTTTACTTTCCTGTTTCATTATTGTAACAGTATTCTTTTTACAAAATGAAATGTATGCACAATGGGCCCATACCGGTCCTGAAGGGGGAGAAGTAAGGGCTTTTTGTGCAAGCGGTACAAACATTTTTGTCGCTCCATGGAGCGGCGGAATTTATCGCTCTACAGATGATGGAACCAACTGGACGGAAGTAAATAATGGTCTGGTTGACATTAATATAAGAGTGACTGCTCTTTTTGCATATGGTACTAATGTCTTTGCAGGTACATGGGGCAGCGGAGTGTTTCTTTCTACCAACTATGGTAATAGCTGGGTAGATGTCAACAACTCCGCGACAGCAGGAACCTTTGTCCATGCTTTCCTTAATAACGGAACTAGTGTTTTTATGGGGAGCCAGGGCGGAGGTGTCTTCCGTACTACAGACTATGGAACAAGCTGGGTGCAGGTGAATAACGGTTTACTTTCACTGGATGTACGGGACCTGGCAGTGCTGGATACAACTATTTTCGCTGCCACGTGGGGTCCCTATAAGGTTTTTAAATCGATAGATAATGGTGCAAACTGGGCTGAGGCCAGCAACGGAATTACTTTTTCGCTGGACGATCCCTGTCTTACTGTCAGCGGCGGTAATGTGTTTTTGGGTACTTATTCTCATGGTGTTTATCGAACGACCGATGATGGAGCTAACTGGACAGAAGTTAATAATGGAATTCCTGCAGCTTCTACTATTCGGGAATTTGCTGTGAACAATACAAACATCTTTGCAGCAACCAGGGGAAGTGGAGTTTACACGACAACAGACAATGGTATAAGCTGGAATTCCGTTAACAACGGGCTGACTACCAGTAGAGTGGAAGCTATGCTGAGTAATGGTAGCCAGGACTTGTTTGCAGGAACTTTTGGCAAAGGTATTTTTCGCTCGACTAATAATGGTACAGACTGGTTTGAGGCAAATACCGACTTTAATGCTATGCCTGTCTATGCATATCATACAATCCCGGACGGTGTTGGAGGTCAGAATTTGTTAGCCGGAACAACGGTCGGAGTATATTTATCATCCGACAACGGAATGGAATGGAATTATATAGGATTGGAAGGATACTGGGTTACCGGATTAGCTGTCATAGGGACAGATATTTTTGCAAGCACAATGGGATCAGGCGTTTTCCGTTCAACCGATAACGGCGTAACCTGGTCGCAAAGCGGCCTGGCAAGTTCAATGCTTCAAACAATCTTCAGTAACGGGACAGATCTTTATGCAGGTGCGGCCTTTTTTGGAGGAGCTTCCCGCTCTACAGATAACGGTAACACCTGGGCTAATGTACCGGGATTAGAATATAAATGGGTGATGAGTTTTACCGCAAATGAGAACCATATTTTTGCAGGAGCGATTTACGGAGGGGCTTTCCGGTCTGACGATAATGGTAGTTCCTTTGTGCCAATAAATAATGGACTAGATAACCGTGTTTCTACACTTACAGTGATGGGCGACAGCACTATTTTCGCCGGCACTGGTGATCCAAATGGTCAGGCTGCTATTGGTATATATAGATCTTTTGATAATGGTAACAACTGGACCCAGATAAATAGTGGTCTGCCTCCAACTTTGATGGTATGGTCATTTGCTGTTACAGACAGTAATCTGTTTGCTTCATCCTCCACAAGCGGCGGAAGCGCTGCAAATGTATACCTTTCTACCGATAAGGGCGAAAACTGGACATCAGTCACTACAGGACTGGTAAGTAATTATATTCTATCCTTATATATCAAGGGTTCAACTCTCTTTGCGGGTACAATTGGCAGCGGCACCTGGTGGAGACCATTGTCAGAGATGCTTCCCGCCACACTTCCTGCTGCACCGTCTAATTTAATTGCAGTTGCAGATACTTTTTCTGTAGATCTCAGCTGGGATGATAATTCAGGTAACGAGGACGGGTTTAAGATAGAGAGAAAAGACGACTCGTTGCATATTCCCGGTGCATGGACATTGGTTGATTCGGTAGGATCGAACGTAACCATATTTACAGATGCAGGATTAGTTCCGAATACAGTTTATTCTTACCGTGTTTATGCTTATAATTCTGCAGGGAATTCCGCTAGTGACTCAGTTGAAACTGTCACGATTGTTCCTGTAGAACTTTCATCGTTTGCTGCGACTGTTGAAGGGAACAGGGTAACCATAAACTGGACTACTGAAACTGAAACGAATAACAGAGGATTTGAAGTTGAAAGAAATCAGATATCAGGTATAAGAGGTCAGCATTCAAAGTTCGGTATCTGGGAGAATATTGGATATGCAGCCGGATTTGGAACTACAACAAAGCCCAAATCATATTCATTTGCAGATAACAACATAGCTCCCGGAAATTATGCTTATCGGCTTAAGCAAATTGATTTTAACGGAAGTTTTGAATATTCTCAGGCTGTTGAAGTTGAAATCTCCCTGCCAAAAGAATTTTCTCTTTCACAGAATTATCCCAATCCTTTTAATCCGGCCACAAGTATTGAATACACGATACCCGAAGATGGATTCGTAACGCTCAGGGTATTTAATGCACTCGGACAGGAGGTTACCAGGCTGGTAAATGAAAATACAAAGGCCGGAATTCACCACGCAGCTTTCGATGCATCAAATCTATCAAGCGGCGTATATTATTACAGCGTGCAATTTGATAATAAAATATTAGTAAAAAAGATGATAGTTCTAAAATAAGGAAGACCGGTTGGTCAGCCTGCAATGATTTACAAGCTGACTGACGGCAGTTTTACCAGCAGGTACTGGATGTTGCCGCTAGAAAAATTTAATCTAATACCATGTTACTCAACTGCCGCAAAATGACTGCGGCAGTTTTTTTATGCCCGGCATCGTTCCACACCTCTTCAGATAATAATCGCCTGCTATGAATTTCTTTCGATCAGGCACAGTCCTATAAAAACAAGTTTATGTGCAAGTGACAGAATATACCTGTTCAATAAGATGCATACTCACTTCAGCATCGACGTGAGTATTAGATAACAAGCTGTTATATTTGCTTATGAACTGAGTACATTTTTCAGGATCGGCCCATTTATCCTGTACTTAGTACTGAAATAATAAATCAGCAAAAATATCAGGTGATTTTAGAACAGGGAGAGACAAAATGTCAGACAAGATATTAGTAACCTGCGCAAGCGGGCGGGTCGGGACAGAACTTGTTAACATTCTGAGCAACAGTGGAGAAAAAGTACGAGCAGCCGTGCGTAATCCCTCAACCGCATCTCAAAAATTCAATAGCATAGTAGAAACTGTCATATTCGATTATGACAGGCCGGAAACATTCGCGTCTGCCCTTGAAGGGATCGATAAGGTGTTCCTGATGGTGCGTCCGGGCGACAACCATTCAGATGAGGCAGCAATCCCTTTGATTGATGAGGCCAGGAAAAAGGGGGTACACTATATCACAGATCTGACAGCTATGGGTGTGGAAGAGGAAGATGATTTTATGCTAAGGAAACTGGAAAAATATATTGAAGATTCAGATATACCATTTACACATTTACGTCCCAATTGGTTTATGCAGAACTTCAACTCCGGACCTATGTACGCTGACATTATGTCGACCGGTGCCTTACACCTGCCCGCCTCAGATGCCGGATTATCATTTATCGACGTTAGGGATATAGCCGCTGCAGGAGCTGCAGTACTGATGGATAACGGACACACCGGAAAAGCCTACACGCTTACGGGAAGTGAATCAATCGATCATTTTCGGGCGATGGAAATAATTTCGGGAGTATCAAAAAAGAAAATTTCATACGTTCCCATCAGTGATGAAACTGCCCGTATGGCTTTAACCCGGGTCGGGGTTGCAAAAGATCTGATAGAACGATGGTCATACTTCTACCAACGAGTTCGCGCTTGCTGCTGTGGTGTCGTATCTGATGATATTACTTCACTCATCAACCGTCCTCCCATTACATTCAGCAAGTATGCAGCAGATTATGCCGAAGCGTGGGGTTAGAGACTGTTCTGAGATCATTCAGAAAAACACAAGTTACGTTTACAGACAGCATACGAAGCATCATTATATACTCAGATGCAGAGTACTATAGTCAAATGAGTTACTAAATCCATAGTGCTGTCACTCAGGTTGCTGCTTTTACTCATAATTAAATTTTCTTTGCAGAGCCACCTCTGATTTAAGAAAATGCTGGAATTCAGGGAGAGAAAAGTATAGGTCATCAAGGAATTTCCTGAATCCGTAATTTATTTCCTGTAAAAACATTATTTTGGGATAATAAATTCGGGTGAATTCGGTTTATGCCCCCTGATTATATTGAACTTGAAAAACAGCGGATCAGGTTAGTTAAACAAACTCTATCCACTTCCTCCATAACTCTCCAAGTCATCTCGTACTATAATTATTTTTCAAAGATCATCCCTTTTGATGACCGGATACTCGAAGAAGCCTTCCTTACCGAATTTATAGAAGATTTCACAAGTAAGCTCTCCACCTTCGAGGTCTGGGGCATCGAGCCCGGGTTCACCAAAAAGCTTGTTGATGTGGTAAACCAGTTGAAAGACCGTCCTGTTGCAGTATCCTCCGGACATCTTTTAACCGTGGAAGCTGAGAAATTAGGAACCCAGCTCTCAGCTTTAATTGACATCCTTGAAGGTAGGGAACAAGGAACCAAAGGAAGTCGTAATACTTATTTCCCTCTTATCGATGAAGGAAACACAAATGGATTTTATGGAATACTTGAGACCATAACCATCAGAATAAACAGGGCGGCAGGCGCAGATAAATTTATTATCATACCCAGCGAAAGAGAAATTGAAAAGGGGATAATGGAGCAGACAAAAATTTCCTGGGAGCTCGCTCTGCAAAAACTAAAGGAGTATGTTAAAAAACCGTTCACACATCACGAAGTACTCATAAGCTTCGAAAAGAAAGATGGGTTCTATCAGGGCGCTTCACTGGGAACAGCCTTAAACGTTTCATTCCTCTCGCAGCTAATGGAATTTTACAATCCTCCTTATTCGCTGTCGATTGTGCCTGATACCGCATTCACGGGGGCGTTATCTATAACGGGTGAAGCTTTACCCGCAGGGGACAAAATAATCCGGCAGAAAACAGCCGCAGTATTCTATTCATTCATAAATACATTCATCGTTCCCAGGCAGGATGAACAGTCAGCATTAGAGATGTACAAGGTTCTCAAAGAAAAATTTCCGTCAAGAAAGCTAAAGATCTTACCGATAGAAACCATTGATGACGTACTGAACAGAAGAGACATAATTGAAATAAAGAAAAGACACGCCGCGGCCAGGGCAGGCAAATTTATGCGGAAGAATTGGATAAGCACGGCAACAATCATTGTCTCCTTGACTGTTATCCTATTCCTTTTCATCCTCGATCTCGATGATAACCCGGCAAGCTTATCATCAGACGGTTCAAACCTGTATATAAAAAATAAAAACGATAAGGTACTGTGGACCAAATATCTTTCATTTGATTTAAAACAGATGATCCCGGGAAGATCTCTCTCAAGATTTGCAAAAATCGTTGATATAAATTCCGATGGGGAAAACGAGGTTGTCATTACCGGACAGAGTACACGGGATGACTGGAATTACGACAGCCGCTTGATATTACGCTGTTACGATAAAGATGAAAACGAACTCTGGAATTCTTCATTTTTGGACAGTGTATATTCAAGGAGGGAGATCCTTAATACCGAGTATAACTTATCCATAATAGATACACTGACGTATGCAGGGAAAAAAAGTTTATTTCTTTGTTCCGCAAATGGCCCATCTTTTAGCTCCGCTGTTTATAGAATTGACCTTTCTAACGGGAAAAGACTGCCTGGCACACTATGGGCTTCAGGTCATATAATGAACTGCTATCTCGGGAGAAATACTGATAACAGACCTGAAATTATTGGTGCAGGATATGATAATGGGTATGAAGATCTTGTGTTTTTTGTATATACTTTTGACACCTTAACTAGTGTAAGGCCTACAACCGATGATTATCTCATCAAAGGATTTCCCGCAGCTTCCATGAAAGCATATATAAGATTTCCTAAAAATGATTTCGATAATTATATGAAGGTCAGAACGCCGGGTTATTTAATTGATGGGCTTGCGGTAGAGAATAATAAAATTATTTTTGGGTCAGCTATCCCTCCTCAGCATTTAGAAGCTGAAACAGGATATGCCATCGATTTTAATTATAATGATATTGATATAAACTTTTCGAGCAGCTTCAGAGTGCAGCGCGACACACTGGTTGCCCACGGCTTATTAAAACCCCCGTACACCGACACCAAAGAATACAGAGAAATTATTAAGAACAGCATTCTGTATTGGAAAAACGGAGGCTGGGTTAAGCGGTCAGAACTTAAATAATTGTAAAGTTTTGAAAAAAATCCAGCTAAACTGTTATCATTGAATTTCAATAGTAATTCTGTAAATTGTATATAGAAGAATGGCATTTACAGATAACCAAAATAAATCATCCGGCCTTCCTGTTGCTCCATCAATGGAGCCAGCACTGGAGGCAGTCAGATTACCAAAACAGTATTCAGCTTTCGATAAAAGATCTGTTTTTATTGCATCGCTTTCAATTCTTATTGGCATCCTTTCAGGATTTATTGCCCGGGCATTGACCGGCCTTATCGGATTTATCACTAATATTTCATTTTATGGAAAATTTTCCTTTGATTTTACCTCTCCGGCAGGTAATCATCTGGGTTTGTTTGTAATTATCATCCCTGTGATAGGGGCGGTGATCATTGGGCTCATGGCAAGGTATGGTTCCACTGGTATCAGGGGTCATGGTATTCCCGAAGCCATGGAACAGGTTATACTAAATGAAAGCCGGATTCCTGCAAGACTGACATTTCTTAAACCTGTCTCCGCGGCAATTTCAATAGGAACAGGGGGTCCATTTGGTGCTGAAGGCCCCATTATTGCTACAGGCGGAGCGGTCGGCTCGTTGATCGGCCAGCTTCTGCATACTACAGCTTTTGAAAGAAAAATTCTACTTTCCGCAGGAGCAGCGGCCGGCATGGCTGCAACCTTTGGTACACCTGTATCTGCTATACTGTTGGCCGTGGAATTGCTTTTGTTTGAATTTAAACCTCAATCATTAATTCCCGTAGCGCTTGCAAGTGCTGCGGCTGCGGCTGTCAGAATAATTTTTGTTGGTACGGCTCCGATTTTTAAATTAACGGGCTTAGTGCAGCCAGGCAATTTATCCCTGGTATTTTATTTGTTAATGGGAATACTTATGGGGGTAGCTGCTGTCTTTGTTACCCGTGCAGTTTATAAAGTTGAGGACACTTTTGAAAAACTTCCGGTACACTGGATGTGGTGGCCTGCAATTGGCGCTGTGGCTGTTGGACTTATCGGTTATTTTGTTCCTCATACCATGGGGGTTGGTTATGATAATATTGAAAATATACTTTCGGGTTCATTAACGGGCAAAGCTTTGCTTATTTTATTCATCTTCAAATTTATTTCCTGGTCAATATCGCTTGGAAGCGGTACAAGCGGTGGTACTTTAGCTCCACTTTTTACTATTGGAGGCGGACTTGGTGCCGTTTTTGGCGGGCTTGGGGTATTACTTTTTCCCGGGATAGGTATAGATACCAGGATTGCCGCTCTTGTGGGAATGGCAGCTATCTTTGCTGGATCAGCCCGCGCTCTGCTGACATCTATAATTTTTGCGTTTGAAACAACTTTTCAACCAGTTGGTTTACTCCCACTGTTGCTGGGCTGCGGTTCATCATACCTTGTTTCAAGCCTGATGATGAAAAATACTATTATGACGGAAAAAATTGCCCGAAAAGGGATCAAGATACCTTTTGAATATGAAGCAGATTTTCTCGACCAGGCATTAGTTAAAGATAGTTCATCGTATAATGTCATTACATTGAATGAGGATGACACATTGGAAAAAATCAGGTCCTGGTTTGCTGCGGGTTCTCCAGATAGTCTGCACCATGGTTACCCTGTGGTTGATAAAAATAAAAATCTGGTTGGGATTATTTCCCGCAAAACTCTTTTAAGTTCAACTTATTCTGTAAAATTAAAAGTTGCCGAAATCCTCAGTAAACAACGTGCAGTTATCTACCCGGATAGTACTCTCAAAGAATCTCTTGATCTGATGGCTATTACTGATACGAACAGACTTCCGGTTGTGGAAAAATCACACCCGGAAAAGATTATAGCAATCCTCTCAAGGAGTGATATCCTTAAAGAAAGAAGAAATTTTTTACGGAAAAAATATCGAACTGAGAGAACAATCAATTTTAAGAAATGAGTTGAATATACGTTTTACATCAAGATGTTCCTGGTGAAGCTGCTTTTCATTGGCTATCCGGCATTCCTAACATGGTTAGCGGCCACATTAATTACGCCGGTGGTCTGGCCCTTCTAAAATTGGTTTACTTTCAACACCTCCCGAGTTGACGCTTTGCTTCATCGCTCATTATATCGGGAGTCCACGGCGGCTGCCACACAAGTTTAACATCAACTTTGAGATCAGGCGAAATATCCGATAAACTTTTTTTCACCCATCCCGGCATACTATTATGCATTGGACATCCGGGGGTTGTCAAGGTCATTGTAACGGTTATCCCTGTATCCTCAAGCTCCATGGAATAAATTAGTCCAAGATCGACTATATTAATGCCTAATTCAGGATCGATTACAGTCTTTAATCTTTTTATTACTTCATCTTCATCCGGTTTCATCAGACCACCATAATTTTTATCTAATTGAAAAACCTCGCCTGCAGCTAATGCATCAAATGTTTTAAATATAACAGAATGTTTTTCTCGTGGTGCAACAGGCCTGATATCAAGCTGTTTTATATCTGTCTGCATATATACTCCTTTGTTAAAAAATTATGCTGAAAATATATTCCAGAGACAAAGATTGTTCATTGACTTAAGTCAGTTTCATCCACATTTTCATAAATATATCATAAATACTTAAGTTTGGATTATTAAGATTTTACGGTATGACTAATGATCTTACAGGATATACCTCTGTTTTCAGAACTAACTGTAGAGGAATTGCGGGAGATTACTGCTTTAAGCAGACTTATAAATTATAAAAAAGATGAATATGTATTTCACGAGGGTGAAGAATTTCTGGGTATATTCATTGTTTTAAAAGGGCAGGTTAAAATATTCAAGATGTCGCCTCAAGGTAAAGAATACATACTTCACCTGTTAACTAAACCCCAGCTTTTTGGTGACGTGCCTTTATTTACCGGCGGAGATTGTCCGGCCAGCGTTCAGGTACTGGAGGATACGACTCTTCTTTTTGTCCCCAAAAATGAATTTTTGCAGCTGCTGGAAGACAACCCAAAATTAAGTTTTAAAATAATGTCGGGTTTCGCCAGGCGGCTAAAAAATATTACGGTTAAAGCAGAGGATCTAACGCTCAAAGAAGTTATAAACAGACTGGCAGATTATATTGTAAAAGGAATAGACAGCGGGGAAAATAAAAATCTTCCGGAACCATTTTTTAAGATCCCGCTGTCCAATCCTACATTGGCTGCTTATCTCGGAACAATCCCCGAGACGATATCAAGGGCAATAAAAAAACTGAAGGACAATAACATAATCAGAATACACGAACGTACTATTTTTGTTAAGAACTTTCAGGAGCTTAAAAAATTAGCCGAATAAACACTTCTGGTTCATTTTCTTCCTGAATAATTTTCCATATGCGAATCATTGAATCGGTGCAGGTTTTTCAACTTCTTTCATCAGGTCATCGTTCCATTTGCCTTCAACAATTATTTGTGCTGCGGCACCATACGCCAAAGCTTCAATAAGATTGTGATCCAGTAAAGTATATGTTCCTGGTTGTCTGAATTGATAAATTGCAGCAACAGCTGTCCCTCCGGGGACTGGCCATGTTTCAAAATCGGCCAAAGGTTTATTTGCAAAGGAACCTCCTGCCCAGTAAAGATCCGCGTGTCCGCCTATTAGATGGATCCTTGTATCCCTGTTTGCGCTCGAAGTAATGAATAATACCTTATCTCCAACATTTGCTTTGAGTGCATTATCACCTGTGAGAGCTCCGGCTGTGCCATTAAAAAAGATATGAGTAGGAGACAATGTTTTCATCGATTTTATCAAATCGCCGAATCCTTCAGCAGGCGAAGAATACTGTTTATAATTTCCCTTATCGTCTTTAGGCAGATAGTAATCCTGCTGAGCAATATAATATGCTTTGTCAAAGGTTAGCGAATTACCGTTTTCATCTGTGAGTCCGTTTCTGGGCAATACCATAATCGCACCATTCATACCCGAGACGACATGCAATGGCACCATTATGCCTCCGGGTGCGCAATGATAAACAAATACACCGGGTTTAATTGCTCTGAATCTGAATGTAACCTGCTGTCCCGGGGCAACAAGTGAGATGTCTCCGCCACCCATTGCTCCGGTGGCCGCATGGAAATCGATATTATGCATCATCGTATTTGTGGCCGGATTTATTATTTTTACTTCTATGTAATCGTATTGGTGAACAACAATAATTGGTCCCGGTACAGTACCGTTGTAAGTTAATGCCCACGTAAACACTCCCGGTTCAATTTCAAGCTTCTTTTCAACGACGGTAAGTTCCACCTCCACTACTTTAGGGGCGCCTTTATCCCTTTGTTCATATTGGGGAAGAGAAGGAGGTGCCACCAGATTTTCCTTAATATGCTCCAGTTGATTAATATTTTCCGGAGCAGGTGTATCAAATGCTGATTCTTTGTTGCCGCTGCTATTACAAGAGGTGAATATTGCTGCCAGAACTGCCAGTATTATTATTCCAGTTATTTTTTTTGATCGTTTCATATTATTCCTGAATTCCAGATTTATTTAAGAAATTCTTATATGCTTCAAATTTGGCTTAATACTATCTGCAAGTCATTGACTAAAGTCATTATAATTTAGTTTTAATTAATTTATAAAGGAATGTCCGGGGCAGGGTCACCTTAAGAAAAGTGATATTGCTGACCTAAGTCATTGTGCAGCCGGAATTTCCTGATTAATCTTGAAACAGCGATAAGATAATAAAGTACAGGCAATTAAAATGGAAGAGAATAAACCAATATCCCCGGAATTTAATGGTCAGATAGAAAAGTTATTAGATGAATTTATTACAGTTATTTATAAGGGGCACGATCATATTATAGCGAGAAAATATTATCGAGAACTATTCAATCAATTAATACCCAGATATTTTTGCATATGCCAAGAAAATAAAAAATGACTTTAAAGGGGTTCCAGTATTAATAATTTCTTCTGATAATCTGTTCAAACACTGACTTAAGTCAATGACTAGCTAACCCTTCACTAATAAATTACCTGTCGGAAAAACAAAAAGATAATAAAGGAAGAGAAGAATTATGGCGCTCTTAATAACCGATGAATGTATTAATTGCGGTGCGTGTGAACCTGAATGTCCTAATACTGCAATTTATGAAGGCGGGGTGAACTGGCAATTAAATAAGGTATCCAATTCGCCTATATCAAACGACTATTTTTACATTGTTCCGGATAAGTGTACCGAATGTGTTGGTTTTTACGATCAGCCTCAATGCATGAATGTCTGTCCTGTTGATTGTATAATTAAAGATCCGGATCACGTTGAGAATAATGAACAGCTATTGGCTAAAAAGGGAAAACTCGAACTTCAAGAGAAGTAATCCAGGTAAAACAAAAATTCTATTAATAATAATATCTAATTGGAAGTATTCTAATGAGACTAATCAAAAAAATATATTTTATACTTTTAATAACTGTTATCACGATCCTAATGTTTCAATGCGGTGAAAATAACAATAGGGGCGATAAGCAGCCTCTCCAAACTGATAACACCCAGATTAATAAAGTGGAAACATTGAAAGGTAACGCAGTAAATGGTAAAATACTTTTTGATCAGACCTGCTCAGCATGTCATGGTATGGATGCCAAAGGATTACCAAATCTTGGCAAAGATTTAACAAAGAGTAATTTCGTTAAAAGCGAATCTGACGAAGAACTGCTTGAGTTTATTAAAAAAGGAAGACCGTCTAATGATCCATTAAATACCACCGGTGTTGCAATGCCTCCCCTGGGAGGAAACCCATCGCTTACCGAACCGCAGTTAAGGGATATAATTGCATATATGAGAGAATTAAACACGAAGTAGAAAAAAGTTAAATCAACTTTGAACTGATATTTGAAAATATCGATTATAAAGTTCTGAATCCTTGAAAAGCATAAGCAGCGGCGCGCGTTGGATAGGTTTCAGAACGTGATGTAACTAAAACCGAGAAAATCTTCTACTGAACACTCTTACTTTTGCATGATGTTTCTGAAAGATTGAAAGCTTGAAGTAGATGATCGATGAGATAAGTACCTTAATAATGAACTGCGGAATTGGTTCCTGTATGGATTGTTTACTCATAAACTTGATCCATCTTCTGAAAATATTATTTCCGAAGTAAAATATTTTATTCACTCTTCTGTAAGCTTCGTAAATTTCCTCCTCCGTAAGATGGTTGTGTCTAAAAAGAACGTGATCACCTTCGTAATGACTAATATTCCCATCAATTAGCCTGCCTTCAGATTTAATTTTGTTATACAGCGGCGTTCCATACAGAGGTATTGAGATAGATGGGAGAATAACGTTGCAACCCGTATCATCAAGCTTTTCAGGAAGAGTGTCGTAATATTCTTTTGTATCTTCATCAAGTGCAAACATTAGACCGGTAAATGTTAAAATTCCTTTTCTGTTCAGCTTGTCAAAATATTCCTTGTACTCTTCTACTTTATTCTGTTTTTTCTGTACATCCCGCAGGCTTTCTTCGTTTAACGACTCCATTCCAAGAAAAGCCATCCTGCAGTTTGCTTTATCAAGTGCTTCAACAAATTCATCATCTCTCAGACATTCTATGCTGAATTGAGCACCGATCGCCCAGAATTTCAGTTTTGCGATTTCTTTTAGTAAATCCTTTGCATATTTAAGATCCCCGCCAAGGTTGTTATCAAGCAGCATTGCCATTTTTTTCTTATACCATGGCAGCCCTTTTGTGTTCGCTAAATCTCTTATTACGTCAGCGACAGGTCTCATCCTGTGCGGCGTACGGATGATGTTCAACTGGCAGTAGGTACAGGGATGAGGACAGCCTCTTGTTGCTTCTGTTACAATCGGCGAAAAATATTTTTTTTCAACCAGATCGTATCTTGGCGGAGGAATGTTATCAAGCGGGGGAGTTAAACCGGCATCATATCTTTTCTTCAATTTGCCCTGCACCATATCCTGAACCATTTGGGGCCATATAGTCTGTGCTTCTCCTACAAGAATTGAATCGAAATGAGGTCCCACTTCATCAGGAAAAGTTGATGCAAATTTTCCGCCACCGATTACAATCTTTCCCATTGCCCTGAATCTTTCAGCAACCTGGTATGCATGTGGCGAGATGTAATCCATAAAACTTAATGCAATAAAATTGGCGTCGGTATTGTAATTTATCGGCCTTACCATTTCGTGAAGAACTTCAACCTCAACAACCGGCGGCGTTAATCCGGCGAGAAGAATTCCCGGCAGGGGAGGAGCCGGATTTTTTGCATAATATGGTTCTTCATCAATAAGGTTCTGGAATAGTACTATTATTAATAGCTTCGGCTTTTTCATGGCAGCACTTAATGTTAATTTATTGAGATTCTGCTATTATGCAGAATGTATTTATTTGAACCGGTTACCTTCTCAGAATTCAGCTCATTGTTCCTCCAGGTTTCTGAGATTGCATCCATAAGTTTATCAATATCATCTTTTGTGTGGGTTGCCATTATGCTTATCCTGAACCTTTGCTGAGAATTGGGAACAGCCGGGTATTCAATGGAGTTAAGGAAAATTCCTTTCTGATGAAATTCGCATGCCGCTTTTCTGATATTCATATTAACCGGCACCCTTAGCGGAAAAATTGGTGTTAATGAATTGGCCGGAAATCCGAGCTGATTGAGACAGGAAGCTGTATATTTGATATTCTCCTGCAGGTTTTGATACAGCCAGGGTTCTTTTTCCATCACGTCAAGTGCAGCAAGAACGGATGCAATTACAGTTGGAGGAAGTGAAGCGGAGAACATATACGACCTGGCAAAGAATCTTAAATAATTGATTATAGATTTAGATGCTGCAACAAATCCGCCTGAAACTGCAAAAGTCTTACTAAACGTTCCCATTGAAATGTCAATTTCCTTTTCCACCCCAAAATGTTCTGCAGTTCCGGAACCTTTTGCTCCCATAACTCCTGTTCCATGAGCATCATCAACAATAAGGAGTGTATTATTTTTTTTGCATACCGGTACAATTCTATCTAATGGGGCTACATCGCCGTCCATTGAGTAAACTCCTTCAACTGCTGCAAAACGATCTTTATATTTTAATGACTCAGTTCGTTCCAGGGTCTGCTCAAGCATTTCTATTTCATTGTGCGGGAAATTAACAGCCTGAACGCCTGACATCTTTATACCGTCGTGGAAGGAAGCATGACTGTATGAATCATAAACAACAAGGTCTCCATTGCCCATTAATGCAGAGACTAACCCTACATTTGCTCCATAACCACTTGAAAATAACAGGACATCTTCACTTCCCTTTAAATGTGCAAGTCTTTCTTCTAATTCCCGGTGAAGTAAGGTATAACCATTGAGTAAAGGCGGACCACCGATGCCGGCACCGTATTTTTCAATAGTTTTCTTCACATGTTCCTTGATATACGGATGGTTGGCTAAACCCAGGTAATTATTGGAACCGAACATCAGCATTGATTTAACTTCTCCGGTGTAAACATCAGCAATTTTTACTACCCTGTCGGCCGGACTGGTGATACATCTTAAATGAAGCATCTGCTTATTTGCAAGTAAGCTGTTTGTAAAAGAATCAAAAAATTCTGTTTTATTTTTTAGATTCATTTTTCTTCCTCTGAGGAGAATATCTCTGAGATCAAAATTCTCGCCTCCTGCATATTCATTTTCACAACTCATCTCATTATTCCTTTCTTAATATTGGTTCTTCATTCTCTATTGATAATCTAAAATGAAACGCAGGGAGAATTGTCATAGAATTGTCAAGAAAATGTAAAAATGCGGGGATGTTATTCTTTAAGATGTGTGTCGTACTCGAGAAGCTTTTCCATATAGAGCTTTATATTCCCATTTGATGAATATGGCAGATTTCTGATAAAAGCCGAATCAATTGAAATTAGTTTTTCATAAATCTTCATCCTGATATCTCTTTCTGGAATCACTTTCCCGATGAATACCGGTTTAAAAAGATTTACTTCGGCTTCTTTTAGAAACGCCCCGTTCGAACTTTCGGGGACGGTGAAAATCAATTCAAACTCTCCATGCTGTCCCGCCAAAAGCAGCCATGATGGTATGTTTAAATTCCGGGCATATTTTAATGAATCATCATCAATTAGTTTATTAATGCAGACTGTTAATTCGAAACCGGCCGCATTCAGCCGCATCAGCTGATCGAGAGTTGAAAAAAGTCCGTCACTCGTATCCATACAAACTGAAGCGTACTTACTGATAATTCTGCTTAACCCTGTTTTTGCTTCCGGTTTGTAGCTGGTAAACGATTTTTGTTCAGAAATCAATTTTGAAACAGCATACGCATTTCCGGCTCCAAGTTTTCCCGAAGAATAAAGCAGCTCGCCGGGTTTGCAGCCGATGCGTGATAATATTTTCTGATTATTTATTATTCCTATTGCTGTCCCGGTCAGTATAAGCCTTTCACCTTCATTGGTATCTCCGCCTAAAATAAAGGTATTATACCTTTTGCAGGCATCAGAAATCCCTTTTCGGAGCTGCTGCATATTTTTTGTATTTGTATCCCCGGGGATAATTTCCGAGATAAGAATTCCCAGCGGTTCCGCCCCGACAGCAGCCAGGTCACTCATATTTACTGTTACAATCATCCAGCCCAATAACCAGTGATCATCATATAGCCCGGTTGAGATTTCTTCGGAGATGCTGTCGGTTGTAAGTGCAAGTTTCAGTCCTTTAACCTGGATTATTTCCGCATCGCTTTCGTGCGGTTTATTTAATTGATTGGGGGATCTTAAATAACCGGAAATCAGGTTATTAATGATTTCGTTTTCTTTTATTTCATTCAATTGATGCATACTTTTATTAATCCTGGTATTACAAAAAATTCAGCATATTTTGCGGTTATTACCTCACCATCGAATTCAACTGCAAATTCTTTCCCGGATGAAATTTTAATTCTATCAGTCCTCCGGAATTTTTTATTAAAAGAATTGTCAGATTTTCCTTTACTTAAATAAAAAAACAACTTCAGCAGATTTGCTTTAGATAAAGATTCATATAGATGGACGTCGAAAAGGCCATTATCTTGCAGAGGATCAGACTGATATCTAAGACTTCCTGTAAAAAACGGCGACTTAATAATTCCCAGGTTTGAGATATCTGCTGTAAATGATTCATCGTTTACCTCCATTTTAACACTGACGTTTTTATAAGTGAAAATATTTTTAATCACTGCATACGTAATTGCACTTTGTGTACTAATC
Source organism: uncultured Ignavibacteria bacterium (assembly GCA_963774455.1). Lineage (GTDB taxonomy): Bacteria > Bacteroidota > Ignavibacteria > Ignavibacteriales > Ignavibacteriaceae > DATFVA01. The sequence goes on from CAVZFD010000005.1 coordinate 686,649, forward strand.
CTTTTGAGAACCTTCAGAATGAAATCGGGGTTGTTGAAGAAATGGTTTCCTTCTGCAGTAATACCCAGGCTTGCGTTAATAAGAAAATACTTCTTTAAGATTTCGCCATCATTTTCGTATTTAATGCAGCCTACATCTCTTTTTACGGCATTCTTAAAATTCAGCTTGAATGGAATCGATTTCAGAATATTCTGATTGGAAAATGGTTTGTGGAAATCATTGCTTGAACCTACTCCGACTGCTCCGATCCTTATTTGTTTAAGAGATTCCGGACCAAGTAAGATTATGCACCGGTTCAGAAAGTGGTTGATTGTGCCGTCACCTCCCGCGATAACGAAATCAGTTTTTCCGTTCTTTACGGAATCAGTTATGAATTTATCCATGGAGCCGTTTCTGCCCGCAATAAAAGTATTATACGGTTCGGCAAACCTTATACGTTCGTGAATTCTGTTCCATTTCATTAACGCGGCTCCGCCGCCGGAATTTGTATTTAAGATGACATTCATCGTTTCACCTATATTTGTTCTTTCTCCGGCCTTATGCTCATAGTAATGATGTAGAGAAGATAGAAAAGCAGTAATGGCAGGAACCAGCCGGGTTTATTGAAAATTGTCAGACCTGATAAAAGAAGAATATAGCTGTGAAGACAGGGAACTATTGCTTTATGTGCTTCGGAATCAGCATTAACTAAAGAAAGATTTATTTGAGTTAGGATTGCTGCGTAAATTCCTCCTGCGATAAAGGGAAGCGCTTTAAACATTGTCAGATAAGAAAGATTGAAAGACAGGGCTCCTGCCGTAATTAAGACAGCGAGGCAGATTATGAGTCCAAATAGATTACTTACAGCCGCAGATTTTGACCGGCCGAATACTACCGGAAGAGTTTTGTAAGACGTTGAACGATCCGCTTCAATATCTTTGAAGTAGCCGGTGAGTACAAAGTTTGCATAACCAAAGAATACAGTTACGGAAGCAGCGATAAAAATTGTATCTGAGAAATTGATAACCAGCATTTCCGCAGGGCGGCAAAATAAGACATTATAAAAAGTACAAGCACAATCCAGGCATTATAAAACGGACCCGCCCACCATTTTCGTTTGAAATATGTGTAAGTCGCGAGTCCTACTCCGGCCAGAATACCAGGTCCGATATTAACAGGATTGAAGTATACAAATACAGAAATGCAGGTTAACAGACCGGTTATACTTATAGCCAGGAAATAATTTCTATTAACAATTCCCCTGGTAAGCGGTCTGTAGGGAGAAGAAATTGAATCAGTATCAATCTGGAAGCAGTCGGTAAGTGCCTGACCGAATCCATATGATAAAAAGCCTGCAAGGAAGATTAGGGCCGCTTTTGAAACGTTCAGTTCTGCAGAAAATGACATTCCTGCTATTCCGGTCATTCCTGATACAAACATCAGGTATGGTCTCATTGTGATTACGTATGCTTTTATGAATCTGATTGAAAAAAAAGGATATTGTTGAATTGATAAAGTATTCATCTTACATCACCTTCAAACTGCATTACCAGTTCCGCCTGAATTAGTATGACTCTTTTTAACAAATTATCCTGCATTTTAGTACTACCCGATAATACTTTTTCTTTCGGTAGTAGAATAAAAGATTAGTTATCGGGATTTGTCAAAAAATTGTAAAAGAGATGTAAAAAAAATGAAAATGGTTTATGAGTCATGAGGCGGGAGATGGTGGTATTCGGGATAAATCAATAGTTAAGTCGTGCTAAGTAGGATGCCCTGTTCCCATAAATTTCAGGACAACTTTTAACCGGCTGCTGAGTTAACAGAAGATACCTAAACCAGAAGTCGAATAGGCTCTCCTCCGCCAAAAGCGTTGAAATCTCAAACCTTAGAGATATGGTCATACTGCTTGTTGTAAGACTGAATGGGACTTTACGGACTCGGGATTCTTTGCGGCCTCAGACAGTATATTTCTTAAATGATCTAATCCGCCCATACTAACGAGATCATAATCATAACAGGTATAGACGTTTTCAGAATCTATGGGAGTGTAAGAAACCTGTCCCGTTCGTTTATCATAATAGGTAATATGTACATACTGATTGGACATAACATGCACAATGTTGGAAGTATATAAGCTCCTGTCTTCAATCCTGTTCATAGATTCTCCCTTCTTTAATTTTTTCCACCTGAGTAAGAAATCGATATGTGGTTACAAATAATAAAACTATTTTCGTTGATAAGATAAACGATTATAGAGGACATATTCCAAGCATAAATTTTGTCAATGATATTAATCACTAAATGATGTTGGATAGAATATCACGTCTCCCTTTCGAATGGTTTCAGCAGAAAACAAGCAAATCCAGGGACTTATGCTCTATTCCACAACATTCGGTAGCATAGTCTATAATGAGGGGCCGGATTAAAGGTTTTATGGACTGGTCGTCATAAAGCTGATGAGCGAGTAAGTAGCTTGGATCCGCGGTTCAGTAGATCCTTAAAAACAATGTGCAGGGACAATTGTTATTTAATTGCTTCTGTTTAATATAAATTGCAAATTCAGGATGGAAATTATTTTAGTCCGGGGAGGACAAAAACTATGAAACGTCTGTTGTTCATATTATTATTTTCCTTTACTTCGGTTATAACGGCTCAAAGTCAGTTTCAGGATTTTATAAACTACGTTAATTCACTCGGCGACCCTGCAGCTAAACAAGCTGCGGTTGACAGCTTTATGACATATGCCCGGACGGTCGGTATCCCTTTTCTCGAGGATTCAACGGCTAACTTTCTTTACCAGGGGAATGAGAGTACTGTGACTGTCGCCGGTGATTTTAATGAATGGGATATGGCTGCCTGGCCTATGATAAAACTTTTCCAGACTGACCTCTGGTATCGTTCGGAAATATTCGAGCTGGACGCCCGCCTTGATTATAAATTTGTACTTAATGGCAGTGCGTGGATACTGGATCCCGAAAACCCTGATGTGTGCCAGGGAGGATATGGTCCCAATTCTGAACTCTCGATGCCTCTATATGTACAGCCATGGGAAATCCAGTATAACGCCGGGATCCAACACGGAACGCTAGTTACTAAATCGATCTACAGTGTGAACGTAGGCACGAACTATCAACTGTATATATATCTCCCCCCGGGTTATGACACTTTATCATCTGAAAGTTACCCTGCTGTTTATTTCCAGGATGGCATGGAATATATTACACTCGGCAGGGCCGTAAATGTTTTGGATAACTTGCTGGACAGTGCTAAAATTCGACCAGTTATCGGAATATTTGTTACGCCAAATAACCGGAATGAAGAATATGCCGGCAGTCTGAGGAATCAGTACACACTATTTTTTGTCGACGAGCTTGTGCCCTATATAGATGCAAATTATAAAACCAAAGTCGGGGCTAAAAACAGGCTGGTGATCGGCGATTCTTTCGGAGGAAATATCTCTGCACTTATAAGCTATAATCATCCGGAGGTTTTTGGACTGTGCGGACTTCATTCGGCAGCATTCTGGCCTAACAATTATGAAGCATATAATCTTATTATTAATGGCCCTGTTGAAGATATTGAGTGGAGTTCCATCTGGGGTACATATGAAAGCCTGTACCCAAATATGAGATCTTTCAGGGATTACCTTATTTCTGCTGGCTACGAACTGGATTGGCTTGAAAGGCCGGAAGGGCACAGCTGGGGATTGTGGAGGGCATCGACAGACAGAATACTAAAATATTTTTATCCGCCTGCTCCAATTTATGTCGAACAGGAGAAAAATATTTCTCCGGATAACATTATATTGTACCAGAACTACCCGAATCCGTTCAATCCTTCAACTAAGATCACCTGGTATTTAAAGCAGTCCGGCAGGGTGACTTTGAAAGTTTTTGATGTCCTCGGGAGAGAAGCCGCTGTCGTTTTAGATGAGTACAGATCATCAGGAATGAACGAGGCAGTATTTTCTATGTCTGATCTTTCAAGCGGAGTTTATTTCTACAGAATTGAAGCGGGAGAATATTCTGCGATAAGAAAGATGGTTATCCTCAGGTAAAATAAGCAAAGGGTAGGGAAATAAATTACGGCCTTAAAGGGAGCTCAGCTCCCTTTAAATTAAAATACCAATATTCTTTGTGGCCATTTACTGTTACAATTAGGAAAATAATTCTCACCTCATAAGGATTTTCTTTACTAAATGAAACACTCCCGCTTCAAGAGAGCGGACCCTTCCTGCAGGTAAAGTTACCTGGCTGCTAATATTTCCAGTTCCATTATTAAATTCGGACAATAAAGGTGATGAATCTCATCACTTTCCGGTCCATAGTCATCTTTTATAAACCTGATACACTAATAATTCTGACAGACAGATAAATCAAAAACTATAGGAAGGTGAAAATGATGAAAGCGGGAAATCTATTTCTAAGCTCAGGTTTTATTATAATTTTATTTTTAACAACTCTTATTATCCCGGGATGCAAAGACAACAGTACTGACTATAACAGTAATACAGGGGGCGGATCTAATCCGCCTGAAAATGAATTATGGATGCAGAGCGAGAGCTTTAATCCGAAAAACAAAACCATTTCCGCAGGAACAACTCTTACATGGGTAAATAAAGATCCTGTAAATCATACTGTTACCTCAGGAACTCCAGGCAGTCCGGATGGGTTATTTGACAGCGGAACAATAGGCTCCGGAGGTACATTTACTCATACATTTAATACCAGCGGAACTTTTAAATATTACTGCCGCATACACCAGGACATTATGACAGGCAGCATCACAGTTCAGTAATTCCGTGACAGGTTACTCATTATTACGGGGGAAGTTGTTGGCTTGAATGAGCTCTCCAGGTACACGATCGATGGTTGAGATTCAGGACATCCAAAATTTCTCTTATGGAGGAACTGCGTAAATAAAGGACTAAAAAAATGGTGAATGACCTTTCCTGATAAATAGGCAGAATTCAATTGATATTCTTATTTAATTGATCCACCTTATTAATACCGTTCAATGCGGCGACACGGTAGGCTTCAGCCATAGTCGGATAATTAAATGTCGTGTTGATAAAAAACATCAAATTGTTTGCAACTCCTTTTTGCGACATAATAGCCTGACCAATATGAATTATTTCAGCCGCTCCGTGTCCGAAACAATGCACGCCGAGTATTTGTAATGTTTCCCGATGGAAAAGTATTTTTAACATTCCTGTTGTTCTTCGGGTTATTTGTGCTCGTGCCAGGTGCCTGAAGAACGAATGTCCTACTTCATATGGAATCTTATCCTTCGTCAATTCTTCTTCGGTATAACCAACGGAGCTTATTTCAGGAATAGTATAAATTCCTGTTGGAATAAATTCAACAAGCTGGTGTTCGCACTTACCAAATACAATATGTGTAGCTGCAAATCGTCCCTGATCATATGAAGCACTTGCCAGATTTGGAAATCCAATTATATCTCCGACAGCATAAATATTTGGGACAATAGTCTGATCATTTTCATTAACTATTATTGATCCTTTGGAATCTGTTTTTATTCCAAGATTCTCCAATCCCATATCATCTGAATTGCCCGTTCTTCCCTGTGCCCACAAAAGATAATCAGTACGGATTTCTTTATTTGATTTTAAATAAACAGTAACGCCTTTGTCATCTGCAGCAACTTTTGCATATTCTTCATTATGTCTGAGGATTACACCATTTTCTCGTAGAAAGAAACTCAGCGCGTCGATAATTTCATTATCAAGGAAAGCAAGAAGTTTATCCCGAGTGTTTATTAAATTAACTTTGATTCGCAATCCTCTGAATATTGAAGCATATTCACACCCGATTACACCCGCACCATATATTGTTACTGAGCGGGGATTATCTTTTAAATTCAAAACGGTATCGCTGTCCAAAATTCTTGGATGAGTAAAATCAATGTCGGGAGGATGATAGGGGCGAGAACCGGTAGCAATTACAAAATAGTCAGAAGTGTAAGTTTCTTCAACACCGTTTGAAAGTTTAACTGAGATTGTATGTGCGTCTATGAAAGCTGCCCTGCCGTCAATTATATCCACAAGATTTCTTTCGTAAAATCCCTTTCTGAGATTAAACTGTTCTTGAATTACCACGTCAGCTTTCTTTAACATTGTTTGATAATTTGCTTCAGCCAGACTATTGGTTTCATATAAAATCTGGCTGGCATGACGTAATGCTTTGCTCGGGATTGTATTTGTATGAGTACAGCTGCCACCTATCATTGAAAAGTAATCACACATAGCAACTTGCAATCCTTCTTTAGTGCATTTCATAGCTGCCCCTTCTCCTCCTGGTCCGCTGCCTATCACGATTACATTATACTGATTTTTCAAAATTACTTCCTTGGGATTATTAAGTAACCAAAATTAAATAAATCCGGATTTAATAATTGCATATTGAAATATTTTTAATACAGTTGGAGTACATAAGGCCGGAAGAGGAGGAAAGGTTCCCGGTAAGTTCCACAAAATGAAATATCCTGCCGCTGCAGGTGTAAAAAAAGGAGGGTAACAAAATCCTGATTTTATTTGACCTTTTAGGAATCAACTATTGCTTTTAGTAAGCATGCTTTCAAATTAACTAACAATATTATCCAATCATTTAAAACGAAGTATGTGCCTAAGTATGCTCAGAACTTACTCATTCCAAAGTCGGTACATAATGGGTACAAAGTTGGTACAGTCCTGCGATAAAGTCAGTGGGTATATTAATTTATTTTAAAATTAAAAAAGCCTCAAAACAAGTTCGTTTTAAGGCTTTTTTTTGAGCTGGCGGACGGATTTGAACCGCCGACCGGCTGATTACAAATCAGCTGCTCTACCAGCTGAGCTACGCCAGCAATTATCAATTAAAAATGAACAATGTATAATTAACAATGTTCAATTTAAGAGTTCCAAAACTAATATAAATTCATATTCTATGCAATAGAATTGTTATTTACCTCGCTTTCCTCCTCAGATAGTTTTCTAATTTTGTGAATTGTTGTTGTAAGGTGGTCAATTTTCGGAAGGAAAAGTTGTCAATTTCTATTGTGATGGGCCCCAGCCTTAGGCTCTCATTTACTATGAAATAAATCCTACCTGAAAACGTTCTGAAAACGTCCTGAAAACGTCCTGAAAACGTCCTGAATACGTCCTGAATACGTTTAACTTACTTAAGATCCCCTTCACAGATCGCAGGATGGACCTTTCCCAAACACTGATTGAAGAACAGTTCGATCAGCTATTGAACGGAAATATACGGAGGAGATTAAAATTAAATTTGAAAAAGGAGACCGAGTTTAAGGATGAGGGAATTGAAGTTTAATGGACTTCTGCTCACTTCGTGCCAATGCGGATCGTCGTAGAATACAATTACATCCGCGGGGTGATTGAAGGTTTGCGTTACTTCGGTGATGAAATTGATTGCTGTGCTAGCGGCAAATTTTATTCCCAGGGTTAGCTCATAGGTGGCACTGTTATTTACGTTTTCAATCAAATGATAGGTCATGCCGGCGCCTTCGGAAGACGTGCTTCCAGATTTGTTTCCCTCCCCGATAAAACCGTTTGAGGTGTAGTATATCCCGACTCCCAGGTATGGTTCGATGGCATAATTGATAGGGTAGTAGTTGAGTGAGGCTCCTGCACTGAAGTTGGTATATGTGTAGCCTATAGAATACTTCCCAGGCGTAACTTCACCAAGGTAAAATTTGATATTTCCCCTTACTGCTATTGGAAGTTTGGTCACCGGATACTCGAATATTAAGGAAGGACCTGCCTGGTAGGAGAGGTTTTCATTGCCCGTAAGAAAATCACCGGTGAACCCGATGCTGGATGTTTGCGGAAAGGATAATGATGCTAATAATACGATAGTTAATATCGTCTTTTTCATATTTGCGACCTTTCGTTAATAAACCCGCACTTAACCTGAGAATATATTAGCTAAAAATTTTTTCTAAAACAAGGAGAAGATTAAAATGGTTGCTTCTGTTAAATAATAATGAGTATTTTAGAGCAGGTTCAGGTTGACAGTTTCCATTTGTCAAGCAGGAGATTCCTCACTTCCCGCCCCAGCGTCGGGACAGGTTGTTCGGAATGACTAAATCAGAGGAAACCGGGGGACGGTGATAATCCGTTCTCCGGTACTTTAATCTTTGCCGATCGCGGGTAACATTTAAACCGAAAATTCAGTTACCTATATTGACAATTAATCTACAGAGTATATTTTTACTATATGTATCATCTGTTTTTAGTTTCAGGGAGATACGAAATATGATTTTGATTTTTCAAACAGTAATACAACTTTAGAGGGTGAATATATGCCGGTTTATGAATACCGATGCAAAAAATGCAGCAAAGTATTTTCGGAGAATATGTCAATCTCCGAGCATGAAAAGAAGAAAACCCATATCTGTCCTCATTGTAAAAGCAGAAGTGTTCAGAGAATATTCTCAGGATTCAGTGCCGTAACATCAAAGAAGAGTTGAGCACATTATAATCTGCTGCTTCCATGCTGGGCTGCGCACAAATAAAGAGGGACTTTTCGAAGTTCAGAAAAAATTATTTTATATTTCCAAATTCTCTATAAAAAAGCTGATGAAGAGGTATGTAATATGGAATATACTAATCTGGGTAAAACAGGATTAAAAGTATCAAGGATTTGTCTCGGATGTATGAGTTTTGGAAGTCCGCAATCTCGTAAGTGGATGCTGAATGAGGAACAAAGCCGGCCCATAATAAAAAAAGCTGTCGATGAAGGGATTAACTTCTTCGATACTGCTAATATGTATGCTGAAGGTATGAGCGAGGAAATAACCGGAAGAGCACTGAAAGATTTTGCTAAGCGAGAAGAGATTGTTTTAGCGACCAAGTTATTCTTCCCCATGAGGAAGGATGTAAACAGCGGGGGACTTTCGCGAAAGCAGATTTTCACCGAGATCGATAATAGTCTTGCACGGCTTAATACAGATTACGTTGATCTTTACCAAATCCACCGGTGGGATTACACTACGCCGATAGAGGAAACACTTGAAGCCCTGCACGATGTGGTTAAATCCGGCAAAGTAAGGTACATTGGTGCATCATCGATTTTCGCCTGGCAGTTTTCAAAGTCGCTCTATCTGGCTGATCTTTATGGATGGACAAGATTTGTTTCGATGCAGAATTATTACAACCTGCTGTATCGTGAAGAAGAGCGTGAGATGCTGCCGCTGTGTAAAGAGGAAGGAATTGGCGTAATACCATGGAGTCCTCTCGCGCGCGGACACCTGGCCCGACCCTGGCAGAAGCAGGCGGAAACAGAAAGAGCGAAAACAGATATCTTCGGCAAAACATTATACGAAAAGACTGAGGAAGCTGATAAGCAGGTAATCGATGCTGTAACAGAAATATCAAAGCAAAGAGGTATCCCACAGGCCCAGGTTTCACTGGCATGGCTGCTATCGAAGCCGGCGGTTACAGCTCCAATCGTCGGTACGACAAAGTTGAAACACCTTGAAGATGCACTTGGGGCAGTTTCCATTAAACTCACGGAAGATGAGATTAAGAGACTTGAGGACAAATATGTGCCTCACCTGGTAACAGGCATCTCCTATCCATGAATTAATGAATTTAGCGAATTAGCCAATTGGGCGAATTGGCGAATCGGGCGAATTAGCGAATTAAGGAACTCATCAAATCCACAATAATCGCCCATCCGCACAAATTTCAGAAAATTATCTTTTGAAATTAGATTATAAGTCCGTAATATGTATTCATCCACCTGGCGTATATAAAATATTCCCCCGGGATGATATTATATTTTTAACTAATCCGTAAATTTTATGAGACTATTAGAACGTCAGAACTTTCTTGATGAACTTACGAGAATCGCAGAAACTGTAAAACAGAGCAGCGGAAAAACTGTGCTTGTTACAGGTGAGGCTGGCGTGGGAAAGACATCTCTTATAAAATATTTCACAGATTATCTGAATTCGGGAACCGAGGTTATGCTGGCTGCCTGTGATGATCTTTTTGCTCCCAGGCCGCTGGGTCCTTTATACGATATTGCCTACCAGGTAAAGTCGGATTTAGTAAAGAAACTTACCGGCCAGGCCAACCGGGCTGATATCTTTTCTGCCTTCCTTAACTTTCTGCAGAGCGGTTCCAACCTGAAGGTGGTGGTTATAGAAGATGTCCATTGGGCCGATGAAGCTACTCTCGATCTCATTACTTTTTTAACCCGGAGGATCAACAGATCAAAGGTGTTGCTGTTACTGAGCTACCGTGATGAGGAAATCGGACAGGGAAGTCTGCGTCGTTCCGTTTTCGCCGATCTGAATCACTCTGAAATAAAAAGACTGCGGCTATATCCATTATCAGAAAAATCCGTGAGCATACTTATGAAAGAAGCAGGGATAAGGGATGAAAGTCTTTATGAAAGAACGGGAGGCAATCCGTTCTACATTTCGGAGATGCTGGCATATCAGAATGAAGGTCTGCCTTTAAGTGTAAAGGAAGCGGTGGTAGCCAGGACTGCATCTCTTGATGAGGATGCGAAATGCCTCCTTGAGATTATCTCGGTGATAACAACGAAAGCAGATATCGACTTTCTCCGGAAATTTACGGACAGGCTGGAAGAATCCCTCGACCAATGTCTGAGCAGGGGACTGCTTGTAATGGACAAAAACCTTGTGTCATTCAGACATGAGCTGGCACGACTGGCAATTTTTGATTCCATTTCGGAAATGAAACGCATTCAGATCCACAGGAAGGTACTTGAGCAGCTTCTGCAAAGTCAGAACTTGCAGGATGTGCTGGCGCATATCGTACACCATGCTATCCGGGCGAACGAAAGAGACATCATAATTAAATACGCTCCTGCGGCAGCAGGGCAGGCTTCAGCTCTCGCGGCTCATAGTCTTGCCGCCGAACATTACAGCAGCGCCATAAAATTTGCTGACAAGCTTCCGCCAAAAGAGCTGATTTCCCTCTATGAAGGAAGATCATATGAGTGCTACCTGACGGGCCAGATAGATGAAGCAATTAAGGCAGGGGAAAAAATCACTGAGCTTTTGCAGAAATACCCCGATCCTGAAAAAGAAGGAGAGAATTACAGAAGGCTTTCGAGAATTCTCTGGTATAATTGTGAGGATATAAAAGGAGAAGAGTATCTGGATAAAGCTATCAGTACCCTTGAAAAATTACCTGCGGGACGATCGCTGGCCATGGCATACAGTAATAAGTCGCAGACATATATGATCAGGGAACTGAATGGTCCTGCAGTTGAGTGGGGCGAGAAAGCACTGGCGCTTGCCCGTGAACTTAATGACCGGGAGATAATTGCCCACGCGCTGAACAATATAGGAACCTCGCGGATGAGCCTGGGAGATGACTCCGGTGAGGATGATATATTGCAAAGTCTTGAGATTGCCCTTAGCGACAACAGTTTCTTTGAACATGCAATCCGGGCGTACATAAATCTGGGCGGGATGTATATGTACCGCCGTAATCTTGCTAAAGCCGACAAACTTTTTAGTGAAGGTATAGAATTCAGCAGAGAGAAAGATCTTTATGTGTTCGGGCTGTGCCTGGCCGGTCATTACGCGAAAGTTAAAATGCTTTACGGAGACTGGGACAAAGCAACCGAAATGGCTGCTTATGTGCTTGACAAGAAGAGCGTTCCTGCTGCCAACAGGCTGATGCCCTTATCAGTTGTCACCACTATCAGGTCGCGCCGTAATGATCCCCGTGCCGGCGAGCTTCTGGATCTTACGCTGGAATTGTCCCTTAAAATGGGAGAGAAAGAAAAAATTATAAGTACAATTACTGCAAAGGCAGATTACTGCTGGCTGCGGAATAAGCTCGATGGAATTACAGACGAGCTGAAATATGTATACCAAATGATGCTGCAAACCAATAATCCGTGGACCATCGGCGAGATTGCTTACTGGATGTGGAAGGCGGGTCAACTTGAGGAAATTCCCGCACATATAGCTGAGCCTTATCTCATGCATATAAAAGGGGACTGGAAATCGGCGGCACGTTACTGGGAGAAATCTCATTGTCCTTATGAACAGGCACTTGCTTTAAGCGAAGGAGACAGGGAAGCTATGATTGAGGCAGTCAGGATATTCGACAGCCTCGGCGCATCTGCGGCAGTCTCTCTCATCAAACAGAAGATGAGGGAAAGAGGGATAAAGAAGATTCCTAAGGGACCCAGGGAATCGACGAGGAAAAATCCCGGCGGGCTGACCGGCAGGCAGGTTGATGTATTAAAACTGCTTACAAAAGGTATGTCCAATTCTGAAATAGCATCAAGCCTCTTCATTTCACCAAAAACCGTGGATCATCATATATCCGCGATCCTCGCGAAGCTTAACCTTCACTCGAGGACGGAAGCCGCGGCTTTCGTGAGAACCACAGGATTGAATATATAAGATTGAATATTGAACTTTCCATCTGTCCGCGCGAGTAGCCCGCAGAGTAGGATTACAAGATACACTCTGCACTCTGCAATCTGCAATAATATAGGGAACTCCTTTTGCAAAAATAGGGAATCTTCCCGATTCCCATCTGTTCTATAATCTCCATATTACCACCGGACAAAATAATTAACATTTAACAAGGAACTGCCTGATGCCGCGCTACATGGTGCTGAGGTCATTCACAAATGGATTAAATATTTCCGCGGATGAGCGAGGTGCAAAAGAATGCCTTAAAGTTGTCTCGAACAATATAATGGATGAAGTAACCTGGATACGGTCATTTGTTACCGGAGACAGGAAGAAATCATTCTGCATATATGATGCGCCTTCGCCGGAGGCATTGCGGAGAGCTGCGCGGAGAAATAATCTCCCTGTCGACCTGATAATTGAAGTTTCAGTTTTAGAACCATATTTCTTTATGTATCACTAACAACCTATCGGAGGATTAAAATGAAAAGTATTGTTTTGATGGCTTTCTCGCTCGTGTTGATCCTGTTTGCCACGGTTCCCGTAAGCGGGCAGGACAAACCTGCAGTCAGTAAGAAGATCACAATGCACCGCTACCTTGTCGAAAGAACATTCCCTAACGGCCTGAATATTCCGCTTGACCAGGTCGGAAAGGACCTGTGCCTTACTGTCGTATCAAACAACGCAGAGGATAATGTAACCTGGGTTCACTCTTACGTTACACTCGACAAGAAAAAGACATTTTGTATCTACGATGCACCCTCACCGGATGCCATAAGGAAATCAGCCAAAACAAATGGACTGCCGGTTGACCAGATAATCGAAGTAAGCGTTCTCGATCCATATTTCTATAAATAAAAATAATTGGAGGTTCTAATGAAAAAGGCACTTTTAGTTTTCTTTTTGTTCACTGCCGCAGGATTTTTCTTAGCGGGATGCAGCACTGATAAAATGACTGACAATCCTGTTATGCCGTCCAACAGCGTGAATAAGGATAATCAGCTGCAGGTTGAACTTGCACGCGTTAAAGCAGCCACAGCAAAGTATCACAATATCGCCACAGCTATTGCGGACGGTTATGAAGATATACATCTGTATGTCCCGAATATGGGATGGCATTACCTGAATACTGCGGTGCTCGATTCTACGTTTGATATGGAGCATCCTGAATTACTGGTTTATATGGATAAACCGGAAGGCGGCTACCGACTGGTTGCCGTTGAATATGCTGTTCCCCTAAGCATGTCTGCTGAAGCCCCCGAAGGATTCACAGGAAGCGGGGATGAATGGGATGTAAATTCACAGTTCCAGTTGTGGACGCTTCATGCCTGGGTATGGTACAATAATCCTGATGGAGTTTTCGCTCCTTTCAATCCACGCGTACCATAATTGATTTTTACTGCCGGTTTCAGGATAGGGCGAAACCGGCAGTTCTTTTTAATCTTTCCCTGAAGAAACTTTCACCTGAATACTATAGATAAAGCTGGTTGCTCATTCCGGTTATACTTCCGTTTTTATGCAATTCTTATCCACCGGCACCGCCATATTTTCACTTTCATCTCCTTAATCCAAGTCTTTAGCGCCTCTGTATTGCCGTTCAAAAGTCCTGCTCTTGACAAAAAGAATAATGTATCGTATATTTACGATATACATTATGGAGATCAGGTAAATGGCATTTTCTAAAAAAGAAGAGTTTACCAGGGAAGATATCTGGCTTGCTGATATTGCAAAAGCTCTCTCTCATCCCGCACGGATTAAAATATTGAAGATTCTAACCAGTATGAGTTCATGTATGGTTGGTAATATAGTTGATAAGTTACCACTGGCACAGGCAACGGTTTCACAGCATTTAAAAGAGCTAAAACGGGTTGGTCTGATAGAAGGCGAAATAGACGGGCTCAGGGTGTGCTACTGCGTTAATAATAAAAATCTTATTAAAGCCAAAACTGCCCTGGATAAAATGTTTTCCAAAATAGGCTGTTGTTAAATCAAAATCATGCAGAAATACAAAATGAAAGAAACAAGAATAAAGAGAAAGGGTGCCGCAGGAAAAACTTCAGAAATTTAAAACCCCGGGCAATTCATTTTGCTGTGGTACGGACTGCTGCAATAACGCAGGTAATAAAAAAATCATAAAAGGAATAAATTAATATGAAAACTCCAAATGAATTAAAGGCAGTGGTTAAAGAGAAATACGGCGAAATAGCCAAAGCATCTCAGAATTCCGGCTGCTGCGGGCCATCCTGCTGCGGACCAGCAAATAATAAAATTGTCGGTTACACTGTGATGCAGGATGAATATGATCATATTGATGGCTATGTTCCAGAAGCGGATCTTGGACTGGGGTGCGGGCTACCAACGGAGTTTGCAGGGATAAAAAGAGGCGACACGGTAGTAGATTTAGGCAGCGGTGCCGGGAATGATGTTTTTGTGGCAAGAGCGATTGTAGGTGATGAAGGTAGAGTCATAGGTCTCGATATGACAGAAGCAATGATAGAAAAGGCAAATTCAAACAAAACAAGACTTGGTTATGAGAATGTCGAGTTTCACCAGGGTGATATTGAAAGTATGCCGTTTGATAGTAACTCTGCAGATGTTGTAGTAAGTAATTGTGTTTTGAATCTGGTCCCGGATAAAAAAATGGCCTTCTCTGAAATCTATAGAATATTAAAACCTGGTGCGCACTTTTGTGTTTCTGATATCGTTATTCAGGGTGAAATGACCGAAGAGCTGAAAAGATCGGCTGAAATGTATGCCGGCTGTGTTTCCGGTGCACTGAAGCAAGATGAATATATAAATATAATTAAAGCAGCCGGATTCAAAAATATCGAAATAAAAAAATCGAAGAAAATAGATCTGCCTGAAGAATTATTAAATAAATATCTATCCGCCGATGGTTTAAAAGAATACAAGAAAAATCTTAAAGGTATTATCAGTATTACGGTTGTCGGGTTTAAAGACTAAAATTCAAATGGGATACAAAAATAATTTGTATCCCATTTTTCGTGTATTTATATTTCGATAGATAACGAAATGAGTATATTCAAGTATGGAGAAAACAAGGTTATTCAAAGCGCTGTCTGATTCAAACAGGTTACGAATTCTCAAGATGCTGCAATCCAAACCACTGTGCGTTTGCGAAATTACCGAAGTACTTCAATTAGCAGCCTCAACAGTATCCAGGCATCTAAGCATTCTTAGGGATACGGGCTTTATAATTGAGGAAAAAGACGGCAAATGGGTTAATTATAAAATAAATCCACATTCATCCGATAATAGAATCACATCGATACTGACTACACTTGATTTCTGGATTGCTGATGACCAGGTTATCCTCAGCGACAAACAAAAAGTTCAGAAGGTAAACCGTTATGAAGTCTGCAGTCGTTAAAAAATATTTAACGTTTAATTCGACAATTAGCGAAACATCTAATTGGAAAAGTCTAAAATCTCTATGGGGTACGGAATATAAGAAACTAATACTCATAATTTCAGTTTTTCTTATTGCCTATTTTTTACCTGTTAATTCTGTTGTATTTAAAGAGGCGGTTAATTCCTCGTTATCATTAACCAAATGGTATGCCCGGGAACATGTTCTGCTTTGCCTTATTCCTGCCTTCTTTATCGCGGGAGTAATTTCTGTTTTCGTAAGCCAGGCATCGGTGATAAAGTATTTTGGTGCTAGTGCTAAAAAGTGGGTTGCCTATTCTGTCGCTTCTGGTTCCGGGACAATACTTGCGGTTTGTTCCTGCACGGTGCTGCCTCTCTTTTCGGGAATTCACAAGCGTGGTGCGGGATTAGGACCTGCAATAGCTTTTCTTTATTCGGGACCGGCAATAAATATTCTTGCAATAATTTTAACTGCTAAAGTACTCGGGATAGAACTCGGGGTTGCAAGAGTAATAGGCGCCGTCTCGTTCAGCGTTATAATAGGACTTATAATGTCTTTCATCTATAGAAAAGAGGAAAGGGTAAAAGCCGATAATCAATTAGCTATGCCTGCTGCCGAAGAAACGAGACCTCTCATACAGACAGCAATTCACTTTTTTATACTGGTTGCAATTCTGGTTTTTGCGAATTGGGGAAACCCTGGAGGGGAGGATGGATTCTGGTATTTTATGTTCGCAAATAAATGGATTATTACCTCGATACTTGCGGGCGGATTAATATTTTCTCTTATTTTTATTCTGAAGCTGAATCCATTTTATGTTTTATCGGCCGCTGCGATCACTGTAATATCTTATGTGATTTATCCTGCACCACTTGTTCCTTTCACCGTTGCTGTAATTTCACTTGGTATAATCCTGTCCCTTTCGAAAGGAGAATCAAATGAATGGATGAAAGAAACCTGGGGCTTTACGAAACAAATTTTGCCTCTCCTGATAATTGGTGTTCTGGCAGCTGGTTTTCTGCTCGGTTCCCCCTTAGGCGGGAAGGGTATCATTCCAGATGAATGGATCTCGGCGCTGGTCGGCGGCAATTCTTTATTCTCGAATCTCTTTGCCTCTGTAACCGGTGCTTTTATGTATTTCGCTACTTTGACTGAGATACCAATATTGCAGGGATTAATTAACAGCGGGATGGGGAAAGGACCAGCACTGGCATTGCTGCTTGCAGGTCCGGCATTATCGCTGCCGAATATGCTTGTAATAAGAAGCGTGATCGGCACGCAAAAAACGGTGGTCTATGTCACCCTGGTTATTGTAATGGCAACTATAAGCGGATTAATTTACGGAGCGTGGTTTTAACAAGTGAAAGGTCGTTACATGAAGAAAAGAGTACTAATACTCTGTACAGGAAATTCCTGCCGCAGCCAGATGGCTGAAGGATTTCTTAAATCCCTTGATGAAAACCTTGAAGTGTATTCTGCAGGAACAAAACCTGCTGAAAGAGTGAATCCCCTGGCTATAAAAGCAATGAACGAAAGAGGAATCGATATAAGCAATGGCGCTGCTGAGAATGTTGATAAATATATTTCGCAGTCATTTGATTATGTAATCACCGTTTGTGATAATGCAAAAGAAACCTGTCCAGTGTTTATGGGAAATGTTAATCACCGTTTACATATTGGTTTTGATGATCCTGCAGAAGCTATTGGAACAGAAGAGGAAGTTATGCCTATCTACCGCCGTGTGAGAGATGAAATCAAAAAAGAATTTTATGAATTCTACAAAAAGGAATTAAAGGAGGAATAAAATGCTTTCAATTCAAATTGTAGGTTCCGGATGCAGGAATTGTGAAAATCTTTATCAGTTATGTTTAAATGTTACGTCGGAAAATAATATTGATGCTGATATTCATAAAATAACCGATAAAGAAAAATTTGCAGAACTCGGGATCTGGATAACACCGGGGTTAGTAGTAAACGGAAAGGTCTTATCCAGTGGAAAAATACCGACAAAAAGTACCTTAACACACTGGCTTCTTGAAGTTGAAAAAAATCAACTTGTTTAACAATATATTCAGAATGAAAAAGGGCTGATGTAAAATGCCTGGTGCCGCGAGATTAAAATTTTTAGACCGCTTTCTTACAATATGGATATTCCTCGCAATGTTCGTCGGTGTTTTCTCCGGATATTTTTTCCCTTCTATTGTCAGTTTTTGGAATACCTTCCAGTCAGGAACGACAAACATTCCAATCGCCATAGGGTTAATTTTAATGATGTATCCGCCCCTTGCAAAAGTAAAATATGAAGAACTCGGAAAAGTGTTCCGTGATTGGAAAATCTTATTGTTATCACTCATACAAAATTGGATAATCGGACCTGTTTTGATGTTCTTTTTAGCAATAATATTTCTCAGTGATCTTCCGGGGTATATGTACGGGTTAATAATGATAGGTCTTGCAAGGTGTATTGCAATGGTAATTGTGTGGAATGAACTGGCTAAAGGAGATTCGGAATATGCGGCAGGGTTAGTTGCATTTAATTCAATTTTTCAGGTTCTGTTTTTCTCAATATACGCATATGTATTTATTACGGTATTACCAGGATGGTTCGGACTTAAAGGAACAATGGTTGAGGTTACCATAGGTCAGATTGCGGAGAGTGTTTTCATCTATCTTGGAATCCCTTTCCTTGCTGGCATCATCACACAATTAACCTTTGTTAAACTAAAAGGTAAAGTCTGGTATCACACAAAATTCATCCCCTTGATCAGCCCGATTACTTTAATCGCCTTACTCTTTACAATATTCGTTATGTTTTCTCTTAAAGGTGAATTTATAGTTGAGCTTCCGTTGGATGTTGTGAGGGTTGCAATTCCATTGCTTATATATTTCGTTATTATGTTCTTGTTCTCATTCTATATGAGCATGAAAATCGGGGCGAATTACCGGAAGTCAGCAACCTTATCATTCACAGCAGCAAGTAATAATTTTGAATTAGCCATAGCAGTTGCAATTGCTGTATTCGGAATAAATAGCGGTGAGGCATTTGCTGCTGTAATAGGACCTTTGGTAGAGGTTCCCGTTCTGATAAGTCTGGTAAATGTATCATTATGGTTTAAGAAAAAGTATTATACTGAACTCATAAGTTAATTATTCATAATAAAACTCTCGGGGGAGATTATGTTAACAAAAGTAATATTTCAAATATTTCTACTTCTAGGCAGTACGGGGATAACATTTGCACAGTCTTTTGAATTAATTGAAAAGGAAGCGGAAAAAATATTAGTATCCCTTTCAGATAACAAGCCGGCCGATCAACTGTCAATAACTAAATTAAGTGATTTAGTATCTTCAGCCAATGGAAAAGACTCCATAAAATATAGTCCTCAGATACACGATCAAGCAATCGACAGTCTGGTCACTCATCTGTCTGAATTTGAATCCCAATCTAAAAACATTGCACCCGATTCTTCTTTCGTTCTTTTCAATGATTGGTATCTACATCTGCAGAACGTTTTTTATGAATATGAAAAGAAAAAATATTTATTATCAGGTAAACAGAAAATAATTTTATTCAGTACGTCAATGTCATGTTATTGTACACTTAAAATGTGCAGACAGCAAACGGCTGATTTTGTAAAGATTATGTCTGAAACCCCGGACAAATATGATTACTGGATCATAGATTCTTACTGGAATAATGAACTTCAGATTGAATATGATACTTTTTTTAGTCCATCGGTAATAATCTTAGATAATAAAAATAGTATAATCAATAAAATTGAATATGATGAAAAAATGATTTCTAAGCTTAGCTCCTATATCGACCCGGGGATGAAGCAAAATGAGAATGTTTTTAAATAATTCACATAAAAATAAATTTGGAGTAATTAAAAATGATATCAGTAAAAGTTCTGGGAACAGGATGTAAAAAATGTCAGACGCTTGAGACAAAAATAAGGGATCTGGCTGCTGCAAATAATATAGAGGCAGCCATTGAAAAAGTGACGGATATCGGGGAAATGCTGAACTACAATATTATGATGACGCCCGGTCTGGTAATTAATGAACAGGTAAAGAGCTTCGGAGTTATTCCTAAAGACGATCAGTTGTTAAATTGGCTGAAGGGAAATTAAAATGAAGAAATATTTTCTTATTGTTTTATTTCTTTTAATTCCCTCTCTTCTTTTTCCTCAATCGAAAGAAATAAAACCTAAAGTAACCTTTATAGAACTGGGATCGGTGAACTGCATCCCCTGCAAACAGATGCAGCCCATAATGAAATCAATTGAACAGAAGTATGGTGATCAGGTTAAAGTAATTTTCTATGATGTGTGGAAGCAGGATCAAAAAAAATATGCTAATCAATACGGAATAAAACTGATTCCGACCCAGGTTTTCCTTGATTATAAGGGGAAAGAGTTTTTCAGGCATGAAGGATTTTATCCCGAATCGGAGATAGATAAGCTTCTTAACTCAAAAGGAATAAAACCAAATAACCGGAACGGCTGAAAATGTTTGAGGGAATTTTTACAGTATTATACGAAGCCCTGATGGGGGCAGCGTGGGCTGCTGTGCTTGCCTCACTGGGCTGGGGAATATTAAGTATATTGCTTTCACCGTGTCACCTTTCAAGCATACCTCTTATAGTAGGTTTTATAAGTTCTCAGGGCAAGATGACAATTGGTAGAACATTTAAAATATCAATTGTTTTTTCTCTCGGAATATTGATCACAATAGCCATGATTGGAATTATTACTGCATCCCTGGGAAGATTAATGGGAGATATTGGGTCCTGGGGAAACTATTTTGTCGCACTTATTTTTTTTATTGTAGGCTTATACCTTCTGGATATAATAAAATTCGATTGGAACAGCTCCGTCCTGAAGCAAACCAGGGCAAAGGGGTTGCCGGCGGCACTGATACTTGGTTTACTCTTTGGATTAGCCCTTGGTCCCTGCACATTCGCTTATATGGCTCCAGTGCTGGGAGTAGTATTTCAAACTGCAAAAACAGATTACATATTTTCAGTCATACTTCTGGCCGCATTTGGTATCGGACATTGCAGCGTAATCGTAGGGGCGGGCACATTAACGGGCAAAGTTCAAAAATATCTTGATTGGTCGGAAGGCTCCTTAACAATTTTATGGATCAAAAGAATCTGCGGCATAATGGTTATACTTGGCGGAATTTATCTAATCTATAATGTTACAGCGTATTAAATATTATGATATTCTCAAACAGAGATAGAACACCCTGCATCCTCTTGAAGGTTATCCTGATCTACCCGGTACGTTTCTACTTTCACCATATTTAGCAAACCTGGAAATAGTTCCCCACTCAGAAAATTTTTACATTTTTTTGACATATCGATCAGAATAATTACCTATTATGCCTTCGGGAGAAAAATTCGGGAATAATAATTCGGGATTCAGTTTTTAATGACAGAGTAAATCTCCCGAGATGAAATTATATTCCAACCCTCCCGGCTTTCAAGGAAAACATATGGGAGTGTACTATGCCTTCTCAATACAAACCGCGGTTCTTAAATAAACGGCAGATATTACTATTCTTCCTGAAGACCTTAATAACCGGGAGAAATGACCCTGTAATAAGGGAGGCGTACTCCATAAAAAGTCTGCGGGACTCTCTCAGGATCAGAAAGAAACTGCTATTAACAAAGCTGATAGAATTTAACGGACGATATTATTCAACACTTTCGCTGCCTGGCTTTCCCTCAAAGGCCTTTGACAACATGGTTAGAAACGGCGGTATGAATTTCACTGAGGCCGGAAGTCCGTTCAAGCGTCAGACAGATACCGTCCTGCTAGCTGTCACTTCCAGGTGCTCACTTGAATGCACACATTGTTATGAAAGGCAGAATATTAATAAAAATAGTCCGGTTACCCTGACAAAATGGATGGAAATAGTAGCAGAACTGCAGAGAATGGGTACAAACATAATAATACTTACCGGGGGTGAACCGCTTCTTGCTTTTGAAAACGTTCTTAAGATACTGGAGTCCGGAAATAAGGATCTTTCCGATTTTCACATCCATACTTCAGGATACTCTGTGACCAAGAATAAAGTTAAGGAATTAAAACAGGCAGGACTTACTGCCGCTGGAATTGGACTCGATGATTACCTTCCAGAACGTCATAATAAAATAAGAGGTGCAGGATCTTTCGAACAAGCGGTAGAGGCACTTCGGCTATTCAATGAGGAAGGCATTTTAACTTATGTCAACTTCTGCGTTAACAAAGAAGTCCTTCAAAGAGACGAGCTGTTCAGATACCTTGACTTTATTAGATCGCTTAATGTTAGTCTTATTGAACTGCTTGAGCCAAGGCCCTGCGGAGGATTTATAAATGAAACTGCTGAATATCTTATCGGCAAAAAGGATAAAGAAAAATTATTGAACTTTACAATCACGGGAAATACAGAAAAGAAATATAAAGAGCACCCATTGATATATTACCTGGCTCATATTGAAGGGAAAAATCAGATGGGCTGTATGATGGGAGGACTATCCCATTTCTATATCGACAGTGCAGGCAATGTAAATCCTTGTGTGTTTATGCCGGTATCTTTTGGAAATATTGTTCGTGAGGATTTCGGTACTATATTCAATAGAATGAGGACGGCGGTTCCTTCGCCTCTGCATGGGGAATGTCCTTCCACCCTGTTATCAGCAGCGGTTAGAGAACACAAAGATTCCGGACTGCCTGTACCTTTTGCGGAAATTTCAGATGAATGGTCTAAAACATTAACATTTTAAAGAGGTTTAAAAATGTTTAATAAGAATATCTGCAGACTGCTTTTCGTCCTCATGGTAATTTTAGTTTCGGGGTGCTATTCCGTGGAGGAAGTACAGAAGGAAAAACTTGAGGACAAAGACATTATAACCGAGGTCATTTTGCCCGGAGGCGAATCCATAAAGTTTAATGATGAAGGCGGAAGAATACTTTTCCAGGAAAGCTGGATTGAAGGTAAAGGCCTGGATTCCCTTGTTTTACGTTTAAATGCTCGCAACACTAAGGAGTTAAGAACCAGGCTATACACAGCAGATCCATCACAGCTTGATGGAAAGGAAATTACGGAGGTTATATGGAAAAATAAAAAACAGTATGTATTTGATGATAATGGCGGATACTATGACGTTAGTGACGGCTTGATTAAAGGCAGCGACATTGAAAAAGGTGGTGTAAGTTTATTCATCAAGGATCTAACTTCTATCTTTATTTCAAAGCCGGATACCGTTTCAATTGAAACGCTCATGAGAGATTCAACTATAAGGATTAAACAGGTAGTATATGCAAAGAGTGAGGTGAGAACCTTTGATGATGAAGGTGGGCGTTATATTCCCTCGGGATACTTCATCATTGGTACAACAAGCGATAACAATAAGGCCTTAATTAACATGGAGGATGTTCTTTATACAAGGGTTAAAAAAAGCGATGTTGCGATGACAACATTGGCAGTACTGGGAGGCTGCCTTGGCGTAGGGGTCGTGGTTTGTTGCAATAGCTTTAGCAACGAAGGAATCCTGTCCGTTTGTATATTCCTTCGACGGACGGAAATTTATTTTCGATGCCGAACCACTGGGCGGCGCAACAAGCATAGGGTTGAAGCGAGGCGAGTTCTCCAGGCTTGAGTTCCTTAAAGAGGTTGACGGTAGGTATCAACTGAAAGTTGTTAACGAAGTTGACGAAACTCAGTACATAGATGAAATGAATCTCTTGTAGTGGATCATCCTGCAAACACTGAAGCAGTAATGAACAATGACGGCAAGGTATATTTAACGAGCGGGGTTCAGAGTTTTATCTCAGCATCAGATGAAAACGGCAGCAGCCTCTCAAAATTTCTGCTTAAAGAAGACGGCGTAAATTGGCAGACTAAAATGCCCGTTCGTCCTCAGGATAAGCCTGCATATACACGAAATCAGTTGAACTTTTCATTCATACGGCCTGCTGGCGAAGATTCAATAAATCTGGTAATTAACGCGGGAACAAGTCTCTGGGGTTCAAATATGATAAAAGAGATGCTGATGCTATACGGTAGCGGCGTGGATGAATGGTACAAAAAGATCGATCAGAAAAGCAGTCAGTATTACCAAATGATGAGCTTTCTGCAGAGAGAGGAACTGTATGAGCTTAAGCTTTACCTTAAAGAAAAGTCCGGCTGGACCGAAAAGACTATTATACAGGGTGGAGGCCCTTTCGTGACTGAACGCAGAATCATTCCCCTCGATATTAGTCAGACAGAAGGGGATACGTTATTTCTAAGGGTAAATCCTCCATGCGGATTCTGGTCGTTTGATTATATAGCAATGGAGAAGAGGGATATGCGTCAGACGAGGGGAACTAAGGTCACTGTTTCCACCGCCATAGATTACACCGGGGTTGATATTAGCAGAATAATAAACAAGAATGATGAAAATTATTATGAGATGCCTGAAACCGGAAATTCTTTTCAGATGGAATTTGAGGCACCTTCACTTCCGGCGGATATGGTCAGGACAGTATTCCTGAAATCTTCCGGGTATTACAAGATTCATATTCCAAAGGACAAAGAAGCGGATTATACCAAACTGTATGAGATCGGGATGGTACCGGGAAGCATAGTCAGCTGGTCGTTCGATAAGTACATAGAATGGTGGAATACAGTTAGTACTGAGGAAGTCAGCAGATAGAAATACTTCTTAACTGGCAAAAAAATCTATAGTCATTTGTAAACGGGTGAAACTTTTATAAGAATAATATTATTTTTATAGAAAGAATTTGTATCCGGAGATTAAATAGCAATGCGGAAAAATTAAAGTTGCAGTCTTACTCAAATTATACTTCCCCGAAGAAATTAAATCCATGGAGGAAAATATGGCAAAGCTTACACAGGAAATGAAGGATATGGTAGCAAGCCAGCAGTGTTTTATTGGAACCGTTAATGCAGACGGCACTCCCAACGTTGCCCCGAAGCGTTCTACACGGGTTCTGTCTGATGAATCGCTTATATTTACCGAAGGAACAGGCGGGAATACATATGCGAACATCAAAAGAGGATCAAGGGTATCTGTCGCTGTAGTAAACCGTGAAATAGTTGACGGATTCCGATTTATAGGTGACGCGAAGATGCAGGACAGCGGGGAATTGTTTAATTCGGCTGTGGAAGCTTCGGCAAAAATGGGAAGGCCAAGACCCCTTGCGGTTGCAGTAATAAATATCTCTGAGATCCAGTCTCTAAAACCGGGTCCCGGCGCAGGGAAGAAAATAGCATAAATATTGACGACGGAAGAATGCAGATTGAAAATTGAGAGTACAATTGGGGATTTCCCCAACTGCTCAACAATCTTCAATTTTCAATCTTAAATCTAAAATATTATACGCTTCCTTCTTTTATTTCTTTTGGAATCAGTACTGCGGCTGCGATTCCTAGAAAAACGATCAGGGCGAGATATAAGTAAACGTTGTGGACGGCGACGGCAAGAATTTCCCTAAGTTCTCCGATGAATTCCAAGGAATACCTGGCTCTTAATACAGGATCAACTAATATTTTCATTATATCAGTGTTCTTCTGAGAAGGAGGCAGATTTGCCCTGATATGGTAATTTAACAGCCAGCCGAACAATGTTGCTCCAATTGTACTGCCCAGCATCCGTGTAAAAGAGTTTGAACCTGTTGCTACACCGCGTTTTGACCATGGTACTGCATGCTGTACGGCAACGATCGAAGCCGTAGAGGTTAATCCAAGTCCCAGCCCGATGATGAAAATGAAAAACACAATGAGATAGAGCCCTGAACTGCTGTTTATCAATAGCATCAGGAGAGTACCCGTCAGCAGGATTAGTATGCCGAGGACAGACGTGAATCTGAAGCCTGCTTTAAGTATAAGCTTACCCGACTGACTGGAAGCCAGCGGCCAGCCGATCGACATCGAAGCCAAGAGGAAACCGGCCGTTATCGCTGACGTTCCGAATACTCCCTGGGCAAATAACGGTATGATTGAACTGATCCCTATGGTCGCAATTCCTACTATCATTGAAGTAATGTTGGGAAATAGGATTACAGGGGCCTTCAGAAGTTGGAAGGGTAAAACCGGGTTTTCTGCGCGGCGCTCCGTTATGATAAATATTATAAAGATAATTACAGAAAGAAGGAGCATTCCCCAGAACCTAATATCCGAAAGCTCCCAGGCATTTCCGGCTTCGAGCAGGGGAATGAGCAGCAGGGAGGTGGCAGATATTAAAAGTACCGATCCGGCGTAGTCGATTTTTACTTTTTTTGTCCTTGTTATAATGACGTCGCCTCCGGCAGCCGCAGCAGCGGCCTTAGAAGACTCATTAAAAGCGATTGTCTTTTCGTGAAAGTAAAGGTTGACAATCAGGATGCAGACAAATCCAATCGGTACGTTTATAAAAAATACCCACGCCCAGCTGATGTTCTGCACAATGATCCCTCCGATAGCAGGACCAATGATAGCGGCGATTCCCCAGACGCTGCTGAGGTAACCCTGAACCCTTGCACGTTCCTCAAGATTATAAATATCGCCAATGATTGTCGTGCTGATCGGCAGTACCGCCCCGGCACCGATTCCCTGGATGGCTCTGAAAATTATCAGAATGTACATGCTGCCTGCAAAGCCGCACAACACCGAACCGGCCAGGAAAAGCAAAACGCCGAAGACAAACACTTTTTTTCTTCCGTAAAGGTCGGCCAGTTTTCCATAGAGAGGAATCGTAGCTCCCTGTGTGAGCAGAAATGCGGAAAAGACCCAGGTGAAAAGAGAAAAACCTCCGAGGCTGCTTACAATAGTAGGTATGGCTGTAGCTACAATAGTAGCTTCAACAGCTGCCATAAAATTGGCGAGCATCATCGCGAACAGGATAAGGGGTCTGTTTAGTACTCCTTCCTCCGTTTTAAATATGCTTTTTATAATAGTCTTCCCGGTAAACTGACTAAAAATCTTACAAGCAAAGATAGCATAGATTACGTTTTTATATATTATTTTTATACGTCATTTTAGGTTTAAATTGGAGAGGCCGAAATGAACTCACTTATAAAGTTCCTGATAATATTCCTGCTCGTTTCAAGATCGGTTACCGCACAGGAAGAAACACTCCTGGGTACCGGTGAAATTTCAAATGGCGGATTCGGAGGTCCCGTAATTAAATATACACAGATTAACGGCGAGTCCGGTCTGCTTGTGGGCGGCCGCGGCGGATGGATAATAAACCATACTTTTGTCCTGGGCGGGGGCGGATATGGACTAGTTACTGATTTAAAAACTGCTTCTCCTCCCTCTACTCTGATCTTGCCATTATATTATACGGATATCTATATTAATTTCGGTTACGGCGGTATTGAACTTGAATATATAATTCAGTCGGATCAACTGCTTCATTTCTCTGTTTACACTCTTATCGGTGCAGGCAGCGTTTCTTTCAAGGCTGAAGAAACCTACGATCTCTACCAGGTTGACCTGAGGGAATATGATTACCCTACCAACACCTTTTTTGTTTTTGAACCAGCAGTGAATGCAGAGCTTAATATTGTATCTTTTATGAGGCTTTGCGCAGGTTTCAGTTATAGGTTCATTTCAGGAGTTGACCTGGTTGACCTTGAAAGACAGTGTTCTTAGCGGACCCTCAGGGATCCTTACATTGAAGTTTGGCTCATTTTGAATAGTCACAAGTGAAAATTTTTCTTGCTATATTATTTCAAATCCCGTATTATTGAAAAAGGATCGATATCTCTTAATAATATTTTACTTCAATTATCCAGTGAGGCAGTATGAAATGTTTCTTCCGTTCACAGTTGTGGAAGATAAGTTCATTGATTGTCCTTTTTGCTGTAATTGCTTTCACAATTGGCAGCTGTTCTGATCTAATAAATGAACCTTCTGTTCAGGACCAGACGGTTAAACAGGATCAGGGAGTTTTAACAAAGGATAATCCTGAAATCCGTGCTGTTATACCTGTTCAGGAAAGATACACATCGGATCTTATGAAGATTCCCGATGTTGTAGGGACTGCAGTCGGTTTAACCGATGACGGCAAACCATGCATACTTGTATTAACCAAAACCGACATAAAGGAAAATGCCCTGGCCAAAGGAATTCCAAATCCTTTGCCTGACAATCTGGAAAACGTTCCGGTTAGAATAATGGTTACTGGTGAGATCACTGCCTTTAAAGGAAAACCGGGAGGAGGCGGCGGAGTTAGTCACACAGCAAAACAAACCCCTCCAATTTCTCTTGGCACTTCAGGCGGCTGGCATTATGACCTTGCCAACGGCTACTGCTGCGGCGGTACGCTGGGATCGCTTGTCAATATCGGCGGTAGTCAATATGTAATGAGCAACTATCACGTGTTTGAATCGGATATAGTAAGCGGCGGCAATAGTAAGGTTGCTGAGACCGGCGATGGTATACTGCAGCCAGGTCTGATAGACATAAACTGCAGTGCAGCTAACGGCCAGGATGTTGCAACGCTTGTATTGAAGCATAGCTTACCTAATTCCAATGTGGATGTAGGTGTTGCCAAGGTTATTTCAGGAATGGTAAAAACCGATGGATCAATTCTGGAGATCGGGACCTTATCCTCAAACACTGTTGCTGCGGCTATTAACCAGGCTGTTAAAAAGAGCGGCAGGACGACAGGACTTACGCGAAGTACTATCTCCGGACTTAATGCAACTGTTAGCATTACTTATGATAATGAATGCGCCGGCGGAGCTGCATTCACCAAAACCTTCACCGGTCAGATAATCATAGCTAACAGGAGAAGCAAATTCCTTGCAGGGGGAGATTCAGGTTCCCTGATGGTTGAAGATATCACAACTAATCCCCGCGCTGTCGGATTGTTGTTTGCGGGAAGTACTACAACGGCAATAGCTAATCCGATTAACCAGGTCCTCAGTTTTCTTGGTGCTACGATGGTAGGTCAGTAGTTAAATTGCAAAATTATTATTTATGCCCCTCCGCCAATGTGGAGGGGTTTATTTTTTTATATGAAGACTTTATTATTATTATTTGTCTCGTTTGTATTTATTCAGTGTAATGCACAAGTGAAGGACAGTACCAAAATGCAGCGAAAACCAATCGAGCAGGTGTTAAAGTCGAACCAGGAAATGCTGCTTGCCATTCCCGGTGTGCAGGGTTTTTACCAGGGGGAACAGGATAACGGAGATGAGTGTATCATAATAATGGTCGATTCCCTGAAGGAGGAAAATAAAACTGCCTTCCCTGATTCACTCGATGGCTACCCGGTAAGGGTGGAAGAAACCGGACAAATTAAACCGTTGGACAAGGCTAAAAAGAAACTTTGAAATAATCCCTCAATCCCCATGCCGTTATTCTTTACCACAGAAATGATTTAGCACCGAGCATCTCGTGCAGTTCTTTTCTCGCCTGTAAATTAATCCGCTCAGCCCAGATGTCTACAGGATTCAGGTCGTCTGTAAGTAAAACTGCATCTTTCATATCCGGGACAAACCTGTTATCCCATGCATGGTTTCTTTCGTATTGATCGCTGAACCTGTAATCGGTTTTCCAGTAATCTCTTTCGAGAGGGACAGTCAGTTCGAAGGGGTTATCTGAGGCAAGCAGTATTACGTTTCCAAGCTGGTCCGGAGGTTCGGCAATGGGGAGCGCGAGTACATTATCGAACACGCGATGCAGGGTTTTAGCAAGCGAACCGACGATTATATCATTCCAGCCCACAGCTTCAATGTTTACAGCCATTATTCCATCTTCATTAATATGCGACTTTGCAAGTCTGAATGCTTCAAGAGTAGTAAGGTGGAAGGGGATAGAGCTGCTGCCAAATGCATCAAGTACAATCAGGTCATATGTCCTGTCACTCGTTCGCAGGAAGTCTCTGCCGTCGTTATTAATTACATTATCGAATCCGGGGACGGGAGTAAAGTATTTCTTTTCTATCCTGATGATCTCAGGATCGACTTCAACAGCCGTAACATCCCAATCATCTTCATAAAACGATTTAAGAACAGAACCCCCGCCGAGTCCGATCAGGAGCATATCTCCTGTATACTTTTCCAGCTTCTTCGTTATGTCGATAACCCATGCATAAGGCAGTATATTTTCACCAGTGGTTTTATCTATTGCAGTGTGGATCCCTCCGTCAATCAGAAGCAGGCGTGTCTCCTCAACATCCATCACGCGTATTTCGCCATACATGCTCTGCTTCACAGCAATCAAGCCTTTTGAAGGATCAGCTTTTTCAGAGGGCAGGAAATTGAACGATACAAAGGCAATTATGATCATTAACACTGCTGAGACAGCTTTAGATACCTTACCTGAGTTTGAAAAAAAAAGAATCACAGAGGTTATTATCAGGATGATCCCAACGCTTATTGTCAGCTTAATAACGCCGATATTCGGAATAAGGATGTATCCTGTTAGGAGAGCAGCCAGAACGCTGCCCATAGTTGAGACTGCGTAGAGATCACCTGCACGTGTTCCGATCACGTCCAGACTCTGTGTCCTTAGTTTAACTGCAAAAGGGCTCACCATTCCAAGGAAAGTGAGCGGGGGGAAGAAAAGGATGAACGATGTAACCAGCACAGATGCTCTTAGTCCTATAGACTCAGTCAAAGAAATAACACTATTTCTGAAAAGCGGTATCAAAACAGTTATTACTCCGGCAGCCGCTATTATTACAGCAAGGGACCGGGGATTCTTTTTACGGTCGGCAATTCTGCCGCCTATCATATATCCTGCACTCAGTGCTACCAGGGTTACGGAAATTAATGCAGACCAGAGGAAAATGCTGACGCCGTAATAGGGACCGATTATTCTCGTTCCCAGGATCTCAACAGCCAGTACCGCGCCTCCGCAGATAAAGACAACAGGGTAGAGTATAATTTTATTCATTTGTTGCGTCATCCTGATTAATGAATAAAAGAATTTAAGTAAAAAGAATGAAAAATCAACATTGCCTCTTCATGCGTTGTGGGTGATATAAACAATGACGGTGTAAAAGAAATTGTTGCCGAAGGTAGAAACATCCTGTATGTATGGGACAGCAATGGTAATACAATACCAGGCTTCCCCTATGAAATTTATGATACTGTCGACGGTTCTAATTCATACTCGGCTCCTGTAATTGCCGAGCTGTTTGGTGACGGAAATAAGGAAATTATGTTCTGTTCACATTCAAACGGTGCAAGAGGGGGAATCTTTTAGGTTTTTATTTGCAATGTGCCTCAGGCACTTTAAAAAATTTCTATTTTGAATTAAAAATTCTCTTTTCTATATTACCTGGCCTTTGTTAATACGCAATTATTCGCACTTGATTACCATAGTTGACTGATCATCCGGCAGGCACTATAAGATTATTGCTGGCGATCTCTCTCTGTATTTTTTATCATGCGTAAGGCAGAGCCCCGCATCCTGTGCGTTTATTCTTTGTAAATAATATTCCCCGTTTCCGGTAGTTAATAATTCACTAAGGAAGTTTTATGAATCAGCCTGTGCCAATTGAGGAATTAAAAAATGTAATTGCACTCCGCGACCTTCCAGATGAACACCTTCAATGGATACTTTCCAGGTCGGAATATGAAGAGTATGAGGACGGACAGATAATGCTCAAAACCGGTGATCCTGCCGATTTTATGGCCATTCTTCTTGAAGGGAAAGTGAATTTCTATATGGATCTAAATGGAAAACTGGTTTTCTATATAAGCTTTGAAAATAATGAAACTACCGGAGGGGTTACGGGACTTCTGCCTTACTCGAGGCTGAAGTTATTTCCCGGTTATTCTTACTCTGTCGGGAAAACCCGGATACTTAAACTGCATAAAAATTATTTTCCTGAACTTGAACAACTGAATCCCGACCTGATTCAGAAACTTATCGGTTATATGACTGAAAGAG
This sequence comes from uncultured Ignavibacteria bacterium, assembly GCA_963774455.1. Classification (GTDB taxonomy): domain Bacteria; phylum Bacteroidota; class Ignavibacteria; order Ignavibacteriales; family Ignavibacteriaceae; genus DATFVA01. Next base: position 718,345 of record CAVZFD010000005.1, read on the forward strand.
CAAGATTTTTCGCTACGGTACACATACAACAGGAAAAGGTGAGCGCATTGGGTAAACTTGCTGCAGGAATTGCACACGAAATGAATAATCCCGCTGCTGCAATCGACAGAATCTCTGATGAACTTAATAAAAGACTCAGGCTTAATATTGAACTGACAGAAGGACTCTTAAACCACGAAATTTCGCCTGACTTTATAAGGAAAATTAGGGAAACAGTGGCTGAGAGCAGAAAAAATCATGCAGTTAAGACCAGGCTTACACCAATGCTGCGGATGCAGAAAGAGGATGAACTAAATGAATGGCTTGAGGATAATGGCTTCAGTGCGAACACTGAAATAGCTGAAACCTTTGCGGAGACCGGCTTCACCCTGGATGATCTTGAATCATTAAAAAACGGAATTAATAACCGGGCATTTCAGAGTATACTCGACTGGATGGAAAATCTCCTCAGCTCTGAGCTGCTTATAAATGACCTCGCGGATGCTTCGGGGCGAATTACGGAGCTGGTAAGCGCAATAAAATCTCATGTGCATATGGACAGATCCGGCGCATTGCACGTCACGGACATCCATAAGGATATCGAGGATACTCTCATTCTACTCGGTTATAAGATCCGCGACAAAAATATAAAGGTGACTAAAAAGTTTTGCGACGATATGCCCGGCGTTGAAGCTTACAGCGGCGAACTGAACCAGGTATGGACCAACCTGATAGATAATGCCATCTATGCTGTATCAAACAACGGAGAAATAGAAATAAAAACAATATGCAACACCAAAACCGTAACTGTGTGCATTACGGATAACGGAAGCGGAATACCCAAAGAAATATTATCACGCATTTTTGACCCTTTCTTCACAACCAAGAAGGTCGGGGAGGGAACGGGTATTGGCCTCGATCTCGTAAAGAGTGTGATACAGCGCCACAAAGGAGATGTGAATGTGAATTCTGTAAAAGGCAGGACCGAATTCGTGGTCAGTTTTCCTGTCGACCAACATTTATTAAAGGAAGAAGAAAAAGATGAAACTTCCATTCATTATAGTAATTGATGATGATGTGCAGGTGTTGAGAGCCATCCAGCGGGATGTGCGGAAAAAATACCGTGATGAGTACAGGGTGCTTGCAGCCGGTTCCGGAAAGGAGGCCCTCGATGCGGTCAGTGAACTGAAGCTGAAGAATGAAACAGTGGCTATGTTCCTTTCTGATCAGCGGATGCCGGAAATGGAAGGTACAGATTTTATGGAGAAGGCCAAAGTTATATTTCCTGATGCTAAAAAAGTTCTTCTTACAGCCTACTCTGATACAGAAGCAGCAATAAAAGCTATCAACACATTAAGACTTGATTATTACCTGCTGAAACCATGGAATCCTCCTGAAGAAAAACTTTATCCTGTTCTTACGGATCTCCTTGAGGAATGGCAGGGCAGTTTTATACCTGACCTTGAGGGCATAAAAGTCCTGGGCTATCAGTGGTCGCCTGTTTCGCACAAAATAAAAGATTTCCTAACTGGTAATCTTGTCCCTTATAAATGGATCGATATAGAATTGAATCCCGAAGCCGCTGAAGTGATGGATACATATAAAATAGAATCCAGCGAGCTGCCCGCAGTTATGTTTGAGGATGGCACCGTACTTAAATCGCCTTCAGAATCAGAGATTGCACAAAAGATAGGGTTGAAATCAACTGCATCCGAAGAGCTTTACGATGTCGTGATAATAGGCGCCGGTCCCGCCGGACTTGCGGCAGCAGTATATGGCGGTACAGAAGGACTTAAAACTTTAATGATTGAAAGAAAAGCTCCCGGCGGGCAGGCAGGCACCAGTTCGCGTATTGAAAACTACCTGGGTTTCCCTTCAGGACTCTCAGGAGCTGATCTTACACGCAGAGCTATTACGCAGGCCTCCAGGTTCGGCGTTGAGCTCCTTTCTCCCTGCGAAGTTGTAGATATGAGTATAAAAGATAAATATAAAATCCTTTCGCTTTCAAACGGTGCGGAGATTAAAACCCATACAATAATAATCTCTACAGGAGTTGATTACAGAACACTGGAAATCGAAGGAATAAACAACCTTACAGGAGCCGGAGTATACTATGGAGCCGCAACGGCAGAGGCTCACTCATGCCGCGGTAAGAATGTTTACGTGGTGGGAGGAGGTAATTCCGCCGGACAAGCCGCTATGTATCTTTCAGGTTTCGCGGAGAATGTTTTTATCGTGATAAGAAGGGATTCACTCGATTCAACTATGTCGCACTATCTTATCGACCAGATAAACAGGACAAAGAATATTTCAGTACTAACAAACTCAATAGTGACCAAGACTATGGGATTGAGGACACTGGAGTGCGTGACAATCGAGAATGCCCAAACAGGAGAAATAACCACCAGGGAATCGGCTGCGCTGTTTATTTTTATCGGTGCAAGACCGGTAACCGACTGGGTTAAGCTTAATATATCAAAGGATGCCAAAGGTTTCATTGAAACGGGAAAAGATCTTTTAAAATCAGAGAATTTCAAAAAGATATGGAAGCTGAAGCGCGATCCCTACCTTCTGGAAACATGTATTCCTGGTATCTTCTCTGCAGGCGATGTGAGGGCCGGTGCAATGAACAGGGTGGCCTCGGCGGTTGGTGAGGGTGCTATGGCAATAAAATTTGTGCATGAGTACCTGACCGGGGTATAGAAAGGACGACGTTAAATTATTAAAAAATTAATTCCGGAGGCCTATATGAAACGGTTTATAGTAATTTCCTCTCATACAGCTGAAGATTGCAGGCTGGCAGTGAAACAGTTCAGAGAATATAATGCCGGGTTCCTCACAAACTTTGATTGGGGGTGCAGGGATAATGATCATACTGCCTATGCAATAATAGAATCTGAGGATCATGCCAAGGCGAAACTATCGGTTCCGACCCTTTTCAGGGAGAAGACCCGGGTTGTAATGTTGACCAGGTTTGATCCATCCAGGGAGGATGTCCTTCATCAGGAAAAAATAAGCCGAAAAAGTTTATGATCTACCAGAAATGAAGTTAATACACTTGTTGTCACTTTCTTATACCTAAATTGAATCTAACCTTTGTTCTGGCTATTTTTGAAGAATTCTTGAAGGTTATCTTTCATTAAGTATCGGACCGGTATATGAAAGAATTATTCAGCGTAGAAGAAGTAGCTAAACTCCTCGACATTTCTCATTCCGGGGTTTTATATCATATCAGAAACGGAAACCTCAAAGCTCAGCAGGTCGGAAAAATTTATATTATCTCTAAAGAGGATTTCGGAGATTTCCTCAAACAGCAGAAAGAAGGGAAGAAGAAATCCGATAAAACTTCCCAGACAAAGCTAAATTTTTAACAGAGTCTGATCTCCGGGCTCCGGGCTACCAGACTCCTTAACTAAATTCAAGATGCTGTCACTCACTTAATATTTTGAACTATCTGCTTTTTCTCCTGGTACCTTATTGCTTTGATTCATTTGATTCATTTTATTCATATTCTCCTTATCCATATTTTCTCCCTGCATATCATTCATCATAGGATTACGATTAGTATTCCATATCTCAGCTTTTATTTTCCACTTTCCGTCTTTTTTCTCAAGAACTGAAAGGAAGTTTCCGGTATCCTTAACTTCGCCGCCATTCTTTTTAGACAGGGAGATCGTGTAATTACCTATCGCATTAACCATGTTTTCTTTTTCTCCAAGTACATCAGTAACTTTCATATCAAGTGAAGTTATTTTCATTCCGGATTTTTCGAAATCAAGGTTATCCCTGTGAATAGCATCTTTACCTTTTAGCATCTTCCCATAATTTGGCATCGAGATCGCATCATCTGAATAGAAGGCCTCTACCGTTGCGTAATCATTATTAACAATAGCATTTGCAAGGGAATTCAGCTGATCCTGTATATCCTGCTGACCGGCAGTCGATTTCTGCTGCTGGGCAGAGCCCGAAGTTAACGGCAGTACTAAACTTAATATGAATAAAAAGAATATTGATCTGAAAATTCTCATAACACCTCCGAATTTATTTTTGTTTTCAGTCTGAAAATATATGTGGAAGTTGATCCTGCCTGTGAATTCGGATATGCTGTGATGGATGACGTTCTTCAAATGGTTGTTTTCAGTTGACCAATACGAAGGCTCCTTCGATCTTTCCCTCACGGAGCTTATCAAGAGCTTCGTTTGCCTTGCTCAGTGGAAGCCTGGTTATCTCTGTCCTTACCGGCACTTCAGGTGCTATCTTCAGAAGTTCTTCCCCATCCTTCCTCTCAAGGTTAGCGACTGAGCGGATAACTCTTTCCTCCCATAATATCTTATATGAAAATGAGGGAATGTCACTCATATGTATTCCGCCGCTGACTATTGAGGCTCCCTTATCCGAAGCTTTAAGCGCAGCAGGTATAAGAGAGCCGATCGGAGCAAATATAAGAGCGGCATCAAGCTTTACCGGGGGCTGCTGTGTCGAATCTCCCGCCCATACTGCGCCGAGCTTTTTTGCAAATTCCTGCGCCTTACTATCACCGGGACGGGTAAAGGCATATACTTTCTTACCCTGGTGTACTGCAATCTGGGCAATGATGTGAGCGGCAGCCCCGAAACCATATATCCCGAGGTTCTCAAATATTTCACCAGCCATCCGGTATGTTCTGTAGCCAATCAAACCGGCACACAACAACGGAGCGGCTTCTGCATCATCATATCCTTCAGGAATATGAAATGTATAATTCTCAAAAGCGGCGGTATATTCTGCATAGCCTCCGTCAATAGTGTAACCTGTGAACTCAGCATTTATACATAAATTTTCCTGTCCTCTTCTGCAGTATTTACATTGTCCACAGGTATACCCCAGCCAGGGAACTCCAACCCGATCTCCAACCTTAAATTTCTTAACATTCATTCCGGTTTTTACAACATATCCCACAATTTCGTGTCCGGGTATCAACGGTAGTTTTGGACTAGTCAGTTCCTGATCGATTATATGAAGATCTGTATGGCATACACCGCAGGCTTTAACCTGTATCAAGACCTGATCGTCATTTATTTCAGGAACCGGCACTTCTCGTTCTTGAAGCGGTTCTCCTTTTTTCTCCAGTACCATCGCTTTCATTTTAACCGGGATATTCATTTTCAGCTCCTTACCGTTTTGTAAGCTCAAGAATTGGAATTCACGTTATTCCCAATCAATTAGACATATAAATTTTAATATTTCCTGAAAAGAATTCAACCCCGTGATACTTAACAAGCTGTTTGAAGTGACCGGAGAGAAAGGAGGCCGGCTGCTATATTCAGGATGGGGTTAAACGGCAGGAACCTGACATCGGTCAGCTTATAACCTATAAAAACTGATTCACTTTGAATTCATTAAGTAAAGGCTTTTTTTTATATTTGATTTATATTAAAAAAGCAGATTATTACTTATGGTTGAAGTTGGCAAAATTAAAGCTGGTGGAAATAACCCTTTTGTATTGATAGCGGGACCCTGCGTGGTGGAGAGTGAAAAACTTGTCAGGCATACCGCAGCTGAGATCAAATCAATTGCGGCTTCTCTTAATATTCCTTTTATCTTCAAGGCCAGTTATAAAAAAGCGAATCGTACAAGTGCATCTTCCTTTACCGGAATCGGTGATGATGAAGCGCTTAAAATCCTGGGAATGATCCGTAGTGAATATGATATACCTGTACTTACTGATATCCATCTGCCGGCTGAGGCTGAAACCGCAGCAAAATACGCGGACGTTCTTCAGATACCGGCCTTTTTATGCAGGCAGACGGAGCTTCTGATTGCGGCAGGCGAAACAGGTAAGGTCATTAATATTAAAAAGGGCCAGTTCCTTGCACCCGAAGATATGAAGCATGCTGCAGATAAAGTTCTTTCAACAGGTAATGAAAAAATTATGCTTACCGAAAGGGGCACTACGTTCGGCTACCATAACCTTATTGTTGATATGCGTTCTCTAATAATTATGCGCGAACTTGGTTATCCTGTTGTAATGGACGCAACTCATTCTGTGCAGCTTCCTTCGAAAGGAAATACCAGCGGGGGACAGCCGCGCTATATAAAATACCTTGCGAAGGCGGCCGCTGCAGTGGGCATTGATGCACTTTTTCTTGAAGTGCATCCGGAACCGGAAAAAGCGCTAAGTGATGCATCCAGTCAGTTCCCCTTAAGCGAGCTGAAATCTCTGCTTGAAGAGATAAAAAAGATTGATACAATAATCAAAGGATTAGATTGAATCCGGGAGTAAAACAGTTTCCCAGAGAATTAACCGCGCAGGAGAAACATCTTCTTTTTTCTGTTTTGCCTGAAGAGAAACCGGGGTATAGGTTTTACCGTGAAAAAATAAGTGAGCTGATAGTTACCGGCTACGGCAGGTTCAGGAACAATAATTATATACTCGGGAAAACGAATACTTTACCTGATCTTTCCTATTCATCCACCCCGGTTTTTGCTGCAGGGACGATAATAATTCCCGGCGACGAAATCGACATCCTCATCAATGAAGAATCTGACGATGAAATAGAATTCGACATAACCCTGCCAAATACAAATGAAATTCCCACTGAGATAAAAGAAATAGAAAGATGGAATTACTCAGGGTGGAACCCGGGTGATAAGGCTCCGCACGATAACACCGCAGTAAGGGAAACAGTAATTAATCAGGATGAATATATCCTCGCCTTTGCCACCGCACACAAAAAGATTTGGCTGCATGAAAATAAAAGCGGGGTGAACCATTTGATTCCGCATACAAATTATTACAACGAGCTGATGCGCTTTAAGAGAACAAGAGATCCAAAACTGGCCTTAAATCCAAAACTTATGTTTGAAAAGCTCGATGAATTTTCTGATTATGAACTTATAAATGCATTCGTTCTCTATAATAAATATATGCGAAGATTTTCTAAGGACTTCTCAAAGTACCTTAAACCACAGCAACAGGAACAAACTGAAAGAAAATTTAAAACTCTGTTCAGGAAGGATAAAAGTTGAATTCACAGGAAATAATTAATAAAGGAAAAGAGGTTGTAAGGATTGAGGCTGCCGCCGTGGCGGACCTTGAGAAGAGCATCGATGAAGGATTCGTCAAAGCTGTTAATACCATTTATGAATGTAAAGGTCGTGTGGTACTCACAGGTATGGGAAAATCCGGACTGATTGCCCGAAAAATTGTTGCCACTCTTAACTCAACCGGTACGGCATCGATATACCTTCACCCTACCGATGCGCTTCATGGCGACCTGGGGATGGTGAGGCAGGAGGATGTAGTAATTCTTATAAGTAAAAGCGGGAATACAGAGGAGATCTCTAACCTGATACCCATGCTGAAACGGTTAAAAGTTACGCTGATTGCAATGTGCGGTTTACGTGATTCCCGGCTTGCGCAAGAATGTGATATTTTTCTTAACATCGGAGTGAAAGAAGAGGCCTGTCCCCATGACCTTGCACCCACATCTTCCACAACAGCAACGCTGGTAATGGGTGATGCTTTATCAGTTGCGCTGCTTGAAAAAAGAGACTTTACTGCAGAGGATTTTGCATTCCTTCACCCCGGAGGAAGTCTCGGCAAACGACTCTCTCTGCAGATCAAGGAAATTATGATCAAGGGTGATAAAATTCCTTCGGTGCATGAAGGCGCCTCTATCAAGGATGTTATTCTTGAAATTACTTCAAAAAGACTTGGTACAACCTGCGTGGTTGATGAGGATGGTTTCCTTACAGGAATAATCACTGACGGTGACCTGAGAAGACTTCTTGAGAAGACACTCGAAATCAGAAATCTTACAGCCAAAGACATATTAACCAGAAATCCCAAGGTTACAAAGGAATTTTATCTTGCATCATTCGCCCTGCAGCAGATGGAGAACTATAAGATTACCACCCTTGTAATAGTGGATGACGTCAACAGACCTGTGGGGATACTGCATCTTCACGATCTCATTAACCTGGGACTTCAGCAGCGATGAGACATTTATTTTTCCTGGCGGCAGCTTTGATCTTTCTTTATGCCGGATGCGGCGAAAAGAAAGTAAAGCCCTTAGTTAATAATGACCTGGTAGAGACTGAGATTCCTGTCCAGGAAAGCTGGGATGCAAAGGTTATTTTTTCTGATTCCGGCAAAACAACGGCAATACTTTATGCGGGACACCTGAGGGTTTTTGAGCAGAGCAGGGAAACACTGCTTGACAGCGGCGTACGGGTTGATTTTTACAATCCCGACGAAGTGAAGACAACAACCCTTACTTCGAAGAGGGGGAGAGTGGATGATGCAACCAGGAACTTATATGCAATGGACAGTGTGTTGGCCGTTAGCGACAGCGGTGTTACTGTTAAAACCGAAGAACTTATGTGGCGGAACAAGGATTCGAAGATTGTCTCTGATAAGTTTGTAACGATATTAACTAATAAAGAAAAAATACAGGGCTTCGGATTCGAATCGAATCAAAATCTGACGAACTATGTTATATACAATATTACCTATTCAGCAAGAGCGGACAGTCTTAAGTGAAAACCAGCATAAATAATATATATTACCTGCCAGTGCTACTTTTGCTTCTTTCGATGAACATTTTTCCACAAGAACAGGGAGAGATGATCACCGTTGTAGGCGACAGTCTTATTGGCCGGGTTGTTAGCGGTGAAACAACAAGAGAAGTTTATGGTCACGTTGTACTAACGCAGGGCAATGTTATTATCACGTGCAGCAAAGCTATCCAGTATATTTCAAGGAATGACGCAGAGCTAATAGGTGACGTAGTGGTTACGCAGGACAGCATGACAATCAAAACGCCGAGGGGATTTTATTACGGCAATGAGAGAAAAGCAGAAAGCAGCGCGGGCATTCAACTTGATGATAAGAAAGTTATCCTCACCGCCGATTCAGGTGAGTATTTCTTTAATGATGACAAGGCAATATTCAGAAATAGGGTAACTCTATATGATACAGCCAGTACATTAACATCTGCAGGGCTTACATATTTCAAGAAAGAAGACCGCGCGATAGCCACCGGAAACGTCAGGATCGTTCAGGAGGATAATATAATTGATGCCGATACACTTGAGCATTTCCGCGACTCCAGAGTAACTTTTGCAAACAGCGATGTAAGGATAGAAAACAGAGGGAACAACGTACAGATATTCGGAGAACACCTTATCGATTATGCCAGAGAATTTCACACAATTATTGATGAAAAGCCCCTGCTTGTGCAGATCGATACTACGAGATCGAGGCTGCCGGATTCGCTCATCACCAATAATGATAGTATACAGGTAAAACTGGATACGTTAATCATAAAATCGATCTCCATGGAATCATGGAGAGATACTATCAATCTTTTTGAAGCGCAGGATTCAGTCAGGATTTGGCGAGGAACGTTTGCATCATTAAACGATTATTCGGTTTATAAAAAAACAGATGAGAAGATTATCACGTACCGTAGGAAGGAAAGTGATATGAGGCCTGTCCTCTGGAACGAGGAAACACAGCTGATGGGAGATTCAATCACTATCTTTCTGAAAGATAACGAGGTGCAGGCCCTTGAGGTTGTTAATAATGCATTTGTACTTTCTCCTAATGAGATTTATCAAAACAGGTATAACCAGATTTCGGGGGATAAATTAATTATGTATTTTGACAACGGTGATATAAGCAGAGTTGAAGTTGACGGAAATGTTTATAATGTGTACTATATGTATACTGAAGAACAGGAACCGAACGGATTAACGCAGTCATCTGCTCAATCTGCATCTCTCATTTTCGCTCATAAAAAAGTTTATGAGGTCAGGATGTACGGTTCACCAAAAAGCGAATACTACCCGGAAAATATGGTTAGGGGTAAGGAAAATACCTATGCCTTACCGAGGTTCAACCTTGTAACGAACCGGCCGGGGAAGGATGAATTGCTGAAACAAATTAAACCCGGAGACAATTTCTTTTCACCAACGGACACACTGCAATAATTATGGATAAAAAAACTTTAAAAAGTGTAGACCTCGTAAAAATTTATAAACACAGGACGGTGGTAAACAAAGTTTCGGTGAAGGTTTCCAAAGGCGAGATCGTTGGTCTACTTGGACCAAACGGTGCAGGTAAAACCACCACTTTTTATATGATCACAGGTATGATCAGGCCTGATAATGGTAAAGTGTTCCTGGATGAGACTGAAATTACCAAAATCCCGATGTACAAACGTGCACGAATGGGAATAGGCTACCTGCCGCAGGAGGCTTCAATATTCAGGAAGCTTTCAGTTGAAGATAACCTTATGGCAGTGCTGCAGATGATTAAGCTTACTCCAAAAGAAAGAAAAGAAAAATGTGAGACGCTGCTCGAAGATCTCGGTATAGCCCATATAAGAAAGAGCATTGGATTTCAGCTCAGCGGCGGCGAGAGAAGACGTACGGAAATAGCGAGATCACTTGCTACCGATCCCAGTTTCATACTTCTTGATGAACCATTTGCCGGAATAGACCCGATTGCGGTAGAGGATATTATGAATATCGTTGCAAACCTTAAGAACCGCGGTATTGGGGTCCTTATTACGGACCATAATGTACATGAAACCTTAAGCATAGTTGATAATGCATATATTCTTATCAGCGGCGTAATATTTAAATCAGGAGGAGCCGAAGTACTGGCGGACGATGAAGAAGTACGAAAGCTCTACCTTGGTGAAAAGTTCCGTCTCGATCGTTACCAATAATTTTTCTCACCCTAGATCTGTTTAATGGAAATAGCAAAGAATTTCTCACTTAAGAATTTTAATACTTTCGGGGTCGATGCTTCAGCCAGAGCATTTGTTAATGCTATGGATGAAGATGAGATGTTTGAGATCTTATCCAGGGAAGAATTAAAGCTTTTCCCAAAATTTATACTCGGCGGCGGGAGCAACGTACTGTTCATTAAGAATTACGAAGGACTTGTCATAAAAAATTCGATCCCCGGGATAGAAATAATTGAGGAAGATGAAAGTTCAGCCATCGTTGAAGCAGGAGCGGGAGTGAACTGGAACGAGCTCGTAAATTATTGCGTCGACCGGAACCTTGGAGGAATCGAAAATCTTGCCCTGATCCCGGGTACGGCGGGTGCGGCTCCTATTCAGAATATAGGTGCATACGGCGAGGAACTAAGTGAAACTTTTTACAGTCTGAGAGGATTTTATGTAGATACGGTAATCCCTGCTGTTTTTTATAAAAGCGACTGCAGGTTCGGCTACCGTAACAGCATCTTTAAGAATGAACTTAAGAACCGGTTCGTGGTTACAAAAATCCAGCTGATGCTTAGTAAAAATCCCGACTTAAAAACCGGGTACGGTAATGTAATGGATGAGCTTGAAAAAAAGGGAAAGAGCATCTATACTATTAGCGATGTGAGAGACGCTGTTGTTAAAATAAGGAGGGAAAAGCTGCCTGACCCTGCAATAATCGGTAACGTCGGAAGCTTCTTTAAGAATCCCGAAATCAGGCCGGAAGAATATAACCTCTTAAAAGCAAAATATCCCGACATAAAAGCCTATCCACTAGATAATGGGATGATAAAATTACCAGCAGCCTGGTTAATTGATAAGGCGGGGTGGAAAGGTGTCCGGAAGGAGAATACCGGAACCCACAGCAGGCAGGCACTAGTGATAGTGAACCATGGCGGAGCATCCGGCGAGGAAATCCTTCATTTCGCAAACGAAATAAAACGTTCCGTCTACGAAAAGTTTGAAGTAATCCTCGAAGAGGAAGTCAACATCATTTAATTATCCTGATCTATTCATTCCAAATTTATTCGGAATCTCGAGGCAGCATTTCGGCAGATCAAGTATGAAGCGGACCTTTTGCCTTTTTCCTTTCTCCTTTTTCTTCTTTCTTTTTCCTTTTTCCTTTTGCCTTTTTTTTCTTTCTTTTTCCTTTTTCCTTTTTCCTTTTTCCTTTCCCCCTGTATCCTGGCTGGTTGAAATTCTGTTTCATAATAATTATGTTCCATTCATAAGAATTTATTCAACGACTTTTTACCAGGTTTGCAGTATTACTGCGGTGTGTATGTTATTCATAGCAGGAACAGAGTTTATAAAAACAATTATCGGGATAGCAAAATGAATGAACATAAAGACGAGAAGATTTTATCCGCTTATGAAAAGGCCGCGCAGGAGGGAGTTGATCCCCGCTGTATTCCGCAGAAACTAACGGGACCGGTTCCTGTTCATGATGAAATACCTTACCCCCAGTACCCTGAATCAGATCACGAGATCTGGAAGTTCCTGTACGACCGACAGATGAAATACCTTCCCGGCAGGGTTTGTGAAGAATATCTGGAAGGAACCAGGAGACTGAACTTTACTCCTGATAAAATCCCTGCATTAAAGGACTTAAGCCAGGTCTTCAATAAAACAACCGGATGGAAAATTGCCAGGGTTCCGGGACTGATCCACGAGCAGAACTTTTTTGAACTTCTGCAGAAGAAAATATTCCCATCGACGGATTACATCAGAGGAAAGGAAGAACTTGATTACACTCCTGCACCCGACTGTTTCCACGATATGTTCGGGCATATGCCGCTTCTGACCGATGACAATTTTGCCTCGTTCTACCAGATGTTCGGTGAGGCCGCGTTTCACGCAGAAGGCATCAACCGCAAATACCTCGAAACTTTTCACTGGTTCACAGTTGAATTCGGGCTGATTAAAAAACCGGCGGGTTTGAGAATTTACGGGGCAGGAATTATTTCCTCAAAGGAAGAAGTTACCCACGCATTATCAAATGAGGTTGAAGTAAGGGACTTCGATCCCGATAAACTGGTAAGGCAGGATTATGATGTATGGCATCTGCAGCCGATATTATGGGCAATCGATTCTTTTGAACATCTCGAAGACGGTTTTAAGTTCTGGACGAAAAAAGAAGGATTGCTCTAATCCCAGGGTCAAAAAGATTCAATCCTGAATACACGCGGGGGTCCTTAGATCTTTCAATGAACTTTTTTATTTCTCCCGGTGTTTCAAATTACAGTTATACTTCCAAACTTGAATGTGCTGTTTAGAATTTCTAATTTAATGTGATATAATCCTAAGCATTTATAATTAAAATACTTACACCATCAAATAATGAAGGATGTGCTTATTATGCCTGTTGAAATTGGCGATACCGCTCCGGGTTTTACATTGAAAAACCAGGATTCCGAGGATATATCTTTATCGGACTTTAAAGGCGAAAAGATAATTCTGCTTTTCTTTCCGTTTGCTTTCTCATCGGTCTGCACAGCTGAAGTTAAACGGATGCAGGAGGATTTTAATAATAATATGGATATTGATGTTCAGGTGGTTGGGATCAGCGTTGATAGTCCTTATGCCTTAAAAGCATGGAAGGAACTCGCTCAAATCAACTTTCCGTTGCTAAGCGATTTTAATAAAGAAGTATCAAGAATGTACGATTCATTATATGAACTATACTATCCTGAGAAATTTTCATATAAAGGGGTAGCAAAGAGAACGGCTTTTGTAATAGGCAAGGATGGGAAAATAAAATATAAGGAAATTTGTGCGACTCCCGCCGTACAGCCAAACTATGATGCGATAAAAAATATACTGGAGAAAGATTAATATGTTCAAAGATTCAGGAAATTATAAGATAGCGTTCAGGAATCTGAGTCCTGCAGAAGTAAAGGAAATTTTAGACAACAAAAACGGCACCCGGCTTATCGACGTTAGAGAAGAATGGGAACATAGGATAGCAAAGATAGACGGCTCAGAGCTGATGCCTCTTAGTAATTTTATGAGCTGTATGGGTAAGCTTAATAAAGAAGATAATCTTATTGTTTACTGTCATAGAGGAATGAGAAGCGCCAACGTGTGCAATTTCCTTGTAAACCAGGGCTATAAAAACTTGATAAATCTAAAAGGAGGAATCGAGGCATGGTCAGATGAAGTTGATAATTCGGTTCCGAAATACTGATAAATAACGGAGAATTAAATGATCGAAGAAGGTAAAAAGGCACCTGATTTCAAGTTGAAGAATCAGGACGGTGAAACAGTATCTTTGAAAGATTTCAAAGGAAAAAATGTTGTTCTATATTTTTATCCCAAAGATAATACATCAGGCTGTACAAAAGAGGCCTGCAATTTCAGGGATGAATTCCCTAAATTTAAGAACGTGGATGCTGTTATCATAGGTGTTAGTCCTGACTCTGTTGCATCCCATAAGAAGTTTGCCGAAAAGTATGATCTTCCTTTCACCCTGTTAAGTGATGAGGAAAAGAATGTACTTGAGGAATACGGTGTATGGCAGGAGAAAAGTTTATACGGAAGGAAATATATGGGAGTTGTAAGAACAACAGTCGTAATCGATGCGAACGGCAAGATCAGAAAAATATTTCCAAAAGTTAAAGTAGAAGGGCATAATAAAGAAGTTCTGGACGCACTCAAAAATTAAGAGACTTAAATAAATGGTTTACGTTAAAAGGAGAGAAACCTTCAGTGCTGCTCACCGCCTGTATAACCCCGCCTACAGCGATGACAAAAATTTTGAAATATTCGGAAAATGCAGCAACCCCAACTGGCACGGACACAATTACGTACTCGAGGTTACGGTTGCGGGCGAACCTGATCGTGAAACGGGATTTGTGATCGACCTGAAAGTACTTAAGAATATTATCATCGAAAACATACTTTCTAAAGTTGATCATAAAAATCTGAACACCGAAACAGATTTTATGAGTAATATTATACCTTCCGCAGAAAATATCGCCAAAGGAATTTTCAATGAACTGAAAGACAAGCTGCCTTCGGGCAGACTTTATTCGGTGAAGCTGTTCGAGACAGAAAAAAATATTGTTGAATATCGAGGAGAATAATTTGGATTACGCAAAAGTTCAGAACCTTGTTTCTGAGTTGCTTAAAGAAATAGGGGAGGATCCTAAGAGGGAGGGACTTCTGAATACTCCCGGGAGAGTTGCAAAGGCATACGACTTTCTTACATCAGGATACAATAAAAAAATAGAAGAAGTACTCAATAATGCTGTCTTTAATGAAAAATATGATGAGATGGTTCTGGTGAAGAACATCGATTTCTACAGTCTCTGCGAACACCATTTGCTTCCGTTTTACGGAAAGGTTCACGTGGCTTACATTCCCGATGGAAAGATAGTGGGACTGAGCAAGATCCCCCGCATAGTTGATGTATTTTCGCGGCGGCTCCAGGTTCAGGAAAGGATGACACAAGAGATTGCTGATACACTTGATGAGTATTTGAAGCCGCAGGGCGTAGCGGTTGTTTCGGAGGCCTATCATATGTGTATGATGATGCGGGGAGTTGAGAAGCAGAATTCGGCTGCAGTCGCCAGCGCCGTACATGGTGTATTTAAGGAAGATGCAAGAACACGAGCTGAGTTTATGACCCTGTTAAGAGGGGGACTGAGTGATGGCTAAAGTTAAACCGGCTGTCTGGATAACCGGGGCAAGCAGCGGGATCGGAAGAGCATCGGCAGTTGAATTCGCAAAAGTAGGCAGCAGAGTTTTCGTCTCTGCAAGAAGGGTTACCGAACTTGAAAGACTGAACAGGGAGCTTAAAAAAGAAGACCTGTCAGTTAATATTTTTCCCTGCAATGTTGCCTCTTCGGCAAATGTTGATCAGACAGTTAAAAAGATACTGACCGATAGCGATGTCGATTGCCTGATCAACAATGCGGGAATAACCTCCTGGAAACTTGCAGAGGAAAACTCTACCAACGAAATAGATGATGTAATAAACACCAATCTCCTGGGATCGATATACACCATTAAGTACCTTCTCCCTCATTTTATTGAGAGAGGTGGTGGAACGATCATCAACATTCTATCTGTTGTAACCAAAAAGATTTTTACACACAGCAGCGCATATGCTGCTTCAAAGATGGGACTGCTTGGCTACACGAATGTTCTAAGGGAGGAAGTGCGCAAACATAAAATCCGGGTTATAAATGTAATTCCAGGTACAACCGAGACCCCGATGTGGCCTTCGAAGGTACGAGAAGAAAATTCAGAACGGATGCTGAATCCTGAAGAAATTGCCAGGGTGATCGTGTCTGCTTACCTTGAAAGAAGCAGTATGGTAACTGAAGAGATACTTATAAGACCAATGGAAGGAGATTTATAATGGCGGAAAAAGATGTTTGTATAGTAACCGGAGCAAGCCGGGGAATAGGGAAAGGAATTGCACTTAAACTTGCTGAAGAAGGAAAGGATGTGATGCTTTTCGGAAGGGATGTGGAAGCCCTTAAAGAAACGCAGAAGCTTGTTAAGGAGAAAGGAGTTGAAGCAGATTATTTTTCCGGGGATGTGGGCGATGCGGAATTTGTAAATAGATCCGTCAAAGAAATTCTTGATAAATACGGTAAGGTTGATGTTTTGATTAACAATGCGGGAATGGGAATTTTCAGAGAAGTACTCAATGCATCCCTTGATGATTTTAAGAAGCAGGTTAACGCCAATTTATATGGAATATTTAATTTCTCAAAGGCAGTACTTAATAATATGATCCAGAGGAAAACAGGAGCGATCATAAATATAGCATCACTTGCAGGAAAGAATGTATTTGCCGGCGGATCGATGTATTCAGCCACGAAGCATGGTGTAAAAGGCTTTACCGGATGTCTGATGCAGGAGGTAAGGCAGCACAATATTAAAGTTGCAGCAGTATTTCCGGGCTCGGTTGAAAGTGATTTTCATTCGGATGGCAGTCCCGGCTCCCTTAATAAGTTAATGCCAGAGGATGTTGCCGAGACGGTATCACTTATCTTAAAACTTCCGGTCAGAGCTCTCGCCAGCGAGATCGATATCAGGCCCACAAACCCGAAATAATAGTAATGGTACCGTTTTGAAGTATGACAGTTTTGTCATACTGTGAATTTATTCAACAGTAAAAAATAACCTTTTTTGTAGTTCTTGAAGTTGTCTCATTTTGAGTCTGCAAGGCATGTAAAAGGCATGTAAAAGGCAAATGAAAGGCAGATAAAACCGGTACATAAAATAGCCTGACATTTTGGCAGGGTGTTGAAATTATAAACAGTGAATGAGTAAGGAAAGATACAGATAAGTCCATTAAAGGGATCGGGAATAAAATCCCCCGGTAAATATACCGGGGGCATAAATTCATCTAATAGAAAGCATGATCCCGCTAGTTATTACTGGCAGTTTGCGCCTGATTGATTTCTCATCGGTTTTTGTCCATTACGCGGACCGTGTCCGTCCATCATACCACTACCTTCACCGCGGGAACCGCGCATCATCGGCATCCGGTTAAAGATTTCCTTCTGCTGATCAGTAAGGAGTTCATAAACATCCATCCTGTGATTTGCCATAGTAACGGCAATTTTATCTCTGGAAGCATTCAGATCATTAACGAGGTCAAGATAATCGCTCCTTGAATAATTAACTTTCTGCTTAAGTTCTTTCACGGCCAGGCGTTTTTTCTGCATATCTGCACGTAAATCGATCATTTCCTCCTGATGTTTCAGGCGAAGCTGATCAATTTTGTCCTTCTGATCGTCTGTCAGGTTCAGTTTATTAAACATTTTACCGCGTACTCCTTCACCCTGAAGGGTATCGGTTTGCTGTGGGTAAAAATTAACTGCTGCGGCAATTACCAGCGCAGTTATTATTCCTCCTATTAAAAAAGATTTTTTCAATTTATTCTCCTCTTAAGTTATGTGATTATTATTCTGTTTTCAGGAATTAGACACTCGAAATTTTCGAAGGGTTTAAATATTTACGATATTAAACCTTTAAGAATAGCGGATTGTCTAAAAAATGAACAAAGAACGGAAAAATGGCTGTTCCGAATCCTGATTTTGATTTAATCAAAAGATTTAATGCCGGTGAGGAAGCTGCCTTTAATGATATTGTTAAGAAGTATCAGAAAAAAATTTACTGGCATGCACGGAGGATGACCGGAAACCATCTCGATGCTGATGAAGTCGTGCAGGAAGTTCTTATTGTTATTTACAACAACCTCAAAACGTTCAGGTTTCAGTCGTCGCTTTATACATGGATTTACAGAATAACATCTACCAGGACACTGAATTATCTGAACAGGAGTAAAGTGAAAAGATTTTTAGGGTTTGAGGACAGTAATGCGAGCGAACTGAATTCCAGGGATGATATAATTGGCGACTTTGAACAGCGCGAGAGATTTGCGCAATTGGAAAAGAAACTTAAGACGCTGCCGGCGAAACAGAGAGAGGTTTTTATAATGAGAAATTTTGATGATATGAGCTATAAAGAAATCGCGGAAGTTACAGGCAGGAGTGAGGGAGGGCTTAAGGCTAATTATTTTCATGCAGTAAATAAATTAACGGAGCTGATGAAAGAAGATGAATAAAAGAGAGCAGGTTATCAGATATCTCGACGGGCAGATGAATGAGGAAGAAAAGCTTCATTTCGAAAATTTGCTGACTGACGACCGGGAGTTACAGAATGAGATTAACAAGGTAAGGACTCTCCTTTCGGTTACAAGGGCTGATGCAGGACCTCAGACCGAAGAGACATATTTTATTAATATGCTTCCGGAATTTCATTCACATCATATTAAAAAGAAGAAATTTCATTTTTCCAAGCTCGCATATTCGCTTTCAACGGCTGCTGCAGTTGTGTTACTGCTGTTCATAATATTTAAACCGGGAAGTACTGTAAATTATTCGAGTCTTGCCGAGCTAAGCAAATCTTTCTCTGAAAATGAAATTGATGAGACTCTTAACCAGTACAGCAGCGATTATTCCCTCAGGGAGCTGGCAGGTTCAGCTTCGGCCAGAACAGACTCGATTGTAAGTAATATATTTGCCGATGAACTGGAACTTACACCTTCGGCAGAAAATGAAGTTGCAGCTAAATATTTATATCCTGATGAACTCCTCAGTTCTATTAATGAAACTCAGGCAAATGAATTATATTCACAATTAATAAATGAAGATATTATTAAGGGAGATAAACAATGAAAAGGATCTCTTCTCTTATATTTATTCTTATGATTATTCCCGTGCTTGTGTCGGCGCAGGGAATGAAGGACCGAAATGGGCCGAGGGAAAAGATCGAGCAGCTGGAGAAAATTAAACTGATTGAAGCCCTGGATATGGATGAGCAGACTTTACTGAAATTTTTTGCCAGGAGAAACGAATCGCGGGACAGAATTGATAAGCTCAACGATTCTCTGGATACGATCACCGATAATCTTGAGTCGAAATTCTCAAAAGGAGACCAGGCAGGTTACAAAGAACTAATCAACAAGTACCTTTCAATACAGAAACAGATTGCTTCTGAACACACGCAATTTATTAACTCACTTTACGACCTTCTCACGAATGAACAGGTTGCGAAGCTTATTGTATTCGAAAAGAGATTCCGTGAAGAAATAAGGCATATACTGCTAAGAGGGCGACAGCCGCCTCCTGAAATGCAGTAGAGAACAAAACACAGCCGAAGTAGTATACAAAAAGTAACTTATTACAAAAAATTATGCCGGTGTGGGTTGCTTTTATGGATTAACGGATATATCTTTTCACCGAAAATTTGCGGAAGTGGTGAAATTGGTATACACGCTATCTTGAGGGGGTAGTGCCTTAATTGGCGTACGGGTTCAAGTCCCGTCTTCCGCACAAGAATTTTAGGAAAAATTAATAGGAAAGATACATATGAAGGCTCCGATCAAAGTCTTATCAGGATTGCTTTTAGCTTTTCTGATAACCGTCTCTGGTCTTGCCCAGGATATGAAACCAGATGCGGGCAAGCTTTATAACGAGGGAAATCAAAAATTGAAAGCAGGTGATTATACCAGTGCTATTCAGAGCTATGATCAGGCATTGGCAATAGAAAAAGATTACAGGATTTATTATCAAAAAGGAATCGCACTTAAAAAGCTCAATAAGTTTGACGATGCAAAGGATGCCCTTGAAGCCAGCCTGAAAGAAAAAAATGATTTTGAAGCGGCTTACAATGCACTAGGCGGTGTTTACTTCAACATGGGCAATTACGAAAATGCCATTAATAATTTTGAGAAGGTACTTAAGTCGACAAGTAATGAAAACGTAAAATCTGCGGTAAAAAAGAATCTTTCTATTGCATACGCAAAGATGGGAAACAATGCAATGTCTGAAGGTAATTCAACTAAAGCAATAGATTACCTGCAGAAGGCAGTAGATAACAGTAATTATGATGCAGCTTATCTTGCGCTTGCAAAACTTTATTCAGAGCTGGGTGACTGGGATAAGTCAATCTCAGCATCTGAAAATGCCCTTAAATACCGTTCTTCAGTTAGTAAAGGCGGACCCTATTACTATATGGGCGTATCTTACAAGGGAAAGGGCGATATAGAGAAAGCAAAGGAAATGTTTAATCAGGCTAAGTCAGATGCTACATATAAAAAGACAGCAGAATATGAACTTTCTTCCTTAGAGTAACTGCACTCCGATAAGATAATTTTTTATATTCCCCGGTAATAACCGGGGTTTTTTTTGAGATACTTTTGTGAAATCAGGTAGTAAGGTTTCGGACAGCTTTCTTAAAGAGAAGGAGCGAAAAACTCTTCAGCGATTTCGCTCCTAAAAAATACAACCTCTTACATCCAGCAGATTAAAAGAAAATAGCTGCGTTCAGATTTATAATCCCTATCGTTTCCTCACCACTATCTTTTCCGAACAAGTTCAGCATCTGGTATTTAAGGCTGACATCGAAATCAATAGGAAGAAGTGTTAGCATAACGCCGGCTCCTATTCCAAGTCCCATCCTCGAGACACCTGATGCAGAGGGTGATCCGGAGGTTTCAAAATCACCAAAGTTATTGTACTCGAGATCGAGACCGAGGTAAGGACTCAACGGACCTGGCAGCAATTCCATTTCACCGCCGACTCCAATCGATAAAATATTCTGTTTTGTATCCGCTCCACCTGGTGTCTGACCCCGGAAGAAATGATATTCAATAAATCCTACAGGGATAATCGGGAACAAAGGTATGCTGAGCTTTCCCTTTAAACCCACATGGTATTCAGAAGAAAATCCTGCAGCATCTGTATAATAAGCAGGCGACTGTACAGAAGACAAACCCCCGCCGACCCCGATTTTTAAACCTTGTGCGCTTGTTTCCTGCGGACTGAATATACAAAAGGCTGCAAAAAGAAAAAGTATAATCGATTTTTTCATAGTCATTCCTTCATTTTTGTTTGGAATTTCAATATTATACAGAAAAAACTAACAATTTTGAATTATACCGCTCACATTACCAGGTAAATATAACAGGGCTTACCCTCTTTAACAAATATCTTTAAGTGAAATCCTGTATGCTATTTTAAGTATTGACTTTATAAAAACATAAAAACTATATTGAGCATTAAAACTGAGAATTTATTTTTTCAGGGCAGCATTTGATATTACCAGTTGAACCGGGCAATTCTGTAATTATTTACCAATTTTTAATGGGATTTATTCTCGCCCTCCTGATCTCTGCCTTTTCCGTTAAAATTAAATTTCTGACTGTGAATGGAGGTATTGCTGCATTCATACTTGCTTTTTTGATTTTCGGATTTGGCGGATGGAAATGGACAGTTCCCATTTTATCATTTTTTATTGCTTCAAGTATACTTTCTAAGCTGAGAGAAAAGAGAAATCCTGATGTAAGCCTTTACTTTGAAAAATCAGGATCAAGGGACGTTTATCAGGTAGCTGCAAACGGTGGAACGGGGGGACTATTGGTTTTATTGAATTATTTTTTTCCCGGTCCGGCCTGGTTTCCAGTCTATGCAGGAATTATTGCATCATCCTGTGCTGATACCTGGGGTACTGAAACAGGGACTATGACCCTACATAAAACATACGATATCCTCAGGTTCAGATCAGTTGAACAGGGTGTTTCCGGCGGCGTGTCATGGGCTGGACTTACCGGCTCCTTACTAGGTGCATTTTTTATTTCTCTGATATCTGTTTTATGGATTGATAAGGGTCGGATTGATTTTATATTGTTAATCACATTTGCAGGATTCGCTGCGGGAATATTCGATTCTATTATGGGTGCTCTTTTCCAGTCCCGTTATAAATGCTCAAAATGTTCACGCATCATAGATGGAAAGATCCACTGCGGTAGTCCTGCAGTAAAATCTGGGGGAATTAGTTTTATAAACAATGATTTTGTAAATCTTGCAGCCGGAATATTCGGCGGCACTATTGTATTTTTTTTAATCCGGGTATAAAATAACTGAATGAAGAAACTTTCTTTTTTACTGATACTTTTTATTACAGCCTGTTCCTGGTCTCAAACCACTGCCGATAAGTACGACCAGGCTATGGCGGCATTTAATAATAGGCAATTTTCAACGGCAGTGCGGCTCTTCGATGATTTTTTCACGGAATACAATTTAACTGACGAACAGTTTGCGGCTGCAAAGTATTATTATTCGGATGCGCTGCTTAGCCTTGGCGAAAAGAATGCTGCAGCGGCGGGATTTGAATTCATAGTTAATAATTTCGATTGGTCGGCTTTTAGGTACAAATCCTTGTACAAACTTGGGATTATCTATTTCGAGGAAGGAATGTATGATGAAAGCAGGAAGAACCTTAAAAAACTACTGGATGAATATCCTGAAACCGAACATACAGGTTCGGCTCTATATTGGATAGGTGAATCTTATACCAAGCAGAATAGGCTTCAAGAAGCAATTTCATTCCTTGAAGAAGCTGTAAATAACAAGAGGAATAATAAATATATAGATTATACTATCTATACGCTGGCAAGTGCTTATGAAAAAACGGGGGATTATGAGAAAGCCGTTCACTATTATGATCAACTATTATCATATCACGGTGATAGTCCCCTTGCGCTCTCAGCGCAAATAAGGATCGGGATATGCTACTTCAAGTTGAAGGATTACCAGTCATCAATCCTAGAGCTGAACAACCCTTCGCTGACGAGTCTTCCGTCCGATACATACGCCGAGAGTCTCTACCTGCTCGCAAACTCATATTACAGGGTAAAGGAATATGATAATGCAGAAAGAACTTACAATGCAGTTATAGAAAGCTTTCCTTCTTCGGATGTATTCAGGGATTCAAAATACGGTTTGGCATGGTGCTACTTTCAGCAGAATAAGTTTAACGAAGCGTATTCTGTATTTAATTCAATTTCGGAAGGTGATGATACCATCGCAGTGAAATCATTTTACTGGAAGGCGGAGGCGAAGAGATATTCAGGCAAAGTTGATGAAGCATTCAGATTATACGAAGAATTCCTGAAAAGGTATCCGGGAAGCGGCCTTGCGGAAGCTGTACGTTACCAGCTGGGCGGTTATTACTTCGAAAATAGAGATTATATTAACTCGGAAAGTTATCTAACGGCTGCCTCAAAATCAGATGTTCCCGGCGTAAGGGCACGGGCGTTAACCATGCTCGGTGAAGTATCGCTGAACAAAAAGGATTATAATAATGCTGTAAACCGTTTTAAGGATGCTATCGATGTTATTGATGTAAAAGGGGAAATTACAAACAGGGCAAAGCTTGGACTCGGAACCACTTATTACTATCAGGGGAATTATAATGATGCTGTTGACTACCTAAAACGTCTTGATGAACCGGGAAACGGCGTTGAGAATGATAAAATCAATTTTTACCTGGCTGAAAGTTACTATGCGCTGGGAAAATACAGTGATGCACTAAAATCATATAACAGCATCAGCTCTGATGATACACTTCTTGCCGGTCAGGCATTATATGGAAAGGCTTACTGCTATTTCAATCTGAATAATTTCGGAAACGCTGCAGAACTGTTCTCGGACTTCGTTAAAAAACACCGTAAGAATAAAAGAGTAGTTGATGCCAGACTAAGACTTGCAGACAGCTATTACGCAACTAAAAATTATGCAGCAGCCAGCAGGATCTATAAAGATTTGTTCGCAAGCAACACAACTTCAATCGATAACCCTTACGGATACTATCAGTTCGCACAGGCTCTGTATAAAGCCGGAAATACCGATGAAGCAATGGCTGAATTTAACAACCTGCAGAAGAAATTCCCGCAGTCGGATTATGCACAGGGGTCTCTTTATACAATTGGCTGGATCTATTTTCAGAAAGAAAATTTCAGGGAGGCAATAGCAAAGTATCATGAACTGATGAAAGTGTATCCAAGTTCATCCCTGGTGCCGCTGGCTTGGTACTCGATAGGAGATTCATACTTTAACCAGGCAAAATACGACTCGGCAATAGCAAACTACGAGAAGGTGATAACGCTTTTTCCCTCCTCCGGATATGTATTCGATGCCGTTAACGGTATCCAGTACAGCTATGTTGCAAAAAATGAACCCGAAAAAGCCGTTCAGCTGATCGACAATTTTGTTTCTAAAAATCCGGGACTCAGTTTCAGCGATCAGCTTTTCTTCAAGAAGGGCGAAACCTATTACAGCATGCGTGAATATGAAAAAGCGAAGTTAAGCTACAAGGAATTTGTATCCAATTACCCTTCAAGCAAACTTGTTCCCGATGCCTATTACTGGATTGGTAAGAGTGCACAAAACCTGGGGCAAAATGAAGAGGCAGTCTTCAATTTCAAAAGAGTATTCGATTCATACCCGAAGAGTGAAGCAGCAGGAGCGGCAGTTCTTGAGATAGGAACTATTTATAGTAATATGAAGGATTATAATTCAGCGATTGAAATATATGATAAAGCGCTTGATAAGATCCCGAAGTCGCCCAGGATCGCCGAAATACTTTTTATGAAGGGGGTTGCGTACGGCAATAAGAAAGATCCTGACAATGCTTACAGCGTTTTTCAGGATGTGGTTCAATATTACAGCGGGACAATATTTGCAGAAAAGGCGAAGCTCGAGCTTGGATTAATTGAACTTGCTGCAGGAAGATATAGCAATGCTGAGTTTTATTTCAAGAACCTGGCAGATTCAAGATCAGACGATATAGGTGCCGAGGCTCAGTATTACCTTGGAACCGCACTGGCTGAAGCGGGGAATACCATTGATGCTATAAGTGCATTGGAACGTGTAAGAACAATTTTCTCAGCCTATGAAGAATGGCTAACGAAGTCTTATATGAAACTGGGGGACATTTACACCGGACAGGAGGAATATGATAAGGCTAAAGAATATTACAGGTCTGTTCTTTCCAAACATAAAGGTGACCAGTATGGTCAGGAAGCACAGAGTAAGCTGAGGAAACTGAAATGACAAAAAAACTATTCTTATTATTTATTATTATATCAGCAACAACATTTGCCCAGGAATCCACTAAATCAAGCGGTAATGTTGAACTTCCGGATTTTATTATTACGGGTAAAGAAGTTGTCTCCGTTGAGCAGGCAAAGAAGATTCCCCCGGATTTTGTATCGACTATATCGGGCGATTTTATCAGGCCTTCTTATTCACCGGAAGAACTAGAGCTGAAGGAATTCCCGAGTCCTTTGAAAAATGATCTTGCTCTGTTCGACTCGTTAAACTATAATAACGGGTGGCTTGAAGCAGGACTAGGTTCTTATTTTCTCCCCACGGCAAAGCTCATTTATTCCAGTCCTTTATCCGGCGGAATGATAGAAGCAAGAGCAGGGGTATTTAACCAGAGAGCTTATGTAAACAACAGTGAGAAATATTCGCTTAACGGTGGAGCCACATTATATTATTTTATTAATAGTGAGACACCCGCATTTAACGGGATGAAGCTTAAGCTGAATGGTGACCTGGCAGTGACAGGTTACAAGCTTTACGGAAGGTTTTACGAACAGGATCCTGTAGAGAAGAGGTCTCTGAACACAGGAGATTTTTCATTTCTCCTGAATAATCTTTCAAATGAGAACTTCATTTATGAATTTCAATTTTCAGATCAGCTTGCAAACCTTGATAATCCCAATTTTTCCGAGAATCTTTTCAACTTCGATGGTTTTGCAAAAGCCAGTTTTTCTGCTTTTAATGTAAACGTCAATCTTAATTACAAGAGACAATATATTCTGAATCAGCTGCAGGATAACTCCGAGTTTTACTTTGTCAGAGTTCGTCCTACCGTAGGACTGACATTATCTGATATACTCCGTGCAGATTTCGGAATTAGTTACTCTCAGGACGGGAGTCATTCTTTTAGTGCGCCCTATGCTTCGGCTGCACTTCACCTTGAAAGCAAAGTTACTCTCTTCGGGGAATTCGCTCCATCAGCAGACTTTCTTACGGAAAATTATTTTATAAGGATGAATCCATACCTTGATGTAAACAGCTTTACCAACCTCTTCTTTGAGAAATCGAATGTGCTTAAAGCAGTACTTAAATATGAATACGGCCGGTACTTTGAAATTGACGGGGGTATGAAGTTCTATACCTCTGATGAAATACCTTATTTCAAGAATGATTTAATCATCGGAAACTTTGATCTCGCATCAGTCGGCGGAAACAGCATTGCAGGGTTCTTAAATCTGCTGTTCCATCCCGGACCCCTGGGAGTTTTCTACGGAACACTTCAGTATGAGAGTGTAAAAGACGACGCCGGTATGTTCATCCCTTATTATCCGGAATGGACGGCTTCACTTAATTATAATTATGATTTTCAGATGGGATTAAATACGGGAGCTTCGTTATATTATACATCAGAAACTTTTGCAAATTTGACGAATACACAAAAGCTGAATTCTTATATTGATCTGGGACTAAATTTTTCTTATAAACTAACCCCAGGATTCTTTGTAACGCTTAAAATGAACAATCTCTTAAATCATGAAAATTATAATTGGTACAGGTATAAGGATCTTCCATTGAATGTAACCGGTGGGATTAAGTTTACCTGGTAAATCTTAAATAAATAATTACCGGTATAATGAATAAAGCTGAAATAATTAGAAAGATCTCAAAAAAGGCCGGCGTGCCCGACACGGAGGCAAAGAAGTTCTTTGAGATATTTTTGAAAAACTCTTCGGAAATACTTAAACCAGGTGAATCACTGGATATAACTGGAGTTGGAGTATTCCAGCTGCGTGTGGGACAGATAGAGAACCGCAGCTCACAAAATCCGGACAAGAAATATATCTACTCGGACCTTATCGTGTATATAAACAAAGATGAGAACTCCCCCGAAGATGAGGAAATAATCTTTAATATTCCCTCAGGTATAGAGAAGGAATATCAGCCGGTTGATTCTTATTTCAGTTTAAGTATAGGGAAGCCCGTAATCCCGCTGAAAGGAGTAAAAGAAACCGAATTTTTTATTCCTCCCTCCGGAACGGAATTAAGGAGTCTGCTTGAATCGAAGATCTCAAGACTCATCAGCGAAGCCGAAAAAACTGAAGGCGGTAAAGAAACCGAAACTATAAACCTTAAGAATGACGAAGAAGGTACCGGGGAACAACCGGGCTGGAAAAAACCCGGAGAAGAGAATATCCAGGATGAAACAGAAGTACCTGACCGAAGCGATTTTTTGAAGACAAGGGAATTCGAAAACCTATCCTGGGATTTCGGCGAGAACCTATCAAGCGGGGTAGAAGAAGAATCTATCCTCGATTTTGATGCTGACCAGGAAGAGGCGGTATCCGGGACTGAAGTTCCGAAGTTCGAATCTAAAGAAACCCCAAAAGCGGATGTTAGACCTGATTTTGAAGAGGAAAAAGCTGGAGAAGTTCAGGAAGAAGATATCTTTGAAGAGGTTATAGATGAGGATGATGGAGAAGCGGTATACTTTGAAGATGAAAATGAGGAACTGCCGGATTCAGACATAAAAAAAGTTGAGACGCATGAAGATAAGATGAAAAGGAACTTAATAAAAAGTATGAATCCGGGATGGCCGGATATGAAGAACCCGTAGAAAAATGGCAGAAAGAAAAGGGAGTCACGGAAGAGGAAAACGAACTGGCTGCGCCGAAATCAGAATCGTCACGAGAATCGACTGCGCCCGAAGAAACAAGTGAACCTGAACGGGAGACTAACAAACCGGAAAATGAGGAACCTGTTATAAAGAATTTTCAGAGGGTCCGTTCGCTTACAAAAGAATTCACCTCAACTGAGTTCGACAATATCCCCGATACCGAAGAGGACAGGCCAAAACGAATCACAGAAGTCCGCGGAGGCTATCAGAAAGTCCGCAGGACAACCGCAGAATTTAATTTTGATCTTTCCGGGATAAAAGGACTTGATGAGATTGATGAGGGGGATGAAAAAGTTGTGCGGAATTACAAAGGCTACAGGAAACGCAGCAGTGTCCCTACATTAATAGCTGCTTTTGCCGTTGTGATTGCGTTAGCAGGAATAATTTTTCTTTACTTTACGTTGAAAAGTGCTGGCAGCGAAGTCACGGGGGGAACATCAGCAGGTAAAACCGAACAGACAACTACCATTGATAGGAATTATGATGTGCCCGTAACGTACCCTTATAATAAATCCGATGAAAATAATCCGGCTGCGAATGGAACTGTTGAAGACCAGCCGGGTAAAAACCAGGAGGAATCAAAAACTGCCGATAATACAGGCGCAGTCAAGCCAGATATAGCAGTGATCAGGGAGCCTGTAAACGCACAACGGATAGGGAATTATATATACCAATACCCGGAAGGAATAGTTGCGCAGGTTTCCTCGTGGAAGAGTCAATCGGTTGCCTTAAGTGAAGTTCAGAAATACAGGGATGCAGGATATACTGCATTTGCGGAAAAAGCTGAAATACAGAGTATGGGACTATATTACAGGGTCAGGGTCGGCTACTTTAAGTCCCTGGAAGAGGCCGAAAATTTTGTAAACGGAAATCACTAATTATAATGTAAAGGAAAAGGAAGACTATGGAGTTGTTTTCAATATTTCTCAAGGGCGGAACAATCATGTGGTTTATTCTGGCCTGCTCTATAATAGGACTAACAGTGATTATAGACAGATATATTGTGATCAGGAAAGCAAGAATAAATGTTCCGGCTTTTATGGTGAGAATAAGAGGGATGCTTAAGAAGAAAGATATCACGGGCGCAATCAGCTACTGTATGGAGGAAAAATCGCCTGTTGCAAATATTATCCGGAAGGGGCTCACAAAATATAAGCTTGGTCACGAAAGAGTGAAAGAAGCGATTGAAAACGCAGGGCGGCAGGAAATCAGCAAGCTGGAAAAAGGTCTCGCAGTGCTTGCATCTATTGCCGGAATTGCTCCCTTGCTTGGTTTTCTTGGAACCGTTACCGGAATGATTTCAGCGTTCATGACGATTGAAGATCTTGCAGGTTCTGCAAACCCGTCTGATCTTGCGGGCGGTATATGGGAAGCGCTTCTTACAACGGCATTCGGACTTATTGTAGGTATTCCTGCCCTGGCATTTTACAATTATTTCCTGGGTGCAGTGAAAAAACTTGTAGGCGATATGGAAACTGTAGCCAATGACGTTGTTGATATCATACAGGACAGCTCAGCTTCGCAGTCGGAATTCGAAGAAGAAATAGAAATTGATATATAGGTAGTGAAATGAAATTTAATACATCAAATGAACCCCTGGCGATGTTTAGTTATTCTTCACTAACCGACATCGTTATGCTGCTGCTTATATTCTTTCTGCTTACTTCTCAGTTCGTTATCCAGACAGGAGTTAAGGTTAAGCTTCCTGGTTCTAAAACCAGTGAGCAGACATCTACTTCTCAGCTGATAGTAACACTAACTTCAGGCGGAGGAATTTATGCAGGTAATGATGAAGTAACAATTGATGAACTGCCGGCAAGACTTGCCCTGATGAAGGGCGAGGGAAAAGAAGAGAACCTTGTGATCCGTGCCGATAAATCAGTTCCTGTAGATCTTGTAATTAAGGTTATAGACGCAGCAAAGGCAACTAACATAGATAAGTTTACTATTCAAACTGAAAAAGAACAATTATAATAAAGCCTCAGAACGATGACATATAACTCAATACGGCATATTTCGTTTTCGATCTCTATGATTATCCATATAATCATATTTATCCTCCTGCTTTTTATTAAGTTCTCGATGGACTATCCTCCCCGTGATTATGTTGAACTATCGTTCGGTAAATCCAACCAGCCAGGTTCATCAGGCGCTATCGGTACCCAGATAAACCAGGTTGAGGAAAATGCTAAAGCTGAGACAAATGAGACGGTCGATAAAAGCAAAGAGGTTAAGGAAGTTGAACTCCCTAAAGCAAAAAATACATCTGAGGAAAATGTCATTAAGCCTGCTGACAAGCAGAAAGAAGAGACTAAAACCATAAAAACAGAAACGAAAGAGAACACTGACTCAAAAGTTACCACAGTAGGACAGGGAAATAAAGCAGAAGGCGAAGGCAGTTTCGGTTTTGATATCGACTGGGGAGGCCAGGGTACGAGAAAGATCTACAGCTATATTCTTCCTGATTATCCTGAAGGAGTTAATAAGGAGATTGATATCAGGCTAAGGTTCTCAATTCTTCCAGACGGTACAGTGGGAAATATTCTGCCTCTCACTAAAGCTGATACGCAGCTTGAGAATGCTGCGATAAACTCTCTGAGGCAGTGGAGATTTGAAGCCCTTGCTCCGGGCCAGAAGAAGTCCGAACAGGCAGCAGTTATCGTGTTTCCTTACCGGCTGCAGTAGGAGATTTAATATTGAATATTGAATATTGAAAATTAAATATTGAATTGCAGATTAATACTCAATTCTCAATACTATTTTCAATCTTCAATCTTCAATCTTCAATCTTAAATTTTAAATCTTCAATCTTCAATACTCTCGGGTTCCCTGTAGTAGATCCTGTAAAAGAAATACTCACCGATTGTCAGCAGTGTAAGCGAAAAGGTATCCATGTCGAAGTATAACCCAAATCCCTTCGGCTCCATTAAAATCTTAGCAATTATCCCGGTAATAGACCAGCCTACCGCAAACAGCACAGCAATCAGACCCAGGTTAAGAAAACCTGATTTAAGATTTTCGCTTTGCCATTTCTTTGTAAATATTACAAGTGCAAACACCAGGTGTAGAAAAAATATAAATGCGGATATCATTTTGTCTCTCTGTTAAAGGATAGGATCAGGTTGGGGTTCTGCGGTTTACTATTATTCTTCCCAGCAGTCCTCCGACCAGACCGAATATCGAATCGACGATCAGGTTACTGATCAGGATAAAGATGGTATAGAGAAGTGAAAAACCGGTTGAAGTAATCTGCAGCGCTATCCCGTTCATCAAATCAATAGTTTGTTTTGCGGCATCTCCGAATTTGAAGCTCTCAAGAACTTCCTTTGTCTGGGGCAGTGTTTCTACAAAGTCATTTGTGCGGGTGAAAAGGGTGACTATCACATCAAAGAAAGTGGAAAAAAGCGCGGCAAAAAGTCCTGTAAGAAATCCTATTAAAAGTCCGGTTTTAACAGAAATACTTATATCACTGTTAAGCGTCTTCTTGTACAACAGCATCGCGGTTAAAACAGCAAGCGGAACGATAAGGCAGCAGCCGAATTCTCTAACTCCGGGGACTGTTGTAAGAACAGCCGCACCGAAACCTGTAACAAGGGAGGGTAAATAGAATTTACTGGACATTTGAACTTAATTTAAACTCAATAAAATATTCTTCAATCTCCGTAAAAATATAAAGAATAGCGACCGATCCCAAAATCAGACCTGTACTGAAAGCGGTCCATTTTGAATAATGATACACTCCTGCTGAATATAAAATTACGTCTGCTGCCATTGGGATTAAACTATAGAGAAGCCATATTTTGTCATGCGGCCTTAGTCCGCCGAATAGTAACCCTATCATAGAGAAAAGGAATGCCCCCGCATAGATTCCTGTGCATCTTGCACAGACTTCCAGCTTTTGCCCGGCTACAAAAAATGATTTTACCATGTCCTGGTGACACACACGCGAATATAATTTATCCGGAAATATACCCGGCAATATGCCCGGAAAACTATTGCTGTAAAGGGTGTTGGAAAATATTCCTGCGAACCATAAGGCCGTCAATACTGTAAGCAGAAATTTTATATATGCTGCCTTCTTATTCAACTTTCACCAGGCTGTAAATCCTTATCTGATCAGCCATAAGGATATAGAGTTTCCCGTCAAAAAGAAGACTACTTACGATAGGTGAATTAAGCTCATCGTCTGTTTTTAATTCTGAGAACCTGAATGTACCCGATTTTAGGTTCGACATAAGGATCAGTTTATCAGTGTTTATAAGCAGATTGTTGAAGGTGATATTTATACTTTTCAGATCAACACCGGTTTCCACTTCATTGACTCCGTTTCCGTACTGGTCAAACAATATGATCCTGCTCCCGTCGATAACAAAAAGAACATTAGCGGGGGAGACAGCCATTTGTTTAGGATTTCCAAGGGCATAGGTACCACCATCGAATCCACCGAAGTTAAGCATGAAATGTCCGAACAGGTCGAATTTCAGAATCCTTTTATTTTCCGAATCCAGTATGAAAAGGTCGCCCTGGTTTGAAGTTACCGCGCTAAGGGGGTAACCGAACCGTTCGGCAGGGTCATCGCTTTCCCTGGTATAAAGGAGTGAGATAAAATTAAGGTCCTTATCAAACCGCTGGATCCTATGATTATTCTTGTCAGATACATAAACGCTCAGCGGGTTAGCAAATACATGTACCGGGTGATCAAAATTCCCCTCATCCCAGCCGTACCCGCCGACATCTTTGAGATAACTACCAAGGGTATCGAGTTTATATACTTCGTCTGTAGCTGCATCAGTCACATAAATTATTCCAGCAGAAGTTACAGTGAAGGCAGAAGCATTCTTGAACTTTCCAATAGAAAGTTGGAAGTTGAAAGTCTGTGAAAATGCCTGCAGGGAGACAAGCAGAAAAATAATTAAACCTGTATAAATCCTCATTCCCAATGAACCTCAATTATAATGGAATTTAAAATAGATATAGCGGACTAAAATTAAAAGGCAGTAAAGGTGAATTGGGTGGCGGAAGGGGATGAGCAGAGGGGAATTGGATTATACAGGTGAGGTATCAATATATGGTAAAAAAATAGATCAGTACTGAATTTCTATTTGGTTATATTGCAGGAAATGTTTTATTTTTGAAGCTCGAAAATAAAATTGCCTCGTGGTGTAACTGGCAACACGTCTGACTCTGGATCAGAAGAGTCCAGGTTCGAGCCCTGGCGAGGCAACTAAGTCAATTAACAATGTACAATTTATAATTATCAATTATTCATTGTACATTGCCATTGTTCATTGTGATTTCTTTTAATACAGGCGCGTTCGTCTAGTGGCTTAGGACGCCGCCCTCTCAAGGCGGAGATCACGGGTTCGAATCCCGTACGCGCTACTGAGTTTTTCTGATTGATATCCTGCCGGTTCCTTCCAAATCTAATATCACATTTGTCTAATTATTAGTAACTTTTATAATTGTAAATTATTCATTGTTAATTTTTAATTGCTCATTAATCATTGTTAATTATTCTATATGAAGCGATACGAAAAACATATTTTTGTATGCGAAAATAAGCGACCTCCCGATGACCCCCGGGGCTGTTGTTCTGATAAGGGCAGTATTGAGATAAGGGAGAAAATGAAGGAAAGAGTAAAACAGCTTGGATTAAAGTCGAAGGTACGGGTAAATTCCTCCGGCTGCCTCGATGCATGCGAATTCGGTCCCAGCATAGTTGTGTATCCAGAGCAGATCTGGTACAGCCACGTAACGATTGACGACGTCGAAGAAATTATTCAGAGTCATATTATAAATAATAAACCCGTGGAGAGACTTCTGAACAAACATCCAAAATTTAACCAGGATAAAAATGAAGGGTAGATCAGAAAAAGACCGTGCGGCTGAAATTTTTTCTATTCTTAACAGGGAATACCCAGATGTAAAATCCGCGCTTAATTTCTCTTCTCCTTTTCAGCTTTTGATTGCAACGATCCTGTCGGCACAGTGTACTGACGAAAGGGTGAATATTGTTACCAAAACTTTATTTAAGAAATATAAAAAACCTCAGGATTTTGTTAATGTAGAAAGTGAGGAACTTGAAAAGGCTATATACTCCACAGGATTCTACAGGCAGAAAGCGAAAAGTATTAAACAATGCTGCCAGACTCTTGTTGACGAACATAAGGGTAAGGTTCCCGCAGATTTCGAAGCCCTGAACAAACTGCCCGGGGTCGGGAGAAAGACGGCCTCGGTTGTTGCAGGGAATGCATTCGGAATACCTGCTATAGCTGTTGATACACATGTGAAGCGGCTCTCGAACCTGCTGGGTTTTATCGATTCGCCTGATCCTGAAAAAATTGAATTCAGACTAAAAGAACTTCTGCCGGAAAAAGACTGGGTCAGAACCTCGCATTTACTGGCGGCACACGGAAGAAAAATCTGTATTGCTCGCAGACCTAAATGTCTTCAATGTGCTATAGGAAATCTATGCCCGTCATTCAATCCTGCAAATGAATAATAGGAGGAAAAATGTCAGATATAATGAGGGACAGGGAATACTGTCATACTCTGCTGAAAGAATATACACAGAACGATAGCCTTCTCAAGCATGCTTATGCTGTAGAGACTTGTGTAAAAGCCTATGCTGAAAAATTCGATGAAGATGCAGAGTACTGGGGCAATGCTGCTCTCCTGCATGATTTTGATTATGAAAAATACCCGACTGCTGAAGAACATCCCTATAAAGGCTCGGAGATACTGAAAGAAAAAGGATTTGATGAGGAATTCAGGAACGCCATTTTATCGCATGCTGATTATACGGGGGTTCCACGCGACTCTCAGCTGGCAAAAACGCTCTATGCCTGCGATGAGCTGGCGGGATTCATTACGGCAGTCACCTATGTAAGACCGAATAAGACCATCGATGAAGTAGAAGTAAAATCAGTTAAAAAGAAAATGAAGGATAAAGCTTTCGCAAGGAACGTAAGCCGCGAAGATATTGTTAAAGGAGCAGAAGAGCTTGGTGTGCCTCTTGATGAGCACATTTCATTCTGTATTGTTGCTATGAAAAAGAATAAGGAACTTTTAGGCCTGTAAATGCCCGTTCAAAAAGCGGAAAACTTCATCCTCAAAGATCAGCGGGGAGAAGATTTCGAATTATATAAAAACCTTGATCATTATGTCCTGCTTGTCTTTTATCCTAAAGACAATTCACTTGTATGTTCGGCCCAACTGGATAACTATCAGAAAAATATAGAACTGTTTAAAGAAGCAGGAATATGTCCTGTTGGTATAAATATAGAATCAACGGATTCCCATAAGTCCTTCTGCGGGAATATGAATATTCAGTTTCCCTTGCTTTCAGATCCCCTGAAAAAGGTGAGCCGAAGTTTTAAAGCTATTAATTTTCTTTCGGTCAACAGGCGCAGACTGGTTCTTATAAGTCCTGCCAGGGAAATAGTTTATGCGAGAAATATCCTCTTTTTTATGTACGACGACGCTCAAAGGATACTGGAAGATCTTCGCAGTAAACAAATTATTTAATTGACTTGACAATTTAGGCGAAATAGGCCTAAATTGGGACAAATTATTAGGAGAATTTATAAAGAGTATTTGCTACTGAACTCAACAAACTGGCTCTCGGAAAAATAGATATCTGAAGTGGGAAGCCTTTAACAAACCGGGTTAATTTAATAAATTTAATGACTGGCAAATTCTCTTTAATAATACTATCTCTTTTCACTGCTTCCATATTCGCCCAGCCGGAAGTAAGAATAATCTCATCAGATAGAAATTCCATTACCGTAGAATATTCACCCGTCTACCAGGATACATCCGTTGTTAAGGTCGGAGAAAGAAATTTCCTTAAGATAAACCTTATGAATGGATCAGTTCCGGGACACGAGAACCAGGGAATGCCCGCCGTACCGTTTGGTTCTTTAAACATTGGAGTACCTTCCGAGTTCGGAAACACGATCGAGATCCTCGGATCAACTTCAATGAAAATGGAAGGACTGATTATCCCTACGCCGAAATTCATTAAAAAGGGAATATCGCCTGTACCCGAATTTGAAATGAGTCCAGATTATTACAACTACAAAGCTTCCTCTGAGCTGATCAGTTTCGGGGAATTCGGGCTAACCAGGAACCTGCCGGTCCAGACTATTAAAATCAACCCTGTAAAGTTTGATCCATCAGGACAATCGATTACTCTTTACAAAACCATCAGGTTCAGAGTAAACTTCAGCAGCAGGCAGAGACTGGCTTTAAAACCTGCAGGTGATTTTGCAGCTGGCGCGGTCATCAATTTTGATGCTGCGAAATACTGGGTTCACGAAAGAAAGGCACAGTCGCTTAAGAAAACAGTTTATAACAGTGTGCTGGCAAACGGTCACTGGGTAAAATTTGAAGCACCTGAAGAAGGGGTCTATAAAATAGATTACTCAATGCTTTCATCCTATGGTATTGACCCAACAACAGTTGATCCCCGTACTATTAAGATATACAACAACGGCGGAAAGCCGCTTCCGGAGGACCCGACTCTTGACAGACCCGGGGACCTGGTTGAGAATGCCATAATCGTAACGGGTGAAAGCGATGGTAAGTTTGATCAGGGCGATTATATCCTTTTTTATGGGAGAGGAAATAATTTTTGGGATTACGATACAACAGCGAATTCAATTCAAAGAGTATTTAATATTTATACTGATCACAATTATTACTGGATAACATCGGGTGGAAACAGCGGTAAAAGGGCAGAAGATAAAGCGAGTCTCACCCAGACAGGATCTTATGAACAGAATTCCACCAGGGCATTTATCAGCAAGGACGATGATAAAATTAACATTCTGAATTCCGGACGTAAATTCCTCGGTGATGAATTTAATAATGTAGTTCTTACCCACTCTTATACGAATAAGCTTGACGGCAGGATCAGCAATATTCCGGTAGAATACCATTTAGGCTTTGTATCCGCTTCGCAGAATCCGACCTCTATCGACGTTTATGAAAATAATACCAGCATCTGGCATCTAAATATGCCGACTGCTGTCAGTGAATATGTAGATGGCCGGGAATATACTGCTGAAGTATTTTATAACGGCAGCCTGACAGATAACAGGAGCAATCTGCATTTTAATTTTACCCCGAATTCTTCCTCGGCAAAAGGATACCTTGATTACTATGAAATATTATATCAGAAAGAATTAAAAGCGTTCAATGATTTTCTTCTCTTCTTTTCGAAGGATACAACCTCGCTAATCGAATATCACCTGACAGGATTTACCAATAGTAATATCAAAGTGTTTGATATTTCAGATTATGCCGGTATGAAGCAGGTAACGAATGCTACGATCAGCGGCGGAGAGTGCCGGTTTCAGTCGATTGAACAGCAGGGTAAAGTTTCAAAATACATAGCTGTAACGAATGATCAGTATAAGACTCCTGTCAATCCCCAGGAAGGAGAAAATTCAAATATACATGGTATTGCTGACGGAGCGAAGTTTATAATAATCACTCATAAGAATTTTATGGAGGCTGCTGACCGCCTGAAAAATTACCGGGAAAACCAGGCTGGTAACAGAGTTTCGACAATTGTAGTGGATATCGACCAGATCTTTAATGAGTTTGCGGGTGGACTCCCCGATATAACAGGTATAAGAGATTTTATTAAATATGCATTTGAGAACTGGCAGGCAGCCCCCGAGTATGTTCTTTTTCTCGGCAGCGGAAATTATGATTACAAGGATATCCTGGGATTCCACACTAATTTCCTCCCTCCTTATGAAACGCCGGAATCATTTCAGGAAATTTACAGCTATTCAACTGATGATTATTTTGTAAATCTTGATACAGACCAGAAAGTCGATCTTGCAACAGGCAGGCTTCCCAGCAAAACACTGGAATCTGCCAATGATGCAGTCGACAAGATCATTCATTATGAGACAGGCAGCGATAAAGGTTTATGGAGAAATTTAATAACCCTGGTTGCGGATGACGGATACCAGGGTGCGTCCTACCAGGGAAATGATTTCACTTCATCTTCTGAAGGTCTCGCTAACCAGATCATTCCTTCTTCATATAACTTTAACAAGTTGTATATGGCCGCATTTCCTATCGTCTTAACGGGCGGAGGGAAAAGAATGCCTGCAGGAAATAAGGCTATCCTTAGTGCGATGAACGAAGGAACTCTGATCGTAAGTTATGTAGGGCATGGGGCACCGTACGTATGGGCGGATGAATACATCTTTGAACAGGGCGTATCTATTCCGCAACTTCACAACGATAAATATTTTTTCCTGTCGGCCGCTACCTGTGACTTCGGCTATTTTGATGACCCTGCTTTCATTAGCGGAGCCGAGGAACTTGTCCTTAAATCTGACGGAGGCGCAATAGCCTCAATGTCTTCAACAAGGCCTGTTTTTCAGATTAATAATGTGGCTTTGATGAACAAGTATTTTACCGAGCTGATGCAGCGCGGTAGTGATTCTTCGAGAGGTATTCCGATAGGGCAGGCTATGTTTCTGACCAAACAGGAAGCGACACTTACTGATGCTAATGCAAAAAAATTCTTTATTTTCGGCGATCCAACAGTAAGGCTGTTAGATCCCGGTTACGATGCTGTTATTGATTCCATAAACGGCCAGTTGGTTACAGAGGGCTTACAGATAAAAGCATTAAGTCATACCAGGATCTCCGGAAGAATTGTACATCCGGATTCGACTCTGTGGAATAATTTTAACGGCGAGGGGACGCTGGAGGTTTTTGATTCCAAAAGAACCGAAACACTGGCTAACCTGAATAATTACCGGATCACCCGGCAGGGGGGAATAATATTCAAAGGCCGTGTTTCTGTGAACAATGGAAGGTTTGATGCTGATTTCGTGGTTCCTAAGGATATTTCTTACCAGGATCAGAACGGAAAAATTGTGTTTTATTTTTATGATCAGTCAGAAGACGGGTTGGGCTACACAAACAAAATTATAGTTGGCGGAACTGATACCAGTTCAGCAAACGATGGTAAGGGTCCTGATATAGATGTTTTCTTTGATAACGCATCTGCCCTGAATTCAAATTTAATCAGTCCTAACTCCAATCTTGTTATCAAGCTTTCGGATGAGACTGGACTAAATACAACAGGAACAGGTATAGGCCACCAGCTTTCAGGTATTCTGAACAACAAGGAAGATAATCCTATTGATTTCGGCCGGTATTTCACGGGCGACCTTGATGCCGGAGGAAAATCGGGTGAAGTAAACTACAAGTTCAGCGATCTCGACCAGGGGGATTATTCCCTTAAGGTTAAAGCGTGGGACGTTTTTAATAATTTCAGTACTCAGACGGTCTATTTTTCAGTAGTAAGCGGAGATGATCTTGAAATAAGGGACGTATATAACTACCCCAATCCATTTTCAAGCAATACAACTTTTACGTTCCAGAGGAACCAGATAAGTGCTGCAGAAGTAAGGGTGAAAATCTATACCGTCGCCGGTAGACTTATCCGAGAAATTGAAAATTACCATACTACAGACAAGTTTGTAAGGATTCCATGGGACGGCCGCGACCAGGACGGGAACATAATAGCAAACGGTACATACCTCTACAAAATCATTGTAAAGAACCTCGATGGGAATTTTACAAAAAGTGTCTTAGGTAAACTTGCTGTGATACGTTAGGGAATTAATTTTGGACTTATACAGGTTAAATATTTAACTTTATTTTTTATATTTTTTAGGAATAATAATTAGAAATGATAACAAGAATAATAAGATCATTATTTATCGGAGGTAATATAAAATGAAATCCATATTCAGGCTACTGATGGTCAGCGTTATGTTTATGGGAATGCAGCAAGTTACGCATGCACAAGGTGAAGCCGCTGTTCCATTTCTGCTGTTAGCACCTGATTCCAGGGCCGGCGGTTTGGGTGAATCCGGCACAGGTCTCGCAGATAATTCTGCGGCCATTTTCTGGAATCCTGCCGGTCTCGCCTTCCAGACGGGAACCGAGCTGAGTATAACTCATAGTAACTGGCTGCCTCAATTCAATCTTGATCTCTTCTATGATTACCTGACTTACAGGGAATATATGGAAGACCTGAGCGGAACAGTATCCGCCAGCATCACTTATATGAACTTCGGAGAATTCGTGCGTACAGGTGAGCAGTCGCCTGATCCGCTCGGAACCTTCAGGTCATTTGATGCAGCACTTACACTCGGTTACGCTACGAAGCTTTCGACCGATTGGGGACTTGGATTTAACTTCAGGATCATCCACAGCCGTCTTGCCGATAAAGGTGCAGGCGACGAGCAGGGTAAAGGAGTGGCAACTTCAGTCAGTTTCGATGTTGCCGCGATGTGGAGACCTGAAAAACTGGTTCTTCCTTTTATTGACGAAGATATCGGCAATAAAATCAGTATAGGTGCTAACCTCAGCAACCTTGGTCCCAAGATTTATTATATTGACCAGGCGCAGGCAGATCCTATACCCACCAATTTCCGTTTAGGATTTGCTTACAGAATATTTGAAGATGAATTTAACTCTCTGACCTATACACTCGATTTCAGTAAACTGCTTGTCAGCAGGGATAGTTCCGGCTCTTCCAAAGAGTTTTACCAGGCCATCTTTACTGCATGGGGTGATCAACCCTTAAAAGAAGAGCTGAGGGATATCGTTACTTCGATGGGACTTGAATACTGGTACGGTGAGCCTGGCGACTTTCTTTTTGCACTCAGAACCGGTTACTTCTATGAAGACCCCTCCTACGGCAACAGGAAATTCTTAACCTTCGGAGCCGGCATCAGGTACGACGTTTACGGATTCGATTTCAGTTATATAACCACCGATGTTTTCAAAGGCGGAGAGAATCATCCTCTGTCAAATACATTGAGGTTCAGTGTGTTAATAGGATGGGGAGGAGTTCCCGAAAGCAGTCATGGATTGCCAAGAGGAATTTAATCTCTTATGCATAAAATATTCCCGGTAGCATTTCTCGTTCTGTTTGGTTTGGGCAGTTTAACTGCCCAAACATTTATTGGAAAGCTCAATCCTTTTCCACCTTCCAGCCCGGCGGAAATAACTGCCGGAGATACGCTAAAAATCCTTGCAGTTATGGTCAGTTTCCAGAATGACCGCGATGGTACTACATTCGGAAACGGAAAATTCGGCTCAATTTATACACAGGATTACGGCAACACTATATTAGACCCATTACCTCACGACAAATCATATTTTGAAGCTCATCTGAAATTCGTAAAGAATTATTTTGAAAAAGTCTCGAAGGGACAGCTGTTTATTCAGTATACAGTTCTGCCTGATACATTTTCGGTATCGCAGACGATGAGAAATTATTCACCACCTAATAACTCGGATGATTTTTCTGCACTGGCAGATTTTTCACAAGAAGTGTGGGAGAAAGCCGATGCAATGAATCCCGGCTTTGATTTTTCAGATTATGATATCTTTACAATTTTTCACGCAGGTGTCGGTCGTGACATTTCACTTCCCGGAAGCATCGGGAATGAAAATGATCTTCCATCAGTTTACCTCAGCTTAAATGCACTGCAGAATATATACGGAAGTACGTTCTCAGGTTTCCCGGTGGCGGGGGGAAGCTTTAATATCAAAAATACTATGATAATACCTGAAACAGAAAGCCGCGAAATTGAAACAATAGGCGGTTCTGTCTTATTCCAGGTATCTATTAACGGACTGCTTTCTGCCAGCATTGGAAGTCATTTAGGACTTCCGGATCTTTTCGACACCGAGACAGGATTAAGTGCTATCGGCAGGTTCGGCCTGATGGACGGGCAGGCAATCTTTGCCTATAACGGAATTTATCCCCCGGAACCATCTGCATGGGAAAAAATATTTCTAGGGTGGACTCAGCCTGTTGAAGTAAGTCCGGGCAGCTATTCCGTAAATGTTGCTGCCGAACTGGCAGCAGGTATTAATGATACAACTATACTAAAAGTCCCTATAAATTCAACCGAATATTACCTCGTTGAGAACAGGGAGAGGGATGTTAACAATGACGGTTCAAAAATAACCTACCAGATTAACGGGAATACATTTACAAGAACTTTTATAAAGGATACAACAGGGTATTACAGCTACGATGTAGATTCAGTGGACGGAGTTGTTACAGATGTCGATGAGTTCGACTGGGCATTGCCGGGAAACGGTATTGTTATATGGCACATAGATCAAAATGTTATAGACGCAAAAATTTCCTCTAATAAAATAAATACTGATAAGTTCAATCGCGGTGTTGATGTTGAAGAAGCCGACGGGATTCAGGATATAGGTGAACAGTTTACAACGGTTTTCGGCGATGTGGTTATAGGAGAGGGAGGTCCCGAGGACTTCTGGTACTTCGATAATCCGGCTGATCTTTATGAAAATAGGTTTTCCAAAGATACCAGGCCTCCGGCAGTTACGAATTCTGGAGCGAACAGTCTTATTACTATGTCTGGATTTTCTGAAATCAGTAATACTATGAGTTTCAGGATATCTTATGGTGACTCCACAATTAGTTCCTTTATTTTCCCGGAACACTGGGTATTCTGGCAGCACATTTTATCTCACTGCGCTGCAGCAATACTTTACCTTTGCTCTTCAGGCAGACTCCGCACTTTACTTTCTGAACAGCAGCGGGGGTGAGGTTATGCCCTATATAGGAGGTCTTTCAACCAGCAAGATGGCTGCTTTCAATGCATCTAACGTCCAGCATATTGTCGGGACAAAAGGAAAATATTTAGCCGAATACCTTACCGATGGTAGCACACCATTAGTAGCTACAGTGAATTCCAGCAGTGAATATACAACAGCACCGGTAATCAGGTATATTCCTGAACCCCAGATACTTGCAGGAAGATCTGATGGAAAAATAATAATGTATAAGCCCGCTGTGCTCCCTTCAACTTTGATGGAAGTGCAGGACAGCGTGGATTTCGGTTCTGACCTCACAGTACTGCAGATAGCAGCCGATAGCAGTTTCATTGCTGCGATCTTTTCTTCAGTGAACAGGACCGAACCTTATAAAGGGTACCAGGACAATGATGGCAATAATGTAAGCTTGCGAAATGAAACTCCTGTTAAGCTTGAAATTACTAAGAACGGCTCCGGTAACTACGTAGCAGTCGTCCTGACAGATTTAAAAAACTTCTATGTTATTTCGGGAAGTCAGGTGCTGTCCCAGTGGAACGTATCCGGATCAGCGGAAATAAATTCTTTCGCAATAGCC
This sequence comes from uncultured Ignavibacteria bacterium, assembly GCA_963774455.1. GTDB lineage: Bacteria > Bacteroidota > Ignavibacteria > Ignavibacteriales > Ignavibacteriaceae > DATFVA01. The sequence continues at coordinate 761,398 of CAVZFD010000005.1, forward strand.
GACCTGAAACAGGACGGAGAGAACTACATAATTTATAACAACGGGGTAACAATCGAGGCACGGAATTTAAATGGATCACTTGCTGACAATTTTCCGTTTAAAGATCCCGATAACAAGGAGTTCACCGATAAAATACTCACTGCTGATTTCGAAGGTGACGATAACGCGGAAATTATTGCTTCAACCGTTGACGGCCGAATTTTCGCTATTGACGGCGGGACGGGAAAGACAGTCTATGGATTCCCAATATCGACCGGTTCAGAACTTGCATCATACCCGGTGTTATACACCGATAATGGAAAAATATCACTTGCAGCTTTTAACAGCGATATGAATTTGTCAGCCTGGAATATCGGATTGACTGAAGGCAATATCTTCTGGGGCGGTGAGTACGGTAATCCTGAAAATAGTTCTTTTGTTAAGGCAGCTTCAGGTCAAAGCATAGCGGCAGGGTTTTTTCCGGCAGACAGGGCTTACAATTATCCTAATCCTGTTTATGACGGACAAACCAATATAAGGTACTATGTCTCTGAGGATGCAAAGATAAATATAAGGATCTTCGATCTTGCGGGAGATTACGTAGCCGAACTTAATGATAATGCCCGTGGTGGACTTGATAATGAAACTACATGGAACGTAGGCAATATTCAGAGCGGGGTATACCTGGCGAGGATTGAAGTCACGGGCGTCAGCGGTAAAACTGATTCCAAAATAATAAAAATTGCAGTTGTGAAATAATAAATAATCGCTACAACTTTGAGGATAAGATCTGATTAACTTCTAAAAAACTCATCAACTTTCCTGATTTGAGTAATGCAGTTTGTCTGTTCATCAAATCCAAAAAATGAATTAAACATTTTATGAAAATATTTCTTTCTCTGACACTAGTATTCTTATTAAACATTGCCGCCTTCGGACAGTTTACGGAATTTCATCCTGAACTTAACTGGTATACAATCAAAGGAAAGCACGTTGAAGTTCATTTCCACGAGGGTGCTGAAAGAACCGCCCGGGTGGTTTGTAAAATAGCCGACGAGGTTTGGGGGCCCATTACATCCTTATATGATTATGAACCCGGCACGGTTCATTTTGTAATAAAAGATATCGACGATTATTCGAATGGCGCCACCTATTTCTTCGACAATAAAATTGAGATATGGACAAGCGCACTTGACTTCGATCTCCGCGGCACGCACAACTGGCTGAGGAATGTTATCTCGCATGAATTTACACATATGGTGCAGATACAATCGTCGATGAAAATGAGCCGCAGCATACCGGCTGTATTCCTCCAGGTATTGAATTATGAAGATGAAAGAAGACCTGATATACTTTACGGCTACCCTAATATTATAGTTTCCTATCCGCTTTCTTCAGTGAATATGCCTGCATGGTTTGCCGAAGGAACTGCCCAGTATATGAGGAAAGAGTTTAACTACGATCAATGGGACACGCATCGGGATATGATACTGAGGGAGTATGCCCTTAACGGAAAAATGCTCACATGGAATGAAATGGGTGAATTCGGAAAAACGAGTCTGGGCAATGAATCTGTTTACAATGCAGGTTTTGCGCTTACGCGGTACATCTCCCAGAAATACGGTGAGGAGAAACTGAAAGAAATTACCCACGCTCTGGGCAAGCTTACAAATTTTACTATTGATGCCGCCTTTAAAGATGTGCTTGGCAAAGACGGAGATGAGATATATAATGAGTGGCGGGATTATGTTACCGCAGATTATAAGAAGCGGTCGGCTGAGGTTCTTGATAACCTTGCAGCGGGCGACTTAGTGAATGAGGAAGGATTCGGAAACTTTTATCCCACCTGGTCGAAGGACGGTAAACGTTATATTTATATTTCAAACAAATCCTCAGATTATTTTGCACCTGCAGGAATTTACCTGCATGATGCAGCTGCAGGTGAAGATAGAGAGTTGGTTTCCGGCGTCAGATCAACTATGGGCTGGGTAGGGAATGAGAATAAAATTATTTATGCAAAACTGACGGATGATAATCCTAACTGGTACAATGTGCACGATCTTTATGTTTATGATATCGGTAAAGATGAGGAAACAAGGCTCACGCACGATCTCCGGGCAAACCAGCCGGCGGTTTCACATGACGGTAAAAAGATAGCCTTCCTCTTCCAGAAGGACGGGACGACCAACATCGGCATAGTAGACATAGATGGCAAGAACTTTAAGAGACTGACTTTCTTTGAGAACGGCGAGCAGGTATATGATCCTAAATTCTCCAATGATGATTCATATATAGTTTTCGACTACTCCTATACGCACGGAAGAGATATTGCCCGTGTAGATACCGACGGCAGCAATTATAAAAATATCATTGCTACTCCCCAGGATGAAAGGAATCCCGATTTCGCTTCAGACGGCAGTCTGATTTATTCCTCTGATGAGACCGGGATCTTTAATCTTTATAAGTACAACCTTTCCACGGGTGAGAAAACGAGACTGACAAATGTTCTCGGCGGTGCTTTTATGCCTTCCGTCTCAAGTGACGGTACAATAATATATGCAGGCTATACATCTGGCGGATATAAAATATTCAGGATCACCCCTGCTGAACAGTCAAGGGTTGAGAACAATAAGCAGTATGTGTGGACGGATAATCCTCCTCTCGGGAAAGATCAGCCCAGGGGAGACCTGGCGAATTTCGATATAAACCATCTGAGGAACTATAACGATAACGAAACCCCGGATTACAAGGAAGAAAAATACAGCGGTGCGTTCTCAAGGTTATCGTTCTTCCCCTTCATTCGTTTTGACAACTACAACACCGGAAACAGCTTCATCGAAAAACTGAAACCCGGTGTATACGTCTCCTCAAGTGATATGCTGAACCGCTACTCACTGTTTGCCGGAGGATCGATTAACGCAAGGATGGAGAGGGACCTGTTCCTTATTTTCGAATTCCGGAACAAACTTCCGCTGTTGTTTAATCTCGGACTCAAACCAGAGCTTTCGCTTGAACTTTATAACATCAGCCGTAAATCGGACGTTGATATTTACTTCGGAGTTGATACGCTGCCGAACGGGGATGTTCGTTACGATGATATTGTAAACACTGATATTGCTTACAATCTTTTTGAGGTCGACCTGGCCGCAAAGCACCGGATCATTTCAAGAGATCAAAATGTCGAGTTCAGGTTTATATGGAGCCGCTACACTGCGACTCTGAATAGTTTTATTTTTCCCAACACATCTATTCTTTATCCTACATCGAATGATGAATATTTTATAGGAAGGGATCTCAGGTTTACATATAACCTTGATTTAATTCTTCCATCGCGAGATATGGAAATAAATCCCGTAGGTGCGCAGGTTCAGATTAAGTACGATTATGAGTTCAACAAGTTTAATTCCGACGGAGAATATAGCATTGAGGACGGGGTCCTTAAGCCCAAGTATAACGATTTTAACTTCCATAAAGTTGAGCTGAACTCGAAGCTGCATTTTCCTCTTCCATTCAAGGCGCATACACTGACAGCCCAGTTTCGCGGAGGAACGATTCTTGGTCCGCAGGTGCCTGATTTCTTCGACTTCTACCTGGGTGGACTAATAGGTATGAAGGCATACCCGTTTTACGCTATCAGCGGAAATGAACTGGCCTGGCTGAATCTAACATACCGTTTTCCTCTTTTCAGAGAGATCGATACAAGAATTGGCCATATCTATCTTGACAAAATATTTTTAGCCTTCTACGGCGACCTGGGAAATGCCTGGAACGGAAAGATACCGGCACTTGATACGTTCAAGAAGGGTGCAGGTGTTGAGCTGAGGGTGCAGATGAATTCATATTACCTGTTCCCCACAAATCTTTTCTTTAATGCATCATATGGTTTTGATAAAGTTATTAGAAAAGTCAATAATGAAAACATAACCTATGGGAAGGAATGGAGATTTTACGGAGGAATATTATTCGGATTCGATATTTAACGACACAATAATTTTATGAGGGTATCATGAAAAGCAGAAGTTTTCTTTTAATACTTATTGTTTGCATCTCAGCCGGTTTCTCCTCTGCGCAAAGTGAGAGCGTCCCAGTTCATCAGGGGTTGATCGTTAATAAGGAAAATTCTTCAAACATAATTTTATCCGGTAACCTGAAGCTTGATAGCCGGATTTCTTTTGATGCTGTCGAGAAAGAGATTAAGGTGCTTAAATATGATCCTGAATTTACCGACAAAAAATCACCCTGGCTTGGTGCGTTGTTTTCACTTATCATTCCAGGCGCCGGGGAATTTTACGCCGAAAGCTACTGGAAGGCCGGTATATTCGTGGCACTTGAAGCAGCCGTAATTACAACAGCAGTTGTATATGATCGTAAAGGAAACGATGCTACAGATGCATTCGAAAAATTTGCCGATAATGTTACCAGCACAAGAGGGTGGAGTGCAGTAAGGTATGCTGAATGGCTTAACTCTAATTACCAGGCAAACATTCCATATCGATCCTGATAATAGTAAGCCCTCCTGGCAGAGAGTAAATTTTAATGATATCCACGCAGTTGAAGCCATGCATTCGGAACTTTCACACCAGCTTGCTTATTACGGCGAACAGCAATATTACGAAATGATCGGGAAGTACCATCAGTTCAGGGGGGGATGGGCTGATTATACACCAGATCTTGGATTTAATGTTTCACCTTTATTTCATGAGTACACAGGGATGAGAGCTACGGCAAACGATTATTATAATACCGCATCAAAGGCAGTAATCGGTATTTACATAAACCATTTCCTCAGCGCTATAGATGCTTACTGGAGCACCACGGTATATAATAAAGAGCTGGTTGCCCGGGTTACAGTTGAAAACAGGCAGTATGCTGATTACATCGAGCTTGTACCTACATTAAATCTGAAATTAAGCTTCTAAGCTTAAACACTCCATCAAGTTAAGATGCTGACCTACGGAGCGCCCTCGATTTGTACGGTCCCGTTTATTACGTACTTACTTTGGACGGTTCCAATCTAGAATGGTCCCATTTAGAACTGCCCTGACAGTCCCCCAGAACGACCCATTTTAGAAAGTTCCTTTGAACGGGTCTGGAAAGCGTTAGGCAGATTCGCTGATTCTTAATTTCGTGGATCCAGGATTTTGCGAGCTCAAGAATCGTCTTATACCGGGACTACCATTTTTGTCATACTATAGAGTTTTTCAACAGTTAAAAATTGCGTAATTTTCGATGTTTTTAACTGTCTCATTTTGAGTCCACCTCCGTCGTAAAAGGCACATGAAAGGCTAATAAATCCGGCATTACAATGGAGTCTGCCATTTTGTCATACATGAGGAATTTGTCAACAGTCTATTTTCAGAAAAAGCTGCATAAAATTCATTTCTTGTAAATGCAAATTGTGCATAGTAAATAACAACCTCACCTTCCTTTGATGCTAAGGTGTACGGCTTTATATTTTAACCCCAAATTATTAAACTTAATATATGAAAATACCGATAGTAGTAATTGTAGGCAGGCCTAACGTTGGAAAATCAACACTTTTCAACAGACTTGTTGGTAAACGGGAAGCCATAGTAGATAATGTAAGCGGGGTAACCCGCGACAGGAATTACGGTGAAGCTGAATGGGTGGGCAAAAAGTATCAGCTTATGGATACAGGCGGATACGTTCCCGATTCAAGCGATTTATTTGAAACTGCAATTCGCGAACAGGTTGAGATTGCAATCGCTGAGGCTGATTCGATAATATTTTTAGTAGATGCACGTACAGGTTTGAATCCAATGGATGAAGAAATTGCTATACTGCTCAGGAATTCAGGCAAAAAATATTTTCTCCTTGTCAACAAAGTTGACTCCGATAAATACGAACCCATGGCGGCCGAGTTTTATAAGTTCGGTGTAGATAAGGTGTATGATGTTTCGGCAATTGCCGGCAGGAAGATAGGGGATTTCCTTGATGACCTTACCGATGATTTTCCTGAAATGGAAAAGGAATCTGAAAATGCTCCGCTGAAGATAGCGATTGTCGGCCGGCCCAACGTGGGTAAATCATCTCTCACCAATGCTCTTCTGGGGTATGACAGAAGCATTGTGACAGAAATCCCCGGGACAACACGTGATAGTGTGGATTCCGTCCTTAAATATTACGGCGAGGAGATTATACTCGTAGACACGGCGGGGCTCAGAAAGAAGAAGCGCATTGAGGAAAGCATCGAGTTTTTTTCTATGTTAAGGACTCTGCGCTCAATCGGTGAGTGCGATGTGGCTGTAATAATGATTGATGCGGTAGTTGGACTTGACAGGCAGGACCAGAAAATCATCGACGAGGCTGTACGCTGGAGAAAAGGAATAATCATTGCCGTGAATAAATGGGACCTTGTTGAAAAGGATACGAATACAGCAAGACAGTTTGAACTGACTATAAAAGACAAGCTTGGGAGGACAAGCTACTTCCCGGTAATCTTTATCTCCGCGTTAACAAAGCAGAGAATCTACAAATTAATTGATCTTGCAAAAGAGGTAAGTGCAGAGCGAAAAAAGAAGATCCCTACGAATGAACTTAACGAAAAGCTGCTTGAGGAAATTGAAAGGAACCCTCCCCCCTCAACGCACACGGGCAGGGAAGTAAAAATAAAATACATTACCCAGGTAGGTGATAATTATCCTGTATTTCTTTTCTTCTCAAATTATCCCAAGGATATACCTGATCATTATAAGAGGTTCCTGGAAAATAAGATCCGTGAACTGTTCGGATTTAACGGTGTACCTTTTACTTTGAGTTTTAAGAATAAGTAAAAAACAACAGTGTTTAAACCCCGGAAAATAATTGTAGTAGGCGGAAATGCAGCGGGACCTGCTGCAGCAGCAAAAGCCAAAAGGATAAATCCTGAAGCGGAAGTGCTGATGTATGAATCCGGTGATTTTATATCGACCGGAACCTGTGAAATACCTTATGTGCTGTCGGGGGATGTTTCCTCATATGAAAAAATTGTTACGTTTACCCCTGAAGATTTCAGGAAGGAAAAGAGCGTAAAAGCATTCACTCGTTGTGAAGTTCTGAGTATAAATCCCGGTAAAAAAACAATAAGAGTTTATAATGGGAAAATAAGGGAAGAATATGAGGAGCATTACGATTCACTTATTCTTGCTACAGGTTCTGTTCCTGATAATATACCCGCGTTCCCGGAATTTTCTCCCAATGTCTTCACACTGAAAAACATAGCCGACCTTCTGAAGGTGATGGAATTTATTAAGTCGAGAGAAATTTCCTCGGTGGTGATCTTTGGGTCGGGTTATATCGGTCTTGAAGCAGCGGATGCATTTCATCAGCGTGGGATTGACACAGTACTAATAGAAAAAGCAAGGATGCCTCTTCCTTATACCGAACCCGAGGTGAGCACTCTTATTCTTGAGCTTCTGAAAAGGAATAAAATAGTGTTTCACGGCGGGTATAATGAAATATCACTTAATACTGCTGAAGGTTTCATCAGGTCTATTAATATAGACGGCAGAATACTTGTGCCGGGATTAGTAATATCCGCAGTAGGATTTTCCCCTAACAATAAACTGGCGGTAGATGCTGGACTGAAGGTTTCTGATAAAGGCGGAATTAAAGTCGACCGGACTCTTAAAACTTCCGACCCTAACATTTGGGCATGCGGTGACAATATCGAAATTATTAACGAAGTAACAAAGAAGAGCGATTATTTCCCTGTAGCCACTGTAGCACACGATTTTGCTCATATTGCAGGCGAGAATGCTGCCGGAGGTTCGGCGTATACTGAACCTGTGGTGAAAAATATTGCGGTGAAGATACTGGATAAATTCCAGGTTTCCGTAGGTATTACAGAAGCAGAAGCAAAGCAGAACTCAATACCATTTAAAAGCGTGCAGGCTTCTGCACCGAATATTGTAAAGGTAATGCCGGGGAGTGAACAAGTGTTCGGAAAGATAGTGTATCACGCGGTTAATAAACAGATTCTCGGTGCAGTCTTTTTCGGAGGGACGGGAAGTATCAGGTTACGGTGATCTTATTAGCTCACTTATCAAGCTTAAGGCAACTGCCGGCTTTTTGGGAATGATCAATTATAACTATACCCCGCCTCTCTCACCTTTTATCAATCTTTTATCTATTTTGGGAAGAAAGGTTAAATAAATTTTGTTATGGGTCAGATGAATCTTCTTAAGGAATACAGGAATCTTACAGTTCTTGATTCACCGATCGTTAAAAGAGAAATCACCCAGCTGAGAGATAAAAATACCAGTCCTGAATTTTTTCGCGCCGCTGTTAAAAGACTTTCAATTATACTTGCAATAGAAATAAGCAAAAAATTCAGGCTTGAGGAAATTGAGGTAAAAACTCCGCTGGAAAAAACAACAGGCTTCACTTTATCCCAGGAAATTATACTCGTTCCGATCTTAAGAGCAGGACTTGGAATGGTGAACGGATTTCTCGAAATCATCCCCGACGCGAAGGTCGGACATATCGGAATGGAAAGAAATGAAGAGACACTTGAGCCGAACACCTACTATTTCAAGATCCCTTCGACAAAAGAGAATACAAAGATTATCATCCTGGATCCTATGCTGGCAACAGGCGGAAGTGTAACTGCTGCAATTACAAAACTGAAAAATAACGGGATAAGTGACTGCACTTTTGCTTCACTTGTTGCCGCTCCTGAAGGCATAAAAAAAGTATTTGAAAAACATCCCGACATCGAACTGGTCACAACAGCACTAGACAGGGAACTAAATGACAAAGGGTACATACTTCCGGGATTAGGAGACGCAGGCGACAGGACGTTTGGAACGCTTTAATGTAAAAAACATCCTTCTTCTGGCAGTGATCATGCTATTGCCGTCCTGCATTTCGGCTCAAACATATCCTGACGCGGCTGTCGATTCGTCCCTTACTTATGGAATAAACTGTATCATTCTCCAGGATTACACTAAAGCTGAAAAGATCTTCAGAAAGCTCGATAATAATCATCCTCAGCTTCCCCTGGGAAAGATATATACCGCCGCGGTGAAAATTGCCCGGTCGTACGATTATGGAGAAGATTACGATGACAAGTATATAGATTCGATGCTTAAGCAGGCGGTAGTTCAATCACACTCCCTTATCGAAGCAGATAAAAAAAATCTTTGGAATAGGTATTTCCTGAGTCTGTCCGAAGGTTACCTGGCATATTTCAAGGCTCTGAATGGAGAATGGCTGAGTTCTCTTTCTTCAGGTGCCGATGCATTAAATGATTTCAGTGAACTTGCAGTTGCCGACTCTAATTTTTATGAAGCATACATTGCCATCGGTACATATAAATACTGGAAGAGCAGGAAGACAGAATTTTTCGATTGGATGCCGGGATATCAAGATGAAAAAGAGGATGGAATCCGTCTGCTTGAGAAAGCAGCACATCATCCCGCTTACAACACCTATCTTGCTGTCAATTCACTTATCTGGATTTATATAGATCAGAATAAATTCAAGAAAGCTGCAGAACTTGCTGAAGAGGCGCTGAATAAGTATCCCGGAAGCAGGTTCTTTGAGTGGGGATTAGGCAGAGCATACGAGGAAATCGATCCTCGTAAAGCCATAAGTGTATATAAAAACATTCTGAATTCCTTACCTGCCAATCTTAATCATTATAATGAAATAATACTAAAGCATCTGATAGCGCAGCAGTACGATATTCTTAAAGAAAAGCAGAGAGCGCTCAGGCTTTGTGATGAAATCCTCTCCATCAGGTTAAGTGAGGACGTCCATTCAAGATTAAAAAACAGGCTGGAAAGGGTAGAGGTCTTAAGAGGGAAACTTCTTAGTCGATGAAAAACCGGCGAACATTTGAATCCGGCGATTAGGTCAGTACAATTATAAATCCAAGGCATTGTTTTTTATTCCGCCAAAATGCTGTTTCACAGGGCTCTGGTTTATGCCGAACGGTGATTGAAAAGGAACTTTTTAAGTAGCTACGGGTTCAAACTACAGTCTGTTGACTTTCACCATTTTAATAAATATTGTACGTTATCAATAATGTAATTTTTAACGCTTTAAAGTGAAATGGGCAAACTGGATCCGAAATATCAGAAAATGCTTGATGACCTGCTGGCTGTATGTCATAAAAACCTACCTGCAGTAAATGATGCATTAATACAGAAGAGCTTCGAATTTTCACTCGAAGCTCATAAGCATGATCTGCGTGCTTCAGGTGAGCCATATTTTAGCCATCCATATCAGGTGGCACTAATTGTGGCACGGGAGCTCCCATTAGATGATATTACTATTGCTAGCACACTGCTCCACGATGTTGTGGAGGATACAGAGTTGAATCTTGATCTGCTGTCGAAAGAATTCGGAAAAGAGGTAGCAGAGATTGTCGATGGTGTTACCAAAATAAGCGGAATATTCAAAGGCCAGGAAATAACAGTAGCTGAGAACTATCGAAAGCTGCTCCTCTCGATGGTGAAGGATGTTAGGGTGATCCTGGTGAAGTTTGCCGACAGGCTTCACAATATGAGGACGCTCGAATTCGTTAACCCTGATAAACAGCGAAGAATTGCCCAGGAAACGCTTGAAATATATGCTCCCTTCGCTCACAGGTTCGGACTTGGACGTGTAAAATGGGAGCTTGAGGATCTATCCTTCAAATACCTAAACAGGGAAGCTTACGAGGAACTGGTTGATAAGGTAAAGAATAAAAGAAAAGAACGTGAGAGTTACATAAAGAAATTCTCCGAGCCAATACTAGTGAAACTGGATGAGTATAAGTACAAGTACGAGGTGAGTGGAAGGCCAAAACACCTCTATTCAATTTACCGGAAGATGGTGCGTCGGAATAAACCATTCGAGGAAATTTATGATTTATTCGCTATCAGAATAATCCTGCAGACTGAAAATGCCAATGAATGCTACACTACACTGGGTATAGTAAACCAGATTTATCTGCCTGTACCCGACAGGTTTAAAGATTATATCTCCATACCGAAAACAAATAATTATCAGTCGATTCACACCACAGTAGTCGGTCCTGAAGGAAGACTTGTTGAAGTTCAGATCAGAACAAATAAGATGCATGAGGTTGCCGAAAAAGGTGTGGCTGCACACTGGCGTTATAAGGAGAATAAATCTGCCAGCGACAAGGATCTTGAGAATTGGGTTAATTGGATAAGAGACATTTTTGAGAATGCTACACGGGATGAAGCACGGAAAGATTTACTTGAAAGTTTCAAGCTAAACCTCTATCAGGACGAAATTTATGTCTTCACACCGAAAGGAGATCTTAGACGTCTTCCGATTAATTCCACACCTGTCGATTTTGCTTTCGAAATTCACTCGAAAGTAGGCTTTCATTGTATCGGAGCAAAGGTAAATGGAAGGATCGTGCCACTGGATACGATGCTGCACAGCGGTGACCAGTTGGAGATCATTACCTCCAAAAACCAACATCCTAACAAAAATTGGATAAAATTCGTTGTAACACATAAGGCAAAATCCGCAGTAAGAAAATGGATTAACAAGGAGGAAGAGGATATAGTAAAAGGCGGTAAAGAAGTTTGGGAAAAGAAGATTAAGAAGATGAAGTTATCCTTTACTCCTGATGATCTCTCCAAACTGACCACCGATCTGAAGTTTGAGAATACCAGGAACTTCTTTAAGTCGATAGCCCAGGGAAAAGTGAATCTTGATGAGGTATTGACGGCCACTAAATCGAAGGAAGAGAAAAAAGAGGCTACCCCCACCCCGTCACTTGAATTTGAAGATTTTGCAAATGCAGCAAGAGGAGATATCGGGGGGGTGTTGGTTGAAGGCAAAAAGACGAGGATTCTTTATTCATATGCAAAATGCTGTAACCCCATCCCGGGTGATCCCGTTATTGGATACATTACCATTGGAGAAGGGATCAAGGTTCACAGAAAAACCTGTCCCAATCTCATCCGCATTTCCGAGAGTGATTCCAGCAAGCTGATTTCGGTGCAGTGGCCGGAGGGAGAAGGTAATCTGTTTGTGGCAGGATTGACAGTTATGGGAGAGGATTCGCCGGGGCTCCTGAACGAGATTTCTCATGCCATCGTGGCATATCAGAATACGAACATAAAATCAATCAACATTAATACCACCGATTCCACTTTTGAAGGAAACGTTACGCTATACGTGCACAACCTAGATCATCTTTCGCGTATAATGGAAAGGCTGAAAAAACTGAAAGGGATTTATTCAGTTGAACGTTTTGAAGGGTCCTGATGCAGGATAATGATTTTATTGAACCCCCAAGGATACTGGGGATAGACTACGGACTGAAAAGAACAGGACTTGCCTTAAGTGATCCGCTTAGAATATTTGCCTATCCATTCAAAACCCTGATCAATGATAAAAATTTCTGGAAAGAGCTGAAGAAAGTTATTGATGACAAGAACGTTACAAAGATTATACTAGGCTTCCCTACAAACGAAGGCGGCAGCAAATCTCATATAACTGACCAGGTTAGTAAATTCGCAAAGGACCTTGAGAAGAAGTTTAAAACTGAAATAATTTTGTGGGATGAGAGGTATACCTCGGTTATGGCGCGGGAAAAAATACTGGAGTCAGTTACAAAAAAATCGAAGCGAAGGGATAAAGGACTGCTGGATCAGAATTCAGCTGCGATAATATTGCAGGAATACCTTAATAGTTTAAATTGACATTTATTAACCGATAAGCTATTTTCGAACATCATAAATTCAATATTGGGAGCACGTTTATGTCACTTGACGCACTCGGAATGATAGAAACCAAGGGGCTTGTCGGGGCCGTTGAAGCCGCCGATGCAATGGTTAAAGCAGCAAAAGTTGAACTATTAGGAAAAGAAACCATCGGAGGCGGTTACGTAACCGTTATGGTCCGGGGAGATGTTGGTGCGGTAAAAGCTGCAACTGACGCCGGTGCTGCCGCTGCGCAGAGAGTCGGTGAATTAATTTCAGTTCACGTCATTCCGCGTCCCCATATTGAAGTGGAAGCTATTCTGCCGAAAAGAAAGTAAAATATGCCAAAAGCACTGGGTTTGGTTGAAACCCGTGGTCTCGTTGCGGCCATCGAAGCAGCGGATGCCATGGTTAAGACTTCAAACGTTAAGCTGATTGGAAAAGAGGTAACGAATCCTGCCCTGATTACCATCAAGATTGTCGGTGATGTTGCAGCTGTCAAAGCGTCTGTTGATGCCGGAGCAGCGGCCGCGGCAAAAGTAGGCGAACTTGTTTCTACACATGTAATACCCCAGCCCGATTCACAGATGACTGTACTTTTCCCTGAAATCAGAGATGACGATGATCCCGGCAGATTCAGCAGACCAAAACCTGAAAGAAAGAAAAAAACAGATCAGGATAAGCCGTCTTCTGAGGATACTTCGATCCCAGAGGAGAAAGAATCCGTCGTTAACATTTCTGTGAAAGAAGAAGAACCCCTGGCTGGTAAAACTTCTTCTGAGGAAAAACCGGGTGAATTGATCACAACTTCGAAACCTCTCTCTGTCGGAAAATCTGCGGGTGAAAGCACTGCTGAATTTCCTAAAAAAGATTCAAGCAGTTCAGAAAAAATATCGGCTGGCTTTCGCACAGAAGATAAATCTGAAAGAACTGAAAAATCCACAGGTGATGCTGAGACTTCAGGCAGACCAATTTCTACCGGGAAGCCGGCTTCGGCAAAAGCTCCTGTTTCAAAACCGGTTAAGTCGTACTCACCGAATTCCAAAGAGGAACAAGAAGACGAAAATCTTTTTTCGCCGAACCTGGATCACCTGGAGAGACTGAGAAGAGAGGCGCTGGGACTTAAGGAGCCAAAGGAAGAACCGCAGACTAAACAATCTGCAGTAAAACCTGTCAAACAATCAACAACTGAGACACCCGACAAATCCAGCCCCGTCCAGAATAACCTTAAGATGGAAGAGCTTGAAAAACTTAACGTTCATAACCTGAGAAAAGCCGCGCGTGCCGTAGAAGAGTTCCCGATCCAGGGAAGAGAAATTTCACGGGCCAACAGAAACGAACTTCTGGATTTATTCAAAAAAATAATTTAGAACATGTGTTTATATTTAGGTTATAGAACTCCGCTTCACTGTGGAGTTTTTTTATTTATATTTAAGAGATGAAAAAAAATCTGCATATAGTAATCCTTTCAGTAATTTTTTCCATAATATTATGGATCTCCATCTCGCTGTCAAATGATTACTATGCCACAGTAAACGTCCCCGTTAAGCTGGTGAATTTCCCGTCAGGTTATTCTACTGCGACAAAAATACCAGATGATATTTCCGTTAAGCTTAAGGGTCAGGGCTGGAAGCTTCTCGGGGTAAATCTTAGTACCAAATCCGACTACACGATTTCCGTGGAGGACAGCGGCAGGATCATTGTTAATCTCTATAATTTCCTTGGCGAGAATCAGTGGCTTTCATCAGATATTGAAGTAATAGATATGACTCCGGATACGCTCTCTTTCTATGTTGAAAAAGATTTTATGAAAAAGGTGGCAGTTGTGCCCAATCTGGATCTGAAGTATAAACCAGGATACGGACTTGCAACCCCTATACAGGTAACTCCCGATTCCACCACTCTTTATGGTCCCAGGAGTGTGGTGAACAAACTTAACTTTGTTTATACCAAAAGAAAATCATTCGGAAAACTTGATGATGCCTTAAGAGACCAGGTTCAGCTCGAGGATCTACCGGGAGTGATATATAAGGACAAGGAGGTCGGGATTTACATAAATGTCCAGAAAATTGTAGATAAGAATTTTGATGACGTTAATGTTCAGATCATCGACCTGCCGGTTGACAGGGAGGTTGTACTTCTGCCTAATAAAATATCCATCGGGGTAAGGGCAGGAATCGATCTGCTGGGAAAAATGGACAAGAGCAGGATGAAGGCTTATGTTAATTATCGGGACATTGTTCTTGATACCCTCGGCAGCATTGTGCCGAAGGTAGACATACCTGGAAATACCACACTCGAATATATCAAGCCGGAAAGATTAAGATATATCATCAAAAAATTTAATTGAACCTGGAGACTCTCCTTTATGTTTATAACTTTCGAAGGAATCGACTTCTGCGGAAAATCCACTCAGGTTGAGCTGCTGAAGAAATTTTTTACTGACCGGGATAAAAAAGTTGAAATAATACGTGAGCCGGGAGGAACAGAAATTTCAGAGCTTGTACGCTCGATACTTCTGGATAAAAAAAACTATCACATGGTTATGGAAACGGAAATATTCCTGTTCTCTGCAGCACGTGCTCAGCTTGTCAGGGAAAAAATTAGACCTTATCTTAATCAGGGAATCTATGTAATTTCGGATCGATTCCATGATTCCACAACTGCTTACCAGGGCTTCGGCCGCGGAATTGATATTGAATCAGTGAATCATATAAACAGCCTGGCTATCGGTGAGACTATACCCGATCTTACTTTCTTCATCGATATTACCATTGAAGAAGCCGAACGAAGAAAGAAACTGATGAGGAACTTTGATCCCGACAGGATTGAAGTATCTGAGGCCTCGTTCTATAAGAGGGTGAGGGCAGGCTACCTGTTTATTGCCGATCAGAACAGCAGGATGAAGGTGATAAACGGAATGAAATCAATTGAAGAAATTCATAATGACATTCTTGAAGAAATTAATTCTTTGGAGAAGAAGGAGATCAGATAATATGAAATTGAAAAATTGGAAATCATATTTAACCGGGGTGTTGGTAATACTTTTATTTTCAGGTTTCTTCCATGGTGAGGATGATGTTTATTTCCAGATTTCAAAGAACATAGATCTTTTCGGGAAAGTTTATAAGGAGATTTCTCTCAACTACGTAGATAATATAAATCCCGAACAATTTATGCGTGCAGGCATTGAAGGTATGCTCAACACGCTGGATCCTTATACAATCTTTATTGACGGCGATAAAAAAGATGAGATCGATCTTATAACCAACGGAAAATACGGTGGAGTCGGGATCTCAATAGGTGTTAGGGGCAGTGCAGTTACGGTTGTTGAGGTGCTTGACGGCTATTCAGCACAGCGGCAGGGTATAAGGATAGGTGATGAGATAATAGCCGCAGACAGCGTCGATATAACCCCTGAGAATATTGACGAGGTTTCACAGCTTGTGAAAGGTGAGCCCGGAACGGCAGTTAATCTTACTATTGTCAGGAATGAAGAACAGGATACAATAAACTTTAACCTGATAAGAGAAGAAGTTATAGTTAAGAACCTGACTTACTACGGTTTCGTACCCGAAAACAGCAATAATGCCTATCTTAAATTATCGAGCTTCAGTAGGTCGGCGGCTTCTGAAGTACTTGATGCCCTGAAGGATCTGAAAGCAAAGAAAGAGATTAAGTCAATTGTACTTGACCTGCGTGGTAATCCGGGAGGACTGCTGGACGTGGCTGCGGATATTTGTGATAAATTTCTTCCCAAGGGAGACCTTATCGTTACTACAAAGGGGAGGGATGAAACAAATATAAATCATTATTATGCGGAGCAGGAACCTTTTGTTGGAAACGCAAAACTTGCAGTTCTTATTAACCAGGGATCAGCTTCCGCTTCCGAAATTGTTGCCGGAGCAATGCAGGATCATGACAGAGGTGTTATAATCGGGACAAAATCGTATGGAAAGGGTCTGGTACAGACGATTACCCCTTTAAGCTATAATTCTTCATTGAAAATTACTACCGCGAAGTACTATACTCCCAGCGGAAGATGCATCCAGAAAATCAACTATGCTGAAAACAATAAGGTTATAGCAGAGGCTGACTCAATACTTAACAGCAAATACATGACTGACAACAAACGTCCCGTATACGGGGCCGGAGGAATCACACCTGATTCAACTGTGGAATATAAGGTTGATGGAGGGATAACCCAGGACCTGCTTGCTAAAGGTATGTTATTTAAATTTGCAGATCACTATTATTATAATCATCAGGGTGATAATTTTGGGTCTATTAATGATGAAGAATTATTCTCCGACTTTAAAAAGTATCTTAAAGTTGAGGGCTTCGAGTACAGCTCAGAAGCTGAGAAAGCAGTTAACAAGCTTATGGCTGATGCCGACAAAAAGAAACTTGATTCATCTATAAGGTCGGAGCTGAAGAAACTTAAAGATCAGTTTAGTCAGATAGATGGAAGTGAATTTAAAATCTACAAAACAGAAATATTAAAAGAATTAAAATCTGAGCTGGCCTCAAGATACCTTGGTTCTGAAGGTAGAATAAAGGAAGCTTTGGACAATGATCCTCAGTTCCAGGCGGCACTTTCGATTCTTTCTAATGAAAAAAAATACGACCGACTGTTGAATTATCAGTAAAAAAAGTCATATTTTAATAAATATAATTAAGGGGAGCAGCAACGCTCTCCTATGCGAATACGTTAATCTATGGAATTATCAATCAGGAAGATGAAATCCTTTACAATCATCCAGAGGAAAAATCCTGTATTCGAAAGATGCCCCTCGTGCTCTGCCACTGGAACGATCTACAGGTCTCATTCCCGTGACTGGAGAGAGAAACTCATAAAGAGGATATCTTTTCTGAAACTCTACCGATGCAAACAATGCGGCTGGAGGGGTTATCGTTCAACTATAGCGCTGACTGTTAAGTCGGTTCAGACTCTTCTTATTTATATAGGCGCTGCAATAATTATTGCGATGATAGTCAGGCTTATTCTTAGCCGGGTTGCATCCTGAATTTCAACAAACCATCGAGCGAACCAATTTTGCAGTTTTGTAACCGGCAGTTTTAGTGTATTTACTTTAGGCACAATCCACAGCAGGCAGAATTTCTACCTGAGGTATAAACGGGACATATTTGCCCGGCATCCGGTTCCTAAATCCTTTTATAGATTCGGCTGTATTAAAATTTAAACTGATTATCTGATAATAATGGATTCTTCTGTAAAAGAGAAAATCAAAAGTATAGTCGGGAAGAACAATTTCACTGATTCCCCCGAAGACAAGATCACTTACTCATACGACGCCACGCCGCTTATAACATACTCTCCCGAAGCAATTGTATTTCCTGAAAGGGAAGAACAGATATCGGAGCTGGTGAAGTTTGCAAACAGTGAAAGGTTTGCCTTAGTGCCCAGAGGATCGGGTACAGGTTTGAGTGGCGGTGCGGTTCCTGTTGAGAATTCTGTTGTAGTTGTAATGACGCGCTGGAACAGGATACTCGAGATAGATCCCGCCAATCTTACAGCGCTGGTGGAGCCTGGAGTTGTAACCGGGCTGCTGCAGCGAGAAGTTGAGAAAACAGGACTGTTCTATCCGCCTGATCCCGGAAGTGTCAACGTTTGTACCATTGGTGGAAATGTTGCGAATAATGCGGGAGGGTTAAGAGGACTTAAGTACGGCGTGACAAAGAACTATGTCCTCGGTGTTGAAATGATACTGCCGAACGGCGAACTGCTGAAAACCGGAGGGAAGAATATGAAGGACGTTGCCGGGTACAACTTGCGGGATTTTATTGTAGGAAGCGAAGGGACGCTCGGCATTATAACGAAGATCCTGCTGAAGTTGATTCCCAAACCGACCTTCTCAATTACTCTTCTTGCATACTTCGATAAGCTGGATGATGCTGCACGAGCCGTGGCCGGGATAATATCGGCGCATATTACCCCTTCGATGATGGAGTTCCTGGATAAGACAACAATAAATTGTGTGGAGGACTATACTCACATAGGACTGCCGGTTAGCAGCGAAGCTATTCTGCTGATTGAAGTAGACGGGAGAGGAAGTGCAGTGCAGGAGGATGCGGATTCGATTCAGAGGATATTAAAGAAGAATAACTGCACGTATATGAAGTCTGCGCGGGATAAAGTTGAAGCAGAGTCGTTAAAAACTGCGCGCAGGACAGCGTTTAGTGCTCTTGCAAGGAAAAAACCCACAACGATTCTTGAGGATGCAACTGTTCCCAGGAGTGAGTTGCCGGTGATGATCGAAAAAGTAAATGAAGCCGGACGCAGGTTTGATGTTGTATTCGGGAATTTCGGTCACGCGGGCGACGGAAATATTCATCCCACCTGTCTTACTGATGAAAGAGATAAGAATGAAATTACCCGGGCTCACCATGCATTTGAATTTATTTTTAATGAAGCGATCAAGCTGGGAGGAACAATAACCGGGGAACATGGTACAGGTCTTGCTAAAAAACAATTCCTTGAGAGTGTTGCAGGGATTCCAGGACTAGAGATGATGAAGAAAATAAAAGTATCGATTGATGAAAATAATATAATTAATCCGGGAAAAATATTTTCTTTGAAGCCGAAGTGTGAGGTACTCTTCCCGGTTGATAAAAATTTACGTGCAAAGTAAACTCCGGATTGAAATAAAATTAATTCATTAAAAGAAATAAAAGACCTGACGGATGTATACACTCAGTGCATTCATTGCGGAATGTGCCTGAGTTCCTGTCCTACTTATGTAATTACAGGGAGGGAAACCTCCTCGCCAAGGGGGAGGATAAGATTAATAAAATCTGTTGCAGAAGGCACGCTTCCGGTAACGGATACTTTTGCTTATGAGATGAATTTTTGTCTCGACTGCCAGGCGTGCGAGACTGCCTGTCCCGCGGGCGTTAGATACGGCAGGATGGTTGAGTCTGCCAGGGTGGAAATAGATAGGCGGGGATATTCATCTGCTGTTAAATCGTTCTTCCTTAAAAAAATTATTCCATACCGAAGCATGCTTCGCCTGGCTGCAAGGCTGTTAAGATTGTACCAGCGCACAGGTCTTCAGAAACTTCTGAGATCATCAGGCATACTCAATAAACTTTTTCCGCGTCTGGCTGAAGTGGAACTGTTCTCTCCGGAGATACCCGTAAAATTCAGCGGTTCATTTGTACACGAGTTCAATCCTCCTTCTGCACAGATGCACTTCAACCGGATTCAAGTTAAACCATCTGTAGAGGACACTTTACATGCTGACCACGATGCGGTAAAATACAGACTAGCTTTTTCCATCGGCTGCCTGATGGATGTTCTACTTCCCGAAGTAAATAAGGATACCGTTGAGCTACTGAATAAGCTCGGAGCATTGGTAATATCACCTGCGGAACAAACTTGCTGCGGGTCGCTTAACGCCCATAACGGAGATATAAAAACAGCAATCAAGCTCGCAAAGAAAAACATTGAGGCATTCGGAAGACACAAATATGATTACCTGATCTCTAACTCGGCAGGCTGCGGTGCTTTTATGAAGGAATACGGCGAAATTTTCAAGAATGATCCTGAGTTAGCCGGTGCAGCAAAAGAATTCTCATCAAAAGTCAAAGACCTTACCGAATTTCTAGCAGAAATCAATTTGTCCTTTACCCATGGCAGTGAGGATAGGAACATAACTTATCACGATGCCTGTCACCTTGTACATGCTCAGAAAATATTTAACGAACCAAGAGGCATTTTAAGTAAGGTGCCCGGAGTAAATCTCATTCCACTTGAAGATTCAACCACTTGCTGCGGAAGTGCAGGGATTTATAACCTGGTGCACACGGACACATCCCTTAAGCTGCTCGAGGCGAAGATGGAAAATATAAGGAAAACAAAAGCAAATGTAGTAATTACAGGAAATCCGGGGTGTATACTTCAAATTAAATTTGGTGATAAAAAGTTCAAAACAAATGTTAAGGCAGAGCATCCGGCTACATTTTTAAATAAACTGATGTAGTCTGTCGCAATCGGGATAAAATCCTGAGTTTTATCTCGTGTTTGTAATAAGTCTATCCCTTATAACTCCTAACAATTCGCATAACAAAAATCTCAGCCATTTTGTCAATAACTAATGATCCAAATGTATAATCAGTTCTTCATAAATCATAAAAAATTTGTTGAAATCTTCAACAGAATTACTACGAATAAGTACAAACATCCCAATAATTATACTGGTGGGTCACTTATCTTAATCTTTTATAATACAAGCTGGTTTATCTTTTATTGGCAGCAAAGAATAATGATTAAGAACCTAATTATAACCTTAAACTTTTTTGCTTTATATACATAATTTTTTAATTTTGGAAATTAACTAAAATTCACTTTGTTAAAGTTACACTATCGCTGAGCACGACTTTCGGAGCTGTGCTGAGAACTTTTTTACCTTTAGATAAATTAAAAAGACGAGATTTTTTTCAGGTACAGGTACACTGTATAAGGATTTTTATTGTTCAAAAATCAACCTGCAATCTCAGGAATAACTAATGAAAAAATCTTTACTTGATTATACCCTTCGGATCCGTGTTCCGGTTACGATCTTTGTCATAATTACCTCTTTTACGATCACCTATTTTGCGGGTAAGGCTGAGCGTGACGGAGTTGGCTACCAGCCGACACAGCCTATAAACTTTTCACACAACCTTCATGCAGGTCAGATGAAAATCGACTGCCAGTATTGCCATACCGGCGTAGAAAAGTCGAGGCATGCAATGGTACCGCCGGTAAACACTTGTATGAATTGCCATAAAATTGCGCGTAAGGACAGGCCCGAAATTCAAAAACTTACGGCTTATTACAACGAAGGCAAAGCGCTTCCCTGGAAAAGAATTCATAGGACACCCGACTTCACTTACTTCAATCACAGCGTTCACGTGAACAAAGGAATTGACTGTGTTAACTGCCATGGCGAAGTTAAGAATATGGATAAGGTTCTCCAGGTAAGCTCATTCACAATGTCTGCATGTCTGGATTGTCATAGAAATGCGCAAGAGCGTCTGCCTGATGTTAAAGGCATAATTAAGGGTCCCGATAACTGTTGGGCGTGTCATCGATAACAGGAGTTGAAATGGAAACAGTGAATTCAAATATGAAAAATATAAATCGCAAAAAGTTTTTTTCCTCTCTGGGTACAGGAGTATTCGGCTACTTCGTAATCAAATCTCTTCCTTTTTCTTTTTTAAGAAAGAAAGCGAAGGACAGGGAAGTGGTGATAGCAATAAATCCTGATGCTGTTAGCAGAACAAAAATAGGTGATAAGAATGTCTGAAAATCAGGACAACATTAAGAACGATAGTTCAGAAAACACACCTGACGTCAATTACTGGCAGAGTCTTGAAGATTTATACAATGATCCCGGCATTTTAGAAGCGAGTCACCATGAGTTTAAAGAAGGTGTTACAGATAATTTCAGTCCCTTAAATCTTCCCGGAATATCAAGGAGAAAGTTTCTGGCACTGGTTGGTGCATCGGCAGCTCTTGCCGGAGCAGGATGTTCCGACTATCGCGATAAGGGTGATATAATTCCTTATATAAAGAAGCCCGAAGAGATTACGCTGGGTAAGGCAAATTATTATGCTTCCACATGTACAGCCTGTGCGAATTCATGCGGGATATTAATAAAAACCCGTGAAGGAAGACCAATTAAGGCTGATGGAAATCCTGATCATCCCGTGAGCAAAGGAAAGCTTTGTTCAAAAGGACATGCAAGCATTCTGAATTTATATGATCCCGAAAGACTGACCGGACCACGCAAGAAAAACGGCGGCACTATTGATGTGATCTCATGGCAGAACGCCGATAAGGAAATTTCTATAGCTCTTTCAAAGACCGGCAGTAAGGAAATTGCTATAGTTACAAAAAAAATTATTTCGCCTACAGGGAAGAAAGTCCTGGACGACTTCAGGACAAAGTTCCCTTCTGCAAAAGTTTACTCATACGAGCTGTTTAACGATGATGTTAAGAGTTCTGCCTGGCAAAAGAGTTATGGAAGCGGATCTTTTCCGCTGATAAAATGGAACAAAGCTAAGATAATTGTTGCACTTGAATCAGACTTCCTGGGTACTGACGGAAACACCGTTGAGAATGCAAGGTTGTTTGCCGAAGGCAGGGAAGTTTCTGACCTTAAGAATTTCAGCAGGCTGTATGTTGTTGAAGGTGGTATGACATTGACAGGCAGCAATGCTGATTACAGGATGCGCCTGAACCCTGAATCCCACTACGAACTGGTATCTATGCTGATAAATGAACTGGGCGGGGGAGGACAGGGAACTTCAGCCGAAGCCTTTGCACAGAAGTACAATCTGCCCGTTAAAACAGTAAAGCATATCATTACAGATCTCAACAAGTATAGAGGCAGCTCTATTGTGTACGCCGGCTACAATCTTTCTGAAGAAGTACAAACTGCAGTAAATCATTTAAACAATTTGCTCGGCAACGACGCAATGTACCGCACCGATCAGTCTGATCATTCAGTACTTCCATTCTCATCAAAGGAGGATTGGTCGAACCTCATTGGAAATATGAAAAACGGGAATGTTGCCGCAGTTATTCATTATGACAGCAATCCTGTTTATCACCTGGCTGAAGATCTCGGGTACAAAACATCACTGGATAAAGTGCCCCTTGTTATCAGCCTGACTGAAAGCGAGAACGAATCTTCTGAGTCTGCGGATTATATTCTCCCTATAAACCACAATTATGAATCCTGGGGAGATGCTAAAACGAGGACAGGATTTTCATCTCTTCAGCAGCCGGTTATCTGGCCGATCTTTGATACAAGACAAAAGGAGGCTGTGCTGCTTAACTGGATAAACGGAGAACCAGAGAAATTCGATTTTAAAATATACCATCAATACCTGATGAAGAACTGGAAGGACAATATATATTCTTCACTCGAAAAGGAGATGGATTTCGAAAAGTTCTGGTTTGGTGTGCTGCAGGACGGTGTAGCTTTGACAGGCGAGAATGCAGGTTCAAACGGAACCTTTAATACTTCAGCTTTTCAATCGGCGGGAAACAAACCAAAAGAATCAAACGGATACACCGTTGTGCTAAGAGAAAGCTACGCAACAGGCGACGGCTCATTTGCAAACAACGGCTGGATGCAGGAACTACCACACCCGGTATCAAAAATAACATGGGATAATTATGCTGCAGTATCAAATGCTACCGCAAAAGAACTCGGGGTTAAATCGGATGACCTTATTGATATTGAGGTCGATGGCCGAAAGCTCCGTATCCCCATATTCATTCAGCCAGGTTCAGCAGATAAAACATTTACAATTGAACTAGGTTACGGCAGATCGAAGGCGGGAATCGTAGGGTCGGGTGTAGGCTTTAATGCAAGTGTTCTTTTATCGAAAGATGGCGGGCTTTCGCCCTGGATATATACGGGTGTATCTGTTAAGAAAGCAGGCGGCACCTATAAGCTTGTAACAGCACAGGAACATCATGCATTTGATAAGGATCTTACAAGCGATGCTGTTGAAAAGAGAAACATTATACGTGAAGGTACCGTAGAGGAATATAAAAAGAATCCAGGCTTTATACGTGAAAAGAGTGAGGAAGAGAATAAGAGTCTCTACCCAGAATATGAATACACCGGATTAAAATGGGGAATGGCAATCGACTTAAATAAATGTCTGGGTTGTGGTGAGTGTGTTATAGCCTGCCATTCTGAAAACAATGTTCCGATCGTAGGAAAGGATCAGGTGGAGAAAGGCAGGGAAATGCACTGGCTGAGAATAGACAGGTATTACTCAGGGTCAATTGATGAACCCAAAGTAAGTGCACAGCCCATGCTCTGTCAGCACTGTGATCACGCACCCTGTGAGAATGTATGTCCAGTAGTGGCAACAACCCATAGTCCCGACGGTCTTAACCAGATGGTATACAATCGCTGTGTCGGTACGAGATACTGTTCAAACAACTGTCCCTACAAAGTAAGAAGATTCAACTTCTTCAACTTCAGGGATCATTTCAGAGATTCGTACCAGGAGAGTAATCTTTTCAATCTTCTATACAATCCTGAAGTGACAATCCGTTCACGGGGCGTAATGGAAAAGTGTACATTCTGTATTCAGAGAATTATGGAAGCAAGGTCAGACGCCATTAGAGAAAACAGGAACCTGAAAGGCTCGGACGTTAAAACTGCGTGCCAGGAAGCCTGCAGCACAAGTGCAATTAAATTCGGCGATATAAATGATAAAGAATCCGATTTCCATAAATACAGGAACCATGAATTAGGATATTATGTACTCGATTTTGTGAATACGCGGCCCAATGTTACCTACATTGCCAAATTAAGAAATACTCATTCGGAGGAAGTTTAATTGAAAGAACCAGAAATTACTGATTATCCTTTAGTCGACTATTCACGGGAGATTCCGGTAATAGAGGGCGATCTGACCCGCTCCGAGATCGACCAGATTGTAGCCCGACCAATGGATACAAAACCGACGAAGAAGTACCTGATCGCACTTACCGTATCGGTCAGTTTCCTTCTCTTCGGAGCTATCTGTCTTGCGATCACTTTTTACTACGGTATAGGTATGTGGGGCAATAATCAACCAGTTGCCTGGGGATTTGCGATTATCAACTTTGTCTTCTGGGTAGGTATTGGTCATGCCGGAACGTTGATCTCTGCCATACTCTTTTTGCTAAGACAGAGGTGGAGAACAGGTATAGCGAGGTTCGCTGAAGCAATGACGATCTTTGCTGTCATGTGTGCGGGACTCTTTCCGCTGATTCACGTCGGCCGTCCGTGGCTTGCAGGTTACCTGATACCTTATCCCAATCAGCATAGTCTCTGGGTTAACTTTCTTTCACCTCTTGTTTGGGACGTTTTTGCGGTATCGACATACTTCACCGTATCCCTTGTTTTCTGGTATACAGGACTTATACCCGACTTTGCAATGCTGCGCGACAGATCAACATCTAAAGCCAAAAAACTGGTCTACAGTGTATTTAGTCTTGGCTGGAGACACTCTAACCGTCAGTGGCAGCATTATGAAAAAGCTTATATGATACTGGCAGGACTTGCAACCCCACTAGTATTATCGGTTCATACTGTGGTTAGTTTTGACTTTGCTGTAGCCGTGCTTCCAGGCTGGCATTCAACTATTTTCCCCCCGTATTTTGTTGCGGGTGCTATATTCTCAGGGTTTGCGATGGTAGTTACAGTTCTGATTTTTGTGAGAAAAGTATTCGACCTGGAAAACATTATCACGATAAACCACCTCGATAATATGAATAAGGTTATCCTGCTAACAGGATCCATGGTTGGTTATGCATACGGTACTGAGTTCTTTATGGCGTGGTACAGCGGCAATCCTATAGAACAGTTTGTTTTTATAAACCGTGCGTTCGGTCCTTTCGCCTGGTCGTACTGGATAATGGTAAGTTGCAATGTTCTCTTCCCGCAGTTATTCTGGTTCAGGAAGATAAGAAGATCAGTTCCTGTTATGCTGGTTATTGTGATACTCGTAAACGTAGGTATGTGGTTCGAAAGATTTGTAATTGTGGTAACTTCATTGCACAGAGATTTTCTTCCGTCAAGCTGGGGAACATTCGTTCCCACCATATTTGATATTGGAATACTTGCAGGAAGTTTCGGATTATTCTTTACGTTAGTGATCCTTTTTACAAAAACATTACCTCTTGTTTCAATGTCGGAGATAAAGGCAATGTCGGATGGTGCGCAGCCTTCTCACCAGGGAGGTCATAAATAATGGAGAGAACAGAGAAGTTATTCGGTATTACCGCCTTGTTTGACAATCCTGATTCTATCATAAACGCTGCCAGGAAAGTTGTTAGCGATGGATATAGGAAGTTCGATGTAAATACTCCTTATCCCCTTCATGGCATGGATTCGGCAATGGGATTGAAACCCTCCAAATTGGGATTTGTTACATTGTTTTTCGGATTCTCAGGTACGGCTTTTATTCTTTTATTTATGTACTGGGCTATGTCGGTAGACTATCCTATGGTTATAGGAGGGAAACCTTACTTCGCTCTCCCTGCTTTTATCCCGATCACTTTTGAGTTCACTGTGCTGCTGGCAGCCTTGTCTACTGTCTTCGGTATGATAATGACATTTTTCAATTTACCGTACAATAATCATCCGCTTCATGATACAGAGTATATGAAGAAGGTCTCCGCTGACCGGTACGGACTTGTTATTCTTGCTGAGGATCATTTGTTTGATGAAAAGAAGGTAGAAGATTTATATAGAAGCCTGGGTGCCGTGGAAATTGAAAAGATCTATTTTCCTCATAAAGAATTCTATCCTGTATTCGACGCAAAGTTTATAACCTTTCTAATAATTGTTGCCCTGGCGGTATCAGCACTGACGTACTTTACCCTGAATAAGTTTATGTACATGGTTCCTTACAACTGGATGGCCGAGCAGGATAAAGTGATTCCTCAGGAAAAGAGTGTTTTCTTTTCTGATGAATTCGGAATGAGAGAACCCGTGGAAGGCACTGTTGCCCGGGGATTTGTTCCTTATCCTTATATGGGAATAGCAGAACCCAAAGAATACCTGGTAAATCCTGTGCTAGCGACCAAGACATCGTTAGAGTTGGGGAAGAGGAAATTTCTTACTTTCTGCTCGCCCTGCCACGGCAATCTCGCAGATGGCGATAGCAGGTTGAGAGGCCAATTCCCGAATCCTCCTTCACTTCATACAGAGCGTGCCATTAATTTCCCCGACGGCAGGATTTATCACGTGATAACGAACGGGCAGAATGCAATGCCGTCATATGCAGCACAGATTACACGTGAGGAAAGATGGTCGATTGTTAATTATATAAGAGTTCTTCAGCGGGCAAAGAATGCAAGCGACGCTGATATACAGGAAATTAAAAAGGAGTCTTCCAGCAATGCCCAAAAATGATTCCGGATATATTAAGCGGACTCTACCGCAGAAGTTTTTAACCATCGGATTTGCTCTGCTTGGTATCGGACTTGTCCTGGGAATAATAGCATACCTTATAGACCCCCAGAGAGCATCATATAGCTACCTCACGTCTTTTATGTTCCTGATAAGCATCGGTGTAGGTTCTTTGTTCCTTGTTGCACTTGAATATCTTTCGGGGGCTGTATGGAGCACACCTTTCAGGAGGATAAGTGAGTTTTTCGCAGGTACGATTCCGTATATTGTTATCATCAGCATACCTCTTTTCTTCACGCTTCACGATGTATTCCACTGGACACATACTTCTGTTGTTGAAAGCGATGCCATTCTAAAATCAAAAGAGGCGTACCTTAATATTCCGTTTTTCATTGTTCGTAATGTTGTAATCTTTCTCGTATGGACATTATTTTATTTTCTGATTATACAGAGATCGAGAAAACAGGATGAAACAGGTGACCAGGCAATTACCAGGACAAATATAAAATTATCAACGGGTTTCATCTTTATTTTTGCAATTACTATAACTATGACCGGGGTTGACTGGATGATGAGCCTTGAGCCTCACTGGTATTCGACAATCTTTGGCGTATATTACTTTGCCGGGACAGTCGGGTGCGCATTTGCAGTGCTTACACTTGCTGTAGTGATATTAAAGGAGAAAGGGTACCTGGTACCAGGATTAAAAAATGACCATTATTACAGTCTTGGCACAATGATGTTTGCTTTTACTGCTTTCTGGGGCTATATCGCTTTCTCACAGTATATGCTGATATGGTACGCTGATCTGCCGGAAGAAACATCCTGGTTCTTCCACCGCTGGGAGGGCGGCTGGATGTATGCCTCAGTTATTTTGATCATAGTACATTTTATTGTACCATTTTTCGCCTTGCTGACTTTTCCCGCGAAAACAAATCCAAAAAGACTGAAATTCATTGCCGTCTGGATTTTAGCGGCCCACTTCTTCGATCTTTACTGGGTTATCATGCCGGGAATGGTCCAGGCAGGCAGAGCGTTTTACTTCAGCTGGATAGACCTCGTTTTCCCTATAGCTGTCGTAGGATTTGTGATGATTATATTCAAAATGATGACAAATAAATATAATCTTATACCTGTAAATGACCCCAAATTGCAGAGAGGTCTGGATTATAGTCTCTAACAGATGAATTTAGGAACTTAATAAAATGAGCAATCTGGAAAAATTTATAAAAGAAAAAAGAGAAGAGATCAGGCAAGATCCGGGTAAGATATTCGGACTGGTTTATCCCTATCTCCTGTTGATTGGTCTCGGGATAGGAATATACTATATAAGTCAGATGAATGTTATCGGGAGGCAGGAAGTTCCTGTTGCAGTTCCTGATACGTCTAACTCTCAGGAAGTTTTAACAATCCAGGAATCACAGCTGGTTCCCGCGGCGGATGTGAACAAATTATCTCAGCCGACGGATTCACTGGTTGAGATGGGAAAGAAGATATTCCAGACAACCTGTGTCTCATGCCATGGAGCGGACGGAAAAGGTAATGGTCCTGCTTCAACGGGATTAAATCCCGCTCCGAGAAATTTTACGAGCAAAGAGGGCTGGGTGAATGGTCCAAAGCTGACGAGCATCTACCAGACCCTGCAGGAAGGTATTAAAGGAAGCGCGATGGTTGCTTATCAACAATTCACTCCGACGGAGAAATTTGCTCTAGCGCATTATATAAGGACAACCTTCGTACCCGATCCGTCTCAACCTTCAAAAGAGGACCTGGCTATGCTGGATCAGCTATATAATCTTTCACAAAAAAGATTTATTCCTGCACAGATCCCGGTTGCAGACGCGGAAAAGCTTATCATCCAGGAAAATCAAAAGAAGATGGATCAGATCAAAAGTATAGCCGGAAAGATTGAAATGGATAATAATGCTGCATCCAGCCTGTTTAAAAATATAACAAGTAATAAAGACAAGGCATTGACGGTTTTGGTGAATTCAGAATCATGGAAAAATAATGAACGGGAATTCATTAATATAATTGTTAATAATGTAAACCAGGATGGATTTAACGGCAGAGTGTTTAACCTTTCTGATGCCGAATGGAATGAATTATTTAATTATTTGAAAGGTGTTATAGCCTGAGGATAGCAGTATGAAAATGAAATCATTCTTTGTTTTATTATTTATGTTACTGATGGGGACAGTACAGGTGTCAGCTTCACAGAACAATGCTGATATCGAAGAGCGCCTGGGTGCAAAACTCCCTCTTGATCTAAAATTTTCAGATTCGGACGGAAAAACAATTATGCTTAAGGACATTATTAATAAACCGACAATTATTGATTTTGTGTATTATGAATGTCCCGGTATATGTAGTCCCTTAATGACGGAAGTTGCGAATGTTGCAAACATTTCAGATTTAAAACCGGGTGTAGATTATCAGATTTTATCGATAAGCATGGATGAGACCGAAACTCCTCAGATTGCTCTAAAGAAGAAGCGGACATTTCTTAACTTAATAGACAGCAAACCTTTTCCGGATACAGCCTGGAGATTTCTTACAGGAGATAGTTTAAACATTGATAAGATAACAAGGTCCGCTGGCTTTATGTTCACGAGGACGGGCAGGAACTTCATTCATACGGGAGTATTAATTTTTGTTTCACCGCAGGGAGAAATATGCAGGTACCTCTATCCCGGATATTCACAGACAAGAGGCTTTGGTATTCTTCCATTTGATTTTAAAATGGCAGTACTGGAAGCTGCCAAGGGTACGAAAACCCCCGTTATCGGAAGAGTTCTTCAGTACTGTTTCAGTTATGATCCCCAGGGGAAAACATACGTTTTCAATATTTTGAGGATTTTTGGGGCGGGGATTGTACTTGGAGTGATCATATTTATTGTGATAATAAAAGTTAAACCCAAGAAAGATAAGATAAATAAGAGGTAGAAATTATGGCAAATGATGCTGCTGCTTTAAATCAGAATGGCCATCCGAGCTACCTGGTAAATACAGGTAAACACCAGGGAATTAAAGCCTGGATACTGTCAACTGATCATAAGAGGATCGGTGTACTCTATCTGATTGCATTGCTGTCATTTTTTGCAGTCGGTGTTACATTCGGATTTTTGATAAGACTTGAGCTGCTGACTCCGGGCCGAACGATTGTGGATGCCCAGACATATAATGAATTCTTTACGCTGCACGGGGTGATAATGATTTTTTTGTTTGTCATACCCGGGCTGCCTGCAGTGTTCGGAAACTTTTTTCTCCCGATAATGATTGGGGCCAAGGATGTTGCATTCCCGAGACTTAACCTGCTGTCATGGTATATGTATGTTACAGGCGGACTACTAGTTCTGCTTTCGATCCTTCTGCCCGGCGGTCCTGCAGACACCGGCTGGACTTTTTACATTCCCTATAGTGTAAGAACCGGAACGAACGTTATCTTTACGATGTCTGCCGCATTCATACTCGGGTTCTCATCTATCCTGACCGGATTAAATTTTGTTACAACAATTCACAGGCTTAGAGCGCCCGGAATGGGCTGGTTCAAGATGCCTCTATTTGTATGGAGCTTGTATGCTACGGCCTGGATCCAGATACTGGCAACACCGATTATCGGTATAACTTTACTTCTTGTGATAGTGGAAAGGGTATTCGGTGTTGGTCTTTTTGATCCGGCACTTGGAGGAGATCCGGTTTTATTCCAGCATTTATTCTGGATTTATTCGCACCCTGCAGTGTATATAATGATAGTGCCGGCAATGGGTGTCATATCTGAGATTATTCCGGTCTTTGCACACCGGACCATCTTCGGCTACAAGTTTATCGCTTTCTCCAGTATAGGTATTGCCCTCTTCGGATCCCTGGTATGGGCGCACCATATGTTTGCAGCAGGTATGAGTGATACAGGGCAGTTCGTATTTTCATTGCTTACATTTATAGTAGCTATACCGAGTGCTATTAAGGTGTTTAACTGGACAGCTACGCTGTACAAAGGATCTATTGAACTTGAACCTCCGATGCTCTTTGCGCTTGCATTTATATTTCTGTTTTCAATAGGAGGGTTAACAGGAGTAATCCAGGGTGCATTATCGGTAGACATACAAATTACAGATACATCTTTTATAGTGGGACATTTTCACTATGTAATGTTCGGAGGAACGGGGTTTGGAATCTTTGCGGCTCTTCATTACTGGCTGCCGAAAATGTTTGGAAGGATGTATAACAAAAAAACAGCAAAAGTTGCTTTCTGGATAATCTTTGTAGGATTCAATACACTTTATTTCCCGATGTTTATAATGGGCTGGCTAGGAATGCCGAGAAGGTATTATGATTATCTTCCTCAGTACCAGCCATATCATGTTATTTCTACAGTAGGATCTTGGATCCTGATTACAGGTTTAATAATTATGTTTACTAACCTGATTAAAAGTCTGAAGAGCGGCCCTGTTGTAACCGCAAATAATATTTGGGGTGGTGAAACCCTTGAATGGAAGGTTGAGACCCCCCCAACACATGAAAACTTTGAGGAAATCCCGATTATTACCACCGGGCCTTACGAGTATAAAGATAATGATGAACCAGTACTGGAAGAGGAGGTAAAGTGAGCGAACCAGAACACGCCGTAACTCACGTTCATAGAGATGATATTGGCGCCAGGATGGGAATGTGGCTTTTCCTTTTCACCGAACTGCTGTTGTTCGGAGGTTTGTTTTTCCTGTATTCAGTTTACAGGTTCACACACCAGCAGGATTTTCATATAGCTGCAAAAGAACTCAATACTCTGATCGGAACATTTAATACCGCCATACTTTTGACAAGCAGTCTTACTATGGCACTCTCAATAGCAGCAATTCAGAAGAGGAACATAAAACTTTCAATATTCTTCCAGCTGATGACAATCCTGCTTGCTGCAGGATTTATGATAAACAAATACTTTGAGTGGATGCATCACATAGACATGGGACTCTATCCCGGAGGAGACGAGCTGCTGTCAAAAGGACAGGGACAGGTATTGTTCTATGGATTATATTATACTATGACCGGACTGCATGGTCTTCACGTTGTTATCGGTGCTATTGTTATTGCTACTATGAGCAGGTTCACCGCTAAGGGAGTTATTACTCCCGACAATTATGTTAAGCTTGAGGCTGCCGGTTTATACTGGCACCTTGTGGACATCATATGGATATTTCTTTTCCCATTATTTTATCTTATTACCTGAGGTGCTATCGGATGGAAAAACACGCAGAACATCAGCATGATAAGCATGTAACTAGTTATGGTATATATATACTAGTTTGGCTTGCCCTGATAATCCTTACAGGACTAACGGTAACTGTAGCCGGAATTAATTTCGGCCAGTTAACTGTCACCACTGCCCTCGTTATAGCCAGTGTAAAATCTTACCTGGTGCTGACGATATTTATGCATCTCAGGGTAGAGCAGAAAGCGTTTAGAGCCTTTATAGCGATAGCATTGTTCTTTATAATTATTTCTTTCATCCTGTTATTTGCTGATTATTCCTTTTATGTAAGGTGATAAAAATATGTTTTCCGGAGCTTCAAATTTTGTAAACTCAACAGATACCACTTTCTTTTTTATAGTGGCAGTATCAGTCTTCTTTCTTGTTCTGATTACTGT
Source organism: uncultured Ignavibacteria bacterium (assembly GCA_963774455.1). GTDB lineage: Bacteria > Bacteroidota > Ignavibacteria > Ignavibacteriales > Ignavibacteriaceae > DATFVA01. The sequence continues at coordinate 794,633 of CAVZFD010000005.1, forward strand.
GAGTATGATTTACTTTGTGATCAGATACAGCAGGAAAAGAAATCCCAAGGCTAAGAATATACATGGAAATATTCCTCTGGAAATAACCTGGACTGTAATTCCGACAATACTGGTGCTTATAATGTTCTGGATGGGCTGGGCAGGCTACAAACAGCTTGCTCACGCGCCGGAAGATGCAATGAATATTGACGTAACCGCACAAATGTGGAGATGGACTTTTAAATATCCTAATGGGACTTCATCCGACACTCTCTATGTTCCTATTAACAAACCTGTAAAGGTTCTGCTGCATTCACGGGATGTGAATCATTCTTTCTTCATTCCTGCTTTCCGTGTTAAGAAAGATGTTATTCCTAACAGGAATAATTCAGCCTGGTTCCAGGCTGATAAGTTAGGAACGTATGATATATTCTGTGCCGAATACTGCGGGTTGAACCATTCACACATGCTGAGCAAGGTGGTTGTAATGCCCCAGGATTCATTTAACACGTGGCTCGCAAATCAGGCTATGCAGGACTCACTCAAGTCAGTTCAACCTTCTGCAAACGGTAATGCTCCGACCAACACAGATACGACAAAGGCGATGTAATTTCGGTGAAAGATAAGCTTAACATATTATCAGAACTTACCAAGATCAGGATAACAATTTTCGTTACAATAACGATGCTGTTCGGATTTATTTCTGCAGCGGGTGAACTAAACGTATCCGCAATACTTCCAACCTTGGGAATCCTTTTTCTTGCCTGCGGCTCTGCAGTGATTAACCATTACCAGGAGCGAAATACAGATGCCTTAATGAGCAGGACAAAATCAAGGCCTATACCTTCGGGAAGAATTTCCCCCTCAAGTGCTTTGAGGATAGCTTTTATCCTTCTCATCGCAGGCTCACTGATGCTCTATTTTGGTTCAGGTTTACTGGCTTTGTGCCTGGGACTATTGAATCTCATATGGTACAACGGTATTTATACTCCGCTGAAAAAAGTAAACCCATTAGCAATCATTCCCGGGTCGTTGGTTGGAGCCATACCTCCCGCAGTTGGCTGGGTTGCCGGTGGAGGAAGTATTTCTGATCCCCGGATATGGATTATCTCTTCGTTCTTTTTCATCTGGCAGATCCCTCACTTCTGGCTGCTTCTACTTGTGCTCGATAAAGATTATCAGAAAGCAGGATTCCCAACCCTGACACAGATATTTAATCCGGATCAGCTCGCCAGAATAACTTTTATATGGATTGCAGCAACTGTAGTCACTTGTATGATGATTCCGTTTTTCGGAAATCTTCAGTCGCCTGTTATAGGATATGGATTATTCATTGCCGGTGCCTGGCTCGTCTGGAATTCGTTCAAGCTTGTAAGATTTACTAAAGAAAGAATGTATTTTACAACCGTATTCAGGGAAATAAACATTTTTGCAATCCTGGTAGTTGTACTGCTTTCTCTCGATAGACTTGTAATATTCTTTTAATATATAATAATGTGAGATAAATAAATGGATTTTCTTGATAAACTGGTTATACCCCAATCAGCGGAGCATATTCAGTTGCTGCACTATCTCCTGATTTTAATCCTTTTCCTTTTCATACCTTTTTTGAGTGCGGTATTCGGATCAACAATATTATCACTTTATTATAAATCAAAAGGAATTAAGGAATCAAATGACATCTATCTTAAATTTTCCAGGGATGTTATTGAAACACTGACAATTAATAAGAGCATAGGTTTAATTCTGGGAATAGTGCCCATTATTACTGTCATGCTTATATATACTCAGCTTTTACAGGGTACCAACTCCAGTGTTAGTATTTATTTGATTTTCACCGTATTCTTCATGGCTATTGGTCTTATACTTGTATACACATACAGGTATTCAATGACCTTTATGGAAATTTATGATGCCTTTAAAGGATTTAAACCGGAGGATGAGGCTATTGCCAGGGAGGTATCAAAGTTCCGTAAAGCAAATATAGGGCTAAGCGGCAAATCAGGCCGATATGGGATTATCTTTGTTTTCCTTGCCATCTGGCTGTTTATCTCATCAGCTACCATAGCAGTTTCCCCGACAATGTGGGGTAAATACAATATTATTTATCTTATGTTCTCCTGGGAAGTGCTGGGGCATCTTTTTAGTTTTATTTCTTCGGCCATTGCACTTACGGGTGCAGCTATATTTTTTGCCTTCTTTTATTGGGAAGGGGGCAAACATTTACAGTCGGGACCTTATTTCGATTTTGTAAAGAAGACTGCTACCAGGGTTACCTTTACCGGTGCATTACTTGTTCCGATCTTCATAATAACTGACGTTTTTGCTTTCCCCTCATCTTCACTTTCGGGATCAATTTTCTTATTTGTTACAATTGCACTTATTCTTTTGTTTATTGCCTACCATCTGCTGTATTCAATGATCAAAAATAGAGATTTGAGACACAGCGGATCTGTTTTTTATATGATCCTTTTTACATTGCTGGCATTGATAATAAAAGATCAGCTTGCTCTTCAGAACTCTACCGAAGTTCAGACAGCGGTAATGAACGTTAAATTCGAGAAGATGATGGCTGAATTGACCGGGGAGGGAACTAAGGTAAAAGCAATAAGCGGTGAACAGATATATAAGAACATCTGCTCATCATGTCATTCTTTTGATCACAAAGTGGTAGGCCCTCCTTACGAGGAAACACTTCCAAAATATGAAGGTCATATTGACCAGTTAATAGCTTTTATCAGGAATCCTGTAAAGAAAAACCCCGGGTATCCGCCAATGCCGAATCCCGGACTTACCCCTGTAGAAGCCGACTCGATTGCACATTATATAATGGAAACTTACAAAAAGTAATAATCTGCCGCATATTAGCCGGAACTTTCTCTAAATATCCCAGCGTTATTCCCCTGAAATATCTTTTAATTTTAGCAGGATATATGTATTTTAATTTATGATATAGTATAGAGTATATCTTTTTTCATTTGTAATTAATTAATACCTAAAAATTATACGAGGAGTGAAATGTTTAAGAGAATTTTTACAGTACTTCTTCTCTTAACAGGATTTTTTTCCTGCATCTACGGCCAATCATATAGTGGTCCTGATTCCGGGGGAGTAGCAGCTGGAGCCATAATAAGCACAGATAATTTTTCCAAAAATATGCCCATAGTTGAACCTAAGGAACATATCTGGAATGAAGAGACGGAGTATTCCGGGGAGCACAGTGAGTACATTGATTTTGGTTATCAGACACCTAAGGAAGGATCTAATTATTATTCAGATCCGAATGCTGATAATCCTAATGGCAGTACTCCATATCCATTTTTATTGAAGGAATTTGAGGGAATCCCAATGGGTAATAGTATCCCTCCTGATCCATACTTAGCGGTCGGGCCGGATAATGTTATTGCTATTGTAAATACTTCTTTCAGAATCTTTGATAAAGAAGGGAATATATTAAAAACAATTTCAGCTGACAGCTGGTTCAACAACGTATTTCCTAGTGCCGGTGCGTTTGACCCTAAAGTACTATACGATGTAATTGATCAAAGGTGGATAATGGTATGGCTTCAGTTAAATGATCCTGCTCATATAGCTAATCTTTTAGTTTCAGTTTCAGATGATTCAGATCCTATTGGCACATGGTATAACTGGGCTTTACCGGCTAATTTGAACGGTACTGCAAATTCGAATAACTGGACTGATTACCAGGGAGTCGGATATGATCAGGACGCGATCTATGTGACAGGAAATCAGTGGACTTTTGCAGTGGGTGGAGTAAATACTTTTCAATATGCAAAGATCCGCATTATTCCTAAAGCCCAGCTTTATGCGAATACCGCAGGTGCATGTTCCTGGAAGGATATCTGGAATATTAATAATGGAAATTCTTTCACTATAAGGCCGGCACTTCAATATACGAATGCTTCAAAATATTATCTGGTTGAAGTCCCATACCAGGCCAATTTTTTCAGAGTATATAATATCACAAATCCTCTTGGAACACCTACATTGAGTTTGAATAATATACCAGTTACATCCTATTCATCTCCGGGAAATCCATCTCAGTTAGGAGGAGGAACTCCTATTGAAGGAGGCGGTAGTTATTTGAGAAATGAACCCAAATTCCGGGATGGCTTTTTATATCTTGTGCACCCAGTGCAGAATCCCAGTTTTCCGCAATATTCCGCACTTCATTATGTTAAAATTAATACCAATACAAATTCAACAACAGAAGATATGGTCTTCGGGGCGAACGGATACTGGCATTTCTATCCCTCTATTGATGTTGATATAAATGGAAATATTGCACTTGCTTACAGCAGGTCTGGAACAACAGAGTATGCCGGTGCTTTTTACACCGGAAGATTTGCTAATGATCCTCCCGGATTTATGGGCAGCCAGCCTATAGCCGAGGGTCAGGGTAATTACGTCGTCACTTTTGGAGGAACGAGGAACAGGTGGGGGGATTATACCGGAATAGTTATGGATCCGGTTGATCAGAACAGCTTCTGGGCTCTTTCTGAATATGCATCTGCAATAAATACCTGGGGTACGAGGGTTGGGAAGATATCCGTTGAACCTTTAGCTGGTCCGTATTTGATATCAAAGACTGAATCACTGGATTTTCAGAATGTTGAAGCCGGGACAATCGGAGATACTCTTTCGATTGGTATGGCCAATTATGGATCTGACGATGTTGTTATTACTGATATTCCCGTTGATCTCGGTCCATTTCATTTAGAAAATGATTTATCTTTCCCTCTTACGCTTAGCACTTATGATTCTCTTATTATACAGTATGTATTTCAACCTACAGCTGTCGGATCATTCAATGAAACGCTGTCTATCAGCAGCAATTCAACCGGTTTCCAGGATATACTTTTGAAAGGAAGAGGGTATGAAATAAATCCTGCAGTAAAAGATAACTTTTATGCTGTTTCAGGGAGTGTGAATGAAGGTAGTTTGTATACTGTAAATTCCCTTACTGGTGCCGGGAATTTGATCGGGAATGCAGATTATGATGATGTTGATGTTTTTAAATCCTTAACAATAGATCCTCATTCCGGAATTATGTACGGACTTTCAAACATAGCCGGGAATTCCGTTATTTCAAGAATAAACTCTGCTTTAGGTGATGCATACGAGTTGTTCACATTACCTATAACAGATATGTTTTCCATTACTTTTGACAGCTCAGGCACCCTCTACGGAATTCAAAAGACAGGAGAGATTTATACTATAAATTTAAGCTCAGGTTCATATACTTTCCTGGATACAGCAGATGTTTTCATTAACTCTGCGGCATTTGATCTTGGAACAAATACTCTGTATGCCGCTGCATTTGTGGCTGTCGGCTCTAATAAGGACAGAATTTATACCATTGATCCTGAAACCGGAACATCCACAGTTGTAGGTAATACAGGGTTTAATATTTTAACTAACGATCTGGCTTTTGACCCTGCCGGCAACCTGTACGGAGTGACCGGATCAGCAAGCCAGAATAATAATTTTATAAGTATCGATAAGACAACCGGAGCTGGAACAATTATCGGCTCGGTTAATTATCCGAATATAACCGGGCTTGCTTATTCAAGTGCAGGGATCACCGGTATAGAACCTGCAGGCAATTCTCAGATGCCGAAAGATTATAGTCTGCAACAGAATTATCCGAATCCGTTTAATCCTTCAACCAGGATAGAATACACTCTCCCTGTAACTGCCGGTGTTAAAGTAGTCATCTACAATCTTCTTGGCGAGGTTGTAAATGTACTTATTAATTCCCAGCAGAACGCAGGTACGCATTCCGTGGTTTGGAATTCAGAAGATGCACATGGAAGTAAGGTCGGCAGCGGTGTGTATTTCTATGAGCTTAAGGCGAACGGAACAAATGGTTCAGACTTCACTCAGATCAGGAAGATGATACTGCTGAAGTAACCTTTAGATTCAAATCCAATAAGGAAAGCCGGATTAAAAAACCGGCTTTCTTCTATTTTAAAGGATTCGGGACCGGCAACTCAATGTTAAATACCATTCTTATTATTTATATTACCAGATTAAATTTCAGATCAGCTACCAGAAAACGGAGAAAGTATGCATAAATTCCTGGGTACTTATAACGTAGTACCATCATTGCCTGAGAACCTTGAGAAATTGAGAGAGGTTGCATATAACTTACACTGGACATGGCATTCGGATTCAAGAGAGCTTTTCAGAAGGCTCGACAGGGAATTATGGGATGAAACCAATCATAACCCTGTTATGATACTGGGAAATGTGAGCCAGGATCGACTGGAAGAGGTATCACATGATGACGGCTTTATTGCTCACCTTCAACGCGTTTACAATAAACTTCAGGAGTATCTTAACGAAAAAACCTGGTATCAGAAAAACCATAATTTTTCGTCTTCATTCAACATAATATATTTCTCGGCCGAATTCGGATTAACTGAATGTCTTCAAACTTACTCAGGAGGACTCGGTGTTCTGGCGGGCGATCATCTCAAAGCTGCGAGCGATCTGGGGGTTCCGTTGATAGGAATGGGACTCCTCTATAAGGAAGGCTACTTTCAGCAGTACCTGAATTCAGACGGATGGCAGCATGAACGATATGAAATTAATGATTTTGATAACCTGCCTATGAGACTTGTAAGGGATGATAAGAATGATCCCCTTACGTTCTCAGTATCGTTTGCTAACCGGGAAGTATTTTACCAGGTCTGGAAGATTCAGGTTGGAAGAATTCCGCTTTACCTGCTTGATACCAATGTTATGGCCAACTCTGCGGATGATAGGATCATTACCCGGACATTATACGGAGGCAATGTTGAGACCAGGATTGAACAGGAAATTATCCTTGGTATAGGTGGAATCAGAACTTTGCATGCACTCGGGATCAAACCTATGGTTTGTCATATGAACGAAGGTCATTCAGCCTTCCTCTCGCTCGAAAGGATCCGGTACCTCATCCAGAATGACGGCTTAAGCTACACCGAATCTAAAGAAATTGGATACTCATCCAACATATTTACAACACATACTCCCGTTCCGGCAGGTATAGATGTATTTTCTAATGAGCTTGTCGAGAAATACCTTGGAAATTATTACAGAAATGAATTAAAGATTTCGGACAAAGAATTCTACTCCCTGGGCACTATATACAGGGATAAAGAATCGAGTGTCTTTAATATGGCGCATCTTGCAATGAATACTGCAGGTCACATCAATGGTGTGAGTAAGCTTCATGGTAAAGTTTCTAAAAAGATGTGGGTCAGCGGTTTCAGGGATGTTCCTTTCAATGAAATCCCGATAGGAAGCATTACTAATGGTGTTCACACCCGTTCACATATCTCCAAGGAAATGGAGGAACTGTTAGTTCAATATATTGGGGAGAAGTGGCTGGAGAATCCCGCGTCTCCAAGTCTGTGGCAGAGGATAGATAAGATACCTGATGAGGAACTCTGGCGAACTCACGAAAGAAGACGCGAAAGATTGGTTGCATTTGCACGCAGAAGACTTATTAAACAGGTTAAATCAAGAGGCGGCAGCCAGACTGAAGTTGCAACAGCTGCTGAAGTTTTTGATCCAACAGCATTAACGATTGGATTTGCGAGAAGGTTTGCTACTTATAAAAGAGCAACACTTTTATTCAGGAATCTCGAAAGGTTAAACCAGATATTAAGCAACCGTAATTTCCCGGTTCAATTTATAATTGCGGGAAAAGCTCATCCAAAGGATGAGGAAGGCAAAAAGCTGATACAGGATATATGCGAGATATCCAAGGAGGAGGCTTTCAGGCGGAAGATAGTTTTTATTGAGAATTACGATATTAATGTGGCACATTACCTGGTTGAAGGATGCGATGTGTGGCTCAATACACCCCGTCGGCCACTGGAGGCCAGCGGTACCTCGGGGATGAAGGTAATAGCCAATGGCGGACTTAATTTCAGTGTTCTCGACGGATGGTGGGATGAAGGATTTGATCCTGAGGTCGGGTGGAAAATCGGGAATGGCGAGGAATATTCAGATCCTGATTACCAGGATGAACTTGAGTCTCGTCAGCTTTATAATACCCTTGAGACACAGATCATTCCTTTGTTCTATTCGCGGGGTGAAGACGGGCTTCCGCGTGAATGGATCCAGAAGGTAAAAAATTCAATGAAGAAACTTGGACCTTATTTCAATACCCACCGGATGGTTCAGGAATACTTTGAGAATTATTATAAAGCTGCAATTGAGAAACGCCAGATATTTGCTGAAAAGAAATGGGGCAACGCAAAAGAACTGGCTGCCTGGAAAGAAAATATGCACAGGAACTGGAATAATATCCGGCTTGTTCACCTGGTGAATCCTGATAATTCTAAATCAGTTTTTGTAGGAAAAGAAATAGCAATTTCTACAGAACTATCTCTAGGCGAGCTTACTCCTCAGGATGTAGAAGTTCAGGTTTATTATGGTCCGGTAGACCACCAGGATAATCCCGAGTATAATGAAACAATTGTGCTTCGATCTGATTCCCAAAAAACGAAGGATGGCATTTATAAATACTCCGGAAGTATAACCACGAGGCGGTCGGGACAGCAGGGTTTCACCATTCGTGTTCTCCCTAAACATCCTTTATTGATAAATCCATTTGAGATGGGATTAGTATACTGGGCCGGCTGATATCCGATTAGCCATTAGCTAACTGCCTCATCTATTATCTGCCCGAAGAGTTCAGGGAGCTGATTAAAGGCGCTTTTCCCAAGATATTCTTCAATATTGGATCTGAAATCTATATCCTTTTCTGATCTGAAGAACCGAATTATTCCGGATGCAATATCATCCTTGCTTCCGGGCTGCACTATAATCCCGGTATTGTTATCTAAAACGAATTCGCTCAATCCCCCCACTTTTGTGACTATCACAGGTTTTCCGAAGCTGTAAGAAACATTAAGGACCGCACTCTGAGTGGCGCTTCTATACGGCAGCACGGTAACATCAGCTGCTGTATAGTATTTCCCAACTTCTTCATTGGCTACGAATTTATTCACTACTATAACCTTATTCCGGAGTCCCAATTTTTCTATATGATTCATATACATCGAAACATCATCATAGAATTCCCCGACAATAAGAAGTTTAAGTTCGGGGATATGTTTCAGGGCTTCAGGCATAGCCTCAATAAGTATATCGAGTCCTTTATATTTCCTTACATAACCGAAGAATAAAAGTACTTTATCCTTATCCAAAAGGTTCAATTCCTGCCTGCTTTTATTTCTGCTGAAATTACCGCCGGTTATATAACAGTCGAATGGGGGCAGAGAAGAATGGTATATTTTTTTACCGTGAGATATCTTCTCCAGATCCTTTGCTACTACATCGGACAACGCAAGGAAGCTGTTGGCATTACTCAATCCAAGCTTTGTCAAAAAACTATCGATGAATCTTGATTCATGAGAAATAAAATTCTCTGTGATAAATAATATTTTTCCTCTGTACTGTTTTTTCAGCAAATGGGAAATAGTATAATGGCAGGGACCAAAAAAAGGCTGCCACCAATCGAATACTACCAGGTCTGCCTTTTCTTCTTTTATTTTTTTTGCAGTTTTCACCCAGTTGAAAGGTGATATAGAATTTATTATCCGCTCATTGGGTACTTTTATCGAAGCCGTTTTGCTCTCATCGTATTGTGTAGTTCCGGGAAAAAGAAAGTCAGGATACAGGAGGGTATAGTTAAATATTTTAACATCGAATATTTTACTAAGGGTATTATAAAGATAAGAAACATAAGTGGCAGGACCGCCTCTGTAAGGATAGGCAGGTCCGACAATAACAATTTTCTTCCTGGAAGTTTCTGTCATACTAAATGATTTATTCATTCAGTTGAAGATACATAAAAAAGACGAAAAAATTAGCTACTGTGCATGTTTAACGATAAAAGTCTTTATCGTCATCAGGAATATCGTCCTCGTCATCAGAAGACATAGTAAACATTGAGCTCAGCATATCTTTAAACTGAACACCTTTTTCCATTCTGAACTTGCTGAGCAGGGAATACTCCGAAAGTCCATGAAGTACAAATTCCATCAGCAGCAGATGATGTTTTTTATCGGCCTTTGGGAAGTATTTCTTTACAATATCTGAAAGTCCTGTAACTTTATACAATGCTGCCTCGTATCCTTTTTCATCAAGGTCATTCAGGATATCAATGTAATTACCCTTATTGAACCAATTAGTAACCTCCTGGTAGAAATTTGTGTCCTGCGATTTCTTAAGCTTATCAGGAGTAGGGAAGTATTCGGCAAAAATACTTCTGACCGCCTTACTTATTAGAATATGTGCAACTTTAGAAGGACCCTCCTGTTCGCCCTCATATACAAGTTCAATCTTACCCGTAATTGAGGGGATCACACCATAAAGATCAGAGACCCTTGCGAAGGTATTGGTTTCCTTATTAAGGATAGCTCTTCGTTCGGCGGTACTTACCAGGTTCTCAAATGCTGAAATCGTGAGCCTGGCGGATACACCGCTTTTAGCATCAATATATTCGCTCTTACGGGCTTCAAATGCAATTTGTTCTATCAGATCCTTAAGAAGATCATGAATGAAAACAACATTTTTCTGCTGATCGGCTGACCGTGCTTCCTGCTCAGTAATGGATCTTGATACCTCTATTGATTTCGGATAGTGAGTAAGTATCTGGCTATCTATCCTATCCTTTAAAGGTGTCACAATAGATCCCCTGTTTGTATAATCCTCCGGGTTTGCAGTAAATAAAAATTGTATGTCAAGCGGAAGTCGTACCTTAAATCCGCGTATCTGGATATCGTTCTCCTGCAATATATTGAATAGTGCCACCTGTATCCTGGCCTGAAGATCCGGGAGTTCATTGATCACGAATATTCCGCGGTTTGAGCGGGGTATCAACCCGAAATGAATGACTCTCTCATCTGAATAAGGGAGCTTAAGTGCTGCAGCTTTTATAGGATCAACGTCTCCGATCAGATCTGCCACAGATACATCAGGGGTTGCGAGTTTTTCGGTATAACGTTCCGCCCTATGAACCCATTCAATCTTTGTATTATCACCTTCCATTATCACAAGTTCTCTCGTAATGTTTGAAATTGGGTGGAAGGGGTCTTCATTAAGATCACTGTATTTTACAACAGGGATATATTCATCAAGCAGGTTTATCAGAAGACGTGCAATTTTTGTTTTTGCCTGCCCACGCAAACCAAGGAGAATGATATTATGACGTGATAAAATAGCTGTCTGGATATCAGGTATAACCGTTTCTTCATAACCAATAATTCCTTCAAAGGGATTCTCACCCTTTTGTAGAGCACAGATGAGATTATCTCTCAGTTCATTTTTAATTGACCGTGTCTTATAACCGCTTTTTTTAAGTTCTCCAAGCGTAGATATTGAAACTAAATCCATCAAAACTCCTTTTTCGTTAGACAATGAAAGCTGAAGATTATTTCATCCTGCGTCTGCGATTCCTGATATAATCCTCAAAAATATATTCTCCGAGTCCGGTAAGACTGCTATAGAAAGCGCGGCCCTTATTAGTTGAGGTAAACTCTCTTACAAATTGTTGAAGATAAGGATCACGGGCAATCATAAAAGTGGTGATTGAGATACCCAGTTTTCTGCTTCTCGCAGCCTGGTCAAGCGTTTTATTAACAATCTTCCTATCCAATCCAAAACTATTTTTGTAGTACCGTGCACCCTCTTTCAGACAGGTCGGTTTGCCGTCAGTGATCATGAATATTTGTTTATTAGATGTCTTTCTTCTTCTAAGTATATCCAATGCAAGATCTATTCCTGCGACTGTATTAGTGTGATAAGGGCCTACCTGCAGGTATGGAAGATCCTTTATAGCAATAGGCCATGCGTCGTTCCCGAATACAATAATATCAAGAGTATCTTTCGGGTACTTCGTAGTGATAAGTTCCGAGAGCGCCATTGCTACTTTTTTTGCCGGAGTAATCCGGTCTTCTCCATACAAAATCATGGAATGAGAGATATCAATCATCAGCACCGTAGAAGTAAGCGCTTTAAAGTCTTTCTCCTCTACTTCAAGATCGTTCTCTGTTAATTTAAAGTCATCTATACCATGATTTATCTGTGCATTCTTGATCGAATTTGTTACATCAATTTGATCCATTGTATCCCCAAAGCTGAACTCACGTCTGTCTGAAGTAAGCTCATCCCCGCTTCCTGAGTAAGGTGTTCTATGATTACCCCGCTTTGATTTCTTCAACTTTCCGAAGATTTCTTCAAGGGATTGCTTACGAATAGACTGTTCACTCTTTGCAGTAATTACAAAAGTATCCTTGTCGGAATCTTCCTCGATGTAGTTCTTATCCTTCAGCTCATTTATAAAGTCGCCCATTCCGTAGTTATTGTCCGTTAGATTGTGATTTTTATCCAGTTCATTCATCCAGTTGAGCGCTTCATTTACGTCACCGGATGTAATCGTTAATAACTGCAGGAATATCTTCAGAAGATCTTCGAAACGGTTTTCACCGCTGTTTCCCGGAATAAATTCCGTAAATCTGTGTCCTATCATTTCTATTTTTAGTTTGTTAAGCTCTGAATACTAATTTGTAGACTAAAGTTAAGGAATGCAAGGAAAATATTTCCGGTTTATTTCACATCACCGGGAACCAGTGATTTTGCGTATCATGCTTAGTGCATATACGTTAGTCCGTTCTGTTTTAAAGGCCAACCTGTAGTGCCTCAGCGCAAGTCCTATATTTCCATCCTTATAGTATGCATCGGCAAGACCGAGGAGAGGTTTAGCCTGTTGAGGAAAACGGCCCACAAGAAAACGGAAATATCTTACGGCATCAGAAGTTTTATTGAGTCCCAGCAGATCATAACCGAAGAGGCATATTTCATTTAGGGATGTATCGTAATGGCGTGAGGAATCAGTAGCTATATTTCTATAATAGGCCAGAACAGAATCGACTCCCGAAACTCTGTATACAGACATAAGCCTGTCTGACATCTGAGCTGCAGGATAAATAACTGTATCATTGAGAATGGTTGAGGCTATATCGAACGCCGCAGCATCGTTATTTCTATCCCGTATATTTAACAGGTCGACGGCAGCAAGTCTTTCCTCCGGATAAATCAGCAGCAGAGAAGTCCCGTCATATCCATCATGAGCAAAATATTTTCTGCCTGCTTTATCCTTTCCAAGCGTAAATCCCAGACCGTAATTTACCAGCGTTCCATTCTTTAGTCTTGTTGGTACTAGCATGGAATCCAGTGTTTCAGGTTTAACCAGGTTACCCTCGAGCAGGTTTACAGCAAACCTCAACAGGTCGCCCGAAGTTGACAACAATCCGCCGCCAGGATATTTATTACTCAGATCTGCGAGCGGAGCATTCTCCAATAATCTGGCTCTGTTCCTTTCATATATTCCCGTGCGGTAAGGAATTATTCTTTGCTGGTAATCCGGAAGGGTAGAATTCATCAATGCAGGTTCAAAAATATTTTTCCTGACGTACTCAGCATAAGATTGTCCTGATACATTTTCAATTATCGATCCCAGCAAGTTGTAGCCGAAGGTTGTATATCGATACTTTGTTCCCGGCATATAAGCAAGGGTATCATTGCTGACTATACCAACTGCATCCTTAATCGTTGAATAATGTTTGGTATCATCGAATTCTCTCCTATAGTAATTTCGTATCCCGGCAGTGTGATTCAAGAGCTGGCGGACAGTAAACTTCCACTTCTTTTTAGGAAAATATGGAATATAGAGGCGAGCATCATTATCCAGCCTGATTTTTCCTTTTTCCACAAGCTGCATAACCGCAACGGCTGTAATAGATTTTGAGATAGAGGCGATTCTAAAAAGCGAACCGTCCGTTACGGGTGTATTATTCTCAACATCCGCAATTCCCGAATTGCCGAGCCAGAAGATCTTTCCATTCAAGGCTGCACCTGCCGATATTCCCGGAATCAGTTTGTTTGTTCTGAATTCTTTTAAATACCTGTCCAGGCTCTTTTTTATCTCATCCTCTTTTTTTCTTACAGGCCGATCTTTTTGTCCCTGAACCACGTTCCTTGTTTTTACGCCTTCCTCCTTCTCCTGGGCAGAGATCATAGCAGGCAAGAAAAATGCAGTAAAAAGCATGAGCAGGGCAGCACTGATGTAGCTAAAATTTCTATTCATTTAAATAAGAAATGAAAATACGGTAAGTAATATAAGAAGGAAAAGGGATTGAGATTACCCAATCCCTTATTAATTTATTTTTTATTATCTGAAAGAGGAATTCTTTTTTCGATGATATTGTCTATCAGTTTATAATCTTTTGCTTCCTGTGCTGAAAGGAAATAATCCCTATCGCAGTCTTTGGTGATCTGTTCAATAGATTTTCCCGTGTGTTCGGCCAGTATTTTATATAGAGAGTCGCGGGTTTTCAGCATTTCCTTTGCATGAATTTCAATATCTGAAGTCTGTCCCTGCAGGCCTCCGACCCACGGCTGATGTATCATAATCTTTGCGTTAGGGAGAGCGGTTCTTTTTCCAGCTGAGCCGCCTGCAAGCAGGATAGCACCCATACTGGCGGCCATACCGACGCATATAGTAGATATATCAGGCTTTACATATTTCATTGTATCATAGATTGCCAGTCCCGCTGTTACGCTTCCACCTGGTGAATTAATATAAATATTGATGTCCTTTTCAGAATCCTCAGCCTCCAGGAAGATAAGCTGAGCGATAATCAAACTAGCAATATGATCGTCAATAGCAGTACCTATGAAAATTATTCTTTCTCTAAGCAGACGGGAAAAAATATCCATCCCGCGTTCACCGCGGCCTGTCTGTTCGATGACATAGGGTACCAGCTGGTTATAAATTTCAGGATGTTTGGTCATTTAGTTTCCTCTGTTTTAGTATTTGTTAATTCCGACGGATCTACTTTGTTAATCTTATTATTCTCTTTCAGGAAGTCAAGCAGTTTCTGATCCCTGAGACGTTCAGCAAAGTTAGATGATTTGTAATAGTTTAGCAATTTATCCTCAGGCAAACCTGTCTTCTCTGCGTCCTTCTTCACAAGTTCCTGTAAGTCATCATCACTAACTTCAATATTTTCTTTCTTCTCAATTTCATTCTTTATCAGATACCATTTCACCTCATATTCAGCATAGCTGCGGAGACGTTTAGCTGCCTCTTCGCGATCGTATTTACGGTAGCCCTGTTTCTTTGATTCCTGCTCCTCCCGTTCAATCAGGTCGCTCAGAAAGTTGTTTACCAGGGAGGTGGGGGGTGTGAAATCATTAATTTTCACTATCTCCTGTATCAGTTTGTCGCGTGTAATCTCATCTGTTCTCTGATCGTAATACTTCTGAATATCCGAACTAATATTCTCCCTAAAGGCTTGCTCATTATCAAACTTATCCTTAGTAATCTTTTTAAGAAACTCTTCATTTAGTTCAGGGAGAAGGTATTTTTTTATGTCCTTAATCTCAGCCTTGTAAATAAAGTCTTCCTTAACAGGTTCCTCCCCGCCCTTATCATTTTTTAACTTACGTTCATCGGTAAAACTGAACTCAAACGTATCACCGACTTTCTTACCTTTTGATCTCTCAACAATATCCTTCTGAACATTCTCATTTGACAAATCTACATCGAACGTTTCAGGTTTGCTGCCTTCATAAGGCTCACCCTTTTCATTCAGTCGCTGAAGGTTCAGCTTAATCAGGTAATTATTATCTTCACCTACAACCTCTTCCTCAACCTGCGAAGCATTGGCCTTCTGAACATGCATTATTTCATGTTCAATTTCCTCATCCTTCACTTTGAAGTCGGGTATATCCATACTGATATCCGTATAGCCCTTAACATCAAGCTGGGGTATAATCTCATAATGAACTTTGAAGTGGAAATCCTCCCCGGGCTTAAACTTAATATCTGAAAGGACAGGCTGACCGATAGGCTGAAGATTTTTATCCTTTACGACCTTCCAGAATCTGCTGTTAGCAGCTTTCTCGGCGGCTTCATATTCAAGCGCATCGCCATACATCTTCTTAATCATCGAAAGAGGAACCTTTCCCTTCCTGAATCCCGGCACCTGAATTTTCTTGGACTGATTTTTAACTTCGGCCTCGATATCCTGTTTTATTTCGTCATAAGACATTGTAACTTCCACTTCATTTTCTGAAGCAGATATCTCGTTAACTTTTATTTCCAATTTATCCTCTGGTTCTTTTTAATTATAATAATAATGCTGCATTCCCGAGACCTGCACCTTCAAACGGTTGATCCGCAGCACCCGCGTGTTTTTATAAATAATCGAACTGTAAAGATAATAAAAAGCGTTCAAATCTAACATTTTCCAGCGCATATCCTGATTAGTTTCCGGCCTGCTGAATAGACCCTTGGGATAAATCCGTGTAACCGTCCGGGGAAGCCTTATATTTATATTTTCTTTCCCCCGGCAATAAAATTCCGTATGTTAAAGTATAGTTATAACAGGGAATCAGCCCTGCAGGAGAGAATACCAACAAATAAATTCATGATTTAAGTGGGAGAGTTTTATGAAACCGTCAGCTTTATTTTTATCATTCTTAATAGTAATTCTTTTCACTTTTAATATTGCTGCACAGGACACCTTTTCAATCGTTGCGGTAGATACAGTTACGGGTGAGATCGGCAGTGCAGGTGCATCCTGTGTAGGTGCCATAAATGGTGTAGGAGCTTATATTATAAGCGATGTGATTGAGGGAGTCGGCGGCATTCATACACAGGCTTCGTGGCTTGTAGCCAACCAGCAGAACGCTCACGCAAGGATGCTGGAAGGATTAAGTCCGCAGGAAATAATCGACTGGCTAGTTGCAAACGATATTCAGGGTAACCCAACTGTAAGGCAATACGGAATAGTAGATCTTACGCGTAATGGAGAAAGTGCTGCGTACACAGGAGAGAATTGTTTGAATTATAAGAACCATGCGGTCGGTCCGGGTTATTCAATACAGGGAAACATTTTGCTGGGTACGCTTATAATTGATACAATGAAAGCGACTTTCCTGAATACTCCGGGACCGCTGGCCGACAGGCTAATGGCAGCTCTGCAATCTGCTAAGATACTCGGCGCCGACACCAGGTGCGCATCGAGGGGCACATCATCGGAATCCGGCTTTATAAAAGTGGTCAGAATAGGTGACGGAGGCACACCTTATCTTCAAATCATCATACCTGATACACCTGTGGGTACTGACCCAATCGACCTGGTTCAGGAAGGATTTAATGACTGGAAAGATTCGCTTTACATATTTGTCGATCCATTCCTTTCGGAGATCGAAGCAGCTCCCGATTCAATTCCTGCGGATGGAATATCAGAAGCTGAAATAACTATTAGTCCTAAAAATAATTCAGACACGCTGCTTGCAGCCGGACTAAAAATAATTTTATCGAACACAGGAGGCGGGGTTTTAGGAAATGTTACAGACAATGGTGAAGGAACATATAAGGCACTGATCACCTCTCCGACAGAAACAGGCAGTGACACAATATCTGCATCAGTTATTTCTTCAGATGACACATTATCTCTTTTCCAAAAAATCATAATTACTTATGTAACTCCGGTATCAACAAGGGAAATCCGGCCGGCAAAAGGAGGATACTACTTATATCAGAACTACCCGCAGCCCTTCAACCCTACAACCACAATCCGGTACCATATTCCTGATCCGGGATTTGTTACGTTGAAAGTATATGATGTATTAGGCAATGAAATTGCCATCCTGGTAAATGATGAGAAGGCAGCCGGAACGTATTCGGTCAGCTTTAACGGATCTGATCTATCTTCCGGTGTTTACACCTACAAAATCACAGCAGGATCTTTTACTGATTTCCGCAAGATGATGCTGGTGAAATAACGACATATGTCGCCTCAGAAATAATTTAACAACTGAGATGACAGCCGATATTAAGCAGGAAATTAATAAACAGGCAACCATAAAAGTTCAGAAGGAAGTTCATATCGGAACTAAATGATCCCGAAGAATACTTTGGTTTTACTCTTTTAGATTTGAATGGTACTGTATTAGTCAGGACATTGTGACTTTTATTTGTTCGTTACTTCAAAAAAATATACCTGAACCCTGCCTTAAGTTCCTGTTGACTATGTATTTTCAGTAGAAAGAACATATCCTCTGGTTGGGACTCCGAAGTTTCCTCATTTGACTCTATAGTTCCTATTTATTAAGTTCGTGTGTCCCTATATGGAGTTACAACATCCTATGGGGGACACATTTAGAAAACAGGATGGAAATGCAGGATTTGATTGAAAAGCTACAACTTTTAGATATACCGAGGCGGGAAGCCGAGGTCTACCTGGCTCTTCTACAGAAGAATGAATTTACAGCACCTGAAATTTCAGGAATAACATCAGTCAGCCGCACCAAGACATATGAAATACTGCAGAACCTGGTTAAAAAAGGACTTGCGGGACAGAGCTACAAAAACGGCATCAAGGTATTCAGCAGCATTAGTCCTGATATCGTCATGAAAAACATCAGCACCGAGTATGACAGGAAGAAATTTGTTGCCGATAAACTGCAGAAAGACCTGATGGCACTAAAGGCTTCACAGGCCGGAAATTCAGCATCCCTCGACTATATTGAAATATTAACCGAACGAGAGCAAATAAAGGAGAGATGGCTGTCAATTCAAAATAATACAAGAAAAGAGCTCCTCCTTTTTTCCAAAAGCCCGTATTCATTTTCCCTGGAAGAGAACCTTGATTACGAAAAAGCCCTGTTAAAAAGAGATGTGGATTTCAAATGCATATATGAATATTACAATATTAAAAATGAAGAAGAGAAAGACCTCTTTATTACAACACTGGAGAGATATGAAGAGATAGGTGAAGATATCAGGATCGTAGATAATCTTACGATGAAGCTTTGCGTGAGCGACAGCACAATAACAATGCTCGCTTTAAACGACAGGGTTTCTCTTAAACCCAGTATTACAACAATGTTTGTAAATCACCCGAGTTATGCAGTCTCACTCCGGATGGTCTTTTTTACTTTCTGGTCAAATGGTTTAACCCTCGGAGAGTTTAAAAATAACGTCTCCCGTTATATCCAGGTTACATAATCTTGTTCTTTACTGAATTGATACCTAGTGTTCAATCCAAAAAATAAACAATCAACTATATTTCTTACTTTACTCTGGAGATACAATGTATAAATTATTCAGATTCTCTGTTTTCACAGTCTTATTGGGGTTGGTTTTTATTGGTGTTCCGAATGCTCAATGGCAATCGGCAGCCGGTCCTGACGGCGGGGGAACGACGTGTCTTGCTGAACATGATTCCATGATCTTTGCAGGCACGATTTCGGGTATTTATAAAAGCACGGACAGCGGGCTCACCTGGTCAAACGCGAGCTCCGGACTTCCTACAACTTATATCTACGATCTCTATTCTACTCCTTTTTCAATCTACACTTGCTCATATGAAGGAATATTCAGGTCAGATAATAATGGTGAATCCTGGACAGAAACCGACGCAGGGATAGCTACAGATAATGTATATTCTCTTACTTCAATTGATACCGTCCTCTTTGCCGGTACGATGAACGGTGTATACAGGTCCATTGATAACGCGAATTCGTGGACTCGTGTTGATTCGGGGATGACCGATCCTTTTGTTAATAATGTTACTGCACTTGGAGCGTATCTTTTTGCTGCTACTGATGATGGGGTTTATAGATCAGATGACCTGGGTGATACCTGGCAGTATGCTGGTAATGGTATTACAGGCGGAGCGGTTCATACTATGGGAACCCTTGGCCGTTCGCAGGTATTTGCCGGAACCAGTGATGGTATTTTTGTTTCAACAGATCAGGGTGGTAACTGGACATCGATTACAGGCAACATCGCACCCGCTGCGGTTTATTCTATGGGGTTATATAATGACAAGATGTTCATCGGCGTTGCCAAAAACGGAGCTTTCGTTTCAACTGATCAGGGAGTAACCTGGGATCCGGTCGATCCCAGTCTTGATAATCCTTACATAGGCGATTTCCTGAAATTCTATGATGTGTTATTTGCAGCAAGCGGAGATGGTGTTTACAAATCTACAGACAACGGGAACAATTGGAGCCGGATGGCCCAGGGAATTTATTCAACCAGTGTTCGAACTTTCCTCAATCTCGGCTCTGATATACTTGCGGGCACGTTCGATAGCGGCGCTTTCATATCGCATGACGACGGGTTAACATGGGAACCTTTCCCGAATATAGATGCCTACGGAATTCGTAAACTTGCAAAAAGCGATTCGGCGTTATTCGCAGCTACAACGACCGACGGACTGCTTCGGTCAACAGACGGCGGTACAACATGGGAAAGAGTTATGTCGGGCGTAAGAGATACGTATATAAGGACAGTCGGTGCACACGGCAATACAGTATTGGCGGCCACGTTTTCTAACGGCGCTTACAGATCAACCGACAATGGAACAAACTGGACACCCATAGACGGTAGTCTGAGCGATCCCGATATAGAAAATTTTACTTTTATAGGAACAGATATATATGCAGCCACATTATTCTCTGGATTCATTTTCCGGTCAACTGATGACGGGCAGACCTGGACAGAATCGTCTACGGGTTTATCGGGATACTCTTCAACCCATAAGGTTATAGCAGTCGGTCAAACTCTGTTTGCGGCAGCGAATGACGGTATGTACGTGTCCGAAGACGGAGGAAATAACTGGAACCTAAAGAATAACGGTTTGACCTCGGTAGTATTGCAGACAGTTGATGCCTACGGTTCAACAGTACTTACAGGAACTACCGAAGGCTATGCTTTTGAATCAACCGATAATGGTGATACCTGGACATCAATCAGCGACGGCTTACCCCCGGCCGGTTATACCAGTGCAGTTGAAGCATTTCATGTAAGCGGGCAGAATTTAATATGCGGTACATACTCAACAGGGGTGTTATGGCGGCCTGCGAACCAGGTTATAACTTCAGTGAAACAGGAGAATAACAGTATGCCTGATAATTATTCTTTAAGCCAGAACTATCCCAATCCATTCAACCCCACGACTCAGATAAGCTACAGTATACCAAAAGATGGATTTGTAAGTCTGAAAATTTACAATTCGCTTGGACAGCAGGTAGCAAGTCTGGTAAATGGGATAGTAAAATCAGGTACACACGAAGTAACATTTAATGGAGCAAACCTTGCGAGCGGAGTATATTATTATAGAATCCAGGCAGGTGAGAGTATAGCAGTGAAGAAGATGATGTTGATTAAATAATGGGCTGACTAAAGATTAATCGATCAAAGATCAGGGAAGGCAGTGCTGCCTTCCCTTTTTTTCGTATAGGGCGGGCATTGGGGACAAAGCAAAATAAACAGATTAAATTCAAGCAGTTCCTTGATATGATAAAGGTTGACTCTGTGAATTTAATTGCTGGCAGGACATTACTACTCTTGAATTATAAAATAAATGTAATTAAATAGATAATACTCTTTTATACTATTAATGATTAACTGATGAAAGAGAAACTAAAACAGGAGAGAGCATACACCTCAAAAGTAAATAGCCTGATAGCTTTTTCTAAATTCACTTATAGGATTTTAATATGAATAAAATTTTACATTTTTCGTTTTTCCTGATATTAGGGTGGTTAACAGGTTTCGGTTTTGTAACAACTGAATCATATTGCCAGAACGGTACCTTTGTAAAAGTACATGATAATGTAATACAAAGGGAAACTGGTACATATAATAATGCGGGAAGCCGTATATATAATATTACAACTGCAGATTCCATTTGTAATCTTGCATCTTTTGCAATGCATGGACAGGCAGCTCCTAATACCGGCGGCGGCACATTAAACCTGGCTGCATTTATGAATCCTTCAACAGTTAATTCCTCAGGCAAGATTGCATTTTATTCACAGGTAAATGGTTCCATAAGGAACCAGGGAATATTTACAGCCGATTCTGCCGGTGTTTATGCAATAGCAATAGGCAGCGGCAGCGGTGGCGGCAGCGGGGATACCATTTCAAATAGCGGTGACCCTTCACCTATAGGAGGTACGTTCAGCGGATTCTTTGGAGGTACAGTTTTCGCACCTGATATCAATGATGCCGGCGATGTACTTTTCTTTTGTGAAGTAAACGGAGGCAGTTCTTTCCGGGGTTTATTCTTGTATCAGGCTGCAACACAGCAGATTGTAAAAGTAGCTGCTGTTGGTGATCCTTCTCCTATCGGTGGTATTTTTGATGCAGTTGGTCCGGGTTCAATAAATAACAATGGTAAGGTAGTCTTTCTTGCCTGTCCCCAGGGCAGTATTAATGCAGATATATATTTATGGAGTAACGGTATTGTAACAAAAGTTGCTGCCGTTGGAGATCCGGCTCCAGGCGGCGGAACTTTTTCTTTACTTGGTACTGAAAGTTATGGTTTTCCGGATGGGACTAATATTCCTGCTGGACCCACACCTGATATAAATGATCAGGATCAGATTGCCTTCAGGGCAATTGTTTCAGGCGGTATCACCGACCGGGGCATAATAGTGAGGACGGACGGAATAGATGACTGGTATATCAAGGCTTCAGATTCTACCCCGATTGGCGGTACTTACCTCGATATCCAGGCAGCATCAATAAATAATAATGGACAGATAGCTTTCTTTGCGGATTATAAGCCAACACCTTCTACTGTAAGTTCTGGATTGTTTGCTGGTTCACCCGGCAATTGGAGAAAAGTAATTGTCTTTTATGATTCAATTGATGGGGGACAGTGCCTTGGGCTGGCTTTCTCCCGGAATCCGATGCAATTAATCGATCAGAATGGCAGCGTTGTATTCTGGACGAACTTAAGCAGCAGTGGCGGAATGGACAGATTGGTGGTCAGCCAGCCGAATGGTGATTTTCTGATCGCTGCAAGAAAAGGAGACCCTTCACCCATTGGCGGCACTATCGGTTCTATGGATGCATGGCCATCTATGTATAACCTATTAGGGACACTTAATTCTGCAACACCGGGAGCCGCAGGAGGAGCTTTGAGTGCACATATGGTCTATAACCTATGTAGTACCGTACCGGTTGAATTAATTTCTTTTAGTATAAATGTAAAAGGCAGTGAGGCGGTTTTGAGCTGGAGAACAGCAACGGAAATTAATAACAAAGGTTTTGAGGTGGAAAGGCAAGTCCACAGTCCCGTATCTGCAGCCGGCAATTGGGAAAGGATTGGATTTGTGGGAGGTTTTGGGACAACGACTGAACAGAAGACATATTCATTCACAGATGATAATGTTGCGTCAGGTAATTATACCTACAGATTAAAACAACTCGACTTTGACGGTTCATACAAATATTCAAGTGAAGTTGAAGCTGAAGTTAGCGGACCCTCAGAATTTGTATTGAGTCAGAACTATCCTAATCCATTCAACCCCACAACACAGATAAGTTACAGTATTCCTTCAGACGGAACAGTTCATTTAAACGTTTATAACTCTCTGGGACAAAAAGTAGCTGAACTTATAAATGGATTCAGAAAAGCGGGCAGTCACGAAATCACATTCAACTCATCTAAGCTCGCCAGCGGTGTTTACTACTATACCCTTGTATCCGGCAGTTTCACAGGCACGAAGAAGATGCTGCTTCTCAGATAATTTCTCCTTACCGGGCAGAAATTGCCCGGTTTTCCTTTCCATCGGAGAGTCTCTTCACCTTAGTTGAAGAGGCTCTTCCTCATTTCTCTTAAATCCTGCTTTATTCCATTCTGACTTAATCAGCTGATGCGATCTCATTATTGAAGGTTTTGTATTTTTATGAAAAAGCGTTCCTCACACTGCCTGAATACGTCCTGAATACGTCCTGAATACGTCTTGAATACGTCTTACACATATTCATAAAATCCCAATTATTTACCCACTTAAGCCTGTGAACACACTTTGAAAGGAACTCTGTATACCTTTTTTCACCTGGCTAATAGGATCCGGCCAAGGTAGGACATTCACATCGTCTGTTTTAAACGATCAGAACTTGGTCCATAGGGTGGAAGTATTTTCCTTCGTGTATTTGAGTTCCTTTGAACTGAAGCGGCTCGCGGGATCGCAAATAATTGCGATCCTGGGAATCCCTATTATAATTATCGGACTTGTTACAAACATCTGGTCAGCCCTGATGGTCGGAATCAATGTTTATTATTATAAGGATTTATTTCTTGGCAGAATGATAGGCGAGTTCAGGAAAGAGGGACCTTATTATCTTTCCAACCCGATGTATTCTATAGGACAGGCAAGCGGTTACGGAACAGCGATTTTAAGTGCGTCTGTACCTGGTATCATTTTTATTTTCCTTAACCAGGTCCTGATGTACATATTTTATCTGATGTTTGAAAAATCACATATTAAAAAGATACTTTTATCGGCTTAATAAACGATCCCTTATTCCTTCCCTCCACCGAAGCTCACTTTTGTTTTGTGAGTCAAAACTTTTATTTTTGTTCTCCAATTTCAATAATTAATGATTTAATTCTCTGCGAGAATGGCGGAATTGGCAGACGCGCTAGACTTAGGATCTAGTACCGCAAGGTGTCGGGGTTCGAGTCCCCGTTCTCGCACTCAAAAATGATCCCTTAATTAGTTCCTCTGCAACCATGATGTTTTTCAGGAATAGCGTTCAGCATTTCAGTCCACTTTTATTCCAGATTAAAAATCTATAACTGGATTGGTGGACTTGAATTAAGAGGGCGTCCTTCTGCACGGCACTGCACCTGCCAGATTATCTTTGCAAAGTCTTTTAAGGCCTGAGGAATAGATCCGTTCTCATAAACCTTGTAAGCTATCTCCGCCCTGGCGATGAATGACCAGAATTTATCAAGGTTATCTACACTAATTTCCATATGAAGTATCGTCTCCTCAAGCTTTTCGTACAACTTTGACCTGGTAAGGTCAGGAAGATTTCGCGCTTCGGTGATCGCTTTCTGAAGATTATTGAATAACCTTAGGACCTGATCTGATTCATTCTGCATGAACGAGTATTGGTCAGATTCCCCATAAGCCATAATGATTTCCCTTAGTATATTTTCCACCTATCTTTTGCTGCAAAATTATCTATTTTTTCTTCTAAAAGAAAGCCGTCGGGCAAAAATTATTCCCAATTTTCTTAAGGACTTAAGTCTTTGCAACTTAGATGACATTATTTTCATAAAAAATTGTTTCGGAGAATAATTTCAATACTTTTAGAATAAGTCTTAAGTTTGGAATATACATGAAGTAAACAGGAGCAGTACTTGCAGAGCATTAATAAAACTGATTTTTTTTAGACAGATTTTTGATAAATTTATTGCTCAGTAATCAGGATGTATACACTTAGTGAGGTAAAAACAACTCTCTCAGATCCGTTTTTTCTTCAAAATTGCAAAAAAATAAAGAATTCATAATTAACAGAGGTCATTTAGGCAGGTATGAAAATTGCTAAGGTTAGCACGAATTATTCATTAAATAATAAAATTTGGATAGTCCTATTTTCAAATTTCTTATTCCAAACAATCAGCCGTCCGGGGAAAGCATGAAATATACCCATGTTTCTGTATCAAAGACCGGACTTCGCCGGTACGAGAACGAAGATTCTTTCGGGGTGTTTGAACTTGATGAAGGGTTATTAACGGTTTTGTGCGATGGACTTGGTGGAAACCGTGCCGGCGAGGTAGCTTCAAGCCTGACCGTGGAGACTATTTATAATTCGTTCATAAGGTCAGAGAACAATGATTATCTAGAAAGAATAAAAGAAGCAATACTGGCTGCCAATCAGATGATTATGACCCAGTCAGCTTCCACCCCTGCATTTAAGGGTATGGCAACGACTGTTGAAGTGCTTTTCCTGAATGCGGGTACTGCTTACTGGGGTCATATTGGCGATTCGCGTATTTATAAATACAGTGATAAGAAGATTAAGCAGATTACCAAGGATCATTCCCTTGTACAGCGTCTTGTTGATGAAGGCTATCTCACCCTTAAGGAGGCCGAGAACCATCCCAACAGGAATATTATTATGAAGGCACTGGGGGACACTCCTGAAGTTGAAGCTGATATCAGTAAGCTCAAGTTGAATACACGCGATGAGTTTAAGTTTTTTGTATGCTCTGACGGAGTTACCTGTGTTGTCAATGATGAAGAGCTCGAGGAAATTGTCGGCAATGATGACGTAAATTTTACCGCGGAAAAACTCTCAAAATTAATAGAGGATAGGGGAGCACCGGATAATTATTCATTCGTTTTAATAGAAAAGGATGAATGATGGTCGGAACTAACATTGAGAATTACAAGATAGTCGAGGTGATCGGTGAAGGCGGAATGGGTGTTGTCTACAAGGCAATCGACCTGAAGCTTGAACGTTACGTGGCTATAAAAATTCTCAATACCAGTAAACCTCCTAATCCACAGTTCATCGAAAGGTTCAAACGTGAAGCCCGCAACCAGGCAAAGCTTAACCATACTAACATAATTCCTGTTTACGGTTTTACCGATGCTGAAAATACGCTCGGCATCGTAATGGAATATATCGAAGGCGAGACACTTGAGGAAATTATACGCAGGGAAGGTCGGCTCGATTTGAAATTTTCCCTGGATGTGATGAGACAAATACTAAACGGCATTGCCTTCGCTCATCAGAAAGGTTTTATTCACCGGGACCTTAAACCTTCAAATATTATCATTAGCAATGAAGGTATAGCAAAGATAATGGATTTTGGAATATCCAAATCGATAAATGAAACCAAGGATATTACGAAAGCGGGGACGAAGATAGGCACGATCTTTTACATGAGTCCTGAACAGATAAGAGGAAAACCTCCCACAACCCAGAGTGATCTTTATTCTCTTGGTGTTACATTCTATGAGATGCTTTCTGGGAAAACCCCTTTCGATTATCCAACAGAGTTTGAGATAATGGAAGCCCATATTAAAAAGATGCCGGCAAGACTTTCGACTCATATTCCTGATATTCCTCCTGATGTCGACAGGATTATATCCAAAGCTCTCGAAAAGCCTGTCCAGAAAAGATATCTTACTGCCGGGGATTTCCTCGTGGATATTGATAATGTTTTTGAGAATCTTACCAGTGTGGAAATCGAAGAGCCTGTTATTTACCAGGACAGGAGAAAATTTCCGCGTCATTTATTAAAGAAATTTGCCGTAGCAACTGTGATCCTGGTCGTAGGGGCGGTTCTCTTTTATTATTTCTACAGCAACATCTCAACTCTCTTAAGGGATAATAATTCCCTGGTGAATAATGGCGACGGCAGCGAAGCAACGATGACATCAAATACGTCCGGTGTTATCAGATCTGGTTGGACTCCCGTTACGCTTTCAACAGCAACCACACTGAACTCTATTTATTTTGTTACTCCCGATATAGGTTATGTCTGCGGATTTAACGGACTAATACTTAAAACTTTAGACGGCGGTACAACCTGGCAGAAGAGTACCTTCGACAGCCGGGTTAATTTCTTTGATGTATACTTCCTGGATGAGAACAACGGGTTCATTACCGGCGATAACGGAACTATAATCTATACTAATGACGGCGGAAAGAACTGGAAGGTGCTCAAGGCATACATAAAAGAATCAATTTTTGACATATGCTTTTTGAGCGACAAAAGAACCGGTTTTATGGCAGGTAGTCATGGAACCATACTCAAAACTCTGAACGGAGGTACCACATGGTACCCTGTATATACTTCTACACGTGAACTTCTTTACAGCATAAGTTTTAAAGATGACCGGAACGGGTTTGCTGTAGGATGGAACGGCACTATACTGCAGACAACGAATTCAGGCAGATCCTGGAAAAAAATGGAAAAGATTACGAACAACTACCTGAGGGACATTCTTTTTACCGATGAAAATAACGGCTTTATTTCCGGAGGCAGCGGAATAGTGTTGAGAACGACAGATGGAGGCGAAAACTGGAATGAGGTTCCGTCGAATACAATGTCGGGACTCTACTCTATTCATTTTGTTGATAACAAAGATGGATTGATCCTGGGCAGCAGAGGGGAAATACTTGTCACAAACGACTACGGGGCCAACTGGAAGCTTACGCAATCTGGCAATTATGCAACACTGACAGATGCGGCGGTAACCAATTCCGATAAGATCTTCGTGATCGGATTTAACGGAACAATGCTTACCACGCAGGCTGTTCAGTAATCTGAAAATGTGCTAATTCTTTCTTTTTCCCCTCAAACTTAATTGATTATTCCTTAATTTATTTTCATAAAATTTTTCTTTTCTGAGAGGTTGAATTGGATAAATTTGTAATTAATGGAGGTAGGAAATTAACGGGAACTGTTGAAGTGAGCGGGGCCAAAAATGCCTCACTTGCCCTAATGCCGGCCTGTCTTTTAACCGGCGGGTTATCAGTCCTTACGAATACCCCTGAACTGAATGATGTCTACACGATGACGAAACTGCTCTCGTTCCTTGGTGCGGAAATATCATTTGAGAATCACACTCTTAAGGTTAATACCGGCAGAATAACTTCTTTCAAAGCTCCATATGAACACGTTAAAAAGATGCGTGCTTCGGTTTATGTGCTGGGACCTTTACTTACACGCTACGGGAATGCGAAGGTATCGCTGCCGGGAGGATGTGCATGGGGACCCCGGCCCATTAATCTTCACCTGGAGGCTCTTGAAAAAATGGGAGCTGAAATTGAGCTTGATTCGGGGTATATAATTGCAAAATCAAAACGTTTGCATGGAGCTAAAATAAATTTTGATATCTCATCTGTGGGTGCAACAGGCAATACTCTTATGGCTGCAGCATTAGCAAAAGGAACGACGGTAATAAATAATGCAGCCATGGAACCCGAGATTAATAACCTGGTCGAATTTCTTATCAAAATGGGCGCTAAGATCAGCGGAACCGGTACTTCGACTCTCGAGATTGAGGGTGTTGATGAGCTTTCACCGGTAGAGGCAGCAACTATACCCGACAGGATTGAGGCAGGAACGCTTTTGACGGCAGGTGCTATTACAGGCGGCAATATCACACTGAAGAATATTCACCCGAAATATCTTCAGGCTGTTCTCTCGAAGCTGGAGGACAGCGGATGCAGCATTGAGTCGGATGGGAATTCAATCTCACTGAAAGCGGCTGAAGAAATTAAGCCGGTAAACATTTCCACTTCAATCTTTCCCGGGTACCCTACTGATATGCAGGCACAGTGGATCGCATATATGACACTTTCATCGGGTACGTCTACTGTTACTGATACTATCTATCTCGACAGGTTTAAACACGTACCTGAACTTTTAAGGCTGGGCGCTGACATTACAGTGAGCGAGAATAGTGCAGTCGTGAAAGGTGTAAACCATCTTGACGGGGCTAAGGTGATGTCGACTGACCTGAGGGCAAGCGCTTCACTGGTACTGGCGGGACTCGCAGCCCATGGAACAACTGAAGTTCTCCGTGTATACCATCTTGACAGGGGATACCAGAGGATTGAAGAAAAGTTAAAGGAACTGGGTGCGGATATTGAAAGAGTTCAGGGAGCAGAATATTAAACCGTTACCAGTGACAAATATTATAAGGTGGCGAAATAATCTGCTGGTTTATCTGGTACTTATTTTATTATTCAACTTCCTTCTACTTGAATTTCCTTTGGCCAATGTATTCGGATTCGAATTCTCCGTGCTTAATGCCGTCCTGCTTACGATATTGTCGGGGTTCTTTACCCTTTCAGTGCTGAATAGCGAACAAGATTATAAATCATTTTTGAAAAAGGATCTGCTCTCCTTCATCTTTTTCCTACTCATTCCTCCGGCCATCTCAATCACTCATAATCTCCTCACTGTAAACTGTTCTGTATGGGATGGATTATTGTTCTATACTTTCATCACGTTACCGTCGGTGTTTGTGGGATCGGCAATGGCGGTACTAACGGTGATGGTAACGCGCAGGTTCCGGCACCTTATTTTTATTGTAATCTTTCTGGGAGTATTATTTATAACTTTCTTCGAGCTTTATTATAATCCCCAGATCTACTTCTACAATCCGGTTTATGCATATTTTCCGGGGACAATTTATGATGAAGCTGTAAGCGTCGATCTGAAGCTGATGATATACCGTTCGCTTAACCTGCTTTTCTTTGGAGGAGTATACTTTACCGGGGCGTACGCCTTCTACAGAAATACCGTAATATCTAAAAAACTTATTATATATATTTCGGTGCTCATCGCGACTGTATTTCTTTACCTTTCACCAGATTTCGGGTATTCCACCACCCAGAAAAGGCTGAAGAGTGTGCTCGGCGGGCTTATCAGAACAGAACATTTTGATATATATTTCTCCGACGGCATAAGCAGAGATGAAATTAATATCATAACACTTAACCACGAATATTATTATGAGCAGCTGACACATTTCTACAATACTTATCCAAAGGAAAAATACATATCCTTTATCTTTAAGGATGATGCTCAAAAAAAAGAATATTTCGGATCTGAGAACGCCGATGTAGCAAAGCCCTGGCTTGGAGAAATTTTTACAATAGCGGATAACTATAACAGCTCATTAAGACATGAGATTGCTCATTGCTTTGCCGGGGAATTTGGCTGGGGCATATTTGACGTTGCAGATAACTTCAATCCCGCCCTGATAGAAGGCGCCGCTGTTGCAGGCGCCCCCGAGTATGATCTGAATAATGTACATTACATGGCTTCTCTTGCCTATCACAATGGGTTCAGGATAGAGCTTAAGAATCTGTTTAAGGGACTAAACTTTTTCGGACAGACATCTGGACTATCATACATCTATGCCGGTTCTTTCTGCCGGTACCTTATTGATAATTACGGCATTGAGAAGTTCAAACGACTATATTCCGATATCGACTTTGAAAAAATTTATAGCAGGAATATTGAGGAACTAAGCAGCGGATATTTCAGCTTCATATCCAAAGAATTTAAAACTGTGAATAAAAATGAAGCGGAATATTATTTCGGGAGCAAACCGATTATCTATAAAGTCTGTCCGCGGTATGTAGCTGACAGGCTGAGGGAGGCATGGAATTACTTTGCAGTTCAGGATTATAAAGACGCTCTTGATATTTTTGCAGAGATACTTGAGTTGACTAATAATTATTCTGCACTGACCGGTTATGCAAATTCACTTTTTAATACGGGCAGGGAGAAAGAGGCTATAACCTTCCTTAAAGATAAGATAGGGGATTACAAAAAGACCTCCTATTATTACAACATCGAATTCCGGCTGGCTGATTTTTGTGCGCAGGTTCAGGACTCCGTTTGCGCAGACTCACTTTATAATAATATAATTTCACAGAATCCTAACCGTACATTATATTACCTTTCAAATCTTCGCCGTAATTTACTGGAATCTGATTCCCTTATTGTCCCGTACCTTGAGGGAAGTGACGTTGATAAATATGTTATTGTGACAGGAATGAACGAGAAATCCTATAACTATTTCAGCATCCCGGTTTTGATTGACCTTGCAGGCTCTCTTGGTGAGAGTTATAACCTATTTCTGAAACTTTTTAATAAGACTATTACAGTAAACAGTTATCCAGTTAGTTTTGCGGTATACAGACTGTCAGTGTACCTGCTTTCCCATCTCGATTTTATGAGAGCAAGGAAAATGGCTGCCCTGGCGATGAGGTTTGATAATGATAAAAATTTTAACTTTATACTCCGGGAAAATTTTAAGAAGGCCGACTGGCTTTACGAGAACGGCGACCGAATTAAATTATCTATAAAATATAAGTAAGTTTTATGGACCAGGAAAAAAAAGTGACGAAACATATGAAAGCCACCGCGTATTTTCTCGGTTTTATTTCTTTCGTTCTCTTTGTCTATATCCTAATGGCTTTGCAGGAGATACTGGTACCTGTAACAATTGCTGTATTCCTAACATTTTTGCTGCATCCGCTGATGGATTATCTCAAGGAAAAGGGAGTTCCGAAATCGGCCTCACTTCTGATCATACTTCTGGTCGTGGCAATTGTAGGCTACCTGACAGGTTTACTCGTTATTTCTGCCGTTGGAGAAGTTCCTGATAGAATGCAGGCCTATTCTGAAAATATTTCATCTTTTATGGCACAAATCCTTAAACCTTTTGATTTAACCCTAAGAGAATTTTCCTCCTGGTTTAAGATCGACATCAGGCGAATTAAAACCTCTACGTTGTTCGAGAAGCTATTTGAAGCAGGGGTAATCCAGAATCTATTCAATTCGCTTTCCGGGATGCTGGGTGACTTTTTTATTTCACTGATTTTCTGGGTGTTTATGATGTTGGGGAAGAGGAAATTTGAGGAAAGATTAACTATAGCTTTCGCTGAAAAAAGCACGATGGTAAAAAAGAACCTTCTGAATATAAATGTTCAGCTGCAGTCTTACCTGGTAATAAAAACTATACTCAGCCTGATAGCAGGGATTATTGTTACGCTGGTGCTCCTAATTTATAATGTTGATTTCGCACTGCTTTGGGGACTACTTACTTTTGTCTTCAATTTTATCCCGAATATCGGTGCACTTTTTGCCACGTTGGGACCAATTATAATCGCCCTGCTGCAGTTCGGGTTTGGTATTACTGTTATTTCACTTGCCGTTGTACTGTTCCTTGTTCACAATATAATAGGGAACCTTATTGAGCCTCATTATTTGGGGCGACATATGGACCTTAGTCCCGTTTTCGTACTATTCTCCCTGATATTTTGGGGCTGGATCTGGGGCATAGTAGGAATGTTCCTTGCCGTGCCGATAGCCGCAGCGATGAAAATTCTCTTCAGCAACATTGAACCTTTGAAGCCCATTGCTATATTGATGGGAAGCAAAGCACAAAACATTAATTCTACTATCGAACCCAAGAATATTAATGACCAATAACAAAATTTTAATCAATAATATAACAGACTTTGAATCAGAGCTTAAAAAATTTCCTTTTATCAAAACAGCGATGGAGACGGCAGAAGAACAGGGATACGATGTTTTTATTGTAGGGGGCTTCGTACGTGATTTGATACTTAGAAGGGAAAGGGATGAAATCGATTTCATGGTAGTGGGGGATGGGGAAGCATATTCCAAAGCTTACGCGGAAAAACTGGGAATAAAAAAGGTTGACGTTTACAGGAATTTCGGTACATCACATTTTAAATACGGAGAATTTGACCTTGAGTTTGTGAGTGCCAGGAAAGAATCATACCGGAGCGAAAGCCGGAAACCGCAGGTAATTGCAGGAACTTTTGAAGAGGATATCCTCCGGAGGGACTTCACTATAAATACTCTAGCTGTTTCTGTCAATAAAAAAGATTTCGGAACTCTTGTAGATGAATTTAACGGGCTTGAGGATTTAAAAAAGAAGATCATCCGAACTCCGATGGATCCTCTGAAAACTTTTGACGATGATCCTTTAAGGATTATGCGTGCTTTTCGTTTTGCTTCGCAGCTGAAATTCAAGGCAGAGGATTCGATTATGAAAGCCGCAGGTGAAATGAGAGAAAGGCTTCAGATTGTTTCACAGGAAAGAATTACCGATGAATTCCTTAAAATAATGGCATCACCAAAACCATCTATCGGTCTTAAATTATTATATAATTCAGGGGTATTCGGGATAATATTTCCTGAAGTCGCAAAACTTGGTGGAGTGGAACAGAGGAAAGATTATCACCATAAAGATGTTTTTCTTCATACCTGTGAAGTGGTTGATAATATTTCAAAGGCAACGGATAATGTATGGCTTCGATTTGCAGCCCTGGTTCACGATATAGCCAAACCACCCACGAAGAGGTTTGTCGAAGGCACAGGCTGGACGTTCCATGGTCATGAAGAATTAGGCGCTAGAATGATGAAATCGGTTTTTAAAAAGCTAAAACTTCCCTTTTCAAAGCTGGAGTATGTGGAGAAACTTGTACGGCTGCATCTCAGGCCCATTGCCCTGGCAAAGGATGAGGTTACGGATTCTGCTATAAGAAGGCTCATAGTGGCTGCAGGGGCGGATCTCGAAGATCTGATCACATTGTGCCGGGCTGATATAACAAGCAAGAACCGGGATAAAGTTGACCGGTACCTCGAGAATTATGAAAGAGTTATGAAAAAGGTATGGGAGGTTGAGGAAAAAGACAAGTTGAGAGCTTTTCAGTCGCCCGTTCGGGGAGATACGATAATGGAAGTTTGTAATCTTAAACCATCAAAGAAAGTGGGAGAAATAAAACAGGCTATCGAAGATGCAATACTTGATGGGGTGATAGGGAATAACTATGAAGAAGCATTTGCTTATCTTCTCAAGATTAAGGACAGGTACATAAAACAATGAACGGCTTACCGTTTATCATCAATTCCGTGTGTTCTCTTTTACCGCTCCTGTAATTATTCAGCCGTTTATACTTAAAATTTTATATGCTGCCGGATATAATCTATTTTTGTAAGGAATTCTTTAGGTATTCATTACAACTGAAGAAAATTAAAGTGTTTGGATAGTAACTTAATTATACCGTTCAACGTCTAAAGGACAATTAAATTCTGATTCTTTCAAATAATTTGCCGGGAGAAAACTAATGAGATTTTTTCTAAGCTTAATATGTCTGCTGACTTTTAGTTATGCATCCTTTGCGCAAAAGACATTAAGCCTCGATGAAGCAATAAATACTGCGCTTAATAAAAATACTACTCTACAGAAGAGCGAGAATACATTAAAATCCTACCAGTCGGGTGTGAAAGCCGCAGTTGGTAATTTCCTCCCAACACTAGGAGCATATGGATACTGGAACTGGACGAAATCTGAAGAAGCAGGGGGTAATTTTATTTTCCAGGGTTCCGTAATTCCAATACCGTCTTCAACTTCACAGAACAGGAACTATACTGTCGGAGCCAGCAGCGATATTACAATATTTGACGGTCTTTCCAATATTGCTACATTATCCCAGACTCAAAACGACCTTGAATCCTGGAAACTTACCCTTCAAAGAATGAAGCAGGATATTGTCTTCCAGACGATTAGCCTTTTCTATGATGTAATAAATGCAAAGCAGCTCCTTAAGGTGAAGGAGGAGGACGTTAAATGGAATCAGAAAAATCTGGAGACCATAACCGAAAGAAACAGACTTGGGGCCGTTACCCTTGCAGATGTTTATAACCAGCAAGTACAGGCAGGTAATGCGGAACTGGCACTGATACAGGCTAATAATGACCTTGAGACAGCAAGGACTGATCTGTTGTATTATCTGGGACTGGATGTTCTGACAGATTATGAATTTGAAGAACCAGCAGAAATCAGTACACCCGAAGCCAGAGTAGAGATGAACTACCAGGATCTATCTGAACTGGTTACACATGCTCTGAGTACCAGAAGTGATTATAAAAGTGCTCAATTAAATCTCGAAAGTGCGCAAAACGGCGTCACAATCGCCCAGTCTGGTTATTTTCCCCGCCTGACCGGCAGTATCAGCTATCAGCTCAGGGCCGATGCGCTAGAAAATTTAAATGACTCGAAATATCTTAACGTAAGTGCTACATTAAGCATACCCATTTTCTCGGGATTTTCCACCGAGAACAGAGTACAGATTGCTGAAGTAACTGCTGAAAATAAAGACGTTGAACTGACAGAGCTGGAACGTAATATTAAAAGGAATATCCAGAAAAATTATCTTGATCTGCAGGCAGCAGAAAAGAGTCTGAACGTTAATGAAAAGAATGTGAAAGCCGCTGAGGAGAACAGGAAGATCGAGGAGGAAAAATATTCTCTCGGTTCAGGCACTCTACTGAATGTTCTGATTGCAAACTCGAATTATACCAATGCACGGACTAATTATATCAATGCGAAGTTTGCGTATGTGGTTTTAAGCGAACAGTATAAATATTATCTCGGAATACTTAATTACCAGCAATACGAATAAAAATTATTTGAAAATAAATTTATTACCAGGAGAATTTCTAATGGCTAACGGGAAACAAAAAAAATCCAAGAAGAAACTTTATATCTTCGGTGGAATAGGTGTATTAATCGTTGCTTTAATTCTGATTGCGTTGATCGGCGGAAGCAAAGAGGAAATAATCCCTGTTCAGACCGAACCGGTACAAAAGAGAGATATTACTCAGACTGTCTCAGCAACGGGAAAAATTAACCCTGAATTCCAGGTATTAATTACTCCTGAAGTTACCGGAGAAATTGTCTCGCTGCCTGTTAAAGAGGGTGATTCCGTTAAAAAAGGCGCCCTTCTTATAAAAATCAAAGCTGATTCTTACGTAGCAGCGAGAGACAGGGCAAATGCAAACCTGCAGGGTACTAAGGCTACCCTGGCTATGAGAAAAGCTGAACTTGATAAGCTGACTTCAGATTTTAATAGGGTGAAAGAACTTCATGCAAAAGGTTTGTCCAGTGATTCAGAACTCGAAACAGCGAAGAGTTCATACTTATCTTCACAGGCATCATATGAAGCTGCCCAGGCAAATGTTTCACAGATGCAGGCGGCTTTAAAAGAAGCCGATGAACAGCTCAATAAAACGACTATTTTTTCACCGATGACCGGCACTATTACAAAACTTAACGTTGAACTCGGTGAAAGAGTGCTCGGAAGCGGATTCAGTCAGGGTACTGATATGATGACCGTGTCAGACCTCGGAAATATCGAAGCCAGCGTTGATGTTGATGAGAATGATGTTGTTCTTGTTTCAATCGGCGATACTGCACAGATCAAAGTTGATGCATTCGGCGACAGGGTATTTAAAGGCACTGTAACTGAAATAGGGAACAGTGCTATCTCAGAAGGACTGGGAACACAGGAACAGGTTGTGAATTTTGATGTTAAGATTAAACTTATCTCTCCTGACAACCAGTTGAGACCAGGAATGTCGTGTAATGCTGATATACAGACTGAAACCAAGCATAATGTCTTTGCTGTTCCAATACAGAGTGTAACTGCAAGGAACCAGTCGGAGCTGCCCAAGGAGGATGAAAGTGATGGAGAGACAACTGTAAAGGATGAGAAGAAAAACGGCTTCGGACAGAAGAAACTGCAGGAGATTGTTTTTGTTGTGAAGGATAATAAATCCAGGGTTATAAATGTGGAGACAGGAATAAGCGATGATAATTTCATCGAGATAAAGACGGGACTGGATACTGGACAGCAGGTTGTAAGCGGAAGCTACCGCGCTATATCTCGAGAACTTGCAGAAGGTTCGAATGTAAGAGTTGAAGAAAAAGGTAAAGCCTTCGGTTCAGACAATAAAAAAACGGATTAAAGAATGAACATAATAAATATAGAACATATCGCTAAACTTTACCAGGTCGGCAGCGAAGAGGTTCATGCGCTGCGGGATGTTTCTTTAAAAATAGACAAGAACGAGTATGTGGCTATTATGGGACCTTCCGGTTCGGGTAAGTCGACGCTGATGAATATGCTGGGGTGTCTTGATACTCCTACCTCAGGAATATACGATTTCAAAGGAAACAGCGTTAGCGAGATGACAGATAATCAGCTTGCTGCTATAAGAAACAGGGAAATTGGATTTGTATTTCAGACTTTTAATCTGCTTTCCAGATCAGATGCAATACACAACGTAGAACTTCCGCTGATTTACGCGGGACTTCCGTATGCCGAAAGACGGGAGAGGGCAAAGGAAGCTTTGATTGATGTCGGTTTGAGTGACAGAATGCATCATAAACCGAATGAACTTTCCGGAGGACAAAGACAGAGAGTTGCAATTGCAAGAGCCCTGGTGACGAAGCCTTCGATAATATTAGCCGATGAGCCTACTGGCAATCTTGATTCTAAAACCGGGGAGGAAATAATGATCTTGTTTAACGAAATTTATGAAAAAGGGAATACGATAATACTGGTTACCCACGAAGAATATATTGCAGAGCATGCAGCCAGGATTATCCGCATCAAGGACGGGTTAATCGAGAATGATCATATGGTGGCAAACCGTTTTATTCCCAAACCCAGAGCCGCTGCGGGTCTTTAACTATAAATAAGTAATTCGGAAATACCATGAATACATTTTTGTTTGAACTTAAAGAAAGTATGATGATCGCCCTCAGGGCTATAAGGGCGAATAAGGTAAGATCAGTGCTTACCATGCTAGGTATTATAATCGGAGTTACTTCCGTCGTGGTTATGACTACCGCTATTAAGGGAATAGATAATTCATTCCAGAACGGTATCAGTGCGCTCGGTTCCGATGTTCTTTATATCGATAAATGGGCATGGTTTTCGAATGAAGACTGGTGGAAGATGCGAAACAGAAAAAACCTGACGATGGATGATTACGAAGAGTTTAAAAATATGGCAAAGCTTCCTCTGGCAACAGCTCCAGTTGCAAATACCAGGCAGACAGTGAAATATGAGGACCGCAGGACGGATGCAGTAAACGTTAATGGTTCGAGCGCCGATTATGTGAAAACTACAAATTTTACTTTTTCTGAGGGAAGATTTTACAGTGAGATAGAAGCCAGGAGTTCAAGGCAGGTAGCTGTTATCGGAAGTGAACTGGCTAAAAACCTCTTCCCAAGGGAGGATCCTCTCGATAAGACAATCAAAATCGGAGGAGTTAATTATAAGATAGTCGGCGTGCTTACCGAACAGGGCAGTTTTATGTTGGGTAGTTTTAATCCTGATAACCAGATTTTCGTACCTATCGGCACTATCTTTAAGAATTTTACAAGCCAGATGCATGGATCTGTAACAATTAACGTCCGTGCTGCCAGTCCCGCTCAGCTTGAAGATACAAAAGCTGAAGCTGAAGGTATAATGAGGAAGATAAGAGGACTGACATACAATGAGGAAAATGATTTCTCAATCAACCAGCAGGAAGGATTGATGGATAATTATAACAGCATCGTCGGTGTTATCCAGATTGCCGGATTGTTTATTACCGGACTCTCCCTTTTTGTAGGAGCCATAGGTATTATGAATATAATGTTTGTTTCAGTGAAAGAAAGAACAAAGGAGATCGGTTTGAGAAAAGCTATCGGCGCCAAGAGACGAACGATACTTGGACAGTTTCTTCTCGAATCATCCACTATATGTATAATGGGAGGCCTGATAGGACTGCTGCTGGCTATTTTACTCAGTATGATGGTGAACCAGTTTATACCAACCTCCGTGCAGTACGATGCCGTTATTATAGCAATATTGATCTCTTTGCTTACGGGAATAATTGCTGGACTTGCACCTGCTTATTCAGCAGCTAAGATGGACCCGGTTGAGGCGCTGAGATACGAATAAAGAACAATTCCGCGATGCGGGAAAGATTATATAAAGAAGCAAACAATGGAGTAATGAAATGAGATTTTCCGAAGTAATGACAGTCGCCTTCAGATCGCTCAGAACAAACAAGCTGCGAACTATGCTTACAGTCCTTGGTGTTGTGGTTGGTATTTTCTCTATCATCGTTATAATGACAATCATTACAATGCTTCAGAAAAGTATAGAGAGCGGTTTTTCTCAGCTTAACAAGAATACATTTCAGATTCAAAAATTCCCAAATATGATGGGAGGCGGACCGGGCTGGAGAGAAAAATTCAGAAACCGTCCTGATCTTACCCTGGAAGATTTCTACAGGCTTAACGGTCTGCTTACTCAGGCTCTATATATTGGCGCGGAACAATGGCAGTTCGGGAGACAGATAACCTTCGGGAACAAAGAGACTAATCCTAATATCAGCGTGGCAGGTGTTACACTTGGCGCCATGAGAACCAACAACTGGAATGTTGAGCAGGGCAGGGATTTCAGACCATCGGACGTGAACTATTCAAATGATGTTTGTATCATAGGGCAGGAGGTAGTTAGTAAGCTTTTCATAAATATTGATCCTGTGGGGCAGGTTATCAGGGTGGACGGAAAACCGCTGCAGGTAATAGGCGTGCTGGAGAAGCAGCCCTCTATGTTTGGCCAATCACGTGATTCATATATAGTTACCCCGATAACTACTTTTCAGCAGAAGTATGGCAAGTACAACAACAGCATTAATATCACTGTAATGGCTCCGGGCAAGGAGGAATATAA
The DNA here is from genome assembly GCA_963774455.1 of uncultured Ignavibacteria bacterium. Taxonomy (GTDB): domain Bacteria; phylum Bacteroidota; class Ignavibacteria; order Ignavibacteriales; family Ignavibacteriaceae; genus DATFVA01. The sequence goes on from CAVZFD010000005.1 coordinate 834,615, forward strand.
CAATGTGATAGATGCTGCAACAGGATATATGAGAACTATTAGAAAAGTTCCGCCGGGGGAAGAGGATAGCTTCTATATCTTCAGCAATGAATCTATGATTACCCAGGTGAATGATATAACTTCAGGGATAAGGATCGGGGCGCTTGTAGTTTCAATTATAGCACTGCTCGCCGCCGGCGTAGGTATTATGAACATCATGCTGGTATCAGTTACAGAAAGAACAAGAGAAATAGGGATAAGAAAAGCAATCGGAGCCCGCAGAAGTAATATACTATTCCAGTTCCTTCTAGAAGCAGTCACACTTTGTATTGTCGGAGGATTTATCGGCATTATTCTGGGCGTTGGTATAGGCAATATTGCAGGAAGTTTTCTAAATGCCAAAGCGGCGATTCCGTTTGACTGGGTTATGATCGGATTGTCATTATGTTTATTCGTGGGGATAGTGTTCGGAACCTACCCTGCCTATAAGGCTGCAAATCTTGATCCTATTGAAGCGCTGAGATATGAATAATTAATTTATATATGCACCACTGATATTACAGAGTGTCATTACCTCAGCCCTTTTAATATTGATGTCAAACACCTATTTTTGTTAGAGGCTTTGCGGCTTTCAAATTTCATTATCCTAAAAAGCAGGGAATAATGCAGGTCAGCCAGATTCTTTCACTTTCATTTGACTCGCTCAAATCAAATCGTTTAAGGACTATTTTAACTGTCCTTGGTGTTGTTGTGGGAATATTCTCAATTATAGTTATTATGACCGTAATAACCATGCTTCAGAATACTATAGAAAGCGGGGTATCTTTCCTGAACAAAAACACATTCCAGATACAGAAATTTCCCGCGATCCATACCGGGGGTCATGATTCCTGGCAGAAATACCGCAATAGGAAAGACATCACGCTGGATGATTTCTTCCGTTTTGAACAGATGATGAAACAGGCAAAATATGTGGGTGCTGAGCAATCGATGCACGGCAAAATTATCAAATACGGCAGTAAAGAAACTAATCCCAATATTTCTATTATAGGTGTAACCATAGGATCATTCAGGACAAACGCTGTTACTGTTAAGGAGGGCCGGGAAATAAATGAGTCTGATGTGCAGCATTCAAACGATGTTTGTGTACTAGGAGATGATGTTACGCAGAAACTTTTTCCTAATATAAATCCGATCGGGCTTACCATCCGTGTAGACGGGTTTCCTCTGAGGGTCATAGGCATACTGGAAAAGCAGCCTGAGTTCTTCGGACAGTCGATGGATAATTATATCGTTATGCCGATTACATCATTTCAGTCAATATATGGAAGGCGTGCTCACAGTATAAGCATAGCCGTTCAGTCTTACGGCAAAGAGGATTACAATTCTGCGATGGATGCAGCAACCGGCTTTATGCGGACAATCAGAAAGGTACCTGCTGGAGAGGAAAACGACTTTGATATATTCAGTAATGAATCCCTGGTAGGACAAATAAATGACATTACGAGCGGTGTGAGGATCGGGGCTGTCGTGGTTTCGATCATCGCTCTGCTTGCAGCCGGGGTAGGAATTATGAACATCATGCTGGTTTCGGTAACTGAAAGAACCCGGGAAATTGGTATCCGAAAGGCGGTAGGTGCCAGAAAAATTAACATACTTACTCAGTTTTTGATAGAAGCAATCGTGCTCTGCCTCCTTGGAGGTTTCATAGGAATTGCTCTAGGGATTGGGGTAGGCAATTTTGTCGGGAGTTTTCTTAATGCAGAAAGTGCAATCCCGATAGACTGGGTATTGATTGGTTTGGGTCTTTGTGTTTTTGTTGGAGTTGTGTTTGGAACCTATCCGGCCTACAAGGCTTCTAACCTTGACCCTATAGAAGCACTCCGCTACGAATAACCTTTTTGAATCAGTCTTTTTTTATCCATTCTCTCCTGATCTTTTGATATTCTGTGGTTTGGGCCACTTTAAAGATATCCCCATCCCATTCCTTTACGGAAATTGTTATATGAGTCTTTCCGACTTCTATCAGGTTAAATGCATTGGGTTCTTCCCTGGTCCGGTTAGATATTGCTGTTCCAGCCTGTGCAGAAATAATTGAGCTGTTTTGCGAAGGATAGAAGGGCCTTACGTCACCACTATAGCCATGGTGAAGGTGCCCCGCCAGCAGTAAATCAACTGAACATTTATCAATTATCTGGAGAGCCTTCGCAGATCTTCCGACCAGTTTAATTCCAGGATCACCCGGAGGAGGAATGAATGGATGATGAGTAACAATTATCTTGAATATGCTGTTATCGAGGGTACAGAGTTTCACCTTAAGGTCTTTGATCTGTTCTTCTGAAATTCTCCCCGATTTCCAAGTCAATGATCTTGCTGTATTGATACCAAGTACCGCTATTGTTTCATCTTCATAAAAAGGAGAGAGGTCGCTTGTAATGATATTTTTATAATTTGTAAGAGCGCACAGAAATCTCGCAAAAACATTGAATAGCGGAATATCATGGTTACCAGGAACTATTATTTTCCTGCAATCAAGCTTTTCAAGAAATTCCTTTGCTTGTAGGAATTGGTTTTTCCGGGCCCGCTGAGTGAGATCGCCGCTAACTATCAGGAGTTTGGGTTTCAGCGACCTAATGTCCACAACAATTGCTTCTACAATCCTCTTTTCAACCGTTCCAAAATGTAAATCGGAGATGTGTACTATTTTTTTCAAATCATCCTGGTATAATTAATCTCAATGATTTCGGTTTTATTTTATAATGCAGCGGGGTTTCAATTCTAACCACCTCTCCGTCAATAGATACTTCGAGCTTTCTTTTATTTGAATATAATATTAACTCCTCGCTGTGAAGGATCTGGAAATTCTCCTCCTGATGGAGCTTTCCAATCAGAGTCATAAGGACCAGGCGCAGGTAAGATATTCTCCCTACATACTTAGGACAATAGATACTGAGCATTCCATCTCTCAGACTTTCTCTTTGTCCCAGGTTAAAAAGATCGAACTTATAATCATTGTTACCGACGAATACAAAAGGAGTTTTGCAAGTCAAATTGGTACTGTCTGCTTTGATAGCCACGTTTATTTTCGGAATTGAGTTAAGTACAGCCAATACTGCTTTAAACATTGACAGCCATTTCTTCCCGCCCAGTCTCATCTGTTCCTCTCTGTGTTTTACCATTTTGGGGTAAAGACCTATTGAAGAATTGTTCAGAAAAATATGATCATTCAAAGAAGCAGTATCAATTAAAGCTGTATTGCCTGCCTGTATATTTTTAATTGCTTCATCAGTAGTTAAAGGAATTCCCACATCTTTGGCAAAATGGTTAAGTGTACCGATGGGAATAATTCCCATCGTCCTGTTCAGCCTCACAGCATCCCCTGCAACAGCGCTTACTGTTCCGTCGCCACCTGCGGCAATAAGAATTTCATAGGTTTCATCACTGACCTTATCAAGAATGGCAGGCAGGTTTGATCCTGTAATCTTAAAAATATCATAAGAGAAGTCAATATCTTTAAATTTATCGGAAATTCCCCGCAAGCTTTGTCCCTGTCCGGCTTCTTCATTAATTATTATCGCTGCTTTCATATTATAAAATTCATATTATCCTGTAAGATAAGGCATGAGGAGCTATTTGGAAAATAACCGAATTTAAGTTTAACACGAATCACATTGTCGGAGTTATACCTATCGCGGTTAAAACTTCAACTATAGGAAAATTATAAATCCTAAATTTGGGGATGTATTTTAACGATAAAAACCTTAAGGCAGGTCCAGGGAAAATGCAATGCTAGCAGTAATATAGACTTGATAAAAGAAGTACGTAAATTTAGATTATAACTTCACAAATCTTGTCATCATTTGAGATTCAAGCTTTTATTAATACCGGGTTTACTCTTTTTTTTGACAATCTCATTAAGGGCTCAGGATCAGTACCTGGTAAAAACCGTTACAGATACAATTCCGGTAAACCTGGATAATCAATATTCACTCTCCAGGGTTTCCGTTATTCCTTTTTCTGAAAAGATAGTTTTACGAGGCAGGACACTTCGACGCAGCGATTATTCTATTTCTTATAAGACAGCCTCATTCCAGCTATCTGATTCGCTTGCTTACTCAATTTTTGATACAGTATATGTTTCATACAGATCATACCAGCTATCCCTTAAGAAAGAATATAAAAAACGCAGTCTGGTCATCAAGGTAAAGGAGGGCGGTAATGATACTATACAAGTAGCACAGGCAGAGAGTGGGGATTTTACTGCTGAGGAGATATTTGGAAGCAGGATAGAAAAAAGCGGTACCCTCGTTAGAGGCTTCACAGTGGGAACTACAAAAGATTTTACCTTAAACAGCGGTTTGCGGCTCCAGCTTTCCGGGAAACTATCTGATGATATCGAGGTGGTGGCAGCTCTGACAGATGAGAATACACCAATTCAACCGGAAGGGAATACCGAACGTCTTGAGGAGCTTGACAAAGTTTTCATTCAGATCAAACATCCTAATGCCGTAGGTACCTTCGGCGATTATCAACTGATCCGCAAACAGGGGGAGTTTGGTGCTATTGACAGGAAACTGCAGGGACTTATGGGTGAGTTTCAATATGAAGGACAGTCGGGTTATGTCTCGCTTGCCAGCTCCCGCGGTAAATTTAATACAAATAATTTCGGCGGCGTCGATGGAGTGCAGGGACCCTACCGTCTTTCCGGTATAAATAACGAGAAGGATATTGTTGTTATTGCCGGGACTGAAAAAGTATACCTTGACGGTATCCAGATGAAAAGAGGTGAGGCTAATGATTATACAATCGAGTATGGCAACGCACAGATTACTTTTACCCCTCAGCGCTTAATTACGGCGGCAAGCAGAATTTCTGTCGATTTTGAATATACGGACAGGCGATTTACCAGGGACTTTTTCGGAGCCGGTGTAAGATCGACACTTCTTGATGATAAGCTGGGGATACAGCTTCAGTACCTCAGGGAAGGTGATGACCCTAATGCTCCTATAGATATAACGATTTCAGATTCTGATAAGGTTATACTTCAGAATGCCGGCGATGACAGAGCCAAAGCAACAAAGACGGGTGTTAGTTTTGCAAAACCCGATTCTCTTGGAATAGTAAGGGGAACATACATCAAAGTTGATACACTCCTAAATAATGTACCGTTCAGTTATTATGTTTATAACCCTGGTGATTCAGCTGCAATTTATAATGTTTCTTTTAGTTATGTGGGTGAATCGCAAGGTGACTATATAAAGATAAGTCTTGGTAATTACCAGTTCGCTGGAAAAGGACAGGGTAGTTACCTTCCTATAATCTACATTCCGGTTCCTGAAAGAAAACAGGGGGGCAACATAGTAGTGGATGTTAATCCTTTGAAGGATTTTTATATAAGTCTGGAATATGCAGGAAGCCTGTGGGATCAAAATCTCCTTTCAACAATCGATGATAAAAACAATTACGGCTATGCAAGGAATATATTTCTTAAAATGGATCCTAAAAAAATAAACCTGGGAAACATCAGCCTGGGCAGAATTGGATTTTCCGCAAAGGACAGATTCATACAGGATAAGTTTACCTCTGCTGACAGGATAAATGAGGTGGAGTTTGACCGTTTCTATAATGTTGCTCAGGACCAGGCAAGGTCAGATGAAACACTTCGCGAATTCAACCTGAACCTTCTTCCGGTTGACAATATGCTTGTCACATCCTCTATAGGTGTGCTGAAGAGAGGTGATAATTTTAAGTCTACCCGTTATAACAATATATTCAGATTCACGGATAATAAAAATTACAGCCTTCTGTATAATTTCGATTATGTTGAATCGCTGAACGGCGATATTAAAACCAACTGGCTAAGACAGAATGGCAGCGGATATTATGTATTCTGGTACTTCAAGCCAGGTGTTGAATTCCTTGCAGAAAAGAAGAAGGATGAATATGCATCATCAGATTCTCTCCTGGGGACAAGTCTTAAATATTACGAGGTAGCGCCATTCCTGCAGTTAGTGAATATTCCGGGTTTTAAAATCGGAAGCAAATATTCTGTAAGAGATGATTATATGCCCTTAAACGGAATAATGTTTAAACAGGCCCGGGCCCTCACCCAATATTATGAAATGACTTATAATGGTATTAAGGAGGTAAATACTACTTTTAATTTTACGCTCAGGGATAAAAAATATACGGAGCCTTTTAAGAAGAAGGGATTTCTTGACAACCAAACTATACTAATACGCTCACAGTCGAAATTTAATTTATGGAGCCCTGTTTTGAACGGCGATCTCTTTTACGAAGTATCAACCGAAAGAACTGCCAAGCTTGAAAAGGTTTTCATCAGGGTGCCGCAGGGAACAGGCAGCTATAGGTATCTGGGCGATTTGAATAACAACGGCATAGCAGATGAAAATGAGTTTGAACCTGCTGTGTACGATGCCGATTACGTGCAGGTTACAGTTCCGACTGATCAGCTTTTTCCCGTAATAAACCTGAAGACAAGCACACGATGGAAGGTACAGTATGGTGATATATTCGAAAACGGATCATTAGCTTATAAGCTGCTAAAGCCGCTGTCGACAGAAACTTACTGGAGGATTGAGGAGAACAGCAGGGAGGATGATTATAAGCGTATTTACTTACTCGACTTCTCCGCATTTCAGAGCGAAGAGACAACTTTAAACGGATCTAATTATATTCAGCAGGATGTTTTTCTTTTTGAAAATGATCCAGATCTTTCGTTCAGATTCCGATATGCCCAGACAAAAGGTTTGAACCAGTTTAGCGGGGGAACCGAAAGATCTTACAACCGGGAAAGAAGTTTAAGGATAACATTCAGAATGGTTAAAGAATTAAGCAACCAGACGGATCTTGTGAATACGAAGGATGCTGTATTCGCTCCAGTTGAATCGAACAGGAAGAGAAACATCAACGGCAACAGCGCCGCTTCCGATTTTTCCTACAGGCCAGAGAATAATATTGAAGTCGGGTTCAAACTGAAAGTCGGCAGAAATGAGGATACATATCCTGCTATAGCTACCGTGGTAGACATTAACGCCCAGACATTACGATTTAACCTATCGTTTGCCGGTACCGGGAGGCTAAGGATAGAACTTGAGAGAGATGAGCTTACAGGAAATACCTCGGAAAATTTTCTTCCTTTTGAATTAACCGAAGGCAACCTGATCGGGAAAAATTATTACTGGAGACTTAATTTTGATTACCGTATAAATACTTTTCTGCAGTCGACTGTCAGTTATGACGGCAGACTGCAAGGACTAAATAAGGCTATTCATACAGCAAGGGCAGAGGTAAGGGCATATTTTTAATAAATAAGGATGAATATGAAAATAATATCCAATATGATTGAGGCGCACGTATTCAGGGAGACTCAGAACGGACTCGAATTTCTGCTCCTAAAACGTGCTGAAAATGAAAATTACCCAGGGTTATGGCAAATGATTAACGGTGAAGTGGAGGGAGATGAAACGGCATACCAGACGGCAATAAGGGAAATTACGGAAGAAACCGGGCTTCGTCCTGAAAAGTTGTGGGTTGTTCCGAATGTTAATACTTTTTATTCACACGAGCTGAATGTAATCTCACTTCTTCCTGTATTCGCGGCAAAAGTGAGAGCGGGAAAGAAAGTTGCAATATGTAAAGAGCACAGCGAATTCTGCTGGTATAGTCCTGAAGAAACAAAGGCCCTGCTGGCATGGGAAGGACAGAGACATTCAGTCGAACTCATAAGCAGGTACTATTCAAAAGACAGAATTTTCTGGGATTATGTCGAGATAAATCTGCTCTGACCCGGTCATTTATTATGGTTTTATAAACCTATTTGGTTATTTTTATAATTCTAATTAAAAAACAGGAGAAAAATTGAGTTTACTTGTAGTAGGATCACTAGCCCTTGACACTGTTGCCACACCATTCGATAAAATTAATGATGCCCTTGGAGGGTCAGCAACCTATATATCCCTCGCCGCAAGTTATTTTAGCGGACCGATAAACCTCGTAGGAGTAGTAGGAAATGATTTCCCGAAAAATTATATCCGGCTGCTCGAAGATCACAATATTGATACAGATGGTCTGCAGGTTATGGAGGGAAAAACCTTCCGCTGGTCGGGCAAATATCACTACGACCTCAATGTTCGTGATACACTATTAACTGAACTCAATGTATTCGAAAAATTCGATCCGGTTATCCCCGAAAAATTCAGAAAAGCAAGGTTTGTTTGTCTCGGCAACATAGATCCTTCACTTCAGATGAAAGTTCTGAACCAGATGGTGAGTCCGCATTTTGTAGTATGCGATACGATGAACTACTGGATAGAAGGGAAAAAAGAAGAGCTGCTAGAGGTATTAAAAAGGGTGAACGTCCTCATTATAAATGATTCCGAAGCCCGTCTGCTGGCTCATGAACCAAACCTTATCAAGGCTGCACGAAATATAAGGGAGATGGGACCGGAAATCCTTATTATTAAAAAAGGAGAGCACGGAGCTTTGCTGTTTATGGACGGTATAGTTTTCGCTGCTCCAGCATATCCACTGGAGATGATCTATGATCCAACCGGAGCAGGCGATACGTTTGCCGGAGGATTTATTGGATACCTGCATAAGACAAACGACCTCAGTGTTGAAAGCGTAAAATCGGCTGTAGTATTCGGGAGCACACTTGCCTCATTCTGTGTTGAAAAGTTCAGTGTTGATGGATTGAGGGATCTTAATTACCTTCGCATACACGACCGTTACCGTGAATTCTATAATATGACAAGGTTTGATGAATCGGACTGAGTATTTCTCCCTAAAGTTTGAAGATGATCAGCTGATCTTGTTAGACCAGACAAAACTTCCATTTAAAGAGGAATACGTTAAGACAAACGACTACAACAGGATCGCTGAAGCTATAGAAAGACTTGAAGTGAGAGGCGCACCGGCGATAGGGATTACCGCCGCATACGGGGTTGCGCTGTCGGTTAAAGGACTTGATAACCTAAAAGCCAGGGAAGCTTTCCTGGCAGCGTATAAAAGACTTGAAAGAACCCGCCCTACAGCCGTAAACCTTTTTATGGCGCTTGAAGTTATGCATAAAGTTTTCAATGATCTTAGCCCTTCTGACGACCCTTACAAATCATTGCTCGCAAGCGCTGTGAAACTTCATAACGAGGATATAGAAAAATGCAGTAAAATCGGGAAGTATGGGCTGAATATTTTCCTGAAAAAATCATCCATAATCACCCATTGCAACACGGGTAAACTCGCAACCGGCGGAGATGGTACGGCATTTAATGTAATCAAGACAGGATTTGAAAAAGGACTTGTGAACTATGTCTATGCTGACGAAACTCGTCCTTTGCTGCAGGGCTTAAGGCTGACAGCCTTTGAGCTCGAAAAAAACGGCATTCCTTTCTCTGTGCTTAATGATTCAGCATCCGCATCTCTGTTAAAGTCGGGAAAGGTTGATTTTGCTATAGTTGGAGCAGACCGTATAGCCTTGAACGGTGATACAGCCAACAAGATTGGCACATATAACCTGGCGGTTAATTGTTTTTACCACGACGTTCCATTTTATGTAGCAGCACCAACCACTACGATAGACAGAAAAATTGCCAGCGGCGATGATATCGTAATAGAATTCCGGAACAAAAATGAGATCACTTGTCCAAATGGGATTCAGCTTTCTCCCGGGATTAAAGAAGCATATACACCTGCTTTTGACGTTACTCCTGCGCATCTGATTAAAGGCATTATTACCGAAGAAGGTATATTCAGCTTTCCCTACAACTTTATAAAATGAGCGAAATAATAAAGACTGAAGCCATAGTCCTTAACAAGATAAACTATGGCGATACCAGCATGATTGCTTCTTTCTTCACCAGGAATTACGGCAGATTGTCCGGTATTCTTAAGGGAGGCAGGAGTTCAAAAAGCAGCATCGGTGCTGCTGTGAATCCTCTTAACCATATTGAAATAATATTTTATAAAAAAGACACCAGGGAGATACAGCTTGTGTCCGGTGCCTCAATCATTTCACATTTTCCGCGAATCAAGGAAGATTTTGAAAGGCTTCAGTATTCACTTGCAGTGCTGGAACTGTTGAAGAAGCTTACTCCCGAGCATGAAGTCAACCACAGGCTCTTTTCCGGTACGCTCAGAATCCTATCCTTGTTTGAGTCATCTAAAGAAGAACCTTTAGTTTTATTCGGCAGGTACTTTATATTTTTTCTTACGGACATAGGCTATGAACTGCAATTCGAAACATGTATATCTTGCGGGAAATCAAGCTTTAAAAGTGAAAATTTGGCTTACAATTTTGATTTGGGTATTTTTTGTGAACAATGCAGCCGGGATAATATATATTCATTTACAATCGACATGGAACTTTTTGACTACCTGCTGTGTCTAAAATACAATAAACAGGCAGTGAAAATAAATAAATCAGTGAAGGAAAAAGCAATTGTTTTTCTTGATCGTTATGCAAAACACCATGTACCTGACTTTAAGGGCTTACAGTCAATTCAGTTTTTCAAATGAGGTTTTATAGATAGTTGATACAAATGCAGCAATGCAGTCTAATTCATAAAAAAAAATTGAATTTAAACTTGGAGGAATAGAATATGAGATCTAAAAGATTATTTGGTGCATTTGCATTAGTGTTTGCCGGGATCCTTTTCGGAGCACTGCTGGTTTCCGGTTTCGGGTTGGTAAGGCCGGGACTCGCAGATATAAACCTTGGTGCAAGTAATCCTCCCGTTAACCTCGATGCCGATGCGACTTCTTTCAGTAAGGCTTTTATTGAAACTGCAGCTAAGGTAACACCTACCATCGTTCAGATAACAGTTGTTTCGGAAGCTGAAAATCCCCATAACGACTACTTCTTTTTCCCATTTAAGGATATGCCCCAGGAGCAGAAAGGTACCGGAAGCGGGATCATAATATCTGATGATGGCTACATACTGACAAATAACCATGTGGTTGAAAATTCTAATAAAGTAACAGTAGGACTTTCAGATAAAAGAACATTCGATGCTACTATTGTCGGGACAGATCCTTTAACGGATCTTGCGGTTATTAAGATCGATGCTAAAGATCTGCCGGTTGCTTACCTCGGAGATTCAGATAACCTGAAAGTAGGGCAATGGGTAATGGCAATAGGTAATCCCCTTTCACTGTCATCAACTGTTACGGCCGGAATCGTAAGTGCCATCGGCAGGGGACAGCTAGGATTAATTAAGAACAGTTACGGTGTTGAGAATTTCATACAAACAGATGCAGCTATAAATCCGGGCAACAGCGGAGGTGCGCTTGTTGATCTTTCAGGATCTGTAATTGGTATTAACTCAGCCATAGCAGCCGGAAGAACCGGGACATATATTGGTTATGGGTTTGCTATTCCGATTAATATGGCGAAATCAGTCGCAAAAGATCTTATCGCGCACGGGAAAATAAGCCGCGGTTATATAGGTGTGAATATTGGTGAAGTTGATAATGCAATGGCTAAGGCACTCGGTATGAGTAAGCCTGAGGGTGTAATCGTTCAGGGTTTGGTTGAAGGCGGATCCGCGAGCAAAGCCGATATCAAAGCCGGTGATGTAATACTTAAAATAGATGGCAAGGATGTAAATGAACCCAACACTCTCCAGAGCTATATAGCCAGTAAGAGTGCAGGTTCAACCGTTACGCTCACTATTTACAGGGACGGCAAAGAGATTACAAGGGATGTTACCTTGAAAGCCAGAGAAACTGAGCAGAGTAACGAGCCTGTTGTTAATAAAGAAAATAATGAAAATGAAAATAACGGAAGCAGTTCAACCACGGCGTTTGATAATCTCGGACTTACCGTAAGAAATCTTAACTCACAGGAAAAATCACAGTATAGTGTTGATCATGGAGTTATGATTACAGATGTTAAACCGTATAGTAAAGCTGAAGATCAGAGGTTGTTCCAGGGATTGGTAATCCTTGAAGCTAATAAAAAGAAGATCGATTCTGCGAGTAATTTCAAAAGTATCCTGGATGATAATAAAGGGAAATCAGTAATGCTCAGGGTGGCTGATTCCCAGGGAAACAAAAGGTTCGTCGCCCTGGAAATACCTGAATAAGGAAAATCTTTAATCAAAGCGCCCGATATATTCGGGCGTTTTTTTTATATTATCTCCTCAACATTTTACAGGATATCAAATGATACGCTTCTTAACTGCAGGGGAATCGCATGGTAAAGCGCTTACCGTGATAGTCGACGGGATTCCATCAAATCTTACCATAGAAAACAGCTACTTAAACTATCATTTAAAAAGGAGGCAGGCCGGTTACGGAAGAGGTCACCGGATGAAAATTGAATCTGATTCTGCCGAAATATTAGCCGGTATCAGGTTTCAGAAGACGTTAGGCTCTCCTATTTCGTTATTAATAAAGAACAGGGATTGGGAAAACTGGAAGTCTCAGATGTCTCCGGAATCCGAAAAAGGTAAAGTTGAAAAGGTTACTGTTCCAAGACCGGGACACGCAGATCTTGTAGGCATAACAAAATATAACTACGATGATATAAGAAATTCCATTGAACGATCCAGTGCAAGAGAGACTGCAGCAAGAGTAGCGGCGGGTACTTTAGCACGCAGACTGCTTGAAGAATTTGATATTTTTGTCGGGAGTTATGTTGAAAGCATCGGAGGGGAATATCCTGATTCAAGTATGTTTGACGATTTAACCGGTAATAGAATAACCAGGACTTTTTCGGCATGGGATCTGTCGTTGGAAGCTGATAAAAGCGATGTCAGAGTACTCGATAAGGAACACGAAAATCGGATAATAAATAAGATTAAGCAGGTCAAGAAGAAAGGGGATACGCTAGGAGGGACTTTTATCTCCGCTGCATCCGGGGTGCCTGCGGGATTGGGAAGTTTTATGCAGTATGATCTGAAACTCGATGCTGATATAGCTGCTTCGATTATGTCAATCAATGCAGTTAAAGCAGTATCAATCGGTACCGGGTTTGAATCGGCGGAGCGTACAGGTTCTGAATCTCACGACGAGATTGTAAAATCGGGAGAAAGATTGAAAAGAAAGACCAACAGGGCTGGGGGAATTGAAGGCGGCATTTCAAATGGTATGCCAATAATAGTTCGTGCAGCAATGAAACCGATCGCCACGTTAATGAGTCCTATTGAAAGTGTCGATCTAAAGACGATGAAGAAAATTGAATCGCGAAGAGAGCGGAGTGATTTTGTCGCCGTACCGGCCTGTGCAGTTATTGCCGAATCGATGCTGGCCTGGGTAATCGCAAAACATTTCCTGCTGAAATTCGGGGGGGATTCGCTGGAAGAAACACGAGATAACTATAATAGTTACAGTAAGAAACTATTTTCAAGAATGAAGAGAAATTTCAAGTAATGATAAAAATTAAAAAGTTTGTATTCAATCCTTTTTATGAAAATACATTTATTGTGTGGGATGATCATACAAAGGATTGTGCCGTGATTGATCCCGGCTGTTCGGATGAAGCTGAGGAAAATGAGCTTTCTGATTTCATTCGCAACAATGATATTATACCGAAATATTTAATAAATACGCACTGCCATCTTGATCATATCTGGGGATGTAATTATGTAAAACAGAAATACAATCCTGAATACCTGATCCCGGAAGATGATTTAATACTGTTGAAGAATGCCGGCAGCCAGGCAGATATGTATAATGTCCAGTTCAAGGAGCCTCCTTTACCCGACAATTTTCTTTCTGAGAAGATGAAACTATCACTGGGGGAATCTAAAGTAAGACTTTTGTTCACGCCCGGACATACACCCGGTGAGTTCTGCCTTTACTTTCCCAATGAAAATTTCTGTATTGTGGGTGACGTGCTTTTCAGAGACAGTATCGGGAGGACTGATCTTTGGGGGGGTGACTATAATACTCTTATCGATTCTATTACCAGCAAACTTCTTTCGCTTAATGACGATGTTGTGATTTATCCCGGTCACGGTGACGAGAGCACCATTGGCAGGGAGAGAACTCAAAATCCCTTCCTCAACGAATAATTATTATAATGGAAAAGTAGGTTAGAAACGCAGAAACCTTAAGATAAGGGATGCTTTTGAAGCATCCCTCTTTAATTTTATCAGGTTATTATTTAATCACCTACATTGTAGCCAAAATACCGGAACCAATTCGCTCCGGGGAAACTAGTACTTGTGCTGTCAACTGGGTAGTTGAACGCCCAGGCAGTTTCGGAACCATTACAATTTCCTGGCACACAGTCAACAGGAGCTATCATTCCAAGAACCTGTCTGATAGGAGAACAAATATCTCCGGGTCCATAGACAATTACAAAGACACTGTCACCACATTCGGGGATAAATCCCTCACCATTTTGTTCAGCCATTGCAACTATCTGTTCTCTGATTACGGGATCATGATTCCAATAGTCAGCACTATCCGGATACTGCCAATTATCTAAATTCCCGGAAGGATTTATGAGCTCCCAGATGGCAGCCTGGACAGTGCTTCTACTCCAGGTCGTTTGTCTGTTGTTTATGATCCAGTTTATAAGGTCGAGGTTTTCTGGTTTTTCAATAAATGTATTGCATGATGGCATTTCATCAAAACTGCATAAAAAGTGAACAGATCTTGAGTGATTATTACTTATGTACCTTGTATTATCCAGGCAGAATCCATAAAAAATTTCAGAGGTGTAGTCAAATGCAAATTTAACTGTGTATGGTTCACCACTCGGCAGCCAGGTTGGAGTAAGTGCAGCCTGGTCTGGATAAGTCCCGCAAACAAATTCCGAAACCATGGTCCCCTCACAATCCCCCTCCACAACTGCATGAGCACCAATGTATACCATGTTGTCCTCGAGCCCTGAAGGTATCGGAACTGTATACGTGACCTGGTTCGTGTCAAGATCGGTATTGCCATATGGAAATTGTCCAACTTTCGGATTGCCGGCTTTATTAACTATAAAATCCTGGGGATGTGCCACTACCATCAGATGTGTTTCGGTAATTTTCCAGCCATTTGTTTGATAAGTAATAAGCAGGTTATCTCCTGACCTCACTACGTGAACATATCCTGCTACCATATTCTGTCCGGCGACAAGATCAATGTTTGTTGACAGACCAGGACCTGGCAGAGGAATATTTACTGCAGCAGGATCAGATCCCCAAACAATAGGAGTTGGTTTTTCCAGCGTGTCTACCGGTGAAGTTACATCCGAACTGTTCTGACAGCTAACCAGGATAATGCTGGAAAAGATCAGAAATGTGAAAAGAACAAACAGTTTTCTCATAAGAACCCTCAAAGAAAGTTTATAAAAATAGAAGTTTTGGTTTTTTGCTCGACAGAAAAGTGCAACAATTAATAGACCACGTTCACTTATTTGAAAATTGGACAAAATTTCATACCTTTTAAAAGAAGTCTTCTTAAAATGACACATAAACATGATTTTGTTTAGATTTATAAAGGGTAATTATGTTGAAAAGGAGACAATTGCTTTTTCTCAATAAATTAGATCAAGAAACAAATGAACTCAGCCAAATTTGCTATTATAACATTCCTTTTACTTACGGGGTATGTATTAGGTCAGACTGAGGATTCTGCGGGTACCGTCTCCTCAAACGAAATTCCGGGATGGTTAAAAGAGAAGATTAAGGAGATGACCCTCGATGAAAATCATTATGCAGGTACGAAGGTCTTCAGGTACGAAACCGGGGGTGACTTTATATACTGGATTAACAATCCCTGGAGCTCCTGCATTTACTGCGAACTTTATTATTCCACTGGCGTACGACTGACTGAAAAAGAAATCAAAGAATTTATGAAAGAAAAAGATGAACCTCTGCTGATCTGGCAAAATTATCCTGCAGTACCGTTTGATTCCCTAAAAAAAAATATTAAACAACCTGGAGAATGAAAATACCTGGTAGTGCTGAAAGTGCTGGAATTTAGCAACTAATATTATCAACAGATATGGAGTAAATATGGAAGATATAAAGAAATACAAATATAATGGGGCCCGATCCCTGGTCATATTACACGAAAAACATCTCAGATCGTGTATTCAGACCTGGAAAGAGGCTAAAAGATTAAACATTAAGCTGCCGGTGACCGAAGATGAATATTATAAATCCCTGGACACTTTGCTTTTTCATATTTTAAGATCTGCACGCAATTATATGGTCTGGTGCTGCGATAAACTGGGACTTCCGGATCCGGGGATTGAAAACCCTCCTGATGCTGAAGTAGTCGAATTTAAAGCAGATGAATATTTACCACACCTTCTTGAAAAATGGAAAACCCCCCTTGCTGAGATCGAAGAGAATAAGTTCCGCGATCCTGTATACACTTCCAGATGGGGAGTAGATTACTGTATTGATGCAATGCTCGAACATGCTGTTATGCATCCGGTAAGACATGAATTCCAGCTCAAAAATTTGATTAAAGACCAGGCAGGCTGATTCCGGAAATCCACCGGAATCAGGAATTAGTTACGTAACAGTGTAAGATTGTCCCTTACTACTATCCGGCTGCTTTCCTTTAACCCAACATTTCTTTATTTTTTTACTTCGGAAATAACAATTAGATTATCATTTATGGTGAGCAGGACCGGTTTTCTGAAAAAACCTATCTTTTATATCTTATTAGCATTGTTTATTCTATGGATTGTTTTGTTTGAATTCATTCTCCCTGAGAATAGGTTTCTACCAAAGCCCGGAATTATTCTGTTAACCATACCTGCATTATTCGAAGACTATCATCTTCTTGCCAATTTCTTTACCACTGTATCTGCTATTTATCTTCCACCGCTTCTGGCCTACCTCTTTTTATTCCTGGGTCGCGGAAGACTTTTTGGGGAGACCGGCGCTTTTTCAGTATTGGCTGACTTTATTTCGAAGCTGACAATTTTTTTCCCCGCTGTACTTTTTGGAATTTTTCTGATCTTCTGGTTCCCACATTCATTTTTTATCGAATACATTTTTTCCTTTATTGTCTCAATTTTCTGGTGGATAATTGAGTTTAGAGGCGCATTCCAAAAAAAGAATCAATCCTATATAACCGCCTTCAAATCATTCGGAGCGGATGAAAAGTTTATCAATGAACATATTTTATGGAATGATGTCAAGCCTCAGATTTTCAAGCACCTTTCAAGGTTTCATTTACACTTATGGGGGTTGATTCTTGTTTTCGAGTTTATCTCAAACGGTTATGGACTAGGTGAAATTTTACGTCAGGCTCTGCTGTTCCATGATCTTTCAGCCATGTTTCTTGTAACAGTTATTATTACCATAATCACCGGAGCAGGACAACTTTTTCTGCAGGCAGTCGAAGATAAATTCATTTTCTGGAGTGGAGAATGAGCAAAGCTGAAAGTATACTCGAATTGAGATCTGTCACGAAGATTTTTTCAGATAATTACGGGACAAAGAAAAAGGTTCTAGAGGACATTTCATTTACTATTCCTGCAAACACACAAAAAATAACGTCAATTCTTGCGTCATTTGGAGGGGGGAAAAGTACACTTCTTAAACTAATAGCCGGAATTGAGAAACCTGATTCAGGAGAGATCATTCTTAACGGCGGGAAATATTTACAACCAGAAGGTAAAATAGTTTTAATTCCTGAGAAATCTGCCTCTTTACCTTGGTTGAATGTCATTAAAAATATAGAGTTAGCTAGCAGGCTCGAAACTTGTAGAAAGAATGAAAGACGTTATGAAATAAATGATTTAATCCATCTTGTAGGTCTTTCCGGTTACGAAAATCATTACCCGCATAACGAAAGCTTTGGTTTTCGATTCAGAATAAGCCTGGCCAGAGCATTACTCTTTAATCCAGTCGTTCTTTTACTTGATGATTGTTTCAAAAAGATGGACACTGCCTCCAGGGAGGAGATTTACGGCCTTATTTATGAGATCTCCCGGAAGACCGATACATATTTTTTGACTGCAACTACAAATATCTCTGAAGCTTTAAGGTTATCTGGAAGAATATTTATGATGAGCAAAGTTCCGGCAAAAATTTATAAAGAAATAGATATTCCTGAAGAATTTATAAGTGATTACAGGAATAATAAGTTCTCAGAATATCGCAGAAGTATTGAAGATGCATTTAGTAAGAAAAATGTGTCGGGAATCATAAATTTTTCCATTTAATTAATATTGATAGTTAATTAAACTTCTTTTTTATATAAAAATTTTTCGGAAATAAATGCAGGGAAAGATAGACGATCTTCTTAAAAGTAAGGAACAGGCTAAACTGGGCGGCGGTTCTGCGCGTATTGAAAGCCAGCACAAAAAAGGAAAACTGACCGCCCGTGAAAGAATTGAGCTGCTCGTGGATGAAGGCAGCTTTGAAGAAGTCGATATTTTCGTAAAGCACCGTGCAACAGAATTCGGACTCGATAAACAGAATTTTCCAGGGGATGGTGTTGTCACAGGAACAGCCAGGATAGATGGAAGACCGGTGGCTTTGTTCAGCCAGGATTTCACTGTATTCGGCGGCTCGCTTTCGGAAGCCCATGCTGAAAAAATAGTGAAGATGATGAAGCTTGCTATGAAAGTCGGTATCCCGGTCATCGGATTAAACGATTCAGGTGGTGCAAGAATTCAGGAAGGAGTTGTTAGTCTTGGCGGTTATGCCGATATCTTTTTACTCAATACACTTGCTTCCGGAGTGGTTCCTCAGATATCTGCGGTACTTGGTCCCTGCGCCGGCGGAGCTGTCTATTCGCCCGCGATTACAGATTTTGTTTTTATGGTAAAAAATACAAGTTATATGTTTGTCACCGGGCCCAACGTGGTCAAAACCGTCACCCACGAAGATGTCAGCTTTGAAGCTCTTGGCGGAGCAGATACCCATGCCTCCAGGTCGGGAGTGGCTCACTTTATTCATGAAAACGAGATTGAGACTCTGCTTAATGTGCGGAAGCTTATGAGTTTTCTACCCCTTAATTATTTAGACAGAACTCCTGAAAAAGAGTTTGACCGTTCACAACTGCTTCCGATTAAAGAACTGGATAATATAATTCCTGAAAATCCTAATAAGCCCTATGATATGAAAGAGGTTATCCAACTGCTGGTGGATGACGGCGACTTCTTCGAAGTTCATTCAACCTATGCAGAGAATATCATTGTCGGGTTTGCCAGACTGGGGGGAATGTCGATTGGTATCGTTGCAAACCAGCCCGCAGTGCTTGCAGGAGTTCTTGATATAAATTGTTCGGTAAAAGGAGCTCGTTTTGTTCGTTTCTGTGATTCTTTTAATATTCCTCTGCTGGTTCTGGAAGATGTTCCCGGCTTCTTACCCGGTACCGAACAGGAATGGAACGGAATCATAAGACATGGGGCTAAGCTATTATATGCCTTCTGTGAAGCCACCGTTCCAAAAGTTACGGTTATAACCAGAAAAGCCTACGGCGGAGCATACGATGTTATGAATTCCAAGCATATACGAGGCGACTTCAACTTCGCATGGCCTTCAGCCGAAATTGCGGTTATGGGGCCCAAGGGAGCAGTTGAAATAATCTTTAAGAAAGAGATTTCCTCAGCTGAAAAACCTGAAGCAGAGGCTGAAAAAAAGCTTGCTGAATATATTGATAAATTTGCTAACCCTTACAAAGCGGCTGAACGTGGGTATCTCGATGACATAATCCTGCCGCGGGATACAAAGATCAGGCTGGTTAAGGTGTTTGAACTATTAAAAACTAAGGTGGATAAAAACCCGAAAAAGAAACACGGGAACATCCCTTTATAAAAATAAAGGATTAACTGCTTATTCTTATTAAAGTTAAACTGATTATCTAACTTTTTACTTGATAAAAAATGATTCTAAACTTATATTACTTATTAAATAAATTACGGAGTGGTGCATGAAGCAGACAATTCTACCATTCATTGTTATTTCTTTATTTGCTTTGCTGTTAAGTTCCTGCGGAGGAAATAAAGAAATAACAAGAGATGAAAACACACCTGGCAAAAACGAAAGTATTGTTAAAGGGGGGATCGTCTCAGAAATGATGGAACAGGCAAGACAATATTATATTTCAGCGCTTGCAAAACAGGATATAAACAGTACTTCTGAAACTGTTACAAATTACGAATCATCCCTCAGGATAATAAATAATCTCAGTTATTATCCAGGTATTGAGGAAAATGAAGCCTACCTTGAACTTGAAAAATCCATTATTGAAGATTACAGGAAATATGTTGATGGACTGCCCGAACTTCCTGTAGAGGTTTCATTTGCAGCTCTTGAAGAATGGATGGGGAAAAATATGCCGGACGAGCAGTTTGCTTTGAAAGATAAGGAGAAGGATACAAATTCGGTTATAATCCCTGCAGATGTTCCTCTGGAAGTTAATTCGTATGTTGAACAGTGGGTGGAATATTTCACCGGTAAAGGCCGTAAACATATGGAACTCTGGCTAGAACGCTCAGGCAGATATTTCCCTATGATGACCAGTATTTTCGAACAGGAAGGAATTCCTAAACAGCTTGTCTATCTCAGCATGGTTGAAAGCGGATTAAATCCGGTTGCCCGTTCCTGGGCGAGCGCGGTCGGGCTATGGCAGTTTATTAAATCCACAGGCAGGATGTATGGACTCGAATCCCAGTTCTATTTTGATGAAAGGCGTGATCCCGAAAAGTCAACCCGCGCAGCAGCCAGACACCTGAAAGATCTTTATTCTTCATTAAACGACTGGTACCTTGCACTGGCCGCCTACAATGCAGGTGAGGGAAGAATCACCCGTGCAGTAAGAAGAGCCGGCGAAAATAATTTCTGGTCCGCAAGAAGTTACCTTCCCAAAGAAACCAGGAGTTATGTACCTCAGTACATTGCTGTCTGCCTTATCGCGATGAACCCTGATAAATACGGATTTACGAATATTCAGCTTGATAAACCGATTGAGTATGAAAGCTGTAAAGTTAACGATGCTGTGAATCTGAATTATATTGCTCAGAGTGTGGGAATTGATGTGCAGACTCTTCTCGATATGAACCCTGAACTGACACAAATGAGCACCCCGAGAAGTTATCCCGGCGGTTACGACCTGAAAATTCCCAAAGGCACTACTTCCACACTGGTTGCAAGCCTTCAGAATATTCCCGAATCCGCTAAGAGAAGTTATCTTGTTCATACAATCAGAAGAGGAGAAACCCTATCCCGGATCGCTGCCAGGTATGGCATATCGAGTCAAGACCTTGCCAATGCTAACAATATCTCTGTGAGATCACGAATATATCCAGGTATAACCCTGAAGATCCCCGTTTCCAATGTATCCGATAGGGATTTTGCTTATAATACAAACACTGAGGAGGCAGGTGAAACAGTGCCTGGAAGTGACGGATATGTTTCTCCTTACGCCGCATTGCTGAAAGACGGGAATATTGATACCGATACAAGCTCGAGCGAAGAAATTGTCGCAGTACTTGATGAAGAAACCAAAAACGATGTAACTCAGGATGACAGTGCCATAACCGGTGAAGACGGTTCTACTATTACAGTTATCCCTTCAGGCAAAGCGATGGTAACTTACACGGTTAAGAAAGGTGAAAGCCTTTTAGGTATAGCCGACCTCTTCAATTCAAGGGTCAGCGATATAAGAAACTGGAATAATATTCCTTATACAAGAACGATAAGTGTAGGCCAGGAACTTGTACTATATGTACCGCGGGAAAAGAAAGATTTTTACGCAAGCCTGGATAACCAGACTCCCGTTGAGAAGTCAGTTACCAAATCAAATTCTTCAAACACTTCCTCCTCATATGTTTATCACCGTATCAGAAGGGGTGAAAACCTCTACTCTATCGCAAAAAGATACAATGTGTATGTAAATAATTTGCGTGAATGGAATGATATATCCGGTAACAGGATATTCGCCGGGCAGAAATTAAAAATATACACAAGCCGTACTGCTATTGCTGATAATACTGCTTCCCGAACACGTTCAAGCCTGTACCGTTATAAGGTAAGGAGAGGCGACACTATCAGCGAACTTGCGGAGAGATTTAATGTCTCCACTTCTCAGATCAGGAACTGGAACTCTTTAAGCTCCAACAGAATCAACTTTGGTCAAACTCTCAAGATATATTCACACGAAAGCGCAGAGTCACTTGGGGATAACACAACCAAGAGCTCAGCTAATGTAAATTATTATAAGATTAAACCTGGCGATTCAATCGGTCACATTGCAGAACTTTATAAGGTGTCTTCTTCCAGCATAAGAAAATGGAATGGACTGAGAAGCAATAAAATACTTGCAGGTAAAACATTAAAGATATTTTCTGATGCGGATGTTAATGATGTTCCTGAGACCCCCAGCAGAAGTGTAAACGGTATGCATACCGTAACGCGCGGGGAGTCCCTATATTCCATTGCAAGGATGTACTCAACTTCAGTTGAAAACCTGAAGAGGGTTAACAAACTCCCGAGTACGAAAATTGTCGTAGGTCAAAAGCTGAGAGTTGAATAGAGGCTTTACTCTATTTTTATGAATGCTTGAACTAACTTAGTATATATATTTGGAGGAAATCCAAACTAACTTTTGAAATTCTGAACGAGCCGTTAGGGGTGTTGCCCGCTTGCCGGACGACTGAGAGCATACCCTAAAACCTGATCTGGGTAATACCAGCGTAGGGAAACGGGCTAAATAGCCTGCTTAGGGAATAATTAAGTATTTAGCCGTTTCTTGAAACGGCTATTTTTTTTATACTGAGGTGATAAAATGAAATACTTGATTATTCTTTTTTTCTTTTAAACATTTCTCTCTTTTCACAAAACGTTGTAATTAAAGGAAAAGTGCTGGATGCCGAAACACTTCAGCCTCTTCCTTCAGCCAACCTGGTAATTAAAAATAAACAATTGGGTACGGCCACAGAAGAAGATGGTAGTTTTAGTCTTACCGGAAATATTAGTTCGGGTGATATTCTCAAGGTCAGTTATGTAGGCTATACTTCTATGGATATACACCTTCAGGATAGTGATCTGAAAGACCTGGTTATCAGGCTTTACCCGCAGATAATTCCTTCACAAACAGTCTTTGTAGAGGGTAGTATCGGAAAGAAGGGCATTACTCCTGTTACTTTCGATAAAGTTACACGGAAAGAAATAGAGGAAAATTATACTGTACAGGATATTCCCAAATTTCTCAGCACACTTCCTTCAACAACATTTTACTCGGAGAACGGCAATGG
Organism: uncultured Ignavibacteria bacterium; assembly: GCA_963774455.1. GTDB lineage: Bacteria > Bacteroidota > Ignavibacteria > Ignavibacteriales > Ignavibacteriaceae > DATFVA01. Next base: position 857,782 of record CAVZFD010000005.1, read on the forward strand.
TATCGGATATAACTACCTGAGCATTAGAGGATTTGATCAGCGGAGGATATCTGTCTCAATAAATGGTATCCCACAAAATGACCCTGAAGATCATAATGTATACTGGCTGGACTTTCCCGATCTGCTTGCCAGCACAGATCTTATCCAGGTGCAGAGAGGAGCCGGGAGCGGAGCTACTGGTTATCCCGCGATCGGAGGGAGTATTAATATTATAACCTCAACATTCACAAATGATCCCCAGACAAACTTCTTTGCTGCAGCAGGAAGTTATAATACAAGAAAATACAGTGCTTCTTTTTCCAGCGGACTAATAGACAAGAAATATTCTGTATATGCGAAGCTGTCGCAGATACTAAGCAGCGGCTACAGGCTCAGTTCCTGGGTTAAGTTTAACTCTTACCACCTTTCAGCCGTAAGATATGATGATAAACTTACCTCGCAGGTAAACTTTTACGGCGGCCCAGTTTCAGACGGACTGGCTTATACCGGTCTGCCTAAATTTGCAATTAAGAACAGAGAATTAAGGAAAGCTAATTATTCCTACTGGGAAGCAGATCAGAATGGATATACCTATACTCTGGAAAGAAGACCTTCTGAGATCGAGAATTTCTCGCAGCCACATTATGAACTCCTTAATGAATACAGGTTTAACGATAATCTTACTTTTAATTCGGCTTTATTTCTTGTAACAGGCGACGGTTTCTTTGATTTCGATGGTTCCTGGGCAGATACTACTTATTTAAGACTTACAGGCGAATATGGTTTCAACCCGGCACAGAATCCGGGCAATGTGCTTATTCGTGCCCAGGTTAATAATAATCAGTTTGGCTGGATACCACGTATGAGTCTTAAACATCAGAATGGAGAGTTGATAGTCGGGGCGGAATTAAGGAAACATAGATCGGATCATTGGGGATCAGTAAACTACGGGGAGAACCTTCCCGTGGGAATTACAAAGGATTACCGTTATTATTCTTACAATGGGGGGAAGGATATAATTAGCGGGTTTATTCACGAAGAGTACGATCTTGGTCCTATGTTTAATCTTCTGGGTGAAATTCAGGCTGCCTATCATAAGTACAGACTATATAATGAGAGATACCTGGGGCATGACTTCTCAGTCAGCAATTTATTTTTTAACCCGAGACTGGGTGTAAACGCAAAGTTCACTCCGGATCTGAATCTATATTTATCTTATGCAAGAGTATCCCGTGAGCCCAGACTTACAAACTATTATGATGCAGCAGAATCTAGCGGTGGTGCAGTACCGCAATTCAGGCAGAATCCCGACGGTTCATATAATTATGATGAACCTTTGGTTAAGCCTGAGACGATGAATGATATTGAGCTGGGATCATCATATCAGACGAAGGATCTCGATCTTACTCTTAACCTCTTTTATATGCTGTTCGACAATGAGATAGTTAAGAACGGCCAGGTAGACAGATTCGGACAGCCTGTTACAGGAAATGTGAAAAGCACAGTACATACAGGCGTTGAGTTCTCCGGAAAACTTAATCTTCTGCAGGGATTACAACTGGTAGGCAACGTCACTTTGAGTAAAAATACGATTGAAGACGGCAGGCAGTACCTGGGTTTAGAAGAATATCTCGATCTCAGCGGAAACAGGATAAGCGGATTTCCGGATTTTCTTGCTAATTTTGGAATAAGCTATAATGGTTACGGATTATTTCTGCAGTTCACAGGAAGGTATGTCGGAGCACTTTATTCTGATAACTATGATAATAAGATAATGCAATACCTTAATCAGCATCCGGGTTTTATTTCGTATAGTGATAACAAAAACGATGCATATTTCTCTGCTGATTTTATGGGCAGCTACGAGTTTAATTTATTCAGTGCATTGAACAGCTCAAAAGTATTTATTCAGGTTAATAATATTTTTGATAATCTTTATTCAGGAAATGCTATTGGTCCCGAGTTTTTCCCGGCAGCTGAACGAAATTTCCTTGCCGGCATCCAGGTCGGATTATAGAATCGTAATCATTACGCACCCGTTCTGTCATCCTGAACATGCCTGCCCCGCTCAGCGGGGTACAGGGACTTTTATTAAAATCGAAACAGGATATCATTTTGAAGAAATGTATAATACTCGCTAATGGGAAGCCGCCCTCGAAGAAGGTGATTAAGTATCTTCAGTCGACTGACCATAATACCTTAATCTGTGCAGACGGCGGTGCAGATACGGCGAGGAAGATGAATATCATCCCTGATTATATCATTGGTGATTTCGATTCAGTAAAAGATGAAACTCTTCGGTTCTTTCAAAATAAATCTGAAATAATTAAGATTAAAAGGCAGAATGACACAGATGTCGAGAAATGCCTGAAGTTTGCAATCAAAAAGAAATCTAAGGAAGCTGTTCTGCTTGGTGCTATAGGTGACCGCCTCGACCACAGCTTCTGCAATATGGGAATCGTCATTAAGTTTTTCCATAAAATTAAGGTCAGGATTATCTCAGACAAATCCATACTAACCCCATACACAGGTGAAGTAGGATTAAGCACTATGCCTGACGAGACCATCTCACTCTATGGGTTTGATGAAAAGACCAAGATAACTTCATATGGATTAAAATACCCATTAAAACAGACTATTCTTCCTTTCGGACAGAGAGAAAGTACCAGCAATATTGCCGTTAATAATATGGTTAAGCTGAAAGTAACCGGAGGAATTATTTTCGTGATCAGGGATTTCAACACACTTCAAAAGCATGATCTCATTTAATTCCGTCGACATAACCATAATTATCCTCTTTTTTGGAATTGTTCTGCTGATAGGCTTTATATCGGGCAGGAGCACAAAAGGGGAGGCTGATGATTACCTTTTATCAGGACGGAAAGTAGGTCTTTTTCTTTTTATCCTCACAAATGTTTCAACCTGGTACGGCGGTATACTTGGAGTCGGGGAATTCACTTATCGGTACGGCATAGCCAGTTGGTTTACACAAGGGTTTCCCTATTATGTTTTCGCTTTTTTATTTGCAATCTTTTTCGCGAAGAAAATCCGTTCAGCTTCTCTTTTTACAATTCCCGATAAAATATCTGAGACATACGGTAAAAAGGCAGGGATGATTTCTGCGGTACTTGTTTTTGTGCTCGTTAGTCCCGCACCTTATGTCTTAATGACGGCAAATCTCATCTCCCTGATCTTCCATACAGGGATCATCCTCAGTCTCTTTATTTCTGTTATACTTTCAATGATTTACCTCCTGCAGGGCGGCTTCCGTTCTAATGTTTTTACTGATTCATTCCAGTTTTTCGTTATGTTCGGCGGATTCATACTTATGCTGATCTTCTGCGGAATCAATTTCGGAGGTTACGATTATCTCGCTTCATCACTTCCGCAAAGTCACCTTCAGCTGACCGGGGGAGCATCTCCCTTATTTATAGCTATATGGTTCCTTATTGCTATGTGGACATTTGCTGATCCCGGTTTTCATCAGCGGTGTTATGCAGCAAAGAACGGTAACGTTGCCGTAAAAGGAATAATTATCTCAATAGTTTTCTGGGCTTTATTTGATTTCCTTACTACTTCAACAGGATTATTTGCAAGAGCGAGTCTGCCTGGCTTGGATCAGCCTGTTCTTTCATATCCTCTCCTTGCAGAGAAGATATTGCCTGCTGGAGTCAAAGGAATATTCTATGCCGGTCTGTTCGCAACTATTATGTCGACATCCAATAGCTTTCTTTTTCTCAGCGGAACGACCATTGGACGGGACTTTATATTCAGACTGAAAAAAGGAGGGAATGAACAGAAATTAAAATCATACACAATTACCGGTCTCATAATCAGCGGATTACTTTCCATATTACTCGCATATGAAATACCGTCAGTAATTGAGATCTGGTACACCCTCGGTTCACTTTGCATCCCTGCAGTCATCCCGGCTGTTATTAGTGCCTACTATCCCAAGTTCAGGATAAACAATAAAATAATGGTGTTTGAAATGATAACCGCGGTAACTTTAAGTACTGCGTGGTATTTTTTAAGAGTAGCAGGAATTATCACTGGTCCGCTTTATGAAATAGAACCAATGATCATAGGATTATTATCTGCTATTATTGTTCACTTGTACGGATTGAAAAAAGGCTAATCAACCCTTCGCTTGCATTTTGTTTCGATGAATCAATGAAAGTATAATCGATCCGGCAAGGAGTGTAATTATTAGTCCGAGGGATACCGGGGTGGGGATATGGTAAAAATCCGAAATCATCATCTTTACGCCGACGTAGAATAAAATGAGGGCAACTCCGTACTTAAGGTAAACAAAAAGATCGACGATTCCTGCAAGAGAAAAGTATAAGGCCCGTAATCCCAGTATAGCAAATATATTCGAAGTTATTATTATAAAAGGATCCCTTGTTATAGCGATTATCGCAGGTATGGAATCCACAGCAAAAACTATATCTGATGATTCAATTAAAAGCAGGGTGAGGAAAATTGGAGTGGCGTAAATAGTTCCGTTTCTTTTTGTGAAGAAATTCTTTCCCTTATAATCAGGCAGAATGTTGATGAACTTCCTGATGAGCTTAATGACAGGGTGCTTCTCCCAATCAATTTCTTTATCTTCTCCGAACGCCATCTTATATGCGCCGTAAAGCAGTATAGCACCGAATACGTATATGATAGGCTGAAAAAGATTTATTAATCCTACCCCGACAAGTATAAATACAATTCTCAGAACTATAGCGCTAAGTATTCCCCATTTAAGAATATGCGGCTGGTTTTCATTGGTGACCCCCATGGTCTTAAAGATCAGCAGAAACACAAACAGGTTATCAACAGAGAGGGAATATTCTATAAGGTAGCCGGTTATGAACTCGAGACTACGCTGAGGACCTCCTTCAAGAAAAAAATGAATAGCGACGAAAAAAAGAAGAGCGGTGCTTACCCACACACCGCTCCAGATCAGACTTCTTTTTAAACCTATTTTACCATGTCTATGATCAGTTGCATATAAATCAATTATGATGATTATAAGTGCAATTATTACAAATACAATCCAGAAGGTAAATTCATTAAACAAATTAATTCACTCAATTATGGTAAAAGAACTCCGATGGCAAGTACAGTCGTCCACAATCCGTTCTTATCACCTTCAGAGGATTGTGTAATATTAAACGATTTTACAATTTTTCCTGACATCTTATATTGGTTTTCTCTTTCACTCCAATCGGTATCGGGATTAAATTCAACACCCAGCGTTGTTGCAAGCATGGTAGCGGCAAGATCCTCAGCATATTCACCTGCAACCTTTTCAGTTTCTCCGAATGGATGATGCTCTGAAAGATAGCCATACTGGGAAGGATCAGCAGGAAGTGCTGCTCCGATAGAAGCTGCTATCAGCCGGTTTGGTTCATTTGTTGAATTGCGGGCCATTACTGAAAACGTAATCTGGCCGGGTGAGAGTTCCTTTAAGCCTTCTTCTTTACTTATTTTTTTACAGCCGACGGGATAAATACTGCTGACTGTTACTAAATTGCATATTTCAACCCCGGCACTGCGTAGCGCCAGCTCGAAAGACGTTAAGTACTCTTTATGTCTGCCTACCCCTTTGGTAAAGAAAATTTTAGTTGGAACATACAATATATCATCTCCTTTCTAAGCTATGATGTGATTTTAATAAACTTTCGTTTTCCTACTTTAAGAACTTTGGGTTTATCAAGGGTTATCTGTGCATTTATATCGTCAATCTTCTCGCCGTCGACAGATACCCCGCCCTGTGATACGAGTCTTCTTGCCTCTCCTTTAGAAGAAGCAAAATTCACCTTTACGATAAGTTCAAGGATACCTATTCCCGAATTATCGTCTAATTTTATTTCGGGGATATCATCCGGGACTTCCTTTTGAATAAATATCTTATCGAATTCTACCTCAGCCTCCTCAGAAGCCTCCCGGCTGTGGTACATTCTAATAAGAACCTTCGCGAGGTATCGCTTTAGATCACGGGGATTAACCCTTTGTTCGTCCAGCTGATTTCTTATTCCCGAAAGTTCCTGGTTTGGAATATCTGTTGCAAGTTCAAAATATGTATATATTAATTTATCCGGGATCGAAAGAGTCTTTCCGAACATCTCTCCCGGGGTATCTGAAATACCTACATAATTATTATATGATTTACTCATTTTTTCCACACCATCGGTTCCAACTAGCAGAGGCATTGTAAGAATCACCTGGGGTTCAACCCCGAATTCGCGCTGAATGTCCCTGCCGACCAGCAGGTTGAACTTCTGGTCAGTTCCACCAAGTTCTACATCGCTTTTTATTGCTACAGAGTCCATTGCCTGTGCGAGAGGGTAGAGGAGTTCATGGAGGCTGATTGGCTCGCCTCCTTTATATCTCTTTGTGAAATCATCTCTCTCCAGCATCCTTGCCACTGTATATTTGGAAGCTAAACGTATTACATCCTCAAAGCTCATCTTCCCGAGCCACTCCGAGTTATAGACAATTTTAGTCTTCTCTTTCTGCAATATTTTAGATGCCTGCTCGAAATATGTTACTCCGTTCTGCCTGGTTTCCTCAAGAGATAGGGAAGGACGGGTTACATTTCTGCCTGATGGATCTCCAATCATTCCGGTAAAATCGCCGATTATGAGTATAGCCTGGTGTCCCAATTCCTGGAACTGCGCCAGTTTCCTTAGAACGACAGAATGTCCTATATGAAGATCGGGTCTGCTCGGATCACATCCCAGCTTAATATTTAAAGGAATATTCTTCTTAAGCGAACTCTCTAATTTTTTAACTAATTCATCTTCGGGAATTATCTCAAATGCACCCCTTTTTATAAGGTCCATTTGCTCATTTACAGCGGGAAAGGACAATTTATCTCTCAGATTATTTGTGAATTAATGAATAAATGCATCCGTAAGATAGTACGAATGCTATGTATGGATGTATTCCTGTTAACATATATGCCGCCGCACTAATATTTTACGTTTCTTTCCTGATCGCGCTGCATATCTCTTTTAGCAATTGACTCACGTTTATCGTAAACTTTCTTACCTTTAGCCAGGGCGAGCTCAACTTTTACTTTTCCATTCCTGAAATATAATCGTAATGGAATTAATGTTAAGCCTTTCTCTTTAACTTTTCCTATTAATTTTTTTATCTCACTCCTATTCAGCAGCAGCTTTCGGGTTCTTGTGGGCTCATGGTTATTGATATTACCCTGTTCATAAACGCTTATATGAGCACCGAAAAGGAAAACCTCATTATTAACCAGGTTTGCATAACTGTCAACCAGGTTCGCTTTTCCCTGCCTCAGGGCTTTAACTTCGGTACCCTGAAGTACGATCCCTGCTTCATAAGTCTGCAGGATTGTGTACTCATGCCTGGCTTTCCTGTTTACTGTAATATTTTTCTCTTCTGTCTCTTTAGCCATAATCTCACAAAAAAGGCATAAAAATAATTATTATACGCGATTAAATACAAATAATGGATTCCAAATGTAACATTATTCACTATAAAATTATAGAGAAAGAGAAAGATGAATGGAAATTTTCGACTTGATCAGTTAATGCTCCCGAGAAATAGAGGCTGGCAAAAAATGGATTTGGGAAAATAGGTTGTTGAGTCTGGTTACAAGTATTCTTTTATTCAATTATTGTATATTCCGGTTAATGAAAAAAACGATCAGCAATATTAGTTTTGATGCTTCGAAAAGCGCGGGTAAGGTGAGTGGAAAAGTAATTCTTCCTGAGAAGGCCAGGTTGTTCCTGGTGCTGGCTCATGGTGCAGGTGCGGATATGTATCATTCTTTTATGGAAACGATTGCAGATTACCTTGCTGATGATCAGATTGCAACTTTAAGATATAATTTTCCCTATACCGAAAATAAGAAAAAAAGACCCGATTTTGCTCCTGTGTTAATGGAAACGGTTCGTTCAGCGGTAAAGGCTGCAGGTGATTTTTCAGGCAGCCTGCCTATTTTTGCCGGCGGTAAATCAATGGGCGGCAGAATGACCTCAATGGCGGCTTCTAAAGAGCCGCTCGATAAGGTTAAAGGGATAGTTTTCTTCGGATTCCCGCTCCATGCACCCGGAAAACCATCGACAGAAAGATCAGAACATTTATTCAAGGTTGCTGTACCAATGTTGTTTTTGCAGGGGACAAGGGACAAACTTGCTGAGCCGGAATTATTAATGCCCGTAATAAAAAAACTGGGAAATACTGCATATCTCCATTTAATAGATGGAGGCGATCATTCTTTTCATATGCTTAAAAGTTCCGGAAGAAGTGATGATGAGATCCTGAGGGAACTTGCAGCAAAGGCCGGTGATTGGGCATCCTCGCACAGCTGATACTTTTCTAAACTTCACTTTCAACATTCTTACCCTTTAACTATTTTTACCCAGCCATTTTTAGGTTTTTAATGATCAAGCTGAAATATCTTTTCTTATTCCCCATCCTTATCGTTGCATCTTTCTCCGGATGTGCGCATAAAGAGCCAGAGAACCAGATAGTAATCTGGCACAATATGCGACCCGAGGAGAAGAATGTCCTCCAGAACCAGATCGAAGAATATATGAAGCTGCACCCGGGCATAAAAATAATTCAGCTATACAAAGAAACCGAGGAAATGCGCTCCGGCTATATTGTTGCAGCCATAGGTGGACAGGGTCCTGATCTGATATACGGACCATCAGACCAGGTAGGACCGTTTGCGGATATGGAGATCATTAAACCTCTCGAAAATGTTTTCTCAAAAGAGTATCTCTCTCATTTCAATGATAAAGCGCTGATTAGTTACAAGGGTCATTTGTGGCAGCTGGCAGATAAGCTTGGGAATCATCTTACCCTTGTCTATAATAAGGACCTTGTTCCTATACCACCGAAAACCGATAAAGAATTGATTGATATAGGGAAGAAGCTTACGAAGGACTTAAACGGCGACGGCAGGATTGATCAATACGGACTTGTATGGAACTATACGGAACCATATTTTTTTATTCCTTTTTTAACAGGCTTCGGAGGCTGGGTACTGGATAGTACCGATACTCCTACTCTGAATACTCCTGCGATGGTGAATGCACTTAATTTTATAGCGGACCTTCGTGACAAGTATAAGATCATACCCGGTGAAGCTGATTATGATATCGCCGATGTTCTTTTCAAAGAGGGAAAGGCAGGAATGATAATTAATGGTGACTGGTCATGGTCGAGCTATGGTAATGCCGGAATAAATTATGGGATATCCGTCCTGCCCATCATTACTGAAACAGGAAAGTACGCAACTCCGATGGTTGCTCCGAAAGGTTATTCAATAAATATAAATGTTGATAAGAAAAAGTTAAGCGAAATTAAAGATCTGCTGATGTTTTTAATGAGCCCCGAAAAACAGCTTGAAACCGCGATTGAAGTAAAGACTTTTCCCAGCAGGAAGGAACTCTACACCAACCCGAAATTGACCAACGATGAGATATTCATAAATTCAAAGAACCAGATCGACCACGGGATCGCTCTTCCTATAGTTACCGAAATGAGGGCTATCTGGGATGCTATGCGTCCAGCCTACCAGGCTGTTCTCGGAGGTGCTATCACTCCTCAAAAAGCTGCAAAGCAAATGCAGGAGGATGCAGTTAAAAAGATTAAGGAACTGAGAGAGGACTATGTAGACCCTGTAGGAAGAACTATCGTCTTTATAATTTTCGCGGCTGCGGTGATAGCACTTATATTTTTTACGAGAAAAAACCTTTCCGCCTTTTTTAGAAATTTCAAACGGGATAAGTTTGCCTACTACCTGCTTCTGCCCGCAATGATCATAATGATTGCGGTGATCCTATATCCCTTTATATATAATATTGTGCTTTCAGTTTCCAATATGAGTCTTGCTCATATTAACGATTGGAGTATAGTCGGCTTCTACCAATACGCAAAGGTGTTTGCCGAACCGCAGTTTTATGAATTCTTTCTGAAGACGATAATATGGACAGGCACAAACATTGTCTTTCACGTTGTGCTTGGTGTTACCCTTGCATTACTTATAAATAGGAGCCTTCCCGGTTCAGGTGTATTCAGAACGCTGTTGATCCTCCCCTGGGCAATACCGCAGTATATCGTCGCTTTAACATGGCGCGGAATGTTTAATTACGAATACGGCGCCATTAACCTGATAATTGTGAAGTTCCTTTCTATGTCGCCGGTTGAATGGCTGAAGTCGCCCGTTGAAGCTTTTATGGCTGTGATAATAACCAACATATGGCTGGGATTTCCATTTATGATGATAATTGCTCTCGGTGCGCTGCAGAGCATTCCTAAGGAATTATATGAGGCAGCCGATATAGACGGAGCGAAATGGTATCAAAAGCTTAAGTCGATTACCATACCGCTGATAAAACCGGTGATGATCCCTGCAATTACCCTTGGCGTGATTTGGACATTCAATAATATAAATGTGGTCTGGCTGGTAAGCAATGCAGGAGAGCCCTCGGATAAAACACATATATTGGTCTCTTTTGTTTACAAGGCGGCATTTAATTTATACAGGTACGGTTACGCCGCTGCCTTCAGTGTGGTTATCTTTTTAATTCTGCTTGCGTTCGGATTAACGTTCCTGAGGAGGACGCGTGCAACAGAATCTATTTACTAAAATTATCTTTGTGCCTTAGAGTCTTAGTGGCAATTTTTTCGGCCACGAAGACCCAAAGACGCTAAGCTAACAAATTTAAAATCATGAATAGAAAAAAATTACTCGCAGACATTTTGACATACTTATTCCTTATCATCTTTACTGTTGTCGCGTTGTACCCTGTAGTAAATGTCTTTACAATTTCAATAAGACCGAATGACAGGCTTTTATCTACCTCATTGTCAATAATTCCTGATAACGCAACTTTCAAACAGTATGTTGAACTCTTTACGAACCGGCCATTTCTAACCTGGGTATGGAACAGCACGATCGTATCTTTTGTCGTTACAGTTACCGGTGTTGTACTTGCTTCCACTGCCGGATATGCATTGTCAAGGTTTCAGTTTATAGGCAAGCAGTTTAGTATGCTGGGATTGCTTACAACCCAGATGTTCCCTGCAACAATGCTTCTCCTTCCGATGTACATTATGCTAATCAAACTGGGACTAATCAATAGCTACCTGGGAATTATAATCGTTTATTCCGCAACTGCACTTCCGTTTTGTGTCTGGCAGATGAAAGGTTATTATGATACAATTCCTTTAAGTCTTGAAGAAAGCGCGCGTATTGACGGATGCAACCGCTGGCAGGCTTTTTATAAAATAATTTTCCCTCTCGCCGCACCTGCGCTTGTTATTACTGCACTCTTTTCGTTTATGACAGCATGGTCTGAGTATATAGTAGCCGCCCAGGTTCTACAGGATACATCTCTCTATACCCTGCCGTTGGGATTAAAATCATTTCAGTCGAACTTAACAACCGAATGGGGCTTATATGCCGCGGCCGCACTTATAGTGAGTATTCCTGTGGTGATATTGTTCATTGTATTAAGCAAATGGCTTGTTTCAGGTCTTACCTTGGGAAGCGTAAAAGGATAGTGATTGAAATATTGCAGATTGCAAATTGAAAAATAATTTAGATCCCGCAAGAGTCAACTATCTGATCTCATCAACGTCCTTGACAAACATTACCATAATCCCTGCAAAGATCATTGATGCGCCTCCAAGCAGCAGAGCATAAATAGCTTCACCTCCGAAAGGAACTCTTACAAACCAGCCAAGTATCGCAGCAGCTGTAATCTGGGGGATCACGATAAAGAAATTAAATATTCCCATATATACACCCATCTTTTCAGGAGGAATGGAACCTGCAAGGATTGCATAAGGCATCGCAAGGATTGACGCCCAGGCGAGTCCGATCCCTAGTTCTGATATCAGAAGGAGATCGGGGTTCTGAATTACATAGAATGACGCAAAGGAAATTCCGCCTATAACAAGACTTATCATATGAACGCTTTTTCTGCTCGTCCTTTTAGCAAGCCAGACAAGCACGAATGCCATCACAGCAGCGAAGCCGTTGTAAACGGACATCAGCACACCAACCCAATCAGCCCCCTTATTAAATAACTCTGAAGTCGGATCGGTTGCCCCGTAAATATGATGTGTAACTGCCGGTGTAGTATAAATCCACATAGCAAATAAAGCAAACCAGGAAAAAAACTGAACCACGGCAAGCTGCTTCATAGTAGTCGGCATTTTGTATAAATCGTTGGTGACGACAACAAAACCATTTTTGATACTTCCCGATTTTGTCATCAACCCGGCGACAAGCTGCACGACACCGAATGCCACCAGTCCTACGAATAAAACATATAACCCGAAATCATTTTCATTCAGTACAAAATATAATATGGCTGAACAGGCCAATCCTGCTGCGAGCCAGAAGGTGCCGTTCCTGAAAAATTTTGAAGCGGAAACATCTGCGGAAACCTGATTCGCAGAGATTCCGGGTGATCCCGCTTCACTTTCAGAAAATCTTTTTAATTCTTCGGGCGAATATTCTTTGGATGTAACAACTGTCCATAGTACAGCAAGGAAGAAAACAGCACCGCCGATATAAAAGGAAAATTTCACCGAATCAGGAATCTGACCTGCAGGTGCAGTGTTTGCAATATTAAACCAATTAGTGAGAACATAAGGAAGCGCCGAAGCAACTACAGCTCCTATTCCGATAAAAAAGCTCTGTGTTGAATAGCCAATGGTTCGCTGTTCGGATGGGAGGTTATCGGCAACGAAGGCACGGAACGGTTCCATTGAAATATTTATGGAGGCATCCATTATCCATAGCATACCGGCAGCAACCCAAAGAACAGGTGAGTTGGGCATAAAAATGATAGCTGCAGAAGCAAGAATTGCACCTCCGAAGAAGTACGGTCTCCTTCTGCCGAGTCTTGTCCATGTCTTATCGCTGAAATGACCTATTATAGGTTGTATTATTAATCCGGTAACAGGTGCCGCTATCCACAAAATAGGTATTGAATCGATATCAGCCCCCAATGTTTCAAAAATTCTGCTTACATTTGCATTTTGAAGTGCGAAGCCAAACTGGATACCGAGGAATCCGAAACTCATATTCCAGATCTGCCAGAAGCTTAGGCGGGGTTTTTGCATCTGTTGTTCCTTAAAGAAAACTTAACTTAAACGGAAAAAACTTAGTCTTTTTCCGAATCAAAACAAAAAGGCACATTTAACTTTCTTTTGGTTTTGACAACTTTCTTGCGATTTTCTGACAGCCATAAGTCACCTTCATCCCGGCCTCTCTTCGGCCTCACCTCGGCCTCCAAAAGGCAGATACCAGGCTCCCTGAAAGCGTCTCCCTCCTATTAACGGATTTAAATTCTACCTCAAGATAATTTTTTAAATGGGTGGAACTATATTATTTTTTAGGATAACTTTAATAAATCCTTTAATAAATTCAGATAAAACCCCGGAGGCATATTTCTATGTTTAAGAGATTAACTATCCTTGCATCGGTTATCTTTCTGTCGTCTGTGTTTTCACATGCTCAGGTTCCTGATAAATTTACAAATCTGCAAGTATTGCCCAAACTGATTTCAAAGGAAAAACTTCTCGGCACGATGAGATCCTTCTCCGATGCTCTTGGTGTCAACTGCGGATTTTGTCACGCTGATCAGGAAGGTACGGACAAGCTTGATTTTCCATCTGACAAAAAAGAAGAAAAAGAAGAGGCAAGGGTAATGTTGAAGATGGTTATGGGAATTAACAAGGATTACCTTTCACAGTTATCCAAATATACCAGCGATGTAATGACTGTTAAGTGCGTTACCTGCCACCGCGGAAATAAGAAACCTCTGATGCTGGAGGATGTTCTGCTAACTACAATTAAAGATAAGGGTCTTCCCCAGGCCATAAGCACCTATCATCAGCTGCATGACCAATACTACGGAAGTTTTACTTATGATTTTTCACCTGAAACTCTCGTCAAACTTGTGGAAATGCTGAATGATGAACAAAGATATGATGACGCACTTGGGATTGCCAATCTTAATATTGAAGTTTATCCTAATTCAGGGATGGCTTATTATGGACTAGGCGAAGCTTACCAGGCAAAAGGTGATAAAGAAAAAGCTCTCGAAACGTATAAGAAAGCCAAAGAGATGATGCCTGAAAGTTCGCGTTTTATTGACAGAAAAATTCAGGAATTGAAGGAATAATTCGTGCTCCTCTATGGAAATTGCACTTATTGACAATTATGATTCCTTCACATACAATATCGTTGAACTTGTAAGGAGGATTCCAGGGACCAGCCTGGAGGTGCTGCCATATGATCAGCTGAGGATCAGTAAACTTGATAGGTACAAGAGACTGATTATATCTCCGGGTCCCGGTCTCCCGGATGAATTTCCTCTGCTTCAGGATATGCTTAAGACATATCATTCAAAGATCCCAATGCTGGGAATATGCCTGGGACATGAAGCAATTTCCCGTTTCTTCGGCGCTGAACTGGATCATCTTCCGGCCGTTGTTCATGGTCAGCCGAAAGAAATAAATATATCCGGGCCATCGCTTCTTTTTAAGGGGGTCCCATCTAAGTTTAAAGCAGGTTTGTATCATTCATGGGTGATTGATAAAAGTAGTATGCCCAATGAGCTTGAGGTTACGGCTGTTTCAGAGGATGATAAGATTATGTCGTTCAGGCATAAAGAGTATAATCTTTTCGGCGTACAGTTCCATCCTGAGTCGATTATAACAGAGTACGGCATAGAGATGATGACAAATTTCCTGAATTTGGATGGTGAAGAATGAGCCTTCCGGAATTCATTAAGAAGGTTAACACTTACAGCAGTGAAGGCATTCCATTTTTTTTCCTGGCAGATTTTGAACTGAAGAAACCGTTTGTTTGCAAACTGGATGAAACAGGGCGGGAAGGGATCTTCTACGATATAAAAGGGAATAAAAATTTTGATACCGGGCAGCATCATAAGCCCAAACAGTTTAAGAAAGTTCCCGTCAAAAAAGAAATATACCTTGAAGCATTCGAAAAAGTGAAGCATCATCTCGACAGGGGAGATACATACCTTGTAAACCTGACCTTTCCTACGTCCATTGAAACAGATCTCTCTCTACAGGAAATATTTTATACGGCAAAAGCTCCCTATAAACTTCTATATAAAGATGAGTTCCTGGTTTTTTCGCCTGAGTGTTTTGTGAAGATTACCGACGGCGAAATGTTCTCGTATCCTATGAAAGGCACAATCGATGCTTCATTGCCTGAAGCTGAAGAAATTCTGCTTAAGAACGAGAAAGAAATATATGAACACAACACCATAGTTGACCTGATAAGGAATGATGTTTCGCTCTCGGCTGTTGACGTTACTGTGACAAAGTTCAGGTACATTGGCAAAATTCATACGAACCAGAAGGACCTGCTTCAGGTAAGCTCAGAAATTAAAGGAGTACTTAAAAAGAACTGGAAACAAAACCTGGGAGACATTTTAGTGAGAATGCTTCCTGCAGGCTCGATAAGCGGTGCTCCTAAACAAAAAACTATAGAGGTCATTAAAAGTGCAGAACAGCAGGACAGAGGATGGTTCACAGGAATCTTTGGAATATTCGAGGGAAGAAATTTGGAGAGTGCTGTCATGATCCGGTATATTGAGAAGACACCAATTGGATTACAGTTCAGGAGCGGCGGAGGAATCACCGCGTTAAGCGATCCTGAAAATGAATACCAGGAAATGATAAATAAAGTATATGTACCCACTGGTTGAAACAATAAGAATTAAAAACGGTGTGCCGCAGAATTTAAAATGGCACCAGGAAAGGTATGAGAGATCCTGCAGAACTTTCCTTGAAGCGGATCCGAAGTTCATCCTTGAAGATAAGATAAATGTACCGTCGTCATTAACTGAAGGTACGGTAAAATGCAGATTTCTCTACAATAAAGACTCCGTTAAGACTGAATTTCATAATTACAAAACCCCCCGTATACTTTCCCTTAAAATTGTAGAAGACGATACAATTGAATATTCACATAAATTTACGGACAGAACATCAATAAACAATCTTCTGAAAATGAAAGAGGAATGTGATGATATTCTGATTATTAAAAACGAATTCATTACAGATACTTCAATAGCAAATATAGTTTTCTTTGACGGCAAGAATTGGATGACCCCTGCCGGTCCGCTTCTCAACGGCACAGCCCGGGCAAGGCTTCTCAATGAAGGAAAAATCACTGCCGCAATTATCATGATGGAAGATTTAAGAAAATTCTCTCACTTCAGATTGATAAATGCTATGCTGGAATTTGAGGAGCAGGAGATGATAGGCATTTCGGGCTTAAAATAAAGAAGGCTGTCTCACAGGTTCTGAGACAGCCTCATAAATCTGGGAAGATTATTACTAATTAAGCTCTTGCTGCCTGGTTTATTCCCTGGATTGCAATTCTTGTCAGCAGTGTATTTGCTTCACCTTCCTCTTCGAGAGTAGCTTGCGGTTTATCTGCCACTCCGTAAATATCCAATTGTTCTGCATAAGTACTCAATGAACCGTAAGAAGCTATTTCATAACGCTCAACTTTCTGAGCTGCAGAAATTAAGGCTGCATAGCAGCATATAATAACAGGTATTTTTGTCAAAAATTTGATATTTTGTTCATCAAATAAATCACAAATAAAGTAAACTGATGAATCATAACCCCGATTCAACTTCCAAAAGAAAAAAGGAGCATATAGAACTGTCACTGACAGACAAAGTAGCCTTTAAGAGCAAAACGAACGGGTTTGAGTATTATGACTTCAATCACTATGCACTTACGGAAGTTGATCTCCGGGAGATAGACTTCAGCACGGTTTTTTTAGAGAAGAAAATCAGCTATCCTTTCCTGATTTCCTGCATGACCGGCGGTACTGCCGAGGCGGAAAATATCAATGCAAGACTTTCGGTGGCCGCTAATAACCTCAATATACCTCTTGGTGTTGGAAGTCAGCGCCAGGCCCTTGAGAACAAAGATTATCATGCTACATATAAAGCTATAAGGAAAAATGCTCCCTCAATTCCAATACTGGGCAATATCGGGGCAGCGCAGCTCGTAAAGATGGATAATTTCGATCAGATTAATTTCCTGGTCGACCTTATTGAAGCTGATGCAATGGTATTGCATGTTAATCCGCTTCAGGAGCTTATACAAAAGGGGGGTGAACCAGAATTCACGGGGTTGCTGAAAAAATTAAGGAAGATGGTTAAGCAGGTGAAAGTGCCGGTAATTGTTAAGGAAGTCGGCGCCGGTATCTCGGATAAAGCTGCAAAGCATCTGCTCGACTGCGGCGTTAAAGGAGTTGATGTTGCAGGAGCGGGCGGTACAAGCTGGGCCGGTGTAGAGATACTCAGGAATAAAGATGGTAAACTAAAGGAATTCTGGGATTGGGGAATTCCGACATCCTATTGCTTAAGAACCATCACCAGGTTAAAAAAGAAATATAAGTTTACGCTTATCGGATCAGGAGGAATAAATACCGCTATTGAAGCAGCCAAAGCACTCGCTCTTGGTGCAGATATTATCGCATCCGCAAGAATAGTACTTCAGACACTTGATAAAGAAGATACAAAAGGTGTTGAAAAACTGGTGATAGATTGGTTCGATCATATAAAGAAAATTATGTTTCTCACCGGTTCATCATCACTTAAAGAACTTAGAAAAAATAAGTTGAATGAGAGGGGAAGTCTTCATTGAGTACGCTTGTTGACTATAAGTCGATCCTGGAGAGGGAACAAAAGCAGGTTGAAAAAATATTAAAGCGTTCTCTATCAGCCAGGAAGCCGGAGAATCTTTATTCGCCTGCTTACTACATTATTGAAAGCGGTGGTAAACGTCTCAGGCCTATGCTGGTCTTATTATCAGCAAAAGCAGCCGGAGGCAAATACTCCGATGCCTACTATACCGGGGCTGCAGTCGAACTGCTTCATAATTTCACCCTGGTTCACGATGATATTATGGATAATGCAGAGAAGAGACGAGGCAGGCTTACGCTGCATGTTAAATATGATGATCACACGGCAATTCTTGCCGGCGACAGTCTACTTGCTGTTGCATACGAAAACCTGCTGAAGGACAAAAAAGGGGGTACCAGGGAAATATTTACCGATTTCACAAAAGGACTTGTGGAAGTTTGTGAAGGGCAGAGTCTTGATAAGGAATACGAGACACGTAAGACTCTCGAACTTAACGAATATATCTGGATGATACAGAAGAAAACTGCCGCGATGCTGGCGATGTGCTGCTCGCTTGGAGCCAGACTTGGCAAAGGTTCACCGGAGGTTGTTAAGGCATTGTCTTCTTTTGGACGGAACATCGGAATAGCTTTCCAGGTTCAGGATGATCTGCTGGATTTAACGGCAGATGAACTTGAATTTGGAAAAAAGGTCGGCGGTGATCTTATGGAAGGGAAAAAAACATATCTTCTTGTTAAAGCACTTGAAAAAGCAAAGGGGAAGGATAAGGAACTTCTCCAGGCTTTGATCAGATCAAAAGGGGTAAAACCCGGAAAAGTTCCGGAATATAAGAAGCTTTATGAAAAGCTTGGGGTAATTGAAGATGCAAAGGAAGAAATAAAAAAATACACCGGCAGGGCCTTGCGGTCTTTGAGGATATTGAAAAACAGAGAAGACCGTGAAATATTTAACTGGCTGGCTGAAATTCTCATTAAACGAATGAAGTAATGATCGAAAAAATTGTAACAATTATAAACAAGGCAGGGATGCATACCCGGCCTGCAGCAACAATAGTTAAAATGGCTTCGAAATATAAATGTGAATTCTACATTTCAAAAAACGGACTGAACATAAACGGAAAAAGCATAATAGGTGTAATGACCCTTGCTGCCGAAATGGGTTCGGAAGTTACCCTTTCTTTTGACGGTGAGGATGAAGAACTGGCCGCGAAGGAAATAGTAGAGTATTTTAATAGAGGATTTGACGAGATTTGAAATCATTCAGACAAATATTTCTTGAAGCGGAAAACAAGATTTCGGGGATAGCAGCCGCTCCGGGAATAGTAATCGGCAAAGCCTATCTTTTTATGAAAGAAAAGATAGATATTAACAGGGGAGAAATCACCGACATCGATGAGGCAAAAAGAAACCTTGAAGAGGCTCTGAACAAATCAAGGAAGGAACTAAATAAAATACTGGGGATCGCTCGTGAAAAGATGGGTGATGAAAGATCTGCTATTTTTGAGGCCCAGATAATGATACTTGACGACCCGGTGCTTATAGGAAACATTCAGAAACGGATTGAGACTGAAAGGAGACAACCGGAGTTTATAGTAGACGATGAGATTTCAAAATACCAGGACCTTATGATGGTCTCTCACGAAACATACATGAAGGAACGAGCCCATGACATTGAAGATATTAAAAACAGGATTGTAAGGAATCTCCAGAAAAGAAGATGGCAGTCGAGAATAAAGCAAGACGTTGTTGTAGTGAGTGATTCTCTTTCTCCGGCAGATACCATACTTCTGAGCCGGAGCAATGTGCAGGGATTTATAACAGACCATGGGGGGTTGACGTCGCATGCTGCCATTGTTTCCAGGTCATTGAATATACCTGCTGTTGTGGGGACTCATAATGCTACGCTCCACATACTTGATGATGATACGATAATTGTTGACGGTTTCCATGGCTATATTATTATTAATCCTATCGAAGAACACATTGAATTCTTCAACCAGAAACTTGAAAAGCTCAGACAGCTTCAGAAAGAACTTGTGGAGCTTAAGGACAAACCTGCAGTTACAACCGATGGCAAGAAAATAACCCTGCAGGCAAATGTGGATGTAACCGGCGAGATTGATCTTATGGTTACCAGCGGTGCTGAAGGAATAGGTCTTTACCGGACAGAGCAGATCCTTGAAGAGCTGGGAGAGTTTCCCTCAGAAGATGAGCAGACCAGGATTTATACAAATCTTTCAAACAGAGTTTATCCTGAAACTTTTACAATCAGGGTTTTTGATATTGGCGGCGACAAATTTAAATTACTTGACTATAAAGAACCCAACCCATTCCTGGGGCTCAGAGGTGTCCGGCTCCTACTTGAGAACAGGGGGATCTTCAGAACCCAGATTAAAGCTATCTTAAGGGCAAGTGTCAATAAAAATATCCAGGTAATGATTCCGATGGTTTCTACGATTAAGGAGATCCGGCAGTCAAAGCAGCTGATAGAAGAATGCGCACAAGAGCTTAAGAAAAATAAGATTCCTTATGATAAGAATATGAAGGTCGGCATTATGGTTGAGGTTCCAACTGCAGCTTTGATGGCAAAAGAATTTGCCGCTGAAGTTGACTTTCTGAGTATTGGTACAAACGATCTTATCCAATATCTTATGGCGGTTGACAGGGGGAATGACCTTGTAGCCGACCTGTTCCAGGAGTTTAGTCCTGGTGTTGTAAGAACAATCCATCACATCGTACAAGAGGCTAAAAAATCACACAAGAGTGTTAGTCTTTGCGGTGAAATGGCTGCTGATACTCTGGCAATCCCTCTCCTGGTTGGTCTCGGACTGGAATCATTGAGTATGTCACCGTCAACAATAGCATACGCTAAAAGAATAATACGAAGCTGCTCAATGAAAAACCTTGAAAAGCTGGCGGAGGACTGTCTTACTTACGTGACGCAGGAAGACATTCTGGCCAGGATTGAGAAATTCTTCAGGGAAAATCAAATCACCCGTACAAGAAATATTATATAAGGAATTTTAATGAAGTTGACCGACTACACTACTAAGTACGATTCTCAGAACCAGTTTAATGTCCTGACCGAAACATATAGCCAGGTTGATTCAGCCTGGAATAACGAATTTAATGTTGAAAAGTTGAAGGATAAAAAATTCAGGAATATAATAGTTTCGGGTCTTGGCGGTTCAGCAATAAGCGGGGATCTAATGGGAAATTTTCTAAAGGATGAGTTGACGCTTCCCTTTTTCGTGAACAGAAATTACACTCTGCCTCACTACGCAGATAAAAACACACTCCTGGTAATCTCATCTTATTCAGGGAATACCGAGGAGACTATATCAGTGCTTGAGGAGGGTATCAAAAAGAAATGCCAGATAGTATGTGTTTCAACCGGAGGAAAGGTTCGGGAGATTGCAGAAAAAGAGAATATACCCCTGGTCAGTATGACTCCTGGTTTCCAGCCAAGATACGCCCTCGGTTCCGGTTTCTTCTCATTATTAAAGATTTTCGTTCAGCTGGGACTAATTCCCCCGCAGGATATGGTAGTTGAAAGAATAAGGAATCTATGGCAGAAGAAAGGTAAGGAGTATTCGGCGGAAAACAATATTGCATTTAATTGCGCAGAATTGCTGATCGGTTTTATCCCAGTTATATACTCAGCGGCCGACCTGACATCAGCTGCCGGGTACCGCTTTAAGTGCCAGCTGAATGAAAATTCCAAGCTGCATGCATTTCATAATATTATCCCTGAACTTAATCATAATGAAATAATCGGATGGGAGAGCTTCAATTCCAGCCAGATTAATGCAAAACTCATAAATGTCCTTGACGAATCATATCATCCGCAGGTTAAAAAAAGATTTGAGATAACCACCGAACTGGCAGTGAAAAAGGGTTTGGAATATATAAATATTGAGAGCGAAGAAGACGATTTCAAGGTACGATTATTGGATTTGATTTATTTATTTGATTGGATAACTTATTACACAGCTGTACTCAGAGGATTTGACCCTTCTGAGATTGATAACATCCATACTTTAAAAGAAAGATTATCTTAATGTAATCCTTTCAGAATTTATTAGGATGAAGGGATTTCTGAACTAAAAATTAAAACCTGTGAAATTCCCTAAACTTCTTTTTTTTATAATACTAATAATTTCCTGCAGTGCCGATGCACAATTTTACTATTTCGGCAGAAATAAGGTTCAGTACCAGAGATTTGAATGGAAGGTGCTAAGGACCGAACACTTCAACATCTACTATTATGGTGAGTTTGAGGAAATTGCCGAGATAGGAGCTTCTTATGCTGAGGATGCCTATGATGAACTTAAGGTTAAATTTGATAACCTTATAACCAGGCCCATCCCCCTTATCTTTTACAATACCTCCCTCCATTTTCAGCAGACAAACACAACTCCCGGACTTGTACCCGACGCAGTCGGTGGATTCTTTGAGTTCTTAAAAGGCAGGGTGGTAATTCCCTATACCGGCTCAATTCATGATTTTAAGCATGTTATAAGACACGAGCTGGTCCATGTTTTTATGACTACCAAAGTACTGCACATCCTCTCGGATCACAGACTGACGGCGGACAGGTTTCCACCGCTCTGGTTTACGGAAGGGCTGGCGGAGTATCTATCGACTGATATAGATGCCCAGGCTGAGATGGTTATGCGTGATGCCGTTATAAATAACTATTTTGTCAACCTTGAGGATATGTACAGCATTTATGGAACTTTCCTGATGTACAAAGAAGGACAGAACTTCCTGCATTTTATTGAAGAGAAATACGGTCCCGAAAAAGTAATGCTGCTTATCGATAATCTCTGGATGTATAGTGATTTTACAAAAGTGCTTGAGCATACACTGGGGAAACCAGTTGAAGAAATAGATTCAGAATGGCTTTTTTACCTCAAACGCAAATATTATCCTCTCCTTTCTGATAAGGCTCCTTTGCAGCATTCGGCTGAACAGCTTACAAATTTCGGTTTCAATTTTTCCCCGGTTCCGTATAAAATAAACGGGGACACCTGGTTGTATTTCCCGGCTAACCGTGACGGTTATTCCTCCCTTTACAAGATGAAGATAAATGTAAAAAAGAAATCAGATCTTGAACCGGAATTAGTTTTGAGAGGTGAGAAAACAGCTGAGTATGAGGCATTTCATTTGTTTCAGTCATCCATTGATATATCGAAAGACGGACTCGTAGCATTTGTTACAAAATCCGGAGCGACAGATGCAATTCATTTTTATTCCATTCCAGAAGAAGAGGTAATTGACAATTATCAGGATGAAAACCTGATCAATATTACTTCTCCCAAATTTTCCGGGGATGGAAAAAGAATAGTGTTTCAGGCAATCGACCAGAAGGGCTTCAGCGATCTTTTTACGCTTGATATTGAAACAGATCAGCTCACAAGGCTGACAAATGATTACTACGATGAAAGGGATCCGGTGTTCGGTATTACTGATTCGCAGGTGATATTCTCATCTGACAGAACAGCAGGAAAATATGAAAGATATTATAACCTGTTCTCGTACGACCTTAATACACACAGGATTGACTATATAACAAATCTGCCTGCAAATAATTCATCACCGGTACTTTCTCCTGATAGGAGTACGCTTCTATTCACCTCCGATATAGATAGAGTTCAGAACCTCTGGAGAATGAAATTCATCGATCATACTTTCTCCGATTCAGTGTGGAAAGTAACGCATTTCATCACGAGTGCTTTCCATCCACGATACATTGATTCAACTGAAATTACCTTTTCGGGATTTGAAAACTTCTCGTTTAACCTCTATAAAGATAAGATTGACAGCATTCCGCCCGATTCCTCTTTTAAGATTGTCATGAATTTCGACTCTACGGATGGCAAATGGATTGAATCAAAGCTGGATATCTATGCGGAAAAAGAGAAATATAATTATGAAAAGGAATATACGCTCGATTACGCGCAGAGTGACGTAACAACGGACCCGGTATACGGGACACGGGGAGGAGCTATACTTTCATTAAGTGACCTCTTCGGTGATGATAATTATTTCTTCCTCATATATAATACTGCTAATGTTCAAAGCGATTTTCTTAAGAGCTTTAATATAATGATGGAAAGGATCGACCTCAGCAAGAGAACCAATTACGGATTCGGGGTATTTCATTTCAGCGGCAACAGGTACGACATACAGGAATCGGAGGAGTATTTCTATGAGAGAAGTTTCGGAGGATTCTTCCTCCTTAATTTCCCTCTCTCAAAGTTCCAGAGGATCGAAACCGATATTTCTCTGGCCAGCAGCGATAAAGAGGTGATACTTGGAGTTATAGAAAGGAAAGCACTCCTCTTAAGCAACACTATTTCCTATGTGGCTGATAATTCAATATGGGGACCTACCGGTCCTCTCGACGGAATCCGGGCAAGACTGCTGCTTGGTTATACAAGCGATGTTAAATACAGTAATGTAAATTTCTTCACTGTCATTGCCGATTACAGGCAGTATCTCAGGATTGGTTATACAACCGCACTGGCTTTCCGGGGCGCAATATTTTATAATGAAGGTAAAGAAGCCAGAAGATATTTTATGGGGGGCAGCTGGGATCTGAGGGGATGGCCGAGGTGGTCGATCCGCGGAGAGAAGCTGTGGCTATCTTCTTTTGAACTGCGTTTTCCTTTGATCGACCAGATAAATATAAGGTTTCCTTTTGTAAACCTCGGTTTCTGGGGTATAAGAGGTGCTGTATTTTCCGATTTCGGAGGTGCCTGGGATGAGGTTTACGATCAGACCCTTGGAAGCGTTGGATTCGGTTTCAGAATGAACCTGCTTGGCGCGATAGTTTTGCGTTATGATATCGGTAAAAAGATTGAGGATAACCTTTCAATGTTTCAGCCCGGATTGTTTTACCAGTTTTTCTTCGGATGGGATTTTTGAATTATTTAAAATACATATTTTGTTTCCTTCTGCTGCTCTCTGCAGGGTGCGCTACATCCTTAATCCAAACAGAGGCGCACCGCGATGATAATGCATATACCAGTTTCGGAAGAAATCCTGCACGAGAATTTTATATAAGTAAGAGTATAACAGACTCGCTCTCATTAAAATGGGAGAATAGTGTAAACGGGGGTTTTACAAACTCCTCTGTTGTTATCTATGACTCTCTTGTATTCGTCAGCGATTTATCTGGCCGTATATATTGTTATAACATGATTACTGGTAAAAAAGCAGGACAACTGAAAAACGAAGGATCAGTATTCTCCTCACCATTTATATATAAGTTCTACGTTATTTATGCTGATGCAGTCGATGATGATAATATAACCCATTTAAGATATTATGATTTTGTTATGGGGGAAATGACGCATGATGTTGAAGTTGAAGGAAGATGTGTTACTGAAATTATCGGTACACCCGACGGTATTATTTTCAATACCGAAGATGGGAATGTATACAGGTATGATATGTTCGGAAAGGAGATATGGAAGACAGCCACAAATTCGGCAGTGCATGGTTCACCCTCAATGAATAACGGAATTATTGTATTCGGCAATGATGATGGAGAACTTATCGGTTTAAACAATAGTGATGGTAAAATATTATACAGGGAGAAAATCGGAAAGTCTTTTTTCTGCGGAACAGCAATATCAGGGGATATGGCCTATGCAGGTAATGACAACGGAAATCTCTATGCTGTTGAACTAAAAACAGGGAAGGTTAAATGGCATTTTGAATCAGGAGCAAGGATTATGATGACTCCTTCAGTTACTCCTTCGGAAATTTATTTCGGCAGTCTGAAGGGAGATCTTTTCTGTCTCGACAAAAACACCGGGAAGCTTATCTGGAGTACCCCTACAGGAGGAGTGCTGAAAGCTACGCCGTACGCTGCTGAAAACCTGCTAGTTGTTCCAGATCTTAATAAAAAATTCTATTTTGTAAACAGGAAAAGCGGAGAAATCACGCGAACTTATTTAGTGGATGGAAGAATTGAATTATCACCAGTTATATTCAGGAATATTCTTTTTATAGGATTTGACCGGGGGGAGCTTCAAGCTTATGAATTTGAATAAACTGATATTGCTTCCTATTATCCTTTTCTCTGCATTAAACATTTATGCGCAGGATTGCAGAGCCGGCATCCTGGTGAAAACAGATACCCCTTCCGCAAAAATCTATATTGATGATCATTTAGCCGGAAGGGGAAGTGCAGATGTTAGGTTAGAGAAAGGCAGTTATCTTATTGTAGTTATGGAAGAAGCAGATCGATGGAATTCGCACTCATTTGAAGATACCCTACGAGTTAAAGAATGTAACGACACGGTTCTAACTTATAATTTTAAATCTGAAGTCTATCTCGATACGGAGCCCCAAGATGCTTATGTATACCGGGACAGCGTGCTTATCGGTCACACTCCTCTGTTCCTTTCTGTCAACAGCGGAAGTATTCTCCTTAAGAAACCGGGATTTGAGGAAAAAATTGTTGATGCAGATAATTTAAGGAACAAAGCAAAGGTCAAACTTAATTTTACCGGGGAGAAAAAGGGCGAGAATTTCTTCGAGAAAAATATTTTTAAGCTACTTGTGGGAGGCATAGTTGCCTTCGGAGGTGTCTCAGCCTATTACAAGTTAAAAGCCGATGATAATTTCGATCAGTACCAGTTTTCAGGTAATCAATACTACCTGGATCAGACTCACAAATATGACCTGATAGCAGGTATAGCCTTCGGGGCTGTGCAGGTAGGCTTTGGTTTTCTTATTTACTACTTCCTTTCCGAATAAAATCTTCTTATTCTCCTCATAAATAATTAAATTTTAAATATTAATAGAATATTTTACTTGAATATGCTCACCGTTCTTGAATCAATTAAACTATCGACCGAGTATCTTGAAAAAAAAGGTATTGAATCACCCAGGATAAATGCAGAACTACTTCTCGCACATATTCTGAAATGCAAAAGACTTGATCTTTACCTTACGTTCGACCGTCCTCTTAGTGAAGAAGAGGTTACCTTATACAGAAGTTTCCTTAAAAGAAGAGGAGATTATGAACCTCTGCAGTATATTGTGGGATCGGTCGAATTTTATGGACTTCCGTTTTATGTAAATTCCTCGGTACTCATTCCAAGGCAGGAAACCGAAATACTTGTTGAGGAAATAATAGAGCAAAATAAAAACAATCCGGGTATAAAAATACTTGACATAGGTACAGGCAGCGGAAATATAGCCATCTCACTTGCAAAGAATCTTCCGGGATCAGAAGTGGTCGGAACCGATATAAGTAAAGACGCACTTAATATTGCGGGGGAAAATTCTATACTCAACTGTACTGAAAACCAGGTGAGGTTTATAGAAAATGATATACTTGGAAGTTATCCTGAAGAAAAAAGTTTTGATGTAATTGTATCCAATCCTCCATATGTATCAGTAAAAGATTTTGAGAAACTCAGGCCTGAATTAAAAGTTTATGAACCCCGGCAGGCGTTGACGGATAATGGTGACGGACTGATTTACTACAAAGAAATAAGTGTAAGGGCAAAAGAACTATTACGACGCGGGGGCAGATTATACTTTGAGACCGGTGAGGGTCAGTCGGCGGCGGTGAAAAAAATACTTGAAGAAAACAATTTCAGTTCAATCAGAGTTAAAAACGATTATCTTGATATAGAAAGAGTGATTTCCGGAGAGATGAATTGAGAGTGGTAGTACAGAAAGTCGCAAAAGGCGGCGTGAGCATTCATGAGGAAGACTATATTCAGGAAATTGGCAGGGGATTGGTGATTTTGCTGGGGATAAGAACAGGCGATACCGAAAAAGATGTGAATTTCCTTGCAGATAAATGCAGCAGCCTGAGAATATTTTCGCGTGAGGATTCAGGCGATATAAAGATGAACTTCTCAGTAAAAGATATAGATGGAGAGGCGCTGGTTATTTCTCAGTTCACCCTTTATGGTGATGCATCAAGAGGAAACAGGCCCGGGTTCACAGATGCAGCAAGACCGGGTGAAGCTGTGCCTCTATATGAAAAATTTATCGAAAGAATGAAGTTCAACCTGGGAGATGAAAAAGTTAAATCCGGCATATTTGGGGCAATGATGGAAGTAAGGATCTTTAATGATGGTCCTGTTACAATAATTATCGATTCAAAATAAAAGTATTCATGTGAATCCGGTATTAATGATATTCCTTGATGGTGTCGGAATAGGCAAAATGGATTTTGAATTTAATCCTTTCTTTAAATACGGGTTTAAAACCTTTACCGCACTTTTCGGGAATGTTCCTACTCTTGACAACCAGCACCTGACAAAAAACGGTTTTTATTTGACTCCGGTCGACGCCGCACTGGGAGTAGAAGGTTTACCTCAGAGCGGTACCGGGCAGACATCCATATTCTGCGGGATGAATGCTGCTGAATATGTGGGCAAGCACTTTGGCCCTTATCCATACTCAACCCTGGTACCGATTATAAAAGAACACAACATATTTGCGGAATTTCTTTCAAAGGGCCGGAAGGCTTTGTTTGCGAATGCATATCCCAAAGTATTTTTTGATTACCTGAGTTCGGGGAAGTCAAGACTCAGCGTTACATCCTTAAGTGCGAAGCTAAGCGGACTCAGGCTGAATCGTGTATCCGAGGTCAGAAGGGGAACTGCATTAACAGCGGAAATTACTAATGAGAGGTGGAATAAAAAGCTTGGATACACCCTTCCTGTTATCAGACCAGAGACAGCAGGGAGGAGACTGATCAGAATGGCGATGAAAAACGATTTCACCTTGTATGAATATTTCATTACTGATCACCTTGGACATGGGCGGTACGACGATGATATCGAAACAACATTACTGACACTGGATAATTTCCTATTTACTGTTTTAAATGAGGCCGATAAATCTAAATTTACAATTGTTATCTGTTCGGATCATGGCAACTTTGAGGATTTATCAATCAAGACTCACACTTTAAATCCCTCGCTTTTTATCACTGCCGGTAAAAATGCGGAATCTCTGTCTGCCGATGTGAAAAACCTTACCCAGATTAAAGATGCGATACTCAGGACCTGTGGATGAAGGATTTTCCGGTAATCAGGGTTACGGTATCATTTGCCGCCGGAATAGTTTTGCAATCTTTTTTCGCTCTGACAATATTATATGATCTTCTGTTATTGGGGATCTTCTTTTCGTTTTCTGTAATATTCCACCTGGTGCGAAAGAGGAAACCCAGGTATGGAGCGACATCCGTCCTTATACTTTTACTTCCCCTTTCAGTGGGGTATACTTCAGGGCAGATGCAGCGTAATAATCAAAATATAATTCCGGATTCGATATATGTGGTCAGGGATTTCACTGCATACGGCCGTATTTCTAATATCAACCTTCCCTCCCGGAACGGGTTTTCATTCCTCTTAAAGACTGATTCAATCCGGGCAGGGAGTACCGTCAATACAAGGGTAAATCTTTTATGCAAGATCCTGGATGACAGCGCAGATTCTTTATTTGCAAGGCTTGAACCCGGAAATGGTATATCAATAACCGGAACATACAGAAAAGGAAGAGAGGAACGTAACCCGGGGGAGTTTGATTATAACAAATACCTGCATTCACAGGATATCAGCGGTATAATATACGTCTATGAAAAAAATAATATTTCAGTAATATCCCGAGAGGCCTATTCATTCACGCGGATGCTATTTTCAGCCAGGAAACTTATCGATGAAATAATCACATCGCTGCACACACCGGAAACCACTGCATTATTGAAAGGATTAATCCTGGCTGACAGAAGCGACATAAATTTTGAGACGAGGAGCCAGTTTGTTAATTCGGGAGTTGCCCATATACTTGCTGTGTCAGGACTGCATGCCGGATTTATAGCTCTGATCTTTTTTGCACTTATGGGAAGACTTAATTTATACATGCGGTCGATCCTGACTATTACCGGTTTGGTTCTGTTTATGTTTCTTACCGGGACACCTGCTTCGGTTTTCCGTGCTGTTGTAATGGCAATAGTACTTATTACAGCGTTCCTTTTAAACCGGTCGACTAATATCTATAACTCCCTTGCTATTGCAGCCTTAATTTTACTTGCTATCGCACCTTCTGAAATATTTAATCCCGGTTTTCAGCTATCTTTCACAGCCGTCCTATCTATTGCTTACTTTTATCCCCGTTTTGAACAACTGGTAGACAGCGCCGGGATAAAATACAGACCCTTGAAATCTATCCTCCTGTTTGCATCTCTGTCACTCAGTGCCCAGGTTGGAACGTTTTCGATAACAATAGTCTATTTCGAAAAATTCTCACTTATAGCTCTGATCGTCAATCTTGTGGTTATCCCTCTTTCAGGAATCATAATTGGAACAGCCATAACTACCCTGATCATTTTCCCATTTTCAGTCTGGGCGGCATCTGTTTATGCTGCGGCAAACAACATGTTTTCCGGCCTGTTATTGACATTGGTTAAATGGGCAGGTTCATTTAAATACTCTTCTCTGGATGTTGTTAATTATTCCCGGACGGATGCTGTTATCTTTTATATTTTCATATTTGCCGGTATCTTTTTAGCCAGGTATCTTAAATCCTACCGTGCCGTTTTAATATTTATGATACTTATTGCGGCAAATATCTATACCTATTCTTCTTCAGGTGAGAATAGTACAACAGGTAGAAACAAATTAAACATATTTATGCTCGATGTAGGTCAGGGGGATTCATTCATCTTAAAATTTCCTGATGGTGAGGCTGCGTTAGTCGATGCAGGCAATGCTTCTCAATATTTTGATAATGGAGAAAGAATTATAATGCCTGCTATGAGAAAGCTGGGTATAAAGAAATTCAAATATGCGTTTATATCTCACATTGATATTGATCATTACGGCGGTATTATTTCACTCATAGAAAATAAGAAAATAGAAAAAGTATTTAAGCCATTTCCGGATACAGCTTCTGTTAAAGACAGACGGTTTGAAAAATATCTTAGGAATAAAAAAATCCCAAGTGATTATTATTCGAGGAGGAAGATCCGGATTGGAGATGCAGAAGTATTTATTCTAAATAACAATACACATTTTACTACGGGCGGAAATGCACTTAACAATAGCAGCGGAATAATAAAAGTTGAATTCGGCCGGACCTCTTTCCTATTTGCAGGAGATATCGATAAAAAGGGAGAAAGCTATTACTCGAAAAAGTATAGTAATTTCCTGGATGCCGATGTATTGAAAGTCAGTCATCATGGAAGCAGGACAGGTTCTTCGTATGAATTTATCAAATCAGTTTCCCCTGAAATAAGCCTAATCAGCTGCGGCATCAAAAATATGTTTGGTCATCCTTCCCAGGAGGTAATCGACCGGCTGCAGGAATCAGGTTCACTAATATGCCGAACCGACCTGGAAGGATGTGTGCTCCTTCAATCTGACGGAATGAAGATAAGCAGGATTGATTGGAAAAATTATTATTAAATTAGTATAGTTTATTTCACGGGATAAATTAAAGGAAAAATGGAAAAAAGAACCCGAATAGGAATACTCGGAGGAGGGCAGCTTGCCAGGATGTCAGCGTACCAGGCATATAAGCTGGGATTTGAGATCGCAATTATGGAGAAGGTCCCGCAGTCGCCGGCGGGAATGCTGACAAAATACGATTACGCAGGGTGGATTGATGATAAAAAACTTCTCAGGAAATTTGCCAAAAGCTGTGATATTATTACCCTTGAGAACGAATTTATCGATTATAAGGAGCTTGAATTTATAGAGAGGCTCGGCAGGAAAGTTCTGCCTCATTCCAAAACAATTTCACTTATTCAGGATAAGTTTATTCAGAAAAAGACTTTCAGAAGGAATGGGATTCCCGTTCCGGAATTCATTGATGTAAAAGGTTCGGCTACATATGATTTAATTGCCAAAAAGCTGGGAAACAGGTTCATACTGAAATCAAGGAAGATGGGCTATGATGGTTACGGCAATGCTTTCGTAAAAGATGAGAAAAGTTATACTGAAGGTATAAAAGAACTGACTGAACGACACTCTGAATTAATGGCAGAGGAACTGATCAACTTCAGGAAAGAGCTGGCTGTGATGATTGTCCGTACAAAAAAGGAAACAAGAGCCTACCCGATTGTTGAAACTATTCAGAAGGATCATATCTGTCATACAGTGATCGCTCCTGCAGATATCAACAATAAACTAAGGAAAAAAGCAGAAGAAATTTCAATAAAAGCCGTTGAGGCAGTAAAAGGCATAGGCATATTCGGGATTGAGCTATTCATTACCGGGGATAATAGAATATTAGTAAACGAAATGGCTCCTCGTCCTCACAACTCAGGCCATTATACAATTGAGGCATGTGTTACTTCACAGTTTGAAAATCACATCCGTGCTGTTCTGAATCTTCCTTTGGGATCGACAGAAATGGTAAAACCAGCTGCGGTAATGATCAACCTTCTGGGTAAAAAGGAAGGTCGTGGTATAGTTGAAGATTACGGGGAAGCATTAAAAGATGAAAATGTACATCTTCATATATACGGTAAGGAAAAGTCCAGGCATGGAAGAAAGATGGGACACATTACTATGCTTGGCGGCAATACCGGAACATTACTAGCGAGGCTGAAAAAAATTGAACAAAAAATAATTATTTAGGATAACAATGAAAGAAAAGCCAATTGTCGGAGTAATAATGGGGAGCGATTCTGATTTACCGGTTATGAAAGAGGCCGGTTTGGTACTAGAGGAATTTAAAATTCCCTATGAAATAAAGATTGTCTCCGCGCACCGCACACCGAAATATATGGCGGAATACGGATCAACCGCTCATGAAAAAGGGATTAAAGTTATAATTGCCGGGGCAGGGGGGGCAGCTCATCTTCCCGGAATGACGGCGGCGCATTCACCTCTCCCCGTAATAGGCGTTCCTGTGAAATCGAAATCTTTAGACGGACTAGACTCCCTGCTCTCGATAGTGCAGATGCCCGGAGGAGTTCCCGTAGCAACAGTCGGTATCAACCAGGCAAAGAATGCAGGACTTCTTGCTGTGCAGATCCTGGGTACTTCTGATCCGAATCTTCTGAAAAGTTTAGTAAGGTATAAGAAAAATCTTGAAAAAACCTCGCTGCAAAAAAATGAGAAACTAATTATATAAAGGACACTGAAAAAGTTAATAATTATCAACAATTACTAATTTAATTTTTGATATTCTGATTTATTTTCATTTTTTTCTTGCTAAATTCTGCAAATTTATTTATTGTTGTTCCCACGACAGGTAAACAGTAATATTCTTTATAAAGACACTTCTACCTTGAATATTTAGGATAATTGTAAGAAATCTGTATTGATTATTCTTCAGTTGTTTTCCGGAGGTACGTGGATGGTTAATGCTTTACTTTTTTTGTTGTTCGCTGCTACTCTATATCTTTGTAAAAAAATTAAATCGGGGAATACAAAATCTTTTAACCACAGATCTTTCGTGTTTCCATGCATTTTTAGTCATATTCTATTAGTCAACATTTTATCTATTAGAAGATAGTTATTCGATTGCTAAGAAGTCAGATTTGATTCGTTTAAACTTTTCGGTTTGGATCCGGTATAATTCTCAAATGCCTTTGTTGGTAAATAAACAAAAAAAGGAAACCGGTGACTGATGCAATGTCTCAGTTGCCTTAATGAAATCATAATCATTATCCTTAATTAACTAACTAAACCATACAAAATGGAGGTTCTATGACCAAGTTCTATTCTATAGTTCTCATCCTGGCTGTTGCTTTTATGGTAACAGACAATTTTGCCCAGGGGAAGAAGTCTGATTCAAATCAGCTTACTTTCAATCATTCATCACACATTATTGCCCCTCAGGTTGACGGGGTAGCGGCTTTACTTTACGATCAAACCGCCGGTTCATCCGGTAATGGATATACATCCCAGGATTTCGAAGCATCTTTTGATGCTTACGATAATCAGGCAGCAGACGATTTTACCGCTGATGCTGACTGGACTGTAGACCAGGTAGTGGTGGTTGGTTCATATAGTGCTGCAGGTCCGGCACTTGGTTTTAATGTGTATTTTTATTCTAATAATGGCGGTATACCCGGAGCAGAAGTATATAGTGCCCTTAATCTTGCTTACACTTACGATGGCGGTACCGGTACATTTACCATTCCTCTTACTACAACGGCATCTTTGCCCGCCGGTGATTACTGGGTTTCAGTCCAGTGCCGGATGGATTTCAACGTAGGCGGACAATGGTACTGGGGCACTGTTACAGGTGCTTCTGGTGCTGTTGCAAAATGGCAGAACCCGGGCGGCGGGTTTGCAACATCCTGCGCGACCTGGGGCGATATCACTACCTGTATAGCTGCTACAGAAACCGATATGTATTTTGCACTTTATGGTACATCAGGCCCACTTGTTGGACCCGGACCGGCTACGGATCCTGTTCCTGCTGACGGGGCAACGAATGTTGATAATAACCAGGACATCAGCTGGACTAATCCCGGCGGAGCTACTTCTATAGAAGTTTTCTTCGGTGATGATCCCGGAAACTTAGCTTCAGTTTACTCAGGTGCTCCTGTTTCAACATTTGATCCGGGCACATTGAGCTATAATCACGAATATTACTGGAAGGTTGATGAAACCGACGGTACAGGCACCACCAATGGTACTACCTGGTCGTTTACTACGATGCAGGATCCGAATATAGTAACCCTTATGATGGATGATTTTGAATCAGGTCTTGGCAGCTGGACCGTAAGTTCAACAGTCGGATGTCCCTGGGAAGTATTCACAGACCCAGCTATAACAGGACGTTATACACTTCCTCCTACTGCTGGCGGCGGAATACTTGCAGCTGATGCAGATAATTGCGGCAGCGGCGGCGGCGGTTCATCAGGAGAGGTAACTTTTAACAACCCAATCGATGCATCCCAATATATGTCAGTTGCAGTAGAATGGGATAACGATTGGCAAGCCATCGGTACTACTGACTTTGCTTACGTTGATGTAAGTACTGACGGCGGCACAACCTGGCAGAACGTTTCAACATTTAATGATACTGATGTCAGAAATACTCATGAATACCATGTTATCTCATCTCTGGTAGCAGGTCAGTCATTCATGCTTCGTTTTGTTTCAGTACAGCCCGGATGGGACTGGTGGTGGGCAGTAGACAATGTAATGGTTACCGGCTGGGATATTGTTCCTGTTGAATTATCATCATTTACAGCAAATGTATCCAACGGAAATGTTGTACTGAACTGGATAACCGCAACTGAAACAAATAATAAGGGATTCGAAGTTCAGAGAAGTAACGGCGGAGAATACCAGACAATCGGTTTCGTACAGGGTAACGGAACATCTACCCAGCAGCATTCATATACATATTCAGATCAGAATGTAGCTAACGGAGCCTATAATTACAGGCTGAGACAGGTCGACTTCAATGGAGCAAGCGAATATTCACAGGTAGTAGAGGTAAGCATAAATAATCCTGTTGAATTCAATCTTGCCCAGAACTATCCAAACCCGTTCAACCCTTCAACAAAAATCAACTACAGCCTTGCTGTAGATTCAAAAGTAACATTAAAAATATTTGATATACTTGGACAGGAAGTAACAGTACTTCTTAACGAGAATATCGCAGCAGGAAACCACAATGTTACATTTGATGCATCAAAGCTGAACAGCGGTGTATATCTGTATAAGATAGAAGCCAATGGTGTTGATGGAAGCAGTTTTACATCAGTCAAGAAAATGATCTTAACCAAGTAAACTGCCCCGTATTTTTAAAAAAGCCGATCCTCCTGGGTCGGCTTTTTTTGTTTCAGATTGGCACGATGTTTTTTTTGCAATTAAAAAAGGCGGCAAATCTGTCCTGATTAATTGAAATAACTTGATAAAAGTGATAATGCTTCCCTCTAACAACTTCTTTTTATAATTTCATATCAAAATTATTGCGTTTATTAAGAAAATTATTTAGTTTGATTCTGAAAATAAACCCATATAGCTTATGATCCGGTATCTGGGGAGGTTGATTTCTGATTGGATTTGTCAATTAGTTCATTAATACTTGTGATTCATAATTTACTTTCGGTACTGATTTGGATCGATCGTACGATTTCAATTCCCTTCGGTCAGGCAGTTCGTGGAGGTATCTTTCTTTTCTATATTAATTTATTCTTTAATTATATAAATAATAGGAGGTATATAATTCTCTAAAATCTGGTTGCCTTTTCGAGAGGTGTTCTATTTAAAACTATTTTTCATATAATCTTACTAGGAGGAGTTAGTAATGAAAAATCTTTTTCAATTGTTACTGGGTCTACTTTTCCTTTCCTGGAGCCTTTCCACAGTGGTATTGGCTCAACAAGCTTCAACCGGTCATACCGAAAAAACATCCTTTATGAATCCTGATCAGGAATGCACCGGAACCGGCGAATTAATTTACGATGATGGCACATTTGAGAATGGTTACGGCTGGAATGCTGCTGTCGTTACACAGGGTATAATCACTATGCTGTTTACTCCGGATGAATACCCCTGGCAGTTCACTACTATGTGTGTTGCCCTGACCCAAAATCAAACAAACAACCTGACATTTGATATTGTTATGTATGATGATGATGGCGCAGGCGGTGCTCCCGGCACAGTACTCGGAGAGGTAACCGGTTTAAGTGCAACAGGTATTCCCGGGTGGCCGGCTTTGGGATGGTATGAATTTGATATGTCTTCCACTGCAGCTTTAGTGGATGGTTCCTGCTATATCGGAATCAGATGGAATAGCGTTGCTACTTACCCGGGAACTTATATCGGAGCTGATGAATCGACTACCACTACTATGCAGCCTGGCTATAACTGGAATGATAATGCCGGAACATGGTCAACTAATGTATCACTATGGGCGGGTTATAGAGCGATGGGTATAAGGACATTAGGTGAACCTGCAATTCCTTGTCCGGTAGATCCTGCAACTGATCCTAATCCTGCAGATATGGCTACGGATGTAAGTGTGGGCATAGGAAGTCTTTCATGGACTAATGGAGCCAATACCACAGCCAATGAAGTTTGGTTTGGCGAAGTTGGAAATATGTCGATGGTTTATGATGGTGCTCCAATTACAACCTGGAGCCTGGGCACGCTTGATTACAATACAGACTATCAGTGGCGCATAAGGTGCAAGAATGACAGTTGCGGTAAAAATAGTACCTGGACTTTCACAACTGAACAGGATCCGAATTTATTAACACTTATGATGGATGATTTTGAATCGGGTCTTGGCAACTGGACAGTAAATACAACAGGCGGATGTCCCTGGGCAATATTCACAGATCCCGCTATAACAGGACGTTATACACTTCCTCCTACTGCAGGCGGCGGAATACTTGCAGCTGATGCTGATAATTGCGGCAGCAGCGGCGGCGGTTCGTCAGGATCTGTAACTTTTAACAATCCTATCGATGCTACTCAATATAGTTCAGTTGCAATAGAATGGGATAATGACTGGCAGGCAATCAGTACATCCGACTTTGCATACGTTGATGTAAGCACTGACGGCGGAACTACCTGGCAGAACGTTATAACATTTAATGATATTGATGTCAGAAATACTCATGAATACTATGATATCTCATCTTTGGTAGCAGGTCAGTCATTTATGCTTCGTTTTGTTTCAGTACAGCCCGCATGGGATTGGTGGTGGGCAGTAGATAATGTAAAGGTAACCGGCTGGGGCGGCGAAACGGCTTTCACGGAAAACTTTGATGCTTTCACTGCAGGTCAGCAGGTTGCATGCCAGGATTCGACAAACTGGACAACATGGAGCCAGGATCCTTGCAACGCAACTGAAGATGCGTATGTATCAGATGCCTATGCATTCAGCGGTGCCAATTCAGCAGTAATTGTTACCAATAATGATTTAGTTAAACCTCTTGGCGGACAAACCACCGGAACCTGGTATATTAGCATGATGGTTTATATACCGACAGGCAAAGCTGGTTACTTCAATACACTAGGTGAATTCTTCGGAACCCCGCAGGCATGGGCGATGGAAGTCTACTTTGATGCCGGTGGCGCAGGAAGACTTCTCAACGGTGGTACTGTTAACTTTACCTGGGCAGAGAATACCTGGCAGCAGGTATTGCTAGTGGTGGATCTTGATGCGGATCAGGCTGAGTTATTCTTTGGAACAACTGATCCCCTACTTTCAGTTGCTTCATGGCAGTGGTCACAGGGCGGAACAATACCGTTGAAAATCGATGCTAATGACTTCTTCGGTGCAACCCCCAATGACGAAATGTACTTTGATAATTACTATTTCGGCCAGACAATGCCTCCGATCATTCCGGTAGAACTTACTTCATTCAGTGCTAAAGCTAATAATGGTAATGTTGTTCTTAATTGGGCAACAGCTACAGAGACGAATAATAAGGGATTCGAAGTTCAGAGAAGCGCTGGTAATGAATTTGTCACAATCGGATTCGTTAACGGTAACGGAACATCAACTCAAACACACGAGTATTCGTTTGTTGATAATATGGTCGCAACCGGCCAGTATTCCTACAGACTAAGACAGGTGGACTTTGATGGAACCTCAGCATACTCAAAGGTAGTTGAGATTAGTGTTGTTGCTCCAATGGTTTATTCATTAGAACAGAACTATCCAAACCCGTTCAACCCAACGACCCAAATTAACTTCAGTCTTGCTTCAGATTCGAAGGTAACACTGAAGATATTTGATATTCTTGGTCAGGAAGTTGCGACGCTGTTAAACGGAAACCTGTTGGCAGGTCCGCATATGATTAACTTTAATGCTACCAGTCTAACCAGCGGTGTTTATCTCTATAGAATAGATGCTACAGGTGCAGACGGCAGTAACTTTACTGCAGTTAAGAAAATGCTCTTAACTAAGTAATAGTTTCTTCTCTTTACAAGCCCGGCTATATCAGCCGGGCTTTTTTTTTAGAATCTGGTAAATCCCCTCCTTCATTTGCCTCAAAAAAAATCAAAGAAGCAAGTCTCTTTTTCTTGTAACTAATTTTCAAGTTT
Organism: uncultured Ignavibacteria bacterium; assembly: GCA_963774455.1. Taxonomy (GTDB): domain Bacteria; phylum Bacteroidota; class Ignavibacteria; order Ignavibacteriales; family Ignavibacteriaceae; genus DATFVA01. The sequence goes on from CAVZFD010000005.1 coordinate 896,485, forward strand.
TGTAGTTTTATCTCAATTCATAATAACTCATAACCCCGATGAATTTACGTGAGCTTCTCTGAGGCCCTTTCCTAAATAATTCTGAAATGAATTAGTCCGAGAAGTAGACATGAAGATCTATGGTTTCACTTAAAACTAACCGTTCAATTGTGTTTTGAATATGAAATTAATAATCTATTAATCTTCAAGGGTTGCAATTAAAAAAAATATTGCTGAAATTTATTAAGCAAATAAACAGCTCTTCACATTATTGGGAGAACTTTACTCTAATCCACACTCAAAAAGGAGTAATTATGAAAAAACTCTATATCGTTTTTTTCATTTTAATAGGTTGTTCAATTCTCTTCGGACAATCTAAAATGACAGCCTTACCTCAATCCCCAAATTATAATCCAATATCGATTAATCCAGGTTTAGACGGAATTAATGATATTAAATGGGAGGAAACCTTTAATACAACCACACCTCCTTCCGATTGGACTATTCTTGATAATGACGGCAGCGGAACTGCATGGGAATTCAGACAGGTTGTAGCATTTACAAGCGGAGATACAGTCTATCCTCAGGCTGGTCAAAGTTTTTGGTTCAGTAACTTTAATAATGCCAATTCAAGCGGTTTGATAGACGAATGGATAATTTCACCGCAACTTCCAATGGTATCAAGCGGAGATAGTATATATTTCTACGCCGGAGCTATTGATGCAGGGTACGATGATTCATTAAAGGTATGGGTATCTACTACAGATATCAACCCGACCAGCTTTACACAGATAGGGTATTTTAAAGTTGACGGACCCGTAGGAAGCTGGCATCAGTACGGTTTTGATCTTTCGGCTTTTGCCGGAAGCCAGGTTCATATAGCTGTTAATTATTATATAGTTGACGGTGGTCCTTCAGGAAATTACTCTGATAACGTATGGGTCGATCATTTTATTATGACGGGATCAAGCGGTCCTGCGGTGATTCCAATTTCCCAGGCTATAGAAGATTTAAATAATGATTTTATTCCTGATCATCTTGGCGAAACAGTAACAATTCAGGGCGTTGTATTTTCACCTAATTACCAGACTTCTAATAACTCTTTCTATATTTCTGATGGTACAGCCGGAACAGATATCTTTTCCTACGCTCCTCCGTTGTTCACCTGGAATATGGGAGATATGCTGGAAATTACTGGTGAAGTCAATCAGTATAATGGAATGACTGAAATAATACCTGCCGACTCTACGGGATGGGTATTTATTAGCTCAGGTAATCCGACCCCTGATCCGATTGTCCTGACCCTGGCGCAATATAAAGCCGATCCTGAATTGTACGAAGGATCTCTTGTCGGCTTTATGTCATTAAATCTTGTAGGCGGAACCTGGCCTGGTGCTGGTTCAAGTGCTAACTTACAGTTAAGTGACGGAGCCGATACTGTAACATTCAGAATAGATTCCGATACTGATATTGACGGACAGCCTGAACCAACCTGGCCGGCCGATGTCTTAGGAATAGGCAGTCAGTTTGATTCCAGTGTTCCACCTGACGGAGGATACCAGATATTCCCGAGATATTATGCTGTTGATTTTCTGCCCCCGGGAACGATACCAGTAGAATTAACCTCGTTTACTGCTAAAGCTAACCTGAATTCAGTATCATTAAGCTGGAATACTGCAACTGAAACAAATAACGAAGGATTTGAAATCCAGAGAAATTCAGGAAGCGGATTCTCTACGATAGGATTTGTACATGGAAACGGTACATCAACACAGGCTCATTCATATACTTTTGTTGATCAGAATATTGCCGCTGGACAATATACCTACAGACTGAAACAGGTCGATTTCCAGGGAACATATTCTTTCAGTTCAGAGGTTTCAGTTAAAGTAACTCCTGTATCTTATTCTCTTGCACAGAATTACCCTAATCCATTTAACCCAACAACTATGATTAACTTCAACCTCAGAGTTGACTCAAAGGTCTCTTTGAAGATCTTCAATATCCTGGGTCAGGAAGTTGCTCAGCTTGTTAATAATACAATGGTTTCCGGTAACCATCAGATAAATTTTGATGCTTCTAAACTTAACAGCGGTGTTTACCTATACCGTCTGGAAGCTGCCGGAATAGATGGTTCAACATTTACTGCTGTAAAGAAAATGATGTTGACCAAATAAGTTCTATTTAATTCAAGAAAGCCGGTTTTTAAGCCGGCTTTTTTGTTTACTGCCGGTTCAGCCCACCTCTTTTACTACATTGCTACTTCTAATCTATTTTAATAATTTGAACCCGGTTTTTATTAAATATGAGTGAAAAAATGAAATACTTAATTCTGTCTTTTTTCTTCACCGGCGTATTATTCTTTAACGGGTGCAGCAGTAAATCTGCTGATGATTATATGAAGACGGCGAAGGAAAATGTTAAACAAAAAAATATTTCTGAAGCAATTAATAATTATGAATCTGTGATCCAGGAATTCCCTGAAAGTCCCCAGGCTCCTGATGCATTATTCCAGGTTGCAACCTTATATCAGAATAAAATGGTAAAAAATATTTCTGATATTGAGTCATATAAAAAGGCTGAGGAAATTTTCCGCAAGGTATACAATAAGTATCCGGATGATAAAAAAGCTCCAATGGCATTATTTCTATCAGGGTTCATCCTTGCAAATGATCTTAGAAACTTTCAGAGCGCAACCAACACATACAACTTATTCCTTGAAAAATATCCGAAACATGAGCTTGCCTCATCCGCGAAAGAAGAATTAAGTAATATGGGCTTAAGTCCTGACCAGATCCTGCAGAAGAAAGCACAGAAAAATATATAGATGGCAAAGGCAGCCCAGGATTATAAAAATTTTCTGAATCCGTCGATTGTTTCGAAATTAAATTCCCTCGAATTAAAGGCAAGACTTGTAGTAGAAGGTTTTATGGTGGGACTGCATAAAAGTCCCTACCATGGCTTCAGCGTCGAGTTTACCGAACACCGTCCATATATGCAGGGGGATAGTCTTAAGGACATTGACTGGAAGGTTTACGGAAAAACAGAAAAGTTCTTTATCAAACAGTACGAAGAAGAAACCAACCTTAAAAGCTATATTCTTCTTGATTCAAGCAAATCGATGAAGTACAGCTCCGGTAAGAATATTTCAAAACTGGAATACGGTATCACACTTGTGGCAGCTTTAAGTTACCTGATGATTAAACAGAAAGATGCTGTGGGACTTACAGTGTACTCCGACCAGGTAAAAAGTTATTTTCCTCCCAGGGCTGCAAAAACATATCTCCAGGAAATATTGAAAAGTCTCAGCACTCTCGAAGCATCAAGTAAGACCAATACTGCGTCCTGTCTGAATGCAATCGCAGAGAAAATCAAGAGAAGAGGACTGGTAATTATCGTCTCGGACCTGTTTGATGATGTTAATTCAATTTTATCTGCGTTAAAGCATTTCAGGTACCAGAGGAATGAAGTGATTGTTTTCCAGCTGCTTGATCCTGTAGAGAGAAGCTTCTCGTTCGGAGCTGATGCTGTCTTCCGGGATCTTGAGACAGACGAAGAGATGACGACGCGCCCTTACCAGATACAGAAGGCCTACCAGCAGGCGATGCAGGAATTCGTGGATAAAATAAAAAAGGAATGCCTTAATTCTAATATTGAATATAATCTCATCGACACTTCAATGCCTTTCGATAAAGCACTGTTCAGCTACATTCAGAAAAGAAGCATGCTTTATTGAGCAAGCTTTTTAACTTCCTGCATATAATTCTCCGCTAAGTTTTCAGAAGCAGCCTTATCTCCAGCCTCAGTTATAACCCTTATTATCGGTTCTGTGTTCGATTTTCTCAGATGTACCCAGTGATCCTTAAAGTCAATCCGTAAACCATCTTCTGTATTTATATTCTCACCGCTGTATTTTTTAATTAGTCCGGCGAGAACGGCATCAGGATTTATATTCCCGGTATTTATTTTTTTCTTGGTGATATAATAAGAGGGGAGTGACTGCTTAAGCTCATCCATCGTTCCGCCGGACTCAAGAAGATGCTGGAGTGTTATCACGATACCAACGAGAGCGTCTCTGCCGTAATGCAGCGCGGGATATATAACTCCACCGCTTCCCTCACCGCCTATTACGGCATTAACTTCCTTCATCTTTTTTACAACGTTGGCCTCACCTACAGCTGAACGATAGACCCTGCCGCCTGTAGGCGCAGTTACATCATCAACCCCACGTGTTGTTGATAAATTAACAACAACATCACCCTTTTCTTTAGATAGAATGAACTTCACAGCCTGGGTTATCGTATTTTCTTCACCGAAGGGAGTCCCTTTTTCCGTTATCAGCACCAGCCTGTCAACATCAGGATCAACAACAACAGCAAGATCGGCTTTGTGCTTTTTAACTTCAGCCATTGTATCGATGAGATTTTCGGGAATAGGTTCAGGCAGCCTGGGGAAAATTCCGGTCTTCTCACAGTTGTATTCAATTACCTCACATCCGAGTTCGCGGAGCAGTTCAGGGATTACATAGACTCCGGCTCCATTCACGCAATCAGCGAGTACTCTGAATCTCCTTTTTCTTATAGCTTCTTTATCGATATATTTCAATGACAGGGCATCGTGCATATGTTTCTTTATGCCCTCCGAATAGAGGGTGGTTTTCCCAATATTATCCCACAGTTGAAATTTATTCTGTCCGAGGTTCAGTATTTTAAGAAGTTGTGTGTTTTCTTCGGGCGTCATAAACTGTCCTGTCGAGTTCAACAGTTTCAAAGCGTTCCATTCATTAGGATTGTGGCTGGCAGAAATTGCAATCCCTCCCTGAGCGTTTAATGTTTTAACCGTATACTGAACTGTCGGGGTGGGGCAGATACCTATATCAAGCACATCGATTCCCTTTGCATTAAGGGTTGCTGTCACGATTGAATTAACCATTTCCCCGGTTATACGTGCATCGCGGCCCACAACTATTTTTCCACGTCCCACAAAATCTGCATAAGCTGAAGTAAAATTAACTATCACATTAGGATCCAGACCGTCGCCAACTATACCGCGTATTCCTGATATACTTACCATCAAGGTAGACATTAATCCTCCGAAATTTCAATTCAAAAGACAAAAATAAGATAATTTCTGCTTTTTGTAAGTTATTGTTAATTTAAGCAGAGTTTATTCCCCTGATATATTAAACAAAGAAAGGATCGCTTACCTTGAATTTAGCGGCAGAGCGTTTAGGTAAAGACTTTTAGTTACGGACTTAATTCTACCTGAATACGTCCTGAATACGTCCTGAATACGTTCTGAATACGTTCTGAATACGTTCTAAATACGTTCCAGGCAGAGTATGACAAATTTACGTCCTTATTATTAAAAATTGTTATGAAAGCACTACCCACGAAAATTAAGCAGGTCAACAACCTGCTGGTAAAAAGGTTCGGTATTCCTGAAAGGAAGAAAGTAAATCCAGATCCTGTAGACCTTTTAATTGCGACAATTCTTTCACAGAATACGAATGACAGGAACTCTTATAAAGCCTTTCGTAATCTGAAAGATAATTTTAAGGACTGGGACGAGGTGGAAAAACTGGCGGCTTCCCGGATAGAAAAGTATATCAGGGTTGCAGGACTGGGAAAGCAGAAATCCAATGCTATCAAAGGTTTTCTTAAGCAGCTGAAAAAGCAGTCAGGCAAAATTTCTCTCGATCATCTTGATAAAAAAACTGACTATGAAGTAATTGAGGAACTCACATCTTATAATGGTATCGGTGTTAAAACCGCGAGCTGCGTGCTTCTTTTTGCAATGGGCCGGAATGTCTGTCCCGTTGATACTCATGTTCATAGAACCGCAAACCGTATTGGCCTGGTTAGCACCAGGAGTCCCGACAAAACATTCTTGATCCTTAACGAGAATTTTCCAACTGGAATCGCTCATTCGTTCCACACAAATCTTATAAAATTAGGGAGGGAGATCTGCCGGCCGGCAAAGCCATGGTGCTCTGTTTGCCCCCTGATAAAAATCTGTGAATTCCCGGAAAAAAACTATGAATTGCCGGGTAAAACTTCTGCTTCCGGATTTATGCTTCTTGATAATGTTGCCTGAACCCGGGTGTATGTACCATAAGTATTTGTGATATAGAAGATTATCAGGATTTATCCATTCAACTTTTCTTTTATTTTTGTTCGAATTCACTTAAATTAGTTTACTATAATAATCCATCAAAAAAATCACAGGAGAAGATTAATGTCAGGACAATTAGGCATTATCGGTTACGATTATCTTGAATTTTATGTTGGTTCCGCCAAAATGTGGGCCTACTGGCATGCAAAAGCAATGGGATTTCAGTTAAAAGGTTACATGGGTCCGGAAACAGGTGTAAAGGACCGTGTATCTTATTACATGGTTAAAAACAAACTTCAGTTCGTGCTTACATCTTTTGTCAAACCAACCAATTTTGATGTAGCCAATTTTATTCATCAGCATGGTGACGGCGTTAAACGCTGGTCGCTGAAGGTAAAAGACGTTAAGAAAGCATTTGATACAGCTGTTGAGAACGGGGGAATTCCTGTGAGGCCACCAAAGAAAATGAGCGATGATAACGGGTATGTTGAGGAAGCTGCGATAAAACTTTATGACGATGCAGAAATAGTCTTTATCAACAGGGATAATTACAAAGGCATCTTCAAACCGGGTTACGCAGAACCAAGGCTGAAAATTGAAGTGGAAGCTAAGGAGACAGGGCTGCTGGAGGTAGATCATATTGTAGGAAATGTGAGAACGAACGAAATGAACCTCTGGGAAAATTACATGAATAAGACTCTGAACTTTGAGACTTTCATAGAATTCGGAGCAGGCGACATTTCCACACAGTATTCGGCACTTCTATCCAAAGTTGTAAGATCTAAGGACGGAGCTCCTGTAAAGAACCCGTTAAACGAACCTTTTGAAGGTTTGAAAAAATCACAGATTGAAGAATATATAGACGAGTATGTAGGCTCGGGGATTCAACATATAGCAGTATCTACAGATAATATTCTCACAACCATTGATAATATGCGGAAGAACGGTGTGGAGTTTTTAACTGTACCCGAAAGCTACTACGATATTCTTAAAGAGAAAAAGTTGAGCTATATCGAGGAAGATATTGAAGATCTGCGGAAATACGGAATACTATGCGATACCGAAGGCAAAGGATACCTGCTCCAGCTGTTTACGAAACCGATAGGCGACAGGCCTACCTTCTTCTACGAAATTATACAGAGAAAGCAGGGTGCGGAAGGATTCGGCCAGGGCAATTTCCAGGCCTTGTTTGAATCTATTGAAAGAGATCAGCAGGCAAGAGGAAACTTTGACAGGGAAGTGTAACTATTTTTAAATTAAAATATTTATCAGTAATTAAGACGGAGGTCAGAAGTGCCATACTATGTTAGAGTAGGAAAGGTTCCTCCTAAAAGGCATATAACCTTTTATAAACCCGATGGGAAGTCGCTTTACCGTGAAGAGCTCTTCAGTACCATGGGCTTTTCAGGGATATACTCAAATAAGTACCATCTGTACATGCCTCCCCAGGTTGAATCTATCCGGGAGATTGAGAAAAATAGTACGAATGAATGGAACGATGCTCCTCTTCAGTATTATCATTTTTTTACCGATGCAAAAAAGACACAGGGAAATTTTCTTACTGCCAGGAACGTGTTCCTGAAGAATGAACACTGTACGATTTCAACTGCGCATGTTTCTGAGGATACAGGCATCTTTTACAGGAACAGCTACAAACATGAACTCCTTTTTGTCCATTACGGGGAAGGTGAATTCCTCTCTGAATACGGGAAGATAGCTTTTGAACAGTGGGATTATATTGTTGTTCCGAAGGGAACTACATACCAGATGAACTTCAAAAACTTTGATAATGTGAAGCTGTTTGTGGTTGAATCGGATACCCCGTTTGACATCCCGGCTCATTTCAGGAATGAATACGGACAGCTGAAGGAAGATGCCCCGTATTATGAACGGGATTTCAGAGCCCCTGAATTTATGGAGCCTGTTGATAAGCAGGGTAAGTTTCCATTAATACTAAAGGTATCGGACAGGACATTTGAATACCATCTTCCACATCATCCTTTCGATGTTGTCGGCTGGGACGGCTACCTGTACCCTTATGCATTTAATATTAAGGAATATGCACCGAAAGTAGGGAAGATACATTTGCCTCCTCCGATACACCTGATGTTCACAACTCAGCATTTTGTTGTCTGTAACTTTGTGCCGCGGCTGTTTGATTTTCACCCACAGTCAATCCCGGCTCCATATTATCATTCAAATGTGGACAGCGATGAAGTTCTGTATTATGTTTACGGCGACTTTATGTCGCGCACAGGCGTTAAAGAGGGTTCGATCACGCTTCATCCCATGGGTATACCCCATGGTCCGCAGCCCGGAAAAACCGAAGCTTCGATCGGCAAAAAAGAAACTGATGAATATGCCATTATGATTGATACCTTTACGCCTCTAAAAGTCACTAGAAACGTAAAGGAAACGATGGTAGAGGATTATCATCATTCCTGGTTGGAAAAATAAATTGTTAAATTTGGTTAAATGGTTAAACTGTTTAATGGTTTTAGTGAATATAGATTCGGGGGTATAAGGTATCATAACAAATAACAAGATTATAAAAATTGTTCAAGTAAGATGATTAAAATTCCGGAACATATTCAAAAACTTCAGCCGTATAAAGCCGGCAAACCAATTGAAGAACTGGCAAGGGAGAAGGGGATCCAAAAGATAGTTAAACTTGCCTCAAACGAAAATCCCCTGGGACCCTCACCCAAAGCTGTTGAGGAGATGATAAAACATATAAATGAAATTCACCGTTATACCAATCCGTCAGCGTATAAACTGGTAAATGCCATCGCTGAAAAATACAATAAACGTCCCGGCCAGATTGTAACGGGCAGCGGATCGGATTCCCTGCTGCAGTATCTTATAACGGCGTTCAGCGACGATGATGATGAATTGTTAACTTCCGCAGGTACATTTATCGGCTGGTATGTTAATGCAAATAAGTATGGAAGGAAATCGAAACTTGTATCGCTGAAAAACTATCATATAGATCTTGATAGAATTGCAGGCGAAATAAATAGTAAAACAAAGATAATATACCTTGCAAATCCCAATAACCCTACGGGGACGATGTTTACACGCAGGGAATTTGAGAACTTTATGAAAAAAGTTCCTGAATCTATCCTAGTTGTACTGGATGAAGCATACACAGTTTATGCTGAGTCAAATCCTGAGTATCCCAATGGCCTGTCATACGATCTGGATAACCTGCTGGTACTAAGAACTCTGTCCAAGGCATACGGACTTGCAGGTATAAGGATAGGCTTTGCATTCGGAAAGGAATATCTTATCAAAGAGATGTATAAAGTTAAACTTCCTTTTGAACCGAATGAACTTGCTCAGGACGCAGCGATAGCAGCCATAAAGGATGATGCTTTTCTCAGGGCAACTGTTGAATTAAATACCGAATCCCTTCAGATGATGAAGAAGAAGTTTGACGAGATCGGAATAGAGTATGTGCCAACATCGGGTAATTTCTTCCTTATTCTTTTTCCGGATGAAGAATTCACTGCAGATTTTAATAATGAGTGCCTGAACAGGGGGTTAATCCTCAGGCATGTAAATACATTCGGAATTCCGAATGGAATAAGAATTAACTCGGGAACCATTGAAGAAACGGGGTTTGCCCTGGAAGTACTGGAAGAAGTTTTCCACCAGATGGAAGCAAAGTACGGACACCGGGCCGTGAACAAGGCCTAATAAATCTGTCATATTAACTAGAGGAGTTAGAAGGTTATTCTATGAAATTTGTCAGCTTTCTGCATAATAATAATGAACGACTAGGATTATTCAACGACAATAAAGTTTATGATCTTAAGAAATCAGCAGTCAAAATTAACATCAACCTGCCTGATAATATGCTTGAATTTCTCTGGGGGGGTGCAAAGAATATGGAACTCGCCCGGAAAGTCAGCGAGTCAGTTAACAGCGGGAATATTGAAGAATACCTGGATGCAAAAGTGACTAATTTCCTTGCTCCTGTTCCTCATCCTACTTCATGTCGTGATGCATATGCGTTCCGCCAGCACGTAGCAACTGCAAGAAGAAACAGGGGAGTAGAAATGATATCTGAATTTGATCAGTTCCCTGTATTCTACTTTACCAACCATAATTCAATTGTTGGAGAAGGAATTGTACAGGTTGAGAAAGACCACCTGGAAAAGCTCGATTTCGAGCTGGAGGCTGCTATAGTGCTCAACAGGCAGGGAACAAATATCGACGTTAAGGATGCCGATTCCTATATAGCAGGGTATATGGTTATGAATGATCTCTCAGCCCGAAGACTTCAGATGGAGGAAATGAAGCTTAACCTGGGTCCTATGAAGGGAAAAGATTTTGCCACGGCAATAGGCCCCTGGCTGGTGACCCCTGATGAACTGTACTCATATCAGAGCTCTACTCTGCAGGGACAAAAATTTGACCTTAAGATGAAGGCCTTCCATAACGGGAAACAGGTTTCTGAAGGATCAATGAGAGATATGGACTGGACGTTCGCCGAGATTATTGAGAGAGCATCGTACGGTGTAACCTTATATCCAGGGGATGTAATCGGATCAGGAACTGTCGGTACCGGCTGTTATCTTGAATTGAACGGCACATGGGCTCTTGAGGCAAAAGAGAAAGGTGAAGAATTTACCCCGGTCTGGTTAAAAGAGGGAGACACCATTACTTGTGAAATCGAGGGACTAGGAAGACTGGAAAATAAAATCGCTAAGAAATCAGATTATTCCATCCTGGCAAAAAAGAAAAAAGTATAATGTTCCATATTGAACCTAAAGACGTTACTGTTCCTGAAGTACACAGGCTGCTGCTGGGTGGTATAGGACCGAGACCCATAGCACTTGTTTCCACTCTCTCAAAAGACGGAGTTCCAAATCTTACACCATTCTCTTTCTTCAATGTTTTCGGTGCAAATCCCCCGATAATAGCCTTCTCCCCCTCGCGCAGAGGAAGGGATGCTACGCTTAAAGACACATATTACAACCTGATGGATAGTGGTGAATGCGTGGTTCAATCGGTAACCTATCCTATGGTAGAACAGATTAGCCTGGCATCTACTGAATATGATCCCAAAATAAATGAATTTGAAAAGAGCGGACTTACTCCCGTTGATTCCGACCTGGTCAAGCCGAAGCGTGTAAAGGAATCTCCATTCCAGATGGAGTGCAGGCTCAGGGAAATGAGAAGTTTCGGAGAGGGAGGAGCCTCAGCAAATATGGCTATATGTGAGGTAATAAAATTTCACGTTGCAGAAGATATATTCAGGGATGGATTTATTCACCCTGATCTTATTGACCTTGCTGCGAGGATGTCAGCAAATTTTTACTGCCGCGCGAGTGGTAATTCGATATTTGAGGTTGAGAAGCCGACTCTTAAATTAGGGATAGGTTATGATCAGCTGCCTGATTTCATAAAAAATTCTGATATATATTCAGGCAACAACCTTGGGAAATTCGGACTTATAGAACAAATCCCCACCGAAAAAGAAGTCGATGAATTTATCAAACAAGTCGAACAAAAAGAAATTCAATCCTTTGAGCCAACCCTCGAAGCTTTTTACAGGTATCAGCGGCACAACGATATTGAGAAGATGCTGAAGGCATCCATTGAGCTGAAGAAATCAGGATATCAAAAGTTTAAGATGCTGTTTGAACTTACGGCTAAGTGTGCGCTTGAATTAAATGATATTCGATTTGCATGGAAAACATCTCTCTACGCCGGAAGAAAAGTATAATAACCGGAGAATATATTGGAAGGACCTCTATGGATACCGTCTGAAGAAAGAGTTTCACGATCAAATCTGACCTCCTTTACACGTTACGTTGAAGCACTCCTTAACAAAAAGATATCCTCCTATAAGGAACTGTATGACTGGTCGGTCTCCGACCTCGATGAATTCTGGAAGTCCATATGGATTATTTCGGGAATAATTCATTCCAAACCTTATAAGTCCGTTTTATCCGGTAAAGGCATGTTTGGTGCAAAATGGTTTGAGGGAGCAGAACTAAACTTTGCAGAAAACATGCTTCGTTACAGGGATGAACATACAGCCATTATCAGTGCGAGAGAAAATTCTCCCACTTTCAGAATGACCTATGCCGAACTTTATAAAGCTGTGGCGTCCGTAGCCGCTTCACTGAAGGAAATGGGAGTGAAAAAGGGTGACAGGGTTGCCGGATTCGTTAACAATATACCTGAATCTGTCATAGCAATGCTTGCATCAGCGAGTCTGGGAGCAATGTGGTCATCGTGCTCCCCTGATTTTGGACATAAAGGTGTACTTGACAGGTTTGGTCAGATCCAGCCCAAAATTCTTTTTGCCATAGAAAGCTATTTTTATAATGGTAAGCTGATCCCATGCAGTGATAAAATAGAAGCAATACGCAAGAACATACCTTCTATTGAAAAGGTAGTGCTCATTAAAAGATTCAATGATTTTAAGGGAAATATATCTTCAGATAAATTACCCGGTGAAGTTTTCAACTCTTTCTATTTTAATGATTTATTATCAAATACTTCAGACAAAATAGAATTTGAACAAGTTCCATTTGATCACCCGGTATACATTATGTATTCTTCAGGAACTACAGGAATTCCTAAATGTATTGTACATGGGGGCGGAGGGACTTTGCTCCAGCATTTCAAGGAATTATCATTGCATACCGACCTGAAGAGGGAGGATGTTATTATATTTTATACAACCTGCGGATGGATGATGTGGAACTGGCTGGTGAGTTCATTGAATATGGGAGCAGGGGTATATTTATATGACGGTAGTCCTGTTGCTCCCGATATTAATGTCTTATGGAAAAAGATTGAGGAAGACCGGATATCAATTTTCGGTACAAGTCCCAAGTACCTTACCATGATCCAGAAATCAGGACTAATACCAAAAGATAAATTTGATTTATCATCACTAAAAGCTGTTCTTTCAACAGGGTCGCCATTATCTGTGGAAAATTTTAACTGGGTATATGATAATGTAAAAAGCGACCTGCAATTATCTTCTATTTCTGGTGGAACAGATATTATATCATGTTTTATGCTTGGAAATCCCAACCTTGCAGTATATGCCGGCGAGATACAATGTAAAGGTCTGGGAATGAAAGTGGAAGCTTTTAAGGATAGGGGAGAATCTGTAATAGAAGAGAAAGGCGAACTTGTTTGCACGAAACCATTTCCTTCAATGCCGGTTTATTTCTGGAATGATCCTGATGGAATCAAGTACAAGTCAGCCTATTTTAATCACTACCCAGACGTATGGAGACATGGAGATTATATTAAGATTACCGACAACGGAGGCATTGTCGTTTACGGCAGATCAGATGCTACGCTTAATCCTGGGGGAGTAAGGATAGGTACTGCTGAAATATACAGGATTGTGGAAGCTTTAGAGGAAGTTACCGACAGCCTTGTTATTGGTCAGAACTGGAAGAATGATGTCAGGATAATACTCTTTGTGGTCCTTAAGAAAGGTACTGTGTTAAATGATAAACTTATCGAAAAAATAAAGAGTACAATCAGAAAGAGTGCGACACCCCGTCACGTGCCTGCTAAGGTAATACAAGTGATGGATGTTCCGAGAACGATCAGCGGAAAGAAAGTCGAACTTGCCGTCACACGAATCATTCACAAAGAAAATGTAGATAACCGTGATGCCTTGGTTAATCCCGATTCATTGGAACAATTTAAAAAATTCGCAGCGTCATTATTGGAATAGATCAGATATACAAGGCACTGCCGAAATCCCTTCTGTGTTTTATAGTAACCTCGTTTTCTTCACCAAGGTACTTGAAGATAGCAATGCAGGCCTTCCTTGCACCGTCGTCATCCAGACTCCGGTCGATTTTTATCACCTCAATGAATTTCTCCAGTGCAGCATCAAAATTCTTACTTTTCAATTCTTCAATTGCCGACTTATATTCTTCAGCAGCATCGCTGCCGTTTATACCGTTCAACGAGAACAAATGTGAAATAGTTTTTATAGAATCAATAAGCTCAGAATTTTCTAAATCATTTTCTGATTCTGCTGCAAGTTTTTCAGCGGTCTTATAATCATTGAATAGTATCGACCTCGCCAGCAATACTTTTACAGACGTATTATCCGGTTCCTTTTCTGCAAGTTTTTTCAGTAGTGAAGTTGCTTTCTCATCTTCGCCCTTATTAATCAGCTCTCTGGCTTCCTCAATTTCACCCGCACTTTTAGCCGGGATAGCTTTACTAATCCACTGCTCAACAGCCTGCTCAGGCAGAGCACCTGTAAATTCATCCGCAACTTCGCCATTGATAAATAATTTAACGTTAGGTATACCTCTTATTCCATATGCTGCCGCAATTTCCTGGTTCTCATCTGTATTAACTTTTACCAGGTCAAACCTGTCCTTATACTTAATTGCGAGCTTTTCAAGCACAGGACCAAGAACCCGGCAGGGACCGCACCACTCAGCCCAGAAATCAACAAGTACAGGAATAACTTTACTTCGTTCAAGAATATCTTTGTTAAAATCTTTCATTTCATAATTCATCAGTAAACTCCGGTATTTTAGAAAATTATATAGTATTTAAAATAAAAATGAGTCTGCTTAAAAGAAATCATGATTTTCAAAAATCATATATCTCATGAAGCGGACTCACAGGAAACGATACATCAGATAATATTATTGTATCAGTCCTCAATTACAGCAAGGATATCTGCCCGCTGGATCAGTTTTAATTCTTTGCCGTTCATTTCAACTTCATCGCCGCCGTATTTAGTGAATAACACTTTATTACCTTCTTTAATCTTCTCCCTGAGATCTTCATCAGTCCCGACAGCAATGACTATACCCATCCTGGGTTTTTCCTTAGCTGTATCCGGTATAATAAGGCCGGAAGCAGTTTTTTCTTCAGCCTGGAGAGGCTCAAGCAATATGCGGTCATCAATTGGTTTTATCGTCATTTTTTCCTCAGTTTTTTAAATTTAACATCTGCATTATACGTGGTTTATCAAACCCCACGATGGGTTTATTGTTAATTAAAATTACAGGGACTCCCATCTGTCCCGTTTTTCTCTGCATATCCCTTGCTGCGTTTTGATCCCTGGAAACATCTACATCGGTGAAGCGGATATTTTTTTCCCTGAAATAACGTTTCGCAGCGTTGCAGAAACTGCAGGTTGGGGTTGAGAATATTACTACTTTTGGTTGTGATGTCATTTTACAATAAATTTTTATTATTACTGGAAATATGATTCACAGGATTCAGGTTGGATTCAGAACCAGGGAATTTTTCCGGAAAGATAAAAAACCCGGCAGTGATGGAAATTAATTCCCTATGCCGGGTCTAAACGTGAAAAAGTGAAAATCAAAATCTAACAGCCGCCGAGAACCCGCTTTGTTTTCTTTACAGGGACAATATTCGCTTTATTTTTTTCGATCAGAACCGGGATTACCTTGACGGCCTCTTTCCGGAAACGATTAGTATCGGCTTCATGCCGGGTATTTATCTCAGATGGTTCTTTATAATTTATAATCTGATCTTTAAATTCATTCAACCCACCCTTAAGATAGCTTATATTCTGGAATCCCAGCCTGTCGGCAATTATAGCTGCCTTTTTCGAAGAAAGCTCATCATCTCCCATGAAAACATATTTTGTATGTTTTACAGATAACAGAGTTTTAGCATCCTTCAAAAAGAAGTTCTTCACAGTCATTGCTTGAGAGAAGGGAAGACTAAACTTTTTATATTCTTCCAGCGATCTGACGTCAATTATTTTGAATGAATTATCATTATTCATTATACGGAAAGCAAGCTCATCTGACGTCATTTGTTTGATGTTATAATCTTTAACATAATTCAAATTCTCAACATCTTTAAGATAAGATTCCCTGATTTCCGGCATCATAAATGCGGAAAGGCCGATTACAAAAGCAAGTCCTGTAAGTCCTACATATAGTCTGGCCGGCCTGAATTCAGGATTAGGTTTCCCATTAACCTTATTTTCAACCAGGGTTGTGAGCCAGAAAGCTCCGACAGCGGTTAAGGTAAGGAGAAAAGCAAACAAGGCCTGGGACATTCCTACAGTTTCAAATAACCTAACATAACCCCAGGGGGCGGCCTTGTATAGACCTTCGAAAATAGGATATCCCTCTGCAAAAATAAGTACCCCGATGAAGGATCCAGCTACAAATATCATTGCATCTATTTTTCCTATAGCAGCTGCAGTAATGCTGGTACCGGGACAAAATCCCCCGATCACGAAACCAAGTCCCATAATAGCTCCGCCAGCCAGAGCTGACCACAAGAACGTAGGATTTATATAGATCAGGCTAAGATCAAGTAATCCGAAATGACCTAACATAATAACGCCCAGCATAGCAGTAATGCCCGCCGTGAAAAATACTCTTAGCACAGTAAAATCATAACCGTAGAATAATCCGACCAATTTTTTAGACGTTGAAAAGCCTGCTTGTTCGAGTATGAAGCCGAAGGCTATACCGATGAAAATAGCTACAATAAAATTCAATTCATTGCCGATAATATCCGGTACTAATGGTCCCAATTTAATTTCCTTTCAATATTTAACAATTGTCATTCCGATTTATTCCGGAATCTTATATTTATATTTTGAAATAAGAACCTGAAAAAATTCCAGGTTGACAAAAACAAACTTTCAGACAGCCGCCTGTTATATCCAAAGCTTTCTGAAGAAATAAGCGAACATATAAGCGCCTCCGAAAATAGCTATCATTGTAAAAATGCCGCCTGTTGAGAGTACTGCCATTCCGCTTAATGCTGCTCCGCTTGTACATCCTCTTCCAAGCTGCGCACCTAAACCGAAGAGTAATCCTCCTATCAGTGCTCCAACAACCCTGGTTCCCGATTTTATTTTTGGAGAATGCTCAAGTGTAAATTTCAGTCTGTTCGATATTAGTCCCGATACAAAAGCCCCAAGGATAACGCCCAGAACTTCAAACACCAGCCAGTTTTTAAGCGGCATATTCTGATGTTCATCCAGGTACTCCCGGTAAAACTTTGTATCTGCGGTATGCTGAGGGGCTACTGTCTGGACAGCGGCCACCACGGCGCTTTTAACCGATCCGCTGGCTCCAAGCCCCCTACCGGTTATATATATTGTAGTTAATAAAATCAGCCCCAGGAAAAATCCTGCAAGATAAGGGTTCATAAATTTTTTAGGTTCCATTGTTTCCTCATTCACTTAAGGTTAATTCTTTTTCCGGTTCATCTTTCTTCATTTCTGACTGTGCGTCCTCATGATCTGTTTCTATTGCCTCGTATCCTGTTATCATAGCTTTCAGGTTGGATGTTAATGTTGTACCGGTGGTAATCAGGTAAATATGTATTATAATAAACGAGACCAGCAGAAAAGCTCCTGCAGTATGCAGTAGGGCGATCCCTTCAATGGAATGTATATTTAAAGGCTCCACGGAATTTCCCTGGGGATATCTGTAGAACATGTAAAGAAGTCCGGATATGACCATAACCGGTATCACCAGAGCCTTTAGACCAAGGTACACCAGCCGTTGAAGGGGATTCAATTTGCTCAACACGGTTTTTTTAGTAGGGTGGGGAGCATCCTTAAATATTCCAAAAAGATAGAAACTTAGTTGGGCTTTCAGATTATTAAGAGTGGGGAGGTACTGTCTCCATTCACCCGTAGTAAAATGCCAGAAGATAGCGAACACTATTAAAATCATAAAAGCGTAAGCTGCTATATTGTGATAGGCCACGGCATTCTGATATCCGAAAAAGCTTATTGTACCGTGGATCTCGAATCCTGTCAGCGCAAGAAATAAAATAAGGAAAGACTGCGTCCAGTGCCAGAATCTTTCAAAGGATTTATATATATAAATTTGTGTTACCATCATTGACCTCACATCCTCGATTTTCTTGATGATACAATTCTGAGTGCCCCATGAGCAAGGATACCTATAAGCGTAAGAAGGATAATCAGCGTTCCGCCTGTTTCGATAATAGATGAATAATCCCTTGCCGGCATATAGAAATCTTTCAGAGCCGCGAGTCTGCTGTTATCCCTGGAATGGCATTCGGTGCATTGTACTGCATGTTCCTTATCAGAGACCATATGATTAATCGGCCAGTACATCTCGGTATTTATGAAAGATACCTTTCCGCTGAAGGGAACATTTATTTCCTTCATCCCAACTTCTGAAGCTCTTCTCCAGTTGAAATCCTGCCAGAAAGCTCCCTCACCTTTTTTATCGGCAAAAAGTTTGGGCTGGATGAGGTCTTGCAAAACAGGATCAAACGGTTGTCTTGACCGGTGTATTTTTACAGGAATTATTTTAGAATCGGCGTCGTTATATGAACCAAAAAGTTTATTCATTTGAAGGGTTTTTGTTGTATCCGCGATTTTATCTCCTATCAGGTAATGATCGGCAGTACCATTAAACCATACATATTCTGGTTTAAGGTTCTTTCCCCAGGTAAAACTTCCTTTAATAGATAAATAAGTATGGTTGCCGTCTGCATCATCTATTTCAAACGGTTTACCGTCTTTAAGCTTCCCGGCGGTTGACCAGTCCCAGAAAGTTTTTGTAGCATTCACTTTCGCATAAACCGGAATATGGCAGGTCTGGCAAGCTACTTTGATAGTGTGCTCATTTAATATTTCAGCAGTATGCGGACTGGATGTATGGCATTCTTCGCAGGTGGCCCGGTTCCGGTTCATCGAAGACAAGGAGTACATTTTCCCTGAAATGTTATGATTTTTTGTTAAATGACAATCAACACATTGTAGATTATCTCCCTCGACGGCCATATGAACATCTACATCTGCGGACGGTTGAAACATTGCTGATTCGAGATCCCCATGTTTTACATTATTTCCGCCGCCCCCAAAGAAATGACAGACGCCGCAGTTGGAACGTGTAGGTTTGCCAACATGCTGAGAGATATTGTTAAGGTTTAATGCGGGATCGGGTAGACCAGCTTCCTCATCTGCCTTAATGTATGATTCGGTCTGATCGTGACAAACAAGGCAATCAATATTTTTGGGATCTGTAAAGCTGAACATCGCACTCGTCATTCCATAACCGATATGACATTTGGCGCAGCTCTGCTCATTCCCTTCAACCCCGATACAGAAATTGTTTATGGCATTCTTTTTACCGAGGTAAACAATACCGCGCCCTTCAATATATTCAGCACTTTCCCAGTTCCAGTGATTTGATTTCATAACTTCAGAATCGCGCCCATTGTGGCATGAAATACATGCCTCTGTAACTTCCTGTGGAGAATTGAATTTCTTTTTAAGTTCAGCAAACTGAGAATGGTCCACAGAAGATGAATCTTTATGTGAATATTTCTCCTTAAGAACAGTTAAACCGGTTGGTTCCTGGCTCTTATCCTGCAGAATTGATATTGCCGAAATCAGAACCAGTCCCGTCATTACAAGAGTCAGAACTATTTTTTTCATATGGATATAGATTTTACCTTACTATTTATCCTGGATAGTTAATTTGACCAGGTTTTCTTTTATTTTCTTACAATCCGAAAAATTTTTATATACTATGCAATCCCTGCAGTCAGAAGAGCAGATATTATCCTTGTGATTGTAAGACCAGCAGGGGTTAGAGTGATTTACGAATGCGGGGCAGGAATTTCTTTCCAGTTCGCTGCATTTCTTAATATCCCAGCAAGGAATTAGGGAGTAGATCGTCTTAATTCCCTCAATGCTTATTTTCTTATTATTTATTGATTCCCTGATGCAGCGGAGTCTTTCAATATCAACGTTCGAATAGAGTCTGTGACCTGTATCTTTCCGGTGGGGCAGAATTAAGCCTTCCCTCTCATACAATCGTAAAGTTTGGACGGACACATTGAGTAACCTTGCTGCTGTGCTAATAGAAAAAAGCGGTTCCTCGCTCATATAATCATCATCTGCCATCTAATCTTCCAGACAATATTTGATAATTATAATTAGCAACTTTATTGCCAATCAAAAATATAGCCTGGATGTATAATATTTAATCACTTTTAAGCACTAAATTTTCAGAGGAAAGAAAAAACAGTCAATATTTTTCCTTGGTATGAGAAAAAGATGATAATGGCAATTATTTTAGTTATTAATAAAAGGGTTAACCGGGGGTCTTCATTGCAGTAATCTTCCTGCTTCTTGCGGGAACAGAAATTACATAGCAGCTAAATTTATGATACTTAAAAGTTACACGTATATGAATCCAGGTTCCACGGTGAAAAAAGAACTTTTCAAGGAACAAAGTTGTCAGGCGTAATTATATCTAATCTAAATAAAAATGTATCTTTCTAGATATGTTTTATGAAAAACATTTTTATTTTAAGTTAGTTTAAATATTTATTTACTTTCCTTATGTGGAGACTACTATGAAAAGATGTTTACTGATTGTTTTATTTATTTTTTCCTTGTTTCAGGGGATTCAGTATGCACAAGGTACCTTTGAAAAAGGTTCCGAATACTGCAGCCAGAAAAAAATAAATTCAACGCTTAATTCCGGTCCGGTTGAAATAACAGCAGATATAAGACATTCATACAATGTTTTGAATTATGAACTCAACCTGGATCTGTATAGCTGTTTTGTGAGTCCTTACCCGAAATCATTCAAGGGATTTGAAATAATGACATTCCAGGTTGACTCAACCCTGAATTACATAAAGATGAATGCCGTGAACTCATCACTCACCATTGATTCTGTATCTATGGCGGGTGTTTCTTACACTCATTCCGGGGATATACTTACTGTAAACCTTGACCGAACCTACAATCCCGGAGAAACCGCAGAAGTCAAGATTTATTACAGGCATAATAATGTAAGTGACGGAGCCCTGTACGTAAGCGGCGGATTTTTATTTACCGACTGTGAACCAGAGGGAGCCAGGAAGTGGTTTCCAGGATGGGATAAACCATCTGATAAAGCAACTTCGGATCTTACCGTTAAAGTACCAGCTTCGGTAAAACTGGGGTCGAACGGAATATTGGCTGATTCGGTAATGAATGGCGATACACTATATTACCATTGGGTCAGTTCGGATCCTGTTGCCACCTACCTGATGGTAATGACTGGTAAAGTTAATTATAATCTTGACATTGTTTACTGGCCTAAGATATCCAATCCGAACGACAGTATTCCTATCAGGTTTTACTGGAACTCCGGTGAGAATCAGAATAATCTTCACCTGATGGAAACAAAAATTATCGATATGACTACTACTTATTCGGTATTATTCGGTGAGCATCCATTTGACAAGAATGGGTTTGCAACCCTCAACAACCAGTTCGTTTGGGGAGGTATGGAAAACCAGACACTTACAAGTCTTTGCCCTAACTGCTGGTCTGAAAGCCTTATAGCCCACGAATTTGCCCACCAATGGTTCGGCGATATGATTACCTGTGCTACCTGGGCTGACATCTGGCTGAATGAAGGTTTTGCCACATATATTGAAGCTTTATGGACTGAGCATACATCTGGATATGCTGCTTACAAGAGTGAGATAAATTCGGATGCAAGTGTATACCTGGGCGGAAACCCCGGGTGGCCAATCTCAGATCCTGACTGGGCAATTAATACGCCGCCTGTCGGAGTACTGTTTGATTATTCAATTACCTACATGAAAGGCGCCTGTGTTCATCATATGCTTAGGTATGTAATGGGAGATGACGATTATTTTAATGGACTTTATAACTATGCCAATGATCCGCAGCTCAAATACCACAGCGCTGTTATACCTGATTTCAAGGAGCATATGAGTCAGGCTTACGGCCAGGATCTTTCGTGGTTCTTTGATGAATGGATATATCAGCCCAATCACCCGGCCTATGCCAACCAATACTGGATAGACAATCAGGGATCGGGACAATGGCAGGTAGGCTTCGTGGCAAACCAGACGCAGTCGAATACGCCTTTTCACCAGATGCCTATTGAAATAAAAGTACACTTCAATACAGGTTCGGATACCACGATGAGGGTAATGAACGATTCGAATAACCAGATATTTACTTTTAATTTTAATCGTCAGCCTCTCACCGTTTATTTTGATCCTGATAATAATATAGTTCTTAAAACTGCTACTTTAACACAGATACCTCCACTGCCTGTTGAACTGACCAGTTTCACTGCCTCGACGAGGAGAGGTTTTGTTATCCTAAGCTGGACGACAGCTACGGAAAAGAACAATAAAGGCTTCGAGATTCAGAAAAGAAATGTTACCAAAAATGAAACCTGGGAGAAGATCAGTTTCGTTGAAGGAAATGGAACATCTACGTCACCAAATAATTATTCCTACACTGATCATATCTCAGGGTACGGAGATTTCAGCTACAGGCTGAAACAAATAGATTTTGACGGCACATACGAATACAGCAGTGAAATTTTTACTAAGGGGGGAACAAAACCTGATGAATATAGTCTGAGTCAGAATTATCCCAACCCTTTTAACCCGACTACAATAATTAGTTTCGAACTGCCCGAAGCGGCAAAAGTAAAGTTGGTGGTTTACAATCTTCTGGGACAGGCAGTTATGACACTGGCCGACGGAAATTATGAAGCTGGCTCATATAAAAAGAACTTCGACGGTACAGATTTAAGCAGCGGTGTGTATATTTACGAATTGAAAGCAAATGATGTTGTACTTAAACACAAAATGGTTTTGATGAAATAAAAAAAAGGGGGGGATAAATGCGCTCACAGGAGTAGGGACAGGGAGAGAGATTTCCCTATCCCTTTCCTGGGTTTTAATATTTATACCTAAGCCATTTTGCAACTTCAGTCCACTTCGGTTTCTTCCCGCTCATCAGAATTCCTACCCTATAAATTTTTCCGGCCAGCGGAAACAACAGCAGCATTGTTCCAACGTTTACAAGGAAGGAAACGATGAATTGCCATACAGGTATTTCAGATAGCACCATCCTTGCAGGCATAACTATGATTGAAGCAAAAGGAAGCATAGAGGCAACTCTAGCAATATTGTTTTCTGAATTTTCAAGCATAGCTATCGCTATAAAAAAGGGAATCATTATCAGCATCAGTATAGGCCACATGCCCGACTGAGTATCCTGTTCGTTGTCGAAGATTGCACCTACAGCTGTGAAAAGTCCCATAAAGGTTATCAGACCGATAAAATAATTCAGCAGAAAATAGCCAACCTGCATCATATTAAGCTTCAATGTAAAATCTGCAGGAATTGTAAACCATGCAGTAGTTATAAGAAGAATTATAGGCAGAATCCAGATTGCCATCTGAATTAAACCGGTGATGCTAGTGCCTAAAATTTTTCCTGCCATTAGTTCTTTGCTGTTTGCAGAAGAAAGCAGAATTTCAACGATCCGGTTCGATTTTTCAGCTACAACTGACCTCATCATCATCTGACCTATAAAAATCAGACTGAAATAGAGAAGAAAAGTGAAAAGAAATGCAACTATAATCGTTCCGGCTCCTTCTTCTTCGACTGCTTTATCGCTACTTATCCTGAAGTTATTGAAATCGACATTCTCTCTTGCATAAGAAATATCCTTCTCGGAAATTTCCTTTCCCTGGAAGTACCGGGTTACAAGCACATTATTGATAGTCGGTCTCACCTTATCAAACAATGTTTTATTAGTAGGATTTTTCGAAAAGTATTCAACCTTTTTGGAGGCTACGGCCGAATCGGGAATAAAAATTAATCCTGTAAGTTTTTCAGACAACAAATCAGCTTTTGTTGAGTTGATGTAATTATCGAGTTCACTTTTTTTTAGGGTTTCGAACCGGACAGAGTAATAACCGCTTTTAACAAACGGAAGTGCACGAAATTCCTTTTCCATCTCACTTGTCAGGGCAGGGGATTCAGTTACTAAGATGAGACTGGTATTGCTGTCACCCTCATATGAGTAAAGAAATGTCTGGAAGCCGAGAATTCCTATCATAAAAAGAGGAAGCAGAACAGTCATGATTATGAACGTCTTTGAAAATAATTTTTCTCTCAGTTCCCGCTTCAAAATTGCGAGGGTTCTTCGATTAAACATTTACGGCCTCCATTCTGAGATTATCTGTTGACTTTCTTCCTGCGGTCTCAACAAATATCTGGTGAAGAGAAATATCTTCTGCATCGAACTTTTTTATAATAACATTTTTTTGAACCATGAGCTTTAACAATTCCTGTATATAAGAAGAATCTTTTACCCTGATGCTGGTAACGCTGCCGAAACTCTCAAACTTTTCAACGAAAGGATAACTTTTAAGGAAGGAGATATCGCCGGCATGCGATATGGTTACATTCCTCTGACCGAAGGTTTTCCTGATTTCTTCGAGGTTGCCGTGAAGAATGATTTTGCCTTCATCAATCATTGCTATATGATCGCACATCCGCTCCGCGAAATCCATAAGATGAGTAGAAAAGATTATAACCTTACCTTTCGCCTTCAATTCGAGAATTATTTCTTTTAACAGGTTTGTATTGATAGGATCCAGTCCTGAAAAAGGTTCATCAAGGATAATGAATTCGGGCTCGTGAAGGACAGTAGTTATAAACTGAACTTTCTGCTGGTTGCCTTTGGAAAGATCCTCCAATTTTGAATTCTTTCTGTCAGTCAGCTCAAACCTGTCAAGATATTCATTAGCTTTTGCTTGTATGTCTCTGCCGGTTTTTCCTTTAAGCTCGGCAAAGAAAAGGAGAGTTTCCATAACTTTCATCTTTTTATAAAGCCCGCGTTCTTCCGGCAGGTAGCCGACTTTGTCCTTGAATTCCTGTCCTATTTTTGATCCCCGCAGAATAACCTCCCCGGAATCAGGAAGATAAATACTCATCATCATACGAATGGTAGTTGTTTTCCCGGCTCCATTCCTTCCTATTAATCCAAAAACGGATCCCTCCGGGACAGAGAAAGAGACATCATCAACCGCCTTAAGCGAATCAAAAGATTTCGAAAGGTGCCGAACTTCTAATGCATACATTTATCCCTCAGTAAAAAAATGAAAAGATAATCAAAGTTAAGGAAAGTGGTAACAGAATGACAAGGTGATAAGGGAATACAATTAAGTCTAATACCACTATTTTTTATTGAGCAGCTGTTTGGTTAAAGACCTCCTCGTACTGCATATATATTAATGTGGAAATGTTAATTTCTTGCAAGAATCTGTTCAATTATCTATATTTACACGCTAAAATTGAATTTTTTAGCAGTTCTTAAGAAAGATTTACTGATGGTTATGCCGGGGTGGCGGAATTGGTAGACGCACAGGACTTAAAATCCTGTGGGTGTTTACACCCGTGCCGGTTCGAGTCCGGCCCTCGGTACCAGAAAAATAATCTACAATTAACAATGAACAATTTACAATTAAGGAGCAACGACTCCTAATTGTTGATTATAAATTGCTAATTATAAATTGTTGAGTATCGGAGGGCTCTTAGCTCAGTTGGTTAGAGCGTCTGCTTGACGTGCAGAAGGTCAGAGGTTCGACTCCTCTAGAGCCCACGAAGTAAATAAATGCTGGAAGTAATGAAGAAGAGGTTTTCCTCCCGGAGCTGCCGGATTCTCCTTAACTCTTTTTATAATTAAAGGTTTATATCTAGCGGGATTCTTCAATTCTCAACCCCCGCACAGTCGGAGTCGTTCTCCGATTTTTTATTAAAGAATCAATATGGAAAAAATACAAATTACATTTCCCGACGGGCGCTCACAGGAGTTCGACAAGGATGTTACCGGGTACCAGGTGGCTGAATCGATCTCTCCTCGTCTTGCACAGGATGCGCTTGCGGTCGAAGTGAATAGTACAGTTAAAGATCTCCGGGCACCAATCAGACATAATGCAGTGGTGAAATTTCTTAACTTCGATGATGAGAAGGGCAGGGAAGTATACTGGCATTCGACTTCACATTTAATGGCTCACGCTATTTTATCATTATACCCTGAAGCGAAATTCGGTGTTGGTCCTGCAATTGAGAACGGCTTTTATTACGACTTTGATATAAACAAAAAGTTAGGTGAGGACGACCTTCTTATTATCGAAGATAGAATGAACAAAATCGCGAAAGAAGATAGTTCTTTCGAACGTGTAGAGCTCTCTAAAGATAAAGCTATTGAATATTTCCGGATTAAAGATGATCAGTACAAAATTGAGATCCTCAGCGAGATTGATGAGAACGACGAAATTATAAGTATTTATAATGAAGGAAACTTCACTGATCTATGCACCGGACCTCATCTTCCTTCTGCTGGTAAAATTAAATATGTTAAGTTATTAAGCGTATCAGGTTCCTACTGGCGCGGCGATGAGCACAACAAGCAGCTTCAGAGGATTTACGGGATCTCATTCCCGAAGAAGAAAATGCTCGAAGAGTATCTTGAAAAACTAGAGGAAGCAAAGAAGAGAGATCACAGGAAACTAGGCAAAGACCTGGAACTTTTCCTGATCACCAATAGTGTAGGAAGCGGACTCCCAATCTGGCTGCCGAAAGGCACTATTTTAAGAGAGACCCTTGAAAATTACCTGCGCGGTGAACAGCGTAAACGAGGGTATGACCCTGTTATTACTCCGCATATAGGCAACATCAACCTTTACAAAACCAGCGGGCATTATCCTTATTACAAAGACAGCCAATTTCCGCCGATACAGCTTGAGGACGGCAAAGAAGAATACCTGTTAAAGCCGATGAATTGTCCTCATCATTTTATGATTTACGCCAGCAAACCGAGAAGCTACAGAGATCTTCCGATAAGGTATGCTGAATTCGGAACGGTTTACAGGTATGAGCAATCGGGTGAGCTTAACGGACTTACGCGTGTCCGTTCTTTTGCTGTAGATGATTCCCATATTTTCGTCCGCGAAGATCAGCTCAAAGATGAAGTCTGCAACGTGATTGAGCTTATTCAGGTAGTATTTGAGCAGATGGGATTTAAAGATTTCACAACCCAGCTTTCTTTCAGGGATGATAATGTAGAAAAATACGGCGGCGATATAAGGATGTGGGAGAGAGCCCAAAAGGAAATAAAAGAAGCGGCGGATCAGATGGGATTAAAATATCACATCGAAGAAGGCGAAGCAGCTTTCTATGGTCCCAAAATAGACTTTATGGTAAAAGACGCGCTAGGAAGGCAATGGCAGCTTGGTACAGTGCAGATCGATTATATAATGCCGGAAAGGTTCAATCTTGAATACACCGGAAGCGACGGACAGAAGCATAGACCGGTTGTTATCCACCGTGCTCCCTTCGGATCACTGGAAAGGTTCATCGGGGTTCTTATAGAGCATTATGCCGGCGAGTTCCCGCTCTGGCTGGCTCCTGTTCAGGTAGCAATACTGCCGGTATCCCAGAATTTCATTGAATTCGCAAGGGAAGTAGCTTCAAAACTGAAAGAGGCCGATGTTCGCGTTGAGTTTGATGAAAGGAATGAGAAGCTAGGTTATAAGATACGGGACTGGGAGACGAAGAAGGTTCCTTATATGCTTGTAATCGGCGAAAAAGAGAAGGAATCAGGTAATGTTTCGGTAAGAAAACATAAAAAAGGTGACATTGGAACTTTTTCTTTGTCAGATTTTATTTATAATATTAAAGACGAGATTTTAAAAAAGAATCAATAACAAAAACAGAGGTTAATAATCGCTCAAAAAGACAGTGTACGTGTAAACGAAGAGATCAAAGCCCCCAAAGTAAGGGTAATAGACGTTGATGGTTCCCAGGTAGGTATTTTTACAGTCCGCGATGCAATTAAAATCGCCCAGGAAAGAACTCTTGACCTGGTTGAAATTGCTCCGCAGGCAAAACCACCCGTCTGTAAGGTAATTGATTTCGGAAAGTTTAAATATGAACAGCAGAAAAGGGAAAAGATACAGAGAAAGAATCAACTGGTCTCTCTGCTGAAAGAAATAAGACTGCATCCTAATACAGACATACACGATTTTGAATTCAAAGTAAAGCACGCTATGAACTTCCTCGAAGAAGGAAACAAAGTAAAAGCTGTGGTAATGTTCAAAGGAAGGGAGATGGCATACACCGAACAAGGCGAAGAACTGTTAAAACGGTTCATAGAGCAAACTGAAGACCTTGCCAAGGTAGAATCTCCCATTAAAATGGAAGGAAGGAATATGAGCGTGATCCTTGTTCCCACAGCTAAACCTAAAACCAAAAAAAACAAATAGGAAAGCTATGCCAAAAATGAAAAGCAACCGTGGTGCTTCTAAATCATTCAAGAAGACCGCATCCGGAAGGTTCAAAAGGAAAAATGCTTACAAGAGTCATATCCTTACTTCCAAATCAACAAAACGGAAAAGAAATCTTCGCCATACATCCATGGTTTCCGTTGCAGATGAAAAACGTGTTAAAACAATGCTTCAATAGAGAGGAGTGAAAAATGCCAAGATCAAAAAACAAAGTAGCTTCTCACCTGAGAAGGAAAAAAATACTTAAACAGGCCAAAGGTTACTGGGGTGCCAGAAGCAAAGTTTACACTATTGCGAAGAACCATGTTGAAAAAGGCCTTGTACATGCATACAGAGATAGAAAACTAAAGAAGAGAACGTTCAGGAGTCTCTGGATTACGAGGATAAATGCTGCAGCCAGGGAAAACGGAACAACATACTCCCGTCTTATACATGCACTCGATACAAAGGGTGTTGGAATAAACAGGAAAGTTCTTGCAAGTCTTGCTGTTGAAAACCCGGCAGCATTCACAGAGCTTGTTAAGTTTTCTGCTAATTAATTTTTACCCTTCCATATCATTATATTTGTATATGGAAGGGTATTACTTTAAATAACCGGTATGAAATGTTGAAAGAAAAAATCACTTCCCTGAGGGAAGAATTCAATAAAGAGATTGAACAAACCAGCTCTCCGGCAGAACTGGAGGACATCAGGTTAAAATACTTAAGCCGCAACGGACTTCTTTCCAAACTTTTTGATGAACTTAAAATTGTTTCAAAAGAAGAAAAACCTCAGCTGGGAAAAGAACTTAATCTTCTCCGTAATGAAATAACCGGCAGGTTCAATTCCTTAAAAGATGAAATTGAGTTTTCAAAAGAATCTGGAAAAGAAACCATCGATCTCACCCTTCCCGGCAAATTTAAACCCACCGGAAGCAGGCACATCCTTACGCAGACAGTGGATGAGATTAAGATTATCTTTAAAGGATTAGGTTTCGCCGTAGCACTTGGTCCCGAAATCGAATCAGACTACTATAATTTTGAAGCCCTGAATTTCCCTCCCGATCACCCGGCAAGGGACATGCAGGATACATATTTTGTAAGCAGCAGCTATGTGCTCCGTACCCACACTACTCCTGTTCAGATAAGGATAATGGAAAAGCATCAGCCTCCGGTAAGGGCAATTATGCCGGGTCGTGTTTACAGGAATGAAGCAGTGAGCGCAAGGAGCTACTGTATGTTTCACCAGGTTGACGGCATTTACGTTGATACTGATGTTACTTTTGCCGAACTGAAAGGTACACTTGTATCATTTGCGAAACAGTTTTACGGTGAGGATATAAAATACCGTTTCCGTCCCAGCTTTTTCCCGTTTACTGAACCGAGTGCGGAAATGGATATTACCTGTTTTCTCTGCCACGGGAAAGGCTGCCGCGTATGTAAATACTCCGGCTGGCTTGAAGTTCTGGGATGCGGAATGGTTGATCCAAATGTATTTAAGGCCGTCGGCTATGATCCGGAAAAATACACAGGGTATGCCTTTGGGATGGGCATTGAAAGAACCGCAATGCTCAAATACGGCATAGATGATATCAGGATCTTCTTTGAGAACGATATTAGATTTCTTAAACAGTTTTGATCCGGAGAAATTAAATTGAAACTCTCTTTAAATTGGTTAAAAGAATTAGTTGATCTTCCTGAAATTTCAACCTCTGAAATAGTGCATCTGCTTACAATGAGCGGACTCGAAGTTGAAGAGGTAATTGACCAGAACGAGATATACAGGAATTTTGTAGTGGGATATGTTAAAGAAAAAAAGAAACATCCTAACGCTGATAAACTTTCTGTATGTACAATAAGTACGGGTCAGCAGGATTACCAGGTAATATGCGGTGCTCCAAATGTTGATGCCGGCCAGAAAGTGGTGTTTGCCAGGGCCGGTGCGATAGTTCCGAAAGGAAACTTTAAGATATCAAAAGCGAAGATACGCGGTATAGAATCAAACGGAATGATATGTTCGGAAGCCGAGCTTCAGATAAGCGACAGCCACGAAGGAATAATGGTGCTTGAGAACAGTGTGCAGGAAGGATCTCCATTATCCGAAGCCCTGCATCTTAATGATACTATCCTCGAGATAGCGATTACCCCCAACCGGCCGGATGCACTTTCTCATATCGGCGTGGCAAGAGATCTTGCGGCAATATTCAAGGGCGAGGTTAAAAAACCATCATTAGGGTTCGAAGAGAATGAAGACGAAGCTTCGGATGCAGCAGCAATAGAGATTATCGATACAAAGAATTGTCCCAGGTATTCATCCAGGATCATTAAAGGCGTGATTATAAAAGAATCACCCGATTGGCTGAGGAAGAGACTGAAAAATATTGGACTTAGGCCGATAAATAATATAGTTGATGTTACTAACTATGTAATGTTTGAAACAGGTCAGCCGCTTCATGCCTTTGATCTTGAGAATCTTGCGGGACATAAAATAGTTGTTCAGAGTACAGACAGGGAAACATCGTTTACGACCTTAGATTCGAAGGAA
Organism: uncultured Ignavibacteria bacterium; assembly: GCA_963774455.1. Lineage (GTDB taxonomy): Bacteria > Bacteroidota > Ignavibacteria > Ignavibacteriales > Ignavibacteriaceae > DATFVA01. The sequence goes on from CAVZFD010000005.1 coordinate 927,235, forward strand.
AGAAAACTAACCCCAGGAACCCTGATGATATGCGACGGAGAGAAACCAGTGGCAATCGCAGGAGTAATGGGCGGTGAGAATTCTGAAGTGACATCTTCAACTAAAAATATACTCATCGAAAGTGCCTACTTTAATCCAACCAGCATAAGGAATACATCGAAAGCATTAGGTCTCAGCACCGATGCATCATACAGGTTTGAACGCAGTACAGATCCGAATGGTACTATCTACGCTGCAGAAAGAGCTGCCCAGCTTATCGCCCAGCTGGCTGGGGGAGAAATACTGAGAGGCGTACTTGACGTTTATCCCGAACCTGTTGAGGCTGCTGAGGTCCGGTTAAGATTTGAAAGAGTTGACAAGATACTGGGGTATAAGGTTGAAAAAGATGCTGTAACGGAAATACTGGAAAAGCTCGGTATGAATATTATCCTAAGCACAGAAGATGAACTTCGCATAGCTGTTCCAACTTTTCGCCCTGATATCCAAAGAGAAATAGATCTTATAGAGGAAATTGCCAGGATACACGGTTATGATAATATTCCCACGGTGGCAAAGATATCTATTACACTAGGAGAAAAGGAAGATGAATCCGGTTTTACCGACAGGGTAAAAGAAACTGCTGTAGAACTGGGATTTCACGAGATGATTAATAATCCTCTGCAAAATGAAAAAACAGCTTCCTTAACTGGTAAACCCGTAAACATACTCAACCCGCAGAGCGTAGATATGGCTTACTTGAGAACTTCGCTGCTGACGGGAGCACTTCAGACTGTTGCTGCCAATCTTAATGTCGGTGAGAAAGATCTGCAATTATTCGAAGTCGGAAACATCTTCCGTCTTAAGACAGAAAAGAAGATAGCGGATTTCAGCGATTTTGATGAAAACGAATACGTGATCTTTGTTATTTCCGGAAAAGCAAGGAGAAAAACCTGGTATTCGGAAGAAGAAAATTATGATCTATACGACTTAAAGGGATTTATCAGGTCATTTACCTCAAAATTTTCGCTTGACAATGCTTTGCAGTATTCATATAATCACGAAAGAAATCCGTACTATACTGCAAAATTTTCACTGTCTTCAAATAATGATGAAATAGGGTATGGCGGGTTAGTAGATGGCAAGCTGTTGAAATACTTTGATATTAGTCAGGATATTTACTGTTTTGAAATCAATCTTCAGAAATTAAGTAAGCTAACGGTTCCCGACAGGAAATATTCAGAGCTTTTAAGGTTTCCAAAAGTTCTAAGAGATTTTGCTTTTATATTCGATAAATCAGTAACTTACCAGCAGGTCTCTGATTTTATACTTGAAGAAAGCACTGGATTGCTGAAATCAGTAAGCCTATTCGACTTATTTGAAAGCGATACCCTGGGAGAAAACAAAAAAAGTATGGCTTTCACTTTAGAGTTTTTTGATAAGCAGCAGACCCTGACGGATGAAGAAGTTGAAAAAGAATTCCTTCACCTTATTTCAGCGGTCACTGAAAAGTTTAATGCAAAATTGAGAGGAAATTAATTGTCTGATCTCACAAAGCACGAAGTACTGTTAAATGAACTCTCAGAAATTCAGACCCTGGTTACTGAATTAAAGAACAGGAACAAATCGCTCCGGGAAGAGTATTCCAAATTGGAAAGATCATTTTCGGGAGTGAGAGAAGAGAATAAGATGCTTCTTCAAAAATTGGAAGCACTTGAAAAACAACTTGAAGAAAACGGAGAAAATTCCTTAAATTCATTATTCGGTTCGTTAAGAGGTAATGAGAAAGAGGAATTAAAAAATAAAATACAGAACCTGGTTAACAGGATAGATTTACATTTGAGTTCTTAAGCATATTGATGGTTGGATGGAAAACCATGACGGATAAAAAGAAGCTTAAAATTAAAATATTTGATAAAGAATATTCTTTATTGGTCGAGAATGAAGAAATAGCCAAAGAACTGGCTGTTTATGTGAATAAAGTAATGGAAGAAACGAAAGAAGAACTTCCCGACCAGCCAGCTCAAACAATAGCGATTATAGCATGTTTAAATATCGCTTATGATCTGTTTCTCGAAAAAAATAAAAACAGAGAATTATTGATTCAGGCTGCAGATAAAGTGAAAAAATTAAAGCTTCTCCTAAGTGATCCAAGTCTGGCTGAACCATCCTAAAAGAATTGCCGCCCTGTCAGTCTCTTAATAAATGAAAAACTAACTTTCATTACATAGGGAGTTTGACTCAAAGCGCGTATTACAGGCCTCATTCCGCTTCGGCGGATTCCGGTTTAATTACCGGACTGGAGGAAGCAAAAAGCGTTTTGGCAGGTTCCCACATTGTCATATTAAAGTTTTTCTGATTAATGTGCACTGACAGGTGCGGTTTTATTAAAATACCGCATTGGAGGAAAAATGGACACATTATTGCTCATTCCTATGGTAATTGTCCTCGTTGTGATATTTTTTTACTTTGGTTGGTGGTTTAATTCCCGTATCGGCAAGAAAAGCCTTGTTTCCGCTGAAGAGAGAGCAAAACAGCTAATAGCTGACGCGCAGAAGGAAGGTGTTAACCTGAAACGGGAGAAGCTACTCGAAGTAAAAGATGAATGGTACAAAAAGAAAGTTGAATTTGATATAGAAGTAAATCAAAAACGACAGAAACTTTCACACCTCGAGAAGCAGTTAATTACCAGGGAGGAGAACATTGAAAAGAAATTCGATATAGTAATTAAAAAAGAGAAGGAAAATAAACAATTTGAAAAAGAGCTACTTGATTTAAAGAAGAACGTTGAGATACGTCTTGCAGACGTTTCCAAACTTGAGAAGGAACAGAACTTAAAACTTGAAAAGATATCGGGATTAACATCTGAAGAAGCGAAGAACATACTTGTTGAGAATATGACGAACCAGGCGCGGGCTGATGCTTCCCATATTACAAGGGAGTTAATCGAAAAGGCCAAAGCTGATGCCAAAAAGGAAGCGCAAAAAATAATTGTGCAGTCAATTCAGAGAACTGCGGCCGACCATTCTATTGAAACCACCCTATCAGTTGTCCAGATTCAGAACGATGATATGAAAGGAAGGATCATCGGTAAGGAAGGACGTAATATCCGGTCATTTGAAGCTGCAACAGGTGTAGATGTTATTGTTGATGATACTCCTGAAGCAGTAATACTTTCTTCATTCGATCAGTTCAGAAGAGAAGTAGCCCGTGTTTCTCTCGAAAAGCTCATCGCCGACGGCAGAATTCACCCTGCGAGGATTGAGGAAGTTGTCGAGAAAGTAAAGCTGGAACTTGAAGAAGAGATGATAAAGGAAGGTGAAAATACCATCCTTCAGCTCGGTCTGCATAATATGCATAGCGAACTTATTAAGCATATCGGTAAAATGAAATATCGCTCAAGCTATGGACAGAATCTTCTTCAGCACAGTATTGAGGTTGGTTACCTGACAGGAATAATGGCAGCGGAACTGGGACTGGATACTCAGCTTGCAAAAAGGGCAGGGCTTCTGCACGATATTGGTAAAACAATTGATAAATCGGTGGAAGGTCCTCACGCTCTTCTTGGATATGATCTGACCAAAAAGTATAAAGAAAATCCTATTGTTGTTAATGCAGTTGGTTCCCATCATGAGGATATAGAAATGGAAAGTCCTATCGCAGCACTTGTGCAGGCTGCGGATGCTATCAGCGGAGCCAGGCCCGGCGCGCGCAGAGAGCCGCTTGAGGGTTATGTGAAAAGACTTGAAACGCTTGAGGCACTGGCAAAATCATTTGAGGGTGTCGCAAAAACATATGCTATCCAGGCCGGCAGAGAAATAAGAGTAGTTGTTGAACAGGATAAAGTAGACGATGTTGTTGCGGATAAACTAGCGCATGACATTGCACAAAAGATTGAGGGAGAAATGGAATATCCGGGACAGATCAAAGTTACTGTAATTCGCGAAGTAAGAAAAATAGGTTACGCCAGGTAAAAGATTTTAATTTTCTCATAAAGAAAATATTACTTTTAAAAAAGCAGCTAAAGAAGCTGCTTTTTTTATTATACAAAGCACTTGGTCTGCTAAAGAGGGTTTGTCGTTTTTTGTCACACTTGTAATCTTTTAAATGCTGGAAGATATCGTTTTTTCTACAGATTGAAGTGTCTCATTTTGAGTTTGCTAGGCCTATGCTAGGCCTATGACAGGCTCATAACAATTACTTAAACCGGGATAAATAAGAGTATGACATTTTGTCATACAATTCAATTTGTCAGCAGCCAGTTGCAGTAGGGCTGTATAAAAAACTAGTCGACTCTGCAGAGCGGAATTAGGCTCACAAGATATTCAGCAAGACCGTCTTTTTAAGCTGCAATAAATTTAATTAAATTTACTGCAAGAGAATCGATAATAATAAACGGTAATGAGTTGAGAAGGAAAAAACTAAAAATAGCAATCACCGGAAGCATAGGATCCGGGAAATCAGCGTTTTCCGGATTTATAAGGGAGAAAGGATTCACCGTCCTTAATGCTGATGATATATCCAAAGAGATACTTGCAGAAAATGAAGCAGTAAGAAAGAAAGTGACCCTGGAATTTGGTCCCGGTTCTTTCATAGGTGAGGAAATCAACAAAAAATACCTTAGCGAAAAAGTATTTAATAATCCCGAAAATGTACTTAAAATAAATTCTATTCTTCACCCCCTTGTTATTGAGAAAGTTGATGATCTTATGAACAGGGAACTTCAGAAGAAAGACAAAGTTTTTACAGAGGCCGCATTGATATATGAAGCCGAAATGGAGGAGATGTTCGATTACGTCGTGCTTATAACGGCCGGAAAAGAAGATCGTTACATTAGGAAAGCTACAGTAATGCAGCGTGAGGAATTCGAGAAGCGGGACTTTAACCAGATACCTGACGAAGAGAAAAAAAAATGTGCCGATTTCATATTCGAAAATAGCGGGAGTCTGAATGATTTAAGCCAGAAAGCCGGCCTTCTGCTTTCCCTTCTCTAACCAGCCCTTTATTCTTATTACAACATCACTCTAATGGAATATTCCCTTATACAAAAGGTTAATAATTTGTATAGTAAAACAGTTAAAAGTTAATTAAGTTTCATACCGCATTATTAAAAATATTAGTAATCCAGGGAGAATTTAAAATTGTCATTACTAAATAATCTTATTGTTGATGCTGTCCAACTGATGCCTAAATCAGTTGTCGGCTTCTTCTCAAAAAAATACATTGCGGGGGATACGATTGAAAAAGCAATTCAGTGCGTGAGGGGCCTGAATGCCAAGGGTATTTATGCGACGATGGATGTACTGGGTGAATCTATCACTCATAAGGACGAAGCTGTTGAAGCAAAAACCAAGTGCCTGGAAGTGCTTGATACAATAGCAAAACATAACCTTATGGCAAATCTGTCATTAAAACCTACCCAGATGGGGTTAAGTATAGACGAAGAATTTGCATATCAACAGATCAGGGAAATTGTTGAGAAAGCAAAAAGCATGAATAATTTCGTGCGGATAGATATGGAGGATTCGTCCCAAACCGAAAAAACAATTAAACTTTTTAAAAAACTCAGGAACGATTACGACAACCTAGGTATAGTCGTTCAGGCTTACCTGAAAAGAACCACAAGTGATGTTATAACCATTAGCAAGCTGGGTACCAACTACAGGCTTTGTAAAGGAATTTACATCGAGCCAGCTTCCATCGCATATAAAGACCGCCAGGAAATCCGAGAGAATTATCTTAAATCACTTGAACTAATGCTGAAAAATGGTAATTATGTAGGCATTGCTACACACGATGAATACCTGATCAACGCTGCCTATAAAATGATTAAAGAAAAGAATATTTCTAAAGATAAATTTGAGTTTCAGATGCTTTTGGGGGTGAGAGAGGATCTGAGAGATAAAATAAATAATGACGGTTATAAGATAAGAATTTATGTTCCCTTCGGAAAAGACTGGTATCCTTATTCCATCAGGAGATTGAAAGAAAACCCGCAGATTGCAGGTCATATTTTTAAGAATATTTTTTCATTTGAGAAATGAATGTATTAGGAATTGAAACATCCTGTGATGAAACGTCGGTTGCCGTCATTTCAAACGATGAACTAAAAGCAAACCTCATTTCCTCACAGGATTTTCATTCACAATACGGTGGGGTTGTTCCTGAACTTTCCAGCCGGGCTCACCTTCAGATAATCATTCCCATATTAAAAGATGCCTTATCCAAAGCGGAACTTGAACTGAAGGATATTGATTTGATATGTGCGACTGCAGGTCCCGGACTGATAGGTGCACTGCTTGTAGGGTTAACCTTTGCAAAAGGGCTGGCTTATTCCTCAGGAAAGATATTCGTTCCTGTTAATCATATAGAGGGACATATTTACTCCGGTTTCCTGATGAAAGATCAGCCCGAATTTCCTTACCTTGCTCTCGTGGTATCCGGCGGCCATACCCTGCTGCTTCTGGTTGAAAGTTTCACAAGCATCAAAAAACTAGGAACCACAGTTGATGATGCTGCTGGTGAGGCTTTTGATAAAGTTTCAAAGATGCTGGGCATGGGTTATCCCGGAGGTCCCAAAATACAAAAAACTGCCGCTGCGGGAGATAAAGAAAGAATAGATTTCCCTGTTGCAGAACTTGCCGACCGGTATAATTTCTCATTCAGCGGATTAAAAACTGCTGTTCTCAGGTATATTCAAAAAACCTACGGAGATAGCGCAAAAGTTCCCGATAAAGATTTGCCTGACATTGCTGCATCTTTTCAGAATGCCGTTATAAAAGCCCTGATGCGAAATACTGAAAAAGCATTAATGGAGTTTAAAGTTAATTCAGTTTCGCTCGTCGGCGGAGTTGCCGCTAATTCCGAACTTAGAAAAAGCATCTCGGATCTTGCAGAAAAGTACCAGAAGAAGATTATAATCCCTGATATGCAGTTCTGCGGAGATAACGGTGCGATGATTGCCTACAGGGGGTTGAAGATTTACCAGGCAGGAGAAAGGTTCGATTTTAGTTATAGTCCTTACCCCGGACTCCATCAAGAACATTTCACTCATAATAATTCGTAATATATATTTTGACAGAAGATTATTCACACAGCTTAACAGGAGAGATTGATAAACTTAGCCGGGAGGATAAGGAGCACATTCTCTTACGTTTGAGGGATGAGGTAGATAAAGTTGATGGGGAAATAACGGGACTTTTGATAAGCAGAATAAAAATTTCTTTGGAAATCGGAGCCATAAAAACAACAATGGGGTTGGCGGCATACGATGCCAGCAGGGAAAAAGAAATCGGTGATAATATTCAGAATTTTTCCCCGGATAATGAAATTAAGAACGCGTTAAAAAGGATTTATGAGAGAATCATTGATGAATCCCGCTCTATTCAGAAGGAGAGGGGAAAATAAACGGAAATAATTCAAAATCCCGGAATACCAAAATTTCGTTCAAAAGGCTTCTGTCTAAAAAAGAATTTCTGCTGATATCCTTTTTTTTCCTTGCTGTTCTGGCACTGCTCTTCTATATATTTGTTACTCCCAATTATTACGAAGGAAAATCACCTAAAAGATTCGAAATAAAGCATGGGGAAACACTTAGTGCAATAGCAGATAGTCTTGAAAGCAATGGTATAGTTCCGAGTTCAACAAATTTCAGATTCGCAGCCTTTTTGTTCGGAGCCGAACGAAACATAAAGGCAGGCAGATACTATATCCCGAACGGACTTACTTACCTTGATCTAATTGAGCTTTTCCTTTACGGTAAGGCCGATTACTTAAAGATGGTTAAAATACGCGGAGGCTCCACCACGAGGTTTATAGGTGCTAAAGTAAAGTACGAGTTATTTGTTGATTCCGCATTTTTTGTTCAGAAAGCATTTGATAAATCTTTTGTTGATTCACTGGGAGTGAAGGCCGAGAGCATGGAAGGTTATCTTTTCCCTGACTCTTATTATGTTTATGAAAGAAGCTCTCCTTCAGAAATTATTGGTATATTTTACAACGGTTTTCAGAAATTTATGAAGGATTCGCTGCAGTCAAAGGCTGACTCGATGGGATTTACAGTCCATGATGTATTGACACTCGCTTCTATTGTAGAAGGAGAGACAAATAAAACTGAAGAGATGCCTGAGATAGCATCTGTATATTTGAATCGTCTGAAGAAAGGAATAAAACTGGAGGCCGATCCGACAATTCAGTACCTGCAGCCTAACGGTTGGAGGAGACTGTTATACAAGGACCTGGCAATAAAATCGCCCTACAATACATATCTTTATACGGGTTTGCCCCCGGGACCAATTAATAATCCCGGAAGGGAGGCAATTCTTGCGGTATTATATCCCGCACATACGAATTACCTTTTCTTTGTTGCCAACGGAGAAGGCGGACATAATTTTTCAAGTACATATTTACAACACCTTAGAAATGTAGCGAAATATAGAAAATGGTTAAGACAACAGCAGAAAAATTAAATTATTCTGTTTTACTCCTATTCGGACTGCTTCTTTCCGGGTGCGCCAATCAGCTACCTCCCGGGGGTGGAGAGATAGATAAAATCCCCCCTAAAATTGTAGAAACATACCCGGAAAACGAAACTACAAACTATAATGAAGATTATATTGAATTTACCTTTTCAGAGTATGTTGATAAGCGTACTGTTAAGGATGCAATGTTTATTTCTCCGGCAATAGATGGAGAACTTGAACTTGACTGGAGTGGTAAATCCGTCCGGGTATATTTTCCCGGTCCGTTAAAAGACAGTGTGACTTATGTGGTTACCCTGGGTACCGATGTTGTTGATTATAATAATAAAAACCGAATGGCAGAATCGTATACTTTAACTTTCTCTACGGGACCAGAAATTGATCGGAGAGAAATATCGGGCAGAATATACGATAAAGATCCCAGTGGGACGATGATCTTTGCTTATAAACTTCAGGCCGATACAGTTAACCCGTCCACTACCAAGCCTGATTATATCTCACAGGCGGGTGATAACGGATTCTTCAAACTTGCCGGACTTGCAGCCGGGACATACAGAGTGTTTGCTGTAGCGGATCAATTCAGAGATCTTTTATACCAGCCTGAACAGGATAAGATTGGTGTCCCGTTCGAAGATATTATCCTTGCTCCGGAAGATACTCTTTTCCGGGGACTAAATTTCTTTCTTACCCAGGAGGATACAACTTCACCCAGGATAATTAAAGCAGTGATGACAGACCGTTATCATATACTAGTTGAAATGAGCGAAGAGATAGATTCATCGATTATAACCACAACGAATTTCTCAATAATCGATTCGAGCTCTGGACATCCGTTTAATCCTTACTATGCTTTTAATAAAACCTCCGACCCAAAACAGGTAGTGTTGGTAATTGATACCATTCTTGACAACTCACATGATTATTATTTGACGGCAGGAATGCTGAAGGATTTACACGGTAACATTTACCATACTGAATTTGCTCAGTTAACAGTAAGCGATAATCCTGATACCAGCCGTCCTAAGATTGTACGTACGGTTCCACAGGAAGGAGGAAGAACAGATTTCCTCAATACTTCAATATCATTTTACTTTGACGACGCATTTGACACTGTACAGGCAAGAAAAGGTATTATTTTATCCGATACTTCACAAAATAAAGTGAATTACGCAGTCTCTTTTCCGAACAACGCATCTCTGATATTAAAACCTTCGGGGCGATTGAAAAGCGGTGAGATCTACCTGGTAAAATTTGATTTATCAAGGTTTGAAGATGCCGCAGGCAATAAAGGCGATACAATTTATACTTACCGTTTCATTACGATAAATGAGATCGATTTTACTGGAGCCAGCGGGACTATCAGGAATGTTCAGTTAACGGACAATCCATATGTAATCCTGCAGGGTGCCGACAATGATGGCAAGGTTTATGCTCAATACCTGCAGAAGGGGAGTAAATTTGAGTTTAACCGGGTATTCCCTGGCAAGTATATGATGTGGTGTTATCTTGACAGCGATAGCAATAAAACATATGATAAAGGAAACCCCTATCCTTTCAAACCCTCTGAAGATTTTTCGTTCTATCCGGATACGATAAATCTCAGGGCAAGGTGGGGTCAGATGGATATTCTCTTTAACTTCAAATAAGCTTTTACTCTGAAGCTCAAAAAATTGCGGATGCAGCCGTTAAGGAATAAAACATGAATCAGTCTGTTTTTCCTGCGGGTTCAGTTATCTAGATAATACTTAGTTTCTTTCTGATATCCTCACTTATCTGTCGGCACTGCTGTTTCACTTCTGATAGAATAATATCATTCTTTTTCAGTATCTCACCTGCAACAGTCTGATTGGAGAGTGAAGAACAGTTTATCAGCACATTCAGGAAAGCACCCTCGGCGGCTGTCGATATCAATGCTACAGCAACTCCCGCATCGGAAACAGAATTTCGGTTACCTCTTTCCGCTAGAGCCTGAAATAAAGGAATAATCTTACCGCAGTAATTCAATACTTCCGCAGGCGCTTCTGCCGCTTCCAATGTTGCTGCTTCTATGCTCTGGCTTCTCGCCTTTTTCTGCTCATCTGTATCCTTCGGCAGCTTAAATGACTGCATCACCTTATCAAAAGCATGATTGTCTTTTTCAGCAAGGTTAAGGAACTCTTCTTTTGCTACCGAAAGTTCGAACTTAATGTCTTTCATTTCCTCTTCTGCATCGACATATTTCTTCTTCCCTATAGTCAGGTTGCAAACCATTATTCCAAGACTGCTTGCAACGGCACCGCTGAAGGCTGAAACGTTGCCGCCTCCAGGGGTGGGTGAGCTGGAGGCTATTTCGTCTAAATAATTTCTGATTGAATCATCTATGTCCATTTTTCTCCTCTAATTTATAATTTTAGGATTACGGATTATATAATCTGACTCATTGATGAATAGGTGATCTCAATTTATCAATTCGTCAATCTCCGATCATATAATCAATAATTTTTTCGTTCTTTTTAAATGGATTTAAAGTGTTAAGTCCGAGCTTTTCAATCGCCAGATCAACGAGTTCGTTCTCCTTCATACTTTTACTATCAGCGTAATATCGGCCCGCCATGAGCAAAGCTTCGAGAGGAACAAGTCCTACTATTTCACTACCGTCAACCTCAACTCCCAGGCGTTTGGCTTCTTTTTTTACCTCCTCAAAGGCAACATGAACAGGGGTTACTTCATAATTAGTCAGGTTAATGGACACCTGTGTCAACTTATATTTTTCAAGCAGCACTCCCATCCCTTTGAAATCTTTCAGTCTTCCCGGGATTTTTATTGGCTTACCATTTTGTTTCACAATGTTCCCATTGTCATCTCTCTTAGGTCTGCCTGATTCCCGCAGGATTTCAGCAATCTCCTTTGAGTAGCTCACATCTGTTGACTTAATATTGACATTATATGCGATCAGAAAAAACCTGGCTCCTGTTACAAGTGCACCAAGTTTGGGATTAAACTCAGCCTTGCCAAAATCCGGTTCCCATTCAGGGTTCTTAAGTTTTTCTTCAAGCCCTTCATATTCACCTTTACGTATGGATGAAAGGTTCTCCCGGTCAGGTTTTCTTGCAGCTTTCTCATAAAGATAAACCGGCAAATTCAGTTCCACTGAAACTCTCTCACCGAATTTCTCAGATATTTTAACACAGTCATCCATAGTTGCGTTTCTTACAGGAACAAAGGGAACCACATCTATTGCGCCGAGCCTGGGATGTTCGCCTTTATGTATTCTCATATCAATATTAGCAGCGGCGGCCTTGCATGCATTCACAGCTGCATCAATTATTCCAGTATCATCTCCGGCCATCGTAACAACAACCCGGTTGTAATCAGCATCCGGTTCAAGATTAAGCAGTTTAACTCCCTTTACCGAATGTATGCCTTCTGAAATGGCATTAAAAGTTTCCTGGTTTTTTCCTTCACTGAAATTTGGTACACACTCAATTATTTTCAATTTAAACCTCCCTCGCAGTATAAATTATATTTCCGTTTTTGATTGTCATACAATTAATATTTTTACCCACCTGGTAAACGATATCAGAATACTCTTCAGTATTAAATATTGAAAAATCTGCTTTTTTTCCGATCTCAATGCTGCCCGTCTCATTATTTTTATTTAATGCTTTTGCGGCATTTATAGTAACAGCTGAAATACTTTCCTCAATTGTCATCTTCATTTTGAGGCAGGCGAGACTCATAATAAAATTCAGGTTCGCTATATGAGAAGATCCGGGGTTATAATCAGTTGCCAGTGCAACTAGTGCACCGGCATCAATCAATTCTCTGGCAGGTGGATATCCATAATCAAGGAAGAAAGAAACACCCGGAAGCAAAGTAGCCACTGTTTCAGACTTTGCCAATTTCCTGCTATCCCCTCGGGCCAAGACTTCAAGATGATCAACACTTATCGCTTTTCTTTGAAGTGCGGCATCAAGTCCTCCAATATTGTTAAACTGTTCAGTATGTAGTTTTAATTCCAGTCCGCATTCCACTGCTCTATCAAATACTTGTCCGGTTTCCACAGCTGTAAATGCAGTCTTTTCACAGAATGCATCACAGAATACGGCCAGCTTATTTTTAGTGATATACGGAATCATTTTATTCACCAGCAGGTTAATATACCCGGCATGGTCATCTTTGAATTCCGGAGGGTAAGTATGGGCACCGAGAAAAGTCGGGATAATATCAATCGCAAAGATCTCATTAAGATAATTAATTAGATGAAGCAGCTTAATCTCATTTTCAAAATCCAGTCCGTATCCGCTTTTTACTTCAAGCGTGGTTATACCTTGTGAAATAAAGTATTGAACTTTTGGCGCAACTATCCTTACCAGATCTTCGAATGAAGCTGCCCTCACAGCCTTCACTGTTGAAAGAATGCCACCGCCTTTTGCTGCTATCTCTTCATATTGAGTTCCGGCGATTTTCATTCTGAATTCATCGGCTCGGGAGCCAGCAAAAGCCGTGTGAGTATGTGATTCAATAAGCCCCGGCAGAATCGTTTTACCTGTAGCGTCGATCATCTCCATGTCTGCGGAATTCTTAAGCGAACCGGAAGGAACAAGATCCTTTATAGTATCATTCTCAATTACGATGGAATGACCTGTTAATAAACCTATGTTTCCAAGTTCCGAACCCCTTTTGGAATTCTTTCCTCCTGTGTCAACCGTAACTATCCGGGAAGGATTGAATAAAACTTTCCGCATCATTCAAAAATATTTATCGTGGAAGCTATTACACGCGATTCAGTATAGCCCATCTGGTTCAATTTGAAATTCAGATTTCTTGCTTCGTTCATACTAACAAAGTCCCCGACCTCGACCTTATAAAAAGGAGGATCGAAAATTACGTATATACCTTTATTTGTTACTTTAAGAGTGAGTTCGGATTTAAGAGAATCAGCCTCTTCAAGGTTATCGGTTGCACGAACCTGCACCCTGAAACCATTAGTTGTACCTGAAATGGTTTTTGCCTCAACTGAACTGGTATCTTTCTGTTCAAAGCCATACCAGGGATTTAAATCAGGTGTCACTTCTGCAGAGTTTTCTTTTTCCTTTATATCAATATTTGTTCGGTATGGAACTATATTAAACTCTTCTTTGTATTTCTGTGCTGTTTTCTCCTCAGACTTCTCTTCTTTTTTTTCCTTATCACGATCATACCTTACCGTACTTGAAGAACTACAGGAAGATAAGAGTAACGATAGGATAACTGTACCTGCATGCAGGGTGAGGCCCATAACTTTGCTATGTTTCATTAAAATCACTGTAAAATTGAAATTATAAGTTATAAATTTAACAATCTTTTGATAAAATTTAAGTTATGAACGAAAAAGGGGATATTAAGTAATCATTCAGAATAGCTAACCCCCTAAGAATCATCGTTTTATGAGTAGTTTATTTGACTCGTAACTCAAAACAATTCCCTAATGTTTTTTTTGAGAAACATATGGAAATTTCGTAAATTACGACATTCATTTAAAATAAACTTACACAATGCCCGCAAAAAAACTTAAAATCCTCTTCGTTTCATCGGAGGTGGTTCCATTTGTTAAAACAGGCGGTTTGGCGGATGTTTCAGCTGCTTTACCTCAAATGTTGTCGGAAATGGGGCACGAGGTCCGTATAGTCGTACCAAAATATGGTGCAGTTGACGACAGGAAATTCAAGATTCATGAGGTAGTCAGACTAAAAGATTTATCGGTAAAAATTGGCGATAAAGATGTTGTCTTTTCACTTAAATCATGTTTCCTGCCCGGACAAAAGGTCCGCGTACAGATTTATTTTCTGGATAACCAGGAATATTTTGGCAGCCGTAACAGTTTATATGTTGATCCCATGACAGGCGAGGATTATCCAGACAACGATGAAAGGTTCATTTTACTGAGCAGATCCGTTTTTGAATTAATATGTAAGCTTGGATGGATACCTGATATTATTCATTGTAATGACTGGCAGTGCGGCCTCATTCCTGCATATCTTAAGACCGTATACAAGGATGAAGAACAATTTAAAAACTTTAAAACATTATTTACTATCCATAACCTTGCCTACCAGGGAACTTTTCCCAAGTCAGTTTTCAGGAAAACCGGCCTTCCGGAAGAATTGAATTCTGAGAAAGGAATTGAGATCTACGGTAAGCTTAATTTCATGAAGAGCGGACTACTCTTTGCTGACGCGATAAATACGGTTAGTGAGACTTATGCTAATGAGATAAGAACAGACGAAGAGCTTGGCGCGGGATTAAAGAATGTACTTGCAAAAAGGAAAAATGATCTTTACGGTATAGTCAATGCTATTGATACAAAAGTCTGGTCTCCGGAAAAAGATAAACATCTGCCGAAGAAATTCACAATAAAGAGCATTGAAGGTAAGCTCGTTAATAAAAAAGAACTTGCAGCAAAATTCCGTTTTGAGTATAGCGAGGATGTTCCTATCATTGGCATCATTGCACGTCTTTTTGATTCGAAGGGGATGGACCTGATAAAAGATGCGTTCGCTGAATTAATGAAGCTGAATATCCAGATAATTCTCCTCGGAACAGGTGATAAAAAATATCATAAGTTTTTTGAGAGTATGGCTTCAAAACACCAGGGAAGGTTTGCTGCATACCTTGGTTTTAATGATGACCTGGCCCATCTTATAGAAGGAGGATCGGATATCTTCCTGATGCCTTCGCGCTATGAACCCTGCGGGTTGAATCAAATGTACAGTCTGATGTATGGCACTGTACCTGTAGTTCGCGAGACAGGAGGTCTGGCAGATACTGTTGTTAAATATGATGAAAAATCCGGGGAAGGTAACGGGTTTGTGTTCAAACAATATGATTCCAAGGCGATGATCAAGGAGATAAAAAGAGCTCTGAAATTCTTCGAAGATAAGAAGGTCTGGGCAAAGATAATGAAGAACGGTATGAAATCTGACTTCAGTTGGAACTCATCTGCCAAGAAATATATAGAGTTATATAAAACGATTTTATCTAACGAAAACTAATGCCCCAATATGCCGTGTTTCTCGATCGAGACGGGACATTAAATGAGGACCCGGGTTACCTGGGCGATCCTGCCCAGGTTAAGTTATTTCCCGGGACAAGTAAAGCTCTCTCTTTATTAAAAAGCAAATTAGATTTCAAACTAATTGTCATATCCAATCAGTCCGGAATAGCCAGAGGTTTAATTTCAGAAAAAGAGGTTGATGCCGTTAATTCCAGGATCAACGAATTACTGGAAAAAGATAATGCTGTTATTGATGCCTTCTATTACTGTCCTCACCACCCTGACTTCAGCAGCAGGCAAGAGGTGGAATGCAGGAAACCATCTCCATCCATGATCTTCCAGGCCTCACGTGATCATAATATTGAACTGCATGGGTCTTATTTTATCGGCGACACTTCTGCTGATATTTTGTGCGGAATTAATGCAGGTCTTAAAACTGTGCTAGTAAAAACAGGTTATGGTACGGTTAGCATTTCTATATTGCAAAAACAAAATATATTTCCAAGCTTTGTAGCCGAAAATATAACAGATGCGTGTAAATACATTATTGAAGACTTTACAGGTGAAATAATTGATAAATAAAAAATTTCTTTTGATACCGGCTCTTTTAATCCTGACTTTGGTTTATTCGTGTAGTGATTCTCCCACCTCAATTGGAAATAATCTTTTAGCTTCTGATTTTTTAACTATAAACAAAATTGATTCGTACCAGGATTCAATCGGGCAAACTTCCGTATATTACAAAACCGGCGTGAAACTGAGCGATTCTCCCAGGCTTCTTCTAGGAAAATATGAAAATGTTGAAGCTTCGTCGTTAATCAGGTTTGCCGTGGTTCTGCCGGACACAATAAAAAGTGCCTTTAATAATTCGACACTTAATATTCTCAGTGCGAAGGTTTATCTTACAAAAGTATATAACATCGGGAATGCCTCAAGCCAATTGAATTACTCGGTACATTTTGTAACCAGTGGATGGACATCTTTCGGGTTTAATGCTGACAGTCTCCCAAACCTGCAGTTTGACAACAATGATATCGGCTCAAATAAAACTTATTCTGATACTCTTTATACCTTCGATGTTGATAATCAGACTATAAATTCATGGTTTACTGCGGCATCTTCAACTCCGATCCAGAATAACAAAGGAATTTATCTTATACCCGATCCTGCTTCAACAGAAGTTATTGGTTTTGAAGCTACCAATGACGTCGAGTTCACCGGTATACCGAGATTGTCCATAACTGTTCAGACGGGAAGCCTGATTGATACGCTGAATTTCTATAGCATCGAAGATGTCAGTGCCCTGGCAGGTGATAAGCCAGTTGTTCCTGATGGTGATATTGCTGTACAGGGAGGACTTGTAGTTAATTCCAGGATCAAATTTGATCTTTCATTCTTACCCAAAGGTGCTGTGATAAACAAAGCTCAGTTTACAGTATATGTCGACAGCAGCGCCACAAAAACAGGGGATAACTTTAGTAATTCACTGGTTGCCTATTTCGCAAGAGATTCGGTTGAGACATCCTACGATACGACCTCTTCAATAACCCTTAATAGGTCAGGGAATTATTTTACAGGAGATATAGCAAAATTTATTCAGAGCATAGTTAGTGGATACCACGATAATAACGGTTTCATATTAGCTGCAGGGAGTCAGAACCTTGGAATAGATATATTCGCATTAAAAGGGAGCGATGCTTCAGATGCCTCTTTAAGACCACGTTTGGTAATTACTTATACAGGGAAAAAATGAAATTAAATTATAAACATATTATCCTTTCGCTGTTCCTGGTATTGCTGCTGATTCCGGAAATATATTCCCAGTCATCATCCCCCTATTCCCGAATAGGAATCGGAGATATACTTTATGCACAATCAGCCAGGAAATTGGGAATGGGACAATTAGGAACTGCTGACGCTGAACAGAATTTTATCAGTTTTTATAATCCCGCAGCATTATACAATCTCAATAGAACAAGGATAGAATTTAACCTAAATTATCATGGGTCATTTCTATCGGGTGATAATGTTTCTGCATATTACGCTAAAGCTCAATTCGGCGGATTCAGTATTGCCTTCCCAATAAGTGAAAGATATGGTATTGGAGCAGCAGGCGGACTCGCTTCTTATTCTAATGTAAGCTATGATGTCGAGAGTTCCTCACAATCCTCAATAGGAAGCTATGTAACAGCGTATGAAGGGAAAGGTGGGTTATCAAAGTTATTTTTCGGGTCTTCTTACAAATTACCTTTGGATCTGAGTATTGGAGCCACACTGGATTATTATTTCGGGAATATAGATTACACATCTTCTATCACCTTTCCGGATCAGTCGAATGCTGACGCGCGTTATACGAATGAATATCGTCCTAAAGGGATTGGCTCAACGGTGGGTATCCTTACTCCGGATCTGGCCGCAGCTTTCGGCATGGACGGGATTACCTATTTTAGATTAGGCTTGTCATATAATTACATATCTGATTTAAGAACAGATACTGTTTTAACCTCGAGTACAACTCTTGGAACTGATACAGTTACAACAGGGATTGTAAATATGAAAATTCCAGGAAGGTTAACTGCCGGATTAAGTTTTGTGGTAAATAAGAAATATCTACTGACTTTAGACTATGCCTTTCAGGCATGGGAAAAGTACACTTTTAATGGTAAAACTCCTGGAAACCTGAAAAACTCCTCAAAATTAAGTGCAGGATTTGAATATACACCTCAAATATCCCTGGGAACGACCTTTTGGGAACAAATAATTTGGCGTGCCGGTTTAAGTTTTGAACAGACACAATATCTTGTGAATAATGAAGGAATTAATCAATACTCAATCTCAGGAGGTTTTTCATTACCATTAAGTAAGGCAAATACACTGGATCTGGGTCTTCAATATGCTACACGAGGCACAAATGATCCCGGTTTCTATAAAGAAAACTTATTAAAAGCATATTTAACAGTCAGCCTCGGCGACATTTGGTTTATTCGAGAGGAAAAATAAAAATGAAAGAGGCGAAACAAAATAATTCCAATAAATATTCCAGGTTAACCTCAATTACAATGCTCTTCCTTTTGCTAAGTGTATTTTCGGTTTTCCCGAAGAGTAACATCGTTATAGAAATTCCCGGGGATTCAACAAAGGTGCTTGAACTTTATAGTTTGTTCTCAGAATATTATAAAAATGAGGATTATCAGAGTGCCGTACCTTACGGGTGGCAAGTACTTGAATTAGATCCACTGAAATTTTCTAAATATATTTTCTATAAAATGGAAGATGCTCTCTGGTATCTGCATGATTCTACTGATCTTGCATCAGAACAGAAGAAGGCTATTGCCGATACTATAACTTACCTCTATAATATGGCAGAAAAATATAATCCCGATGCAAAGGGATATTTCCAGGTGAGGAAAGCCTTTGTAGAGGAAGCATGGCTTGGTATGCCGGCAGATAGTGTAATAGCGGACTATGAACTTGCGTTTCGGTATAATCCAGACCTTGATCCTTACTACTACCATAAATTAGGACAACTATACAAAAATAATGCATCTGAATCTAACGATTATAAAACCAAGGCTATAGATCTTTATACAAAACTCAGTGAGAAATACCCGGATGATCCTCAATGGACGCAGGAACTTGAAGGACTTGTGGAAAATATTGACGAATTAGTAATGCTGGCAAAAAAGAATTGGGAGAACGATAAGGAGAATCCTGAAAAAGCCTGGAAATATGCATCTACTGCAATGAAAGCAAATGATAATCAGCAAGCTATTGTCCCACTTGAATTCCTTGTGCAGCAGGCACCAGAATCAGTGAACTATTGGACACAGTTAGCCCAGGCTTATCAGAAAACCGATCAGCCTAATAAAGCTGAGGATTCTTATAAGAAGCTAATTCAGATCGATGCACAGAATAAAAACCATTATCTGAATCTTGGACTTGTCTATAAAGATAAAGGTCAGCTTGCAGCAGCGAGGACTCAATTCCAGAAGGCTAGTGATGTTAGGAATGGCTGGGCACAGGCTGTTTATTACGAAGGATTGCTTTATGAACAGGCTGCCAGAAACTGTACATTTGATTTTGATGCGAAAGTCGCTTACCAGATCGCTGTGGATACCTACCGAAAAGCACTATCGATAGACCCTAATTTTTCGCAGGCTCGGGAAAGAATAAATGCTTTGTCAGGCTCTATCCCCACACAGGAAGATTACTTCTTCCGTAAATATAAATCTGGTCAGACGGTGACACCCTCCGGTGATTGCTATTCATGGATTGGTAAAAGCGTAACCGTTCCATAAAACCGATTTTTATAGACTATAAGAAAAGGTTCCGTGGTTTACACCCGGAACCTTTTCTTTTTATTTGTTATATTTTCGGACCGAAAATTATCAAATATTTATAAAATCAATGAATTAAAATGAACTATTCAAATCTCCAAAAAGATCAGGAAATCTTTGAAGTTTTAAAGTTGGAAACTCAGAGACAACAAGAAAAACTCGAACTTATTGCTTCTGAAAACTTTGTTAGTCCAGCTGTTCTTGAAGCTGCAGGCTCTGTACTGACAAACAAATATGCTGAGGGATACCCCGGAAAAAGATATTACGGTGGATGTGAATACGTAGATATGGCGGAAAATCTAGCCAGGGAAAGATTAAAGAAATTATTCGATGCTGAATACGTCAACGTTCAACCCCACAGCGGTTCCCAGGCTAATATGGCCGTTTATATGGCGCTCCTTAATCCTGGAGACAAAATACTTGGTTTGAGCCTGGCTCACGGCGGTCACCTGACTCATGGTTCTCCGGTTAATTTCTCAGGTCAACTCTACAAAGCAATCGGATATACGCTGAACAAAGAAACTCAAACCCTGAATTATGACAATATCGCTGATCTTGCCAAGCAGGAAAAACCCAGGATCATCATTGCCGGTGCGAGTGCATACCCCAGAGAATGGGATTATAAAAAATTCAGGGAGATTGCTGATTCTGTGGGGGCATTCCTAATGTGCGATATGGCTCATCCAGCTGGATTGATTGCGAAAGGTTACCTTGATAATCCGCTTAAATACTGTGACGTTGTAACTTCTACCACTCATAAGACATTACGCGGACCTCGAGGAGGAATAATCCTTATGGGAAAAGACTATGAAAATCCATTGGGAATAAAAACTCCTAAAGGAGATCGAGTTAAGATGATGTCGGAAATTCTTGATAGTATCGTGATGCCAGGTATACAAGGCGGTCCTCTTATGCATATAATAATGGCTAAGGCAGTTGCGTTCGGGGAAGCGCTTCAGGATTCATTTAAGGAATACGCGGGACAGGTAATTAAAAATGCAAAAGCTCTTGCACACGGACTTTCAAAATATGAATTTAATCTTATTTCAGGGGGTACAGATAACCACTTAATGCTGATTGATCTTTCAAATAAAAATATAACCGGAAAGCACGCTGAAAATGCATTTGAGAAAGCCGGTATTACAGTGAATAAGAATATGATCCCATTCGATACCCGGAGTCCTTTTGTTACAAGCGGCATTAGGGTTGGTACACCAGCCATTACAACCCGCGGTATGAAGGAAAATGAAATGTCTCTTATTGCCGGTTTTATTGACTCGGCCGTGAGAAATATTGATAATGAGATGAAGCTTGAAGAAATAAGGGTAGAGGTAAAAAATCTGTGTTCAAAATTTCCTTTATATGCAGGATTAAGCTGAAATAAGAACCGTGGCAACTAAAGAACTTAACCGTCCCGACCTGATAGAAGAAGAATCTAATGAAGTCGAAATGACATTCCTTGACCATCTTGAGGAACTAAGATGGAGACTCATTTATTCCATTATTGGTGTTGTTGCCGGTACTATAATATGCTGGATATTTGCTGATTTTCTTGTCGTAGATGTCCTGTTGAAACCTGCTAAAGACAATGGTCTTGTATTACAGAACCTGAAACCTTTCGGACAGCTTTTCCTTTACTTCCAGGTTGCTTTGGTAGGCGGTGTTATTCTTAGTCTCCCGAATTTATTTTATCAGCTCTGGAAATTTATTTCACCCGCCCTGCGAAAAAAAGAACGAAAGCATATCATCCTCATAGTATTCTACAGCACTATCAGTTTTTTTATCGGAATTGCCTTTGCTTATTACGCAATGATTCCACTCGCCTTTAAGTTCGTCAAGGAATTTGGTACAGAACTAATAAAGAATGAATTTGCCATCGATGAATATGTTTCAATAATTGTAAGTGTAATCCTTGCAGCCGGGTTTGTGTTTGAATTACCTATGATTTCTTTTTTTCTGACCAAGCTGGGCATACTTACTCCCGCCTTCATGAAAAAATACAGGAAGCATGCTATAGTAATAATAATGGTGCTTGCTGCATTTTTAACTCCCGGAACGGATCCTGTCTCGCAGGTCGTGCTGGCTGTTCCATTGGTTTTATTGTATGAAATAAGTATTTTTATTTCAAAATTAGCAGCGAAAAAACATTGACAAAAAAAGCTCTAAGTGAAATAAGCCAGCCAATTAAAACTGAACTTGAAGAATTCGACCGTCTGTTTAAAAAATCTATGAAAAGCAATGTCGGACTTGTGGATCTTATTGCGAAATATGTTATCCGACAAAAGGGTAAAAAGATCAGACCCCTGCTCGTTCTGCTTTCAGGAAAATTATCAGGAGGAGTATCGGAAAGAAGCTACCGGGGTGCTGTGCTTGTCGAACTGCTTCATACCGCAACATTGATTCACGATGATGTCGTGGATAATGCCGATAAAAGAAGGGGATTTTGGTCAATAAATGCAATATTCAAGAATAAAGCTGCCGTTCTGATGGGCGATTATCTGCTTTCCCGCGGTTTGATGATTGCTGTGGAAGGAAAAGATTTTGATTTTCTTGGTGTTATTACTAATGCCGTGAAGAGGATGTCTGAAGGTGAACTGCTTCAGATTCAAAAAACCCGTAAACTTGATATAGACGAAGAAACTTATTTCCAGGTTATTTCAGATAAAACAGCTTCACTGCTAGAGACCTGCTGTATGATAGGTTCAATGAGTGCTTCAGCGGAAACTGAATACCATCAGGCTATGAAAAAATTTGGTGAATCAATCGGCATGGCTTTCCAGATTAGGGATGACATACTTGATTACGAAGGAAGTTCAAAGATAACCGGCAAGCCAGTCGGCGGTGATATAAAAGAAAAAAAGATAACACTTCCACTTATTTATTCTCTAAAGCAAGTTCCCAGGAGTGAAGCGGATAAAATCAGGCGTATGATAAAAAATAATAATGGTCGTGATCATACTCGCCAGATTATAGAATTTGTGAGAAATAACGGGGGTATCGAATATTCACTAAAAACTGCACATGAATTCTCTGAAAAAGCAAAAGAATCGTTAAAAATTTTCCCGGATTCTCCGTCGAAGATTGCATTGGAAGCTCTTGTTGATTTCGTAATTGACCGAAAAAACTGATCAGCCCTTAGCTTTTTCCTTCTTTAATTCATCCTTAAATAAAAATCCTTTAATAGGTTCTCTAAGCGTTAGAACAGGGCATGGAGCTTTACGGACAACCTTTTCCGCTGTGCTTCCGAAAAGAATATGTTCCATCCCAGTATGGCCATGAGTTGCAATTATAATAAGATCCACATTCTCCTCACCCGCAGTTTCGATTATCTCGATAAAAGGTTTCCCGGTCTTTACAATCGATTTAACTTTTATCTCCGAAGGGATTTCCTGTTCTGAAAGCCTGTGTAATTCCTCAGCCGCCCTTTTATCCATATCCAGATCGACGGAAGGGATTGCAATTTGTCCCATGCTGAAATCCGGGGGATAGATTACGGGTTCAACCACATAAACGAGAATCAATTGTGCCCCGAAGTATTTAACAAAGCTGACAGCATATTTTAATGCGCTTTTGGAATAATCAGAAAAATCAATAGGAACAAGCACTTTGGAAATTTCAGGTTCCATAGGTCGTCTCCATTTTAATTTCTAACTCATTTTGCAGGTTAAAGTTATCTTCATTTAATTTTCTTAACCTGGTTGCAATTATCTCAGAAATACCCCTGAGAATCTTGATCCCGCTTTTGGGATAATTTTCAATGAATTCATCAAGATCGGGTTTGAAAATTACAGCAAGCCGTGTATCGGAACTGCTTACGGCCGAAGCCGAACGCTTCTCACCATCAATAAGTGCGAGCTCTCCGAAAAAGTCTCCTTTTGTGAATGAAGCGAGAGATACAATTTCACCGTTCTCTTTTTTCCGCTGAATCATTACTTCACCATCCCGGATTATATATAACCCAAGTCCGGGATCTCCCTGGTAAAAAATGTATTCGCCGGCAACGTAAATTCTGTTATGAATGATATTCATTAACACAGCAAGTTCTCTACGTGTGAGTCGGCTGAAAATTGGAATTGAAAGCAAGGATTTTTGCAAGTCGACTTTTTCAGTAGGTGATTTGAAGAAATTGGACCAGAAGCTGCTATGTACTGCTTTATTTTGATTTTCCATTCTCATTCCTTTAGTTAAACAAACCTGCTTCAGCAACACGCCATAATTTCTGACAAGGAAAGCGGTTCTCATAAAGGGCCCTGCCCACAATTACAGAATCGATGCCTAATGGCATTAAAGCCTGAATATCCATGAGTTCATCCTTATTTCTTACTCCTCCGGAGACGGTAACCTTTTGATTTGTGACATTAGCTATCTTTTTTGCAAGATCTAAGTTTGGCCCGGACATCGTCCCGTTTCTCTCAATATCGGTAATGATAAACCTTTCCACCCCCTTTTCAGCTAATTTTTTTGCATAGTCAAGGTAATTGATGCCGGTTTTAATTTTTCTTCCCCGAACAATCATTTCATCATTAAGAACATCAAGTGAAATTACGATTCTGGCAGGTCCATACTTCTCAAAAACGCTTCTGAATTCGTCAGGATTTTCATAAGCCATTGTGTTTATGGCAATGCGGCTTACTCCAAGGTCAAACATTTTCTCCGCATCATCCATTGTTCTTATTCCCCCGGTATACTCTACAGGAATAATAACAGAATTACAGATCTCGTGGATAATAGCGATGTTTCTTTTTGAATGTTCGAATGCACCGTCAAAATCTACTATGTGAAGAAGTTTTGCATTTTCCGTGCGCCAAATTCTGGCCATTTCAACCGGATCACTGCCATACTCCTGACAATCAAGTTCAGGAATTCCCTGAACCACCCTGACGGTTTTACCGTTTTTTATATCAATTGAGGGAATTACCAACAGATATCGCAATTTTTACTCCTAAACATGACATTCACTTCAGAGAAAATAATTAAATGACAAACAAAAAGAAATAATAATCGATATGATGGTTTTCTAAAAAGTTTGATTTATGCCTCATTTTCTTGACTTTTCTATCTTTAATAACCATATTTGATCCAATGAGCAAAGATTTTATACTTACCACTGATAAGCAGGACACTCTAAGCATTACTGCTTACGGGGTAGAAAATTTGCGTCTTTCCCCTTGTCTTGTGTTTGTCCATGGTTTTAAAGGATTTAAAGACTGGGGATTTGGCCGTTATATCGGAAATTATTTTTCATCCAAAGGTTTTTTTGTTCTTAGTTTTAATTTTTCGCATAATGGAGTTAGTGAGGGCCTGACTGAATTCGATGAACTTGATCGTTTTGCTGAAAATACATTTTCTCTTGAAATGGATGAACTTTCTCAATTGATCGATGCATATTTCAACGGATTCTTTGGCGGAACTTCGAATGATAGGCTGGGTCTGCTTGGACATAGCAGAGGAGGCGGCATATCACTGTTGACTGCGCATGAGAAATCTGAGGTCAAAGCGGCTGCTGTCTGGTCATCGGTTTCAACCTTTGACCGATATTCTGTCAGACAAAAAGAAGCCTGGAGAAGAAAAGGGGTGTTTGAGGTTATGAATTCAAGGACAAAGCAGATAATGAGGCTGAACGTTTCCCTGCTGGATGACCTTGAGGAAAATAAGAAAGATAAACTTAATATAAGAAAAGCTGTGAGGGAGTTGAGAAAACCATTATTGATTGTTCATGGAGAGCAGGATCTGGCTGTCCCTGTAAAAGAGGCTGAGGAACTTTATTCTCTCGCAGATAAAGACCTGTCTGAACTGTATATTGTTCCCTTCGTCGGACATACTTTTGAAATAAAACATCCCTTCGAAGGAACAAACGACAAGTTTGAATCAATCCTTGAAAAAACTTATCAATTTTTTAATCAAAATCTTAATTGAGGAAATTTATGATTTCGAAGCAAAATGCTGTTGCCGGTTCCAAATTATTAGTCAGAGTCACAACCTCCGATTTATTCTGGATTTTTTCTTTTACGATATTAACTGCGGTTGCAGCACAGATCAGCATACCAGTTAAACCTGTACCTTTCACCCTACAAACTTTGATGGTAGGGCTTGCGGGAGCTTTTCTGGGTGCAAAAAAAGGTGCATATAGCCAGTTGCTTTACCTGGGACTTGGAGTTGCCGGACTGCCTGTTTTCGCCCCTACCCCTGACGGTTATTTTGGCGTTGCTGCTTTATTCGGGCCTACCGGAGGTTATTTACTTGCTTTTCCGCTTGCAGCCTTCGCAGCTGGTTTGATTGTAGAGAAAAATAAGAATTATGTAACTGTAGTCGCTGCGATGATGTTGACAGAAGCATTGATAATCCTCAGCGGTGTAGTTTTCCTCAATATGTTCTATCTGCACGATTGGTCATTATCCATAAAAGGAGGGGCTGTAATATTTTCAGTCTGGACTGTTATTAAAGTGTTCTCGGGTACAGCAATTTATTCAGGTATATACAGAACCCGCACTAAAAAGTGAATTTATCCATAATGTTCTAATATGTGGCTAATATGGAATTAAAAAATATAATCTTTATCGTTTTTATATTGTTGGCGACAGGACTTTTTGTCTGGAACTGCTGGAAACTAATTTCCTATATGTTTCTTGCTAAGAAAAAAGATGACAGGTTTGATAAGCCTGGTGAGAGATTAAAAAGGGTCTGGACTATAGCATTTGCACAAACCAAGCTAATGAGAGATCCGAAGGCTGGATTGCTGCACCTGATCATCTTCTGGGGATTTGTACTTTTCCTATTAGCAGTAATTGAGGCATTTATTCAGGGCGTCTATTCTCCCTTCAGCTGGCATTTTGCAGGACCTTTGTATTCAGTGATAACGATTATACAGGACTTTTTCTCTATACTTGTTATCGCTGCCTGTCTATATGCGTTATACAGGAGGTTCGTTATACATGTACCCAGGCTTGAAGTTGAAAAATCCGGCAAACTTGATGCTGCATTTATACTTGTCCTTATTATGCTGGTATGTATATCAATGCTGGGTGAAAATTCAGCTCTCGTTGCTATGCACAATTTCCGGTTTAACACTTATGAGATAAGACCGATTTCGGCTGCTCTCAGTCACTGGTTTTACGCAGGTGGAACGCAGAATGCCCATATCTACTTTGAGATTTTCTGGTGGATGCACATAATTGTTATTCTGGGATTCCTTAACTTTCTTCCTTATTCCAAACACCTGCATGTACTTACTTCAATTCCGAATACTTATTTTGCCAACCTTGATGAAGTAAGAAACACAATAAAACCTCTGAACCTTGAAGATGAAAATGCCGAAGTTTTCGGAGCCCCTGATTTTGAATACTTATCATGGAAGCAGGTTTTGGATGGTTATTCATGTACCGAATGCGGGAGATGTACTGCTTCGTGTCCTGCGGCCACGGTCGGCAAATCTCTTTCTCCCCGTAAAATTATCGTGGATATAAGGAGAAGAACAAAAGATAAAGCTCCTTTTATGCATAAAGGAATAACAGAAGGTGAGGTCTTTGAAAAAACACTTGTACATGATTACATCTCAGATATAGAATTATGGCAATGTACAACCTGTATGGCCTGTGTACAGGAGTGCCCCGTAATGATCGAACACCTTGACTCGATAGTTGATATGAGAAGGGATCTTATTTTAACCGAATCACAATTTCCTTCAAACCTGAATCCTGTGTTCAAGAGCCTTGAAACCAATTTCACTCCATGGGCTTTCAACCAGACTGACCGCGCTAACTGGGCAGATGGCTTAAATATTAAAACAATGGCTGAAGATCCCGAATGCGAAATTCTTTTCTGGGTAGGATGTGCAGGATCTTTTGATGAGAGGTATAAAAAGGTATCCAGGGCATTCGCCAAGATTATGCAGAAAGCTGCTATCGATTTCAGAATACTAGGTGTTGAAGAAAAATGTAACGGAGACACAGCGAGAAGATTAGGCAATGAATACCTGGCTCAGATGATGATGATGGAAAATATTGA
This sequence comes from uncultured Ignavibacteria bacterium, assembly GCA_963774455.1. Lineage (GTDB taxonomy): Bacteria > Bacteroidota > Ignavibacteria > Ignavibacteriales > Ignavibacteriaceae > DATFVA01. The sequence continues at coordinate 955,047 of CAVZFD010000005.1, forward strand.
AACTCTCAATAACTATAAAATTAAAAAGATCGTGACAGCTTGTCCCCACTGTTTTCAATCTCTTGGAAGGGAATACAAGCAGTTCGGAGGAGATTACGAGGTTATACATCATTCACAATTGATTGAACAGCTGATTTCTGACGGCAGGATAGAATTAAATAATAATCAGGAAAAAAATAAGGTAACTTATCATGATTCCTGTTATCTTGGGCGGTATAATAATGTTTACGAATCCCCCAGGAACACTTTAAAGAGCATTAACGGACTTAATTTCGTCGAAATGGATAGAATAAAATCCCGCGGATTCTGCTGCGGAGCAGGCGGCGGAAGGATGTTTCTTGAAGATGAGGAAGGAGGGAGAATAAACGTTGAAAGAACATCCGAAGCTTTACGGACAAATTCAGATACGATCGCTTCTGCCTGTCCATTCTGCATGACTATGCTGACGGACGGAGTTAAACATTTCGAAAAAACAGAAGAAGTTGCAGTAAAAGATATTGCTGAGATAGTACTAGAACATTCTAAATAACTTATTTCAAATTATTTCTTAGGAGGTTTCAATGAATAAATACGAAGAACTTATGCAGGCAGTACAAAATCTTCATACTGATTTTGAGAAGTTTTATGAGAAAGGTCAGGCTGCAGCCGGTACCCGTCTTCGTAAAGGATTAAGCGAGCTCAGAAAGATGGCGCAGGATGTTCGTAAGGATGTCCAGGATGTAAAATCACAAAGAAAATCTGAGAAACAAGGATAATAAAGTTTAGTACAAATTAAGGAAGGCTGACTATTGAAAATAGTTCAGCCTTTTATTTTATAGTATGCGGTTTTTTTTAATACCAGTCATAATAACTCTTATTTTTTTCTTCCCGGAAAACCGGGTTCATCAGGATTCTTCGGACAGAAGGGTTCAAAATGATTCTGTTATTTCCGTTTCGGTCAGTGTTGTAGGAGATATTATGTGCCATTCGGTGCAATATAATTATGCTCGTGTTGGGGTAGACAGCTTTGATTTTAATCCTGTATTCTCACATATTAAAAAATTCCTGAAGGAATCTGATTTCCTTTTTGGCAACCTTGAAACGGTAACTGCCGGAAAAAAACCGGGGTATTCAGGTTACCCCTTCTTTAATACTCCTGATGATTTCATTACTGCTCTAAAGAATGCAGGATTTAATTTGTTATCAACTGCAAACAATCATGCTCTCGACAGAGGCGAAGCCGGTGTCAGGAGAACCATTGAGCAGCTGCAGTTGAATCATATCAGTTACAACGGGACATTCGTTTCTGAAAAGGATAAGGATTCGATAAGGATATTCAACATCAAAGGTATAAGAATCGCGTTCCTTGCTTATACATATGGGACAAATGGAAATCCAATACCTAAAGGAAAAGAATATCTTATTAATGTCATTGATACTGCAAAGATCAGAGAAGATATCAGCAAGGCCCGAAGAGACGGGGCAGATATTGTCATTATTCACTTTCATTTCGGAGACGAAAATCAGCGATTTCCAAATTCTTATCAGAAGGAGGTAGTTAATAAGACAATTAAGAATGGTGCAGATATCATTATTGGAGGGCATTCGCATGTCCTTCAGCCTATAAGCTTTTTCAAAACCAGCAATGCAGGAATCGATACAGGATTTGTCATTTATTCTATGGGAAATTTTATTTCTAACCAGAGGTGGAGGTACTCCGATGGAGGTACAATACTCACATTTACCCTGGCCAAAGAACCTTCCACAGATTCAATTTATATTAAAAGCATTCAATACTTACCCGTATGGGTATTTAAAGGAGAGACCACTAACGGCAGAGAATATACCATAATTCCCTCTGAAGCTTCATTCTCCGATAGTCTCTATCCCTTTCTTTCCAGAGAAGACAGGAAACTTGCGGCTCAATCATTTCACGATACAAACGAGATACTTTTGAAATATACTAATAAGCCACGGTTGAGAAGTATACTCGCTGAGCATTTATTTCCATGGATTTTATAAAGTTTTAATGCAGAATTAGTTTACCTTTCCGAATTTAGGAAGGTCATGGGGTGAAGATGGAAAAGCATCAATCATTTTAGTAATTAATTATATATTTGTGACTCTAATTCAATTCTACTTAAATAAAACCGGATATCAGGATTTGTCACATAAAAATACTTTCAGATCTTGCAAAAGATATAAATCCTATTAAATTTTTGGGTACAGCGGAATTTGCTGATGCCATAATTGAAGAATTGTAGTGAAAAACAGATCTGCGCTTGCACTCATTTTTACAACTGTTTTTATCGACCTGCTCGGGTTTGGTATACTCATACCTATTTTACCCACATTTGCCACCAAGGAACTACACGTAGATGAGACAGCTATTGGTATAGCCATTGCTGTGTACTCTTTCGTCCAGTTTTTTTTCAATTCTTTATTTGGTGAATTATCAGATAAACACGGACGAAAACCTATCATCGTTATCTGTCTGCTTCTCAATGCTATAGGTTATGTTATTTTTGCTTTCACTCATACTTATTTGGTATTGATCATATCCAGAATTGTTGGCGGGATAGGCGGAAGCAGCATCGGTGTTGCGCAGGCTTATATTGCAGATATAACTTCTAAAGAAGATCGTTCAAAAGGTATGGGAATGATTGGTGCAGCGTTTGGACTTGGATTTGTCTTTGGTCCTTTGATCGGCGGGCTACTTTCAAAATTCGGTTATGAAGTTACCGGTTTTGCAAGCGCAGCATTTTCCTTCCTGGCATTCCTGGTTACCATCATAATGCTTCCTGAATCGAATGTCAATCGTGGTGTAGTCGAAGTTCGAAAGAGAAAGTTGTTCGATATATCTGCTGTAAAGGAGGTTTTTCGGAAAAAGGATCTCGGCTTGCTCGTAACCCTGTTCTTTATTCTTACTTTTTCTGTTGCAAACATTTATGGAACTTTCGCGCTTCTGGGATATGAAGCATACCATTTTACGGACCTTCAGAACGGTTATATGTATGGTATTGTAGGAATATCAGCTGCTATTGTGCAGGGGGGACTGATCCGTATAGTATCTAAATATCTTAAAGAAACGAAGATTATTGCAATAGGATCCTTCCTGATGATGGCCGGTCTCGCTTTGCTGCCATACGGCGGCAGTTTTCTGGGGCTTGCTGTCATTGTAATTATTATGTCAATCGGAACAGGTTTCCTGCAGCCAACTTTATTGAGTCTCATCTCGGAAGTTACCTCGGATAAAGAGCAGGGGACGGTTTTGGGATTAAACCAGTCATTTTCTGCATTCGCACGGGTGCTCGGACCTTTGTGGGGCGGATTTGCTTTTGAATTCCTGGGTTATCAGTTTCCTTTCCTGACCGGTGCATTTTTTACATTGTTCATTTTACTTCTTGCCCTTTTCTATCTGCCGAAGGCAATTAAAACAGATACCGGGGTAGAACTTTGATGTGGTAATTCTTTTTCTGATTATTTTTTATATCATTATTTTTATCTTTAGTGAGTAAATGAACCCAATTATATGTTTAAAGTTGACAAGATAAATATTAGCAGAGCAATTCTTCTTGCGCCTATGGAGGACGTGACTGATGTATCCTTCAGACTTATTTGTCGTGAACTGGGAGCAGATGTTGTTTACACGGAATTTGTGAATTCTGAAGGGCTCGTACGTTTAAATGAGAAGACCCATAAGAAACTTGAAATAGTTGAAGAAGAAAGACCCGTGGGTATCCAAATCTACGGTGCAAGTATAGAATCAATGGTAGCTGCTGCAAAGTTTGCGGAAAAGGAGAATCCGGATATTATAGACATTAATGCCGGCTGCTGGGTAAAGAATGTAGTAGGGCATGGTGCAGGTTCAGCCTTATTAAAGGACCCTGTCTATATGCAGAAAATGGTTAAGGAAATTGTCGATAATGTGTCTCTTCCTGTTACCGTAAAAACACGGCTTGGCTGGGATCATAACAGCATAGAAATAATAGATGTTGCAAAAAGGGTAGAAGATGCCGGGGCTAAAGCTTTGACCGTTCACTGCAGAACCAGGGCAATGGGTCATAAGGGAGAAGCCGAATGGGGCTGGATTCCGAAGGTTAAGGAGGCTGTGAGAATTCCTATTGTATTAAATGGCAATGTCCTGAGTGCGGCAGATGTAAAACAGGCGTTTGAAGAGACAGGCGCTGACGGGGTTATGATAGCAAGAGGTGCGATAGGGAATCCCTGGATATTTACTGAGGCTAAGGAGTTATTAAATACCGGATATATAACTACCAAAATTGATGCAGAAAAAAGAATCAGCATCTGTCTAAGGCATCTGCAGCTGGCAGTAAACATTAAGGGTGAACGCCGGGCAGTGAGTGAACACAGGAAGTTCTACAGCGGCTATCTTAAAGGTTTATATAATGCTTCCCAGACAAGGCTGGCATTAATGGCTGTAACTGATTATTCCGCAGTTCAGGATTTACTGTTTCAATTCCTGGAGCAGGTTAAAAACTACGAAATTCCAGTATAAATTTGAGTCGAAACATTTCTTTAAAAACAGCGAGAATTATTTCCACCCTTTTTGTTCCTCCTTCCCTGACTATCATAATTTTTACAATTTTTGCTTTCCTTCTCGAGCATACAGCTTTTCAAAGAATCATACTTATCCTGACTGCACTGATATTCGGGTTTATTATGCCGGTGATTATGTTTACAGTATTCAGAAAAAAAGGGTTAATTGGCGATGTGGATGCGAAAATAAAAGAAGAGCGAACATTACCTTTTTTGTTGTCGATTCTGTTTTATGCTTCGGGATTAATTATTTTAATTTATTACAGCATAGATATAGTTTCTATAGCCTTCTGGTTTTGTTATATTACGAATACGCTATTACTTGTTATAATAAATAAATACTGGAAAATCAGTGCTCATATGATGGGAGCTTCGGGACCTTTTGCAGCTTTGGTTTATGTATTCGGATTTGCCGCTCTTCCATATATCATACTCCTTTATTTTATAGGGCAGGCACGCATAAAACTTGAATGTCATACTCTGAACCAGGTAGTTGCAGGTGCTCTTTTTGCTTTCATTTCGACCTATCTACAAATATATTTAATCATAAAGTATTACGGATATGCCTGAAAAGAATGATACGATAGCCTTACTTGAAAATATTGCGGATATCATGGATTTCAAGGGCGAGAATAAATTTAAGGTCGGTGCTTACAGGAACGGGGCTATTTCAATAAGAAGGTTTGAAGGGGATTTTGCCCAGGCTGTTGAACAAAAAGAGCTCGACAAAATAAAAGGAATAGGCAAGGGACTTCAGGCGGTAGTTTACGAATATTATGATAAAGGTGAATCATCACTTTATAAGCAGTTGCGCGAAGAAGTTCCCGAGGGAGTTGAACAGCTGCTCCGTATAAAGGGACTCGGTGCGAAAAAGATAAATTTACTCTATAATGAGCTCGGGATATCGAACATCGGTGAGCTCGAGTATGCCTGCAGAGAAAATAGGCTTGCACTGCTGAAAGGTTTTGGAGAGGCAACTCAGAATAAAATCCTGAATGAAATTGAGAGGCTTAAATACCACAGTAAATTCGTTCTTCTTAATACAGCCGAAGAGTTTTCATTTGAAATTCTAAGAAAACTTGAATCAATCTCCGAAATATTAAAGTTGGATATCTCAGGCGAATTGAGGAGGGGGCTGGAGATAATTTCTGCCATCCATTTTGTATTATTAATTAGCGACAAGAAAAAATTCCTTCCAAGTTTAAAGAGAAAGCTTGAGTATGAGATCTCTGACGGGGTTGCCGCTGTGAAAGGATATTTCTCAGTTCCTGTAAACCTACACTTGACATACTCGGAAGATGAATATAACAGGACGTTGTTTATTACAACCGGCTCGGATGCATTCCTAAGTAAGCTTGGGGCTGACCCTGTTAAGCTTAAAGGTAGTACCGAAATTGAAATATTCAAGTTTCTGAGATCACCTTACATTATTCCTGAAATGCGTGAGGAAGAATATTTCAGTGCTAAGAAGAAATCATTAACAAATTTACCCGACCTGGACGAGGGTAAGTTCAGAGGTCTCCTACATTTCCACACAGTATATTCCGACGGAAGAAATACGCTGGATGAAATGATTAATACTGCAATGGAAAAGGGATTTGAATATGCTGCCGTATGCGACCATAGTAAGGCTGCTTTCTATGCCAATGGTTTATCGGAAGATAGAGTGTTGACTCAGAAAGAGGAATCAGGCAAAATGTCCGCCGGTAAAGACATCTATATATTCCAGGGAATTGAATCTGATATATTAGCTGACGGGAATCTTGATTATTCCGATGATTTCTTAACTAATTTTCACTTCGTGGTGGCTTCCATACATTCAAGGTTCAGTATGGATGAGGTGCAGATGACGGCAAGGATACTTAAGGCCGTGGAGAATCCTTATACCGACCTGCTCGCACATCCATCGGGAAGGCTCTTATTATCGCGTGAACCATATAAATTTAATGTTAAAAAGATAATTGATGCCTGTGCTGCTAATAATGTCGCAATTGAGATAAATTCTAATCCAAGAAGACTTGATCTTGACTGGCGGTGGATTTATTATGCAAGGGAGAAGGGCTGCCTGTTTTCTATAAATCCTGATGCGCATACTATTAAGGAAATTAATCTTATAAAGTATGGTATAATAATGGGCAGGAAAGGGGGACTTACAAATTCAGAGGTTATTAACTGTTATGACCTACCGCGGTTCAAAGAATTTCTTAACAGGAAAGTAAAACGAAAATTTTATGGGGAATAAAATATGATAAGCTATACTGTCAACAACAAAATTGCATTGATTAAATTAAACAGGCCCGAAAAGCGAAATGCCCTTCATCCCGAACTGGTAAAAGAATTTAAAGCAAGACTAAGAGACGCGGAGAGTGATGATAAGGTAAGTGTAGTTATTATATCGGGTGAGGGGAAAAGCTTCTGTGCCGGGGCTGACCTTGCATACCTTAACGATCTTGGAAATTATTCATCCCTGGAGAATGAAGAGGACTCAAGGAAACTTGCCGAATTATTTCTCGCAATCTATAATTTTCCTAAACCAACTATAGCCGCTGTGAACGGTGCAGCTATTGCCGGGGGATGCGGTCTGGCTAGTGTTTGTGATATCATTATAGCCGACAATCAGCATGCAACCTTCGGATATTCTGAAGTAAAGATCGGGTTTATTCCGGCTATAGTTTCGGTATTCCTGGTTCGTAAAATAGGTGAGGGAAGAGCGAAAAACCTATTGCTGACAGGTGAGATTATAGATGCTGAAAAAGCATACAAACTTGGCCTTGTGAATTACCTTACCGAAAATGTTCAGGCATTTTCTTTTGAACTGGCGAACCAGCTGCTTAAAAATTCTGACTTCAGCATGCAATTCACAAAGAGAATGGTCAATGATATATCAATATTGCCTGTTGATAAAGCTGTCGAATATTGTATTGAACTCAATACAATCAGCAGAACATCAGAAGATTTCAAAAAGGGGCTATCATTATTCTTAAACAAAAAATAATCCCTATGAATTCGGATATAAAAAAATATATTAGATCTGTAAAAGACTTTCCCAAACCCGGAATTATGTTCCGCGACATCACCACTCTACTCAAAGAACCTGATGGACTAAAAGCTTCATTTCATGCCCTGATAAAATATACAGAAGGACTTAAAATTGATAAGGTAGTTGGTATAGAATCCCGCGGTTTTATGCTGGGTGCGATGATTGCTGAAAAGCTTAACGCGGGTTTTGTGCCTATCAGGAAACCGGGCAAGCTTCCTGCGGCTACCGTCAAGGAGGAGTATTCCCTGGAATACGGCACTGATGCAATTGAAATACACAAGGATGCAATTGAACCTGGAGAATCGGTTCTGCTTCATGATGATCTTTTAGCAACAGGAGGCACTGCGCGTGCGGCTGTCAACCTTATTGAAAAGCTGGGAGGTAAGATCGTGCAGGTCTCATTCATCATTGAACTCAGTTTTCTCAACGGCAGAGAAAAGCTGAAAGGGTATGATGTAAGATCACTGGTTACATATGACGGGGAAGATTAGATATTATTTCTTCCTATTGGAATTTAATCGACCGCAAATATTTAAGTATTGCTATTCCTGTACCGGGGGAAATATACCGGACTCCTGAGTCCAGTCTATCGGGGCTATTACTACAGCAAATTCTCCTTTAATAATTTTACTACCCAGATATTCAAGAATATCACCGGGATACCCTCTCCAAGTTTCCTCGAATTTTTTTGTCATTTCACGGGATATTGATATCCATCTTCCAGGCATATATTCATTCAGCTCTTTCAGAAGTTTTTCTATCCTATAGGTCGATTCATAAAGAACAATTGTTCGTTTCTCTTCAGACAATTCTTTAAGCTTTTTCTGTCTCCCTTTTTTCTGAGGTAAAAAACCCTCGAAAACAAATGAATTCGTCGGAAGGCCAGCCAGGGTAAGGGCTGCAGTTACAGCAGAGGGTCCGGGTATAGTTACTATATTTATTTCTTTTTTTACTGCAGCAGAGATAAGTCGAATCCCAGGGTCTGAAATAGCTGGAGTACCTGCATCGGAAACAAGAGCGCAGTTTTCCCCGTTTCTTATTCTTTCAAGGATATATTCGGTTTTTTGTATTTCATTAGCAGCGTTTAAGGAAACAAGTTCTTTTTTTATTTCATAATGATTTAGTAGAATTCCTGTAACCCGGGTATCCTCACACGCAATAAAATCCACATCCTTCAGGATTTCCAGGGCGCGGAGGGTAATATCCTTGAGATTGCCTATGGGGGTGCTTACGATGTAGAGTGAGTGCTCCAATTCCGATTTTTCTATTATAGATTGCCGAAATATAGGAAATTATTCCGATAATAGAGGAGGATACATGATCATTGAAATAACCCGGATCATATAATAATATCTATATAGATGATAAAGGATAGGCGGATTTATAACCCATTTAGTTTGTCCGGATAAACAGGACAGGTTTAAAATGATAATCCCGCCACGAATGGCGGGACATCATGCAAGTAGTTAAATTATTTTAGTTGTTTGATGTAAGCAAAAATAGAACTTTTTTAATAATTTTCAAGCCCTCATCCAGGTCCTGTTTTTTAACATTCAATGGCGGTCTGAACCTGACTGCTTTTTCACCGCAGCCGAGTATTAATAATTTGTGCTTATAACACTCCTCGCGGAATTTATTTCTTATTTCTCCATCAGGCATATCGAAAGAACACATCAGGCCCAAACCACGTGGATTACTGATGAGGGAAGGATACTCTTTGGCAATATCCTGAAGATTCAATAAAAGGTACTTTCCAACTTCTGCGGCATTGTCAACCAGATTCTCTTCACTAATGATTCTCATTATATGTTTTGATCGTACCATATCGGTCAGGTTTGCCCCCCAGGTGGAATTTATCCTGCTCGATTTATGGAAGCAGTTTTCCTTAACTTCATCCACCCTGTCCGTCACCATTATTCCGCAGACTTGCGCCTTCTTTCCGAATGAAATAATATCCGGTTTTACATAATGGTCAGATGCCCAGAATTTCCCAGTAAGTCCGAAACCTGTCTGCACCTCATCAAATATCAGTAGTATCTCGTTTTCATCAGAGATATCTCTCAGTTTTTCAAAGAATTCTTTCCTGAAGAAATTGTCGCCGCCTTCACCCTGGATCGGTTCTAGAATAATTGCAGCGATATCATCCGGATTATTTTTTATCGCAGAATAGATCTCATCAACTGCCTGTTTTTCAACCTGCATTATCTCATTGAGATGATCTTCAATTGGAAACTTAACTTTTGGATTAACTATCCTCGGCCAGTTAAACTTTGGAAAATAGTTTATTTTGTTAGGCTCAGTGTTTGTGAGAGAAAGTGTGTAGCCGCTTCTTCCATGGAATGCCTGTCGGAAATGAATTACCTGCTGTCCCTTCTCCTCTTTATAGCCTTTCATAAAGTTTTTTTGAACTTTCCAGTCGAACGCAACCTTCAGTCCATTCTCAACAGCAAGAGCTCCGCCAGCAATAAAGAAAAGGTACTTCATATAATCAGGTTTAGCAATCCTTGTAAATGTGTCAACAAACTCAGCCATCAGAACAGTGTATATGTCGGAATTGGAAGGCTTATTAACCGATGCATAAGCAAGCTCATCCATAACTTCCTTAGTACGCAGCTTTGGATGATTCAGTCCTAGCGGTGAAGAAGCAAAAAAAGTAAACAAATCCAGGTAAGTATCGCCTGTTTTTTCATCCACAAGATGCATTCCCTGACTCTTCCTTAAGTCAAGTACAAGCCCGAATCCATCGGCAAGCATATTTCTTGCGATTGTTTCATGAACTGTATCCGGGGTAATTTTCTTTAAATCTTCCAATGCCAGACCTTCAACTTTATAATCTGAATTATTCATAAATCCTCCTGTAATAAGAGTAGTGAGTAAACTTAGAACTGATTAAAATGACAGAGAGGAAAGAGGTATTAGAATACGTTCTCGAAGCGTGAGATAAAATAGCTTCTCAAATTGTTAAAACCTGTAATTTCGCGATATGTTAAATAAGTAAGCATCAAAGATTATACTAATTATCTAATCAAAAATATATAAAATGATCTCGATTCGCAATAAGCGTGGTTACAATAAGCATAAAAAATCCTGGCCTTTCTGTAGATAAACCGGTAGAAATCCCCATTAATTTTAGCTTTTACCCGATATGAATATAATTTCATAAGTCGCACTTAATTTATCCAGCCTTTCTGTCTACGTTCAGAAAAATCGATAATGTTCAAGTTGATTTTTAATTGGGTATTTGTTACACTTACCGTAACAAATAAATAAAATTATGTCGGCATCCACCAAACTGTCTGCGGCTGTTAAAGCACTTGCGTTCATTGCAAAGGATTATCCTTCTGCCAAAAACAGCGTTGAAATATCAGAATACACAGGGCTCAATGCTTCAAAACTAAGAAAAATACTCTCAATGCTTGTTAAAAACGGAATTGTTGACAGTGCTTACGGAACGTCAGGCGGCTTTAGGTTAAAAAAGAAGCCATCGGAAATTGATCTTCAGGAAATCTATTGTGCAATTGAGGACAGGAAAGCTTTCCACCTGGATGTTTCTAAAACTGTCGGCAGGTCTTCATCCGACGTCTCTAAACTAAATGTTTATTTTCTCAATCTGTTCAGCACCATCCAGGTGGATATAGAGGACCGGATGAGAAAAATTTCACTGCAGTCCGTAATTGATAAAATTAAATTAAAACCATAAAAGGAGTGTTTATGGATTTTCTAAAAGAATTAGGAATAAAAGCTAAGAACTTTGCGGCATCAACCGGTACAGAATGGAATAATACCTCTGATCAGGGAGAGCTGAAGATTTATTCACCCACTAATGGGGAATTTATAGCCTCGGTATATCAGGCATCCGAGCATGATTACGATAACCTGATTTTAAAGGCTTCCGAAGCGTTTTTAACCTGGAGGAAAATGCCTGCCCCTAAGAGAGGTGAAATGGTCAGGCAGATAGGACTTAAACTGCGTGAGTTTAAACAGCCTCTGGGAACTCTCGTCTCATACGAGATGGGGAAGTCATTGCAGGAGGGACTTGGAGAAGTTCAAGAAATGATCGATATCTGCGACTTTGCGGTAGGTCAGTCGCGGCAGCTCTATGGATTCACGATGCAGTCGGAACGTCCGGATCACAGAATGTACGATCAGTATCATCCTCTTGGTATTGTGGCCACAATTTCCGCGTTCAATTTCCCGGTAGCGGTCTATTCCTGGAACGCAATGCTTGCAGCGGTATGCGGCGATGTAAACCTATGGAAACCTTCATCAAAGGTACCTCTCTCAGCTATCGCAGTACAGAACATTATTGCAAAGGTTATTAAGGAAAATAATCTTCCTGAAGGAATTTTTTCGCTTATAATTGGCAAAGGTTCTACAATTGGAGAGCGGTTATTAAATGATAAAAGAATTCCTTTGATTTCGGTGACCGGATCCACCCGGGTCGGAAAACATGCCGGAGAGGTTATCCAGAAGAGGTTCGGAAGGTCGATTCTTGAACTCGGAGGAAACAATGGAATTATAATAACTCCTGACGCCGATCTAAAACTGGCAATTCCAGCGGTTGTATTCGGAGCTGTCGGTACATGCGGACAGAGGTGTACTTCAACAAGAAGATTGATAATCCACGAATCAATTTACGATAAAATTAAAGCGTCATTGCTCAAAGCGTATCAGTCGCTGAAAATCGGCGATCCTCTTGATCAGAACAACCATGTTGGTCCACTTATCGATAAAGATGCGGTTAAAATGTTCTCGGATGCCCTGGAAGAGGTAAAGAAGGAAGGCGGAAAAATAATTTATGGCGGAGAAGTCCTTTCAGGCAAAGGCTACGTAGCAGGAACTTATATTACCCCTGCACTTGTTGAAGCAGAAAACCATTATAAGATCGTACAAGAAGAAACTTTCGCTCCTATACTTTACCTTATCAAATATTCCGGGGATGTAAACAATGCTATAGAACTGCACAACGGTGTGGTTCAGGGATTGTCGTCGGGAATATTCACAAACAATCTGAAAGAAGCTGAAATCTTCCTTTCAGCAGGTGGTTCCGATTGCGGTATCGCAAATGTGAATATAGGAACTTCCGGAGCGGAAATAGGCGGGGCTTTCGGCGGTGAGAAAGAAACGGGCGGAGGACGTGAATCAGGTTCAGATGCATGGAAAGCTTATATGAGAAGACAGACCAATACAATTAATTACGGGTCAACTCTTCCGCTGGCGCAGGGAATTAAATTCGATATATAACCGGAATTATTGTCCTGCTCGGCTTATTTTACCGGCGCGTGACTGGATTTTTGGTTTACTGATAACAATAAACATTGAAAAAGCTCTATTACTGCTGTGGAAAAAATCTAGTATGACAAAACGTCAATATATCAAGCTGATATACAGGGACGGGTCATTGACCCGTCTCTAATTTTATCCTATTGAAAGAAGAATGTAGTCGGCAAGAATATGTCCTGTTTCATCAAGCAGCGCATCATAATTTTTAGTCTTCTCTGCAGGGGTTTCACCTTTCTGAATCAGCTTTAGACCCTGTTCCTTGCGGATCCTGTTCTCCTCTTCAAAGTTCCTGTCTTCCTCTGCTTCTTTTTCTTTATCCCGCTGATCGTAATTCAATGAGACGTATTTTTTATCATGAGATTCTTCTGCATCCTTAACGGAAGCTACATAATTCTGGAACTCAGGATCATTCTTAATTCTCTCTTTATGCATACTGGTGAGCTGGGGAATATACCTGGAAAAGTCACCGTACTTTTCATAATCAGTTGGTGCGATCTGATCCCATGGCAAAGCACTAGGTTCCGAGCTTTCGCCGTATTCCTTCGAATCTCCGAAGGGAGTGGGATACCGGATATCCGGTACAACACCTTTATGCTGAGTGCTGCCTCCGTCAATCCTGTAATACTTAGCGATAGTAAGCTTTACCTGTCCAAATTTATTATCCGAACCTGGCATTAGTCTGTTCAGATCGATAAGGTTCTGCACTGTACCTTTGCCATAAGTCTGTTCACCGATAATTAACCCCCGGCCGTAATCCTGGATTGCAGCCGAGAAAATTTCTGAAGCCGAAGCGCTAAACCTATTAACGAGAACGGCAAGAGGACCATCGTATTCTATGGAAGGATCCGGGTCTCTGTCAACATCAATGGAGCCGTCTGCATCTCGCACCTGCACAACAGGACCTTTTTTAATAAAAAGTCCAGTCATCTGTACCGCCTCCTGCAGCGAGCCGCCGCCGTTATTCCTGAGATCAATAATTATCCCGTCCACCTTTTCTTTCTTCAACTGCTCAAGCAGTTTTCTTACATCCTTTGTAGTACTCTTATAATCCTTCTCGCCTCTCTGCTGTGCTTCGTAATCACTGTAAAAGGCAGGAACATCTATAATTCCTATTTTAAACTCTTTTTTCTGCTCATCAAGATTCAGTACAGAATCCTTCGCTGCCTGTTCCTCAAGCTTAACCTTATCCCTGGTCAGCATTATTTCATGCGGAGTTGCATTTGGTCCGCCGTCGGCAGGAATTATAAGAAGCCTTACCACCGTTCCTTTCTTACCTCTTATCAGCTGTACAACATCTGTAATTCTCCATCCGATAACATCCTCCATTTCGCCGGCGTCGCCCTGTGCAACACCAACGATTTTATCTTCAGGATGAAGAACTCCGCTCTTAAAAGCAGGACCTCCCGGAATTATCTCGACTACCTTGGTAAAATCATCCTCAGTCCTCAACTGGGCGCCTATTCCTTCAAGAGAAAGGCTCATATTTATCTTAAAATTATCCGAAGTGCTAGGTGAAAAATAATTTGTATGCGGGTCAATTTCCTCCGTATAGGCATTCATGAACTGCTGGAAAACATCCTCACTATTATACTGATCTACTGCTTTACGGTAGTTATCGTAACGTTTTTTTAGAGTTTCAGAAATCGAATCCCATTTCTTACCCGTTAGCTTTAGGTTTAGTGCATCGCTTTTTACCCGTTTGTACCAGATATCCTCTGCTTCCTTTTCGGTTTCAGGGAAGGGTTCATGCTCACGGTTAATTTCCATACTATCAATCTTAGTGTAATCGAATTCCTTATCCAAAAGCTTTTCGGCATAACCCAATCTTTCATTCACTCTATCTTTAAAAGTATTGAAAATCTCAAAAGCGGGGTCTATGTCGCCGTCTTTGATCATATCATCCAACTCTGTTCTGAATCCTTTGAACTTCTCGATATCCGAAGCAAGAAAATAGCTATGACTAAAATCGAGAGTGTTTATATATTTATCAAAAATCGCAGCTGATAATGAATCATTTAAATCCACTTTTTTGTAATGATAGCGCGAAATAATTGCATTCACCAGTTTATCTACCTGCGGCTGGTAAGAGGCAGGTTCTATAGTTCCAGTGCTATCCTTATCCTGTAAATTTGAATACTTATTACTTCCGGAATAAGCGAAATAAATATTGGCGGCTGCCAGTACAATAATTACTGCAAGTAGTCTTTTCATTTTCTTTGATAGGTTTATTGACATGATAATTCTTTGTTAACATTATAATTTAAGAATAGTTCCAACGGGAACAAATCATAAAAAAGGCGGATACCATTAAAGGGTTTTACCACTAGTAATATATGATTATTAAGTAAAATAAATTGTTTAGGGATCATATCATGATCTAATTCATCAGTTTTTCTGTGTTTGGAGTCATTTAAATAGACGAATTAAACTACTATTATAAAACAAATAAATATGCAGACGACCCAAAAAAAAATATTGATTGTAGAAGATCAGAAAATAATAGCGATTGATCTTAAAAAATCACTCAGCAAAAGTGGTTATACTATTGTTTCGATATGTGACAACGCTGAAGATGCAATAAGGATAGCCAGGGAATGTAAACCCGATCTTATCTTGATGGATATTAAACTGAACGGTGAAAAGAACGGCATAGAGATAGCAGAGATAATTAAAAACGAACGTGACACACCCATAATTTATATGACAGCGATGACGGACGCAGATACTTACCTGAAAGCGGTAAAAACAGAACCCTATAAGTACTTTATGAAGCCTGTTGAAATGGAATCGCTGGAAAAGGCTATAGAGGATATTTTTGAAACTGCAGACGACGGCCGGGATTAGTTCATAGATTAAATTCTTTTCATTATATATATTTAACACACTTTCTATTTATTTGTTAGAAGAAATTAATATACTTGAGAGAAGGGTATGAAAAAAAGTGATGAGATTCTGAAGAAGAAAGCTGACGGAACTGAGCCATTAAATAAAATAATCGGGGAGGATAATGTACACCCGGGTGAAGTACTTCAGCAAACTATTATTGATGATGAAGGAAAGAAGATAAAGGTATTTGAGGACCCGCTTTATTCACGTGAAAAACGAAGCACGGTAAATTATTCTGTTTTCAGGGGGAAATGGGAATTCGAGAATATTGATGAGATTGATGGAGTTGAAGATTACTGCGCGGTTAAGTTTTTTCCCGTAAAGGATGAATCCAGTTTTATAATAGCTTTTAAGTCGGTGAAAGACAGGGTTGAATTCTTCGATTCAATCTACAGCGATAAAGAGATGAGGCAGCGGGGAGGGGGAATGAACCTTGAGAAGCTTGCTAATTCACGGGTGCTGCAAACAACGAGCGGGCTCATCAGCCTTTCCGTGGTAGGTTACGGGCTCTACAAGATATTCAAAAGGAAGTGAATATATATTCTTAGCATTCAGAAGTAAGAAAAGATGGCCTCCAAACTCACTAAATAAGTTTAGTCCTTTTCTACGCTGCGCGAGAAAATATAATCTACATTCTTCAGCATTTTTCCTGAATCAAATGTATCTTCTATTTCTTTCTCGGATAAATATTTTTTTATCTCTTTGGAATTTTTCAATTCATCTTTCAGGTTTTTGGTTTCATCAGCCCATACATCCATAGCAGGAGTTTGAACGAGTTTATAGGCTTCCTCACGGGAGAGACCTTTATTAACCAGCTTAAGCATAACAGTCTGTGAAAATATTAATCCCCGTGTTATTCCCAGATTTTTCATCATATGTTCGGGGTATATAAGCAGGTTGGTAATGAGCTTCGTCATCAGGTCGAGCATATAATCGAGAGCGATGCAGCTATCAGGCACGATAACCCTTTCAACTGATGAGTGAGAGATATCTCTCTCATGCCAGAGCGCAACATTCTCAATTGAAGCCACAGCATTTCCCCGAAGTACTCTTGCCAACCCTGTTATTCTTTCACTTACGATCGGGTTCCTTTTATGAGGCATTGCCGATGAACCTTTCTGACCCTTTGAGAAATATTCCTCTGCTTCAAGCACCTCGGTACGCTGCAGGTGACGTATTTCAATGGAAATCTTTTCAAGTGTTGCGCCGATAATAGCCAGAGTTGTAATGAACTGGGCGTGTCGATCACGCTGAATCACCTGGGTTGAAACAGACGCCGGTTTTAATCCCATTTTCTCACAAACATACTCCTCCACTTTGGGGGAGAGATGTTCAAAAGTGCCAACAGCACCTGAGATCTGTCCTACGCTTATCTCATCAACGGCATTCTCGAGCCGTTTTATATTTCTCTTTATTTCTTCATACCAGAGTGCAAACTTCAAACCCATTGTTGTAGGTTCCGCATGAATACCATGCGACCTGCCTACGCAAATTGTAGTCTTATGCTCAAGCGCCCTGATTTTCAGTGCCGATTTCAGATCATTCAATCTTTTAAGAAGCATTTCGCCAGCGGTTTTCATCTGGTAGGAGAGAGTGGTATCAAGGATATCAGAGGAAGTCATTCCATAGTGGATGTGGCGTGATTCGGGACCAACGTACTCGGCTACGTTTGTAAGAAACGCTATAACATCGTGCTTTGTTGTTTCTTCAATTTCAAGCACCCTCTTAACATCGAAATTAGCTTTTGCTTTTATCGTATATACATCCTTCTCAGGAATCTCTCCCATTTTACTCCTTGCTTCACATGCAAGTATCTCAATATTCAGCCATGTATCAAGTTTAAATTTATCCTCCCAGATCTTTCCCATCCCGGGAAGAGTATAACGTTCTATCATTTATTATTCTCCAGTTTCATTTGTAACGACATGGGTTTATTATCTCTCATGATGCTAAGGGTGATCGTCTGTCCTTTTCTAAATTCCTGGAAGACCCCAATTATTGTCTGATCATCATTAATACGGTATTTTTCTACCTGGGTGATGATGTCTCCTACTTCAATTCCAGCTTTTTTTGCAGGCGAACCCGGTAGTACCTGTGTAACGATAACACCGCGTGTCTCATTCAGGTTATAATAATTTGCTATCTGCTGATCGATTGTCTGTATTCTCATCCCGGGATCGAAATCGCGGTCAATCTTTCCATTCTGTTTTAGTTCCGAGATGATGTTTTTGATTTTGTCTACAGGAATTGCAAAACCGAGTCCTATGCTTCCCTGTGAACCATTGCCGCCGGTAAAGATGAGAGTATTCATTCCTATTACCTGGCCTTCGCTGTTTACAAGAGGTCCGCCGCTATTTCCGCCGTTAATCGCAGCATCCGTTTGAAGCATATTTATATAATATCGGTTGTTAATCGGCTCAAGGTTCATTCCCGTTGAGCTAATAACTCCCACTGTAACAGTAGGCTTATCGTTGATTTCAAACAGACCGAATGGATTGCCGAGTGCAATCACCCATTCTCCGATCATAATATCATCAGAATTCCCCAGAACTTCATACGGGAGGTCGGATGCATCTACCTTAAGGAGACAAATATCCGTAACAGGGTCGCTGCCTACAACAGCAGCTTTATAATGCTTCCCATTAGTCATAGTTACGGTTATTTCTGTAGCATTGCCTGCCACATGATCATTAGTTACAATGTAGCCGTCTGGAGAGATTATAAATCCGGAACCCAGTCCTTTTACTTTCTGACTGTATGATCTGTTATTAAAAAACTGTCTGAAAAATGGATCGTCGAAAAAAGAACCGAAAGGATCCCGGTATTGCCTGATCTCTGTAACGTTGATGCCCACAACAGAAGGACTGACTTTTTTAACTGTCTCGGTAATGATATTATTTCTTGAATTGGTGATATCGGAATTATGCTGATCTTTCTGCTGATAATGTGCGAGAGAATAGTTCCCTTCCGATGAAACAAATAATGGTGCAGGCTTATCCGGTCTTATAATAAAGAAAGCCGCCGTCACTATAGCCAATACAGAACCAAATGTAACCAATCTTCGCTGAAAAGATGTCATCGTTTAACCTTCCTGATAAAATTTTTGTTTTTAATAATTTCTTTAAGTGGTTCAATATGTCTTACAAATATAATTATGAGAAGGGCTATACTAAAAAGTATTAACTCACCCCTTGTTCCGGCTCGAGGAAAAGAATATTTCATGGCAATATCCGAGGATATTATTATGATAATAAGCGTCATTATGATAGCCCAGATATTAGCCCATAAAATGTCTTTACGGAAGATATAAATCGCCAGCCACAGTATCCCCCAAACTATTAATGCGAACGGGAACAGTAGGGTTGCACCCCCGGCAGCGGTGGCAAGACCTCTTCCTCCTTTAAAACCCAACCAGGGATTATAGCAATGTGCAAAGACCGCAAAGAATAAGGATACCGCAGGGAGACTAAAATTTACAGGAAGCAGGAGGAGAACCAGGTAGACACTTAGCAACCCTTTTAAAGCATCTATAACCAGAACTGCAAGTCCTACTATTTTGGAATTTGTAACCTCGAAAGAATTCATTGCCCCCACATTTCCAGAACCCTCCTCGGTTATATCAATACCCCTGCTTTTTTTCAATAGGATGTATGCCGCGGGGATTGAACCCAGCAGGTATCCTATTAATGAACTTAACAGATATTCCATTCTTGTGAAATTTTAAGAGATAATTTTCAAATTTAATAAATTATGATATATTAAATGAGTTTACAGACACCAAAAAATTGACTTAAACCCCTAAAATTATTGCAAGATAAACGTAAACCTTTTATATTTGTCACGCTAAAAATTTAGCATAAGAACAAATGCATTGCAGGAATAGCTCAATATGCAGAGCATCCCGATTTAGCGGGACCATGGTTGATTTTGTAACATACATTTTGAATATAGATATGCGGGAATAGCTCAGTTGGTAGAGCGCAACCTTGCCAAGGTTGATGTCGCGGGTTCGAGTCCCGTTTCCCGCTCTATAAGAAAATCCACTTCATGTGGATTTCTTTTTTTCAGTTAACTTTATTTATATTTGAAATGTAAAAAAGGGAAAAATAGGTAGACCCGGGGTAATCCGGAGTTTCAAAATTAAAGAATAGTAACTGTGCTCAGGTCGTCTATTATGAAGGACAGACTAAGGCATAGGAATTGTTAGTACGATTTATAATATATGGCGCTGTAGCCAAGCGGTCTAAGGCGAAGGTCTGCAAAACCTTTATTCGTCGGTTCGAATCCGACCGGCGCCTCCATCAAGCCTGAAAATTTAGCATTTTCAGGCTTTTTTTTATTCCTTCCGATTTCGCATTCCGGGAATTTTTGATAAGTCAAAGTTACCGGGAAAATATAAAATTACATATATTTCAGCAGCTGTTGTCAGATTCGGAATCCGGAGATTTCCGGGAACTTAATCTAAGCGAATGATTTATATGTATTTACAAAAATTGTTAATCCTTTTCTCTATAATACTTTTATTTTGTTTTAATACAATTACTCCTGATTTATATCCATCATTTAAAACCCGTAAAAGGAATAGTTCAGATTCGCTGCAAAAGCAAATTCCACCTCAGGGTTCAATTAATTTATACGGCAGCGAAAGGTTCATAGAAAGGTGGGACTTAGATCATTTTGCTCCGAAACCGGGGAAAATATTAGGTATCTGGACTGTTTTGGAATATACTGCAGCTAATCTTAGCTATTTAAGAAATCATTGGGGCTATAATTACATTTTTATTAAAAATGGAAATGACTATGAAAAGGCAATTGAGGCAGGTTTTGGGCCATCAAATCTCATGATGGATGTTCGTTTTCCATATGGCACTAATAATTACCGGACTCTAATTTCGACGTACAATGCTCAATACTATTACCTGGGTGAGGCCGTGAATCATGATTGTGGCGGAAATGCCGGCAAGAGGTTGTATAGTCCTGCTGAGCTAAAAAAAGTTTTAACATATATACATATACATAGACCCGAATCATTTCTGGTAAGCGACGGATATAAAAGATGCAGTCACTTTGATTCTCTTGCCTCAAACGTCGATATTATAATGTATTCGTCATACAAAAACTGGTATCAAAGTATTTTTCCCTGTATTGCTGATATGGATTGGGGACCCGGAATTGAATTTGCCTGGCTGCCGGGTGCAGAAGATCAAAGAGACAGCTGGACTTCGATGAAATTGCATTACCCTGATTTTACAATGACATGGATCAATACTAAAGAAGGGGATGAATTTAATGATTTGTTTCAGAAAGCCAACGAACTTCAAATAAATGCTGTATGGGTCTATGGGTTTACTGAAAATAATGGCATCCCGGTACCTCATTTTAATGATCACTTTCCCGAGATCAGCTCCGCAGCATATCAGCATGGTTTCCTAAAAAAATATATCAGAAAAGTATATGACGTTTATAGATGTGATTGTTCGGGTGGTTGTAATTCGCTACCTCCCGATAGCTGCTGGAAGTACGTCAGAACTGAAATGACTGATATTGTAGTGGAGGGAAATTAAGTTGAGTGAAGCATTTTCATCCCTAACTTGAAAGAAACATATCTTATTTCTTCCGGCCGAAAATTGACCAGTTGTTTCTTAAAAACCAATTATAATTGGAAAGCTGTTCTAGTTTGAAACACCATCAATAATGAATAAATGATAAAATCGCACCTAAAACCACTGGCACCCGAATTGATTATGTGAAAACAAGACTGAAGAGGGCGGCAAAAAAAACTCAAAATTCAGTTAAATAATATAGCGAGGGTATCGATGTTTGATTTTGAAAAAGAATATAGCGGTGATATAGTAGTTATTACAGTAAATATATCACGCGCGACTGTAAAAGAGGCTCACGAATTCAAAAAATTCATCGATGACGAAATCAAGAAGAAAAAACTTAAGATTATCATCGATCTTAGTCCCTGCGATTTTCTTGATTCAACATTCATCGGGGTCCTTGTCGTTACCTTAAAGCGACTTGCTGATATCGGTGGTGAGTTAAGGATCATTGAGCCGCCGTCAATAGCTCATACAATTCTTACGGTTACAGGCACATTAAATATTTTCAATACACATAAGACAAAATCTGAAGCTATAATGAGTCTGATGGATCCAAGTAAGATCTACGATTCAATGGCTTCATAAGGAAAAAAACCTGTTTTTTATTTTCATCCATCTTAAGAGGGCTTCTTCTCTTATCTTAAGGGAAATTGTGATGGATCAATCAGACAGCTCCTGACGGGTAAAGAGAATCTATATGTTGTGTACATAGACAATCCGTTTTATTTATTTCCTTGAACCGTGACGATAGCCCCTGTATGGTAAAGAATGATTTACTGTAATAAATGAGTTCGGGTCTACTGATTCAATGAGATTAACTATTTTTTTCTGAAATTTCCTCGGCGCAATAAGGACAATAATTGAAACGCCTCCCGCGCCTCCTTCACCGGGCACTATGGTAACACCAAAACGCGATTTCCTTAATTCCGCAGCAATCTGATCAGTATAGTGACGGGAAATTACATTCAATTGAATAAATCCCAATCCTATTTTCTGTTCAATTGATATTCCTATTATATTTCCCAACGCAAATCCTGCCGCATAACCGAACAGGTTGGGTATATGATCCAGGTGCTGCATTATAAATCTCATTGCGAAGATCCAGATAAGTACCTCGAAGAATCCTGCGAAACCGGCAAAATATTTTTTACCCTGAACTACGAAAATTGTCCGCATCGTGCCTATGCTTACATCGCACATACGCATAACCGCTATCAGCAGTGCTCCGCCCGCGGAGTTAAGTATTATATCTATATCAAACATTTCAAAAACTTTTTATCATTGAAACTTCAAAATTAAAGAATTAAAAATAATTATTTTATCTTTGTGTGACTTAACTTTTGCGGTTAATATGTACGAATCAGAGAGAAACGATCTTGTAGATAAATTAAGAAAGCGGGGAATTACGGATGAAAGGGTGCTTCATTCCATTTCAGCAGTGGAGAGAGACAAATTTGTACCCGATGCCCTGAAAATGCATGCATATAACGATATTGCGCTGCCGATCGGGTATGGCCAGACGATCTCGCAGCCGTATACCGTTGCTTATATGACCCAGGCCCTGCAGCTGAATTCCGATGATAAAGTGCTGGAGATAGGAACCGGCTCAGGCTACCAGGCAGCCCTGCTTGAAAATATGGGAATGAAGGTCCACAGCATTGAACGTCAGTTCGAGATATACATTAAAACTCAAAAACTTTTTGATAATCTCGGGATCAGGGTGCATACAAAGTACGGTGACGGTACTATCGGATGGGATGAATACGCTCCTTATAACGGAATAATTGTAACAGCAGGTTCTCCATCGGTGCCTGTGTCATTAAAAAAACAGCTCGCTGTGGGAGGCAGACTGGTTATTCCGGTAGGAGATAAAAAGTCGCAGATGCTTAAGATCATTCAGAAAATTGACGAAGATGAGTTTGATGTTAAAGACATTCCTGAATTCGCGTTCGTTCCGCTTATCGGAAGAGAAGGATGGAACAGGTAATCATAATTGCCGGACCAACATGTTCCGGTAAAACCAGTCTTTCTCTTGAACTCGCAAAAAGACTTAATGCGGAAATAATATCGGCTGACAGCCGCCAGGTGTATAAATATCTCGATATCGGAACAGCCAAACCATCCCCGCCAGAATTAAAACAGGTAAAGCATCATTTTATTAATTCACTGGAACCTGATGCCGATTTTAATGTAAATGATTTCGAAACTGAAGCACTAGATATAATCCGAAAGCTTCATTCTGAAGATAAAATTCCTGTTGTGGTCGGAGGTTCAGGCTTATATATCAGGGCGCTTGTTGACGGTATTTTCAATACCGTAGATACAGACGACGAATTCAGATCCCAGCTGATGAACGAAAGAAAAGAATACGGAAACGAATACCTCTACGATAAATTAAAAAAAGCCGATCCCGTCAGCGCTTCAAAAATGCTTTCACAGAATTATAAAAGGGTGATCAGAGCTCTCGAGGTAATTCATCTTACAGGCAGACCGATCTGGCAGCTTCAGAAAGAATATAAGAGGGATGTTCAGCTTAAGTTTATGCAGTACGGACTTGAATGGGACAGGAATAAGTTATATGAAAATATTGAAAAGCGTGTTGATAAAATGCTGGAAGCCGGCCTGGTTGAGGAGGTAAGAAACGTATTGGATAAAGGGTACAGTAAAGATCTTAATGCCTTAAACACCGTAGGTTATAAAGAAGTTATTTCCTTCCTTGAAGGTGAAATCACTCTACAGAGAGCATCGGAACTTATAAAGCGCAACACCAGAAGATTCTCCAAACGCCAGCTTACCTGGTTCAAAAAAGATGAAAGAATCCGCTGGATTAAAATAGAAACACTATTTGATATGTATGAGACCGTAGAAAAAATCTTTTCATGGATAAACAAATCTTATTGATTGCCCAAAGTCTTAATAAAACTTTTACTTCTTAATTTCTCTTTCCGCAAGTAATGAAGTACACGAAGAAAATCATAGTTTTTGATTTACACTTAGGATAAAAGTTAATATATTGATCTCGAAATAATCAGGGGTTGGGGAGGATTTATTTTTAGCGGGAAAAAATTTCAGTTCTGAATATATATTTCCCTTTATAAAATAATCCTGACTGAATTTGATAGATACAGGTTATTAATAATTAACTAATTAATCATCAAATATGCAGGGAGAGTAATATGATTGGAATCGTCGGGTTTGGTTCTTATCTCCCACGATACAGGGTTAAAGTAGAGAACATTTCGAAAGAGTGGGGATCCGATCCGGAAGCAATTAAGCGAGGTTTGTTACTGTACGAAAAGACCGTTCCCGGTCTTGATGAGGATACTATAACAATCTCTGTTCAGGCAGCTAAGTATGCGCTGCAGAGATGCGGTATAAATCCTGCCGAAATAGGCGCGGTTTATATCGGGTCTGAGTCGCATCCATACGCTGTCAAACCAAGCGGCACAATAGTAATAGACGCTCTTGGTATTGGTCCTGATGTTCACGTTGCAAGTTATGAATTTGCATGCAAAGCCGGTACGGAGGCAATGTATGTTGCTTACGGACTGGTTAAAGCCGGTGAAGTTAAATATGCCCTGGCAATAGGCGCCGATACTTCTCAGGGAGCCCCGGGTGATGCGCTTGAGTATTCGGCATCAGCAGGAGGATCCGCATTTATAATAGGAACGGAGAATGTCGTTGCCGAATATTTATTCACTCATTCTTATACTTCCGATACTCCTGATTTCTGGAGAAGGGAAGGTGAGTTTTATCCCCGGCATGCAGGCCGCTTTACAGGTGAGCCTGCTTACTTCCGGCATGTAGTGAACGCCGGTAAAAGTCTTCTTAAAAAATCAGGGATGAAACCTGAGGACTTTAAGTATGCTGTCTTCCATATGCCTAACGGAAAATTCCCGCAGATGGCAGGCAAGCAGCTCGGGTTCACGAAAGAGCAGCTCGAGACCGGATGGATTGTTCCGTGGATGGGAAATACTTATTCCGGATCATCTCCAACTGGCTTATCTGCCGTACTCGATGTTGCGGCACCGGGTGATAAGATCTTTATGGTCTCTTTTGGTTCAGGTGCCGGAAGTGATGGATTTATATTCCAGGTTACCGATAAAATAAAAGAGGTTCAGGATAAAGCACCGAAGGTTAGAGATATGCTTGACAATGATAAGATCTATCTCGACTATGGTGAATATGCCAAATTCCGTCGTAAAATAATCTTGAATGAATAGTGGGAGGAGATTAAAATGAGAGAAGTTGCTGTAATTGGTGCAGGAATGACAAAGTTCGGCGAGCTTTGGGGAAAATCTATAAAAGATATTTTTGTTGAAGCCGCATTAAAGGCTATTGAAGATGCAGGTGTTGATCATATTGATTCAATGTATGTCGGCAGTATGTCGGGCGGATTGTTCGTCGGCCAGGAACACCTTGGGGCTGTAATGGCTGATTACCTGGGTGTTACTCCCATTCCTGCCACACGCGTTGAGTCTGCCTGTGCATCGGGAGGTGTTTCGTTCAGGCAGGCATATTTTGAGGTAGCTTCGGGACAAAGTGACATAGTCCTTGCCGGCGGTGTGGAAAAGATGACCGACGGAGCAGATGTTACTGAAACCCTTGCTACCGCAGCCGACCAGGATTATGAAGTCTATCAGGGAATAACTTTCCCGGGACTTTATGCGATGATCGCAAATGCTCATATGCACCAATATAAAACAAAAAGAGAACAACTCGCGGCAGTTGCCGTGAAGAATCACCGGAACGGCGCTAAAAATCCAAACGCCCAGTTCCGTTCTGAGATAACAATAAATCAGGTTTTAAACTCAACGCTCGTTGCTGATCCTCTGCGTTTGCTCGACTGTTCACCGGTAAGCGACGGGGGAGCAGCTGTAATCCTCTGTTCGATGGATATTGCAAAGAAGTTCACTGATTCGCCGATACGGATAAAAGCTTCAGCGCAGGCATCCGATACGATCGCTCTCCACAGCAGACGGAGTCTTACAACCCTTGATGCTGTGGCAAAGGCAGCTGAACGAGCATATAAACAGAGCAGCCTTAAGCCTGAGAATATCGATTTTGCTGAAGTTCATGACTGTTTCAGCATTGCCGAGATCGTGGTTAGTGAAGATCTCGGATTTTTTGATAAAGGCTGCGGTGGTCCCTCAGTTGAAGAAGGACTCACATCTCTTGAATCAGGAAAGATTCCGATAAATACCAGCGGGGGCTTAAAATCGAAAGGTCATCCAGTCGGCGCAACGGGGATTGCTCAGATAATTGAACTTTATGAACAGCTTCAGGGAAAAGCAGGTGCACGACAGGTTAAGAATGCTCATATCGGGATGGCCCAGAATATGGGCGGATCGGGCGCAAGCTGTGTAATACATATATTGGAGGCAATATGATTAGTCCAGGATATTTCCGCGAAATACCCCAGCGCTACAGGCTGGAAGCAGGACGCTGCAAGAGATGCGGTAAGGTTTATTTTCCGCCGCGTACCTATTGCGGTGAGTGTAAATCGAAAGAATTTGAAACTATAAAACTCTCTGATACGGGAAAAATTCTAACTTATACAGTTATCAGGGTGGGTCCTTCAAAATTCTCACAGGAAACACCCTATGCAGTAGCCATTGTTGAAGTTAATGACGGCGTCAGGTTGACCATGCAGGTTGCAGATATTGACGTTAATAAGGTGGAGATAGGTCAGAATGTAAGGATTATCTTCAGGAAGATACAGGACGAAGGAAAGTCAGGTCTTCATTGCTATGGCTATAAGGCGGTTGTAATTTAATTCTGCGTGATCTATATTTCTGAATCATATGAAGGTTTTTAATCATTTGGTTTAGAATTTTGAAGAGGCAAAGTTTTAAGTCTTATTTTTACTGAAAATTTTGTCTCTTTTTATTTTAAAGAAGTTATCCTTCCTGGTTGCCCCGGATATTGGTTAATCATAAAGGAATTCAAAAAATTACATTATATTATGCAATAATAATTATCGGAGTGATATTAATTGAAAGATAAAATCAGAATAGCCTCCGGCCAGGGTTTCTGGGGAGACCTTATTGATGCTCCCTTTAACCAGGTCACTAAAGGTGAAGTTGACTACCTTGTAATGGACTACCTCGCAGAGGTGACGATGTCCATTCTTCAGAAACAAAAGATGAGAAATCCGAATCTTGGTTACGCACGGGATCTTCCCGATCTGATGAAAAGGATTTTGCCCGTATGTACAGAAAAGGGAATTAAAGTAATAACTAACGGAGGCGGTGTTAATCCTATAGCCTGCGCAGATGCTATACTCGAGATCGCAATGAGTCTTAATATTAAAAAACTGGATATCGCTGTGGTTATCGGAGATGATATACGCGATAAAATAGATAAGATTGTGGCTGACGGGTGTGAATTGAATAATATGGATACAGGTGAATCTATTATTCCTTATAAAGATAAACTGGTAAGCGCAAATGTGTACTTCGGTGCTTCCCCGATCGTTGAAGCGCTTAAACGCGGAGCCGACATCGTAATTACGGGTAGAACAACCGATACAGGTTTAACCCTTGCACCGATGATTTATGAGTTCGGATGGGATAAGGACAATTATGATTTAATGTCTGCCGGTACAATAGCGGGACATATTCTTGAGTGCGGCGCTCAGTCCTCAGGCGGTAATTTTCTGGGCGACTGGAAATCAATTAAGAACATGGCCGAAATAGGTTTCCCTATAGCAGAGGCCTACCCTAACGGTGATGTTATTATAACCAAGCATTCCGGAACCGGAGGCAAAGTGTCATTTGAAACAGTCGCTGAGCAGCTGGTGTACGAAATCGGAGATCCGGAAATCCTACATAACTCCCGATTGTGTTGCTGATTTTACTTCAATAAAACTTGAAGATCTCGGCAAAGATCGTGTTCGTGTGTTCAATGTGAAAGGAAAAGAAGCGACGGATTCATATAAGGTATCCTGCTCTTATTCGGACGGATTCTCGTCTGCTGCATCTCTAACTTATTCCTGGCCCGAGGCCTTAACTAAGGCCAGAGCAGCTGATAAAATACTAAGGCAGCGTTTGAAGAATCTAGGATTAAAATTCGATGAAATCCGGACAGAATATATAGGCTATAATTCAACACATGGTCCTCTTGTTCCGGATATTGATGAGGATAAGATTAATGAAGTGATGCTTAGAGTGGCAGTACGGTCGAAGGATTATGAGTCATTGAAAAGATTCGGGATGGAGATCGCTCCTTTAATTCTTACGGGACCCCCCAGCGTAACTGGCTTTGCAGGCGGAAGGCCAAGACCCAGCGAGGTAATAGCATACTGGCCCGCTTTGATTCCAAAGAAACTTGTTGAACCACAGGTTAAAATACTGGAGCTGAAATGACAAAAATAAGATTATTAGATATTGCCCACGGACGAAGCGGAGACAAAGGCGATGCAGCCAATGTAGGAATTATCGCTTACGATGACAAAGGATATGAGATTATTAAGAAGCACCTGACCCGGGCGAGGGTTAAGAAGCATTTCAAAGGGATTTGTTTCGGAGAAGTGGAACGTTATGAACTTCCTAATATAAGAGCCCTTAACTTTATATTAAATAAAACCTTAGGTGGCGGCGGTACAGTCTCATTGAAGCACGATGCACAGGGCAAAACCCTTGCGGCGGCCCTGCTCCGTATGGAGCTTGATGTTGAGGATAAATAAATAATTCCAGGAGATCAAATGTACATAGATGAATTAAAGCAGCTTGAAGAATACAGAAAAAGGATCGAGACATTAAGAGGTTATCTTTGACGTCGATACAAAAGACTCAAAAATAAAAGAACTTCAAAATCAGACCACGCAGCCCGACTTCTGGAACGACCAGATGGGTGCGCAGAAGGTACTCCAGGAAATAAAATCGCTTGAGAGCTGGGTTAACCTGTGGAAAGAGCTCGATAAAAAAGCATCAGCTTTGAAGGAGTTCATCCAGCTTGCCGAAATGGAGGATGATGAATCTTTCCGTAATGACATCGAAAGCGAACTGAACTCCGTTAAGAAATCCCTTGAGGAAGCTGAATTCAAAAATATGCTCAGCGGGCATGATGATGATAAAAACTGTATTCTGTCTATCCATTCGGGAGCAGGCGGTACGGAGGCGCAGGACTGGGCAGAAATGCTCATGCGAATGTACCTTCGCTGGGGGGAGCAGAACAATTTCAAAATGACCATACTTGATATGCTTGAGGGAGATGGAGCGGGTATTAAGAGCGTATCCATAGAAGTTCAGGGAGAATTTTCATACGGATACTTAAAGGCTGAAAATGGTGTTCACCGTCTCGTTAGAATTTCTCCTTTTGATGCAAATAAAAGAAGGCATACTTCTTTTGCCTCCGTGTTTGTAATTCCAGAAATTGATGACACAATTGTAATAGAAATAAATCCTGCTGATCTTCGAATAGACACTTACAGGTCGGGCGGTAAAGGGGGACAGAACGTTAATAAGGTTGAGACGGCAGTACGTATCACTCATATTCCTACCAATACGGTTGCTGCATGCCAGAGTGAGAGATCGCAGCTTCAGAACAGGACAAACGCAATGAAACTTCTGAAGTCGAAACTTTACCAGATTGAGAAAGAAAAGCAGGAATCCGAACTCGATGAAGTTGAAAAGAGCAAAATGAAGATCGAGTGGGGAAGTCAGATACGTTCGTATGTCTTTCATCCTTATAATATGGTTAAGGATCATCGTACTGACGAAGAAACTTCCGATGTTCAGTCGGTAATGGATGGTGACATCAACAGGTTCATCAAAGCATTTTTAATGAAGTTCAGTCAGAATTAGTTTTCAATTTTCTTCCCGTACAGCAGGAATATCTTGATATAAAAATATTTATTAACCAAATTCGCATAATAGTTACCCGTAAATTTCCAGCAGTAATTAAGAGGAAGTGGTGTCCAGGTTAATATTCAGATTTGTTGTGGTTATTGTGATAGTCAATTCTCTTTGCATAACTACCTTTGCACAGAGTTCATCAAATTCCAATACTAGCTTGAGGAAATCATTATTCCTTTCTGATCCGGTACTCAAAGATATTTATCAGCCTGAATATGTTTTGTCTAATCCTAACTTTTTAGATTCAGTAAAAACCCTGCGCAATTCTTTTAATAGCGCCAGTAAAATAAATTATTATCGTCTTGGAATCGTCAGTGGTACATCCCTCGCATTTTTAGGTGGTTTTTACCTTCGCATGAAAACCGCCTGGTGGAAGGATGATTCCAGAAAATTTCATTTTTCCTATGATGATAAATATGTTAAGAATGTAGATAAAGTTGGTCATCTTTACGGCGCTGTTTTGTTCACAGAAGGATTTGGTTTAGGACTAAGATGGTCGGGATTAGATGAAGAATCATCACTATTATATGGAGGTATTTTAAGTACGATTGTTTATACGGGTATTGAGATCAAGGATGGATTTGCTCCTTACTGGGGATTTGATCCGGGGGATATGGCAGCAGATCTGATCGGAGCATTTTATCCTTACTTACAAACTCAGGTATCATTTCTTAAGGACTTCAATTTGAAATGGAGTTACTGGCCTTCTACAAGTCCTTATTTTAGTCATATTGACGGTGTTAATCAAAACGACCAGTTCTTCACCGATGATTATGAAGGTCAGACATTCTGGCTAAGTGTTAACGTTAGAAATTATCTGCCAGATAGTTTCAGATCAATCTGGCCCGATTTCCTGAATATAGCTGGGGGGCTTTCGGTTAAAAATATTGACGGGCATGGAAATGGTGATTATATAGTTATTATTTCCCCTGACATCAGTCTCAGGAAATTGTTTAAGTCTGAAAGTGAATTTCTGAATTCACTTTTAGGTTATTTCGACTACCTTCATTTTCCCTTACCTGCTATACAGGTTTCCCCAAAGTTCAGAGGTTTTGGTATATATCTGAATCCTTAGAACAATTTCATTTCATTGTGTCTGATCCAGAAATTTTTTCAATCTGAATCGAGGAAATACTTTATCCGGTTATTCATAAATAATAGGACTTTAAAAATGAAAAACCCGTCGAAGGGGAATCGCCAGTGGGTCAGATTCATTTAACATCAAGAGGCAGGGGTAACCTCTTGAAAGAACCTGGTTTAATTTTCAAAAGAAACTTATTCACTGTCAACACAAAACATGAACAGGTGAAAAATCTATTTAATTAATCCGAATTATTTTTTTTCTTCCTTACTTTCTGAACAAGCGTGGTCAGTAGAATCCCTACAGTTGCAATGGTTGAGGTATAACCTGCTATCTTCTTGATTTTCGATAATCTCTTTTTCGTTTTTCTTGCGCGCATAATATTCTTCCTTTTTCTTTCTAAGATAATTATATACCGGGTATTACTCTGTTATCGCCGTTCGGGATGGCATTCCTAATGATAACTGACACAAAATCTGAATTTTTGGGAGATTCATGTGTATTGTAATACAAGGTTCATAAAAGAACTTTTATTGTGCCCTTTCTTAATCTTTTCAAAGCAGATATCGGAATTTACCAGCAGAGAATGCCTGATCTTGCTCCCCGCAGGAGTGTGCGTTCTTTCGGAGAGATAAATTTAACCCCGTTGAAGTACTCCTTTCTCAAACTATTTGTTTCATTCAAGTATATGTAATACCAAGTAATACTCTATTGCCTGCCTCGTTTTCCATCTATCCGCTGCAAAGGATCATTTCCTGGAAGAGCAAAATAATGAGCGTAAAGCATGTAGCAACAGGGGAGTTTGTAGGTTACGGCACCTCTTTCAAGGATTTATTAAACAGGCTCTATTCTCAAGATAAACAGGGTGCTCAGCCTGGTTGATATAATCACACTCGGTGCTGAAAAACGATACTTAATATTCCCCATAAAGACAATGGAGCAATTAAAGAATATGAAATGAATTTTGAGCACGTGAAATCATCCGAACAAATCAGTTATCGCTATTTTATTTTAGGAAAATAATTTATCTTACTTAACATGATTCCCAAATCACTTATAAGGACGGAAAAATTGAATAAATTCCATTACAAAATAAATAACAATATAGGAGAGACCGGATGATCAAAAGATACTTTTTTCTTTTACTCAGTATTTTATTTAGTTTTTCTGTAGCTAATGCCCAGAGTGGATGGTTTTCGCTAAGTTCCGGCACAGCTAACGGCTTGAATGGTGTCGGTATTTTTACTACTGATTACGCCATCGCTGTGGGCGACGCAGGAACTATACTCAGAACAACTGACGGCGGAAGCAGCTGGGATAGCATGACTTCAGGTACTTCTCAAAGGCTGAACAGCATTAGTGTTATAAATAACAGCACTGCTGTTATTGCAGGTGATGCAGGCACCGTGCTAAGAACGATTGACGGCGGATCATCGTGGGAGAGTATAACATCTAATGTCACCGACAACCTTATGTCCGTCTCCTTTAACGGACCGAACGGCGTTGCCGGCGGCACATCCCAGACAATTTTATTTTCAACCGATGCAGGTGCAACCTGGACCACTTCACAAACCGGCTTCTTCGGAGGTGGGTTCTGGGGAGTGCAGATGCTTGATGCTGACAATGCTTTCGTTGCGGGTGAGAATTCCATATTTCAGCCTATGCTCGGGTGGTCAACTAACGGCGGTCAGAACTGGGACTATACAGCATTTTACCTTAACAGCAATGAAGGCCGATTATATGGCGTTCATTTCTTTGACTCTAATAACGGGGTTGCTGCAGCTTCTGTATGGACCGGAGAAGGTGCAATTGCCTTAACTTCCGACGGAGGTGCAAGTTGGAATACGTTACCTTTTGTTAATAATGCCCTTTATTCTCTTAACTTTCCCGCAGGTCAGACTGATGTTGGATATGCTGCAGGTGCTGCCGGAATTATTATTAAAACAACTGACGGCGGCGGCAGCTGGGTTGATCAAATTAGCGGTACCTCTGTTACCCTTTTTGGAATTGGTTTCGGAGATGAGGCGGCGGGTTACGCTGTAGGCGAAAATGGAACTATTCTGAAAACCGTTTCAGGAGGAGTTATTCCTGTTGAGCTCACTTCATTCAGAGCACAGCTTGAGGAAATGATAGTTAGGCTTTCTTGGCACACAGCCTCCGAAACTAATAACAGCGGATTTTTCATTCAGCGTAGAGTCGGTAATACCTGGGAGAACCTTGATTTTGTCCAGGGATATGGAACGACTACGGAAGCTCACAGTTACGTTTACGTCGATAACCTTTCAGATCTGAACTACCGCGGTAAAGTTTATTACAGGCTCAAACAGGTTGATTTTGACGGAACAACTGATTATTCTTCATCAGCTGAAGTTACATATGAACCGAAACCAAATGATTATGTTCTCGATCAGAATTACCCTAATCCTTTTAATCCTGTAACCTCAATTAAATTTTCTATTCCTGAAGGATCTCAGGTAAAGCTGATAGTTTATGATCTACTTGGAAACGAGGTGCAGACGCTTGTTGATGAATATAAATCCCCCGGAACTTATTCTGTAAAATTCAACGGTGCTGAACTGACCAGCGGAATTTATATATACCGTTTTCAAGCCGGCGAATTTGTTTCTACCAAACGAATGGCGCTGATAAAGTAATTTTGTAACTTAACCAACCTGCTTTATAGACCCCGGGATTTGCGTTCCGGGGTTTTTTTATGTCAAATCCGTCTGAAATTCAAATGAAGCCTGCGTTCCGGGATAGGGTCCATCTTACATAGCACCTGAATACATTCTGAATACGTTCTGAATACGTTCTGAATACGTTCTGAATACGTTCTGAATACGTTCAAAACTCTACGCATTTCCAGAATCAAAACAGAGACGAAAGAGAAAAAGGTCCTGTAATTAGTTGAAATCAAAGAATTATCTGAATGACTCCGGGTGACGGCTTACATTCTTTGCAATCTTCTGTAATTATTTTATATATAATGTATTACATCACTTTAAAAAACCAGAATATTTGCAAAATTGTATTTATTCAAAACGGATTTTCACTTTATGGCAATTATCAGAAATCATGATGACCTTTTGTGGTATAAGGACGGCATAATGTACCAGGTACATATCAAATCTTTCATGGACAGCAATAATGACGGAATAGGGGATATAAAAGGATTGACCGAAAAACTCAATTATATTCATTCACTTGGAATAAATATTCTCTGGGTGCTCCCATTTTACCCTTCGCCGATGAAAGACGACGGTTATGATATTTCAGATTATTTTAATATAAATCCCGACTACGGTACGCTCGGGGATTTTAAGGAATTTCTCGAAGAGGCACATAAGAGAAAAATAAGGGTAGTAACCGAGCTGGTAATGAACCACACATCGGACCAGCATGAATGGTTTAAGCGCGCCAGGAAAAGTCCTGCCGGCAGTCCCGAAAGAAATTTTTATGTCTGGAGCAAAACGGGTAAAGAATACGGGGATGCAAGAATCATTTTCAGTGATTTTGAAACTTCGAACTGGACGTGGGATTCAGCTGCAAACGCATACTACTGGCACCGTTTTTACTCCCATCAGCCTGATCTTAATTTCGATAACCCTGAAGTGCACGAAGCAATTTTCAGAGCAGTTGACTTCTGGTTCGAGATGGGTGTTGACGGGATGCGGCTTGATGCAGTTCCGTATTTATATGAACGGGAAGGAACAAGCTGCGAGAATCTTCCGGAGACTCATGCATTTCTAAAAAAGCTAAATGCCCATCTCGGGGAAAAATTCAGGGACAAAATGTTCCTGGCCGAAGCGAACCAGTGGCCAGAGGATGCTGTAGCCTATTTCGGAAACGGAGATGAATGCCACATGGCTTTTCATTTTCCCCTGATGCCGAGGATGTATATGGCCGTGCAGATGGAAACCAGATATCCCATAATAGACATACTTGAACAGACGCCAGGGATTCCGCATAACTGCCAATGGGCAATGTTCCTCCGGAACCACGATGAGCTTACCCTTGAGATGGTTACGGATGAAGAACGCGATTATATGTACCGGTATTATGCAAAGGATAAACACGCCCGGTTAAACCTTGGGATCAGACGCCGGCTCGCACCGCTGGTTGAAAACAACCGGCGCAAGATCAAGCTCCTCAACATCCTGCTTTTCTCATTCCCCGGTACGCCGATTATATATTATGGTGATGAAATAGGGATGGGAGATAATTTTTATTTAGGTGACCGGAACGGGGTAAGAACACCCATGCAGTGGAGTCCCGACCGTAATGCCGGCTTCTCCCGTGTAAATCCACAGCAGCTTCTGCTGCCCGTTATAATAGATCCTGAATACCATTTTGAAAGTGTAAATGTTGAGGTCCAGGAAAGAATCCCTTCCTCGCTTCTTACCTGGATGAAGCGTGCAATTGCAGTAAGGAAGAAGTATCGGGCCTTCGGAAGAGGGGAAATTGAATTTCTATCTCCCTCAAATTCCAAGGTGCTTGCTTTCCTTCGTAAATATAAAGATGAGACAATCCTTATTGTGGCCAGCCTGTCAAGGTTCAGCCAGGTAGTCGAACTCAACCTTTCCAGTTATACGGGAAGCACACCGGTGGAGTTATTCAGCAGGAATAAATTTCCGTCCATAAAAGATAATTACTATATGCTGACAATGAATGCATATGATTATTACTGGTTCCAGCTTGTTCCGGTTGATGAATCCCGGCAGAGCGCCGACTTTTATGAACCGCCGGAACTAGAACCATTGTCCGGTGAGTTTTCTTTTTTTAAGTATGATGATGAGAGCCTTCTAAATACAGTTGCCATCCCTGATTTTATTAAAAGAAATCACTGGCTAGATAATCGTGATAAAGAGATTGAAGAGATTAATGTTTACGATGAAATACCACTTTCCCAGGGCAAAGAATATCAGTCGCTCGTACTGCTTAAAGTAAGTTATATTGATGAGACACCACTGGGATTAATAATCCCATGCTCAACAGCGTTTTTTAACAAAGAACAGATTAAGGATCCCGAAAGACTGCGTTCTGTAATCGCCTACCTGGATAAGCAGGGCAGTGTAGTATGTGAATGTTTAAATGACAATACATTCAGGGACTCACTTATCTCTGCGGTGATCAGCTCAGGGCAGATAAAAGGCAAAAGAGGAGATCTGATAATAGAAAAGGAAAAAGGTTTTAATAAAGCTGTGGAAGAAAGTCTCGATTCGAAAATATCCGATATAGATCACTCTAATCTGAAATTCATCGACGTGGTCTATGGCGGAGGTATTAAAATTCGTCTCTACCGGAAGTTTGAGGAAGCCGGCCACCCCGGAATTGAGATGTTCCGTGCGCTCTCCCAGCAGTCGTCTTTTTCCCATATACCCGAATACCTGGGAACAATATATTATAGGTCATCAGACGGCAACAGATATGTTTTCGGCTTCATAGAAAAAGAAGTTCCCAACGAGGGAAATTTCTGGAAGTATATGAAAGATGCTTCAATCAATCATTATGAAAAGAGAATTCACCTTGAAAAATCGACCATTACTGATTTCAGCATTGGGAGTATCAGTCTACTAACCGAAAATCTGAAAGATTACGATTTTACCGCAAGCTGGGATGAACTTGATTCAATGAATCTTGATCTGATGGGACTGCTAGGTAAAAGAACCGGCGAGCTTCACACGACTCTTTCAACACTATCCGCAGAGGGTTTTGAACCCGAAAATTTCAATTCCTTCTACCAGCGGTCTATTTACCAGTCGAACCGTTCGCTTGTCAGGAATACTTTCCGGTTGATGAAAAATTATACCGGCGAAATGAAAGAAAGTATGGAAGAGATTATCAACAGAGAGGAGGTGATCATCAATTACCTAAGATCTCTGCTTGAAGATAGATTCAATGCACAGAAGATCCGTATTCACGGAGATCTCAATTTAAAACGAATCCTGTTTACAGGAAGAGATTTTCTATTTATGAACTTTGAAGGTCAGCCCGCAATTGCATCAACCGCAAAACGATTAAAGAGGTCGCCTTTCAGGGATATCGCCGGTATAATCGGATCTGTCTATTTTGCAGCGCATACTTCTCTACAGAAATTCGGTCACCTTTTAACGGAAGATATAGAAGCCTATAATGCCTTCGCAAACCGCTGGTGGTTCTGTACGAGCAACAGGTTCCTGAGGGGCTATTTTGAGACTGCCGGTGAGAGCAACTTCTTTCCGTCTGATGAGAAACAGGTGAACTTTCTCGTCAATATCTATCTGGTAGAAAAAATGCTGACGGAAATTGATAAAGGAATAACAAGAAATGCCAGTTGGCTGAGAATACCGGTTGAAGGTTTAAGAGTAGTTACCAACCTTCTGACACCATAATCGGATTTGTGTCAATAAATACAGCAAATTTATTATTAATAAAAAAAATTATAGTTGTGACAGACAGTATAAACTAACAGGACTTCTACTTATATAATTGTAAACTTTAAACATACAACGCTAAGTATTGATGAAGAAAATAGGTGCAATTTATTCAACTGATGGATGTGAGTTTATAGTCTGGTCTCCGCTCTCAAAAACAATCGATTTGTATTTAAATGATCAGGATAAAAAGATACGAATGGAGAAGGATTGTGAGGATTACTGGAAAGCTATGGTTAAAGATATAAAACCCGGCCGAAAATACTACTATATGCTCAACGGTAACAAACGCGGCGATCCTGCTTCGAATTTTCAGCCCGATGGGATAGACGGTCCTTCACAAATTATCGATCATTCAACTTTTGAATGGCAGGATAATGATTTTATTCCCGTGCCTCTGAAGGATTATATAATGTATGAATTTCACACCGGAACTTTCACACCTGAAGGCACATTTGAGGCTGCTGCAAAGAAGCTGGATTATCTTGAAGAACTCGGAATTACCGCCATAGAAATTATGCCCGTCGCGCAATTTCCCGGGGAACGTAACTGGGGCTACGACGGAGTATTTCTTTTTGCTCCACAGAGTAGTTACGGCGGTACTAAAGGATTAAAAACGCTTGTTAATGAAGCACATAAAAAAGGGCTATCGGTGATCCTTGATGTGGTTTATAATCATTTTGGTCCAGAGGGAAATTTCCTCCACGAATTCGGTCCTTACTTCACAGAAAAATATAAATCTCCCTGGGGCAGATCGGTTAACTTCGACCAGGCATATTCTGATCACGTAAGAGATTATTTCATCTACAATGCTATTTACTGGCTTTCGAACTACCACATCGACGCACTGCGTCTGGATGCTGTCCACGCAATACAGGATTCAAGCGCCTATCCCTTCCTTGCAGAACTTACTTCAGAAGTAGAGAAATATTCTGAATCCAGCGGGAAGGCCCATTACCTTATTGCAGAGAGCGATCTGAACGATGTTAAGGTAATCAGGCCGCGTGAGGAACATGGTTTTAACTGTGATGCGCAATG
The DNA here is from genome assembly GCA_963774455.1 of uncultured Ignavibacteria bacterium. Classification (GTDB taxonomy): domain Bacteria; phylum Bacteroidota; class Ignavibacteria; order Ignavibacteriales; family Ignavibacteriaceae; genus DATFVA01. Next base: position 993,791 of record CAVZFD010000005.1, read on the forward strand.
GAGCGATGATTTTCACCATTCAATACATACTATTCTTACGCAGGAATCAGACGGATATTATAGCGATTTTGGAAATCCAGACAATCTTGCAAAGGCAATTAAGAATAATTTTGTATATGACGGCCTAAATTCTCAATTCAGAAAGAGGAAGCATGGCAATTCACCAGAGGAATTTCCGTTTGATAAGTTTGTGCACTTTATTCAGAATCACGACCAAGTAGGCAACCGTGCATTCGGTGAAAGACTTTCGGAATTAATCTCCTTTGAAGGATTAAAACTCGCTGCCGGCGTACTTATACTTTCCCCCTCACTTCCAATGCTTTTTATGGGGGAGGAGTTTGGTGAGGATAATCCCTTCCTCTATTTCGTCAGCTTTCTCGATGAAAACCTTAATGAGGCAGTCAAAAAAGGAAGAAGTGAAGAATTCTCATCATTCAACTGGGAAGGAGATATTCCCGATCCGCACGCTGAGACAACCTTCGCAAAATCGAAGCTCGATTGGGAAAAGATTAAAACCAACAACCATAAAGCACTTCTGGCTTTCTATAAAGATATAATAATAAAAAGAAAAACAATTCCCGCACTTACCAATTACGAGAGGAGAGATACAAATACTAAAGCTTTTGAAGATCAGAAAATAGTTACTATGGAACGTCAGAAAAACCGCAGCAGGCTGTTCGCACTAATGAGTTTTAACGAAAAAAAAATCAAATCGGATTTCCTTTTTCCTTCCGGCCTCTGGAAAAAGATACTTGATTCATCCGATAAAAAATGGAACGGTCCCGGGAGTATAACCCCCGAAACAGCAGACAATACAATGCACGAAATAACCATACCTGGATATAATTTTTCACTATATGAATCGGAGCTTAGATGATGAACAAGTTTATATGTATACATGGACATTTTTATCAGCCTCCCCGCGAGAATCCGTGGCTCGAGGAAATTGAGGTGCAGGATTCTGCCTATCCTTACAGAGACTGGAATGAGCGGATTAATGCTGAATGCTATAATCCTAATACTGCATCCAGGATGCTCGGTGATAATATGAATATTATTGATATTATAAATAACTATTCAAAAATCAGTTTTAACTTCGGTCCGACGCTGCTATCCTGGATTGAAGAGCATGCTCCTGATGTTTATGATAAGATTCTCGAAGCCGATCGCTTAAGCAGGAAACAGTTTGCCGGTCATGGTTCAGCAATCGCTCAGGTATATAACCACATCATAATGCCTCTTGCTGACGAAAGGGATAGGAGGACACAGGTAATCTGGGGGATTGAAGATTTTAAGACAAGGTTCGGGCGTGATCCGGAAGGTATGTGGCTTTCAGAAACTGCCGTCGATACTCTTACTCTTGAAATACTTGCTGAATACGGAATAAAGTTTACTATCCTGGCTCCTCGTCAGGCAAAAGCAATTAAACCTCTTAAAGGCGAAGAATGGAATGATGTATCGGACGGAATTATCGATCCTAAAAGACCCTACCTCTGCCGGCTCCCTTCAGGAAATTCCATAAACCTTTTCTTTTATGATGGTCCTATCTCACAGGAAATTGCATTCGGTGAACTACTGAATGACGGTTCAAACCTGATGGAGAGAATGGAAAGTACATTCAGAGATGACAGTGAGATTCAGCTTGCTCATATAGCAACCGATGGTGAAACTTACGGTCATCATCAGAAACACGGGGATATGGCACTTGCATATTTTCTTCACCTTGTCGAGGAAAGAGATGACCTGGAACTCACAGTTTATGGAGAGTTCCTGGAAAAAAGTCCACCTGAGTGGGAAGTGCAGATAATTGACGACACTTCCTGGAGCTGCGTGCACGGAGTTGAGAGATGGAGATCCGACTGCGGCTGCAATACCGGGATGCATTCAGGCTGGACTCAGCAGTGGCGTAAGCCTTTGAGGGAAGCTCTCGACTGGCTGAGAGATAAATTGAACGAAATTTATGAAAGGGAAGCAGGGAATTTTACAAAGGACGTCTGGCAACTGAGAGATTCGTACATAAAAATTATATTGGAGAGAGATCCGGATAATATAAAAAAGATTTTTGGCGAAAACGGAATAAAAAATCCCAATAAACAGGATATCACACGTCTTCTTAAACTGCTTGAGATGCAGCGTCACGCATTACTTATGTACACAAGCTGCGGATGGTTTTTTGATGAGATTTCAGGCATCGAGACAGTTCAGGTTATCCAGTATGCGGCAAGAGCACTGCAGATTGTTAATGAACTAACAGGCAAGAATTATGAAGAGGAATTTGTAAGCAGGCTAAAAAATGCACCCAGCAATGTTGAAGGTACAAAAGACGGGGGTGAAGTTTACGAAAAGCACGTGAAACCGGCGGTAATTGATCTTCTGAGAGTAACTGCTCATTATGCTATATCTTCCCTGTTTGAAGAATATAGTGAAAAATCAGAGATCTTCTGTTTTGAGGTTCTGAAAAACAACTACGAACTTCTTACGGCGGGCAGAAACAAGCTCGCACTGGGTCACCCGACTATGCGTTCAAAGATAACCCTTGAAGAACAGCAGATAAGCTTTGCAGTCCTTTATTTAGGTGATCACCATTTCTACGGTGGTGTCAGGGAATGGCAGAATGGCGATGAATATAATACTATGTGTTATGAAATAAAAAGTGCATTCGACAGGCTGGATATTGCAGAAATGATTCTTCTTATGGACAAACACTTCGGTTCTCACAGCTACAACTTATGGTACCTGTTTAAGGATAAGAGCAGGGAGATCTTTGATAAAATTATGCATCAGACACTGGACTCAATAGAGATTTCTTTCAGGAATGTATACAAAAACCATTATGCTACTATGCAGGCTATGAAGCTTACCGGCACTCCTATTCCAAAAGCTTTATCTACTGCAGTTGAATATGTTATCAACTCTGATCTGCAGCAGGTATTCGAAGCCCCTGGTGCCATTGACCAGGATAAGCTGCAGAACCTGCTTCACGAAGTGCAGTATTGGTGGGTTGAGCCTGATAAATCCACCCTTGGGTTTGTCGGCAGCGGTCGTCTGAATTCGCTTATGGAAAAATTAAATGAGGATCCCGGTGATTTAAAAATTATCGATGAACTTCTTGATTCTCTCAAAGTCCTAAAGGAACTGGATATTGACCTTAACCTTTGGAAAGCTCAGAATATTCTTTTTTCAATCATCCAAAAAAATTATAAAGAATACCGTATCGAAGCTCAGGAGGGAAGTAAAGAGCGCACGAAATGGGTAAACAAGATCAATGAATTACAAAAAAAACTGGAGGTGAACATTCACATTGACAAATCTACCGGTAACGAGCTACAGGCTGCAGTTTAACAAAGACTTTAATTTTCAATCTGCCCTTAAGTTACTGCCTTACCTGCAGGCATTAGGGATAACTTACATCTATGCCTCCCCCATATTTAAAGCAGCAAAGGGAAGCATGCACGGGTATGATGTTGTCGATCCGACCCAGCTCAATCCCGAACTCGGCACACCGGATGATTTCGATTTATTAGTCAAAGAGGCTCACGGAAGAGGAATTTCCTGGATTCAAGATATAGTTCCCAACCACATGGCCTTTGATTTTGAGAACAGGATGCTGGTAGATCTGTTGGAAAATGGTCCGGATTCAAGGTTTTATAATTTTTTCGATGTTGAATGGAGCAATGTCCATTTAGGCGACAAACCCCGTGTGCTTGCGCCGTTCCTCGGAAAATACTATCAGCAGAGTCTGGAAGGAAAAGAGATCTTGTTAGAATACGATGCGGACGGCTTCAGCATAAATTATTTTGGTAGTAGATTTCCCGTCAGACTGATCACATACGCAGATATTCTCTCATTAAGGTTTGAGAAGCTGCAGAATAAAGTAGGGCGGAATTATCCTGCGGTAATCAGACTTCTGGGTCTTCTCCACATCGTCAAATTTTTACATACTATTAATGATATTGATGAGAGGTATAACCAGATAAAGTTTATAAAAGACCTGTTATCGGAATTATATTCCAATGACGACCAGGTTAAAGTGTACATAAACGAGACTCTGAAAATCTATAACGGCATAAAAGAAAATCCCGAGAGCTTTGATCTGCTCGATAAACTGCTTTCCGAACAATATTTCCGGCTGGCTTACTGGAAAGTTGCCAACGAGGAGATAAATTACCGGCGGTTTTTCAACGTCAGCAGCCTGATCTCCCTCAAAGTTGAAAACGAGGAGGTATTTAACCGGACACATTCACTGATATTCAAGCTCATTAAGGAAGATAAAATTGACGGGCTGCGTATTGATCACATAGATGGTCTGTACGATCCTGAAGAATACCTTCAAAAAGTAAGAGACAGAATAGACGGAAAATACCTTATTGTTGAAAAAATTCTGGAACAGGACGAACATCTACCTGAAAACTGGCCGGTAGAAGGGACTACGGGATATGATTTTCTGAATTTTGTAAATGGAGTATTCTGTAATGTGAAGAATGAAAATAAGATGAACAGGATATACACACAATTCACACGCAGAGTTTCATCTTTTGAAGATATAGTGATTGATAAAAAAAGACTTATTTTAAATACCAGGATGGCTGGGGAACTGGAGAGGCTAAACCTCCTGGTTGAGGAAATCGCAAAGCGCGACAGGTACGGAGCAGATATAACCCTTAACGGAATTAAAACAGCATTGGAGGAAATCCTGGTGCATTTTCCTATTTACCGGACCTACGTGAACGGCAAAAAGATCTCAGATCCGGAACAGGATTATATAAATCGTACCATAGGCGAACTTAAATACAATAACCCGAGAATAGAATATGAAATCGGATATATAGGTAGACTTCTTACTATGCAGCACAAGAGCCTGTCTGAAGAGCTCTATGAGAAATCGATTGACTTCATAATGAAATTCCAACAGCTTACAGGTCCTCTAATGGCAAAAGGCTACGAAGATACAGCTCTTTATGTATATAACCGGTTCATTTCGTTGAATGAGGTCGGCGGAAATCCCTCAGAATTCGGACTAACGTTAAACGAATTCCATAAAAAAATCAGGACAAGGGGAATCAAATGGAGATACAGCTTAAATGCAACCTCCACTCATGATACAAAACGAGGTGAAGATGTCAGGGCCAGGATCAATGTATTATCCGAAATTCCTGATGAATGGAATCTCAGGGTCAGGAAGTGGTACAATATGAATCTTAAACATAAAAAGGAAGATAACGGCAGATTTTTCCCCGATAAGAATGACGAATATTTTCTTTACCAAACGCTCATGGGAACGCTGCCATTTGACGGAAAACCCGATGATGAATTTATAAAAAGGATTAAGGACTATGCTATTAAAGTTGTCAGGGAGGCAAAGATTTATACCGCATGGATAAAACCCGATGAAATGTATGAAAATGCGTTTCTCAGTTTCATAGATAATATCCTGACGGACTCAGGGTCGAATCCTTTCCTGGATGATATCCTTGAATTACACAAGTATACTTCTTTTTATGGGATATTCAATTCTTTATCTCAGACCATAATAAAAATGACAGCACCCGGCATCCCGGATTTTTATCAAGGCACCGAATTATGGGATTTCAGTCTTGTTGACCCCGATAACCGCAGACCTGTGGATTATTCACTCCGCGAAGAGCTTTTAGGAAAAATAATCGAAAAAGAATCAGAAGGAACAGAAAACCTGTCAGAATACTTGTTTTCAGATATTCATTCAGGTGCCCTAAAGTTATTCACAATCAATAAAATACTGAAAGCAATAATGGAAAACCCTGAACTTTTCGAAGCCGGTAAATACCTGAAGATTAAATCATCAGGAATTTATAAAAATCATATTATTTCATTTGCGAGACTTTTCGGGGATGAAGCGCTTATAATTGCTGTCCCACGGTTTTTAACCGGAGTTACAGAACCCGGAAGACTTCCATTGGGTCAGGAAATATGGAAGAATACCCGAATAAAGATTCCATTTGCGGTGGATAATGTAAAGAATCTAATTTCGGGCGAATCAATTCCGGGGGATGACGACCCTGAGATCGGCTTTCTAATGCACGATTTCCCTGCCGCTGTTCTCAGCTGCGAATTAAAAGGGTAAAAATTTTTGGTAAAAGCCGTTAACAGAAACTTAATGGCTATTTAACAATTACTTAACACTTGACAACTATTTGTATTGTAATATTAGACACAGCATAAAAACATTTTTATACATATAATTTATTTAAGTAAAATAAAAACGAGTGGATGGCAATTATGAAAAGGGATGAAACGAATTCTCGTAATGGTGAGAAGAAGACGGGTTTCAGTGAAAAAGAATTTTTGGAATACCTTGAGGAAAGGTTCAGAAAGTTGAGACTTGATGAACAAAAATTCAGAGAGGAAGTTCTTGCTGGTAAATTCAATACCAACAGCAAGAGAAGTTTTACAAAAGTTAACGGGTAATTTTAACCAACGGGAGCGCTGTTTAAGGCTATTATTATCTTGTTTTCAGGGAAATAGTCTTTCCCGATAAGTTCGTATAGTCCATAAAGCATTTTCGCAAAATATATCCGATCTGCAAACAAACCTGTTCTGCCTTCAATTCGAGCTATGAATGAAAGCAGTTTATCATCTGATTTGGCATAACCCCCGAAGTGATAATCAAAAAACATTTTATAGTTAATCCATTCACCCGGCATAATATCCTTTAAGAATTTCAATGTATCCGCTTCAAGAAAACCTGCGCCTTTAAGTACCGGAAAGCCCAGTACTTGAACTTCCGGAGGAGCACCTGCTATTAATCCTGCAATAGTACCTCCTGTACCCATCGCTGCCGCGATATAATCGTGTTTAACATCTATCGAGGCCGGAATTTCAGAACATCCTTTAACTGCAAAATAATTAGATCCTCCCTCAGGAAGCAGGTAAAAATCGCCGTAAACCCTGTGAAGTTTTTCTATAAAATCCTTTTCCGTTTTGCGTCTGTAATCCGATCTGTGAACATAATTAATAATCATACCGTTTTCGCGGGCAAAGCTGAGAATTGGATTAAGCGGAATATGCTCCTCGCCGCGAATTATACCAATAGTTTTGAATCCGAATATTCTACCTGCTGCTGCTGCTGCATAAATATGGTTGGAATAAGCGCCGCCGAAAGTCAGCAGCGTGTTCTGGTTTTGTCGCTCAGCTTCAATCAGATTATACTTAAGTTTATACCATTTATTTCCAAAAATATAAGGATGAATCAGATCCTCTCTCTTTATGAAGAGGGTAACCTTTTTATTATCAAGAAAAGGGTCATTTACTTTAAGCAGCGGGGCCGGTTTTAAGGGGAAGGAACGAACTTTTTCTGTGACTGTCATGATCAGGCAGGATTTCTTTGGATGATTTCTGTAGTTTCTTTTTTCCCTACAATGACCATATCCGCAATGTTTATAAACAGTCCTGTTTCTACTACTCCTGTGAGCAGTTTAATTTCCCGGTTCATCCCTTCAGGGTCAGTTATTTCCCCGAGGTGAAGATCAATAATATAGTTGCCTGCATCAGTGATGAAAGGTTTGCCGTCTATTAACCTCATTGCAGGATAATAACTCCTGTCTCTGAATATATTCAAAAGTTGATTCGAACCGTACCTGACAATCTCAATTGGAAGTGGAAATTTCCCCAGCTTTTGTACCCTTTTTCCCGGATCAACAACCCATATAACCCTATCCGAAGCTTCTGCAACGAGCTTTTCGTACAGCAGAGCACCGCCGCCTCCTTTAATTCCGTTAAGAGAAGAATCAAACTCATCCGCACCGTCAATTGTAAGATCAGCCCTTTCTATATCCTCAAAAGGGAGAATTTCAATACCCAGGGAAGCAGCGAGTTGAGTAGTAGCCGATGAAGTCGATACAGCCTTTAATTTCATTCCCTCCTTTACAAGCTCACCGATTTTTTTTATCGTATAATAAACCGTGGAACCGGTTCCAAGTCCAAGCAGCATTCCATCCTCAATAAACTCAACCGCCTTTTCCCCCGCATTTACTTTTTCAATATTATAATCAGGCATATACTTCCGGTTAGTGATTAATTGAATCCAAATTACAAAAAATTCAAAAGAAATGATCTAGCTGCTAATTTCCGGTTACATAGGGGTAACTTCGGATTTTGTTTGCGGTGAAAGCCTCAGTGTTAAGGCCTTCGGTACCAAGAAGAATATCATAGAACATATTATTGGCTCCGAAGAGAACTGAACTTGCATTATACCCAAGTACACGCAGATAGGCAACAGCAAATGCGCTAAGTTGACCGTCGGTTGAATAAAATGCAATCTTCCTGTCTGAGGGCAGGGTCTGAAGATTAGTGGTGCTGCTCAGATCTGATGAGGAAGGAGGGGGAGTATAAAGTACCGCTCCCGGCGGATGAGCAATACCCAGAATTAAATGTCTGTAGAGCAGTCCCATATTATAGCAGACTATATAGTACTGATCCATACGATCAGCAAGGTAAATGAAATCGATGGTTGCATCTCCTGCACTGCCGGTAAAAGTATCCGCATAATCAGTCTCCATAACGCTGCTTATCCGGTGCCTTACCTGATCCATTAGAGATCCGCCTATAAGATTGACTTCAGGCAAAGGCGTGTAATCGGGTTTGGGGACGATTGTAAGATTGAAATTACTTAATATATCATTGTACTGATGCAGGGCATCAAGCCATTCACCTGAAAAATTATTGTTCCATGCAGCCATTCCGTAACTCATTGAAAATACATTACCGAATCCGTAAAGACGAAGCAGGCAGGTATAAAAAGAAGATGACTGACCGTTATTACTGATTATAATGATCTTTGGATACTGTAATGTATTTAAGCTGTTCAGATAAGATATCAACTCTGAATGCTGCTTGTTAACCGCATTTTCTATGTGGCCTGCCGAATATTCTTCAGGCGACCTGATATCTATCAGTAGGTAAGTCTGTACGTTAATATATACCTCATCAACGTTTAACAGTGAAGGCATATCGCTTGTATTGATATAATCGCCGGTTTCTTCGAGGTAAAACAACAATTCACTGCTGTCATTTAACTGAAATTCAGGAGGAGTAGTTACATTATCCTTGAGGCAGCCCGAAAGCAATATTAAACATAAACTGATGAATAAAATTTTAACTGTGCTTATCATGGCTGTGATGCATACCCTTCCGCGACGCCGATAAATAAACCTATTGTGTGGTCACCGCTTACATTCCATGCAACGGCTCCTCCACCGGCTGTGAAGGTATTGTTTATCTGGCTGCTGCCAGTTTTTGTAATAAAATATTCTCTATATACTTTGTCGAAGGCAAAGACCTTTATATAAACCCTGTCCCTGTAGGTTAAAGTATTATAGGGAGCCGGGATATCCATTGACCGCACAAGAACGTTCGCGGGGTATTGATCGGGAGTAACAACTTCAAAAAAATCACCTGCCGTCATCAGCTCTCCTCCGGAAGAGATCAGCCATGCCGCAGCATAAGCTTCGCCGGCTTTAGCAGTTACTTCCGCCGAAAGATATTTGTTATCAACGTCAGTAATGTTTACGACCTCAGGAACTTCGGGAATAATGGTTCTACTGTAAATAGATTTTGTTCCAACTGCCGCGAAGAGTTCATACTGGTTGTGTACTTTAATGGTGATATCCTGCAGAGGTTTATAAAGTCCGTCTGCAAAATAATGAAGCGGGATAATCTTAACACCATTTTCAACCAAATACATAACGGCATCTTTAATCTCTGCTTTTTTGATGTCAAAGTCCTCTCCAAGAGGGAGCGTATGTGTTAGTGTTACTCCCTTAAATAGCTGGAAGGCTGTCAGCTGTGCATCGACTACAGTGTATTCGGTGTAAGGTAAATCGACCACAACATCGGTGCTGTTCTCGCAGGAGGACACCAGCAGCGCTAAAACAGAAAGCAGAATTAATTTACTAATCATATTAAAATTCCAGCTTAATACCTACCATAGGGATTATAGGAAAAAGGCTCACTTGTTTTAATTTGGGCACATCATTTCCGGCGGCATTCTTTTCATAAGTGACATAACGTGCAAAAGCATTATTCCTGTTGTATACATTATAAATGTTCAGGAAAGCCTCCCAATTTAGTCCTGCCCAAATAAACTTATATGAAGTACTCAGGTCAAGTTTATGATAAGGGGGAAGCTGGTAACCATTTCTCTCAGTGTAATTATAATTGATCCCTGAAGATTCATCAAGTCCGGTTCCGTTGAAAATATACTGTCCTATCGGAAGCGTGAAACCCTGCCCAGAAGCATAAACCCAGGAGGTTCCGAATGTCCAATGGTCATCAGGTTCATAGGTAAGCACAACTGATACATCGTGCCTGCGGTCATACCGGGGATAGAATATTTTCCCTGCATTAAGCTCATTAAACTTTTCCCTTGTCCATGAAAGAGTGTAGCCTATCCACCCGGCAAAGTCTCCGAGAGTTCTGTTAATAAAAAACTCAACTCCGTAAGCCTCACCCTCGCCGTGTACAAACTGGTCGTCGATATTATTATTACGCGGATCAAGAGTAGGATCATTCCTGAATTCATATAGGTTTTTAAGACTTTTATAGTAACCTTCAATAGAGAAATAATACTCCGGCAGTGTATAATCAAATCCCCCAACATACTGAATTGATTTTCCCGGGGTGATATTTTTCGTTGAAGGGTACCAGAGATCAGTAGGGAGAGCTATATCATTTCTAACAACAAGATGAAGAAATTGATGAGCAATGGCAAACGCTCCCTTTATCCTGAATTTTGAAAATGGTGAATAATCGGCCGAGACCCTGGGTTCAAAGCTCAGGTATTTCTGTTTGTCAAAATAATAGACTCTACCACCAATATTTGCAAAAAGATCTTTAGTTATATGAGATTCATTCTGGAGATATAATGATGCTTCGAGTGAATTAAGATCAAATCCTGCAAAAGGATCAGTTTCAATGATTGGATTATATACATCACTGTACAGCAGGTGATAATTATGAAAAGCAAGATCAAATCCCACCTTCGATGTATTTTCTTCATTCCAATGAATCTCAACGTTTTGTTTTACGCCAAAATCTTTCAGATCGGATGAGGAATAGTAGTTGGACAGGGTGCCAGGTGTGAGACTATCATTTATCACCGATTTAAAATTATAATCGACATAACTGACGAGGCTGTTTGTAAATATTGAATTTGTATTAATCTGGATCCAATTCAGGCCTGCGGCAAAATTCCTCCAGGAAATGTCATAACTTGTATTTTCGGCTGCAGGGCTATAAATATTATCCTGGCTATACATACCACTAACGAACAACACGCTTTGTTCGCTTAAGTTACTGGTAACTTTTCCACTTAAATCATAAAAATTATAACGGGGTATTGTGGAGCTTTTATCAAAATTCTCCTGAAGTAAATCATAGTACATTTTCCGGCCTGATATCATATAGGTAGCATCTTTGCCCAGGGGACCCTCAAAAGTAGCGTGTGAATTAACTGCCCCCAGGCTAATGATTCCTTTATTTGATTCTTTTGTTCCTGAACGGAGTTTAACATCCAACACGCTTGACAGCCTTCCTCCATATTCTGCAGGGAAGGCTCCCTTAATAAGCTTTACATCTTTAATTGCATCGGAGTTAAATGTACTTGCAAAATTTCCAAGGTGCGAAGGGTTGTAAACAATGATACCGTCGACCATGGTAAGTGTCTGATCGGGAGACCCGCCCCGTACGTATAGTCCGTTTGAAATTTCTGAAACAGTTGCTACGCCAGGAAGCATCTGCAGTGCCCGGAAGAGATCGATTTCACCGCTTAGGGAGGGAAGTTTTTTCAACAAATCGGGTGATATATCTACTGTGCTTATTTCAAGTGTCTTCTTCTTTTCTCCCCTAACTACTACTTCCTCAAGTTTAATGTTTTCCGGCTCCAGTACAATATTGAAACTAAACGTGGGTTTTGCATCATCGACATTTAGTTCACGTACAGCAGTTTTATATCCGATATATCTTGCGATCAGGAAGTAATCGCCGGGCTGAATATCGGGAATAACATAAAATCCGAATTGGTTTGTTACAGCACCGCTTAAGGGAGGATTATCAAAAGAAAGGGTGTCTTTATACAGGAGTATATTTGTTCTAATCAGAGCTTCACCTGTGGAGGCGTCGGTTATAAGTCCGGAAATCTTAATATCTTTATTCTGGCCTAGTCCTGAAGAGGAGATTAATATAAACAGAATAACGGTTATGGGAATGAAATTCTTCACACAGAACTTCCAATAATTATACTAAAATATAAAAGAATTAGGCTTTACTCAATATATTTTAAATAAATCATTCCCGGTGAAAATCAGCTGCGGTGGTGAATCTCCGGCAGTGTGCATCCTTGATTTCAATTATTTACATTCAGCAAGTAAAACAGGTGCCATTATATTCCTGGCTGGGCGACGCGGCAGCAGCCGAAACAGGCGGAATGGCTGCCTATCTGTTTATGCGGGGTCTGTTTACTATCGTTATATGGATTGCCGCATTAAAACATAACAACAATTTACGGCTGTATTTTTTACTCTGTTTATATTATTTTGGATCCCTGGCACCTGGTGATGCCACAAATAGTTAGGTTAAAAAAACATTTGCAGGCTGAGAATGTATATTCTGCGGACTCGCTGCGGTTTACAAGGCCCTCACACAGGTACTGAACGAAACCTACAGAAGAACAGTACTGCCATTTGGCCAAGAGTTCATTAAAAAATAAATTACAGGAGTAAATTGATGTCAACAAATATTAATGATGAAGTATCCGAATTCCAGATAGCGGTTCATTGGAAAGAAGAGGACTATTTTCCCCCGAAGAAAGAATTTACTCAACAGGCAAATGTGAAGGATAAAAAGATACTTGACAGATTCTCAATGGAAAATTTTCCCGATTGTTACAAAGAATATGCGGATATGCTTGATTGGTACAAACCTTACGACAAAGTACTCGATTCAAGTAACCCGCCTTTTTTCAAATGGTTTACCGGGGGAAAAATCAACGCCTCTTATAATTGTATAGACAGGCATCTCGATAAATATAAAAACAAAACTGCCATTCATTTTGTCCCCGAACCCGAAGATGAAGAAATTCAGCATATAACATTTCAGGAACTTTATGTGAAGGTTAATGAATTTGCTGCGCTGCTGAAGGATTTCTGCGGCGTTAAACCAGGTGATACAGTAACCCTTCATATGCCGATGATTCCCGAGATTGCAGTTGCAATGCTGGCATGTGCACGTATCGGTGCTATTCACTCCCAGGTGTTTTCAGGTTTTTCCGGAAAAGCCTGCGGTGAAAGAGCTGCAGATGCAAAGAGTAAAGTGCTCATCACTGCTGATTCTTATTACAGGGCGGGAACTTTGATCGATCATAAAGAAAAAGCGGACGTGGCATTCGAGGAGGCTTTAAAGGAGGGACAGAAAATAGAGAAGGTTCTTATCTTTGAACGCTACCCGGGCAAGTATTCTGCAAAAACACCCCTGGTAGAAGGACGCGATTTCCTTGTTAATGATCTGATAAAGAAATATTATCATCAGAAAGTTGAGCCGGAACAGCTTCCTTCAGAGGGTACTCTGTTTATTATGTACACCTCAGGCTCCACAGGTAAACCCAAAGGCGCCCAGCATTCTATAGGCGGTTATATGTCGTATGTAACCGGAACATCAAAGTACATCCAGGATATCCATCCGGAAGACGTATACTGGTGTATGGCTGATATAGGGTGGATTACCGGTCATTCCTATATTATTTACGGTCCCCTTGCTCTGGCAGCATCTTCGGTAATATTCGAAGGGGTGCCTACTCATCCCGATGCAGGAAGACCGTGGCGTGTTGCTGAGGAACTTGATGTGAATATTTTCCATACTTCGCCGACAGCTATACGAGCACTTCGCCGTGTTGGTCCTGATGAACCTCTGAAATATAATTACCACTTCAAACATATGACTACAGTTGGTGAACCAATAGAACCTGAAGTCTGGCGATGGTATTATAATACGGTTGGGAAAAAAGAAGCTGCTATCGTTGATACCTGGTGGCAGACCGAAACCGGAGGGTTCCTGTGTTCCACTATTCCGGGTGTTCACAATATGAAACCCGGCAGTGCGGGACCAGGTGTACCGGGAATCTACCCGATCATTTTTGATGAAGAAGGAAAACCACTTCCGGCAGGAAGCGGCAAAGCCGGAAATATCTGCATTCAGAATCCGTGGCCCGGCAGGATGCTTACAATCTGGGGCGATGACGACAGGTTCGTAAGACAATATTACCAAAGGTATAATAAGGATCCAAAAAGCAAGAAGTGGCAGGATTGGCCTTATTTTGCTGGTGATGGTGCTGTTGAAGCATCAGACGGCTACTTCAGAATTCTGGGAAGAATCGATGATGTTATCAATGTTGCGGGACATCGACTCGGTACAAAGGAACTGGAATCTGCAGCACTTATGTGCGAGGAGGTTGGCGAGGCTGCTGTTGTTCCCGTTGCTGATCCCATTAAAGGAAAGATTCCTCATATATTCGTTTCCTTAAAGCCCGGGATCCAGCCTAGTCCTGAAATAGAAAAGAAGATCTCCGCTACGCTTGCAAGTGAAATAGGTCCTATTGCAAAACCAGGTAAGGTATGGATTGTTTCAGATATGCCTAAGACAAGATCGGGCAAAATAATGCGCCGTATCCTTTCGGCAATCGCGAACAAGCAGGACACTGGTGATATTACCACTCTTGCTAATCCCCAGGTTGTTGAGGAAATAAAGAATATGTCCTGATTAAATTATACGGAGGTTTCATAACTTGGAACCTCCATTTTTTTTATATATTATTCCCTTGGTTAATAATGGGAAATAATAACCAATGTTCAGAATTATACCAGAAGGTCTCACCTACAAAGAACACGTCTTACTTAAAAACGGACAAGGACTAATATTCAGACCTGCAGATCTCGGCGACATTCCTAAAGTTGAATCCTTTATGAAACGGGTATCACGCGAAAGCCTCAGGATGCGGTTTATGGCAGCCATCTCCCTTGTGTCAGCTGATGTAATCAAACAGCTTTGCAGCGGAGACTTTAAATCCAGCGGCTGTCTGCTTGCTATTAACGGTGAGGATAAAGAATCTAAAGTTGTTGGCCTGGGAAATTATATTTCGGGAGGGAACAGTCATACTGCAGAGGTTGCTTTCCTTATAGAAGATGATTACCAGGGGATAGGCATTGGTACACTGCTTCTTGAAAGACTGGCGGGACTGGCTGCTGCAAATGGATTTATTGAGTTCGAGGCTGAAGTTCTTCCTGATAATCAGTCAATGATAAATGTGTTTAAGAGTTCGGGTTTTGAACGGCACCAGGTCTGGAGTTCGGATACGGTGCATATTGAATTTCCTGTAGGCAGCGCTGCGGCATTATGGGAGCTTGCAGGACTCCGTGAAAGAATTGCTGTTGCGAATTCACTTATTCCTCTTCTTCGACCTCAGGTTGTTGCTGTTATTGGTGCTTCAAGGGATCCTTCATCTATCGGCAACATTATTTTCAAGAATATGCTTTCCGCTCATTTTACAGGCGCAATCTATCCTGTTAATCCTAATTCAAATTCTGTCAATGGCATTAAGGCTTATTCATCTATCAGTGAAATTCCCGAAAAAGCCGATCTTGCGGTGATTGCAGTAAATGCTGAAAAAGTATACGATGTTGCACTGGAGGCTATTAAGGCAGGAACAAAAGGATTTGTTGTTGTCTCGGCCGGGTTTGCAGACGCTGGTGTTGAAGGACTTGAACGGCAAAAGAAACTTGCGGAACTGGTTAGAGCAAATGGTGTGCGACTCCTTGGTCCAAGTTGCCTGGGAGTAATGAACACCGATCCGGGAGTTAGACTTAATGCCAGTATGGCTCCAACTATAATGCCGCCGGGACATACAGGATTCTTTTCACACTCTGCCGCATTAGGACTTGTAATCCTCGATTACGCACTCGAAAAAGGTGTGAGTTTTACTACGTTCGTCTCTGCCGGCAATCGTGCGGATGTTTCAGGTAATGATCTTCTTCAGTATTGGGAAGAGGATCCGAATACAAAGATGGCCATCCTTTACCTTGAAACTTTCGGCAACCCACGCAGGTTTGTAAGGATTGCAAGGAGGATGACAAACAAAAAGCCGATCCTTTGTATTAAGAGCGGCAAGAGCATCGCCGGCAGGAAAACAACTGAATTGAAGAGCGGCGCCATAAGAGCGGGGGAAAGGGAAGTGGAAGCTTTGTTTCAACAGACCGGGATTATCCTGGCCCCGACTCTTGAGGATCTTTTTGATGTCGCTGTAGTGCTTGTACATCAGCCTCTGCCCAGAGGTAACCGGGTAAGCATAATTGCAAACTCCTCGGGAGTTGCAACTTTGTTTGCTGATGCCTGTGAGATAAATTATCTGAATGTCAGTGGTCCCGGTGTAATTGATCTCGGCGCTTTTACTTCACCCGATAAATATGAGGAAGCAGTTAAAAAAGCTTTATCGAGCGATGATGTTGATGCACTTCTTGTCGGATTTGCCTGTGTAGGAAAATGTTCGACAAAACCTTTTGAAGCTGCAATAAGGAGAGGAGTGAAGTTCGCAGAGGAGAGGACAGGCATTCAGAAAACAGTTCTTCTTTGCATAATGGGAGCGGCAGGTACGATATCGATTGAAGATGAATCTGGAAACGGGAATAAACCAATACAATTCCCGGCATTCCGATTTCCCGAATCTGCGGTTAGCGCTCTCGGTCGCATCGCCAGGTATGTGGAGTACCGAAAAAAACCAGCCGGTAAGCTTGTCTGGTTCAAGGATATAAATGCCGGTGAAGCCAGGGCAATTGTACAGAAAGAACTGGAAAAAATACCTGATCAGCAGGTTGTAATAAATGTTGAAAAGGAAATTACTATAGCCTTATTGAAAAGTTTCGGAATAGAATCAGCTGCCACGCAGCCATGGGGAGCATCCGTAATAGGTGTGCGTGTAAAACCTGATCCATTATTTGGTCCTCTGATCGAAGTGAATATCACCGATTCAAAATCGGTACTCCGTATAACCCCTCTCACTGATATTGATCTTGAAGAAACTTTGCAGGAGATGAACCTTCCGGAGAAGAAGGGGATCGGGGAACTCATAGGAAGGCTGTCGCAGATGATAGAGGAAATTCCGTGGCTCTGGGAATTTGAGGCTAAGGCTGCAGGCGTCCGCAGTCCTTTACTCATTGGCGAGGTTTTACTAAAGATTAAACCCGGCGGCGCAGTAAGACCGCCGTATTAAAAGTTTAATATTGAGGGAATTGAAATGTTAATTCGTGAAGTAATGCATCCCGATCCGATCACTGTTTCATCAGAAACAAAACTGAATGAAGCATACAGGATAATGGTTGACAAAAATATACGTCATCTTCCTGTGATGGATGATGATAAGATAGTGGGAATTGTAACTGACAGAGATCTGAGGTTAGCAACAAGCAGACTAACCCAAAATCCTTTTGATGTTGAATCACTGGTTGAAAAAGTTATGAGTCATCCTGTACAGACTGCTCATCCCTCCGATCCTATTGAAATAGCAACCCGAACTATGCGTGAACTAAAGATAGGGTGTCTTCCTGTTGTTGAGGACAATAACCTGGTGGGCATTGTAACCGGAATGGATCTCCTGGATGCACTCCTTTTGTTGACAGGAATTCATCAGCCCTCCGGCCGGCTGGATGTCAGGCTTCCCGACCGATCGGGAGAGCTGGCAAGACTTACTGCCCTGATTGCGGAGAGAAAAGTGAATATACATTCGATCTTAACGTATCCTGATAAAAACCATAAAATAAGACTTGTACTCCGGGTAGGCACTATTGAAATGAAGTTACTGGCAGAAGCTATCTGCAATGCCGGTTTTGAAGTTATCTGGCCTGTTCATATAGCATGTGTAAAATAATATACCATCCCGCCTACAGTAAATACAACCTTGGCGAAGGACATCCTTTTGACCCCCTCAGAATAGAGCTGGCGCTCGATCTTCTGAAGGAGTTGAACGTGTTGAAGGAGGCAGAAAGACCAGAACCCGTTATGGTTGAAAAATTGTATGAAATACATGACAGAAATTATGTAGATGACGTGGAGCGGCTTAGTGCCGGTGATAATTCTGTTGATGCGGAATTATATGGACTGGGTACCCTCGACAATCCCATAGTCCCCGGAATGGCAGAAGCTGCCCGTATTCAGGCAGGGGGGACGCTCCTGGGTGCAAAACTTTTACTGCAGGGGAAAGCTTCAAAGGTCCTCCAGATGGGAGGAGGATTTCATCATGCACATGCATCACTTGCTTCAGGATTCTGCATATACAATGATATAGCTCTGGCTATTAAGGAAATGACAAGGAAAGGCTGGCATGTTGCCTATCTTGATCTCGACGTACATCATGGAGATGGAGTTCAGGAAATCTTTTATACGGATGAAAATGTAATGACGATCTCTTTCCACGAATCCGGAGAATATTTATTTCCCGGAACGGGGTGGCCGTATGAGCTGGGAAAGGGAATGGGGCGATCACTTAAACTGAATGTACCCCTGGAACCATTCACTGAAGGTGAATCCTACATGGAGGTTCTGAACATGGTGCTTGAACCGGCTCTCGGCTGGTTCAGGCCGGATGCGTTGATCGTCCAGGCCGGTGCTGACGCACACTTCACAGACCCACTTGCAGATCTGCTTTTAACTACGTTCGATTACCGCAGGATATATAAGAGAGTAATAGAGTTGGCTGATGAAAGATGTAAAGGTAGAGTTATGTTTACACTTGGCGGAGGGTATTCAATCACCGCCGCTTTCAGGATATGGACGATATTATACCTGACCATGTTTAAGAAAGAATTTTCCGGACAACTTCCTGAAGGATGGAGGAAGAAATGGAGTGAAAGAACACGTAAAGAAATTCCGGAAACCCTTGACGATATTCTCCCTGCCTTCGATCCTGTTCCAAGGAAAAATGAAATCGAAGACCATAACAAAGAAACCGTTCGGCGCCTCCTTGACACCGTCGCTCCTGACTGGATATAATGCACTGTAGCCTCCATTAGATCCTCTGTGAAGATCTGTGGTCAGGCAAACCTCTAGGACCGACTAATGTACAAAAGCAGTTAAATACAAAGTTAGCTTCTGCGGAAAGCTGAGTCTTGTAGCAAGCGTCTGTATTAGGGCGCAGGCGCTGTCCCCGATAATTGATTCCATCTGAGATTATGAAGACCGCTCACGCCGCTGATGGATGTTCATTCTAACTTCGGAGAGGTTATTTTATAATAACCTTCGGGTTGTAAAAAAAATTATTCTGATCCCAGCGGTGATTTTTATGGAGATAAATAATTTATTAAGTTGCCTAAGTTTTTGAGTGGAATATTAAAAAGAATGTCCAAATACATAGCATTTCTCAGAGCAATAAATGTCGGCGGACATAATGTGAAGATGGATCATCTCAAATCCCTGTTTGAACAAATGGGATTTAAGAACGTCGAAACCTTTATTGCCAGCGGCAATGTCATCTTTGATACGAGCACGAAGGATAAAGTTAAGCTGGAGAATGAAATTGAGAAGAATTTATTTAATGCCCTGGAATATAAAGTATCCACTTTTATTCGTACTCCGGAAGAGATTTCAAAGATTGTAGATTACAAAGCATTCCCGGCTCAGAAATATGAACGGGCTGAAGCTAATAATATCGGATTCATAAAAGAACTGATGAGTAAAGAATTATTTAACATCCTCAAATCTCTCAGAACAGAAATAGATGATTTTAATACGCACAAATCTGAAGTCTACTGGTTGTGTAAAAAAAGGCAGAGCCTGTCAACCTTTTCAGGAAATCTATTCGAGCGGAAACTAAAAATCCAGGTGACCTTCAGAGGCATCAAAACTCTTCAAAAACTAACTGCCCGACACTATGTGTAAGTAGCAATAAATCCGCCTTCACTATTTTCTATTCGGCCTCTATTCGGCCTCTGCTCGGCCTCTGCCCGGCTTCCATCAGGCCTTCAACCGGCTACCACCACAGCTTCTTCAGACAACCTTTATATGATCTACAGCTACACCTAAAGAGAGGTTATACTGCACGGAATTTTAGTTAGTTTGTATGAAGGAGCGCTTATAGCTCCCAGGATATTGACCCGCTGGTCACATTTCATTCGGAATTGAGCTAAAAGTATACTCCGAAGTTTTTATTTATGTAGAGGCTTCTTTATATTTGAAAATCCACTTAACAAATGTAAGGCAGCCGGATTATGGCTAAAAACTATGAAATAGCGGTTCTCGGAGGGGGTCCCGGTGGTTATGTAGCGGCAATAAGAGCCTGCCAGCTCGGGTTTAAAACAGTAGTGATCGACCCTCAGAATCTTGGCGGAATCTGCCTCAACTGGGGCTGTATACCTACCAAATCTCTGCTTAAAAATGCTGAAATGTACGACCAGATTAAAAACCATAATGAAGACTTCGGAATAAAATATAAAGAACTCTCCTTTGATTTTACCAGGATTATTCAAAGAAGCCGGGAGATATCCGACAGGATTACCAAAAATGTAGAGATATTAATAAAGAAGAATAAAGTCGACAGGATCCGCGGATACGGAAAGTTTGCAAACGAAAGGCAGATTGACATTTTCGATGCTGAAGGCAAGCAGATGGATTCTATAACTGCAGATCGGATAATTGTTGCTACTGGAGCGAGGCCGCGTACCGTCCCAGCTATCCCGGTAGACCGTAAAATGATAATAACAAGTACCGAAGCAATGCTGCTTGAACAGCTCCCTGAAGAATTTGTTGTCATCGGAGCCGGAGCAATCGGTATTGAGTTCGCTTATTTCTATAACGCTCTCGGATCAAAGGTTACCGTTATCGAGATGCTCGACAATATACTTCCAGTTGAGGATAAAGAAGTTTCCCAGACGCTTCAGAGAAGTCTAAAGAAAAAAGGAATGGATATCTTTACCAAAGCTACTGTTGAAAAAGCTGAGGTCAAAGGGAAAAAGGTTGAAGTGACTTTCACTGTTAAGGGTGAGAAGAAAACAGTCAAGGCTGACAAAGTTCTGAATGCTATCGGAGTTACCGGAAATGTGGAAGGGTTCGGACTCGAGGAACTTGGAGTAGAATTATTTAAGAACCATATAAAAGTTGATAAATCGAATTACAGCACGAACATCCGCGGTATCTATGCGATTGGTGATGTTATTGGTCCTCCCTGGCTTGCACACGTTGCTTCAGCAGAGGGAATTCACTGCGTTGAGACTATAAAAGGCTTGAATCCACCTGAGATAAACTATCTGAATATTCCAGGAGGTACGTATTGTCAGCCCCAGGTTGCGAGCGTTGGTCTTACCGAAGACAAAGCCAAGGAAGCAGGCTATGATATTAAGATCGGCAAGTTTCCTTTTCTGGCCAGCGGGAAGGCTTTTGCAATCGGCGAACGTGAGGGTTTTGTAAAGTTTATTTTTGATGCTAAATATGGAGAGATACTAGGTGTTCATATCATAGGTTCGGAGGCCACTGAGATGATTGCTGAAGTAACCCTTGCAAAATCTCTGGAAGCAACCGCAGACTCGATAATTAAAACAATACACGCGCACCCGACATTGAGCGAATCAATTATGGAAGCGGCGGCGCAGGCGTATGGGGAAGCGATACATATATGAGGAGGAATGGAATAATGGAATTTTTGATGGGAAGTGGTAATTAAATGATCGTCATTGGTGGTCATTCGATGGTCATTCAATAGTCATTAAAGCCTGACTGCTATTAGTTCTTTTATTTGTCAATATCTAATAAATCAATATAAAGAGGGTGAAATGGAACTTGAAGAACTTCGTGTTCATCAATTATCGATGATGATGGCTGAAGAAATTTGGAATATTGTGATAAGATGGGATTATTTCTCTAAGGACACAGTTGGTAAACAACTTATTAGGGCAGTTGATTCAGTCAGCGCTAATTTAAGTGAAGGGTTTGGAAGATTTTTTTATAAAGAGGAAAAGCAATACTGTTATTATTCGAGAGGATCGCTATATGAGACAAAGACATGGTTGACAGAAGCAAAAAACAGATGTTTAATTTCTGAAGAAGAGTTCAACAGATTAATAGTGGAAATCAAAAATATAGGAATCAAGCTCAACAATTATATTAACTCGATTGGTAGATCAACATCAACCACGAAAACTTGATGGCAGCCGAATGGCAATCATTACAATTGAATGACTATGAATGACAATCAAATGACAATAGAGTGACTATGAACAAGAGAGTATCACGATCATTAAGTCGCCGCCTCTATTACTGCGATCTGGGTTTTATTGACTATAAGGAGGCCTGGGATCTGCAGAGAGAAACATTTGAACTCAGGGTTAAAAATAAAATTCCCGATGTTATATACCTTCTCGAACATCCTAATACTTATACTCTTGGAAAGACCGCTGATCATAATAACCTTGTCGGTTCGGAGGAATATCTTTCGACCAATAAGATATCGGTGTATGACATCGACAGGGGAGGAGATATAACTTATCATGGGCCGGGACAGGTAGTCGGCTACCCGATTATTAATTTGACTGCCTGGAAGCAGGATACTCATAAATACCTCCGCGCGCTGGAGGAAACAATTATCCAGACGTGCTCCGGTTATGGCATAACGGGGGGAAGGGAACCAAAGTATACCGGTGTATGGGTGGAGGACAGGAAGATTGCGGCGATTGGTATTAAAGTAAGTCGCTGGGTTACGATGCATGGTTTCGCTTTTAATGTGAATACCGATCTCTCATTTTTCTCCGGAATAATCCCCTGCGGAATATCGGATAAGGATGTAACATCAATAAGAAGAGAGATAAAAAGTGAAATCCCAATAAACGAAATTAAAACAAAAATTGTGAAGAATTTCGCCGGCATTTTCGGCTATGAAGATGTCACACAAGTAAAAAAAGAAGAAATATTTTCTGTTAATTAATCTACAGTTAAGTGAAAGGTTTGTAATGGCTAAGAGAACCTCAAATAAGAACGACTCTGCAACCAAAAAAAGAACAAGGAATAGTGATAAAGAAAACCACTCAAACGCTGAGGGCGGAAATGGTGTAGATACCAGATCCTCTAAAACGACGCAAATATCGAAAGAAGAAGCACTTAAAGCTCTCAGGTTAATGCTGCTTGGAAGAGCTATCGATACTAAAGCTATGAACCTTCTGAGACAGGGGCGGACTTTTTTCCATATCGCGGGATCGGGACATGAGGCAATACAGGTTGCGGCGGGTCTGGCTCTCAATCCGAAGAAGGACTGGTTCTTTCCCTACTACCGCGATCTGGCGCTGAGTTTGTCGATTGGTGTTAAACCTTACGACTTTTTCCTTCAGAGTTTTGCCAAAAATGATGATCCATCAAGCGGAGGAAGACAGCTTCCGTGCCACTGGGGTCATCCCGATATAAATCTTCCGGGACAATCGAGTCCTACCGGCACACAGTTCTTACAGGCTGTGGGAGCAGCCCTAGCCCAGGTGAGGAAAGGTGAAAGAAATATCGCTTATGTAAGCAGCGGCGAAGGTACTTCAAGCCAGGGTGAATTTCACGAAGCGGTAAACTGGGCCAGCAGGGAAAAACTCCCTGTGCTGTTTGTAATCGAAAATAATAAGTACGCTATTTCAGTTCCTGTATATCTTCAGAGCGGAGGCAGAGGGGCTTCTGTATCTGAGATGATGGCGGGGTTTGCGAACCTGCATCGCATTAAAATAGACGGCACAGATTATTTCGAATGTGTTGACAAGGTTGCAGAAGCAATAGAATATATAAAAAGCGGGAAAGGACCTGCATTAATAGAAGCAGAAGTCGTACGACTTTTATCCCATTCCTCATCTGATGATCAGAAAAAATACAGGACTCCAGAAGAACTTGAAAAAGATCTTCAGAAGGATCCCATCCAACTGTTCGTTAAAAAACTGATCTCAATGAAACTGATAACAGATGATGAATTTCCAAAGCTGAAAAAGGAGATTGAAAAAGAGGTTAGCGATGCCGCCGATAATGCTGTTAAGGCCGCGGATCCGAAACCTGAGACAGCTACACGTTTTATCTTCGATGAAAGCGGATTAAAAGATAAATTAGAATATGAAAAAAATACGCCTTCCGGCAATAAGGTTGTTATGGTTGATGCACTTAATCATGCCCTGATGGAAGAGATGGAGAGGGACGACAGGATATATATGTTTGGCGAAGATATAGCTGATAATAAAGGAGGCGTTTTTACTGTAACTAAAGGTTTGTCCAATAAATTCGGATTCGACAGAGTTTTTAATTCCCCTCTTGCCGAAGCGAGTATTATGGGGGTTGCAATCGGAATGGCGGTAACAGGATTAAAGCCTGTGGTTGAGATCCAGTTTGGCGATTATATCTGGCCTGCTTTCATGCAGATGAAAAATGAGCTGGCAACGATGAGATACAGGACGCATAACACATGGTCGACTCCTGTAGTAATAAGGGTTGCCGTCGGAGGGTATATTCATGGAGGACTGTATCACAGCCAGAATATTGAATCTATATTTGCACATATCCCCGGTATATACATTGCTTTCCCTTCCAATGCCGCAGATGCAAAAGGTTTAATGAAAACAGCTATCAGGTTAAATGATCCTGTTCTTTTCTGCGAACATAAAGGATTATACCGGCAGAGTTCTGCTATGTCGCCTGAACCTGACGCAGATTACCTTGTTCCATTCGGCAAAGCGAAAGTTGTAAGAGAGGGCACAGACGCAACTGTAATTTCGTATGGAGTATCCCTGTGGGATTCGGTGCTTGCTGCCAAAAAACTTGAGGATGAAGGTTATTCTGTTGAGGTGATAGACCTGCGTACCATCATACCTCTTGATGAGGAAACAATATATAATTCGGTTAAGAAAACAAATAAAGCTATTGTAATTCACGAGGATACCTTAACCGGAGGGTTCGGAGCTGAAATAGCTTCCCGGATAGCTGATAAATGTTTCCGGTATCTCGACGGACCGGTAAGACGGGTGGCCGCATTGGATTCACATATTCCATATTCACCGATACTTGAAAACGAAATCTTGCCGAACCGTAACAGAGTTTACAGCGGTATTAAAGAATTATTAGAATTTTAAAAAGAAAACCAGGAGTTTTAAGATGGAAGTCATAATGCCTAAAATGGGTGAAAGCGTAAGCGAAGGTACCATAATAAAATGGCATAAGCAGGAAGGCGATAAAGTAGAGAGAGATGAAATCATCTTTGAAATAAGCACCGACAAGGTGGATACCGAAATCCCTTCTCCCGCTGACGGAGTACTCCAGCAGATTAAAGTACTCGAAGGTGAAACTGTTGAAGTAGGTACTGTGGTTGCCGTCATAAGCGAAAATGGTGAATCGGCCGGGACAGCAGCACCTCCAAAGGAGGAAGTCCCGAGGAAGGTGGAAGTTACCGAGGATAAATCCGGGACTAAAAAAGAGGAAGAAGAGAAGATACGTGAAGAAACTGAGACCAGGCAGCCTGAGGTTCAGGAAGTGTCTACGGCACCTTCTGAAAGCTTCGGTGAAATAATCGATATTCCGATGCCTAAGATGGGTGAATCGGTTATGGAGGGCACTGTATTAAAATGGCATAAAAAGGTTGGTGAAAAGGTAGCAAAAGACGAGACGATATTTGAAATAAGTACTGATAAAGTTGATACTGAAGTTCCTTCTCCGGCTGAGGGAACGATGGCTGAGATACTGGTTGCCGAACAGGAAACAGTTGAAGTAGGGACAATAGTTGCAAGACTTTCTACTGGCGAAGGTATGCAAGTATCTCAGAAGAAAGAAGAAAAACCTCTTATTACAAAAGCGGAAAAACCTGCACAGGAGCAGCCGGCCGCACAGATTCCTTCTCAGCAGAAGCTGGAAGTACCGCAGCAGACGCCCGGGGCTTTCTCAGGAGGCACTGCAGAAGAGGCAGCATCAGCTGAGGGTGAGAACAGCGGATTTTATTCACCGTCTAGTGCTAAATATAGCCAGGAAGGAAAATGTGAACTATGATGAACTGACCCGCATTAAGGGAACAGGACTGGAAGGACGTCTGACCAAAAAAGATATCCTTGCGTATATCGAATCAAGAGGTGAAATAAAACCTGCTCCGGCTAAACCGGCAGCACCTCAGGCTCCAAAGGCACAGCCTCCTGAAAAAGAGAAATCTAAACCTGCAGTGCAGGCACAGCCTTCGTTTACCGGACAGATCTCTGGTGATATTGAACGTATCCCGATGGATAATATTCGTCAGAAGATTATGCAGCATATGGTGAACAGCCGCGATACTTCTGTTCATGTTACCACCATGCTTGAAGTTGATATGACTCGTATTCATAACTTCATACAAAAGAATAAAGAAGAATACCTGCGGAAGGAGGGCGTTAAGCTGACCTACATGGCCTTTATCGCCAATGCTTCAGTAAAAGCATTAAAAGAATTCCCGCTTGTCAATTCAACTATCGACGGGACAACCATATTGCAGAAGAGATTTATAAACCTGGGAATCGCAGTGGCTGTAGAACCTACGGGACTAATCGTGCCTAATATTAAATCAGCTGACGAAAGAAATATAACGGGACTTGCAAAAGCAATAAATGATGTTGCATCAAGAGCAAGGAACAAAAAACTTATTCCAGATGATATAACCGGGGGAACATTCACAATTACAAATTATGGTGTATTCGGTGCTATATTTGGAACGCCGATTATAAATCAGCCGGAAGTAGCAATTCTCGGTGTGGGTACTATTGCAAAGAAACCTGTAGTAATTGAAGTTGATGGTGCGGATACAATTGCTATTAAACCGATAATGGCATTAACACTTGCACATGATCATAGATTAATTGACGGAATGCTCGGCGGAAAATTTCTGAAGTATATAAAAGATACACTGGAAAGTTTTGATCCGTCAACAATGTAAAACAGAATAAGGATTATGAGAACAATAAACGCATACCAGAGAGCAGCTAAAGAAAAACTTGAAGAGGAAAAGAAGTCCCCCGGTAAGAGACCCGAATGGCTGAAAGTAAAACTCCCGACAGGGGAGAATTATACTAATGTAAGAACGCTGATGAGGAAGCAGCACCTTCATACAGTATGCGAGGAGGCCCGCTGTCCCAATATGGCTGAGTGCTGGAATAATAAGAGTGCAACCTTTATGATACTGGGGGATACCTGTACCAGGAGCTGCGGATTCTGTAATATAAAAGTCGGTATGCCCAATGAACTCGATTTGAATGAACCCAGGAGAGTCGTTGACTCCGTTAAAGAACTCGGTTTAAGGCACGTTGTTATAACCTCAGTTAACAGGGATGAGCTGAAAGACGGGGGAGCCTCAATCTTTAAAGAATGCGTAAGGTTAATAAATGAAGAAATGTACGATACCACAGTTGAGATCCTGATTCCAGATTTCCGCGGTGTTGTTGATGCATTCGAAGTTATTATGCAGCACCCGCCGGATATTTTAAACCACAACCTTGAGACTGTCCCACGGCTCTATTCTGTTGTAAGACCGCAAGCGAAGTTTGAAAGAAGTCTTAACCTTATAAAATGGTTTAAGGAAAAAGGTTTAAAGACCAAGAGCGGTATCATGGTCGGGATAGGAGAGAAGCCGGAAGAGGTTCTTGATCTGATGAAAGATCTTGTTGCACACGGATGCGACATTCTTACCATCGGACAGTATCTGCAGCCGACAAAGAATCATTTGCCGGTAGACAGGTTTGTTACTCCTGATGAGTTCAATATGTATAAAGCAAAAGGTCTTAAGACGGGTTTTAAGATTGTTGAATCTTCTCCCCTAGTAAGAAGCTCATACCATGCTGATAAGCATGCCCGCGCTCTCTTTTAAGATTAATTGTTTATTCACTGGATGAAAGCAGCTGTTTGAGTCTCTGTTTATTAAGGTTTTCGTCATTTGAGGTGTGTAAAAATTATTCCTTCCGTTTTCCTGCCATTTAACAATAAATTAATATAAGAACTTAATTTTGTATTTGTTCCTAACCTGAAACTCCTTATTTTTGGCTCGTAATTTTGAAATACATAGATCCGCAAGATTCTTCTTGTATTATTTCCTTATTTAAATTTTTGTAGATGAAATATAAATTACTGCTTGTTTCCACAATCCTGCTTTTCTGTGCCTTTAAATATGACGGGGGAGATGATAAAAAGGTTAAAAAAATATTAGACGATGACGACCACATTATACTAGATGTCGGCAATATCGGTTTAACAGTTACAAATTTCGGTACGTATGGAAATGGTTTTCACTACTGGCCTGATCAGCCATCCTGTGAATATCCCTTGGGCAGCGGTATAGAACATATATTCGACGGCGGTTTCTGGGTCGGCGGTTATACCAAATGATTCATCCGGGAATGCAAACGAGCAGGGACCCTATGTAACTACCGGCGCTGTCGATGCATCTTCTGTCTCTGCCAGGGGAGGAGGATTTGAATTTACCAATTTCCCGACAGCATGATGCTGGAGAGATCTTCTTTATCGAATTCTCGTTTCTACTATCCCGATGCCGTTTCACACCAGGATTTTGTCTGGATTATGTGGATACGAATAGTTGTTCTCAATGGTGAACCCATCGAAAATCATGACCCTTGGGATTAAGTAGTACACGAGGAAAGTTATGTCTGGAATTTTCCCTTTGCTGAATTTCTTTGTAATCCTTAACTATACAGTTAAAAATGTAACCAATAAATATATCGACAGTGTTTATGTCGGTTTATGGACTGATGCTGTTGTCAGAAATACAAAAATTACCGGCCTCCGTGCGGTGCGAGCATTTTATAATAAAGGCGGTGACGGTTACAGCGATTCACTGAAGATTGCCTATGAATTCGACGCAACAGGGGATGTTGGATTATACAGACAGTTATGTCGGAATACAGCATCTTGGTTCGACACCCGCACTTCCTAAAAAAATTCTGACGGGCAGTGATTCGTTATCTTCTGTTAATTTTGTCAGCTGGCAGTTCAGAAACACAGTGATCCTAATTTCTTTTCACCCATCGATGATATCCAGCGATACAGAAAAATGCAGGGCTACTTTGGCGGTAATAACAGATTTGGGAGCGGGTTAAATCCTTCTTCGGATCTGAAGATCCCCTCTAACCGATCAGTTTTATTACTTAAGGTCCTTTAAATACATTGCACCCGGAGATTCACTTAATGTGGTGTTTGCAATTGTTTGTGCAAAAAAGTACGGAAATGATCCTGCTGCTTATGATACCGAAGAACAGAAAACTAATCTGTATTCAAATGCAGATTGGGCGTTAAGAGCATACTTTGGAGAAGACGAAACCGTAATGGAGTTCTGGATCTGGGAGAAGATATAGATGGCGAACGGAAAAATAACCCGATATGTTCTCCCGTCTCCGCCGGTTTTACCTACATGTTAAAGTTGTTCCCGGAAATCAGAAGGTCACGATTTACTGGGATAAAAGATCTGCAAGCTCTGTTGATCCGATCTCCGCCAAAAAAGATTTTGAAGGTTACCGTATTTACAGGACGGAGTCAGGATTTGATTTCGCAGGGAAGCAGGACATTTTTCAATCTTGGTTTTGCTTGCAGAATTTGATAGCTACAGGAGATTCGTATAGTTATAATACAGGTTTTTCTGCAGTTGAACTTCGATCAGCCCGTTACTTTTCCGAATGATCCAACGCAGTATTATTATAAATTCAAATTGAATCATCTGTTAAACGGCTGGCAGTACTTATTTGCTGTAACAGCTTTTGATAAAGGTGATCCTTCAAATAATCTGGAAAGCCTGGAATCAAGTTCTCTTTCTACGCTTAACAGGATAATACCGGGTACGCCACCTTCGGAGGAGCCGTCGGTAGAAATCGGTGTTTATCCAAATCCCTACTATTCAAATGCTGTATGGGACGGAAACTCAGAACGTCTCAGAAAGATTTATTTCTATAACCTTCCGGCAGAATGTGAAATAACAATTTACACTCTATCAGGTGATGTTGTTAAAAGGATTACTCATAATGAGCAGAGCAACGGCTCGGATTTGAGATGGTTTGAGAATTTCTCCAGCGGAGGAAATCAGAAAATGTCCGGAGGAGAGCATGCCTGGGATCTGATAACAGACAACGACCAGGCAATAGCGACAGGTATGTATTTGTTTACCGTAAAAAATAACCGAAACGGTGATATTAAAACCGGCAAATTTTTAGTTGTTAAATAATTATTAAAGGAGAGCGTACTATGAAAAAAAGTTTACTGTTAGCATTGTTTTTTCTTTGCAGCGGTTTGATTTTCGCACAGCAGTATCCACTGGTAACAATCCAGGATATTCAGTTTGTAGCAGATACGACGATTGATCCGCCTTCACCATTAACCGGGGATACAGTTGAGGTCAGAGGAACTGTTATGGTCTCCCCTCTGGTTAATCCAAGCACCGATAGGCGTCCTATTATTGCAGCCGGTGCCCGCTGGGTGACCTATATTGAAGATAAGGATGGTCACGTTTGGGGTGGATTGAATTTACTTCAGCAAGATACCACGGAAACAGGTCAGCAGACTTTCTTTGATATAATCGATACTGCCCAGATTGTAAAATTTACGGGTGTTGTCACGGAATATTATACTTCAACGGAACTGATACAGCTTGTTACACCGACTACTCCAATAAGTATCGATAGTACGATGTCAAAGAGGCCGGATCCGATTGAGCTGCAGGTTTCAGATTTTGAGAATAACGGCCAGTACAATTTTGCTTCAGAGAAGTACGAAAATATGTACGTGATAATCAGGAATGTGATCACGAGTGATAGAAATGCATCTTCAGGTGTTTTTAACTTCCACGATGCAGACGGCAATACTATGCATATGTACGATCAATCCGGTTATTTTACTCTTCGGGCTCATAGACTTACAGGTTTAACCAACTATGATCCGCCCCAGGATGGTTCTATATTAACTTACATCCGCGGCATTATAAATACCAGGTCTGACGGCTATTATATAGTTCCGGTATATCCCGGTGATATAGGTCCAATTCAGCAGTCGCCTCCATCAATCACCACTATACGCAGAAATACAAACGAAATCGCTCCGAACCAGGCGGTTGAAATTTCGGCGAAGATAAAAGACCTTGACGGAACGGTTCAGGCAAGCAGACTTTATTATAGGATTGACGGCGGACAGCGTATGATGCTTCCGATGACATTCAACAGTTCAGATACTACATATAAAGCAACTATACCAGGAGTTAACAGTGACTCTTCAGTCGTAGATTTTTATCTCTGGTCGCAGGATAATGACGGTCTGGTAAGTATAAATCCTGTTGACACTTTACACGACGATTACTTCTACCTGGTTCTGAACAGACCTGTAGGAATAAGGGACGTGCAGTACAGTCCTTTCGGCGGAGGTTACAGCGGATATACGAATTACAATGTAACTCTCCAGGGAGTTGTTACCTCTGATACTTCCGATATCAAAGGATACGGAACAACCTCATTCTTAAGAAGCTATATACAGGACGGAAGCGGTCCATGGAGCGGAATCGAATTCAGTTTCGGCGGCTCTCTCGGTACAGAGCTTCTGAACCTGAAACGCGGCGATCTTGTTACTCTTACCGGGACGATCCAGGAATCATTCGGCGTTACCGTTATGAATAATGTTACAGCTTACAATGTAGTTTCATCCAACAACCCGCTGCCTGATCCCCAGGTTATTACTACCGGAGAGATGGGTCTTCTCGGTGACGGGGAAGTTGAAAAAGAGAAATGGGAGAGCGTTTTTGTTGAATATGATAATGTGGATATCACAAATATTAATGCCGACGGCGGAAGCAATTTCGGAGAAATTCTTGTAAGTGACGGTACAGGTGATACCCGCGTAGAACTAGAGGATGGAAGCAATTCATATCATAATGGTTCAGGTGAACCCGGCACTATTGAAGTTCAGCTTGGTGCACATTTTCAGAAGCTGAAAGGAATTATGTATTACTCATACAGCAACTACAAACTTGTTCCGAGAAAAGATGACGATTTTGTCGGGTATACAACTGCAGTAAAACAGGAGAATACATCACCAAAGACATACGGCATCGAACAGAATTATCCTAATCCGTTCAATCCGTCAACTAAAATTGTCTATTCAATACCTCGTATAAGCAACGTTACTTTAAAGGTATTCAATATCCTTGGGCAGCAGGTTAAAACTCTGGTAAATCAAACCCAAAGCCAGGGTACTTACACCGTGACGTTTAATGCATCTTCATTACCTTCAGGTATATATTTCTACAGCATAGAAGCCGGAGATTATACACAGGTTAAGAAAATGATTCTTTTGAAGTAAAAAAGATACCCGGGACTGATTCACTGTAGAGTGAATCAGTCCTTTAATTATAGAGGAACTGATTTTAATATTTGTTACTGACTTTAATGAAAAAACTCTCTGTCTTTATCCTTGTATTAGTTATCATATCAGGTCTTTATTCCTGTTATGATAACCCGGCAGATAATCCGGCCGCTAATAAACCGCCTGAAACAGGGTTATCGCTGATTCCTGATTCTACAATAACTCCGCAGCCCACAAAGCTTACAGTTTCATGGGGGGGGATGATCCCGACGGAAATGTAGTAGGATTTTACTTTACGTGGGACGGAACCAACTGGTCATTCACAGCTTCAAATGATAGTTCATTTGCCCTTCAGATAGGTGCTGCCGATACAACATACCTTTTCCAGGTTTCAGCAGTTGATAACGGGGGAAACGGAACCTATGATAACGATATTAAACAAAATGGAATCGACTTTGGTCCGGAGCCATTCATAGATGCAAACAACAACGGCATTTATGATCCGGGTGAAAAATTTTATGATATAGGACTCATTGACCCCACACCAGCCGAACTGAATTTTCCCTTAAGGAACACAGCTCCGACAATCAGCTGGAACTCTCTAAGCACTCTACCTGACACCTCTTTCCCTGTGATGTCTTTCGGATGGAACGCTGGAGATCTTGATGGTGATAATACGATCCAAAAAATTAATATTGTGTTAAATGACCCTTCGGATTCGGCGAATATCGTTTCTTTGTATGGTAATATTCGGAATATAACGATAAGGACGAACGATTTTCAGTCCGGTAATCCAGGTATGGATATCTTAATAGAGGGACAGGAGAATAATATCTTCCCGCAAAAGCTGTACGGTTTAAAATATAACGACATTAATAGAATATATGTTGAAGCGGTAGACATTTCCGGAGCTAGTTCAGGACTTATTTCACTTCCGGACTCAGGTAAAACCTGGTACGTAAAAAAACCAAAGGGCAGCCTGCTTATTGTTGATGACTACGCGCTTCCGGATAACGCTCCCCAGTTCTATGCTTCGATGATGGATAGTCTTGGACTTGCCGGAAACTATGATGTTCTTGATCTTATTCAAAACCCGCTTCCTTACCGGAACGTAACGTTTATGCAGACAATGAGGTTATTCAAATATGCGTATTGGTATGCCGATAATAACCCGTCGCTCGATCTTATGGCTGCAACAACTCAGAAATTTTTAGATGCCGGCGGTAAAATAGCTTTCAGCATGCAGTTCCTTCAGAATATTGATCTTGCAGTAGTCAGCAGTTTTTTACCCATTAATACAGACACGCTTTATTCAGTCAATTCGATACTGGCAGGAACACAGCTTTCAACGGACTTAACCGATCCCTCTTATCCCAGCCTGACCACAACGGCGGCACTTTACCGTATTAAATCATTTTCATTGAGTTCATTCGGCTCTGTGCCTTTATATTATTTTCCGAATAATGAACTACCTGGATTTATCGGATTCTTTAACAATCCTAAAAGCTTGTTTTTTATAGGACTCCCGCTTCACAAATGCAACGGCGGATCGGGAAATGTGAAAGAATTACTCCACAAAGTTTTGATTGAAGATTTCGGAGTTACGCCATGAGCAGAATAATAGCAGTCATATTTCTTAGTCTTGCTGTGACAGCAGCTGCAGCGGCTCAATCGGGTACCCTGATAGGAAACGTTCACGATTCTGGGACGGGTGAAGCACTGCCCGGAGTGAATGTAATATTAAAAGGTACTTATTACGGTGCAGCGACAGACATAAACGGGAAATTTAAAATCAGTGGAATTTCACCGGGGAGTTACAATGTTGACATATCCCTGATAGGTTATAAAACAGTTCAGTTCACCAACATAGTGATTTTAGCAGGCAAGACAAAGGAACTTGATGTTAAGCTGGAGGAAACAGTTTTACGCTCGGTCAGGATGTTGTTGTGGTAGGTGAGAAACCTTTGATGGATGTTGAAGAGACACAGAGCAAAAAGGATATATCCAGAGAGGATATCGAGAATTCAATTGTTGAGAATATTACTGATGTCGTAACTCAGCAGGCTGGTGTTGTAAAAACGGATAATACGATACATATACGAGGCGGAAGGTCTTATGAGAATGCGTTTCTGCTTGATGGTGTAAACGTGCAGGACCCTCTGTCGGGTACAGGTTTTGGATTACAATTGAGCGCAAATGCAATTGAAGAAGTAGAGGTAATTACCGGAGGGTTTAATGCTGAATATGGTCAGGCTACTTCAGGAGTGGTTAATGTTAAAACACGGAAGGGGGAGATAAATACAGCGGATACGTCTCTTATAAACGGGATAATCTTGGAAATAGTTCTGTATCCTCATGTATTTAATATTAATATAGGAAGCCAACCTTAGCGGACCGGAACCATTACATCTTCAATTCTTGCCGGCATTAGGTATTAAAATACCGGGTGAAGTTTCGTTCTTCGGTAGTTTCCACGCCGGGTTCAGTGACGGAATTACGCAGGGATATTATAAGTCGACTGCTAATCAACTTTATTCATCTACATTCGGAGGATCAAGGTTTGCACCTGAAGCAGAGAACAGCTGGTTCTGGCTTGGGAAAACTTTCATATAAATATTCGCCCACTTTAAAATTTGTTTACTCGTATAATCAGTCTGTTGATATTAATCAGAATTCACAGTCTCTTGCAGACAAACCTTGAGTATGTTGAACCTAGTCCCGGTTATCAATATGAATTCCAGAATATCCTCGACCAGGCAAATACATTTACACATAACAATGAATATCATTCCTTTTCTATGACTCATACTTTAAATGCGAAAACTTTTTATGAACTTAAACTGAATCATTTTTATACAAACTTAAGGGCCGATGCGAACGGAAAGAACTGGTATATCTATATCTCGAACCCCAGGATATTGTTAACTTCCCGATCGAGTACTATAATCAGAACCGGGATACAGTAGGTGTGATTCCTGGTGATGGTTTCTGGGATGTTGGCAATCCCTCTACCTGGCGTGATCACTTTTTCAGTGAGTCTTCAATTAAAGGTGATTTGACAAGTTTCTTCGATGAAAAAAATAAATTCAAAGCCGGCTTTAATTTTCAGTTCCAGGATATGCAGGTAGTTGATATATACAAACCCTGGGTAGGCAGCATTAGGATTAAATAACGATATCTATAGGGTTTTTCCTGCACAGGGAGCATTTTATGCACAGGATAATATAAATTTCAGCGGTATGATCCTGAACTTCGGAATTCGAATTGATTACTGGTTCCCGGGTAAATACGTTGATGATGCTGTAAAAAATCCTGATGTTGTTACGATTCCTGATGAAATCAGGACGCGCTACGAGGATGATACTTTCGGATGGTTTGGAGGAAGGAGATTTAAGGCAAGAC
Organism: uncultured Ignavibacteria bacterium; assembly: GCA_963774455.1. Lineage (GTDB taxonomy): Bacteria > Bacteroidota > Ignavibacteria > Ignavibacteriales > Ignavibacteriaceae > DATFVA01. Next base: position 1,029,557 of record CAVZFD010000005.1, read on the forward strand.
TTGAGTCCAAGACTCGGTATTTCACACCCGGTTTCCGATAATCAGACCTTATTCTTTTCGTACGGTCACTTCAGCAAATGGCCGAATCCACAGTTCGTTTATGCTAAGTTGAATCCATTGAATGCGCAATCGTCATTCCAGAAATTCGGTAATCCCGATTTGAATCCTGAAACAACTGTTGCTTATGAACTCGGATTAAAAACCAATTTTCGAATGATGATGTCTTGACGGTTACGGCCTACTACAAGGATATTTTCGATTATGTCACTACGCGGTCAGCAAAGATAAGTTCTGCCGGTTTGCCACCCAGAGTTTTATCACGTATGTCAATTCAGATTATGCCAGGTCGCGCGGTTTGGAAGTGGAGTATAAGAAAAGAATTGATAGATGGTTTACGGGTGAAGCTTCTGTATCCTATGCAATTGTAACAGGGAAAAGTTCATCACCGGATGAAGGTGTACTTGTTGCTAAGAGGAGACCCTAACGAGACAATAACCGAAGATTACGCAAACTGGGACAGACCTCTGACAATCAACCTGACAACCAATTTTTATGTTGAAAAGGATAATGCTCTATTCGGATTCGGGAACGGCATCCTTGACGATTATAATTTGTATACTCAGGTTGTTCTTTGAATCAGGTAAGAGATATACTCCGGCCGTGTTTACCGGAAGTTACACAACCGACGGACGGCCTGAATATAATACTATCCAGAATGAACGTACACGAAGATCGGAGATGACTGGTTCTGGATCGATCTGAACTTTGAGAGATATTTTGATATAAACAGTCTGAAGTTTTCTGTTTTCGTTGAAGTCAATAATCTCCTTGATACAAAAAACTCAGCAATTATAAATCCCGTTACCGGGAAAGCATATGAGTACGGCGATAATGTTCCGGTAACATGGAACGATCCGAGGTATCCTGATCTCCAGGCTCCAATCTCCCCTATCCGGTTAATCCGGCCAGATATCTTACAAGACGTAATGTGAAACTGGGAGTTAGTTTAAGGTTTTAATGATGAAAAAAGTTATACTCATAATATTTCTACTTACAGGTATTTTTGAAACCAGGGCCCAGCTTTTTCCCGTACTTGGCGGACAAAGGGCAGGAATATCAACTGCACAATTCCTTAAAATCGGGGTAGGCGGCAGAGCAAGCGCCCTGGGTGATGCATTCGTGGCAATAGCAAACGATGCTTCCGCGCTCTACTGGAACCCGGCAGGACTATCGCAATTTTCAGGACCAACGAAGTTTTCTTCTCTCACAATAAGTGGGTTGCAGATATTAACCATGATTTTCTCGGAGCGGTTTATCATCTTGATGAAAATAATTCGTTTGGTGTCGCACTTACATCCTTATCTATGACAGATATGCCTGTTACCACTGAGTATGCACCTTTCGGTACCGGTGAATATTTCGGATTCGGTGATCTGGCTATTGCAGTTACCTATTCGCGCCGTATGACAGATCAGTTCAGCTTTGGCGGAACTATTCGTTATATTGAGGAGACCTTGGATAAACTTAAAATGCGGGGTGTGATGATCGATCTGGGTACTTATTACTGGACAGGACTCGGATCAACACGGTTCGCTGTAACTGTTTCCAACTTCGGAAATCAGCTTAGCTCCGGACGGTGATGTTGTTCTTGTCGGAAAAAGGAAGGTCTCCGAATGGCAGTCATTTTCACCCCCTACAGTATTCCGTATCGGTTTTGCATTTGAACCTTATGAGGATGACTTCAATAAGATTACAACTGCAATTCAGCTCAACCATCCAAATGATAATAGTGAAAATGTTTCAACCGGAATGGAGTATTCATGGAAAAGATGTTCTTCGTGAGAGGCGGATATAAACTCAATGTTGAAGAACAGAACTATACATTCGGTGCAGGATTAAAAGTTCCGATATCTATTGCGGAATTTACTTTTGATTATGCTTATTCCAACTTTTGCCAGGTTAGGATCAGCTCACAGGTTTTCAATTATACTCGGTTTATAAAATGAAAAGAATTTTATTGACTTTATTTGCTGTATTTGTTCTCTTACAGGGATGCGACCGGAAATTTAATGTTGACAGCTGATAGATCCGAATTCCGGACAATGCGAAATATCGGAGGCGATACTGTTTACGTTCAATTGAATCCTGTATGGGAAGGATTTAATAACCCTCAGGATATTTATGTAGGCCGCGATCCGTTTATATACGTGGCGGACACTGATAATGACCGAGTGGTTATGATGAATTTGCCGGACAGGTTTGGGAACAATTAGCTATTCAAAACATCCGATTTGCCTTGCACAGGATTTCAGGCTGAACTTGTTTGTTTGCGCAAATTGGATACTCTATTTCTGGACAACTAATAACATTGAGCGCAGTGTTAAGATAGATATGATGGCTGCGGACATAATATTGCAACTGTCCCTGCTAAAATGATTTTACCGCGTCCAATTCTGATATAAATAATCCTGAAAGAGAGAATACAGGCGTAGCTATTTTTTATGATAATTCTTATTTCGTTGCCAGAACGGATCCTCACAATAACACTTAGTTGATCCGGATAATTCTATTCTCTCTTTTGTAGTTAAAACCCAGTCCGGATGGCGGTGAGAAGTGATTCTCTTCGGGGAAGGGTAGGTAATATTGATCCTATCGGGGCAGGTTTCTCTCTGCTTACGGCCTAAGTTCAATCATATCATTTAATAAAACGAATTACGATGTAATTACAACCCTTACCGGTAACACAAATTTTAAGGTTCAGGGCTGCAATTTGTGGACTCCAGGGATTACACCGGCTATAAAAACTAAATTTCGCCGCAGAAGTTCTGAATTAATGTACGCCAAACAGGTTTGAACAACCGGAAGGAGTAACACTGGATGATGCACAAAATATTATCGTAGCTGACATGGGTAAAGACAGTGTCTACAGGTTTAATCCCTTTGGCGACCTTCTTCAGGCATTCGGCGGAAGTGAAATTTTTGATAAACCTTCACGGCATAGCCTTCTTCAATAAAACATTATACATAGCAGATTCGGGGAATAACAGGATATTAAGATTCATATTATCAACGGACATACAATGATTAAAATTTCGATTACTTTTTTCTTATTCTTTTTAACAACTTTTCTTTATCCCCAGGTTCCTATTTCCGATATTAGGGTAAACGATGCCAGCGGGGTTCCGGTTCAACTGGGACAGGCTGTTACCGTTACCGGAGTTGTGACATCATCCAGCCAGTTTGGAACAAGCGGAGCAGCCTCCATACAGGATAATACGGCAGGTATGTGCGTGTATGGCCCTGATTTCCCAACTTCTGTGAATATTGGCGATTCGGTGGTAGTAACCGCGGTACTTACTCAGTACAACGGTCTTGCAGAAATGAGTTTTTCTGAACCCGGAGCGTCATTTGATGTTATTTCATCCGGGCACCAGACCGATCCAGAAGTTATCACTATAAATGATATCCTCACGCAGGAATGGAACGGTATGGAAGAGTATGAAGGAAAGCTCATCCGTTTGAATAATGTGACAATTTCCGGAAGTGGAAGTTTTACTGGAGGAACAAATTATCCGATTATTGATGCTACAGGAACTTCTGAGCTACGCATAGATAATGATGTAACCACGATAATCGGCAGTCCCATTCCATCGGGAGAAGTCGATGTTATCGGGATACTTCAGCAGTATGATAATTCGCCACCTTACAGCAGCGGATACCAGCTGCTTCCACGTTTCATAGGCGACATTGTTGATGACGGTGCTCCATTAATTCTTAATCCGGTTTTTGCATCAGATATTGATACATCTTCTTTCACTGTTTATTTCAACACCGCAAGGAATGGCAACAGCCAGGTTAAGTATGGATTGACACCGGCTCTGGAAATGGATTCTGTAATCATAAATAATGATACAACCTTCCATGCGGTTCCTGTAACAGGATTACAGCCTTATACGGTTTATTATTTTAAGGCAGTGTCAGATAACGATGCCGGCAGAAGTGAGAGTTCACTGCAGAATGTAACCACTGCCTCAAATGATACAAGTATAGGCAGTATGCATGTATACTTTAATTTTGCGGTTGATACAACGGTAGCGCTACCCGGTAATTCGGCTTACGGAAACGGTGATTTTAAAGCTCTGTTGATTCACAGAATAAATGAGGCTCATTATTCGATCGATCTTGCGTTATACAGCTTCTTCGGGATGCAGGATGTTGCTGATGCGATTATCCTTGCTAAAACCCGCGGGGTGAAAGTAAGGGTTGTATATGATAACAGAACTATCCAGAACAGTATGCAGGCTCTGCTCGATGCTGGAATTTTGATGAGTCAGCGTCCTTCCAATCTCAGCGGCATTATGCACAACAAATTTTTCATTTTTGATGCGCGGGATACAATTGCTTCAAACGACTGGCTGTGGACAGGTTCATGGAATGTAACTTCAACAGAACTGAACTGGAAGAACAATGTGGTTGAAATAAATGATCCGGCCTTAACTGCTGCCTACCAGACAGAGTTTGAAGAAATGTGGGGAAGTGATAATGATATTCCTAATCCTTCCAATGCTAAATTCGGAAGTCAGAAAACAGATAATACACCCCACTTTTTTAATATAGGCGGACGCGATGTGCAGCTTTACTTCAGTCCTTCCGACGGAACTACAGGCAAAATAATAAACACCGTAAACTCAGCTGATCAGAGCATTTATATGTCGCTCTATGTATTTACCAGGGACGACATTGAAGCTGCCGTTCATTCAAGATATAACAACGGAGTTACAGATATTAAAGGGGTAATTGACCAGGTTAACGCTTCAGGGTCGGAATTCACAAACCTTTCAGCCTATGCAGATATATGGCAGAACCCTTCTCCAACACTGCACCATAAATATAGTATTGTTGATGCCTCATCACCGGAAAGTTCACCTTATGTAATTACCGGTTCGCACAACTGGTCATCTGCAGCTGAGAACGATAATGATGAGAATACACTGATTATACAGGACCTTGATATAGCCAACCAGTATATGCAGGAGTTTAAAAAGAGATATAATGATGCCGGAGGTACGGGAGAATTTATTGTTCCTGTCTCTGTTGAAGATAACAATATTAATAATTTCAGTTATACTCTTTACCAAAATTACCCTAATCCCTTCAATCCTGTTACAACAATTAGGTTCCAGGTGCCGGAAACCGAGAAGGTTGAGCTAAAAGTCTATGATATGCTGGGTAGGGAAGTGATGACCCTGTTCGACAAGGTGACCCCGGCAGGTGTTGTAGATATCGATTTTAACGCGGGGAAATTGGCCAGTGGCATTTACATCTACCGTATAAAAGCGGGTGCCTTCATTGAGGCCAAAAAGCTGATGTTGCTGAAATAAGGTTTTATGCTTAAAGACCCCGGTTTTTACCGGGGTTTTTAGTTAAGAAAGCCGATTTCTGTATACAGTTTTTATTTGTAAAATCTTGGTCAAATCCTTAAATTTATTGACTAATTTTCTAAGAATAAGGAAAAATAATGAGTGAAGCTAAAGGCAAAATCATACAGGTTATCGGTCCTGTACTTGATATTGAATTTGAGAACGGTCATCTCCCAAGCATATACAATTCAGTAAGAATTCCACGTACTACGACCGAAGGCGAAAAAAATAATCTGATTGCTGAAGTTCAGCAGCATCTCGGTGAGGACAGGGTGCGTGCAGTTGCAATGGATTCCACTGACGGTCTGGTCAGGGGAATGGATGCATTCGATACAGGTGAACCGATTTCTGTACCGGTTGGGCCTGCTACACTTGGTAGACTAATAAATGTTATCGGGGAAGCTATTGATGCCGAAGGTGAGATTAAAACGGATAAGCGATACCCTATTCACCGTCCTGCTCCTGCATTTAAAAACCTAACTACTCAACAGGAAATATTTGAAACAGGTATAAAAGTTATTGACCTTATAGAACCTTATTCAAAGGGCGGTAAGACAGGCTTGTTTGGAGGTGCCGGTGTAGGCAAGACTGTTATCATTCAGGAACTCATTCATAATATCGCACAGGAACATGGTGGGTATTCAGTATTTGCAGGTGTGGGTGAACGTACCCGTGAAGGTAATGACCTGTGGCGTGAGATGAAGGAATCGGGTGTGCTTGAAAAGACTGCACTTGTGTTTGGACAAATGAATGAACCCCCGGGAGCCAGGCTGAGAGTAGCACTTACGGGTTTGACTGTCTCTGAATATTTCAGGGATGAGGAAGGAAGAGATGTTCTTCTTTTTATTGATAATATTTTCCGTTTTACCCAGGCAGGATCTGAAGTGTCTGCGCTTTTGGGCCGTATGCCTTCTGCCGTAGGTTATCAGCCTAACCTGGCAACCGAAATGGGAGCTCTCCAGGAAAGAATTACTTCAACAGATAAAGGTTCTATTACATCTGTTCAGGCCATTTATGTGCCTGCGGATGACCTGACTGATCCTGCGCCGGCTGCAGCTTTTGCACATCTCGATGCTACTACTGTTTTAAGCCGCCAGATCTCGGAGCTCGGAATTTATCCGGCTGTCGATCCTTTAGATTCTACCTCGAGAATTATGGAACCAGGTATTTTGGGACAGGAACACTATGATGTTGCACGTCTCTGTAAAGAGATACTTCAGCAATATAAGGATCTCCAGGATATCATTAACATACTTGGTATGGATGAACTAAGTGATGAGGATAAAACAACCGTTAGAAGAGCAAGAAGAATCCAGAGATTCTTCAGCCAACCTTTCCACGTTGCCGAGCAGTTCACAGGCTTCAAAGGAAAATATGTTAAGCTTGAGGATACCATAAGAAGCTTCCGGGAAATTATTGAAGGAAAGCATGATGATCTTCCTGAATCGGCTTTTATGTATGTAGGAACAATTGAAGAAGCTGTAGAAAAAGCAAAGAAAATGGGCTAATTATGGCAGCTTTAACTCTTGAAATAATAACTCCGAGTAAAGTACAATTCAAAGGCGAGGTTCAGTCGGTCACTATCCCTGGTACCGATGGAAGCTTCCAGGTATTGAAGAACCATGCACCGCTGATGAGTACCTTCGAAATAGGAGAGGTTAAAGTTGTATTGCCGGATGGTAAAGAAACAAGGTACGCTACCGGGGGTGGTACGGCTGAGGTGCTTAATAATCATATACTGGTACTTGCAGATTCACTGGAGGAAATAACCGATATTGATGTGGAAAGAGCCAGGAGTGCTAAAGAGAGAGCTGAAGACAGGCTCACTCATAAGACCGATACTACAGATGTTGAGAGAGCTGAGAATGCCTTAAAACGTGCGATCAACAGGCTGAGACTGGTAGAGAAGTATATCAGAGCCGAACTCTGATTATTGAATATTGAAGAATGAAAACTAAAGACTCGGTCTAAAGTTTTCATTTTTCAATTCCCACCCACCCTCAACAATTTTCAATATTCAATCTTAAATTTTCAATTAATTATTAATATATCCGTCGCTCATTATGATACTCCGGATGGTAGTAGATTCCGAGATTTGTTTTTCGAGGTTTTCATAGTGTTCAATGAGGTAGCTGACCCTTTCATTTTCATCCCTGAGAGTTAAAAGCGATTGCTGCTGCTGGAGAGAAAGTCCTGATTTCTCTGCAAGCTTGAACGATTTCAATCCCGTCACTTCGTAGTTTCTCCAGAAAGCCTCTTCGAGCTGAAAATTGGTCTTTTCTATTATCCTCTCAAAAGATTCCTGCAGCTGATCCAGAAGGGAGGGACTAACCTCGGATGTTAAATCCTCGTACTCCGAAACTTCAGCGACAAGATATTTATCGGCATGGGGAAAAACGTTGTCGATGAAAAACCGTCCCTTCCCAACGACTGATATATCCATCTCTCCGTTATCAAATTTCTGAAGTATATCCTCAATCTCCACATAGCTGCCAATCTTGGCCATTTCATCGGTCTTTGTAACAATACCAAAGCCAATTTTCTCAGTAATGCACCGGCTAATCATTTTTTTATACCTCTCCTCAAAAATGTGAAGAGGGTATTTGGAAGCCGGAAATACAACTATATTTAACGGAAATAGAGGTATTTTATTCGACATCTTCATATTTACAAAGGAGGCGAAATTTCTTCCGCCTCCAAATTATTTTTTTATTTTGCTTCTTTAAATCTTCTGGTAACTTCATCCCAGTTTATAACATTCCACCAATTATCAATATACTCGGGACGACGGTTCTGATATTTCAAATAGTAAGCATGTTCCCACACATCGAGTCCTAATATTGGAGTACCCTTTTCCTCAGCAACATCCATAATCGGGTTATCCTGATTTGCCGTCGAGGTAATTGCCAGTTTTCCATTCTGAACTATAAGCCATGCCCAGCCAGATCCGAACCTCGTAGCAGCGGCATTGGAAAACTTATTCTTAAATTCTTCAAATGATCCGAACGAAGAACTAATAGCACTTTCAAGATCGCCTTTTGGAAATCCTCCACCGCCCTTCTTCATAATTGTCCAGAACAATGAATGGTTGTAATGTCCGCCTCCGTTGTTCCTTACACCGACAGGGTGTTTTGATACATTTTTCAGAATATCTTCAAGAGATTTTTTCTCAAGGTCTGTTGCAGCAATAGCAGCATTCAGGTTAGTTACATAACCGTTATGATGCTTTGTGTAATGGATTTCCATAGTTGTTTTGTCAATATAGGGTTCGAGCGCGTCATATCCATAAGGTAACTTCGGCAATTCAAATTTTCCCATGTATCTAACCTCCAGCTTTATTTAATGAATGTAAATTTATTAATCTTTTAGTTAAACCCCGAACGATTCTCCGCATCCGCAAGTCTTCTTTGCATTCGGGTTATTGAATATAAATCCTTTTCCGTTCAAACCGTCAGTGAAGTCGAGCTCTGTTCCCATAAGATAAAATAGACTCTTTCCATCAACGAATAGCTTTATTCCCTTCTCTTCTATAACTGTATCTCCCTCTTTCGCTTCAGCATCAAAACCAAGGGTATAGGTCAATCCTGAGCACCCTCCGCCTTTCACACCGACTCTTAATCCAAAATTTTCAGGTATATTATTCTCATTCCTAATCTGCACAACTTCTTTGGCAGCTTTTTCTGTTATATATATATCGTTCTCAACTTTAATATCTGACATTTTTTTTCCCTTTGTTCTATTTTATAATCATTAATGAAACTTAAAATACTTATAAAGGATCGCCTGGGACAGTCGTCACAAATTCCGGATAATTGATGGTCCATCCCTGGTTATTAACCGGAATAAATATTTCCTGTTTCTCAAAATGCGCTGCTAATTCTTTCGCAAGTTTATCCGCGTCAGCATAGGAAACAACTATTCCTTTAAGCTCAAGATATTTCCTTATGCCGTACTGGAAATCCCTGTAAAAAAAGTTGGAATTATGAAACAGGGGGTACCTGGCTTTCAGAAAACTGAGAAACTGTTTGTCTTCAACTTTAAGCAGACTGAAATATTCGTTTAATTTTCCCCGGAGCATTTGTTTTATCCTTTGTTTAGTGAGTAGTATTTTCCTGTAAAGTATACGGTGAATTGTTTCTCAACTTATTCACTATTTTTATAACTTCTTTAATTACATAATCAATTTCTTCATCTGTGTTGAATCTTCCCGGTCCGAACCTCACAGAAGATTTTGCGAGGTCATCACTAAGTCCCAATGCACTCAATACATGGCTGGGCTTAAGTGAAGCAGACGTACATGCCGAACCGGTGGATACTGCAATATTTCGCAGGTTCATTAGAAATTTATCTGACCTTACACCCTGAAAACATATATTTAAATTATTTGGGAGATGGTTATCCGGATCACCATTCAGCAGGATGTCTCCGATATCCTCTGTAAACCTTTCAAGCATCTGGGACCTATATGATGCAAGCCTTGTGTAATCCGTTTCAAAATTTCTATCTGCGATTTCCAGGGCTTTACCAAATCCAACTATTCCTGGTACGTTTAAAGTTCCAGAACGCAGCCCGTTTTCGTGTCCTCCTCCCATTATTAAAGGAGTCAGCCTTGTTTTTGGAGCCTTATTCTTTATATAAAGGGCGCCCGTACCTTTAGGACCATAGATTTTATGAGCGGAAAATGAAACCAGGTCTGCATGACCTGCCTTAAAAGAAATTTTACCTATTGCCTGAGATGCATCTGTATGGAATATAACTTTCCGGTCTCTGCAGATCCTTCCAATAGTCTCTGTATCATATACGTTACCGATCTCATTATTAGCAGTCATTATTGAAACGAGAATTGTATCCTTCCTGATAGCCTTTTCCAGATCCCCGATGCGAATTCTGCCGAGACTGTCAACAGGAAGTATTGTAATATCAAATCCTTTTCTTTCAAGAGATTTCAGGGAATCGAGTACGGAATTATGTTCAACCGCAGAGGTGATTATATGTCTGCCTTTCGAAGCATAACTTTCGGCAATTCCGGAGTGAGCAAGGTTTATTGATTCTGTAGCGCCGCTTGTAAATACTACTTCTCCGGGTTCAGCTACTATAAATTCAGCAATTTTCTTTCGGGAAAACTTCACAGCGCTTTCTGCTTCCCATCCAAAAGAGTGATCCTTGCTAGCCGCATTTCCGAATTTATCCGTGAACCAGGGAAGCATCGCCTCCAGAACCTCAGGATCGAGAGGAGTGGTGGCCTGGTTATCTAAATAAATAGGAAATTTCATACGATATTCTACTTTAAAGAATTTGGTTAACTTTCATATTCTGAAACACCTTATCGATTTCTCTCTGAACCTTAATCAAGGGATCTCTTATCATACAACAGTCAAAGTGATTGCAGTCTAGCTGAGAACTTGCTTCGTTCATACAATTTGTAATATGGTAATCATCCTCAATTGCGCTTATTATATCCATTAATGATATATGCTCAGGTGTTTTTACGAGTAAATATCCGCCTCTTACACCCTGATACGATGAAATAATGTCCTTTTTTACAAGCTGTTGGAGCACCTTGGCTACTAACTCATACGGAATATCATAATGCTGTGAAATATCACGGGCAGTTGAATAATTTCCGTTAGAATTGATGGCTAAATACCTTACAGCCATCAAAGCGTATTCGCTCTTTTTGGATAATTTAAGCATTGTTAAATAAGACTATAATGGTCGGATATAAACCTAAGCAAATTGGCAGGAAAAATCAAATAATGATCTTAGAATCCTACCAAAGAAATAGAATATTTAGCCAGGTTTACTAATGGGGTAAAATAAATACCAAGAATAAGTATGGGAGCCAGCAGAATAAGCAGCATAACGATATTGGCAAATGATACGTTTATTGCAGGCTTTTCTACCTCAACTCTAACAAGGTACATATTCTTAAGGACTTTAATATAGTAGTAAAGTGACACAACTGAATTCAGCAGGGCAATAACAGCCACAACAATCATCTTTGCATCAACAAGGGCGATGAATAGATAAAGCTTGCCTATAAATCCGGCGGTGGGGGGAAGTCCTGTTAATGATACAAGGAAAATAGCCAGGGAGATTCCAAGCCAGGGGGAGGCATAGCCAAGGCCTTTATAATCATCTAGTTCCTCTGAGCCGATTTTGTTAGCTATAAGCATTACAACGAAGAAAGCACCGAGAGTCATAAAGGCATAAACACCGAAGTAAATGAGGATCGCCATCAGTCCCTGATTTGACAACACCGCAAGTCCAAGTAGGATATAACCGGCGTGAGCTATACTGGAATAAGCCAGCAGTCTCTTCATATTACTCTGCCACAGGGCTGCAAAGTTACCAAGAGTCATCGTAAGGATTGAGATAACAATGAAGAATGATTTCCAATCGATCAGATTAATCAGATGCCAGTAGCCGTTCTGGTCGACACCGATTACAAAAGTTACCCTAATAAACCTTATCAGCAATGCAAAACCTGCAGCTTTGCTGGCTATTGACAAGTAAGCTGTTATAGTAACAGGGGCACCTTCGTAAACGTCGGGAGTCCAGAAGTGAAACGGCGCAGCTGAGATCTTATAGCCAATGCCTGTGAATATCAGGAGTCCGGAAATCAGCATAGTCAGCGTATTATAGCTGCCGTTCTGCAGGATCAGGTTTATCTCATACATATTAGTCGATCCTGTCATTCCGTAAAGGAGTGAAATCCCGAACAGCATGATACCGCTGGCTACACTTCCATATATGATATATTTAAGTGAAGCCTCACTGTTCCTGAGTGAGGTTTTTGTAAAGCCTGCCAGGACATAAGAAGATAATGAAACAAGTTCAAGCGAGAGGTAGATCAGGATCAAATCAGCGGCGGTTATCATAAAGAACATTCCGAGAATCATACCGAAGATCAGGCTGTAATATTCCCCGTGCCGGTCCATACTCTGTTTTACTTCATCGGAATTAATGGAGAAGTAGACAATGAAGAGAGAAGAAAGGATTACAATCAGTTTAAAAAATGCCCCGAAGGAATCAACAGCAATTAATCCGGATCCGCCCTCAGGTTTGCTTGCGAAAGTGCTTAATCCAAACTGGTCGATAACAAAATAGCCTGCAACCAGCAGTCCCAAGAGTGAGATGAAAGGAAGGAGTTTCTTATTCTTATTCATTATCAGATCGGCGGTAACGAGGATAACGATAAAAGCCGAAATAATAATTTCTGGCTTAATCAGGTAGAGACTTTTAGTTATATAACTGAGATCCATCATTTTTCAATTTCCGTTTAATATCTTAGAATGATGCAAACTGACTATAAACAGTCTGTGCATGCGCCATAAATTTAACCATAGCATTTACAGATGCATTCATAAGGTTCAGCATAGCTGAAGGGTATACTCCAAGGAATATAACTATTACCGCTAACGGTACGAGCATTGCGTATTCCCTGAAATTAAGGTCTTTAAGTGAAGACCATTTTTCTTTAAGGTTGCCAAGATAGACGCGCTGGAACGCCCAGAGCATATAGCCTGCACCGAGTAAAATACCCAGGGTAGAAATTATTGTAAGTACACGTATACTTTCGGTTCCGAATGCACCAAGGAATACAAACGCCTCGGAAACAAACCCACTTAATCCAGGCAAACCGATTGCAGCAAAGAAGGCCAGGGTTGTGAATCCTGAATATATAGGCATCTGGTTTGCGAGTCCACCAAAGTCATCAAGACCTCTTGTATGAGCACGATCATAAACAACACCTACAATTATGAAGAGCATTGCTGTGATTGTACCGTGGTTAAACATCTGGAGTACAGCTCCGGAGATACCGAGAGTATTAAGTGAAGCCATTCCGAGCATTACAAATCCCATGTGGGATACGGAGGAATACGCGATGAGTTTCTTGAAGTCTTTCTGGGCCATTGCACAAAGAGCACCGTAAATTATATTAATCATCCCGAAAAGGGCAATATACCATACAAGCTGCTGCGTGATTTCAGGAAATACCGGGAAGCAAACTCTCAAAATTCCGTATGTTCCCATTTTAAGAAGAACGCCCGCAAGTATCACGCTAATTGCTGTCGGGGCTTCAACGTGAGCATCGGGCAGCCAGGTGTGGAACGGGAACATAGGAATTTTAATTGCAAAACCAATAAACAGGGCAATGTAAGCTATAAATCTAAGGTTGGAAGGATTCAGCGGCGAAAGAATACCTCCGGTTGTAAAATTAGTGGGATCCATCATAGATAGCATGTTGAATGTGAATACCCTTGTACCGTCGGCCATAGGTTCCATTGTACTGAAATAAAGACCAATCATAACGAGAAGGATGAACACACTTCCAAGCAGTGTATAAAGGAAGAACTTTATAGCCGCATATTCTCTTCTTGGACCTCCCCAGATACCGATCAGGAAGTACATAGGAAGAAGCATCAGTTCCCAGAAAATATAGAACAGGAAGAAATCGAGTGCTACGAAAACTCCCATCATACCCGTATCGAGTAAAAGGAATAATGCGAAGTAACCTTTAACCGACTTATTAATATTCCAGGAAGATAAAGTTGCCACAAATGTTATTATCGCTGTCAGCAGCACCATCGGAACGCTTAATCCGTCAATTCCCATGAAATAGTCTATTTTGATTTTACCTATCCAGGCAAACCCGCTTATGTCAATCCATTTGAATTTTTCAATGAACTGGAATGACGAGGCATCGTTTATTCCTCCCGCTGCATAGTTATAATTGGCAAGTATAAGTACCGCCAGCACTAACTGGATGCTGGTCACTAACAGCGTTAAACTTTTTATTATCTGTGTTTGTGTCTTGGGGAGGAACATTATTACCAACATACCCAATACGGGGAGGAAGGTTATTAGCGAAAGAATAGGGAAGTTTTCCATCATATTACCTGATAAATTTCTACCTTAAAATGACTTAAATAAAAACATTAAAATAACTAATGAGAATATCACCAATACTATATATGTCTGGACTTTACCCGTCTGGAAGCGACGGAATATCAATCCTATGAATCCTGAGAGATACGCCATAAAGTTTACAAGTCCGTCAACCACAACATCATCGAATTTACCGCTGAACCTTGACAGAGCTTTTGTAACGGAGGCTGAACCGTTTACAATACCGTCAATGAAGAATAAATCAAACCATGCGAGGAACCTGCTGAGTCCGATCGTTCCGGCAATAAAAGTAGCATCGTAGAGTTCATCGAAGTACCATTTATTATACGACAAAAGGTAAAGCGGCTTAAACTTTTCAGCAAGTTTATCAGCGCTGATCTTCTGCCATTGATACATTGAAAAAGCCAGCAGTATTCCAATACCGGCGAGAATTAATGAGAGGAACATTGCAGGGTAATGGACATGATGCATAGCCTCGGTATATGCTGAAGAGAAGATTACTTCAGGCTCTTCAACTTTGACTTCCTGTCCAATATCTGCCTTTATATCCGATTTCATAAAATCATAGCGTGCATTATTGGGGACGGAAAGTTCGGGAACTTTAACCCATTTCGATAAAAATGCTCCCGCATCCGGGTTAAAGGGATTCGGTGTATACCATATAAATATTGAGAGCATTGAAAGAACAACCAGCGGCATTGCCATAGCGAATTTAGATTCGTGTGCATGATCGTATTTCTCCTGGTTGCGCGGTTTGCCGTGGAAAGTAAGAATCAGGAGTCTGAACATATAGAATGCGGTTAAGGCTGCTACAAAAAATCCTACTACAGGGAAGAACCAGTTCCCAGTCAGAGAAGCAAAAGCATACGACCCGGCGAGAATTCCATCCTTACTCAGGAAGCCGGAGGTTAAAGGAATGCCTGAGATTGCAAGTGCTGAAATAAGGAATGAAGCATAGGTAATCGGCATCTTCTTTCTTAATCCGCCCATCTGGCTGATATCCTGTTCGTGGTGCATGGCATGTATTACCGAACCGGAATCAAGGAAGAGGCAGGCTTTGAAAAAAGCGTGAGTTATCAGGTGGAAGAATGCGAACTGATATGCCCCCACTCCTAAAGCCATTACCATATACCCGAGCTGACTAACAGTAGAGTATGCCAGAACTTTTTTAATGTCTGTTTGTGTCAGAGCGATCGTTGCGGGAATAAGAGCACTAAGCGCACCGATGATTGCAATAAAAAGGAGAGCATCACCGGTCAGCATCGTAAATACCCTGGTGACGAAGAAAACACCTGCTGCAACCATTGTTGCGGCATGGATAAGAGCGCTAACCGGGGTGGGACCTTCCATCGCGTCCGGCAGCCAGACATGGAGAGGGAACTGGGCTGACTTACCAATCGCACCGCAAAAGATCAGTATTCCGGTTACCGTCAGCCAGAATTCACTGTTAAAAGGAAGCTGTCCGTTTGAGATAGCAAGAAATATCTTGCCGAATGTAAAAGTATGATATGTAGTGTATATTATTAAGATACCTGCCAGCATTCCAATGTCACCTATTCTGTTCACAATGAATGCTTTCTTGGCGGCATCAGACGCTGTTTTCTTCTCATACCAGAAACCTATCAGCAGGTAGGATGATATTCCTACAAGCTCCCAGAAGATATACATCATAAAGAAATTATGTGTTAAAACTATCCCACTCATTGAGAAAGTGAATAAACCGAGATAAGCAAAGTACCTGCCGTATCTTTTATCGCCTTCCATATAAATAATCGAGAAACTGTGAACAAGGATGCTAATAAGGAAGACAACTGCAATCATAATTACTGAAATATTATCAAGAAGCAGACCCAGGTCTATCCTCAAATCTCCGATTAAAGGAAGATTACCAAGGTTAATCCAGGTAAATTCAGCAGTTATGGGTTCACTTCCGGGAGAAGAAAGTTTAACTGCCGCAATAATTATCGTAAACACAAACGCAAGCAATACTGCAAATATTTCGAACCAGTAAGCAGCCTTAAATTTCTTTCCGAAAAACAATGCTACAGTAAAACCGAGCAGTGGAAGGAAAAGAACTGCAGTTGCAAGCTGTATTAAAGTTGATTCTGCCATACTATTCAATCTTTCAGTCTGTCTATTTCATCAACATTAACGGTTGAGAAGGTTTTATAAATATTTAGTACTATTGCCAGGGCAATTGCGGCCTCGGCTGCAGCCAGCACAATTATGAATAATGCCATAACCTGACCATTGTATCCGAAATTGCCGAATTTTGAAAAAGCGATGAAATTTATGTTTGCAGCGTTTAATATCAGTTCAACACCCATCAGAACCATTACTGCATTCCTCCTGGTAATGACACCGAAAATGCCCATTGAGAAGAGCAGAACACTAATTATTAAAAAATGATTAAGACCTATGTTTTCCATAATTTACCTGCGAGCTATTGAAGCTGCTCCTAATAATGCTATTAAAAGAATAATTCCCAGAAGTTCGAACACTATTACATATTCCTGGAGAAGCAAAGTGCCGATTGTACCTGCATCAGGAAGCGGAATATTTGCGGGAAGGACTTTCCAGTTTGTATTTACCGCAGAGGATAAGAGGAGTCCTGACAACAACCCCACACCTATTGCAGCCGGCAGCATCTGCATTGTTCCTGTTTTTATCTGAACATTCGTGATTTTATTTGTAAGCATCACGCCGAATATCAGCAGTATGAGGATTCCGCCTACGTAGACAATGAGCTGTACTATTGCAACAAAATCTGCCCCCAGCAGAACGTAGATCCCCGCTACACCGAAGAATGTGAACAACAAAAAGAAAGCAGAATGAACAATATTCCTTGTTGTCACAACGAAGAATGCAGATATCAGTGTTACTGCTGCGAACAGATAAAAGATTATGTCGTAAATATTCATTTTAAAATATCTTTATTTAATTAGCGCTTCCGGAATTATCCGGTGGTATGTTTTCTTTTTTATTTTCATCTCTTGACGCAGCCTTAGGTTCATTTCCCGGTACCGTTTTAGGTGCAGGTTTGGGCTCAGTCTTTGGCGCGGCTTTAGCTGACGCTGCTTTTTCGGCTGCTGCCGCTGCTTTCTGGGCAGCTTTCTCGGCCTCGAGCTTTGCGTAATTAACTTTCTTCTCTTCTATCTCCAGAGATGTAAGTGTCACGAAGTTATATACAAGCTTGCTCCTGTCATATTCGGAAAACTCATAGACATCCGTCATATATATACATTCGGTAGGACAGGGGAATACGCAAAGTTGGCAGTAGCAGCATTTTGCAATATCTATATTAAATTTAGTTACCCACAGAGCCTTCTTCTTACCATTGGAAGTTTTCCCAAGATCTTCAGTAGGGAGGCTCTTAACTGTTTCAATTTCGATACAATTAACGGGACAAGCTCTTGCACACTGGTCGCAGCCAATGCAGTCATCCATATTAACATATAGCCGGTTGCGTTCTCTTTCGGGAAGTTCGGGTCTTACGTCGGGATACTGAATAGTCACAGCAGGAACGAACATATGCTTAAATGTTACTTTCATTCCTATCAGAACAGTAACAACTCCAGTCCAGATATTTTCAAGATATTGTTTCATATTTTTAAAGTACTGTTATTAAGCCGACAATTAAAAGATCAACAAAAGCGATCGGAATTAAATATTTCCAGCATAAGGCCATCAGCTGGTCTACACGCAGTCTTGGTAAAGTCCATCTCAGCCACATCTGCACGAATACAAAGAAGATTCCTTTTGCTGTGAACCAGAAAAATTGTTCAAACGGAACAAGCCAGTGAATTCCGAGGGTATTACCCAGGTAGCCGAAAGGCGATTGAAATCCTCCGAAAAATATTGCTGACACGATGGCTGAAACCGCAAACATATTTGCATATTCAGCCAGGAAGAACATTGCGAACTTCATCCCTGAATACTCCGTATGGTAGCCTGCAACCAGTTCTGATTCAGCTTCGGGTATATCAAAGGGCGTTCTGTTTACTTCAGCAAGTGAAGACAAATAGATAACAACAAATGCAACGATCATCAAAGGAATGAAAATAAACTTGCTGATGCCTAATTCAGGACCACCGAAAATAATCCAATTCCAGAAATACCCCGTCTGCATTTCACTTAATGTATAAAGATTAAGCGTGCCGGTAATCATAACTATTGTAAGGATAACAAGCATAGTCGGAATCTCATAGCTGATAATCTGAGCTGCAGATCTCATTGCCCCGAGCAGGGAATATTTATTATTCGATGCCCAGCCCGCCATAAGAATACCGGCAACCACCAAGCCTGATACAGCTACTATATAGAAAAGTCCCAAATCAATATTAGCCCCGATGAAAGCTCCCGAGAAAGGTATTGCTGCAAATACCGCATAACTTCCGGCGAATACCAGGGCCGGAGCGATATTGAAAAGCGGCTTATCGGTGCCTTCCGGAACTATATCTTCTTTTTGGACCAGCTTTAATATATCTGCTACAGTCTGAAGAATCCCGTGGTAGCCTACTCTCATAGGTCCAAGCCTGTCCTGCATATGTGCCGAAACTTTTCTTTCCAGCAGCACTGCAAAGAGTGCGAAGGGGAGAATGAAAACAAAAAGCGGCAGGAGGCTCATTATAAATGCTGATAATGGGGCGCTACCTGTCCAGTTATAGAGGTAATCGTAAATCATCTGTCGACCTCTCCTAATACAATATCGATACTACCCAGAATTGCAATTACATCAGCAATCATATGTCCTTTACAGAGTTCGTTCATAATTCCAAGGTGTACAAAAGACGGACCTCTAACTTTAATTCTGAAAGGATTCACAGTGCCATTGCTGATGATAAAATAACCTAATTCGCCGCGCGGGTTCTCAACACGAGCATAAACCTGTCCTACCGGGGGCTTTATTCTTTTTGGGATAGCCGCAGCAACATCTCCTTCGGGAATCTGGTTGAGGGCCTGTTCAAGAATCCTCAGGCTTTCTTCCATTTCAAGTACTCTCATATAATACCTGTCCCAGCAGTCGCCTACAGTACCCATTTCGCCTTTGCCTACAGGGATATCAAAATCAAACTTGTCATAGACTGAATAAGGATCATCTTTCCTGAGATCCCATTTCATTCCGCTGGCTCTAAGGTTGGGTCCCGAGATGCCGAAGTTAACCGCTGTCTCGAGGGGCAGAACTCCTACATTGGCAGTCCTCTCAATAAAGATTCTGTTCGCCGTAAGTAGATCGTTAAGTTCTTTGATCTTCGGCCTGAAGTAGGGGATGAATTCCTTTGCAAGTCTCACAAAATCAGGATGAAGATCGTGCGAAAGTCCTCCCGGCCAGATATAATTATAAAGAAGCCTTGCCCCTGAAACCAGTTCGAAAAGACTCAGAATTTTCTCACGATCCCTGAAGCAGAAAAGGAAGGGGGTCATTGCGCCGATGTCTGCACCGTAAGTACCAAGAGCGACAAGGTGAGAAGCTATCCTCTGAAATTCCCCCATTATAACACGAATATATTCAACCCGTTCCGGTACTTCAATTCCCAATAATTTCTCAACCGCCACAGCGTAGCCAAATTCATTATACATAGAAGCCAGGTAATCCATCCTGTCGGTATAGGGAACAACCTGGGGATAAGTCATAGCTTCTGCATGTTTCTCAAAACAGCGGTGGAGATAACCAATATGAGGCTGACATTGTTCTATTATCTCACCATTAAGAGTAAGTTCCAGTCTCAGCACTCCGTGAGTAGAAGGATGCTGAGGTCCCATGTTCAGAACCATCTCTTCAGTTCTTACACCATTAGGGTTTATTTCTTTTTGTTCTTCAACAATCATTATTCAGATTCCAAAAACGATTATTTCATTATAAATAATTTCTTAGTAAGGAACTTTCATGCCCTTATAGAATTCGGGATTCTTATAGTCTTTTCTTAACGGATGCCCTGCTTCCCAGTCATAAGGCATGAGTATTCTTCTTAAGTCGGGGTGATTAAGAAAAATAAAACCTAACAGGTCATAAGCCTCTCTCTCGTGCCAGTCAGCGCATCTCCATATTTCTGCAACGGATTCAAGATCAGGATTTTCCCTCGGAACAGAAACTTTGAGTACAACTTTATGCCTCAGCGAAGTTGACTCCAGGTGATAGAACACGCTTAAAGTACCACCGGTTTCAGTAAAAGTACCGTCTTCAGAAGTTTTCTTTTCCCCGTTGTTATCATCAACGCCTGACAGGTTCATCAGGCTATCAAAGAGCAGCTCCTCTGTATCTCTAAGGAAAAGACAGACATTGTTTATTACACCTGGTGCTACTGAAAAATAAGATTCAACCGGCTGATCTGTAACAAGATCACTTACAGCATCGCCGAATCTGCTTTTCAGAATTTCGAAAATTTCTTCTGTGGATTTCATGCTGATTTCTTTACTATAGATTCATTACGGATTTTTTCCTGCAGTTTTAAAAGTCCCTCTAATAAAGCTTCAGGGCGGGGAGGACATCCGGGAACATAAACATCAACCGGTATAACTCTGTCAACTCCTTTTAACACATGGTAGCCGTGTTCCCAGTAAGGTCCGCCGCAGTTCGAGCAGCTTCCCATTGAGATAACATACTTGGGATCAGGCATTTGTTCATACAATCTCTTTACACGCAGAGCCATTTTAAGTGTTACAGTTCCGGAAATAATTATTACATCTGACTGACGGGGAGAAGGGCGGGGAATAACGCCGAACCTGTCGAAATCATAATGTGAGGCGGAGGTAGCCATCATTTCAATTGCACAACAGGCCAGTCCAAAACCGACCTGCCAGACAGATGAAAGTCTGGCCCAGTTTAAAAGATCCTCAACTTTTGTTACAACTATATTTCCGTCGTTTAATTGTTTGTCTAGTAGTCCCATTTTCGTTTTCTATAAATAATGTTAAACAACTTCCTCGGTTACTATTTCCTGCTTTGCCTCAGTTCTCTTCTTAATAACGGGGGGAACAGGTTGAGGACGTGCCCATTCAAGATCTCCTTTACGCCATTCGTAGGCCATACCAAGACCAAGGAGAAGCAGGAAAATTGCACCGACCAGGAACCCTCCCATACCGAAATTTCTGTATACGAGGGCCCATGGCACAAGCAGAACAACTTCCACGTCGAAGATGAGGAAGATTAAGGCAACAACATAAAACCGTATATTAAATTTAACCCAGGGGGAACCCTCAATATTCTCACCGCACTCATAAGTCATAAGCTTTTCTCTGGTTGGACGTGCAGGACGGATAAGCTTAGCCGCAAAAACGGCAACGATAACGAAAAGAATAGCTGTGAGGATAAAAACAAATATCTTACCGAATTCTGTTATCATAAAATTAAATTTTTGGTCAAAATTAACACTACGGGTAAGTAATGTCAATAAATTCAACAGTTACAAATTTGCTATCTGTGGGCAGCAATATTTCAATGCCGCAGCGTTTTCAATATATATGCCACTTGAAATGAGAGTATTAAGTATCGAAATGCATTTAAAATAAAGGGATTTTATCAATTTTAAGATGATTGGAATTTTTTCTTTTCTCAATCCGGAGAAAAAGAAGGAAGAGAAGAGGGATGAGTGTCACGATAATTAACTGTTGTTGGTATCTGTATACTATTAATTGATTATAAATCGAATTACCGGTATATTTTCAATCTAAAATTATAATCATTGCTCAGCCGGGCTGCCTGTTTTATCCTTTCCTTCCTGAAAAGGTATCATCAAGGAAAGTTTTTACGAATTCCGGAAGTAAAAGGGTTTGATGAATTTAATTAAACAATATATAATACAGTCCATCGCGAATGCGGCCAACAGTCTCCGTTTGAGTACCCAGAAGATTGAGGTAGTTGGACTCCTTAAAGAACTGATCTCTAAATCAGAGGATCTTGAATCTGATATAAAAAAAATGAAAAAGATCACGCAGTTCTCAACCCTTGCCATCAGGCTCAGTGATATCTATAATTTCCTGACCCAGACCCAGGTCGATATGAATAAACTCTCCGAAAAATTCAAAGAACACAGCCAACACCTGATTAAAGATCTTAATAATATGCTTGAGAATGTAGGCCCTTTGAATTTCAAGGAAGCAGTCGATGCTCTTCATGGAGAGAACAAACCTGCCGACGTGGAGGAAATAAGTATTGATCTCTCGAAACGGACTGCCGGGGAGATTTCTTTTGAACTGGATGACAGGGAATCTATAAAAGAAAAAATTATCATGGATGAGGAAAAAGATGATGATGTCTTTTTCCAGAATTATGAGTCGACCGTTCTGAAACCGATTAAACCTCTTGATGCTATGCTAAAAAGCCTTGGTGAAGGAGAATTTGACCAGGCTGATATCGTCAGCTTCGCAGATACTCTATTGTATAATGCAGAAGTCTCATCACGAGCAGGTTTCGAAATAATTGCTAACATGCACAGGATTACGGCAAGAGCATTGAGATTAATAAATAATAAAGTTCTTTCTCCCGATAAAGATACAGTCGAATCAATGCGCGCGTGCCTGATAGTAATTGTGGCCGTTGTAAGAGGGAAGGAAGTTGATATAACAAACTACCTCAACCGTGCAGAGGAGTTCGGTGAGAGGATTGAATTAATAACAATGAAGGAAAACACTCAGAAATGAATTTATACGCGGTGATTATGGCCGGGGGAGTCGGTTCCAGATTCTGGCCGAGAAGTAAGAAGAAGACACCCAAACAGCTGCTTAATATTTTCGGGACGAACACGATGATCCAGGAAACCGTCGAGCGGCTTAAAGGAATCGTTCCCGAAGAAAATATTTTCCTAATAACCAATAAAGTTCAGAGAGATGAGATTATAAAGCAACTTCCGGACATTCCGG
The DNA here is from genome assembly GCA_963774455.1 of uncultured Ignavibacteria bacterium. Classification (GTDB taxonomy): domain Bacteria; phylum Bacteroidota; class Ignavibacteria; order Ignavibacteriales; family Ignavibacteriaceae; genus DATFVA01. Next base: position 1,052,749 of record CAVZFD010000005.1, read on the forward strand.
CTGAAAATGTGATTGAGGAACCCTTCGGACGAAATACCGCAGCCTGCATAGGACTCGCCTCGGTTATCGTGAAGTCGAAGTGTGCCGATGCTGTAACGCTCATACTTCCTGCTGATCATATCATAAAAGATATAGATGATTACCACAGAACTCTTAAAGAGGCAGCTGAATTCGCGCAGAATTCGAAGGGACTTGTAACGATCGGCATCAAGCCCACCCGGCCTGAAACGGGTTATGGATATATCCAGATGGAAGAAAAGGAAATAGCCGATCATATTCATAAAGTTTACACTTTTGCCGAGAAGCCGAACTATGCTACAGCTGTAAGGTTCCTTGAGAGCGGCGATTTTTACTGGAACAGCGGTATGTTTATCTGGCACGTTGATGCAATTCTGAGTGAAATTGAGAAGTATATGCCCGATCTTCATGAAGGACTTGATGAACTTAAGCCTTCACTTAACTCTCCTCAATTCAATGAGACACTTGCAAACGTTTACGGAAAGGTCCGGAATATTTCCATCGACTATGGTATAATGGAAAAATCGCAAAACGTTTACCTTATCAAAGGAGAATTTACCTGGAGCGATGTAGGGAGTTGGGAGGAAGTATACCAGCTTTCGGGTAAAGATGAAAACGGAAATGCTATAGTTGGAAATATCTTTACCGAAATGACAGTGGATTCGTACATTTACTCACCTGATAAATTTACTTCAGTTATCGGAGTTGATAATCTTATTATTATCAATACTCACGATGCTTTGCTTGTATGCAGAAGAGATAAGAGCCAGGATGTTAAAAAGGTTGTTGACCATCTTAAAATGAACAAGCTTACGGAATATTTATAATAGTTAAGGATCTTATTTCCTGCTATGAAGAAACTCTTAACAGAGAAAGACATATACAACGCATCAAAGGAAAGTGAAATTATCCTTATAGGAAAGGATGATATCCTTACTCCTTCCGCTAAAGATAAGATTAAAGAACTGAGATTAAAGATTGTTGACAGGGATGAGGCTGAAAAGCTTGGGGATGAATCCCACAAACTTTACAAGACAACCAGGCTGAACAGGATTGTTATAGGCAGCGATCATACGGGTTTCAGAGTCAAAAATATGCTTACCAGGGTACTCACGGACAAAAACTTTCAGCTTACAGATGTAGGGACTTACGATGAAAAATCGTGCGATTATCCTGATTTCGCTTTCGCCGCTGCAAAAAAAGTTCAGGAAGGCGATGCTGATTTCGGAATACTGGTAGATGCAACAGGGATTCCCTCGGCTATTACCGCCAATAAGCTTAACGGAATAAGAGCGGCCACCTGCTATAACGAATTTTCTGCGAGAAGCGCAAGAGAACATAATGATGCGAATGTGCTTGTACTCGGTGCAAAAGCGCTCGGGGAGGAAACAATTATGTCAATTCTTGAAGTCTGGCTGAGCACAAAATTCGGGGGAGGAAGACATCAGAGACGGCTTGATAAGATTACAGAGATTGAGAAAAAATACAGATGAAAATCAAGGTGACTTTGCCCCTCGACTATTTATTTATATTTTTTTAATTTTAATATGTAATTATTAATATTATTTGATTACGGCTAACATCGGCCTTCCATATTTACCATCATTAACTCTTAACTCTTTTTTTTGATGGAAAACCTTAAGGAATGAATGTGCTTATAACTAACGCACCCGTCACTGAAACTTTAGAGCTTGAAAACCAGATCTTTCTGTTAAAAATCTACTCTCCTGAAATTGCATCTGTCATTAAACCGGGACAATTTCTGAACATCCGCGTTTCAGCATCCCATTACCCCCTGCTTCGCCGTCCGTTTAGTGTGTGTGATGTTGAAGGTGATCATTTCTTTATTATGTTTAATATCTACGGTGAGGGAACAAAGCTGCTTTCCGGAAAACACCCGGGGGAGATGATCGATATACTAGGACCCCTGGGAAACGGATTCAATCTTACAGACGATTATGATACCGCAGTGATAGCTGCAGGAGGACTCGGTGCCGCACCGTTTCCTTATCTGATCCGAAAAATGCCCACAGATAAAAAGATTATCACCTTTGTTGGAGGCAGGACTCATTCAGATCTGATCCGGTACGGTATGGTGAATGTTAATCTTTCGACCGATGACGGTAGTGAAGGATTTAAAGGGACTATTGTTGACCTGCTCTCAACCCGTCTGCCTGAACTAAATGAGGGTAAGCTGAAGATCTTCGGATGCGGGCCTAATGCTATGCTGAGATCGTTAAAAGAACTGGCGATTGCGAATGATGTAAACTGTGAAGTATCTACCGAGTGCGCCATGGCCTGCGGATTCGGTATCTGCCAGGGCTGTCCTATTGAATCTACAGCGCAAAAGGACCGGTTTCTTCTGGTATGTAAGGATGGACCCGTCTTTAATGTAAAGGATGTGGTTATATGAACAAACCTGATCTCTCCGTTAAGGTAGGACCAATGACATTCAGAAATCCCGTTCTGCTGGCGTCGGGAACAGTCGGATACGGAAATGAGATATCCGAATTTATTGACCTGAATAAAATTGGCGGTATAGTTACAAAATCATTAAGTTTAAAACCCAGAAAAGGAAATCCTCCACAGCGGATTACTGAAACATCTTCCGGAATGTTAAATGCAATAGGTCTTGCTAACGTTGGTGTTGAAGAATATATTAAAACAAAAATTCCCTTTATTGAGAAATACGATGTTCCACTTATCTGCAATATTGCTGCAAGCACCATAGAAGAATATGTAGAATGTACCAGGATACTTACTGAACAGGAAGCAGTTGATGCTTTCGAGATAAACGTTTCCTGTCCTAATGTTAAAGAGGGAGGTCTCCAGTTCGGAAATAGCGTAAGTGCTGTTGCAAATATAACGGATCGTGTAAAAGCCGTTACGAACAAACCTGTAATAATAAAGTTATCTCCCAACGTTTCATACATATCTGAATTTGCTAAGGCTGTAAAAGACTCGGGAGGAGATGCTGTATCGGCGATAAACACACTGGTCGGAACGGCCTTCAACATATTTACAAGAAAGCCGAAAATTAAGAATGTAAACGGAGGCTTGTCGGGTCCGGCCATTAAGCCCGTAGCCCTTGCCAAGGTACTTGAAATAAAACAGAATGTAGATATCCCCATCATAGGAATAGGCGGAATAATGAACTGGAAGGATGTCGTGGAGTTTATGATTGCGGGTTCATCTGCAATCCAGATAGGGACATTGAATTTTATTGATCCGACTGCCCCGATTGAGATAATAAAGGAGCTTGAAGAATATTGTGAGGATTCAGGCATAACTAAGTTGTCTGAACTCACTGGTTCATATATAATTTAATACATGGAAATCAATTCAGCTCTTGAAAAGTTATATTCTCTTCACCAGTTTAATATTAAACTCGGCCTTGATAATATTACTTCGTTTCTTAAACTTGTAGGTAATCCGCAGGATAAGCTTAAAGTGTTTCACATTGCCGGATCGAACGGGAAGGGAAGCACAGCCGCCTTTGCTTCAAGTATACTCCAGGAGATGTCTTTTAAAGTGGGTCTTTATACTTCTCCCCATTTCGTAAGATTTAATGAACGGGTTAAGATCAACGGAAGGGAAATACCCGATGATTTTATTGCAGGTTTTATTTATTCGTATGAAAAAGAAATTGATGAAGCAGGACTCACTTTCTTTGAGGTAACGACTGCTATTGCACTTCAGTATTTTTCAGCGAACAAGGTAGATTATGCAGTAATCGAAACGGGACTCGGAGGAAGACTCGATGCTACTAATGTATTAAACTCACTTGCCGTTATTATTACGTCAATAAGCCTGGAACACACACAGATTCTTGGCGATACAATCGAGAAGATAGCTTACGAAAAAGCCGGTATAATAAAAAAGAATTCAAAGGTCTTTACAGGGAAGCTTGATGAATGCGCTATGGAAGTAATAAGGAAAAAATGTAAAGAATACGACGATGAACTCTTTGAAATAACCGACTACATCCTTGAAAAAAAGGATATGCTTGAACTATACACGGAGGAGATTGAACTGGATGACTGGCGGATGCCTCTTAAAGGTAATTATCAGAAGTATAATGCAGCGCTTGCCGCCCTGGCAGTCATTAAAACTCTGGATGTAAGCAACTTCCATCCCATTGAACACGGGATTAAGCATGTAATTTCTAACACAGGAATTCAGGGACGTTATGAGTATTATAGAAACAGACCGGATATCATTTTCGATTCGGCCCACAATCCCGAAAGTTTCAATAATTTTATTTCAGAATTCAAGAAAGAAAAAAACAAGTACAGTAATAGGGTATTATTATTTGGAGCGATGAAAGACAAAGCTGTTGATGAAATGCTTGAACTTGCCGCTGACGTTTTCGATGAAATTCACCTATGCCGGGCAAGGTATGAAAGGGCGCTGCCTGCTGAAGAATTAAAAAAAATAGCAGAAAAACATAATTTAAAAGGAAAAATTGAAAATAATCCTTCAGAATTTGTGAAGGAATTTGAAGGAAGGGAACAAAACGAATGTCTCGTTGTAACAGGAAGTATGTATCTTATAGGGGATATAAAATCTGATCTTATTTTATCCGGAACCGCTTGACATTTTTTTTAATTAGCGCTAATTTTCATAGAAACCTCTTGTTCCTTTCAAAAGACAATTAAAAAAAGAGTAAAAATTATAACCCCTAAACTTTTCCGATACTTGTATTTAAGCACGCTAAAAATAACTAAGATAATCATATAACTAATTTTTTAAGGTCGCATTATGCCAATGGATATTTCCGAACTGAAATCCAAAAAAATCGTTGAACTAAATCAGATAGCAAAAGATCTGAATATTTCAGGCTACTCTGATTTGAGAAAACAGGAACTTATTTTCAAAATTCTGGAAGGACAGACCGCCAAAGACGGACTCACGTTTTCCAGGGGTGTTCTCGAAGTTCTTCCTGACGGGTATGGATTTTTGCGTTCGGCGGATTATAATTATTTGCCCTCGCCTGATGATATTTATGTTTCACCCTCACAGATCAAGAAATTCTCATTAAGAACAGGAGACTTTGTAAGCGGCCAGGTAAGACCTCCGAAAGAAGGTGAGCGGTTTTTTGCTTTACTAAGAGTTGAAGCTGTGAACGGCCAGGATCCCGAAGCTATAAGAGAACGTACGCTTTTTGATAATCTTACCCCGGTGTACCCTACAAGAAGAATTAGTCTTGAATCCGCTCCAGGTGAATACTCTATGAGAATTATGGATCTTCTTTCTCCGATTGGGAAAGGACAGAGAGGTTTGATCGTGTCTCCTCCAAAGAGCGGTAAGACAATCATCCTGCAGAAAATTGCCAACTCCATTACAAGAAATCATCCTGAAATAAAACTTCTGATACTCTTAATTGATGAGCGTCCTGAAGAAGTGACTGATATGGAACGTTCGGTTAAAGGCGAAGTAATTTCATCTACATTTGATGAGCCCGCCGAAAGACATGTACAGGTTGCAGATATGGTGATCGAAAAGGCAAAAAGACTTGTTGAGGCAAAAGAAGATGTGGTTATTCTGCTCGATAGTATTACGCGTCTTGCACGCGCTCATAATATTGTAGTCCCTCATTCAGGAAGAATTCTCTCAGGCGGTGTTGACTCTAACGCTCTTCATAAACCCAAAAGATTCTTTGGTGCTGCAAGAAATACTGAGGACGGCGGAAGTCTTACTATCCTTGCCACAGCATTAATAGATACCGGAAGCAGGATGGATGACGTTATCTTTGAAGAGTTCAAAGGTACCGGTAATATGGAAATTGTTCTTAACCGCGACTTAAGCGACAGAAGAATATTCCCTGCAATCGATGTCAACCGTTCCGGAACCAGAAGGGAAGACCTTCTTATGAAGGAGGATGAACTTGCCAAGATCTGGATACTCAGAAAATTGCTAAGTGATTTTAGTCCAATTGAAGCAATGGAATTTCTGCTCGATAAGATGAGAGGAACTAAGAACAATAAAGAATTTCTCACCAATATGAACAGCTGATAAGGCGGAGTCCTTTCTTACTTTCCGGCAGCAGTTAGTCTTTATACTAATGATGCAAAATTATAGTATTGAAAAGGTTGACCGGGGATATTAGGTTTCAGAAAAAAAAGAGATGCTTTGTCCAGACTTTCCCTTTTACTGTTGATCACGTTTTTATCCGGACTGATCTATGCTCAGTCAGGGATACCTCATATTCTTTATTCAGATTTCGTTCAGCTTCCTTCCGACGATGATTCGGGGAATGTTTATTATATGTATAAACTTCCGTTAAACAGGCTTGTCTTCGAAAAAGAATCGAACCTTTTCCTCGCCCAGTACAGAGTCTCGGTTGAAGTTTTCGATTCCAGCGGACTTAAATTTATTACCCGCGCGATAAAGGAAAAAAATATACAGGTTCCGGATTATGAGCAGACCATGTCTCCTCTTATCTATTCGGAAGGACTACTGAAGCTTGACCTGTCTCCCGGAACATATAATGTTATGGAGATACTTTACGATTATAAATCCGGCAGGGAACTGAAACTACCCTCTTATATCATGAAGGTGGAATCGGTAAAAAATATTCTTTCTCCGCTTGTTGTCTACGAAAGTATGGTTGAATGTGATAGCCAGGCCGTCCTTGCCAACTACGGGGGCAGGCTGCCTTTCGATGAGAATAAATACTCTTTTATTATTCCTGTTAAAAATGCAACATCTGATTCGCTGACTGTCATTATTATCCAGAAGAAAGATACTCTTTACAATCAAGTGTTAACCAAACCCATTAATGAAAAGCTCACACTTGATGAGTGCGGTGGCAAAATCATTATAAATGACAAGGATAGCGGCGGCCTGTATTCTGTCTACAGCATAGACGGGATAAGCAATTCTGTTAAAGAAGGAGGATTTCAGATCATCGTATCAGGAAAGAATGAACCCGATAAACCGCAAAGGTTTCAGCTAGGATGCAGATGGATTGATAAACCGCTCTCCCTTAAGAATCCCGAATTGGCTATAAATGCATTAAAATATATTGAAAAAGACTCCATTATAAGCGGCCTTCTCCGGGGTGATGATGAAGAATATGCAAGTAAACTTGCAGCATATTGGAAGAAAACAGATCCTACTCCTGCTACCGAATTTAATCCTCTTATGCAGGAATTTTATACCAGGATTGATTATGCGGTTAAAAATTTTGCGACAATCTCAGGAGCTAATGGAGTAAATACAGATCGTGGAAAAGTGTATGTAAGGTTCGGGAAACCTGTTGATATAAACAGGACTTCCGATAAATACGGAAATATAGTTGAGACGTGGACTTATAATAATCCTCAGCGTAAGTTTGTATTTGTAGATAAAAAAGGAACCGGAGATTTTTCATTAATAAGCGGATGAATAAAACATTCATATTTACCTGCGGAGATATAAACGGTATCGGGCCAGAAATTGTTATCAAGTCACTCAACCGCATTGCAGGTAAAAGGGGGAAAAAGTTTATTTTAATTTGTCCCGGAAACGTCTTCAGAGAAATATCCTCCGTCATTAAACCCAGCTTCAGTTTTACTTCTGTTAATAACATTTCCGCTGTCGGAAGCGGCAAAGTAGTTCTTTTAGATACAGGAACTTTCAAAATAAATACAGGAAGGCCCACTTCTGCATCCGGGAAAGCAGCCTACCTTTCTCTTGAAATAGCCGCAGATTTATTAAAGAAAAAATCAGCACACGCACTTATAACAGCTCCAATTTCCAAAGAAGCGCTAAACGGGGCAGGATATCATTACCCCGGTCATACCGAAATGCTTGCCGGGTGGTTTGATGTACAGAAATTTGTTATGATGTTTCTTTCTAAAAAGATAAAAGCTGCTCTGGCAACTATACATAAGCCTCTTTCCGAAGTTTCGCCCCTGATAACCGGGGAACTTCTCCGGTCCGTTAGTGATGTTGTTATTCATAGTCTGCAAAATGATTTTAATATTTCTTCACCATTAGTAGGAGTGCTGGGACTTAATCCGCATGCAGGAGAATCCGGGTTAATAGGAAATGAAGAAGAGAATGTAATTACTCCTTTTGTGAACGAATACACACAAAGGAGATATCTGAAAGGTCCTTTCTCACCTGATGCGTACTGGGGAAACAAGTTATATAAAAAGTATGATCTTACACTAGGCATGTATCACGACCAGGTATTAATTCCTTTTAAGTTACTTAACTTTTCAAGGGGTGTTAATTTTACGGCCGGTCTGCCGATTGTAAGAACATCTCCGGATCATGGGACTGGTTTCGATATTGCCGGGAAAAACAGGGCCAATGAAAACAGTATGCTTGAAGCATTTTATTTTGCTGACATCATTTTAGGGAATCGTGCTGATGGGAAATCTGAATAATAAAATATACAACAAAGTTGCGGATCTTTATCCTTACCTTATGCGTACTATCCGTTACGACAGGTGGGCGAAGTATTTACACGAGGTTGTTAAGGCTTCAGTAAAAAAAAATGAAATAGTTCTTGAACTTGGCGCAGGAAACGGAAGGCTTGCAGAACATTTCAGGCATTATTACCCGCGAATTATTATTACTGATTTATCATTTAATATGCTCAACCAGGACGGAATCTACGGAATTCAAAAAGTTTGCTGCAATATGTCAAAGTTACCTTTCGATGGTGGTTTCAACCTGGTTTATTCGGCATTCGACAGTGTAAACTACTTAACGAACAAAAAAATGCTGTCAGGTTTTTTTAAGGAGGTTAAAAGGGTACTTGCTCCAGGCGGTATATTTACCTTTGATGTAAGTCTTGAAAGGAACAGTCTTAAGCATATCAAAGAACCTTACAGGAAGGGAAAGTACAAGGGGATGAGCTATGTACAGAAGAGCCGGTATTGTCCTAAAAGCCGCATGCACAAAAACACATTTGATATAGAATATCAAAATGTGAAATACCTCGAAAAACATAGACAGAAGATTTATCCATTCGAAGAATATTTTATGCTTATTGAAAAAGCCGGGTTATACGTCTCAGAATGTTTTGATGCATTTACCTTCGATAATGGTAATGCTGATTGCGAAAGAGTTCAATTTATAGTGAGGAAATAATGCTGTCATTCACCAATGTTGTATACCACTATCCTTCACAGCCTGTATTTGAGGATCTTAACCTCGAACTTGGAAGCGGGGAATTTATATTCCTGATAGGGAAGAGCGGTTCAGGGAAAAGTACGCTTCTTCAGCTGATATATATGAATATACTTCCCCAGGCCGGAGTGGTGCAGGTAGCCGAATACGACAGCAGAACAATAAAACCCCGAATGCTGCCTTACCTCAGGAGAAAAATGGGTGTGGTTTTTCAGGACTTTAAGCTACTGAAGGACAGAAATATCTATGATAACTTATCCTTTGTCCTGTCGGTTACAGGCACAAACGGCAGGGAGATAAAAAAACGTGTGAACAATGCATTATCGGATGTCGGGCTGATTCACAGGCGTTACAGTATGCCCCATGAGCTTTCGGGCGGAGAAAAGCAAAGGATCGCAATCGCCAGGGCTATTATAAACGAACCATTGCTTATACTTGCGGATGAACCAACCGGCAATCTTGATCCCGAAACTTCTTCAGAGATCCTCGATATCTTTGAAAAGATTAATGCAAGAGGTACCGCAATAATTTTCGCAACACACAATTATGAAATTGTGAAAAGGTTTAATCACCGTATAATTAAACTTGAAAACGGAAAAGCCTTCAAGGCAGTTATAAAGCAGAAAGTATAATTTTTTTTCCTGCTTTTTCTTCCAGTCCTTTCAGGATCTCAGCTGTCACATTTTCAACCATTCCAATACCATCCGCACTTATAACTGAACCCTTATTTTCATAATAATCCAGAACGGGCTTGGTGTTAGCTTCGTACACACTCAGCCTTTTCCTGATCACTTCCTCTTTATCATCGTCCCTCTGGTAAAAGCTGTTTTCCGCTCCGCACTTTGGGCAGACATGCTTATCTTTCACTTCAGCATAGGTAAAAATATTACTACACGATTTGCATGCACGGCGGTTTGTTAGCCTGTTTACTATTTCTTCATTGTTGGCAGAAATGTTTACCAGGTATACATCTGCGATATTAAGTTCACCGAGCAGAATGTCAAAGGCCTTTGCCTGGGCCAGAGTTCTTGGGAAACCGTCAAGTATGAATCCGTGTCTGCATCTTTGCTGTTCAAGTGTATCTCTTATGATACCAACCATTATTTCATCGGAGACAAGCTCTCCTGCGTTCATAATTTTCTGTGCTTTAATTCCGAGCGGGGTTCTGTCATGAACGGCCTGTCTTAGAATATCTCCGGTTGATATATGAGGTATATTTAATTTATCAGAAAGAATTTTTGCCTGTGTTCCTTTCCCAACCCCTGGAGCACCAAATAATATTAGACGCATTATACTTCCCTAATTTTGTGTATCCCAATTTAGTTTTATTGAGTTTTTTAAGCAAGTCCGCTGTTATTATTCTTTAATCTCAGCTTATTGAAAAATTGTGTCATTAACCCGCGGCTCTCTTCAGTATATACACCGGATATAATTTCAATCCTGTGATTATAAAGCCCTTCCTCCGCAAGGTTATAGAGGGATCCGCATGCCCCGAATTTAGGATCAAATGCTGAGAAATAGAGACGTTTAATCCTTGATGAAAGCATAGCCCCCGTACACATGATGCAAGGTTCGAGCGTAACGTATATATCGCACCCGGTTAATCGCCAATTATCAATATGGGATGAAGCAGCAGTTAAAGCTATCATTTCAGCGTGAGCCGTTGCATCCCTGAGTTTTTCAACCTGATTATAACCCCTGCCTATTATCCTGTTGTCTTTTACAACAACCGCTCCCACAGGCACCTCATTTTCCTCCAGGGCTTTTTCCGCTTCCTGCAGGGCTGCAAACATAAATCTGTATACATCTTCTGAGAACATATTAATCAAAAATAATAATAATTTTCAGAGTATGACTAATCCCGGGAAAGCTATTTCTTTGTCGTATCAGGTTTAATTGTAACCTGGGTAGTGTCAGGCAGTTGGTTTCCGACTTTAACAGAATCCTGGAGCTTTTCTCCGGTCTGCTCCGGTGCTGTGTTAGTTAAAATCAATAAAAAGATGATTAAGGGAATAATTATTATCAAGGCTACAACGAGCATCGGATTTGTCCTTTTTCCCGGTTTGCTGGTCTGCATAAATACTCCGTCTGATTCTTTAAAATATTTTACAAAATAAATATTAGGCGAAACTTATGAAGTTATATAATGCACATCCGGGATAAGTTCACCGATCCAAAACAGGATGGCTGTCAATGAAATAAATAGTTCCGGCATGTTCACCTGTCTGAGGCAGATGAACCCGCTTCGGAGAAATTCTGCAACGAATAAACAGTTCTCAAAATCCAATAATACTCAGACCCCGCACTGCGCCCCTGTACAAAACGATACACGCAATGCAGGGTTTAAGCGTTTTTATGCCCGATCTATCTTTTGCTATTTGCTGAGATTTATTTCATCCTTTGTTCTTTTTGCCATTTCCAGGTGATGTTTCAGAATAGGTAAAGCTTTGCTTGCCCAATCTCGTATCTCCTGGTTATCGGCTTTCTGAGATGCATCCTCAAATGCAGCTATATCTTCTTTATGATCTTCAACCATTTTATCCATATAGTGTTTATCGAATTCAGTTCCGCTGTACTGGCTTAATTCATTATAGAGATCCTGGTTCTTAGATAGCAAAGAATCGGGAAGAGGTATATTGTTTTTCTGTGCAATATTTTTCAATTCATCATTTGCTTTTGAATGATCATTTATCATACTTTTCCCAAATTCTTTAACCTTTTCAGAAGATGCTTTCTCCTGGGCAAGCTTTCCCAACATTACTTCCATCATCCCCCCGCTATAGGCTTTTTGAGGAAAATTTATATCCATTTTTTTATTTGATTTCTGCATATCCTGCGCCTGAGTGCTAAAAGAAACAAACAGAACGGAAATAATAGTAATAATCGTGACCCTGAGTAATAGCTTCATATCAATGTCCTTTCATAAATTATTTGACGATGTCAAAAATAAGGACAGCATATTGGTTTGGTTGTTCGATCTGACACAATAATGTCAACGTGAGAATCTAATCACCTTCCCCCGGGGAGTTTCGAAATGAGAACTTTAATTGTTGAAATTCTTCGGGAATGTTCTCAGGTTCATACCAAAATTTAATTGTTCCTCCATCCTGCATGACCAGACAAGCTCGCCATTCCAGACTGTGATATCGGGACAGCCATCGCACATATTCTGCCTTCCGTCTTTCAGGAAATCAACAGGCTGAATAATCATAATAGACTGGTAATAAAGTTTTCTGAAAAGATTAAGCGGGTTTCTAAGATACTTTGAAGCTGTTTTCCTCAGTCCTTTATCGAAGGGACTGAGCAGCAGCATGGATCTTCCTTTTGCTGAATCCTTCGGAGCCGCGTAAGCAAGGTACCGGTTATAAATCATATGGTTAAAGGTTTGAATGATCTCAATTCCTTTGCTTCCCATATACCCGTAAGTTTTATTTTTTCTTCCCATCCGTCCAGTCAGGAGCCATTTAAATGAATCGGGCTTTTCGGATCCGTTCAGATAGGCGCATGGCTCAAAATCCGGATATTCAGTCCTTATAAGCTCAACTATTTCCTGGGTCTGGATATCGGTTCTTTCAGTACTCTCTTCATTATAAACCAGATTATTCATATCTATCTTCTTCGACCCGAGATAAAAATCGACTTTATTATTGTTGACCGCGCGGTAAAGAATAAACACCATGACCTGAACAATATCAATATGTTTTTCGGCCCATTTTACCATTTCGGGGACAAACTGCATCGTATCTTCATACACTGTGGAATTGAAAGAACAGGAAATGTTTCCGGCTTTAGCAAGCATCTCAGCATAATGCAGTCTTAACTCATTAAGTTCAAGTTCGTTTTTATTTTTCCATCCCGGACGTCCCTGTTTGCTGTCTATGTGGAATGTAAACCCGAATACGCCAGCTTCTTTAAGCTTGAGCAGAAGCTCTTCAGTCAGCGCAAGTCCGTTTGTATTTAAGATTGGTTTAAGGTTTCTTTTCTTAACTTCCTTTACAATTTCAACCACATCTGGATGCGTAAGCGGATCACCGCCGGCGATCGAAATCCCATCACTCTTCCTTAATGAAGTGAACACGTCCAGGTCATTACGTATCTGTTCAAGAGACTTATGATTATTTTCATTCTTTCTGTAACAGCCGTCGCAGGACAGGTTGCATTTTGCAGTGGGTTCAAGCCAGGAAATAGAATTATCAGTAAGCGTCCAGGGCAGACGATAATAATTAAGGTGATTCAGCTTGAGCATATGCTCCCCTCCAAAATAGATTAAAAAACGTGGCTAAATTTACTCTAACATAATAATTAATTCAACAACCGTCTATTCTGACTGTTCAGTTTTAAGAAATGAAATTTTTAAACTGCTCATTTCGTTATCAGACCATGAAGAAACCTTAATGGCAGCCTTAAGATGTTTTCCGGGAAAATCATAATAAAACCAATCCGCATTCCAGTCATCGGGTTTATATAAATCCGGATCTCCGTATTCCACTGTTAACTTATGAACTGTCTCTGAAAATAAAGCTCCTAAAGGTCTTCCGTTGTTATTTATTACAAGGTCGGTTTCCTGTAGTCCTTTCTCATTAAAGAAGTACACCCACAAGTGCATAGCCTGCTCAAAATAAATGCCGCCCTGGTAGCCAATTGCATCATCCCTTTCATAACCGGGAATCATATTAAAATTATTCTTCATATACTCCTTCACCTCTTCGCGGGAACTACCCCAGCTGAGATCTCCAAAACCATAGAGCTGTTTTTCCTGCGGATTTATCACGCACACTGCTGCGGCGAAAAGGAACCAAACTATTATTAAAGTTTTTTTCATAAAAGTGCTTTAAATATACAGATCCTCTTCAATATCATAAATACATTGCCTGATGAAAGTTGAAGAATTATGAGATTACGCACAACATTAATGGTAGTAAATCGATTATCTTACAAAAATTAATATTATATCATTATGAAAATACTTGTTGTTGAAGACGAAGGTCTGGTTGCTCTTTATATTAAGAAAATCCTCATCGAGCATGGCTTTAAAGAAATACTCGTTGCACGCAACGGAGAAGAAGCCGTTCTTAAAGCAGAGCAGTTGAGGCCCGATATTATGCTAATGGATATTCGACTTGGTAAAGGAATTAATGGAATAGACGCTGTTAAACTTATAAATTCATCCAGGAGGATTCCTGTGATATACATTACAGCATCAACTGATGAACAAACACACCGCGAAGCACTGGGTACAGATCCGGTTGCCATCCTGTCTAAACCCATTGAACCGGAAGAACTTAATGAAATGATTGATAATTATTTCGAAGACTTGAAAAACTAACATTTCTTAACTCCCTCAAAAAAAATATACAGTTTAACTGCCCTGGCTTTTGAATTTAATGAAAGAAGATTTTAATTTAAGACAGACCTATAAAATCATCTTCATTTTCTGATTACTGGAAGGAGGCTTCACCCGAAAAAGCGTTTTGCTGTCCCACATAAATAAATAATTCTACATTTGCGGAGGTAATTATGAGATCTTGGCTACATTCTGGCTTCTACTTTTTACTGGCAACTCTTGTTTTATTTCTGAATGCCGAATCATTCAGCCAGCAGAAAAGTACAGCTGGCACCAAAACAATCAAAGAGGGGGATAAGACTTCGGTTCAGACCATTCCCGAATTAAACACATTTGAAAATAATTATAAACCACATCAGCAGCAGAAAAGTCCTGATGCGAGCGGATACCATTACGTCCTTGGAGGAAGTGAACTCTGGTCAGCAGTAGATGGAGCTGCTATAGCAAACTTCACTGAGCTGAATTCTGACGGAACAATTCCTGTTGTCGGCTGGGGTTTGAATAATATGAGGGTATCCCGGTATACCGAAGTTAATAATACACCTCAATGGGAATATCAAACAGCACCGAACGATCCCTCAGTAGACGTAGCAGACAATGTTACTGTTGTAACGAGAGGTGTGGAAATTGATATCCTGGATAATGCTACAGGCAATATATTGTACCAATACGTAATGCCGGATACTTTGTATGCAAGCAACGCTGCTATTTCCCGTGATGGAACCCAGGCTATTTTTCTGGCACAAGCAACGGGGAACGGAAATACTTCAGTTGCTTATTCTGTTGACCTTTCAGGAACCCCAGTAGTGAACTGGACGATGGAAGTGCCTGCTTCTGAAATAGGCAACTGGACGGGAGCGAATATTTCTGCGGACGGATCCACAGTTGTAGTGAACGGCCGCTATCATCTTTACGTACTCAACAGTTCTGACGGTTCGCTGATATGGGATCATTTTGTAAGCAATACCGAATCTCCTGCAGCTTTAAGCGGAGATGGATCTATTGTTGCGACCGCAGATAACAGCGGATTTGTACAGACCTGGATTTATAATTCAGGAAACAGTGAATATAATCTGCTCTGGCAGTATAGAGTTCCTGCCGGTATTTATACAAACTGGGCATCTTCGGTCGCTGTTTCTGCAGACGGAAGTACAATCGTGGCAGGTACTCTGATGTTTATTTCTTCATCGTCGTACGATGGAACCGTTATTGCGTTCGATACTTATGGTGACGGATCGCCAAAATGGGTATACAGCGGACTGGGGGATATGGTAGACGATGTTTCTCTTTCTGACGATGGGAAAGTTGCCGCAGCTGCTTCCTGGGGTGATTATTACAGTACGAACAGGACAAGCCTGATTGTATTCGATGTTGCGACCGGTGATCCTACATACAGTGTTATTACAACTGGATCTTTTTTCTCTGTTGATCTTTCACCGGACGGCAGCAGGGTAATGGCCGGCGGTAAAGCTGTGCACGCAAGGGAATTTGGAAGCGGCGGCCGGGTATCCTACTCTGAAGTAAACCTGGGAGGCGGAGCAATCAGCGGAACTATCGATCTGACAGATACGAATGACGACAGCGGTGTTACGGTAACCGCTCTGGGATCAGTCAGAAGTGATGTTACAGATGCATCAGGAAATTACACAATTGAAAATGTTCCTGCGGGCACTTATA
Source organism: uncultured Ignavibacteria bacterium (assembly GCA_963774455.1). Classification (GTDB taxonomy): domain Bacteria; phylum Bacteroidota; class Ignavibacteria; order Ignavibacteriales; family Ignavibacteriaceae; genus DATFVA01. Next base: position 1,068,914 of record CAVZFD010000005.1, read on the forward strand.
CAGTAAGGGCCGAAAAACCAGGATATAATTTTGGTGAGACGGCAGGTGTTAATGTTACCGAAGGAAATACAACTTCAGGTATCAACTTCTCGCTGGATCCTTCAGGCATATCGTCTCCTGTACTGAGTGCAACAACGGGTGAGATAGGAGTAATTAACCTTAGCTGGTCACTCGCTGCTTTATATCCTAATCACGTTAGGGAGATTGAGAAAGCAAAAGCTGTCGGTGATGAATATAATGCCGTAAATAAAACGGATAACCTGTCAGCAGTGGGCAGCAATAGTAACACAGGATATGAGCCAGGAATGCAAATGCTGCTTGTTGATAGTGTATATATATACAGGAGCCCGGTTTCAGGAGGACCCTATAATAAAATTGCAAGTATAGATGCAGCTCAGCTGGGCTACACCGATACCGATGTATATCCTCTAAAGGATTATTATTACGTTGCCAGCGTGGTAACTGCTGCAGGGCAGAGCGGTTATTCAAACGAGGCATTAGGACAGGTCAATGATTCATTATTTACATTCAGTATTGTAACTCCTCAGGGAAGCGATCCTGTTATAGATGGAGTATTATCTGCAGGTGAATGGGATGACGCTATTAAGGTGGATGTATCTGATGTTCTTGGTTATTCCGGCAGTCCGGCAATCCCCCAGGGTTCAGTATTCATGTATTTCAAATTTGATGATCAGAATGATATGCTATACGTAGCAGGAGAAGATTTCCTTAACCCTACGCTGGATGACAATGAGGGATTCGGATTATATTTTGATGATAATCATAATAAAACCTTTGAACCAAACGGTGCTCTTCCAATTTATCAGGAAGGTAATTTCTGGGCATACTGGCATCCTTCGGGGGCTGATTTGAGGTTCAGGGAAATATTTACAAACGGCGGTGTCGGAAATGTGATCACATTGACTGATGGACAGGCAGCTTTCAGTGACGGTGCCGGACATCTGCAGGGAGAGGTTTCAATCCCGATGGGATTTATGGAAGGATACCAGCTGCAGGTTTACGGTCCTGATAAAATCGTCGGCCTTGGAGGTTTCCTGATTCAAAGAGATGCCGGAACGGCAGTCTTCCATGGATGGTGGCCGCAGACGATGAATTCAGTATTCGAACCGCATTATTTCGGTGATGTTAACATCAATGTTTCACTCAATGCCCCTCCACAGATACCCGGGAATATAGCAGTAACAAGACAGGGTCAGAATTTAGTTTTAACATGGGACGATCCTCAGCTCGGCTTGAATAATGATCCTTTACCTGTTCCACCGCAGATCAGAATAATGAAAAACGGACAATTCTTCGCGAACATCGGACCAGGTGTTGAAAGCATAGTGGATACTAGTGTCGGCTGCATGCAGTGGTACGAGTATACACTCCAGGCATCCATTATTATAGGAGGTGATACTCTTGCAGGACCTGTAAGTCCACCTGCGGGTGCTTTTGCCTGTCAGGATCCGACTCTCACAGAGTTGAAGTATGATGATGGTTCATGGGAGGCTTTTTACGTAGTCGACTTTACATTCGACAATAATAAGTTCGCCGTTAGGTTCACACCTACTTACTATCCTGTAAGGGTGATGAGAATGCGAACAATAGGAAACGGCAGTGATGCATTCGACTTTACCATAAACCAGGATAGTTCAGGATTTCCGGGAAGACCAGTAGCCGGACCATTCCATGTTGCCGGTACAGGCACAGGAAACGTAAAAACATTTACAGTGACAGTTCCCGGCAGTAAACCCCCGGAAATTGCATCAGGTGACTTCTGGGTAGTTATAAATTATTTACCTGAAAGTCCTGGTGCTCCAGGTATAGGTGTCGATTCCAATCCTCCCAATGCTGGAAGAGGCAAATATTATCTGGGCAGCACAGGGTGGCAGGATTTCGGTTCCGGCAACCTCATGATTTCGGCATTCATTGCAGATACGGTTACTGTAGTACCTGTAGAACTGACATCCTTCAATGCCGAAGCAGAAGGAAGTAGTGTAAAGCTTAACTGGGTTGCAGCTACGCAGCTGAACAACCAGGGATTCGAAATTCAGAGAAAAGCCGAAGGTTTGGAATTCCAGACAGTAGGTTTTGTAAAAGGAGATGGGACAACATCTGAACAGAAATCCTTCTCTTTTGTTGATAAAAATCTTAAAGACGGAAGCTACATCTACAGACTGAAGCAAGTGGATTTTAACGGAGCTTATGCTTATTCATCCACATTAAGTGTGTCAGTCGTATTACCAACCATATACAGTCTTTCGCAGAATTATCCGAATCCTTTCAATCCGACGACATTGATTAAGTTTTCGCTTCCCGAGGCTCAGCATGTTACGCTTGAGATTTATAATTCACTCGGTGAAAAAATTCGAACACTCGTTAATGATGCCCGCGACGCTGGGAATCATACCGTTCAGTGGGACGGATTGAACAGTTCAGGCCGTTCTGCAGCAAGCGGAATGTATCTGTATAAAATAACAGCAGGCAAATTTACTTCTGTTAAGAAAATGCTTCTGATCAGATAATTCTGAAAAGAAGGTGAAGTAACAAACGGCGCATTAAGATGCGCCGTTTTTTTATAGGGCGGTTAACTTCACAAAATCCCCGTTGAAATAATAATGTCATCTAAAGCACACCTATTTTATAATAGAACTTTAAATTGCCGACTGTAAAGTAATAATAATTGTAAAGCATCATTTAAATGCCTGAACCCAAAATTATTCTTAAATATGTTCATATTTTCTCCGATCTTGATGAAAGTATCCTGGCAAGGATCCAGGAACTCGGGATAACCCGCAGCTATAAAAAAGACATGCTTATAATGGATGAGAATAATGATAATGCCTCAGGATTGTTCATTATCACAAAGGGTTCAGTCAAAGTAACCAGGAATGATCCCGAAGGGCGGGAGATTATTTTAACCATCCTTGGAGAATACGAATACTTCGGAGAAATGTCACTTCTGGATGGTGAAAACCCTTCCGCCAATGTAGCAGCTATGGAAGACACGGAATTATTTTACCTTGGCAGAGAACAGTTTATGCAATTGATTGAATATAACCCAAAAATAACGTACGCAATCCTTGAAGGTCTTATTAAAAGGCTGAGAGCAGCTGACGACAAAATAAAATCCCTTTCCCTCTTAAAAGCCGAAGGGAAGATAGTCTCGGCCATCATCCAGCTTGCTGAGTTATCCGGTGTAATGAAACAGGGTCTGGTTGAAGTAGACCTTCCGTTTCAGCATGATATTGCTAATATTGCCGGCACGTCAAGGGAAACCGTCTCCAGGGTACTGCATTCATTAGAAAAAAAAGGATTGATCCAGCTTGATGGTTCCAAAATAAGAATACCCGATTATAATACTTTCAAAAAATCATTCAGCTGATCCGATCATTTTTGTTCAGAAAATCAAAACAAATATTATTAATCTTTAGTCCCGGGCTCAATGCAACCGATGTTGAATGAAACTGTTTTGATGATGATGAACATCTTTTTTATTAAAACAGAAAGATATTCTTGATGAGAAATTTTTTTTCAGCATTGTTAGCCGGAATTTTAATACTCATTTCTGTAATCATTCTGGCAGCTACTGTGTATTCGTTATATATTATTTTAAGAGAGCCGCTCCCTGTCTTTGAAATGAATTATTCCGGCCTGAATGGATGGATCAGATATTTCGAATTCCCGCTTCTCTCATCTGCTGCTTTTCTTTATGTAATGACTTTATTATTTACAATTCTCAGAATTCAGCAGGTGAATGATTCCTTCAGGATAATCAGAAATGAAGTGTTTGAAGCAGATAAACCGAGGTTATTCCTAAAGCCGTTGAACATTAGATTTATTACGGATGCGGGACTGGGAAAACTTTCCTTCAAATTCAACGGAAGCGACACTTCCGCTATACAGATTATAAATGCGGGGAAGGAACCGGCACTTGAAGTAAAAAGCAGATTTTCTTTTGATCTGAAAAGCTCTATTAAGCTGATAAAGACCAATGATTTGTTCCATTTGTTCACTATTGACGACGATGATAAAATTGTGACCATTAAATCGGAAAAGCTTGGTTATTCCTCTTCTAGGGAAACCATCCTGATTAATAACTGGCAGCAAAATGATTTTATACTGCCCACCGGTCAGAATTCTCTGACATTCGGTGTTGAGGTACCAGACGTTTATCCTGAATTATTTTTCTGGTATAATGAAATTACAAATGGCGACAAAGTCAATGAATTTCCTGAGCTAAGATGTCAATTTGAGTACAAAAGAATTAATAATACGATTATTAAACAGACGTTTAGCATAAAACTTGCGGAAGTGGAATATTCGCCGGGACTAAGAGGAGATAAACTTTATGATTCTTCTTCAACGTTCATTACTGAACTTAAATTAATGTAAAAAAAGTTGAAATCTTTATATTATTTACTTTCTCAAAAGTGAGCGCATTCTGCACCGCTAAGAGTACTTCATTAAGGTTTACCGGTTTTATAAATACTGCTGCCGGTTTAAGTCTCTCAATTTCCTGTCGATGTTTCGGGTTAGAAAGAGCGGATACAAATATAAACGGTATCGAAAACTTATTTAATTCTTCTGCAATATCGATCCCTGTTATTTCACCGTCCAATATCACATCGAGGATAGCAAGATCGGGTTTTTTGTCTCTTATGGCTTTGAATGCATCATCACCGGTTAGGTAATACATGGTATTCTTATAGCCTTTACTTATGAGAAACCTCATTATATCCAGTGCAATAATAGCTTTGTCCTCTACCACCATTATTTTAGGACTTTTCATGTTTTTCTCCATTGGACCTAAAATCAAATAAAATTATTAATTATTATGTGTTACTGTGTAACTCTGTATTCAACATTACAATTTTTACATAAGCTATGTAATTGGTCCTGTTCCGGGATCTTGTTAACCATCCTGGGCTTGAGATAGAATGCTAATCTAAATAGTGCCCCGTTGTTGTTTATCTATTCGCTTTTTCGCACATTAAATATCGATCAAAAAATTTAAGTTTCTAATAATATTAAACCCGGAAGGAGATTATTATGTGGACTGCCTGGATCAACCTGGTAATCGGTTTATGGCTGATAGTCAGTGGATTCGTTAATGATATCAGAAATCCTGCGCTTATAATAACTGCGGGGATAGTTATTCTGATTTCTAGCTTGCTGGGATTCATAAGCACAAAAAGCTGGGAGGGAATATTAAATTTATTTATCGGAATATGGCTGATTCTATGCGGGAGCTGGTTTAATTTTTTAATGCCCTGGAATTTTTTTGTGACAGGAGGTATAGTATTTGTTTTTTCAGTCTGGAATATCGCTGAACATCCCCGTACAAAAACATCCCCGGATTCCGTTTAGAAGTACCAAGGCCGGATTTTTATCGAAGTTTGGTCAAATCCGCTTGCAATTTTACCTATTCAAAAAACCAGTGTTTACTTATCTCTGCAAGACATTGTTTTTTAAGAGCTTAGTTGTACGCCCGGAAGGATTCGAACCCTCAACCTTTTGATCCGTAGTCAAACGCTCTATCCAGTTGAGCTACGGGCGCATATTTTCAGGAAACAAATATAATTATTAACGTTTTTATATACAATTTATAAACATTTTGTCCCTTAATCACATCTTCAATTTGGTTTAGATAAAGAATGGGAGGACAATGATAATAGGCACAGCATCCTAATAATATTATAATAATTTGCGTAAGAATTGAGTGGGCAGTTTAATAAAAAAATTAAGGAGCTGTCTTTATGGAAGAGATTTATTTAGTTGCAGGCATCATTCTACTATATTTAATTTATAACCTATTCGTTCCGCCGCAGTATAAGAAATCAGACTTACTCGCGAAAACTAATTTAAGGTCATTATTCAGGAGTTAAAGTACCTTGTGATTTCCCAATAATGATATTTTAGCCGTATGAATTCCCACATTTACAAAACCAGTCTTATTTATTGATAAAAAAAAAGGGTTACAGAAAAATCATTTCTGGTATATACTTTGTTTATTATCAAGATGAAACTTTTCCTTCATTATAGGCAAGGAGGCTGAAATGAGTTGGCTAAGGCTGAAAAACTGGTTTGTTGAATATAATACTCTTCTTTTCATTCTATTTATTGCCCTCGGATGGCTGATCTCATGGGTAGGTGTAATAATCTTTATGGCACTCGTTTTAAAATAAACTTTCAACTGATATTAATCTGAATAGAGGGTCCTGGATAATTCTTCTTCTTTCTTTCATATTACAACCTTTCCGGTTATTTTTATAGAAATATTTTTTCCACGTTTTTTAATGCAAAGGAAAGCCGATGTTTAAAGGAACCGGAACCGCGCTAATTACTCCTTTTAATGAAGACCTTAGTGTTGATTATGATTCGCTCAGGAAAATAACTGTTCAGCAGATTAACGGGGGAGTGGATGCTCTCATTGTACTTGGAACTACCGGTGAATCTCCTGTTATAAATGATAATGAGAGAAAAAAAATTATCACTACAGTGCAGGAAACAGTCAGCGGAAAGATTCCGGTTATAGCAGGAACAGGTACAAATAATACAATGCATGTGGCTGAACTTAACAAGATGGCAGAAGATCTTGCAGTCGACGGACTCCTTATCGTCAACCCATATTATAATAAAGGGACCCAGTCAAGCTTAATTGAGCATTTTAGATATATTTCAGAAAGAACAACTCTTCCGATAATTTTGTATAATGTTCCTTCACGCACAGGCATGAATATCCTTCCTGAAACTGCAATAAGGATATATGAAGCATGCAAAAATGTTGTAGGTATAAAGGAAGCCAGTGGAAATATCAGCCAGATTGCAGAACTTATCGCATTAAAACCATCGGAAATGCTTGTATACTCGGGGAATGATGACCAGACCCTGCCTATCATATCGCTTGGGGGCTCAGGTGTAATCTCCGTTTTCTCAAATCCTTATCCTCAGTTAATGAAAAAATTGACTGATGCCCTCTTTAAAAATGAAATGGATGAAGCGCGGCTGCTGAACGATAAGTATAATGGGATGATGAATAAATTGTTCATTGAAGCGAGTCCGGCCCCGGTGAAATATGTAATGAGCAGACTGGGGTACTGCAAGAATGTTCTTCGTTTACCTTTAAACAAGCTGACTGAAAAAAATAGTCCTGTTTTGGATGAAGCAATGGATACCATGGGAGAATAATATGGATGGAAACCTTGATTATGGATTGATCGGATACAGGGGAAGACTGGGAAATGAAGTCAAAAATCTCTTTTCCGAAATGGGATACAATCTGGTTTATACATCGGACATTGAAGGAGAAAATCTAACTTCTGAGCCGCGGTTAATTATTGATTGTTCTCTGCCCGACGCACTTGAAAAAAATATCATAACAGCAAAAAAATTTAATTCACCGTTTATTATTGCAGTAACGGGCCTATCAGACGAACAGATGACTGCTTTAAAAGAACTTTCCCAAACTCTGCCGGTAGTACAGAGCTATAATTTTTCTATCGGCATACAGGTTCTGCTTAATCTCACAAAAAAAGCTGCCGCTTTGCTCGATGACTGGGATGTTGAGATAAGCGAGATCCACCACCGGAATAAAAAGGATAAGCCTTCAGGAACTGCAAAAATGATTAAAAATCTCTTTGAAGGCAGGGATATAAATGTTTCTTCTTTTAGGCTCGGAGGTATTCCCGGCGATCACTCTGTTGAATTCGGGGGAATGGGAGAAACTCTAAAGATTTCACATCATGCAATTTCGAGAAGAACTTTTGCGGAAGGGATACTTAAGTCTGCAGAATTTATTATAAATAAGAAAAACGGATTTTATTCTTTTACCGATGTAGTATTCGGTGAACACGGCAAATAATAAAAACTGAGGTTGAAAATTGGATTCATATGAAGTTATCAACTACATTTCAAATGCAGAGAAAAAGACCCCTGCAAAAATATACCTCCAGGGAAGACTCGACAAGATAGATTTCGGGAAACTGGATTTTTACGGTTCTGATAAATCAGGAATACTTTTCTGTGAATATAAGGAGTTCACCGAATTTCTTGAAATACACCAAGAGCATATTACCAAACACAGAATAGAACTTGACAGAAGGAACTCTGCGATACCTCTGGCAGATTTATCTAAATTCAACTGCAGAATTGAACCAGGCGCGGTGATCAGGGATCTTGTGGAGATTGGCGATAACTGTGTTATTATGATGGGTGCGGTAATTAATATCGGAGCTGTGATCGGCCCGAAAACGATGATAGATATGAATGTGGTAGTAGGGGGAAGAGCTATAGTCGGGGATAACTGTCACATAGGTGCGGGCACCGTGCTTGCCGGGGTGATTGAACCGCCCAGCGCGGATCCTGTTGTAATTGAGAATGATGTTCTGATCGGGGCAAATGTAGTTGTACTGGAAGGAGTAAGGGTTGGAAAAGGTGCTGTTGTTGCCGCCGGATCAATAGTTGTTAAAAATGTTGAGCCCTATACGGTTGTTGCCGGTGTACCTGCTAAGGTCATAAAGAAAGTGGATGAAAAGACAAGAAGCAAGACCCAGCTTATGGAAACCCTGAGGAATCTCTGATGCCTGTAATCGTACAAAAATACGGCGGGAGCAGTGTCGCAGATGCTGAAATGATAAAGAAAGTAGCAAGACTTATAGCTGCAGTGAAAAATAACGGAAACGATGTTGTTGCTGTTGTCTCTGCTATGGGGAAAACCACAAATCAGCTTATAGAAATGGCTCATTCATTATCATCCGACCCTGAAAAGAGAGAACTTGATATGCTGCTCAGTACCGGTGAGCGGATAACGATGGCTCTGCTCTGCATAGCATTGAATGACCTGGGAATAAAAGCAATTTCATTAACAGGTTCCCAATCAGGAATAATAACCAACGACCGTTATAATGATGCGCGGGTAATTGAAGTCAGACCTTTCCGTGTTCAGGATGAGCTTGCAAAAGGACAGGTAGTGGTGATCGGAGGATTCCAGGGAGTCAGTTATAAAAGAGATATTACAACACTGGGACGCGGAGGCTCGGATACCTCTGCTATTGCCCTTGCCGCAGCATTGAATGCAGAAAGGTGTGAAATTTATTCTGATGTTGATGGTGTATATACCGCAGATCCCAATATAATAAAAGACGCAAAACATCTTCCCGAAATGTCGTTTCAGCAGCTCCAGGAGATGTCCGAAGCAGGGGCAAAAGTGCTGAATGCCCAGGCAGTACAGTTTGCCAAAGAAGCCAAGATCGCCATCTATGCCAGAAGCACTTTCAATCCCGGCCGTGAAACTGTTATAAGGGAGGCTCAGCCTTCAGACAGAACAAAGGTTATAGCGGTTGTACATGAGACCGATATTATAAGAATTATTCTTGAGGACAAAAGCATAGCAGAAATACTTAACTTTCTGGATTCGCGAAGTGCTGCAGTAAAGGAAATAAACTATCATTATTCTGATAAAAATGACGATGTCAGGACCTCCTTTGTTATCTCCAGAAAGAATGTTCATTCATGGAATAAAATCTCAAAAGAATTGACCGGAATGTATAATGATAAAATATTTATCGACGATACACTCGGGGCTGTGTCAATAATCGGAGAAGGATTCAGCCGGGATAATAAAATAATTACGGGTACCCTCGCCGTATTGGCTGAAAATCAGATCAGGTTTTACGGTGCAGCAACTACTTCATTCAGATTGTCGCTTCTGATCAAAAAAGAACTTATAGAAAAGGCTTCAGGCTTGCTTCACAGGTTCTGGGTAGAAACAGGGAACTAATATCACGGGGACTCATATTTTTGGCATATTTTGCCTAACTTTACTACCTTAAAAAATTAATATATACCTTATATCCTGAATTATGACTGAAAAAATGAACCCAAAACTTTCTATTCTACTTTTATTTTTAATTTTAGCTCCTTTATATATAAACGCACAGCAGCGGCAGCAAGGTTACGGTGGAGGAGGTAGTATGAACGGCGGTGTTATTTCCGGAACTGTTATTGATTCTGCTTCAAAAGCTCCAATAGAATATGCAAATATCGTTGTATTGTCGCTTAAAGATACAAGCGTAATAACTGGAACGATTACCGGTTCTGAAGGAAAATTTGCTTTACAGAAAGTACCTTTCGGCATATATTTTTTGGATATCAGGTTCATCGGTTTCAGGAAACAAAGATTTACGATAGAATTATCTCCTCAAAGGGAAAGTATCAGTCTTGGGACTATCAGACTAAGATCAAGTGCCGTCAATCTTGAGAATGTTGTAGTTGAAGGTACAAGAAATCCTGTCACCTATCAGATTGATAAGAAAGTTATTGATGTTGATCAACTGGGAACAACGATTTCAGGGAATGCGGCGGAAGTATTGGAAAATGTACCTTCCGTAAGTGTGGATATAGAAGGTAATGTGAGTCTGCGCGGCAGCACAAATTTTACAGTACTAATAGACGGAAGGCCATCCGTAATGGATGCCCAGGATATCCTTCAGCAGATCCCGGCAACATCCATACAGTCAATTGAAATCATTACGAACCCTTCAGCCAAATATGATCCTGAGGGAACTGCGGGAATAATAAATATCATCTTGAAGAAAAGACAGACGCAGGGTTTAAGCGGAGTGGTAAATGCTAATGCGGGATTCCATGATAAGTACGGGGGCGACTTCCTGTTTGAATATAAAACCAATTCCGTTAATTATAATTTCGGATTGAATTATAACCGCAGAATCTTTCCCGGAACAAGAAGGCAGGAAAACATATATATCCTTCCTTCCGGCTCAAATTACCTCAACTCAGCTGGAACAATGGAGTGGGGAAGAACCTCTTATGGAATCAGAGGAGGGATCGATTTTAATTTAAGTGAAAATGATCTGGTCAGTTTCGGAAGCCGTTATGGAAATGGTGAGCACCAGAGTAATTCAAGTCTGTCCTATATACAATGGGCAGAGAATTCCCCCGGTATTGACACGTACCGAAGTCTGATTAACAGCAATAGAAAAGGACAGTACTTCGCTTTGAATTCAAACTATCAGCATAAATTTGAAAAAGAAGGTCACGAACTCTCTGCAGAGCTTTTCTACGGCCGCCATAGCGGGGATGAAAATTCTATCACTAACCGTATAGACTCCGGTATAATTACAGATGGAACCAAAACCACCGAATCCGGTCCGGAAAACGAATACAGAGGTAAGCTTGATTATATTCTTCCAATCGGCGAAAAAAATAAATTGGAGGCAGGCTACCAGGGTGAAGCCGAGCTTTCCACGGATATAAACGGTCTTTACTCATATGATTCAGCTGCAGGGAATTTTATTTTTGAACCCCTCTTCAGTAATACGAATAAATATAACAGAACTGAACAAGCAGTATATTCCATCTATTCTGATGAGTGGGGGGATTTTGGTATCCAGGGAGGTCTGCGTGGAGAGTACACCTACCAGACTACAGACGTGAAGGAGCAAAACAAGTATTTCAAGATAGACAGATGGGACTTTTTCCCGACGCTGCACAGCTCATATAAGCTCGGAGGCGGTTCTCAGCTGATGGCAAGTTATACAAAGAGAATAGACAGACCTCACGGCTGGAACCTGGAACCATTTATTACCTGGGTTGATGCAAATAATGTAAGACAGGGTAATCCCGGTCTTGCGCCTGAATTTATTGATTCATATGATGCCGGTATTCAGACTTTCTTCGGTAAAGTCAATTTCTCTACAGATTTTTACTACAGGGTCACGCAGAATAAAATTGAAGACATCCGTTCCATATATCCGGATGCTCAAAATGTAACACTGACTACTTTCGAAAATATCGGGAAGGATTTCTCTCTCGGAACTGAATTTATGCTGATATATGATCCGTTGGAGTTCTGGGATATGAACCTGATGGGCAACGTATACGACTACCGTGTGAATGGTAATCTGTACGGAGAATCTTTCGACCGTAAAAGTTTCAACTGGAATCTGAGGATGAATAATGTATTCAGTATAACTAAAACAACAGCTTTACAAGTTAATGGCAGGTATAATAGTCCTTCTGTTTCATCCCAGGGAAGATCCGAAGGATTTTTCTCAGCCGATGTAGCCGTGAAACAGGATTTTATGGACAAACAGCTTTCCCTAACTTTGCAGGTCAGGGATATGCTGGGTACCGCAAGGTACGAGTATACATCGGCAAGTCCCGATCTTTACTCACACCAGTATTTCAACCGTGAATCACCGGTTGTTATGCTTAATATCAAATTCAATTTTAACAATTACAAACAAAAGAACTCTACAGAGCAGCCTGACAATGGTATGGATCAGGGACCGGAAGAATTTCAGTAATTCAGGAAAATAGCAGCATAAAGGAACCGGCAAATAATATGAGTATACTATCGCCAGTTGAACTCAGGCACAAACTTCATATGAATCCTGAGATTGCATACCAGGAGTTTAAAACAACCGAAACTATAATTAATTCAGTAAAGACCCTTGACGGTTCAGCTGCATTGAAAATTCATACTCCTTTTGCAACCGGCGTTCTGTTCGAATACAAAGTGAATGATAATCCATGGCTGTTATTCCGGGCAGATATTGACGCCCTTCCCATAAGGGAGGCAAATGATATAGAGTTTAAATCAACAAACGATTATATGCATGCATGCGGCCATGATATTCACAGCTCAATTCTATACGCTTTTATAAGAGATGTCTTAATTGAAAAGCCCGGGCAAAATATTCTTTTCCTTTTCCAGCCGGCTGAAGAAAGCGGCGGGGGAGCAATGAAGTTCTACGATACCGGAATCTTCAAAGGGTATGATATAATGAACGCCTTTGCTCTGCACGTAACCGATGAATACCCTCTGGGTACTATTGCCTCAACTCCAGGTGTTCTGTTTGCTTCAGCTCTTGAAATAGACATAGAGTTTGTAGGCGAAAGTTCTCACGTTGCATTTCCTTTTGAAGGCAGAAATGCATTTAATGCTCTCAGAACCTTCCTTGATTCTGTTGATAAAATGCCGAGAAATGTAGCTGAGCCCTTTATATTCGGTGTTGGTAAAATTGAATCCGGATTTGTTCGGAATATAGCTCCAGGGAAAGCAAGACTGGAAGGATCAATAAGGGGATTGAAAAAAGGACTGGTTTTGGATTTTGCCGATTCACTGAGGAAAATACTTGAGGGGATAAAAACCGTAACCGGGGTCAATTATATAATCAAAAACGGAGCTCATTATCCCGAAGTAAGAGTAAACGAGAAACTTTACACAGAAATGGAGAAGGCTCTGGGAGACAAGTTCAGATTCATCAACTGCGGATATAAAATGACGGGTGAAGATTTCGGGTTCTTCTCTGGTAAGTATCCTTCATTCATGTTCTGGTTTGGAACTTCAGAAGGGGAACGCTACGGGCTGCACAACCCGAGGTTCCTTCCTCCTGATAAAAGCATTGATGCCGGCAGATTAGTTTTCAAAGAAATTCTTAATAATATCAAAAGCCGTTAACTTAACTTAAAAACAACCGGTATTACTAACTTAACTTTTACTGGTTTGCCTTCAACAATTCCAGGTGTGAACCTGGTTTTCCGGAGAGCAGAAACAGCTGCATCATCCAGAATATCTCCCGCACTCTTTATTATCGAAGTTTTTACTACCCTTCCAGTTTCATCAATGTATACCTGCAGAAATACTTTTCCTTCAGTCCCATTCTGTTTTGCTTTTTCAGGGTAGATTATATTTCTTGACAGCGCCTGCATACCACCGACAGGCTGAGGCATTGAGTCCGCAGCCATCTTATATTCATTTTCATCAATGCTGATCTCACCGGGGATATTAAGGTCCCATTTAAATTGGGATTTTACAGTCTTATTGTCATTCTGACCGGGTTCAAATTTCCAGCTGCTAACTTCTTTTGCCACTAGGTTTGAGTATTCCGGTCCCGGTGTGAGTACAGGGAGTATTTTTTCCACATTCCCGTTTTCATCCAGCAGGAGCCTGTATTCCAGGCTGATTTTATCCTGTGAATTTTTGTTCATCTCTTTTCGTATTTCTGCTTCAAGTTTGTTTTCATCTCCTTGTGCCAGGCGAGGCGGCTGATCAATATTACCGGATGTAAAATAAATGGAATTATAATCGGGGATAATTTCCACACTATTTCTTTTCTCACATCCTGTAAATATCAGGATACCCAGGAATAATATAGCAAGGTGTTTCATTTTACTGCCTCATATGTTAGGTTTTACAATAATTTCATTAGAATACTGTGCATGTACCTCTGCAGCCGGATAGCTGTTGTACAGAGCTTCGATCATAACATTCTGCTTCTGCATCCGGGTCACGGCAGAATTAATTTCATTGCGGTAGTCAGAAACCTGGCCTAACAGTAACAGCGAAACGATTAATAGAATTACCGAAATCCCTGCAGATATTAATCCTGTAAGGCGTGCACTTGTAGAAACCCGGGGTTGAGACCTTCCACCGATACCCTCAAGAATATTTCGTTCCAGAGACGATGGAAATTCAGCGACGGACAGTCTTGTCTGGTTATTCACAAGGTTAACCTTTCTCAGGTAATCCCTCGCATCGGGATTTACTGCGAGCTGCTCAAATAATATATCTTCATCGTTCCGGTTTAATTCACCGTCGATATAAGAGTCAATCATAATAAATATTTTTTCATCCATAAGCCGTTCTCAATTTATGATTTTGGAGATTCTGTCAATCATTTTTCTTCTAACTTTATGAAGCCTGCTTTTAACAAGCTCTACGTCAATGTTCATCATTTCTGAAATTTCCTTGTAGGATAATCCTCCGTACTCCTTTAACAAGAAAACCTCTTTTTGCTCAGGAGGAATGAACATCAATTCATTCCGAAGATGATTTCGTATATCCCTCAGTTCAAGCTGATCTTCAAGCGATTCATCCGAACTTAATTCCACGCTGTCGATGTCTTCAGGATTGAACTTATCCAGATGGATCTTCTTTTTACGGTAATACTGGTAAATCTCATTTCTGGCAGTGGTAAAAAGCCATATTTCGGCACGCGAATAGGAATTAAGCTTATCAATGGATTCAAAGAACTTCAAAAAGACATCCTGGACGATATCTTCGGTCATCATCCTGTCATAAGTCATCTTCAGCACGAAGTTGTATATCTTTTTCTTCGTTCTGTGAAAAATATCCAGGAAAAAGTCGGTCTTATAATCCAAGTTATTATCCTCTCTAAAGGTAAAGATGCTTTAAAGGGAAAAATGTTTCCCGGTATTATAAAAATTATTTTCCGGAAAGACACATAGGGATGGCAGATAACGGAACGATAATCCTCTTTTCCGGTTCAGGTTAGTTCTGAAAATACTTTCAGTTTAGGTGCAGCAGTCTCACAATTCGATAACGCAAGTGGTGTTAAGGATATAGCGAATAACAGTGTCCCTTCGGATTATAATTTGTATCAAAACTATCCCAACCCTTTTAATCCTGTTACATTCCTGAATCCGGCAATGTTGTTTTAAATATCTTTGATTCACTAGGGGACTGGTTGATCAGCTGCTATAAAGAACTGCCGCCGGGAACTTATGACAGTAAATGGGACGCGGCTAATGTGAGATTTAACGTGAAGTTTTAATTATCAGGATACTGTTTTATAGTTATCAGCAGTTCCGCTTTATCAAAGGGTTTACTAAGGAAGGTACAGGGGTTAAGGTATTCAACCAGTTTTTCAAGTAAAATTTCCGGGGAACCAGAGATTAGAATTATAGGAGTCTTTCCCATATTTCTGATCTCTTTTAATGCAGCTTCATTGGAGTTTTTACCTGAGAGAGATCTGCGATCACCAGTCCTGGCTGAATCGATTTATACAGTGCAATTAAATCTTCGTCCGATTTGGCTGATACTGGCGTAGCGTTATTACTTTTAAGCAGCGACTTCAAATCGAGAGAAATGATCCCGTCATTCTCGGCTAACAGAACGATAGAGCATCAGGCACATTGTGATAATCAAACTTGTTTATAAGCTTTCAAAAGGCTACGTTATCCTTAAAAAGGCCGGGTATGTTAGGAATATTAATAGCTGAGGATGAGGGTATTGTAGCTTTTGACCTGAAACGAACGTTAAAAAGTTTCGGGTTTGAAAATATAATCATCGCCCGAAACGGGAGGGATGCCGTGGAGAAAAATAGAACCGGTAATCCCGACCTTATAATAATGGATATAATGATGGAGCATGGGATGGATGGAGTTGATGCGGCGAGAACGATAAACAATTCAGGAGGACAACAAAAACCTATAATTTTCGTAACAGCTTCCACAGATGAACAAACATTCATCGAAGCAAAAAAGATCAATCCTATCGAAATAATCAGGAAGCCATTTTCTGAACTACAGTTGAAAGATGCGATCATAAAGGCAGCCTCTATTTTCTATAAAGAAAGGAAAATGAAAGACTTTGAAGGGGCCGGTGAATATCCGCTTTAATAAATTTTTAAGACTGAACTGATTACATTTTTCTAAACAAGCATTTTTATTGTGTTTTTGAGCATTCCAGGTGATTAATCTCTGTAATATTTAACACAAAAATCTAACTTTTAATTAATAAATTACGGGTTAAAATTATGGTGAGGAAATGATAGATTCAAACGTCACAATCAAGTATGTTCCAATATTCTCTGAATTAAACAACGATTATCTCTCAAAGATCGAGCAGATGGGCGTTATGAGAAACTATAAAAAGGATATGACAATCCTCAGCAAATCTTACGAAGGAACCGGTCTTTATGTTATCACGAAAGGTCAGGTAAAAGTAGCTGAGAACGATCCTGACGGGCGGGAGATTATTCTCGAGATACTGGGCGAACATGATTATTTCGGTGAAATGTCATTGATTGATAATAAAAAGCCCTCAGCTGATGTAATTGCTATGGATGATACCGAGCTTTTCTTTTTGGCACGTGAGGAATTCATCCGGTTATTAAAAGAAAACCCAAATATAGGTATAGCGCTGCTGGAAGAAATGACCCGCCGCCTTCGTATGACAGATACAAAAATCAAATCCCTTTCTATTTCCAACGCAGAAGGAAGAATAGCTTCTGCAATCCTGCAGATTGCTGAAAGTACCGGAACTATCCGCCAGGGTTCAGTTCAGGTTACCCTCCCTTATCAGCATGATATTGCAAATCTTGCAGGAACTTCAAGGGAAACCGTTTCAAGAGTTCTTCATGCACTCGAGAAAAAAGGATTAATTGAATTCGACGGAGCACGGATCAAAATACCTGATTACAACAGCTTCCGAAAAAGTTACAGCTAAAAATTAACCCCTAATCACATTTATCAGTTTCTATAAAAATAACCCCCGTAGTTTCATCACGGGGGTTAGAAATATACTCCACTATTATTTAACCGTTATTACGGTTTTTTGCATCTAACTATGATTATACTGTACGCTTGCCAGAGAACAAATTAATCAGGAGGATAATAACAGCCACTACGAGCAGTATATGAATAAAACCTCCCAGGGTATAAGAGGTAACCAAGCCTACCAGCCACAATACCAGCAGGATCACAAAAATAGTCCACAACATAAAATCTCCTGTTCTTTTTATAGTTATTGTTATTTCAAGGGAAAATATCCCGAACTTAGCCTAATACAAATAATTACAGTCACAATTGCCTTTTCTAACACAAGGAAAGGAAATCAAGTTTTGTCCAGGACACATTCCTGCTTCCAGAACTAAGACTTCGGCTGTATATATTGTTTTATATCATTTGTAGATTATCTATGTCTGATACCTTGATGATAAAATGTAAGGAAAAAACTAATGCAGAATTCAAAGAATATTCTAATTGTTGAAGACCAACTGCTGGTTGCTCTCGATTTAGAGAAACAGTTAGAGACATCAGGATATTATTTCGTAAACAATGCAACAACTTATGCGCAGGCAATCGAAAAAATAAATGATACTCATCCGGATCTCATTCTGCTTGATATTATACTGAAGAACGGTCCCACTGGCTTCCGTATCGCTAAAGTAGCGAATGAAAAAAAGATTCCTATTGTATTTATCACAGCCTCAACCAGGAGGATTATTTCAGAAAGGCTAAAGAATTCAAGCCCGAAGCAATTCTGATAAAACCCCTGGATGAAAATAGACTTAGAGAAGTAGTTCGAAAAATCATGTAATAGTTCCGAGGTCAGATATTCTTCATTTAAATTTTACAAATGGGAGTGTACCTACTTTAACAAAAGGTTGGTAATAAGGCCCTTTTTTAAGGCAGTTTCATTGTCCGGCTTAAATTATAAAAAGTTACAATGCTGGTAAGGCATGTTTAACGTGCTTAGATGGTACAATATTCAATCCCGAAATCCAGCTCTATTAAGGGAAAACCTTATTGTAGTCTTTCATATTCGTTTTAAAAGTTCTCTATAATGATTGAGTATTTTTGATTTTGAAACAAAGCCAAAATATTTTCCATCTTTCAGGATAGGAATGTACCAAAGATTACTCTCGTCCATCTTTTTTACAATATCAAACATACTATCTTTCATCCCTGCCACTGCATCGGGATTAATCATAATATCGGCTACGAGGAGAATATGATCCATTGACCGGTCAAAAATTAATTCCCTGATATCATCAAAAAAAACGAGGCCAAGGAGTCTGTTTTCTTCATCAATTACAGGGAATAATGACCGGGTTGTTTCCCTGAGAATCTTCCTTACGTTTTCGAACGGTTCATTTTCGCGAAGTGGAATAAAATCTGTTTCAATAAATTTACTCAGTTGAATATTCTCCAGGATAAGCCTATCCCTATCATAAAGGATAAATTTTCCTTCCTGTGCTATTTTCTTTGTGTAAACCGAATTTGGTTCAAAGAAATTAGTAATCAGATAAGAAATGGATACGACGATCATCAGAGGGATGAACAAAGCATAACCTCCGGTAATTTCCGCTATGAGAAAAATTGCCGTCAACGGAGCATGGATTATACCGGCAAGTGCTCCGCCCATACCAACCACAATAAAGTTTATTTCATCAAGATGATGGAAGCCCATCACATTTACAAACCTTGAGAATACAAATCCCAGCAAAGCTCCTGCAAATAAAGATGAGCCGAACATCCCCCCGTTACCGCCTGAATTAACAGTAAGTGAGGTAGCAACCACCTTAAGCATTAAGATAAGAAATCCATAAATGAGCAGTATCCAAATATTCTGCTGATTCTGCCAGAACAAACTTTTATTAAATAATATTAAATATTTGCCATCTAAAAAAGATTCAACTATGTTGTAGCCTTCACCATAGAGGGCAGGAAAAATAAAAAGTAAAAATCCCAGGCCTATTCCTCCTGTTAGTGCTTTGATATATGGTCTTTTCCACTTGCCCAGGGTTTTCTGAAAATAAAAATAGACTTTAATATTATACAAAGACAAAAGACTACACATTATACCGAGAAATACATAATAAGGGATCGAAGTTAAATCCCAGGTTTGAGTTATCAACTTGAACGGCTGTCCGGTGAAAAATATTTTAGAGACTACAGTTGCTGAAGCCGAAGAGATCAGAAGAGGTATAAAATTCGGGATGCTTAATTCAGAGACCAGCGTTTCAAGTGCAAACAAAACACCCGCGATAGGACTATTAAAAATTGCAGCTATTCCACCTGCTGCTCCGCATCCAAGAATCAGTTTTCTCTGTTGTTCCCCGGTTTTTGCTGCTATCGAAATATTTGAGCCTATGGCTGCTCCGGTAACCGAGATTGGGGATTCAAGTCCTGCTGATCCTCCGAAAATTAAAGTAAAAAAACTGCTTATTAGCTGGGAGTACAGTTTGTGTTTAGCAATAATTCCTTTATTGTTTGAAATTTCAACAATAACATTTCCTATTCCTCTGGAAAGATTCCCGTTCCTGAACTTTTGGATATAAAAAGTTGAAAGCAGAAGTCCTGCAATGGGGTAAATAAAGTAGAAATACGTATTGAACTGATCATCGAATGAAGTATGGAAAATATTCTGAAACAGATGAACTGAAGTTTTAAGAACGACGGCAACCATTCCCGACAGGATTCCGACAATTATACTTATACCAAAAATGAAGAGCCTGTCAGGGAAAACCTTTCTCTTCAACCAGCTAATAAAGAATCTTATCCTGTGGACGAGCAGCATGATAAAGGAATATTTATAAATAAGTTAATATTATAAAATATAATAATTCAATTAGTTAGCGAAATTATAAATTTATGAAAACTTAAGCCGTTAATCCGGATATTCGACTCATTTGTCCAAAACAGTGCAATAAAAAATAAAAAATCCCTCAAAAAAAAGGGCTATAAATTTATTTTGATAAAATTATATGTTTGAAGAAAACTGCTCAAACAATTAGGTGAATTGTGAGGAGTGGATTTTTTGAGTTCTTATGCTGATTTAAACGGATAAATCGTTGAATTACTTTATGTGCCGGACAAATACCGGTTCATAATGGAAGGGCGGCTTTTCAAAATGGTAAGGACCATGTTAAAATCTATGCTGCTGAAGGAATATTACTGTAGGTACAGGTTTTGTATACAGGACATATCTTACATGCAAAGGTTAAGGAAATGAAAACGTTCAACGCGGGAAAACGAATGAGTACAGGGCAGCAATATTTCTTCTCAACAGTAATATTGTTTTTCTTCATCTCACTGCTGTACACTGTTCAGGATATTATCGGGTATGAAACCGTTTCTATGATTCTGCTGCTTATAATTTTTATGCTGCCGTTATTCAATTTCAGCAGGGGACCGATAATTTTATCTGCGGTGATAAGTGCGCTGGGATGGGACTACTACTTCATACCTCCGCATTTCACCATGCATATTGCGAAACCAGAGGATGTTATGATGCTGCTGATGTTCCTCGTTGTGGCGTTAACAAACGGAGTTCTTACAGCAAAATTGAATGTTTACAAATACGACCTCCTTAAAGTGGAGCGGCGCTGGAAGTCATTATACAGTCTTGTGAAAGAGTTATCAGGTTCAAAGGATACAAATGAGGTACTGGAAATTGCTGTTAAGAACATAGAAAAAATATTCCATCTTGAGACCGTAATTTTTCTTAATAATGGAGAAATGCAGTTATCAAGGACCCCTCACCCATCGGGCAGTTTTATTCCCGATGAGATGGAATGGCTGGCAGCAGAAGCGGCATTCAAGCAAAAATCTTCCGGGGGAAGCACAACCGACCTCGTAGGGAACGCCGATGCATATTATTATCCTGTTATCGACAAAGGGGGGACAGTGGTTTGTATGATAGGAATAAAATTAAACGAGGAAATTAAGAAAGATAAGGAAGAGATGAAGTTTTTGAGAGATTTCATTGACGAGATAACCACGTTTGTTGAAAGGACGAGGGTTTATTCGAGACCGTAAGACTGCAGTTTCCTATAGAGAGTGGTTAACCCAATCCCCAATATCTCTGCTGTTTTCGTCTTATTTCCCCCCGCCTCGGAGAGTATTTTGAGGATGTGGTTCCTCTCAACATCATCAAGCGTTTCCGAAGGAGAAATTTCCTTTGGTGAATTGAGAACATCCTTAGGGAGAAGTCCCGCCGTTAACTCACCATCTGATAAAATAACTGCACGTTCAATTATATTCTTTAATTCCCTGATGTTGCCGGGAAAAGAGTAGTTAATAAGGGCAGAAAAGAAATCGTTTGAAATACTGCTTATATTTTTATTAAGATTCCTGCAAAAGAACGGGATAAAATAATCTATAAGTTCCCTGATATCATCTTTTCTCTCACGAAGTGGGGGAATATCGATTTTAACCACAGAAATCCTGTAGTATAGATCCTCTCTGAAATTTCCCTTCCTGATTTCTTCCTGAAGGTTTCTGTTTGTAGCGGCGATAATACGCACATCAACGCTGGTTTCTTTTGTATCACCTGCTTTTATAAAGCTATTTGTTTCAATTACCCTAAGGAACTTAGCCTGGAGCGAAATATCGAGTTCGCCAATTTCATCAAGGAACAGGGATCCTTTATCTGCTTCTTCAAACAATCCTTTTTTGTTTTTAATTGCACCGGTGAATGCTCCTGCGGTATACCCGAACATTTCCGATTCAAGCAGATCTTTAGCGAAAGCACTGCAGTTGACAGCGACAAAAGCATGCTTTTTTCTTTCGCCTGCATAATGAATTGCCTGTGCGAAAATCTCTTTACCTGTGCCGGTCTCACCGGTAAGCAATACCGGGGTGTTGGTAAGTGCGACTCTTCGGGAGATATCAATCGCCTGCTGTATTGAAGGAGAGCTGCCCGTTATATTATCGAAACTGAATTTCTGACCCACCTGTTTTTCAAGGTGTTCCACGCGCCTGCGAAGAGAAGATTTATTGAGCGCATTCTTTACGACCGGAAGAATTTTATTATCCTCATCTCCCTTTGTGATATAATCAAATGCTCCTTCCCTGATGGCTGTAACACCATCTTCAATTGTACCGTATGCAGTAAGGACGATTATTTCAGCAGAAGGATTTATGTTTTTAATCTCCGCTATAAGCTGTAATCCGTTTATATCAGGGAGTCGAACGTCAGTGATAACAACCAGGTATTCTTCCTTTTTCAAAAGCCGGAGACCCTCACTGCCCGTCCCTGCAGTATCAACCTTATACCCCTCAAGGGAGAGCAGCCTGGCCAGCAGGTTTCTTAAATCCGGTTCATCATCTATTATTAAGATATTATTTATCATTCAGTCTTAAACACAGAAGGTGAGCAATAACTACCCCTCAAATATAAGAGGATTTGGTTCTAATTACTCACTACTCCTTTCACCGGTTTATTTTCATATTCTATTGGAAAGTTATAAGATGCTCGTGGAAAGCATCTGAATACGTCCTGAATAAGTCCTGAATACGTCCTGAATACGTCTTGAATACGTTGCAAATAAGTGGCAAATAAGTTATATTTACCTGTTCATTTTATGGAGGATTTATGGCACTGGTAGATGGTTCTGTTCTCGGGGAGGTTACAGGGAAAATTGGCAATATGGTATTCCGGAAAATGCACGGAAAAACTTTTGTTTCAGAGCGTCCTTTAAACTATAAACAGGCAAAGACCCCGGCCGCAAAGAAAGCAAGAAACAGTTTCAGTATGTCAGTAAAATTGTCAAAAAAACTTATGTCTGATCCTGCTCTGAAAGCGGTATGGACGGCAGCAAAAATAGAAGGCACTGATTCTTATCATAGAATTATAAAGCATAATATTAAGCTTATAAATGAAGGTTCATTCACCGATCGAAATAAAATAACTCCTGAGGGGCTGTTTCTTATGGTTGATTCAGCAGTAATACAAAACCAGGTTCTTCGTTTAAGATTGAATTGTCCTATTGAAACTGACCTGGTCTTTCCAGCTAAACTTTTAATACTTTATTATTTCAGAAAAGAAAAAAATCCCCTGATATTAACTGAAACTACTATTCCGGATAGTAACGCCGGCGGGATTTACGAACTGGATATTCAGCCAGGCAAAAGCATTATCAGATTGCTAAACGACAACCCAGATGCTTTACTGTTCACGGCACTGATAAGTGAAACAGTAAGAAAAAAGAAAGCCTACTGGACAAGTACAGCATCTGCCAGGATCTTGTAAATCGAGGTTCTGATTTTGCCCGGGTTCTCTTGCTTTCTCAGCCGTTCCTGCCAGCGAGCCTGAAATAAACGGGCTTTAATGTTATAGGTTTAGGCTGTATTGATGCCGGAAATAGAGAAGATATTTTATTGAACTAAGTCCTTCCCGAATATCTTTTCAGAATTTTAATCACTGCTAGCTCAGTTTTATTAAGTTCTGAATTCTTTTTAGAAGGGATTAACTGAGTGACAGCTTTAGCCAGATAGCCGTCTTCCCATGCTCTTATTATATCGGGATGAATATAATATTCACGGCATACGGCGGGAGTATTATTTAATTCCTTCGCTGTCTTTTTTATGATATCTGATACAATTTTCTGATTCTCTTTTTCATCTTTTGAAGGAGAAACCGCACTCAAATTTTCTGCGGCAAGAACCGTTGCTCCCCAGGTCCGGAAAATCTTAGCGGTAAAGTTCATTTCCACTATACTATTCAGATACTCATTAACGTCCGCAGAATCGGCCGGTTGTCTTTTGCCTTCCTCATCCAGGTATTGAAAAATATGCTGACCGGGTAGATCCTGGCATTGTGATACAACTTTTGCAAGTGTCCTGTCCTGTATATCTAATTCCAAAGACTTGCCGCTTTTCCCATTAAAATGGAAATAAATATTGATGCCTTTTATATCAACATGTTTATTTTTCAGCGTGGTAAGTCCGTATGAATCATTTTCCTCTGCATAGACCTCATTACCGACACGGATCAGCGTTTCTTCAAGCAGCCTGACAATGACGGCGAGAACCTTACGGCGTATCAGGTTTCTATTTCTTAAATCTTTTTTCACCTGTTTCCGGATATCGGGCAAGGATTTCCCGAACTCTATCAGATTATCAAACTTTTTATTATTCCTGAACTCTTCCCATGCAGCGTGATAGATATACTGTTTTCTTCCTTTACTATCTCTGCCGACAGCCTGGATATGTCCCTTCGTGCTGCTGCATATCAAAACGTCCTGCCAGGCAGGGGGGATTACGAGTGATTTAATTCTTTCAAGTACATTTTTATGGCGTATAGTTTTTCCTTGTTCATCAAGGTATTGAAAACCTTTGCCCTTCCTTCTCCTTTTTATACAGAGACTTTTTTCTTCTGTATAATGAAGGCTGTAATCTTTTATATCTACCACGCTTTTTTTTCGTATACGCTTTCGGCTTCGGTTTTCCTGCCATACCTTTCGGCTATCTCTTTCAAACGATGCGGGAAATCAGACTGGATCCCGTCAACTCCAAGTTTAACAAGGCACTCCAGCTCTTCATATTTATTAACTGTTGCGGCTATGAGACGCTCAACTTTCTTCTCGGGATGACGCTCGTTAAAAAGGGATTTCAGTCGTGCATCATATTTCATTATTCTTCTGTAGGTCGTCCAGTTTGCAATAGTAATCTTTCTAGGCCTAAGGGCGACAGCAGTTTTATTTCCATACTTTATTGCTTTCTTTACTGTGCTGTATTGGCGGGGGACAAGGATGAGACCAGCACGCGGTTCTATATCAAGACTTATTGACATATCTGGATATTTATTCCTTATCATTCTAAATACCTTTTTCTGGTCTGTTTCCATCACGATTTTGAAAGCGGGATCAAACTTATTCATTAATCTCCTTATTTCTTCAACGATGGGTATTACTGAGTCTTTTTCTTCATCAGGAGTTTTAATATCGAGGAAAATATAACTAATGCGGGTCTGCTCAATGCACCATCCAAAAAATTCACTCAGCTTTGGTTTCGCAGGGTAGACAACCTGAGCCTGATTATGTCTTTCTTTATAAGTGAAATGCTCCCTGAATTCGGAAAGCGTGAGTTCACTGATTTTTTTTCGATATTTGCTGCCTAAGGATGGGGGATGAGGTTTGTACTTTACGTAAGGTTCAAAACCGCCCTCCCTGAGAAGCGCATTCGTAGAATCAGGGTCCCAGTCGTGCCATAACACCACTTCCAGATCCTTCGTGATACAAACGTCAACCTCAAGCGAATTCGCGCCCTCGTTTACAGCTCTTTCAAATGAAGAAAATGTATTTTCCGGTTCAAAAACTGGTGAACCACGATGACCTGTTACAAGGAATAATTCATCGTTGTTCTCATATGTCCTTTTAAGATTACATTTATTGAAAAATTCTGTAATCCAGTTTTGTAGTAACATTCCTATACCTGGCAAGTTTTCTCCTCAATTTTATCAAGAATTTAATTAATTTTATATTTGAAGGACGTGAGGTAGAAACATATTTATTAGAAACAAAGTATCGCCGTGAGACGTAAATCAAACGATGATTTTTTTGACCGTGTATATGCCGTGGTGAAGAAAATTCCCTTTGGGAAGGTCACCACTTATGGACATATAGCTGAGGCCTGCGGAATAAAATCAGCCGCAAGAACTGTGGGTTGGGCTATTAATGGAACAAAAGAATCGGGGCTTCCTTGCCACAGGGTGGTTAACCGGTACGGCGCTCTGACAGGCAGAATGCATTTTGGTGATCCGGATATTATGGAAGATTTGCTGAGATCTGAAGGTGTAGAATTTGACGACGATGGGTGCGTTAAGCTGGATAAATATTTATGGATCCCTCCCAAAAAAATCAAAAGATAAACAACCTTTTGTTATGCTGCCGTTTTGAGCAGATATCCTTTTCATAGTGGTTTTAAAATACTCAGGGCAATCTTACGGAATTCCTGTGCGAATAGAACTGTTAGGCTAAGACCTAAAAATATACTTTTACTGATTGAACGTCACCAGACGCCGCTGTAACGATTTACTTCGAGCGATGATACACCTGAATCAATCCTTATATAGATCTTGCTGGCTGAGGAATCAAAGTTGCTGGTACGGTACAGATCTGAATTTATTTTCGTGAACCCTCTGAACTTCTCTGAGTTTAATGCTCCGTCAGTCCTTATTTCACATCCTGCACTTTCAGGCACATCTATATTAACATCCGAAGCGCCAGTTTCTATATCAACATCAGTACGTTCTGTATTGCTTCCAAGCTTTACTTTAAGAGCTGCCGCACCCATACTTACTTTCAGATTACTGATTTTAACAGGGGACAGGTCCAGGTTTAAGGAAGAAGCACCTACATCAAAGTTCATATCCCATACAGGCCGAGGATTGAAATACATTTCGACACGGTTCCTCATCGAATTACTGCCCACCCTTAATCTGGTTTTTTTCATGGTCATTTCCAGCGATGCCTTATCTCCAGTGACAAGGTTATTCAGTTCATAATTATTCTTTACACCTTCAGTGTGCGCATAAAAAAGACTGGCAGCACTGTCTGAAATAGAAGTAAAAGATCCTGCACCGGCTTTGAAATGAAATTCTGCCGTTTTAATAGAATCTGAATAAGGCTCAGTATAATCTGTAAACTCATATTTATAATCTGAATCAGGACCATTATCAAAAACAATATCAAAATCACCCGTTGTAAGGTGTGCTACTGTTTTGAACGAGGCAAATAAGCTGATGGCAAGTACAATTCCGGCAAGCCCTGCAACCAATACTTTTGCCGCGTTATTCTTCAGCATAATTCCTATGCCCCAGAGGATGAATACCAGAGGCCATAGTTTCCACAATCCGGGCCAATCCCAGTATAGTCCTGAGAAATTATTTATGAGTATTAAAATACCCAGAGTTATAAATAAAAGTCCCCAGAATAAATGTTTTGCTTTCATTTGAATTTCCTCTTGATTATTTCCTGGCATTAAGAAGCAGACCTACGCCGACTGCAACAAGAAGCAGCGGCCAGAAATCACCGAAGTGAATCCTGGGAATAAAATTATCGAGTAAAAAGAGCAATCCTACCGCTACTAAAACAACACCGAATATTGAAGATCTTTTATGTTTCTGTTCTGCCATTGCCTGGTAATACTTGTTATAGCCGGGCTGCGTTTTTTCCTCATCGGGTGAACCGGTTCCTGTCCCGCTTTCATTGCCCGGAATATTTTCTGTTCCCGGAGTACTGCCTGCTCCTGCATTAGGAGAGGCAAATGCGAATGGTTCTTCCGGCACGACCATCCAAAGAATAATATAAGCCAGCACGCCTGCACCTCCCGCAAACAAACTGACCACGAATATAATACGTACGAGTGTGGGGTCAATTGCGAAATATTCTGCAAGTCCTCCCGCAACTCCTCCCAGCATTTTATCCTTATTTGAACGATATAGTTTCTTGTTCATTTGATCCTCCCGGAAAATCAATATTATTAACCACTCGTATAATATTAAAATAAGGGATTAGATGTTGAGTTATATTATTAACGGTTTATTTCAATTAAAACCGGTTTATAAATAGTATAACAGAATGACTAAAGTGTAGATTTACTTAAGGACCTGGGCAGGAAAGTAATACAGGCCCGACTAATTAACATTGTTTAATGGCTGGTGCTTTTTTATTTTTGTACTTATTTTATTTTGAGTTATGAAAATCGCAGTCTGCCAGTCGAATAATATTATAGGTGATATCCAGGGGAATAAAGCCAGGATCCTTGCCGGGTACGGTAGGGGAGTGGACGACGGTGCAGACCTTGTTATCTTTCCTGAATTAACGCTTACCGGCTACCCCCCGCTTGATCTTGTGGAAAAGAAGGAATTCAGGCAGTCTGTCATTAAAGCAGCAGAGGAAATAGCTGAGCGGACCGGAAGTACAGGATTATTATTCGGTTCTATTACCGAAGATGACGACAAAATCGGTACGGATATACATAATTCAGCCGTACTATGTTACGATGGGAAAATACAATTTGTTCAGCACAAATCTCTTATTCCCAACTACGATGTGTTTGATGAAATGAGGTATTTCGACGCCGCCAAGGAGAATCATGTATATGAATTTAAGGGTGAAAAGCTTGGAATATCCATATGCGAAGACATCTGGAATGACGCAGACTACTGGCATATAAGGAGATACAATATCGATCCGGTAGAAAACCTCATAAAAGAGGGTGCTACGATTTTGCTGAACATTTCTGCAAGTCCTTATTCATATGGGAAGCGGGAGGGCAGGAGAAAAATGCTCTCGGTTCTTACGCGTCAGAATAATATTCCGCTGGTTTATACATGCTTCGTCGGTGCACAGACCGAACTGATATTTGACGGCGCCAGCATGTGTATGGATAAGAACGGGAACCTTGTGCTTATGGGGGAGGCATTCAGTGAAGATTATTTCATTTATGAAACAAAGGATTCACTTACACCGTTACATGATGCTGAACGGAGCTTTGAGGAAGAAATTCATGATGCTCTGATATTCGGGTTGAGGGAATATTGTACCAAGCTTGGATTCAAGAAGGTTGTTTTGGGTTTGAGCGGAGGCATCGATTCTGCTTTAATTGCCTACTTAGCTGTAAAAGCTATGGGCAGGGATAATGTCCATGTTCTTCTAATGCCATCGAAGTATTCCTCGCAAGGAAGTATAAGTGATGCCAGGAAACTTGCAGAGAACCTGGGCATCTCATCAACAAAGGTTACGATTCACTCGGTCATGAGAAGGATAGAAGAGAAACTAACACATGCTTTTCAGCAGGATATAACAGGAATAACCGAAGAAAACCTGCAGGCAAGAATACGAGGTCTGTACCTGATGGCATATTCAAACAAATTTGGTAATTTACTATTAACGACGGGGAATAAATCAGAGATTGCAGTAGGATATGCAACATTATACGGTGATATGGCGGGCGGCCTTGCTGTAATCGGTGATCTTTACAAAACAGAAGTATACAAGCTGGCCGAGTACATTAACAGAAAAAAAGAAATTATTCCCAGAGAGATAATTGAAAAAGCACCTTCTGCTGAATTGAAGAAAGGCCAGAAAGACCAGGATACTCTTCCCGAGTACGAACTGCTTGATAAAATTCTAAGAATGTATCTTGAGGAGAACAAGGAATACAACGAAATCAGCCAAATTATAGGCGATAAAGAAATCGTATTAAAAGTGTTAAAGATGGTCGATCAGAATGAATTTAAAAGGAAACAGTCGGCTCCGGTACTACGGGTTTCCAAAAAAGCTTTCGGTTACGGAAGAAGATACCCTATTGTACAGGGGTGGAGAAAATAATTAATTGTTAAACCAGTAGGAAATTTATCAATGAAAAAAACCAGCATTTTCCTGTCAATATTATTAATGACCTTTATTACAGGCTATTCATTGACGTTTGCCCAATTGGGCACCGATGTTAAACCTGTACGAATTCTGACATATCAGTCATTTGATAAGGTCTATCCCGGCTCTGAATTTAAAGTTGCAATAAAGGTTCTGGTTGACAGCGGCTGGCACATAAATTCGGATAAACCACATGAAGATTTTTTAATTCCTTCGCAGTTCTCAGTTGATACTTCTAAGTTTAAACTCGGAAAGGTTGCTTATCCCAAAGCCCGTGATCTGAAACTGGAGATCTCCGAGACACCGCTTTCAGTATGGGAGAGTGAAGTTTATGTGGCAGCTCTTGTTAAGGCTCCTGACAATCTGACCCCCGGAAAGTATACTCTGCCTGTTTATCTTGATTACCAGGCATGCAACAATATGACGTGTATGCCTCCCAACACTGTTAAAGATTCTATAATTGTGGAAATAGCCGATAAGCAGTCGGTGGTGAACCAGATAAATCAGGATGTGTTTGATAATGTGAACCTGGAAGCAGGAATTGAATCCGCGGCTCCTGTAAAATCGGATGATACTATTTCATCCATACTCGAAGGCAATGGTTTAATAATAGGGCTGTTTTTTGTCTTCCTGGGAGGACTTGCATTAAACCTTACGCCCTGCGTTTACCCCCTGATACCTATTACCATTGGATTTTTCGGCGGCCAGAGTGAAGGAAAGACGAGCAGGCTTGTAGGAATGGGACTCCTTTTTGTTGTAGGGATGGCAGTTACTTATTCTGTTATCGGTGTTATTACAGCATTAACAGGATCGGTATTCGGTGCCCTGCTTCAAAACCCTATCGTAATAATCATGATCGCATTGATCTTTGTGGTTCTTTCACTAAGTATGTTCGGTGTTTATGAGTTTAAGCTTCCCGATTCGTGGGTTGCAAAAGCCGGTGGAGCAAAAGGGGGTATGTACGGAGCCTTCTTTATGGGATTGACTATGGGAATTGTTGCCGCTCCATGTATTGGACCTTTTGTACTTGGTCTTGTTACTTACACAGCCGCAAAAGCGGATCCGTTTTTCGGCTTCCTGTTATTCTTCGTACTAGCTGTGGGATTAGGAACACCTTATCTCTTCCTGGCAATTTTCTCCGGCAAAATAAAGAAGCTCCCGCGTGCAGGTGAATGGATGGATGCCGTAAAGCATATTTTCGGTTTAATCCTTATTGGAATGGCTATCTATTTCCTTCTTCCTCTGCTGCCGAAAACTATTACTCCTTACCTGCTTCCGGCGTTTATGGTGATCTCAGCCATATATCTCTTGTTTTTTGATAAGAACGCAAATGCAATCACGGGCTTCAGGATATTTAAAATTGTCCTTTCTGTTGTTCTTGTTATTATGGCCGTCTACTGGATGATACCTTCAGAAAAAAATTCAATAGCGTGGAAGCCATATACTTCAAATGCTATTGGAGTATCAAACAAAGCAAAGATAATTGATTTCTACGCCGACTGGTGTATTCCCTGCAAAGAGCTGGACGCAATGACTTTTTCCGACCCGAAAGTAATCAGTGAGGCAAAAAGGTTTGAGACTTATAAAGCAGATATGACAAAATCCCTCTCTGACGAAGTCTCGACATTAAGGAACAAATATAATATAATCGGTGTCCCTACAGTACTGATCATTAATTCCAGAGGTGAGGAAGTTCAGAGAATTACAGGCTTCGTGAATTCAGATGAATTCCTTAAAGTTATTCAGAATGTAGATTAGAACATTTTATAAAACGGATTTGTCAGCAGTAACCTGTAGAAGCCTGAGTTGGCCGAATTAGGTGTCACGATCAATCTGAGATTGTCGAAGGCTGGTTGGAATTACACTTTCTACAGGTTCTCCTAACATGCTGTGGTCTGCCGGTTCAGAAAAAGGTCAAAGGACTATCCCGATAAAGGGTAATTCCTGAATAGTATTTTCAGCAGCCAGTTTCTTTAACTTCAGACGGTCATACATCGACACCCTGAAAGACAACATATATAGATTCAGTTTAACGGTAAGATTACTTTTAGTAACCTTCAGCTCTGCTTAAACTCACAGAAAAACCCTCAAATTCTTTCTTACAACTAAAAAATATTTTCCATAATTGAGAATATAATATAGTTGATTAAGATCCAGATATAGGTTCTTTATCTATATAAAGTCTATTTATTCAAAAATAAAGATTTCCAGCCCGCCCGCCTGATCACCTGCATGGCACGGATTATGGATAAGCATATACATTAAAAATAATTCCATATCATCAAAAAATTAAGATGAAAAGATGTTAAAAGAAAAAGAAGTCCAGAGTCTTACCGAGGTGACTGTACGATTTGCAGGCGATTCCGGTGACGGTATGCAGCTGACCGGCAGCCAGTTCAGTGACACTACAGCTATTGTAGGAAACGATTTAAGCACCTTGCCTGATTATCCCGCAGAAATTCGTGCACCGCAGGGTACAGTATACGGAGTGAGCGGTTTTCAGCTTCACTTTGGAAGCACCGACATTTACACACCCGGTGACAGACCGGACATACTGGTTGCGATGAACCCAGCCGCGATAAAAAAGAACATAGGGGAATTAAAACCGGGTGCGATCATAATAGCAAACACGGATTCATTCGATAAAAAGAATCTTCAGCTAGCCAAATATGAAGCTAATCCACTAGAAGACAACAGTCTGGAAGGGTACCAGGTTCATCCTGTCCCGATTGCCTCGTTAACTACAAAAGCTCTCGAGGGTACTTCCCTGACTCAGAAGGAAATTTCCCGCTGCAAGAACTTTTTCGCTCTTGGATTAATGTACTGGTTATATAACAGACCTATTGAACCCACGGTTGACTGGATAAAGAATAAGTTCAAGAAAGCTCCCCAGTTTATCGAAGCAAATGAAAAAGCATTAAAGGCCGGTTATAATTTCGGTGAAATGAATGAATTGTTCACCACAAGATACAGTGTTGAACCAGCAAAACTTCCTAAAGGAACTTACAGGAGCATCTCAGGAAATGAAGCTACAGCGCTAGGTTTCCTTGCGGCATCCGTAAAGGCAAAAATACCGTTATTCCTCGGCTCATATCCTATTACTCCTGCCTCAGAAATATTACAATATCTCAGTACCTATAAAAATTTCGGAGTAAAGACTTTCCAGGCAGAAGATGAAATTGCCGGAATTACTTCAGCAATCGGCGCTTCATTCGCCGGTTACCTTGCACTTACAACTACAAGTGGTCCCGGACTCGCACTAAAGACAGAAGCGATTGGTCTGGCGATAATAACCGAACTGCCGCTGGTAATCGTAGATGTGCAGCGGGGAGGACCAAGTACCGGACTTCCTACGAAGACGGAACAAGCTGACCTGCTCCAGGCAGTATACGGAAGAAATGGTGAGGCTCCTGTAGCTGTGCTTGCCGCTCAGAGTCCAAGCGATTGCTTTTACATGGCTATTGAAGCTTCAAGGCTTGCGGTAAAATATATGACCCCTGTAATACTTCTGACTGACGGATACATCGCAAATGGTTCTGAACCATGGCGTATTCCGAAATCAAGTGAACTCCCTTCATTTGAAGTTAAGTTCAGAACAGAAAAAGAGGGCTTTGCTCCTTACCTGAGAGATTCCAATCTTTCAAGGCCATGGGTAAAACCTGGAACCCCGGGACTGGAACACAGGATAGGCGGACTTGAGAAGGCGAATATCTCCGGAAACGTAAGTTATGATCCCGATAATCATGACCGGATGGTAAAACTTCGCGAACAAAAAATTAAGAATATGGTGAATGATATTCCTGACCTCGTTGTTGATGGTGATGAGAGCGGTGATCTGCTGGTGCTTGGCTGGGGCGGAACTTATGGTGCTATTACAGAAGCTGTAATCAAAGCAAGGCGGCAAGGTTATAAAGTTTCGCAGGCACACCTGAAGTATATTTATCCTTTCCCAAAGAATACCGGCCAGGTTCTGCATAATTTCAAAAATGTTTTAATACCTGAAATCAACCTTGGACAGCTTGCTAAAATAGTCAGAAGTGAGTTCCTACTTCCTGTTTTACAATTCAATGTGGTAAGAGGACTACCTTTCAGGACTTCGGACATTCAGGACAAAATAATTGAGATACTTGGAGGAAAAGAATAATGGCTGACACTATAGAAACCAAAGAAATAAAATTAACTGCAAAGGATTTCTCCAGCGGACAGGATGTAAGATGGTGTCCGGGCTGCGGAGACTACTCCATTCTTGCACAGGTTCAGAGATCTTTTCCGGAATTCGTTGGTGAAAAAAAAGAAAATATTGTCTGGATTTCGGGAATCGGATGTTCATCACGTTTTCCGTATTATATGGAAACCTACGGAATGCATGGAATTCATGGCAGAGCCCCTGCAATAGCCTCAGGCGTTAAAATAGCGCGGCCCGATCTCAATGTATGGGTGGCAACCGGCGACGGCGATCTTCTAAGTATCGGCGGTAACCACTTTATTCATGCCTGCAGAAAGAATATTGACCTTAAGCTTCTTTTGTTTAATAACAGAATTTACGGCCTAACGAAAGGACAGTACTCGCCAACTTCAGAAAAAGGTAAAGTAACCAAAACTACTCCTTTCGGCAGCGTTGATTACCCCTTTAACCCGATTTCGCTTGCTATCGGTTCTGATGCAACATTTGTAGCGCGTGCAATGGACAGAGATGCCAAACATCTTCAGGAAATGATTAAACGTGCTGCAGCCCATAAAGGATTAGCATTTATCGAGATTTTCCAGAACTGTGTTATATATAATGATGGTGCTTTTGATCTTCTTACCAAAAAAGACACTAAAGATGATAACGTTCTGATGCTTGAGCATGGTAAACCGATGATATTTGGTAAGAATAAAGATAAGGGTATCAAGATGGACGGCTATAAGCCTGCCATTGTAGACCTTAATGAAAGTGGAAACAGTATAAATGATGTGTTAGTACATGATGAGTTTGATGAGAGTCCTCTAAGGGCGATCTTCCTGGCTCATCTGACAGATTACGATGGATTCCCAACGCCGGTGGGTATATTCCGGCAGATCAAAAAAGAAACGTATGATCATGGTATAGAAGAGCAGATATCAGGTATAATTAAGATGAAAGGGGAAGGCGATCTCGATAAAATCCTCTTTAGCGGAAATACCTGGGAAGTTAATTGATTTAGAACCTCCATTAACTTAATTTATAAAATAGCTCTCATTTACCTCGCCGCGGACTCATCTTTGATGAGTCCGTT
This sequence comes from uncultured Ignavibacteria bacterium, assembly GCA_963774455.1. Classification (GTDB taxonomy): domain Bacteria; phylum Bacteroidota; class Ignavibacteria; order Ignavibacteriales; family Ignavibacteriaceae; genus DATFVA01. The sequence goes on from CAVZFD010000005.1 coordinate 1,103,895, forward strand.
TTTTTTTGACTTAATGTTATCCGATGCTGAATATTTGACAATCAACAACGGCTTTAGATGAAGCAAAAATATTTTGGATTGGAAATAGCCCTCAATTGAGACCAAATAAAAGGTCGTTGCGGATTCATAATCTTTCTCTCGGAACTTCCCTTTTTTATCCTAACTTATCAAGAAAACGGATTTCCTTTAAGATATTTAGCCGGAAACAATATGTGTGATACCGGAGTAAAGAACGTAATGGGAATATTAATAGATTTTGGTGATTTAATTTATCAAATATTTCATTATTTTTTCAGCAGATACTAATCGGGATTAAATATTTTTTATTCACAAACCCTGGTGCAAGATGCAAAAAGGCGTATTAGATCTCTCTGACGTTACCGTCAGATTCGCAGGAGATTCTGGGGACGGAATGCAGTTAACGGGCAGTCAGTTCACAAACACAACAGCCCTGGTCGGAAACGATCTCAGCACGCTGCCGGATTACCCCGCAGAAATCCGTGCGCCCGCAGGTACTACCTATGGTGTCAGCGGCTTTCAGCTTCATTTCAGCAGCGATGATATTCATACTCCCGGGGATTCTCCGGATGTACTCGTAGCAATGAATCCAGCTGCCCTGAAGACAAACATAAAAGATTTAAAGCAGGGCGGAACTATCATAGTCAATGTAAATTCGTTTGATCAGAGAAACTTCAGGCTAGCCGGATACGATTCAAACCCGCTTGAAGATGGCACCGTTGACGGGTACAATATTGTGCAGGTTCCTCTAAGCCAGCTGACAAAAACTGCACTCGAGGATAGCGGTCTTTCAGCCAAGGAAATTGAGAGATGCAAAAACTTTTTTGCCCTCGGGATGATGTACTGGCTGTACAGTAGACCTATCGAACCGACAATAAAATGGATACATTCAAAGTTCAGATCAAGAGAAGATCTTGCAGCCGCTAACGAAAAAGCATTGAAGTCAGGCTACTACTTTGGTGAGAATACTGAACTATTCACTACCCGGTACAGCGTACAGCCTGCAAAGTTAATTAAAGGAAGGTACAGAAATATTTCAGGCAACGAAGCACTGGCAATAGGATTTGTCACTGCTTCGGTTAAGTCAGGCCTTCCATTATTCCTCGGATCATACCCGATAACCCCGGCTTCAGATATTCTGCACGAACTTAGTAAGCATAAGAATTTCGGCGTAAGAACTTTTCAGGCTGAGGACGAAATTGCAGCAGTCAGTGCAGCAATAGGTGCATCTTTCTCAGGCGCACTGGGAATAACAACCACAAGCGGTCCGGGACTAGCGCTTAAAACGGAAGCAATTGGACTTGCTGTGATGACCGAACTTCCACTGATTATTATAGACATACAGCGCGGAGGGCCAAGTACAGGTCTGCCAACAAAAACCGAACAGGCTGATCTTCTTCAGGCAATGTACGGAAGGAATAGTGAAGCACCGGTAGTGGTGATAGCTCCATCAACTCCGGCCGACTGTTTTACAATGGCGCTCGAAGCTGCACGGATAGCCACTAAGTATATGGTGCCTGTTATCTATCTATCTGACGGTTACCTTGCTAACGGATCGGAACCGTGGAAAATACCTGATCCCGATAAAATACCTGAAATAGAAGTTAAGTTCAGAACAAATCCCGATAACTTTCAGCCGTATAAACGAAATGAAAATCTGGCTAGACCCTGGGCTGTACCCGGAACTCCGGGACTTGAACACAGAATCGGAGGTCTGGAAAAAGCCAACATTACAGGGGATGTTAGTTATGATCCTGAAAACCATGAGTTTATGGTAAGACTCCGGGCTCAAAAGGTTAAAAACATTGAAAATGACATCCCTGAACTAGAAGTTGAAGGTGATAAAGATGCAGAATTGCTGATCGTAGGGTGGGGCAGCACCTATGGATCGATCAGGGAAGCTGTTAACAGGGCAAGAGGCAGAGGAATAAAGGTAGCGCATGCGCATTTCAGGTATCTAAATCCTTTCCCTAAAAATACCGGGGACGTTCTTAGGAAGTACAAGTATGTTGTTTGTCCCGAGATAAACCTGGGACAGCTTGCTAAACTATTAAGGCAGGAATTCCTCATCGATGTGGAACCATTTAACAAGATACAGGGATTGCCCTTCAAGTCATTTGAAATTGAATCGAAGATAGAATCTATTTTAGGAGGAAATGTAAATGGAAAATAAAGATATATCACAGGAGACTAAATACACAGCTAAAGATTTTGCTTCATCGCAGGATGTGAGATGGTGTCCCGGCTGCGGTGATTATTCTATCCTGGCCCAGATGCAGAGGATCTCTCCTGATCTGAACATTAAAAAGGAAAAATTTGTGTGGGTATCAGGTATCGGATGTGCCGCACGCTTCCCGTATTATATGGATACATACGGTATTCATGGTAGTACATGGCAGAGCTTCGGCGATCGCTTCCGGCATTAAAATTAACAGACCAGATTTATCGGTATGGGTTGCATCAGGTGACGGAGACCTTTTAAGTATTGGCGGGAATCATTTTATTCATGCCTGCCGGAGAAATATCGATATAAAAATCCTACTATTTAACAACAGGATATATGGACTTACAAAAGGTCAATATTCCCCGACATCTGAGAAGGGTAAAAAGACAAAGAGTTCACCATTCGGCAGCATCGATTTTCCGTTTAATCCTCTAAGTCTTGCCGTGGGTTCAGGAGCAACATTCATAGCAAGAAGTCTTGACCGCGATCCCAAACATCTGAAAGAGATGCTGACCAGGGCCGGGAAGCATAAAGGTACTGCTTTCATAGAAATATACCAGAACTGCAATATTTTCAATGACGGAGCGTATGCACTTTATACCGACAAAGAAACTAAACCAGATAATGTATTATTCCTGGAGCATAACAAACCGATGATCTATGGAAAAGAGAATAACAAAGGAATAAAGCTGAACGGCCTTACTCCTGAGATTATCGACATCAATGCAGGATCCGGCTCCGTTAACGATGTCTGGGTGCATGATGAATTTGATAAAGGAACAGCACGGGCACATATCCTATCGCAGCTTTCGGAAACCGAAGGTATGCCGCTTCCTGTTGGAGTAATAAGACAGGAAGATAAAGAAACTTACGAGGAGTCGCTCCATGCTCAGCTTGACGCATTAACTCAGGCTAAAGGAAAGGGAGACCTAAAGAAACTATTGTTCAGCGGGAATATATGGGACGTTAATTAAGTTTTATTGAATTGACATATATTTTTTCTATTTTAGCTGATTAAATCTTCACGGGCTTGAGCAATCGAGCCCTTTTATATTTAATGGAAATTATATGATCGATTTTAATAAGCTTAAAAATATTCTTCTTGATAATAATTCCTTTCTTATTACAACACATGTTAATCCTGATGCCGATGCTATCGGATCAGAGATAGCATTATATAATATACTCAAAGAAACAGGCAAGAGTGCGAGAATTATTAACCATAGTATAACACCATATAATCTTCTGTTCCTCGATAAAGAGAATATCATTGAATATTACTCAACTGAAAAGCACCGGGATATATTTGAAGAAGCTGACGTCCTTGTGGCAGTAGATTTTAATCGCTCTGATAGAATTGTAAGAATGGAGGCAGGTTTCTTAAAGTCACAGAAGCTGAAGATATGTATAGATCACCACCAGGACTATGAAGATATATTTAATTTTATTTTTATTGATACTGATTACAGTGCAACCGGTCAGATAATTTTTGATTTTATAAAAGAGACCGGGATTGTTCCTTTAAGTTATGAAACTGCAGAACCCATATATGCTGCTATTATGACTGATACAGGTTCATTCAGGTTTGAAAGAACCACTCCCCAGATTCATAAAATCTCTGCCGAGCTGTTGGAGACAGGTGTCGTTCCCGGTGATGTTTACGATAAAATTTATGACCAGAGCAAATTCAGTAAGATCAAGCTTCTGGGCAGGGCCGTTAACTCTATGAAATTATATGGGGAGAGGCAGGAGGTTGGCTACATGAGGCTAAACCTGGCAGATTTTGAGGAAACAAAAGCCATAGAATCTGATACTGACGGATTTGTAAACGTCTCACTCTCGGTTGAAAATGTAAAGCTTGGACTTCTTTTTCTTGAATTGAAAGAAGGATTTAAAGTCAGTTTACGTTCAAAGGGTCTCATTCCCGTTAACAGGCTTGCCTCAGAATTCGGCGGCGGGGGTCATGTTAATGCAGCCGGGCTTCGTTTGAGGGATGGAAGTATGGAGGAATATATCCCTAAAATATTAAATCGTGCATCAGAATACGTCAAACAATTTGGATAATAACATGTTTAATCTGAAAATTAAATCAGGTGGTAAAAAAATAGCTTATCATCCGCTGTCGACCAGCCTGAAATATATGGTTGATGAGAAAAAACTCGAAACAAGTCTTTTGAACCTGGAAACAGTTCTGAACATTAGCTTTTCTCCTCTCCAGAAAAAGAATTTTCTTTCCGATGGAGGAAACCAGGTGCGTGTTTCCAGAATAGAAGGCAAACCGGATCTGGTAATAATTTCAAAAGTTAAAATGGATGATAAGTTTTCTGTTGATTTTTTCAGGAATCAGCTTGCAGGTTTTCTTCCTTCACTTGCTTCCGAACAGATGAAAAGTCTACACATCTTTATTCCCAAATACGAGGTATTCAAAAAACATTTTTCAAGCGAACTATATTACTACCAGACATTTGTTGAGGGAGTTTTATTCGGAAATTACTCATTTGATAAATATAAAGCTGATAAAAAGAAACCGGCTGATCTTGCTGTATTTTTCTATGCAGACAATCAGAAAAAGCTGAACCAGGCCATCACCATGGGGACCACAGTAATGGAAGGAGTTAACTTCACGAAGGAACTCCAGAATGAACCGGGCTCGGTTCTTGTTCCGGATCAACTGGCAAAAAGAATAAAAAATACTCTAACTGCTGCCGAAGTTAAGGTAACTGTATTTAATGAAAAAGAGATAAAGAAAAGAAAGATGGGAGGTCTCCTGGCAGTCGGAGGGGGAAGTGTTAATCCTCCCAGGTTTATTATTATGGAATACAAATCCGGCAGTAAAAATAAAAAGATCAGAACTGTCGCCCTTGTGGGTAAAGGTGTAACCTTCGATTCCGGAGGTATTTCAATAAAGCCTGCGAGTAATATGGGAGAAATGAAGGCTGATATGTCGGGTGCCGCCGTAGTTGCAGGTACAGTACTGGCTGCAGCACGAGCGAAACTTCCCATAAATATTATAGGTATAATTCCGGCTGCTGAAAATATGCCTTCAGGTTCTTCTATGCGTCCCGGAGATATAGTGATAACTGCTTCAGGAAAAAGTATAGAGGTAGATAACACGGATGCCGAAGGAAGGGTGATACTATCCGATGCACTTAATTATGCATCAAAACTCAAACCTGATGTTATTATTGATCTTGCTACCTTAACTGGTGCATGTGTCGTAGCCCTCGGAGAGTTTGTTGCCGGACTATTTACGAAGGATGATAAGCTGGCAGAAGAACTCTATCAAAAAGGGTTGAAAACATATGACCGGCTCTGGAGATTACCGATGTGGGATGATTACAATGAGCTTATAGTAAGTGATGTTGCGGATGTAAAGAACGTCGGGGGAAGATGGGGAGGCGCTATTACCGCAGCCAAGTTCCTCGAGAAATTTGTTGACCCTAAAATATCGTGGGCACACCTGGATATTGCAGGACCAGCAATGGCTAACAATTTTAATAATTATACACGAAAGTATATGACCGGATTTGGTGTAAGGCTTCTCTTTGATTATCTGGCTGATCCTTCCGATAAAAAAGCTTAGAAGAAGCAAGTGACTTAAAGAAGCAGAGAGATGTAAGGACCACTAATCACGGGAAATAATTTTCCCATCTTTCATTTCGTAAACTCTATCCGCGAGACTCACAAGTCCTGGGTTATGCGTGACGATCACAAATGTTTTCCCCATCTTATCTCTTAGATCTATCAAAATCTGATGTACAGCTTCGCTGTTTTCAGAATCAAGGTTACCCGTCGGTTCGTCTGCCAGGATAATGTCCGGATCATTGGCCAGCGCCCTGGCTACCGCGACCCGTTGTTGTTCTCCGCCCGACAATTCTGCTGGTTTATGATTTATGCGTTCTTTCATCCCTACTGCTTCCAGGAGCTCAACTGCTGCTTTTGAAGCAGTGGTAAAAGACTCGCCTGTTATCATCCGTGGAATTGAAACATTTTCTATGGCGGTAAATTCAGGGAGCAGGTGGTGAAATTGAAATACAAACCCTATGTTTTTATTTCTAAACCTGGCTAACCTGTCATCTGACAATTCGAATAAATTGTGATCATTGAAGAATACTTCTCCGGAATCCGGTCTATCCAGACCGCCCATAATATGGAGCAGGGTGCTTTTCCCGGCCCCGGATGCTCCCACAATTACTGATATTTTATTGCTGTCGATTTCGATATCAACAGACCTTAAAACTTCCAGTCTTACTTTTTTAGTATTCTGGTAGCTCTTAATAATATTTCTGGTACGTAAAATCACTTTATTACTATAGAATAGTTTAGTTAATTTATATAATTACTTAAAATATATAATCTTATGCCTAGTTATCTAGTTTAAATTATTCCCATTTTATGGCCTCAATTGTATTTATCTTTGCTGCTCTTTTTGCCGGAAAGAGAGACGCAAGGAAAGTCAACAAGAGTGAAGCTCCACTCACAAAGAAAAAGTCGCTTATTTTCAGCTGCAGGGGTAAAGAGTCAATCTTATACTGTGTTGGATCCAGTGGATAGATATTAAACCTTAGCTGAAGGAAGCAGATAAAATAACCAAGGAGCAAACCTGCCACCGTCCCTATGATTCCAATCAGGATTCCTTCATACATGAATATTTTAAGAATAGACCGCGGCTGTGCTCCCATTGAATTCAGTACACCAATGTCCCGTCTTTTTTCTATCACTGACATGGAGAGAGAACCGAGTATATTAAAAGATGCCACAGCAATTATCAGACAAAGGATAATGTAGGCTGTCCATCTTTCGATCTGCATCACGGAATAGAGGTCACGGTGAAAATCATACCAGGTTTCAATCCTGTAGTCATTATTTGACAGCTCCTTTTGAAGCTCACTTTTAACATCGAAGGAATCGTCAATATTATTAAGACGTATATCATACCCCTGTATGTGATTATTATATCCGAGAAGATTCTGCGCAAATTTAATGGATGTAAATATGTATGAGTCATCATATTCATTATTGGTGGTGCTGTAAATACCGGACAGGATAAACCGTTCAGTTTCAGGTGAGGAAAACTGAGTAACAGCTTTCTGAATCCCGGCCGGTGAAAGCAGGGTTAGTGTGTCTCCTATCAGTGTCTGTAGTTTATCTGCCAGGTGAAGACCTAGAACCATCTCCGGATAGTTCCCTTCCTTTGTAAGAGAATATTTCCCGTAGAGAATACTTTCCTCTATATCATATATACTTTCACCTGAACTTACGTCAATTCCTTTAAGGTTGACAACCTGGAATAAACCCGACCTATAGACAAGCACTTTTCCGCTTACATAAGGTGAATATTTTACAACCTCAGGATTTTCATTTAATACCGAATCGAGCTTAGCAGCTCCACGGCTATTATCTGGATTAAGGATCTCAACTCTTACATGAGGATCAAAATTTATAAGAAAAGATGTTACAAGACTCCCGAATCCGTTGAACACCGAAAGAACCACAATAAGCGCTGCCACACCTATAGTTATACCACAGATAGAAAGGACTGAGATAATGGTGATAAAATTAACCTTATGTTTAGAAACCAGGTAGCGTCGGGCTATGAAATTTTCAAATTTCATTATCCAAACCTCAGACTATTGACCGGTTGGATACGGGATGCAACGAAGCCCGGTATTAAAGATGCAGTAATACAGAGTAAAAACGTAAGTAAAGATACACCCGCAAATGTATACCACTTCATTAATATGGGGACAGTAGATACAAAGTAAACCGAGGAGGGGAGAGATATAATATTAAATTCCAGCTGCACTCCCATTAATAACAGCGCAAGCATATTTCCCAGGATTATACCGATAAGAGCCAGAAATATTCCCTGATATATAAACACTGTTGTAATCTGTCTGCTTGTAGCTCCAAGAGATTTCAGCATTCCCACATCCCGCGTCTTTTCAAGGACTATCATCAGTAACGTTCCGATAATATTAAATACAGCAACGATGATTATCAATCCAAGTACAATAGGTATCGGTTTCTTCTGCAGATCAATCCAGGTAAAAATATTTCTGTGTGTCTGATAGATTGATGCAACTTTATGAGGATAGTGTAAATGCTCAGACAGGTATTTGGTAAGACTATCTATTTTGGAGATATTGTTCAGCTTAATGTCGTAGCCGTTAACATTATCTCCAAGCGAGAACAGTTCCTGTGCTGCCTTCAGGTTTACATAGGCAAAAAGATCATCATATTCAGCCATTCCGCTTTCAAAGATACCCGCAACCCGGAATTGTTCAATATTAGGAAGTACGCCTGGCTCAGGTATCCTATCATTTTTTAGTGCAAATATAGTCACCTTATCACCCAGACCTACCAGAAGCTTATCAGCCAGCTTTCTGCCTATTACTATGGAAGAAGTATCATAAAGATTGAAATTTCCAGCAACGATGCTATTTCTAACCCTGAGGGCCTTATTTCCAGGTGTTATACCTTTTATATTAACTCCGTCCTTCACCCTTCTGCTGCTGATAATTGCCAGCTTCGATATAAAAGGGTTGACTTCCTCCCCGTAAGGGACAATCATTTCCCTTATACGGGGAATCATTTCTTTATAATCAGGAACAATGGTTCTGTAGGAAGATATTGTAATATGAGAATCGAAATCCACTATTTTGTTTGTGAGAGTGTTAGCGAAACCGGTCAGTATACTCAATGCTATAATAAGTGTGGCCACGCCAAGGGCTATACCCGTAATCGAGATTGAAGAGATATATGTTATAAACTTTGAACCTTTTTTAGAAAGGATAAATTTTTTCGAAACAAAAAAGGGGAATGACATCAAACAAATTTCCGATATTACTTTTACAATTTAATCAAGATAAAGTACAGTTGAAAATAGACGAAATTACTGCATTAATTATTAATTAAAATTAAGAGATCATAAAATATATCCGGCAAATACATTGTTTTTTTAGAAGATATCAAATATATTTGATACTCTTTTCAAAGAAATTATTTCATTTAAGTTCTTTAACATCCCGATTTGCATCGGGATTCAGTTTGAAAAGCAATCCGGGGCGTAGCGTAGCCCGGTTCATCGCGCCTGCTTTGGGAGCAGGAGGTCGCAGGTTCGAATCCTGCCGCCCCGACCAAATTAAGCTTGCCTTAGGTAATTTAGGGAAGCTTACCGGATCGTTCTTTTTATTGTTTTTATGGTTCAGTACTATTGAACTGCGCCCGTAGCTCAATGGATAGAGCATCAGCCTTCTAAGCTGAGGGTTAGTGGTTCGAATCCACTCGGGCGTACCAAAATGGTGAGCGTAGCTCAGTTGGTTAGAGCACCAGGTTGTGGCCCTGGGGGTCGTGGGTTCAATTCCCATCGCTCACCCGAACAGTTCTTAAAAAAAATGTGATTTTCCAGGCCCTATCGTCTAGTGGTTAGGACATCGCCCTTTCACGGCGGTAACAGGGGTTCAAATCCCCTTGGGGTCACTACAGCTCCGGCAATTACCGGAGCTTTTTCTTTTAAAATTGAAGGATTTCGGTTTAGGAAGTTCAAGAACTATAGATTCCGGCTGTATACTAAAATTTTGTTCCTATCATCAGATCTGAGCCATAGGAAGTATTTTTTCTTTCGATCTTATTGATACCTGCTGCGGCAAACCACTCCCTCATCTCATCTTCAGTATACGTATCACCATATTCGGTTCCTACAAGCATATTAAGGGCAAATACTGCTCCATGAACGGGCTTTGTCCTGTCGTTGTTCATTACAAAATCATTTATTATTATTCTCCCATTCTTATTGAGAGCATCCGAACATTTATTTATGAGTGACTTATTCTGTTCATAGCTGTTTATATGCACGATAGCCGACAATAGAATTAAATCATATCCATACCCGAAGCCGTCTGAGAGATAGTTTCCTTCAATAAAGGTAAACTTTTCCTCCAGAGCTTCTGCCTTTACATAATTCCTTGTCAGGGGGATAACATGGGGCAAATCAAAAATCACCACATTGACAGCCTTTTCCTTCTTAACTATTTCAATAGAAAAAGCAGCCGATCCGCCGCCAACATCAAGCATCTTTTTAACACCCGACAGATCAATCATCATAGATAGAATTTTTCCCTGTTGTACACCGCGGTGATGCATCGCCCTGATAAATGCCTCCACCCATTCTTTTTTTCCGCTTTTATTCTGATCACCTTTATACGAACCGCCCTGTATGACAGATTCAGTCAGACAACTCCAGGTATCCCAGAGGTGATTTGTATGATATAAATTTCCCATAAAATCAGGCTTTCCCTCTACAAGGTATTTAGACGCAACGTCACTGTTATAGAATTTACCTTTTACTTTTTTAAGCAGCCCGATTCCGCATAGTGCATTCATCAACCTGTCAACACCGCGTGGATCAGCATTTAGCTTCCCTGCTGCATCAGCGGGTGAGAGCATATGATGCTCGAGAATCGTGAAAAGCTGTAACTCAAAAGCTGTAAGTAGAATACGGCTTGCCTGGAAAGCCCCTGCTATTTGCCTGATACCCTCAGAAGAAATAATTTCATCCATCTCCAACCCTTCTCTGAATATTTATTTTCCCCCTAACTTATCAAAAAATCCCATCACTTGAAGTATTGGACGGATTAAACTAACCCGGTTGGTACATTGTCTAATCATCAGTATTTGACAAACGAGATTATTAAATGAAAAAGAAAATCTTAATCCCTTCAACGCTTGTAATTGTGGCAGTGATAATTATCTACTTCATATTCTTCAAAAACAGCAATGCCAGTACACAAAAATTCACATTTGCTCAGATGACAAAAGGAGATCTCAGTACAACTATAACAAGTACAGGAACACTTCAGGCTGTCACAACCGTGGATGTAGGTACCCAGGTATCAGGAAAGATTGATAAGATCCTTGTTGATTTTAATTCAAATGTTAAGAAGGGGCAGCTACTAGCAATCCTTGACACAACGAACCTTGCCTTGCAGGTAAGTAATGCCCGCAACGGTCTGGAGAAAGCACAGGCACAGTACGATCTGTCCAATGCCCAGTTTGATAGAGATCAAACGCTTTACGATAAGAAGTTTATATCAGAACTGGATTATGTAACTTCGAAATCAAACTTTCAGACAGCGAAATCTAACTTTGCGTCAGCCAGGACCTCCCTTGAGCAAGCCAGGACTAACCTTGGGTATGCCTACATTTATTCCCCGATTAATGGAAAAATTATTAACCGTAACGTTGAGGAAGGACAGACAGTTGCAGCCAGTCTTTCTGCCCCTACACTTTTTACAATCGCGGAGGACCTTTCAAAAATGCAGATCCTTGCTGACGTAGATGAGAGTGATATAGGACAGATTAAAGTAGGGCAAGAGGCAACGTTTAATGTCCAGGCTTACCCGGAAAGAGAATTTTCCGGAAAGGTAGTACAGATCAGGCTCGGCTCAACTGTAGTTTCCAATGTGGTCAATTATGTGGTCGTAGTAAATTCTGATAATAACGACGGACTACTTCTGCCGGGAATGACTGCAACAATTGATTTTTATGTGGAACAAAGAAATAATGTACTTATGATACCGAATGCAGCACTGCGTTTCCAGCCTACTGAGGAAATGAAGGCAGAAATTATCGCTAAGATGCAGAAGGAAAGAAAGAATCTATCCGACAGTCTGAACAGAGGCCCCAGGTTTTCAGGAGGTACACAGGGAACTTTTAACGGGACCGGTACAGGAAAAACAACCGGCGGGACGAGAGGCACCTTCTGGTATCTTAACGAAAACGGAAAACCGGAAATGGGATTTGCTGTACTCGGTTTAACTGATGGAAAAAATACAGAAATAATAAAGAGCAAAAATGCAAAGGATAGTCTGCAGGTAATAACGGGGTTAGAGACGCAGGATGAGACGGGAACAACAAACTCTAATATCCTAAGTCCAAACAGAAATATGCAGCGCGGAATCAGGCGAGGATTTTGATGGTAACATCTGAACAGCCGAGTATAATAAGAATAAAGGGATTAACCAAAACTTATACTGTTGGTGAGGTTGAGGTACATGCCCTTAAATCAGTTGATCTCAATATTGCGCAAGGTGAATTTGTCGCAATCATGGGTTCTTCCGGATCGGGAAAATCAACATTAATGAATCTTATAGGATGCCTTGATACTCCTACTTCCGGAGAATATCTGCTCGACAACGTAAACACAGGCACGCTTTCAAAGAATGATTATGCCAGGATCAGAAATCAGAAAATCGGATTTGTATTCCAGGGATTTAATTTATTATCAAGGACATCCGCACTCGAAAACGTTGAGCTGCCATTAATGTACGATCGTTATGAACGCATAAAGGAACCTGCAAAAAAGGCTCTTGAAGTTCTCCGGAGGGTTGGACTGGGCGATAGGATTCACCATGTACCCAATCAATTATCCGGAGGTCAACAGCAGAGAGTTGCAATCGCCCGTGCTCTGGTGAACGAACCGTCACTAATTCTTGCCGACGAACCTACAGGAAATCTCGACAGCAGAATGTCCGTTGAAGTTTTTTCTCTTTTTCAGCAGCTTAATAATGAAGGTATAACAATAGTACTCGTAACCCACGAAAGAGAATTCGCCAGGTTTGCAAAGAGGATAGTCGAGTTAAAAGACGGAAGAATAATCCGGGATACAAATATTAAAGACCGCCTGATAGGCACAGAAGAATTAAAGAAAATCGAAGAAACAGTTCCCGATGAAATTTAGGGTCTTAAATGCATATAAAAAATCTATTAAAAGTCGCTGTTAAGAGCATATTAAAATCAAGGATGAGAAGTCTTCTCACCGCCCTCGGAATTATTATCGGCGTCGCCGCAGTGGTTGTTATGGTAGCGCTGGGAGATGGAGCCCAGATACAGGTTGAACAGCAGATCTCATCACTTGGTTCAAACCTCATCATTATTTTTCCGGGATCTATGTCATCCGGGGGAATACGGATGGGTGCGGGAAGCATAAACCGTTTTACGATGGAAGATGTTAAGAAAATTCAGGATGAAGCAACACTTATAAAGGCTGTGAGTCCTATTGTAAGGACCGGCGGACAGGTGATAGGAGGTTCCGGAAACTGGAGCACGCAAATCCAGGGTGTTTCGACCAACTTCCTGGAAATAAGAGACTGGGCCCTGGCATCAGGTGATTTCTTTACAGATAAGGATATGAAATCGAGGGCAAAGGTTGCAGTTCTTGGACAGACTGTTGTTAACCAATTATTTCCGAATGAAGATCCTATCGGGCAGCAGATCCGGATACGTAATGTTCCATTCAGAGTTATTGGGGTTCTTACAGCAAAAGGACAAAGTGCAATGGGTTCGGATCAGGATGATATAATTTTTGCCCCGGCAACTACTGTCCTCGACAGACTTGTTGGCGGAATCTACATAAACTACATCCAGGCAAGTGCCATATCAACAGACCAGATAGATGCGGCACAGCAGCAACTGACAAGCATAATGAGAGAGGCACATCATCTTAACCCGGGAGAGGACGATGACTTCACCGTAAGGAACCAGGCAGAAATAACGCAGGCCGCAACTGAAACTTCCAGAATTCTGACGATTCTACTGGCATCCGTAGCAGGTGTTTCGCTGGTTGTGGGAGGAATTGGAATTATGAATATAATGCTTGTCTCCGTAACCGAACGTACACGTGAAATCGGAATCCGTTTATCCGTAGGAGCAAGAACATCTGATATCCTGATCCAGTTTCTTACTGAGGCTATTGTGTTGAGCTTTGCCGGCGGATTAATCGGAGTTCTGCTTTCATTGGGTGTTGTTTTTATACTTAATATGTATACAGGCATGATTGCAGTTATCGATCCTTCAATAGTAACTGTCGCTGTTGGATTTTCGGCAGTAATAGGTGTCTTTTTTGGATTCTATCCGGCCAGGAAAGCAGCCAGGCTTAATCCGATAGATGCATTGCGTTATGAATAACCAAAAATTTCAAAGAATCGAAAAATGAAAAATATCTTTTTAATCCTTATAATGACCTGTTTTTTTTATGCTTCAGACAAGACATCAGCACAGGAAAAACTTTCGCTGAATGACGCAATTACAATAGCCCTTAATAGTAGTACCAGCGTCATTAAAAATTCTAATTCGATTGCTGCATATAAGTCGGACCTAAAAAGTGCTTACGGGAACCTGCTCCCGAATCTCAGCCTGGGAGGAAATTTTAACTGGCAGAGAGTAACGGATAATGGGGGAACAAAACAAATTGATTATTTCGGTAATCTTCAAACTATAGGTCCTTCGCAAACTGATTCACGAAACTGGTCAGTTTCGGCAGGTGGAAATGTGACTCTTTTTGACGGATTGTCTAATCTTGCCGGCATAAGTCAGAGCAAAAATAACCTGCAGGCTGCAAGATCATCTCTTGAAAAGCTGAAACAGGATGTGGTTCTGCAGACTGTAAATTTATATACTCAGATTATAAGCAACCAAAAACTACTTGATTTCCAGGAAGAAGATCTGAAATATAATGAAGGATTACTTGACAGAGTGAAGCAAATGTTCGATCTGAAAATGATATCAAAAAGCGATGTTTTTTCGCAGCAGGCCCAAACAGCAAACTCTCAGGTTGCATATCTTCAGTCAAAAAATAATCTGGAAAAATCTAAGGTAAATCTGCTTACTTTCCTCTCAATAGATCCTTCTAAACAATTTCAATTTGATTCTACAGCGTCAGCGGTGAGTGACAGTTCACTGTTGACCAGAAGTTCGATGGATCTTTTTGACATTGCTCTTAAGAACAGGCAGGATTATCAGAGCATGATGTACCAGGTGGAAAGCGGCCATAACCAATTGACAATCGCAAAGAGCGGATTCTTTCCAAGACTGTCTGCTAACTATGGCTTTTCTTCAAGCGCAGTACAGCCTTCAGATTTGTTCAACCGGAAAGTCTACAGCTTAGGTCTCGCTCTGAATATACCTGTTTTTTCAAATTGGAATACTGAGAATGCGGTTCAGACTGCTGAAGTTCAGGTAGAGAATAATGACGCAGATTTAAGAGCAGTTGAATTGACTATTAAAAGTGAAGTTAAAATGGCTGGTCTTGACCTTCAGACTGCCAGACAACAGTTGGCTGCTTCAGACGCCGCACTGAATGCTTCCAGGGAAAGCTGGAAAATCAAAAAGGAAACTTACAGTCTTGGCTCTGCTACATTTCTTGACCTTCAGCAGGCATACAACAATTATCTCCAGGCCGAGTATAACAAGATAAATAATGAATACAAGTATATAATAGCGCAATATACTCTATTGAATGCCGTTGGTGAAAATTAGGATGCTCCTATATTTATTCCGGGAAACAATATTACATTTATGCTGATGATGATATTTTGCCAGATGTTCAAACGCTGCTTTCAATCAGTGAAGATCTGAAAGCTCTTTTTATTGTCCCATAAAACTTCGATTTAATTATTTAAAACGGAAAGTTTAAATAATTTTTCAATTGCTTCAACAATTTCATCCGTCGTAAATGGGATTGGCTGAAATAAACACCTGTTATGAAGTCTGTTATTCTGATAGGATTCGCGTGGGGAAGTTGTAAAGAAAATAATAGGGATATTGAACTCATCGCAGATCTTCTCTGCCTCATTTATAATGTCTTGCTTCTTATCCGGTTTTATATCCATAAGTACCAAATCCGGATTTAATTCGCTTATTTTCCCAAGCGTATCTTCATTATAGACTGCTGAAGAACATTTATGTCCAAGCCTTTTACAGATCGTTTTCAGATCGAGGGCAATTAAACTATTATTTTCAACTACAAATATAAGTTTTTGATTCATTGTACAGTATTCACTAAGTAGTAAGCATTTCTAAATTTAATTTACTGATAAGGACCCCAGTTATGGGTGCAGCGTTTTATTATCCAGGGAATAAATCAACTCACCATACGATAACTTTGTCCCATCATCATCTACCGGGTTAAATATTTTCAAACAAGAGGGGCAGGAAAAAGTTCCTTCACCCAATTCAAAATTATGGTGGTACATACATATTTTTTTGCATCGCGGGCAAAAAGCATTGAATTGCCTGTCCCACATCAGTCCGAACGCCTTCCTGAGTTTAGGCCTGGAAAGAGGTCGGAAAATTAGAAGAAATAAGACTAAGGCAGATAATATGATGGTTATTACACTCATCAAGTTCAATATTGCAATTATTTATTTAAATGAAATAGAAATAGTTTTAATACTCTCATCGGTAGAAATGAATCTAGTGATTAATCAGAAATAAAAAAAGTGACTTTTTACTACAAATCAGTCCACTTAATCGACCCCATCGCCCATGGACATCTTTGTATGAGCAGGTAACGAGTCGCTGCTGACAAATACAATGATTTGAAATGTTCAGAAAATTTACAACCAAAATAGGGAATCAATCATCTTTTTTTCAGTTCTGCAGGATGTAGAGTCCTATGCCAATATAAAAAAGGTGTATCTTATAAATTGATGCTAAGCACAAATCTAAAGTTCACATGCTGTTAGTATTGTAATGAAGGGGAGATAAAAAAAGCATAAGACTTAATTATAAGTCAGCAAATGAATAATAAGAAGATTTATAGGAAAAATAAAAGGAGAAGATAATATGTCAGAATTTCACGAACCGCCGGAGGATTTGAGTCCCAAAACAAGGGATTTCAGAAGAGCACTGAACTCATTTAAGGAAGAGATTGATGCAATTGACTGGTATCAGCAGCGTATGGATTCGACACAGGATGATCAGCTTAAAAGAATTATAGAGCATAATAAATTGGAGGAAATGGAACATGCAATGATGGCTCTTGAATGGCTCCGTCGGAATATGGACGGCTGGGATGAAAAAATGAGGCAATATTTATTCAAGGAAAAAGACATAGTGGAACTTGAAAAAGATGAAGTCCCTTCTGATCAGAAAGATCTGGGAATCGGAAAAATTAAATAGAGGAGATATAATGGATATCCTTAGAAAATCACTAGCTCCCATAACTGCTGAGGCGTGGGAGGAAATTAACAAACAGGCAAAAAAAGTGTTTAATTCGGTTCTTTCAGCGAGGAAGTTCGTAGATATCGATGGTCCTAAAGGCTGGGATTTTGAAGCGGTATCATTGGGAAGATTGGATGTAAGTCCCGATAAAAAGGGGAGTGTCAGATATGGCATTAACAAAGTGCTTCCTCTTATAGAAACACGCGTAACTTTCGAGCTTGATATGTGGGAACTGGATAATGCAGCCCGCGGCGCAGAGGATCTTGATCTGGATTCCATGGTAGATGCAGCAAAAAAAATCGCGGAGTTTGAGGAAAATGTCATTTATAAAGGATTTAATAAAGCGGGAGTGAAGGGACTTAAAGAATCAAGCGGACATAAAACATATAAATACCCGGAAAAGGTTGAAGACCTGCCTAAGGTGATTACAGAAATGTTAAGCCAATTTGTGAAGTCTTCAGTTGAAGGTCCTTATTCATTAATATTAAACACAGAAAAGTGGGAAGCCTTATCAAGTTATATCAGCGGCTACCCGCTAAAAAAACTTGTTAAAAGTCTTCTAGAAGGGAAAATAATACTAAATCCTTCGTCTAAAGATTCCTTCCTGGTGTCTGAAAGAGGAGGCGACTTTAAATTGACCATCGGACAGGATTTATCAATTGGTTACCAATCTCATGATACAAAAAATGTACAGCTTTATTTCACCGAATCATTTACGTTCCAGGTAATTGATCCCGCTGCAGTACTCATATTTAATGAGTGAACTTCACAGCATGACCACAAAGATTCCAATGATTTTCTGGAATAACTGTTGCGACCTGGTCTTCAACACCCTTAACATGCAGTCAGCGTAGTAATAGTATAAAAGCGGCTGAATTATTTACCTGCTTCTCTCCATAATACAGGTAAATTATTACTAGAACAACCCGCCGGCTTTGTAAATATATGCTCTAAACTGAATTTATTCTCAACTTACCAAACGGTATTTGTTTTGATGTAATAAATAGATTCAGTAAAATAACTTCAACTGGTTGTATGAAAAAAAACAAGAGTATAGAATTCAGGTATATGTATAATTTAAAGAGACCTGTAACAACATCAAATAATTGGTTCTTATTTAAATATTTAATTGTTGCCTCTTAAAGATATCTGAATCGTATCCCTGAGAACCCGTATTCGTGGAAGTCAGAAATGATGCTTCTATGCGTAAGCAGTAACTCATTCCTCACAAGACAGCTTTAACTCTACAAAAGCAGCTTCACCCCGGAAGGAAAGCAAGTATATAATTCACTAAATAATGATTAATGACATAATTAAAATTATGATCAAGGCTAATTGAAATTTAGTACAAATGATTTAATTTATAGAGTGATATTATTTGAAACTATACAGTTGTAATGAGAAACAATAAAAACCACTCTCCCGAAGTAAACCTTAATTTAAATGTCCGCGGTCTCCCTCAATCAGCAACTCTGGCCATTAATGAAGAAAGCAGTAACCTACAAGTAAACGGAAGAAGGATCTTTAAGCTCGGGTTGGGACAATCTCCTTCCATTGCCAAGTATTATCCGGAAGGCACTATTATCAGCGGAGGTTTAAGTAAATGGTGCGGAGCAGGAGGTTGGAGACTTGGAACATTCACTTTTCCGCCTTCTCTCAGATGGCTTCTTGATGAGATGGCTGCGGTAGCAAGCGAAACTTTTAAAGCTACAAGCGCCCCCATACAGTATGCGGCAGTCAGAGCATTCCAGGGGGGATTAAAAATTGAGAATTATCTTTGGAATAGCAGATGGATACTTGAAAAATTGAGCAATAAGATTATTTCAAAACTTCGGGATGCCGGACTTATAATAGCGCAGCCGGACGGAGCTTTCTACCTTTTCCCTGATTTTTCACATTTTAAAGAAGTGCTTGAATCGGAAGGTGTTAAAACAAGCAAAGCATTGTGTGAAAAGATTTTAAAGGATACCGGGGTTGCAATGCTTCCGGGATCCGCATTTGGGCGTCCCCCTGAAGAACTTACTGCCCGACTAGCTTACGTAGACTTCGACGGAACGAGTGCCATTGCCGCGGTAGAACAATTGAAATCCCAGAAGGAGATGAATGGAGAATTTCTGGATACATACTGCGGAAGCACATTGAAGGCGATCGATCTTATATGCGACTGGCTGAGGAATAAAAAATGATGAATTACCTGATAGTATCCCTGGGTGCCGCAATCGGCGGCGGTATGCGCTACTGGGTCAGCAACTTAACCTATAAATTTCTGCCTTCTACTTTTCCCTATGGTACCCTTGCAGTAAATGTTATCGGCAGCTTCATCCTGGGGGTTATAATTTTTATGTTCGATGATAAAGAACTTATTACGCCGGGTGTGAGGCTATTTCTGGCTGTAGGTTTCTGCGGCGGTTTTACTACATTCTCCACCTTTTCCCTTGAAACAATTAACCTGCTGAAAGATTCTCAGATTATCCCGGCTTTCTTAAATATTCTGCTAAGCCTTTTTCTTTGCCTTGCCGGAGTTGCGCTGGCTTACTTCATTTCAAAAGTCTGGAGTTAAATATGCATATTAATGGCGATGCAAAACTTCTCAGAATTTTTGTCGGTGAAAGCGACAAATCCGGAAGCATTCCTGTTTACGAAAAAGTTGTACTTGAAGCAAGGAAAGTCGGACTTGCAGGTGCAACCGTCTTCAAAGGAATTATGGGCTTCGGTGGAAACAGCAGGATACATACTACAAAAATACTTCGTCTTTCAGAAGACCTTCCTCTCATAATAGAGATTGTAGATGAGGTTTCAAAAATTGAAGGATTCCTTCCCATACTCGATGATATTTTTGAGAAAGCTAACAGCGGAGGACTCATTACAATTGAAAAAATCGGTATAATAAAATATGTGGCAAATCAAAAATAGCTGATTTCTGTTACTGTTGAAGATCAGTATGGAAATATTATTACTGATTATCAGCTGGAAAAAATTATCCCACTTTAGACGTCCTCCATGTATTAACCTTCAGTCGAGCAGCAATAAATCTTAACAAAAATTTAATCTTGCGGTAAAATTGGCTTAACATTCAGATATTATGTTCGAATATAAAAAAAAGGTAAAATAGTTATGTATGAAAAAATCATGCACGGCGGAACAGGTAAGTTTTTCGAACTGCTTGATATCATTTTCCCCGGGAACAGGGGTCCGGAAGATGAGCATGAACAGTTTTCCGGCTATCGATAATCCGGAATCATATGATGGTAATGAATGGATGCAGGAATATTACCTTATTTATAATTCCTATGTGCTGGAAGGCAGAGATTCAGATAGAGAAGTTTGATTATTCATCAGTGATATACTCACAGTTCCGGGGTATTTCCGGCTTTACAAGCAGAACTTCTTCTCGTAACAAGGCAACCTTCCCGGGTTCCATCCCTTTCTTCTTTGTGACATATTTTTTGAATGTGTAGGATACGGGGACTACGCCGCTCGTTTTGGCTTTACTATGATATGCAGCTAATGAGGCTGCATTCTTCACTATACTTTTTGGGACTGGTTCTTTTGTGTTGATCACCTTTAGAACGACGTGGGAGCCGGGAACACTCCTGGCATGAAACCAGTAATCATTCTGCTTTGCGAATTTCATCGTCAAAAGATCATTATTTGCGCTGTCTTTACCGACAAAGACATCGTACTTACCATCAATGATGTAGTGTTTAAATTTTGATTTTATGTCCTCAGACGATTCTTTTCTTTCGCCTGATTTGATATTGAGTTCTTTCATAATTTTATTTATCTCTTCAAGTGATTCTATATTCTGGAACCTTTCTTTAATCTGCCGCAGGCGGCTGTAGCTGCCTGATACGTTATGGAAAAGTTCCTTTGATTTTTTAAAGGCTGTCTTTTCATTGCCCGCCTTGTTAAAGTAGTATTCCGCATTCTTTTGAGGTGACAGTTTAGGGTCAAGTTTAACTTGCATTGGTTTGTTGTTATCATAAATATCTTCTATTTCTGTCAGGCTGCATTTTTGCGGTACGTTATTCAGGTTTATGAGAAGCAGGTTCCCGATCTTGCTGTATTCTTCATCCCGGCTGCCGCGATCAATCCTGCCTTTGAGATCGTTCATTTTAGATGATAATTTTGATAATTCTCTGTCAATATATTTTTCAATTATTTTCCTTTTTGAAGAAAATGCTTCCACATAGTATTTCCTGCTAAGAAAATAATTTATTGCCTCCGTCATACGGTCGAAGATCTTTATTTCAACTGTGGGGAATATATGGAATGTGTCAACAGCTATGAATACATCACCGGTTCCGGATGATGAGAACACAGCAGGATTTCTACTAAATATTTCCTGAGTTATCTCCGCCAGATAATCGGCGCTATTATTTTCCGGAGCTTCCGTGAAGCGGTATTTCGCCTCGGCAATTATTTCTTTACCCAGGAACGGATACTTCTTTGTGTAATCCTCAAAATCAAAGTCAGTATCATTAAAATTTATTTTGTTCGGACTACTTAAAAACGAATGTGTACTTATCTCTTCACGGAATTCCTCAATGTAGGCCACACTCTCACTTTTAAAAGTTGCTGTCTTCCCTCCTGGATACTGCACAAAAACGTTGGTATACTTGCCCCTTACGGCGAAGAAAAAATTAACCTCATCTCCGGTAATTCTTATAAGCCTGTCGTGATCCGATATTTCAAAATTATTGATCCTTACCGGGAGGTATTCACTAAAGAGATCAATACTGTTTTTCCTTGCACGGTGAAATTCATCCTTTAAAGTTATATATGGATCACCGGGATTCACGGATATCTCAAGATACTTTTCTATATTATTTTGAACCTTAAAGACAAGCTTGTCTTTTTCCTGGGAGAAGATTTCAGTAATAAGGGAATCCTGCAGAAGAGAATTCAACTCAAGGATAATACGGTTAAGTATGAAATAATTTTTATACATATTAACTAAAAATAATCCCCCGGATCCATAATAGAAAACGGGGGATTATAAATAAATTGCCTGGGCAATCTATCAGGTTACGCCATGCATCAGCTTAAGCAGGAATTTATAAATCAGGAATAAGATGAGAGATGCAGCAGCTGCCATAATAACGAATATTAAAAAGAAATCTGCCAGGTTACTAATAGCAAAGCCGAATAAATATGTTGTTTGTCCCGCTTCAGGATATAACGTACTGAGTTTACCTGCAAGAAGGTTGGCTGCGGCATTTGCCAGGAACCATACACCCATAAGCAGAGAAGAGAATTTAATAGGTGAGAGTTTCGTTACCATCGATAAACCAATAGGGGATAAGCTTAATTCTCCGAACGTATGGAGCGTATATGCACCAACCAGCCAGAGAGGACTAACCTTTACTCCCGTATCAGCTATCCTGGCTCCAATTACAAGCAGAACAAATCCAAGCGCCAAAAGCATTAAACCGATCGCCATCTTAAGGGGAGAGGAGGGTTCTTTTCCTCTATCTCCGAGTTTTGTCCAGATCCACGCAAAAATTGGTGCAAAGATAATGATTGCAAGGGGGTTTACCGACTGGAAGAAACTTGCAGGTATAATAAAGTCATTCAGCCAGGTAATTACCCTGTTTGTCTGCTCTTCTGCAAAGAATGTTAAAGATACACCCGCCTGTTCAAACGCCGACCAGAAAAATATCACGAAAAAGGAGAGGATATAAATAACAGCTATTCTTTGTTTTTCCTCCCTGGTTAATGACTTATCAATAATTATAAGAGTTGGTACGGCAATCATCGAAGAATAGATAAACGAACTGATTATATCAGCATTAAATCCGAACAGGATAATAAAAAACAGTGTTAGGAATAACCCAACGGCGAAGATAATCTGTCCTGTTGTAAAATCAGGGGCTTCTGCCTTTTTCTCCTCGCGTGTCTTCTTTGCAGGCGGAAGACCGATTTGTTCACCTTCCGGAGTAACGAGAAACTTACTCTTTCCCCAATAAAAAGTGACTAAACCTATCAACATCCCGACACCCGCGGATAAAAATCCCCATTTAAAATCGGCGGGATTTCCTGTATCTCCAAGTCCACCAGCAACCAGAGGCGAAAATAGTGCTCCGAGGTTAATACCCATATAAAAAATAGTAAATGCTGAATCTCTCATCCTGACTGAACTGGCAGGATAAAGCTGACCCACCATAGTAGAAATGTTAGGCTTAAAGAAGCCGTTTCCTATGATCAGGAGCGTTAAACCTATGACGAAGACTATCTGCTGGAGGTTAAATGTAAGTGTTGAATAAGTAATATTGGGATCAACAGGTGGATGATATAAAAAGCCACTGAAGGAAAGTGCAAACTGACCCAGAGCCATTACAATTCCACCCCAGATTATGGATCTTCTGTTTCCCCAGTATTTATCTGCAACATATCCGCCGAGAAGAGGTGTCAGGTAAACGAGACCCGTATAATACCCATAAATAGAAGAAGTAAAGGCTTTGTCGTACATCAGGGCATTAATCATATAAAGAGAAAGGATTGCCCTCATACCATAGTAGCTGAACCTTTCCCACATCTCGGTGAAGAAAAGTACGTACAAACCCTTGGGGTGCTGTTTAAACATTAGTTCCTCATAAGATTATTGAATAAAAAAGCAGAATACTTTTGATGGTAAGGAAAATACCACAAATAACAGATTTCTGTTCATTCTTAATTACGGCCAAATATATAGTAATTTTATTTTTATTCATAGTTAAAAACCCGGTTTATCACCGTTATAAAAGTATATGTTTATAGTTTGTTTAAAATAGCCCCATTTAATATATTTCGAACGATGAAAAAATATCTCCAAAAACCTGTTGTTAAGAAAATCCTGTGGATTCTTTTTGCTTTGTTCGCCATTGTATTGCTGCTGGATAATGTAATTCTTCCATGGTACGTTAGTTCTCCGATTGAAAAAGTCCCGGACGTTATAGGTAAAACTGAGACTGATGCAGTAAAGCTGCTGGAACAACAGGACCTTGAGCCTATTGTAGGTGATACCACTTTTGATGAGAAGTTTCCTAAAGGCTCAATTATTTTTCAGAGACCCCGGGCAGGTGAGACAGTTAAAGAGGGGAGACGGGTTTACCTGTTTGTGAGCGGAGGTGACCCGGTTGTACATGTTCCTCAGCTGACAGGAAAATCTGTAAGAGACGCCAAGTTTTCCCTGGAAAGACTGGGATTAAAGCTTGGTGACGTTGACCAGGAACCGTCCGGATATCCGAAGGACATGATTTACGACCAGCAGTACGCAGAAGGCACCCCGATCAAAAAAGGTGGAAGCGTAAATGTAACTGTTAGTATTGGACAAGCACAGACGGGCAGTATTGAAGTCCCCGACCTGATCGGAAAATCACTTACAGAAGCCGAGAAAATTCTCGCAGACAGCTCATTGAAGGTCGGAAAAATTAATTACCAGCCTTCTTTTTCCCTTCTGCCGAACACTATACTTGATCAATATCCAAGCAAGGGAAACAAAGTTAATCCAGGAGATAAAGTTGACCTTTTTGTAACCAAGTCAGCTAATGAAAACGAGATTAAGGAGGAATAAATGCGACTGATTGCTCCTTCAATTTTATCGGCCGATCTTAGCAGGCTCGAACAACAGATAAGGCTTGTGGAGATGGGTGGTGCCGACTGGATTCACTGTGATGTAATGGACGGACATTTTGTGCCTAATATTACGTTCGGACCAGTAATAGTTAAAGCTGTCAGGAAAGTCACCAAACTGCCGATAGACGTTCACCTGATGATCGAAAATCCCGATGAGTACCTGGAGGATTTCAAAACGGCCGGAGCCGATCACCTTCTGGTTCATCAGGAAGAAGTAATTCATTTAAACAGGACTATCAGTCATATTAAAGAATTAGGCATGAAAGCAGGTGTAGTTATTAACCCTGCAACACCTGTCCATACTCTGAGAGATATTGCCGAGTATATTGATATACTCCTTATTATGTCGGTTAATCCTGGTTTCGGCGGTCAGTCATTTATCTCCAACTCAATTCGAAAAATTAAAGAGGCGGTAGAATTAAGAAAGGAATTTAATGCTGATTTTAAGATTGAAATAGACGGGGGTATAGACAGGGAAACTATCGTACCCGCTTTTAAAGCCGGAGTAGATGTTTTTGTATCAGGTTCTTCCATTTTCAAGACAGATAATCCTGCAGCCGCCTGTACTGAATTGAAAAACCTTGTACGGGGGTGATATGAGACTGAAAAGAGATTACGAGCGGCTTCAAGGCCGCTTTTTTATTTTAAATCATCACCTTGTTTTTGCAAAGACATAAAAGAGAGATTATATTTAGTAATAATATTCATACAAATTCCCTTTTCAGGCATGACCATCAATCAGATTCCTAATGCGTTCAGATAATCAATTTTATATGGGTAATCAAAAAAATAATTCTGTTGAAACCAGATCTTATAAGCTTGCGGGTAAGACCTTCTCATTTGACCGAGTTTATGTTATGGGAATCCTTAACGTTACCCCCGATTCATTCTCTGACGGAGGCTTCTACCTTGACCGAAAGGAAGCAATTAATCATGGGATAGGGATGCTGGATACCGGTGCCGACATCATAGACATTGGTGGTGAATCAACAAGACCGGGATCTGAAGGTATATCTGCATTTGAAGAGATGAACCGGGTAATTCCTGTGCTTGAAGGATTACTCGAAAAAAGACCCCAAGCGGTTATTTCCGTTGATACAACCAAGAGCAAAGTTGCTTCGGAGGCACTAAAAAGAGGCGCTGCGATAATTAATGATATAAGCGGCGGAACCTTTGATCCCGAACTGATTGATGTTGTAAAAGAATATGAAGCTGCATTGATAATAATGCATATTAAAGGGACTCCTAAAGACATGCAGCTAAACCCGGTTTATGAAAACCTGGTTGAAGATATCTATACCTTTCTTATGAAACAGGCAGAGAAGGCCGAAAAGCATGGTATTAATAAAATTATAATTGATCCGGGTATTGGATTCGGGAAGACATTTGATCATAATTTGATTATAATAAAAGAATTGAGCAGGTTTAAGGTTTCCGGTTACCCGGTAATGATCGGAGTTTCAAGGAAAGGATTTATCAAGAGCATTGTTGGGGATCTGACAGAAGACAGGGATGTGGCCACTGCTGTTATAAATGCCCTGGCAATAAAAAACGGAGCAACTTTTATCCGTACTCATAATGTACTTTACGGTCTGCAGGTGAGCAGGCTATTAAATAAACTTTAATGACTTAATGTTTGAACTTTTCAAAATCGGTTTTCTTACAGTTTCCTTTGCGGACCTGATAGACATTGCAATTGTTTCTTTTATTATTTACAAGCTTTATACACTTTTGAAAGGAACAATAGCTGCCCAGATCTTTATGGGACTGATGATCGTGCTGCTTCTCTCATTTGCCTCACAGGCGGCCAATTTCAGGGCTCTGAGCTGGCTGCTGAAACTTATAACCGATATCTGGGTTATAGCATTCCTTATTCTGTTCCAGCCGGAAATCAGGCGGCTGCTGGTGATTGTGGCAAGGAATCCTTTCTTCAGGATGTTTGTGAAGGCTGAATCTCCTGAAGCAGCATCTATAATTGTAGATGCAGCATTTGAATTATCGCAGCATCAGCATGGAGCTCTGATAGTCATTATTAAATCGACCGGTATCAGAGGCTATGCTGAGACAGGTGAACTACTTAATGCCAAGCTCAGCAGTGCGCTGCTCCGTTCTATCTTTTTCCCCAGGTCGCCGCTGCATGATGGTGCTGTAATTATAAATAATAACGGTATCGAAGCAGCCAGGTGCACGCTGCCTCTTTCAACAACAACCCAAGTTAACGGAGAATCTCTTGGTATGAGACACAGGGCGGGTCTAGGAATTACGGAACAGGCAGATGTACTTAGTGTAATAGTCTCGGAGGAAACGGGCGGTATCTCACTGGCAGAAGACGGACAGCTTACAAGGGGATTATCAAAAGAAGCGTTAAGGAAACGTCTCGTAAAGGCTTTTAAATCTCCTGCCACTAAAGGATGGAGAGGAATCCTTGAACATTATGTCCAGAAAACCTAGGATAGCAACAGTTATACCCTTTTTTAATGAACAAAATACTCTTCAGGAGATTATAAGCAGAACCCTTCTGTACTGCGATACTGTGATTGCCGTAAACGACGGTTCCACGGATGACTTTCTGAAACACATTAAGATTAACGAAAGAATTGTTCTTATTTCCAATAAAAAGAACCAGGGAAAAGGATTTGCCGCAACCCGGGGAATGAAAAAAAGTATTGAACTTAATTCTGATATAACTGTAATTATTGACGCTGACCTTCAGCATCCCCCGGAATATATTCCACTTCTGATAAATCTCCTTGATAAATATGATATTGCGGTGGGGAACAGACTCGGGAATCTGAAAGCGATGCCTTTTCTAAGGATACTAAGCAACAAATTAACTTCATTACTCTTAAGCATTAAATTAAAACAGGTTATAGCTGACAGTCAATGCGGTTTCAGGGCTTACAAAACCGGAATACTTCATGATATTCTTCCTCATTCATCCGGGTATGAGGCTGAGACAGAAATTTTGATTAAAGCCGCAAAAAAGAAATATAAAATAGGATTTGCTGCAATTCCAACCATCTACGAAAATGAGAAAAGCAAAATGAGATCTTTTCAGACGATAAAAGGTTTTTTACGGGTATATTTTAACCTGGGATGAATATGGGTAAAAAGAAATGGCAGATCGACAATCTCGATAATAATCCTGATTTCAGCACCGCAGCAGGTATAATACTAAAAAACCGTCTTGATCAGGTAAAAGATGACATAGACAAATATTCTGTATGTGAATCTGCTGAGAGCCTTCACCGCGTAAGAATATCGCTGCGGAGATTACGTTATTCCATGGAGTTGTTTATATCATGTTTTGATAGTAAAAATTTTATGATATTATATAAACAAGTAACAAAGCTGCAGGATTTATCCGGGAAGGTCAGAGATTTTGATGTAATGGAAGAGAACCTGAATTCGTTCGGAAAAGATGAGATTATAAAAATTCCCGGGAAGATGTTCAGAAAAGTTGATGACCTCCGGGACGGATTCAAAATTAAACTGAAACAGGATTTAAAGAAGTTTACTCACAGCAAAGCAGTTAAAAACTTTGAAGGACTTCTGTAATCAATCCTGCTTAATTAAGGAGGAACAAAATGAAATTAAAATATTTTTCACATTCAGCTTTCCAGGTCACTACTGATTCAGGTACTAAAATACTGATTGACCCATTTCTTGATGACAACCCTACCTCTCCGGTTAAGTCGGATGATGTTGAGGCCGACTATATCATTTTGTCGCATGCGCATAATGATCACCTTGGGGATGCAATGAAGATTGCAAAAAAAAGTAAGGTTACCTTCATATGTGTGAACGAGCTGGGAATTTATCTGACATCCAAGGGGTTTAAAACACACAATATGCATATCGGCGGAGGTTATAATTTTGAATTCGGCAGAGTTAAATTTACTATCGCACATCATGGTTCACAGACGCCTGATGGAAATTATGCAGGTGAACCTGCGGGAATCATACTTCAGGCTGATGGCAAAACTTTATACCATACAGGTGATACAGCGTTGTTCCTTGATATGAAACTGATTGGGGAGATGAACGGTCCAATAGACTATATGCTGCTTCCTATCGGGGGTAATTTTACGATGGATATTACAGACGCCGTGAGGGCGGCAGAACTGGTAAGACCCGGAATAGCAATTCCAATTCACTATAATACTTTTGACGTAATTAAAGCAGACCCGCAGGAATTTAAAAGGAAGGTTGAAGCAGTAGGAATAAATTCGAGAGTACTTGATTACGGAGAGGAAATTAAGCTTTAGGTGCATTTGGAAAAAATACGATGTAAAGCTATTTTAGACAAAACTATTAATTAAATTACGCTTTATCGTAACACTGAATGTCAAAAGTAATAGCTATAGCTAACCAGAAGGGCGGAGTAGGTAAAACCACTACGGCCATAAATCTTTCATCCCTCCTGGCAGCTGCAGAAAAACGTACGTTACTTATAGATATTGATCCCCAGGCTAATTCCTCATCAGGATTAAGTGTTAATGATCATTCTCCCTCAATCTATGAAGTACTGATTGGCTTTCGCCCTGTAGATGAAGTTATAATAAATACTTATATGCCGTTTCTCGATCTGCTTCCGTCAAATATTAATCTTGTGGGTGCTGAGATCGAGATGGTTGATATGGATGACCGGGAAAGACTACTGAGGAAAGCACTGCAGAGAGTAAACGGAAGTTATGATTTTGTGCTTATCGATTGCCCCCCATCCCTGGGATTGTTAACCCTGAACGCGCTCACTTCCGCAAATTCTGTTCTGATCCCTGTGCAGTGTGAGTATTTTGCGCTGGAAGGACTGGGGCAGCTGCTTAACACAATCAATATTGTAAAAAAGCATTTTAATAAGGACTTGACTATTGAGGGCGTGTTGCTTACTATGTTCGATACCCGGCTCAGGTTATCCCACCAGGTTGCCGAAGAGGTAAGGAAATATTTTGGCGGGAAAGTTTTTGATACTATTATTCACAGGAATGTAAGAATATCCGAAGCACCCAGTTACGGAAAACCGGTGATTCTGTACGATGCTATTTCATCAGGTGCCAAAAATTATATGGCTCTGGCGGCCGAGGTAATAAAGAGAAACACAGACGGAAATATATCAATATAAACTATGACTAAATTAAAACCAGGATTAGGCAGAGGACTTGACGCTTTAATAAGACCTCAGAATCTTCCTCCAGAAAATGAGGAAGCACCGGATTATTCAAAAGTTAAAAAGGACGATGGGAAGGAAAATGACATACTTGCAAAAATACCGGTTGATGTTATAAGTCCTAATCCTTATCAGCCCCGAATGAACTTTGAACCTGAAGCCCTTGATGAACTTAAACGGTCTATACTGTCAAATGGACTCATTCAGCCCATCACGGTAAGGAGAATGACCGGCGGTACATACCAGTTGATCTCTGGTGAAAGAAGGCTTAAAGCCTGCATCGATATCGGTTACCGGGAAATTCCGGCCTATATAATACAGGTAGATAATGAAGAGACAATGCTTGCATTGGCATTAATAGAGAATATCCAGAGAGAGAAACTTAATCCGATTGAAATAGGTCTGGCTTATAAAAGGCTGATGGATGAATGCGATCTTACCCAGGAAGAAATAGCCGATAGGGTAGGGAAGGACCGTACGACTATTGCAAATACTATACGGCTGCTCAGACTACCGAATGAAATCCAGGAGGCCCTGGTTAAAGAAGAAATTTCATCCGGGCATGCACGTGCACTGATAAACCTGCCGACAGAATCTCTCCAGCTGGAAATGCTTGGTAAAATAAAGGACGGGAATTTATCAGTAAGGAAAGTTGAACAGCTCGTTAAGAAATATCTCACAGGAGTGGTAGGATCAGGAAAAGGAAAGCGTATTGCGCACATCATACCCCATTCGGCAAATTTAAATGATGTTGAAGACCGTTTAAGAAAACTATTCGCTACCAAGGTTCTCTGCAGGCAAAAACAGGATGGTTCAGGTGAAATTACAATTGAATTTTATTCCAACGATGAACTTGAAAGATTGTTTGAACTGTTTGAAGCCATCGAAAAGTCATATAGTTAAGATTTTTGCTTTCCTCGCTATTATCTCTTCCAGCGGCTTTTCTCAGCAGATTTCTACAGGTGATACAACCTCACAACAGGAAGATTCAGTTTATGTTATGACTAAATCTCCCTGGGGAGCTGTACTCAGAAGTGCAATCATTCCGGGCTGGGGACAGTTTTATAATGAGTCCTATCTCAAAATCCCTGTAATATGGGGGCTCGGCATCTGGTTCGGGTATGAATGGCAGCAGAACAATGATCTTTATGTTTACTACCGTAACAGGTATGTACGCACAGGGAGTGATAATGATAAAAGTTACCGCACTTTTTACCGTGACCAGAGAGATCTTTTTACGATATACATGGTAATAGTATATTTTGCCAACCTGGTAGATGCATACGTTGATGCGAACCTCTTTGATTTCGATGTTTCAGAAAATCCTTATACCAGAGCGCCGATGCTGAATATGAGGGTTAATTTTTAAAATGAAAAATGTAGTCGTATGCCCCAACTGTGGAACGGAAAATCCTTTTTTCAAATATACCTGCACTAGCTGCAAGGCATATCTGAGGGAAAGAATCTTCAACCTCGACTTATGGCAGTTAACGGGGATGCTGATCGAAAGTCCCGTTAAAGCCTTCAACAGGATAATTCAATCCGAACACAAAAATTTCATACTGCTCATAGTATTTCTTTTTGCTATTAAGGCATTCATTGATGCGCGTTTTCTTTCAATCATCATATACGGTGAAAATGATTTACGGTTAGGTTTGCTGCCGGCACTTCTGATATCAGCAGCGGCAGGCTACCTGGTTATCTGGATATTTACTTTTATTTTATTCGGTATTAACAAGTTATCGGGATTAAAGTCACGGCTGCGTGATAACAATGCGGTACTTATATATTCCCTTGTTCCTAGTGCCTTTGCACTGCTAATTTTATTTCCTATCGAACTAATCACTTTCGGACAGTACCTGTTTTCAGATAATCCATCACCTTTTTTACTTAAACCTACTATAGCTTATGCTCTGCTGGCTTTTGAGATTTTACTCATTTTGTGGGGCATCTTTTTATCTATTACAGGAGTTTATTCCTTAACCCGCAATATCACTTATGCGTTGGGTACGGGAATTATTTTTAATATTTTTCTCTTCGGTTTTATGTATTTATCAGCAATCATTTTATTTATATGAATTCTATGGAACAAACAATTACACAACTGGAAAAAGAACTTTTCCTGTATACATATAACCGGCTTCCGATTAATATTTCTCACGGAAGCGGTGTCCATCTTTTTGATACAGAAGGTAACAGGTACCTTGATTTCTTCTCGGGACTTGCCGTAAATGCTCTTGGATATGCCCATCCGGCTATCGTTGAAGCCGTATCAACACAGATTCAGATGTTTGCACATCTTTCAAACAATTATATAACTCCTATTCAGCTAGAATTTACTGCACTCCTTCTCAAATACTCAGGTATGTCGAAAGCTTTTTTAACTAACAGCGGAACGGAATCGGTAGAGGGGGCTATTAAACTTTTACGCAAATATTATGGTCCTGATAAACAAATATTTTCACTTTCAGGTGCATTTCACGGGAGAACCTACGGAGCGGTTACCCTGACCGGTAAGGAAAAGTATACAAAAGGATTTGAACCACTCCTGCCTGGAATTGATCATATCAAGTTTAATGATGTAAACGATCTGAAAAAGAAGGCGGGGAAGAATACTGCGGCGGTTTTTATAGAGTATATACAGGGCGAGGGAGGGATAAACGTAATTTCAGGCGAATTTGCAGAAGAGCTTCAGCGGCTTCGTAATCAGTATGGATTTGCTATAGCAGCGGATGAGATACAGACAGGGATCGGCAGGACCGGAAAACCATTTGCATTCAATCATTATAACGTTGAACCGGATATTATACTTACAGCAAAAGCAATAGGAGGAGGACTGCCTCTCGGAGCCTTACTGGTATCAAAAAAGTTTGAAGATGTTTTCACTCCGGGTATACATGGAACTACCTTCGGCGGGAACCCTGTATGCTGTGCTGCAGGAAAGGTGGTACTAAAGGAAGTATTCGAAAATGGGCTTATGGAAAAAGCGGCCGAACTCGGCCTATACCTGGCTGAACAGCTTGAGGAAATAAAACATATGTTTCCGGAAGATATAAAGGAAATACGGGGAAAAGGTTTTATGCAGGGAGTTGAAATGAATTATCCCGGCAGCGATATTGTAACCAGGATGAGAGAAAGAAAAGTACTGACCAATTGTACTAATGTTAATGTATTGCGGCTTCTTCCGCCGCTTATTGTTACTAAAAGCGACATAGATTTCTTCCTTTATAATTTTCACGAGGTATTAAAAAATAAATAATGCAAACCGATGTATTAATAATAGGCAGCGGAATAGCTGGATTGTTTGCAGCTTTGCAGATATCTGAATTTGCAGATGTAATAATTGCGACAAAAAAGAATAAATCAGAGTCGAACACAAACTACGCTCAGGGCGGAATTGCCAGTGTGATGGATACTCATGATAGTTTTGAGAAACATATCGAGGATACCCTGATCGCAGGTGCCGGACTTTGTGATAAAAGAGCAGTTGAAATAACAATTACGGAAGGTCCCGACCGCATATATGACCTTGTTGATATCGGGACACGTTTCACAAAGAAGCAGGGGAAGTTTGATCTTGCCAGGGAGGGAGGCCATTCAATGGCAAGGATCCTTCACGCAAAAGATCTCACCGGTGCCGAGATTGAAAGAGCACTGATCGATGCGGTAAATGAGAAAGATAATATAAGAATATTAGAGAACGCCGTAGCGATAGATCTGATAACCGAGCACAACGTCCTTAAGCTAAAGAAGAAAACTCTGGCTAATCGTAACTGCTGGGGAGCCTACATTCTCGATTGTGAAACCAATCAGGTTTTCCGGGTAACGGCGAAAGCGACTGTAATTGCTACAGGCGGATTAGGACAGGTATACCTTCATACTACCAATCCTGTTATTGCTACCGGTGACGGCTTTGCGATGGGATACAGGGCGGGAGCTAAAATGGCAAATATGGAGTTTATTCAGTTTCACCCTACCTCATTATACCGGCAGGAACCGGGAACTCATCCTGATAAGCCTTCATTTCTGATTTCAGAGGCTGTCAGGGGATTCGGAGCGAAGCTGAGGTTAAAATCCGGTGAAACTTTTATGGAAAACTACGATCCAAGAAAAGAACTTGCTCCTAGGGATATAGTGGCCAGGGCTATAGATAATGAACTGAAAAAAAGCGGTGCTGATTTTGTTTACCTGGATATTACGCACAAAAGACGTGAGGAAGTAATTGACCATTTCCCCCATATTTACAAGACCTGCCTGGATTATGGAATTGACATTACCAAAGATTATATCCCTGTAGTTCCGGCGGCGCATTATGCATGCGGCGGAATTGCTGTAGATGAATATTCCAGGACATCATTAAAAGGACTTTATGCTTGCGGGGAAGTATCAATGACTGGTCTCCACGGAGCGAATCGTCTTGCCAGTAATTCGCTTCTTGAAGCGGTCGTCTTTGCATACCGTGCAGCCAGTAATCTGAGAGAATTCATTAAAGAATATGATAAGCTCATCCCCGATGTGCCTGAATGGGATGACTCAGGGACCCTTACGGCTGATGAGAAGATTTTAATTACCCATTCTCTTAGGGAAGCAAAGGAAATTATGTGGAATTACGTGGGAATCGTCCGTTCAGACCTGAGGCTGGAAATGGCGAAGAAAAGAATCCATATGTTGTTTGATGAGATTGAAACCTTTTATAAGAAGACAAAAGTGTTTGAGGAAATACTTGAACTCAGAAATGTATTAACCTGCTCCCATATTATAATTAAATCTGCCGGGATGAGGAAAGAGAGCAGGGGTCTGCATTATACTCTCAATTATCCTGAACCCGATAACTCCAAAACTCCTGCAAATACCTATATTCAGAACAGGCATTTTTAAGTTAAGATCAGGTTCTTTATCAGAGAGCCGTACCTGATTCCCTTTGTGCTAACAATAACATTATTTATATGTAATAAGTTTAATAATATTATAAGAATAGAGCTTCCACTTAATATTAAATCTTGTCTTCCTTTCAGAATATCCGGATATTTATTTAGTAGTTCGGAAGGTGAGAATTGGGATAAATACGTCCGAAGATCTGAAATTTCCTTATATGATAAAACGTTACCTTCTATACTGTTCTCATCAGATATTCCATCCTTGATACACTCAAGAGCTGCAGGTGTTCCGGCAAGAGCGATTGTATTTTCCGGAGCAAACTCAAATTCAGGGAGCACACCAAAAGCATTCTTAATAAATTCCTCTGTTAATTGGAGATCCTGGCTGGTGGGTGTACTGCTGTTAAAATACATTTCGGAAAGAGAAACAACCCCGAGATCAAAACTTTTCCTGAAATCAATTATGTTGCTCCGGCCATAAATAATCTCTGTACTGCCTCCTCCTATATCTATAACAAGCCGGTGATTTCCTGATATTCCATATTCCATGGTTCCAAGGAAAGCCAGTTCTGCCTCCTCATTGCCTGACAATATTTGAACTTCTGATTCAAACAACGTCTCAATTTTTAGTCTTATTTCCTCCCGGTTTGATGCTTTTCTGAAAGCGCTGGTTGCT
Organism: uncultured Ignavibacteria bacterium; assembly: GCA_963774455.1. Taxonomy (GTDB): domain Bacteria; phylum Bacteroidota; class Ignavibacteria; order Ignavibacteriales; family Ignavibacteriaceae; genus DATFVA01. The sequence continues at coordinate 1,139,477 of CAVZFD010000005.1, forward strand.
GATATATAAATTTTGTCGCAGCGGTAATCTTTAATAAATGAAAGATATTCACTGAGGACATTCATTAGCCGGGCCTCCGAAATACTGCTTATCTTTCCTCCGGAGGAGAGTCCTGCGGATATCCTGGGTATCTTCTGGATTTCCTTTAGTGGATTTATTTTACCACCAGCGACATCGGCTATTAGCATCAGAACTGTATTTGATCCAATATCTATTGATGCTGCAATCATAATTCAATTAATTTTATTATTTTTATTGCCTACTATTTCAAATTTTGATGAAAAAAATAAATAAAATTTCAGCAGCTTTTCTTACCGTTGCAACCCTTGCCTGTATTCTATGGATGGGTAGTTACCTCGTCAGACAGATGCTATCTTACCAGCTATTCGATGAAACTATTACATTTCACAAAGACTATCTCAACAAACAGAATCTGGATGCGGTACTGACTACGATAAATCCTGTCATACTGACCACTTTCGTACTTTTTATAGGATTCCTTGTTTTCTATTTTCTTTTTCTGATTACTTCAGGATTAAATTTACGAAAAAACGGCTGGCTTTTTATTATAACGGTACTCATCAGTATTACTGCTCCTTTTGAAATTTACCTTATGACGATCGATTACAGTATCTTCACCGATGTTAATTACGGGACATTCAACAACGGTGAGATCATTGGGTTAATTATGAAGAGATTAACAATATTCAGCAGCTTTTCATTGATCGAACTTTTGTGTTATTGTGCTGTTGTATTTTTGGCTGTGTTCAAACCAATGACCATGGAAGAATAGAATGAAACTCAAAGAAAAAGAATTTGAAGAAATAATGCAGGACCTTAAAGCTCTGGCCCAGCAGCTGGGTGCAGAAGTAAGGTTTGAGAAGGGCGACTTTAAGGGGGGATACTGTCTGCTTAAGGAAAGCAAGGTTATTGTTATTAATAAGATGATGAACCTTCAAAGAAAGGTGATGATCCTTTCAGCTGCGCTTAAAGAACTTGGAGTGGATCAGATCTACCTGAATCCCAGGATGAGGGAAATAATAGACGAAATGGCCGAGATGAAATGAAGATAGCTGTTATAAACGGCCCGAACCTTAATCTTCTCGGGAAGAGAGATAAAAATCATTACGGCAGTCTTACTCTTGAGGAGATTAAAGGAATGCTCTGTGAGGAATTCGGGGCTATCGACTTCGATTTCTTTCAGAGCAATACTGAAGGAAGCATCATAAATAAGCTGCAGTCGCTTTCGGGGTTTGACGGAGTGATCATCAATCCAGGAGGATACGCGCATACTTCTGTAGCCATAAAGGATGCGCTGGCAGAACTCGATATCCCCAAAATCGAGGTACATCTCTCAAATTTAGCCGCCAGAGAAGACTACAGGCAAACATTGCTAACTGCTTCAGTCTGTGATGGTTATATTAGTGGTTTTAAAGAGAAAAGTTATTATGCTGCTGTATACTTATTAACAAATAAAATTGAAGATAAAGGAGGCGAGACTTGATCCGTGCTGTAATTTTCGATCTTGATAACACACTCGTAGATTTTATGAAAATGAAAAGAAGAGCCATTGAAGAAGCTATACCGGCTATGATGGATGCTGGTCTCGAATTATCTGTTGAAGAATCAAATAAAGTAATAGACGAAATTTACAAAGAGCAGGGAATTGAGTACCAGCAGGTTTTTGACGCCTTTCTTCAGCGGGTGCTTAAAAAAGTTGATTATAAGATTCTTTCGGCGGGAATAGTAGCTTACAGGAGAGCAAGGGAAGCTGCTTTAATCCCTTACCCGCATGTCTATTCTACTTTGAATAAACTTCTGAAATTGGGGATAAAGATGGGAATTGTTTCGGATGCTCCGGTAAAAGAAGCCTGGCTTCGATTGGCTTATCTGAATTTTCATCATATTGTAGACGCTGTAGTGACCTATGAAGACACCGGCCAGAGAAAGCCTCATTCCGCTCCCTTTTTGACCATTCTTGAGAAATTGGATGTTAAACCGGAAGAAGCGATAATGGTTGGTGACTGGGTTGAAAGAGATATCATTGGAGCAGCAAATGTGGGAATGAAAACAGCTTTTGCGAAGTATGGCGATACGTTTGATACCAAGTCGCATAATGCTGATTATGAATTGAATGATGTAAATGAACTTATTGATATCATTATAAAAGAGAACAAATTATAGACTTTCTCTAAAGTTAATAATTATTTAATTGCTGTGATATTGCGATTATCAATTCGATTATTTATTTTTCTTTAAACTGAAGAAGTAAATAATATGAAAAACCTTGCTATAAAAAAGTTGTATTACTCAATCAGCGAAGTAAGCAAGATAACTGAGATTGAGCAGTACGTTCTCCGTTACTGGGAGACTGAGTTTGAGCAGCTAAAGCCTCAGAAAAACAGGGCCGGGAACAGGATTTATACGAATAAAGATATTCAGCTGATTCTTCATATTAAAACTTTACTCAGAGAAAAAAAGTATACTATTGAAGGAGCAAAAAAAATACTGGAAGATTATTCACCAGATCAGGGAGCTGTAATCACCGAACTGGAAACAGAGTCGAAAGCGGAGGTTTCAACGGAACCGAAAAAAGAGAAGCTGTCATTGAAAAAAGACCTTGAAGAAATCAAAAGTATTTTAGAGTTTGTAATAGAGAAGTTATAAAATATCGGAACGTGGCGCAGCCCGGTAGCGTACCTGAATGGGGTTCAGGTGGTCGTGGGTTCAAATCCCACCGTTCCGACAACAAAGAGATGATTCCATTATTGAGGTACCCGGCAATTAAGCCGGAATTTTTTGATTAAAGGCTTACCTGATTTTTACTTATCTGTTCGGCCTCATCTCGGCCACTCTTCGGCCACTCTTCGGCCTCATTTCGGCCTCCAACTACTACCTAAACCCATCCTGTTAATGGTCCAGTCGGGGTATGGAAGGAACCAGCTTTTATCTCAATGCTACTTTCATCAATTCTATTCTTTAATAATTGCAGTGTTCACTTCATAGAACAATGATTCAGGTAACAAAAAAAAATTCTGCATGTTGTAAAAAGTTTGCCTATGCTGTCTCACAGGCAGTCTATAAAGGCCTTTATATATTCATCAAAGTTCCATTAGTAACGGTACTTACGGTATAAATTATGGTATATTCTTCAGGGTACTTCAAATAGTACCTTTTTTATTTTTTGATATCGCTCTATTTTTCTTAAAAAAGATTTAATAATTGCTTAAATTTGCACTTCCCTTTAATAAATAGGTTAAGAAATTGATGAAGATACAATCGGAAAAGCCGAAATGTTTTTGCGGAGTTGTCGGCATTTACGGAACTGAGAATGCCTCATTGAATACGTATTACGGACTGCACGCGCTTCAGCATAGGGGTCAGGAGGCATGCGGGATTGTAACCAGGTCAATGAACGAAAAGGGACATTCGATATTCAATATTCATAAGGGAGAAGGACTGGTCTCAGAGGTTTTTGCTGATCCCAAAATTTTCAACAGCCTTCCCGGAACGATGGCAATAGGACACAATCGTTATTCTACGACAGGATCTTCAAAGTCTGTTAAAAATATTCAACCTTTTGTTGTGAACTACAGGCTCGGCAATCTTGCAGTTGCTCATAACGGCAACCTGACGAACGCTAAAGAATTGCGGGAGGAACTGGTAAATGAAGGTGCTATCTTCCAGACAACAAGCGACACCGAGGTGATCCTTCACCTGATTGCAAGAAGCAAGCTAAACGACCAGGTGGAACAGATAAGAGAAGCACTGCAGCGGCTTGAAGGTGCGTACTGCCTTACTATCCTGACAGACGATAAAGTGATTGCCGCAAGAGATCCTTACGGCTTCAGACCTCTCTCGATAGCCAAACTGAACAATGCATTCGTTGTTGCATCAGAAACCTGTGCATTTGATCTATTAACTGCTGAATTCAGACGTGAAGTAGAGCCCGGAGAACTGATTGTAATTGACAAGGAAGTTTACGAGAGCAATAAAATAAAATCATTTCGTATAAAACCGGACCACTACCCGAAGAAACACTGCATCTTTGAATACATCTATTTCTCAAGACCCGACAGTTTCATATTCGGACATAACGTAGATAAGATGAGAAGAAGACTCGGAAAGATCCTTGCGAAGAAATATCCCGTTGTTGATAAGGATGGAGACAAAGTCATCGTTATTAGTGTACCTGACAGCTCAAATACCACGGCGCTAGGCTACCAGAGTCAGCTTGAAAAACAGGGAGTAAATTCAAAACTTGAAATTGGATTAATAAGAAGTCATTATATCGGTAGGACATTTATTCAGCCGGGACAGGAACGGCGTGAACTTGGAGTACGATTTAAATTTAATACGGTTAAGGGTGTACTTGAAGGACGAACCGTTGTAATGGTGGATGATTCAATAGTAAGAGGCACAACTTCCAAACAGCTTGTAAACATGATAAAAGAGGCTAATCCCAAAGAGATACATATCAGGATATCTTCCTCTCCCATTAAACATCCTTGCTTCTACGGGATGGATTTTCCCAGCAGGGAAGAGCTTATTGCAAACCAGATGCATGGAAACATAGAGGAAATTCGTAAATATCTCGGAGTTGACAGTCTTGAGTATATGACTATTGATGAAATGCTTGAGGCAGTATCTGAGGCAGATTCTGAAAATTTCTGTACCGCCTGCTTCTCGGGCGAATATCCTACAATAGTTGATAAAAACTTCAAAAAGGAGATATATGAATTATAAAACGGGGCTAACAATTATCCTGTCTCTTTTAGTTAGTTCGCTTCTGTTTCCTCAATCAACTTATTTTATAAAATACAAAGACTACGTTTCCAAACCGGAAATAGAAAGTAAAATTCAAACTCAGCAGTATCTTCCTTCAGGAAAATCATTCAGTTTCTCAAACCTCTCTCCCAAAGTAAATTATCTTGCTAAAGGAATAGCAAAACAGGATGAAGTACTTGGACGCATCATAAAAATTACTTTTAATAAACCAGTTGATGAATCTTCATTCGTGGCCCTTCAGAATGAAGATCCTTCAATCGAATATATCCAGTCATCTAAAATTTATAAGATGGATATGACTCCGAATGACAGTCTTGTTTCACAGCAATGGGGACTGGAAAAGATAAAAGCATTTGAGGCCTGGGATATTACAGAAGGAGCAGATTCAGTTTTGCTGGCAATAATAGATACAGGAATTGATTACCTGCATCCTGATCTTCACAATAAGATAAAGCTTAATCCCGGTGAGATTGGTACTGATTCAAACGGACACGATAAAAGGTCAAACGGAATTGATGATGATGATAACGGCTTCATCGACGATTACCAGGGGTGGGATTTTACAGACCGCGTAGGATTTCCTTTTGACTCTTCCGGCGGCGATTACCTGACCTGGGATAATAATCCGATGGATGAATATGGTCATGGTACATACATTGCCGGTATCGCCGCAGCTGAAACAAATAATATTACAGGTATTGCAGGTACAGCCCCTAATATTAAAATTCTGAATCTCCGTGCTTTTGATCCCGGAGGTTACGGAGAAGAAGATGATGTTGCAGCAGCTATCCTTTACGCTGTCCAGATGGGTGCAAAGGTTATTAACATGAGTTTCGGTGATAATTCGTTTTCATTTGTATTAAGAGACGTTATAAGATACGCCTATTCAAAGAATATAGTACTTGTCGGTTCAGCAGGGAATTCAGGATCTGACGAGCCGCATTATCCATCGGGTTATTCTGAAGTAATCTGCGTCGGGAATTCCACACAGGAAGATTACCGAGCCACCAATTCAAATTACGGATCCACACTTGATCTCATGGCTCCTGGCACCCAGATTTTTACAACAGCAATGGATAATGGTTATGCATTTGTTTCCGGAACATCGGCATCATCTCCCTTTGTTTCAGGTGCTTCCGCTCTTATCCTTTCCAGGAATTCTTTCACGAATGAGGAAGTGAAGCAGATACTGAAAAGTACTTCTGATGATATCGGAACTCCCGGCTGGGATATTTATACAGGTGCAGGAAGACTGAATCTTTACAATGCACTTAATGTTGGTGCGCCTTCTATAATAAAATTTGAAAATCCGACCCAGGATTTCTCAACTTTCTCAGATTCCATTCAGATCACCGCGACTGTTCTGTCTCCTTACTTCGTTAACTATCAGCTTGATTATGGTTATGGTCTTAATCCTGACAACTGGGTATCGCTCATTCCGGATGGCAGAAACCAGTTTGTCAATAAACATATTTATACACTTGACATCTCACAACTCCCTGACTCAGTTTACGGTCTGCGGATAGTTGTAAACCTCACAAACGGCAGAACCCTTGAAGAACGGGTTAACTTTAATATAATAAGGACAGCCCCGGAGGCTTTACTTGTAACGCTTGGACCGGCACTCTACGGTGAAAAAGCAACCGTACTTGCATCTGTATATACAAACCAGCCCTGCGTCACTAAAATGTTTTACAGAAAGTTGGGATCAGCCGGGAGTTTCGACTTTGTAACACTTGACGGCTTCAATACCAATAATGAGTTTGTGAAAAATGTTCATTACGGATTTATACCTAAGCAGCTTGTTGAACAGAATTCAGTCTATGAAGTATACATGCAGGCTGAGAATCTGGTGGGTAAAAAAACAACAGTTCTGAATCCTTCAGGACAGGATTCCATTTTCACGATACCTGTTGAATATAATGCAGATATGGCTGCTGAATATGTGCAGCCATACAGTCTGCCCAAGGGAAGCATCTATGAAGACCCTGTTAATTTCATAACGAATGATCAGAACGAGGTTTTATCACGCCAGTTTTATACCTCGGAAGACGTATATTATACTCTATATAAACTCAGTAATTATTCTTTCTCTCCCGTTGATTCAATAAAGAATAAGCTTCCTCGTGACGTTGGGGATTTCAATAATAACGGGAAAACTGATTTGCTTAGTTCGAACATCGGGACAGGTTATATAGATGAACAAACCTCTGAAGGCACATTTACACTTCAGAATAAATTTATCGATTCGTCTAATACCTTCTGGCCTGCGCTTTCAGATGATCTCGACGGAGATGGGAAACCTGAAGTAATAGCCTTCGATCAGAATACCGACTCAACCTTGTCTGTCTGGAAGTTTGATAATGACCTGGCGCATACGGGGACAAAATTTCTAAGTAATTTTACGCCCGACAGGTACAACGGCAATCAATTAGGTCTGCCTCATTCTGTGGTCACCGATCTTGATAATGACGGACACAAAGAATTCTGGATGATTGATGAGGACGGGGATATCTTCAGCTTCGAATCAAACGGAAGCGGAGGATACACTCCTTTTCTGCAGGATTCAACTTTCTTTATGTCCTCTGCAGAATTTCTTACTGCCGGAGATTTTGACGGTGACGGGCAGGAGGAAATTGCTGTCCTGCTCCATTCATTAACTGCTTATGATATTGCTCCGTTTTACATACTTAACGTATATAAATATTCCGGAAATTCACTGCAGAATATTTACCAGGAAGGTTTCATTGATGCCTCAACTGAATTCAGCGGGGGAGGTACTTTTCGCAGTATAGATAATAGTATCCGTTTTGCAGATATCGACAATGATGGAGTTGATGAACTTATCCTGTTCGTCTTTCCATATTCTTACATCTTTAAAGATGAATTTGGTGATGTTAAGATCATTTCTTACAAAGAAAATATAAATTCTAATTCAATATTTGTTGGTGATCTTAATAAGAACAATGTTCCGGAAGTTGCGTTCCCAACTCAAACAGGAATCCAGTTTATTGAGTTTGCTGTTTCAAATAAAGCAGGCACGCCATACAATCTTTCGGGATACAGCATGGATTCCGTTTCAGTTCATTTATCCTGGAGCGGATCAGGGCAGTTCTATTATTTATACCGGGGACTATCTGCTGATTCTCTTACCCTTATTGATTCATCAGGGACTAATGAGTTTAACGATTTTCAAATCCAGCCCCGAAAAGAATATTACTATGCAGTTCAGGGTTATGATGTAACAAAACCCGACCCTCTTTCTAACCTAAGTCCTGTAATACAGGTTTATTCCCACAAACCGGGCAGCGTGATTTCTGTAATTAGCAGAACACGTAAGAACATACAGGTTACTTTTTCTGAAAGAGTAAATAATACTATTGAAAACTTAGAATCATTCCTGGTATCAGGGATCGGTTACCCAAACTCGGTTTCTCCTGCCAACCAGTATTCTTACGTGCTTTCATACAATGAGAATTTACCTATTGGCACCAATACATTAATTACGAGCCGCCTGAAGGATTTCTACGGCTCTCCCATTTCGATTGATACAACTATGTTTAATGTGGAATCAGTAAACACGCCTGATGAATTCTTCGTTAGTTCGTTTGAGATACTGGGTCCCTACAGGATCAGGATAGTCTTTAACAGGGATGTGAATCCAACGGAGGCAAAGAATCCTGTAAACTACAGCTTTGATCCGGCAAATAGTGTTACAAGCGTTGATGTTGATGCTTCAGATCCAAAGGTCATCTATCTTGACCTGAAGGGGAATAAACCCGTAGGCTCGATAGGGAAGGAGTACAGACTGAGGATTGTAAATCTCACCTCCACTGAAGGGATAATGATAAACTCAGGTGCCGGCAGCTACCTTGTATTAACCGGCTATGCAAAAGATCTTTCTGACGTTTACATATATCCTAACCCGGCAAAAGTTGCCTCGGGAAAGATGACTTTTGCAAATCTTCCAAAGAGGGCTAAGATTATAATCTGGAACCTTAACGGAATACGGATAAATGAACTGGATGAAACCGATGGAAACGGTGGAGTAGATTATAATATGAGAGATGAATCCGGGCAAGAGCTTGGCAGCGGAATTTATATCTACCGAATCGTGCGGTTGGATGATTCAAATAATGAAGTTGAAGAAAAGATTGGTAAATTTGCTGTCATAAGATGAGATATTCCATAGAAGAAATATCAACGCCTTCAAATTTGCTGTCATTATTTCGACTGGTGATGGCGATTCCCTTCTGGTATTTATTTGATTATCTCGGCGATCCCGGAATGAGGGCAATCATCTTTACTGTTGTTATAATTGCTGCTCTTACCGACATCCTCGACGGATATCTTGCAAGAAAATATGATCAGGTTACAGAATTCGGTAAGATAATCGATCCACTAGCCGATAAAGTGGCAATGGGCGCTATTATTATAAAATTGTTCGTAATAGGGGAAATTACTCCTTATTATTTTATCATGATCATTGCCCGGGATGTTTTGATATTTCTTGGGGGGATTTTCCTCGCACAGAAAATAGGGAGGGTTCTTCCATCAAATGTACTGGGAAAGGTGACCGTAATTGTTATAGGTATTGTGATTCTGCTAATTGTACTTGGCATTCCAAAAGATTCATTGATATATTTATCAATTTACGGTCTGAGCATAATATTAATTTTTATATCATTCATAGGTTATGTTATACGTGCAATGGAGTTCTTAAAGCGGAAGAAATATGAATCTGTTTGAAAATATAAACTTCTCAAAACTGAAGGATGGATTATCAAAAACCCGATCGAAAATTGTAAATACAATAAACGAGACGATAACCCGGAAAGCTGTTCTCGACGATAAAACTCTTGATGAAATTGAAGAAATTCTTATTACTTCTGATATAGGTTTTGAGACTTCAGAGAAGATCATCGAGAGTACCCGGGAAAGACTTCACAGAGAAAAGGATCGAAGTAAAATAAATGTTCTCGATTCTGTTAAAAAAGAACTTATTGAAGTTCTAAATACAGAAAATAAATCCAGGGGGAATAAGATTTAGAGAGATATAAACCCTACGTCATCTTAATCGTCGGTGTAAATGGGGCAGGGAAGACAACTACAATCGGGAAACTCGCCCATAACTACAAAAAAGCTGGTCTCCGGGTCATAGTGGGTGCCGCCGATACCTTCAGGGCTGCCGCCAACGAACAGCTCGATATATGGGCTGATAGAGCTGGCGTAGAGATAGTTCATAAAGGCAAAGGTGCCGATCCTTCATCAGTAGCATTTGATACCATCCAGCGGGCTGTAAAAGAGAAATACGACATAGTTTTGATAGATACCGCGGGAAGACTTCACAATAAAGCCCATCTCATGGAAGAATTGAACAAAATAAAGCGTGTTTCCGGTAAAGTTGTTAATTATGCTCCCAATGAAACTCTTCTTGTCCTGGATGGTACAACGGGACAGAATGCACTCATACAGGCGAAGGAATTCTCAAAAGTTACCGATATATCAGGACTTGTTATCACCAAACTGGACGGAACAGCAAAAGGCGGGGTTGTATTCCAGATTTGCGCTAAACAAAATATTCCCGTAAAATACATAGGTATCGGTGAAGCAATTGATGATCTACAGACTTTTGATCCCAAAATGTTTGTGTCTGCTATATTTGAGAATTAAGTACCAGGTTATGTACTATGTTTATGAAAAGTCCCAGACATAAAATTTTTGATTATACCCCTAGATTTTATGCTCCGGAAACTGACCCACTAGAAAGAAAAAAACGTAAGTTAGGCTTTAGAACTCAAAGAAAACATATTTCAAGAAAAAAGAGTCCGATCCTCTGGATTATTCTTATAATCGCCATTTTATTTATCCTTGTCAAGCTTGGGAGATTCTTTTAGAAAATCCCAGGAAAAGACCCAATTTGGAGAAAATTTACCAAGTCTTTATATATATCAAAACCAGGGTCAGTTCATCCTTAGAGGTTCCAGCTAAACAGTTCATATTCCAAGCCAACGGTTATATTAGTTCCTTAGATATGAAAGATTCGGGGGAGATAAGATTGAAAATACAAAAATAAGACCGAAATAATAAAGATGTGCTAGTTTACATAATATATATTATCGGATAAATGGGGCTTATTGATTGAATATCTGTTTTAGCTTCTCATCCTTACCAAATACAATCAGACGATCAGAATTCTTTAATTTATAATTTGGATCAGGAGTTACGATTTCAGACGGACTATGAATATCAAAAGCATCCTTTGAATGCTTAATTATAAGTACTTCTATTCCATAAGCGTTCCTTAATTTCAGATCTATTAAACTCTTTCCTAAAAAAGAATCAGGTAAATTGACTTCCAGTATAGAATAATCAGCTGCGACTTTAATTGGTATTATCCTGTCGATCGTTTTTAATTCTTTGGCGAACCCGGAAGCCAGATCCTCTTTTAAAGATTCCCGATTATATACCGAAATTACTTTTTGCCGTGTAATTGCTCCAAGTACCTTCGAGGGATTATTTGAATCAACTACCGGTAACTGATCTACATTTAATTTTCCAAATAAATTTAATATATAATCCAGATCATCACTTGTGTGGACAATGGTAATCTCGGGATTGGCCACATCTCGTGCGACAAGCACATTTTTAACGATTTCATATTCAGTGATAATCGGTCTTATTTCATTTTCCGTAATGATCCCGCAAAGTTCACCCCTGGAATCAATTGTATAAAATGAACTATTTGGACTCTCCACCAACTGAACTATTAATTCCGGTAAAGATGTATTTTCATTTACCAGGTCAATCCTTTGCAACTCCACATCACTAACATTGATTGACCTTAATAAATTTGCAATTCGTCCTTCGGAGATCCTGAAACCTTCAGCTTCCAGATGTCGTGCCTGAACTGAACCTTTTAAAACAATTTGAACAAACATAGAGCTGATAATTACAGCAAGCATAAGCGGGAGTATGAAAGTATAATCCTGCGTCATTTCAAATATGATCAAAATTGCCGAAATAGGGATTGTATTGGCACCCCCAAGTACTGCCCCCATTCCTACCAGCACGAATTTACTGGTGTCTAAATTTAATCCCCATACTGAATTAAACAAAAAAGCAAAAAGATAGCCAAAGCATGCCCCTATAAATAATGAGGGAGCAAATAATCCTCCAAATCCACCCGAGTTTAAAATCAATGGAACAAGTATAAATTTTAATACAAATAGTATAATTACTACCTGCCACGCCAAAGAACCTTTTAGTATTTCATTTATCGCCTCATAACCAAAACCGAAAATTTCTTTAAAGAAATATCCGCTTATTCCAACCAGTAAACCTACAACTGACATTACTAACCACTGCGGAATCCTTTTCTTATAAATTCTATCCCTGAACAATATGTACAACCAGTTTGAGTACCGGATGAACAGAACGGAAATAATTCCCGCAAATAGTCCAAGAACAGCATACAAATAAAGAAAGGAATAATTCACTGTCTGGATGTGAAAATGAAAGACAGAAACATTACCAAGAAAAATTCTTGATATGGCGCTGGCAGAAACAGTAGCCAGAATAAGTGAGGCAAAGGTTGGAGCGTGAAAATCATTTAACAGGATGAGTTCAAATGCAAAAAAGATTCCTCCCAGAGGTGCATTAAAAATTGCAGCTATCGCCGCACCTGAACCTGCCGCCGTAAATATTCTGATACGTTCTTCTGAGATTCTCAACAAGCTGCTCAGCTTACTTGCAATTCCGCCCCCTAACTGGGCGGCAGGACCTTCAGGCCCAACTGTACCACCTGTTCCTATACAGATTATTGGAGCAATAAAATGAAATAAAGTTGTACGGAAGGAAATAAATCCACCTCTGAGTGCGACTGCTTTTATTACATCGGGAATGCCTTTATGTTTTGCTATATCAGGTGCAGCCAGAATCATAATTGCCTGGATTAGCATACCGGCAGCAGGAATCAGGATTATAACGGCTGTCCCTAAAAAGAAAGACTCAGAACCAGGGCGATCAAAAAATATTCTATTCAGCCAGGCGATTGAATTGTGAAAAAGTATGGCGGCTAAACCAACTACAATTCCGATTATAACAGAAATGAAACTAAATGTAGTATATTCTCCCCCAATAAATTTAGAAAAATTTTTCTGGAACTTTCTCTTTATTTTCAGAGACTTTACTAGTAATCTTAAAAAGATTATTTTGTTTTTTTTTATCATTCCAGGAGACTTGAAAAAATCATTTATAGACAAAAAATCCTTCGCCCGATTTTCGTCCTAATTTCTTAGCAGCTACCATTTTCTTAAGCAGCGGACACGGTCTGTATTTAGGATCATTAAACCCGTCGTACAATACTTCCATAATAGCAAGACAGACATCAAGTCCGATAAAATCTGCAAGAGTTAATGGGCCCATAGGATGGTTCATCCCAAGTTTCATAACAGTGTCGATGTCTTCTGCAGATGCCACACCTTCCATTAAGGCAAACACCGCTTCATTTATCATAGGCATCAGGATACGATTTGAAATGAAGCCAGGATAATCGAAAACCTCGACCGGAACCTTATCAAGTTTCTCTGATAAAGTTTTGATCATCTGAAAAGTTTCATCACTTGTGGAATATCCCCGGATAATTTCAACCAGCTTCATCATAGGAACAGGGTTCATAAAGTGCATCCCAATGAATTTGTCAGCCCTGGTTGCAGCGGACAATTCGGTTATAGAGATGGATGAAGTATTTGAAGCAAATATTGAATCTTTCTTAACTACAGATTCTAAGGTATTAAATATACTTAGTTTAGCTTCTTTATTCTCATAAATTGCTTCAATAACTAAATCTGAATCAGCAGGAGTATTTTCCACACCTACAACCTTGGAAATATTATCTAATGCAGAGGCTTTATCCTGTTCGGAAATGGCCTCTTTTTTAACCTGCCTGTCAAGGTTCTTTGAAATAGTTGTAATTGTTTTATCAACAAGGTCCTTACTCATTTCTACCAGGTTCACCTTGAAACCATTTAGTGCAAAAACATGGGTAATTCCATTTCCCATTGTCCCGCCGCCTATAACAGATACTTTCTTAATATCCATTTTATCCTTCCGTTTTTAGATATTTTTAACTATTAAAGCGGAAGCCTCTCCCCCGCCGATACAAAGAGAAGCTAATCCATATTTTGAATTACGTTTTTTCATTTCATGAATAAGGGTCACCAGTATCCTTGCACCACTGGCGCCTATGGGATGTCCTATAGCTATTGCACCACCATTAACATTGATTTTTGAATTATCCAACCCGAGGATTTTATTTACGGCCAACGATACGACAGCAAAGGCCTCATTTATTTCAAAGAGATCAATATCATCTTTAGTAAGGTTTGCTTTTTTAAGAACCTTGGCAATAGCATCTGCCGGTGCAGTTGTAAATTCGATCGGAGCTTTAGCAGCTGAACTCTGCGCGATAATCTCTACAAGCGGAACCAATCCAAGTTCCTTAGCTTTTTCCTCACTCATTACCAGTAATGCAGCTGCACCGTCATTAATGCTTGAGGCATTCGCAGCGGTTACGACTCCTTCTTTTTCAAATACCGGTTTCAATGTAGCTATTTTATCAAATATAACACGCCCGGGTTCCTCGTCTTCCTCAACAAAGGATTCACTCTTTTTTGTTTTAATACCGACTTTGATTATTTCGTCTTTAAATTTTCCCGCTTTCTGTGCATCAAGAGCCTTTTTATAGGAATTCGTTGAAAATTCATCAAGTTCTTCACGCTTAAAGGAATAATCTCTCGCACAAGACTCAGCGCAGTTTCCCATATGGATATCGTTATAAACGTCCCAAAGTCCATCCTTTATCATAGAATCGACAATTTCACCATTTCCAAGTCTATAACCGGAGCGAGCCTTTGGCAGAAGATACGGAGCATTAGTCATACTTTCCTGACCCCCAGCTATAATTATATCTGCATCACCCAACGCGATAGCCTGTTGAGCCAGCATAACAGCCTTTAGCCCGCTTCCGCACATTTTATTTATTGTCATGCATTCTGTCTTTTCAGGTAAACCTGCAAAGATTGCAGCCTGGCGTCCTGGTGCCTGACCCTGTCCCCCGGTCAGAACGTTTCCCATTATTACTTCATCTATGAGATTTCCATCAATTTTTGAACTTTCAAGGATCCCCTTAATAGCGAGACTTCCCAGCTGGGCAGCACTGAATGATGACAGACTGCCGTTAAAAGAACCAACCGGAGTTCTTTTGGCTGCTGTTATGACTACTTTTTGCATACTCTCCTCATTTGGTTTTATTTTCAATTTGAACTTAAAAAATAATCAAATTTCGCAAAATAATCAGGGATAATACAGAGATGAATTAACGTTTGGTGTTATATAAGTCCAATTTAGTCTATGTCCTATTCAAAAGTTAAATTTAGCTTAAAGATATTCAATCTAGAATTTCAGGATAAACAAGGAAAATGATAACCAATAAGGAAAGAAAATTTACTTCCTGGTTAACTGTGATAATTCAGTGATGATATTTAATGTGAGTGTACTAAGGTTAATGTTATTCTTTATCAATGAAGCTGATTTGTCAAGTTTAAATACAATTTCGTTTAGGTCTACATCGGAAAACTTCAAATTAAATTTCTGAAAGGTATCCGTATAGTCGTCGAAAAAATAATTTGTCAAACCGGTCCTGAACTTCTGAAGGTCATTTAACCATGAAATAATCATAAGTACAAGAATTTTAAATGACTCACTTCCCTGCTCATTAATAACGGAATTAAATTCTTCAAGTGCAGAATGGAACCTCCTCCCGAAAGAGTAGCGAAGCACCAGGATGGTTTTTTCCTTTAAAAGAGTTAGATCATGGCGGAGTAAGTTGACAGCCTCCGTTATCGATCCATTGGAGAAAAGCGCGGCAGAACGGGATGACTGTTGATCTATCTTAAAATCAAACTCCAGTATTTTCTCAACCTCATCCACAGTCAGAGGTTGAAAATTTATTATCCAGCACCTCGATCGGATAGTTTCTCTCATCTGTTCCGGGAATGGAGTTGTAAGGATGAAAATAATTCCTTCAGGTGGTTCCTCAAGATTTTTCAATAATGCATTCTGAGCTTCCTCATTCATCATATGTGCAGATGAAATTAGCACAAAGCGAAATTTTACTTCACTGTAATCCATTGAAAGAAATTTACGGATATCCCGAATACTGCTTATTTTTATCTGGTTTGCTTTTGGGATTGTAATGCGATGATATGGATTCCTTATTTTTGCTCCCAGTTCCTCTTTGATAAGCTCATTCTCTTCCTGGCTTAGCTTCTCCATTGGACCACTGGTTTCCGTCTCATTACGTCCCCTTGGAAGAGGGAAAATATATTTTATATAGGGTTCATTGAGATTTCTTATAAGCTGGCTGATATGCTCTACTTTTTCCGGAGGCAGGTTATGGGTATTGATTGTCTGTGCCAACCTGATTGCTGTAAATTCTTTACCTACACCATCATTACCCTTAAAAAGAAAAGCATGAGGTATTTTTTCAGATGAGATTAAAGAATTTAATAATACTTTAACTGAATACTGTCCATAGATGCCTTTCCAGTTCTCATCGTTCATAATAAAAAAAGCGCGATGGAGCGCTTAATAATCATCTTCGTTATAAAAGAAATCCTCATCAGAGGGATAATCAGGCCAGATATCTTCGATTGATTCATATGGTTCATCTGAATCTTCAAGTTCATGAAGATTCTCAATCACTTCATATGGTGCCCCGATTCTTTCAGTATATTCTATTAATTCATCTTTTGTAGCAGGCCAGGGTGCATCATCAAGGAATGCTGCCAGCTCTACTGTCCATATCATATATTAAACTCCGCTAAATTAATCTTTGCTTGCATCAACAAAGAAATTTATATCATCAAAGAAAAAATCTTCAGGATTAAGTTTGACGCCGTTATGTTCAACCTCATAATGGAGATGCGGCCCAGTAGAAAGACCGGAAGTACCTGATTTTGCTATTTCAAATCCTCTGTTAACTTTCTGTCCTTCCTCAACTTCGGTTTTAGAAAGATGACCATAAATAGTTTTGTATCCAAAACCGTGATTTATCTCTATGCAAAGGCCATAACCGCCCTTTATTCCCACAAAATCAACTCTTCCATCCCCGGAAGCATGAACAGGTGTCCCAAGATAGGTAACAATATCAATACCCTCATGCATCCTCCTGATATTTAATATTGGATGCATCCTCATACCAAATTCAGCACCTACTACTCCTATACAGGGCTTAATTGCAGGCAAACACTCGAATAATTTCTCATTTTGTTTAATTTTACTTGAAATTTCATTGAATTGAGCTTTTTCAAATGCAACCTTTCTGTCAACCTCATCAACATACGCAAGGGCCTCCTTCAAGTCACTGGCTACATTACCCTTTATAAAATCGATGTCATTATCAAAATAACCGCCTCCAACACCAACCTGTTTTTCTTCTTCAGAAACAGGAGGCAAATTAGCCGCAATCCTCAGAGTGTTATTTTCATTAATCAGACTGTCAAGCTCAAAATCAAGCTTTTTGTATAAATCAGACGTTTCTACCAGTTTTTTCTGAAAAAATTCATTTTCCTCTTTTAGAGTTGATAAACTTTTATCAGATCCGGTGATTTCAAAGATAAAATTTAAAGAACCGTACACTGTTGCGGTAAGGATTAAAATCGCAGCGCAGAAGTAAATAATTAACTTTTTCTTAAAATTTTTGACTTCAACAAACTGCAGTTTCGAACTGGAGAAGTAATATAGTTTCTTCATATTAGGTTGCGGAATCTAAATAAATAAGGCATCTTTGTCAAGGGCTTAAGACAGCTAAATTATTCGAAATCGTGCTCAAAATAATCTATTCCACGGTGAACTTCGTCAATTTCACCATTTAATATTTTATTGAGTCTTTTCTGGAAAACTTTTGCTGCATCGTGCCCATAGTGCTTCAAAAGATAGTGTAAAGCAATTACTTCAGATATTACAGTGATATTTTTACCCGGAATAATTGGAAGTTTTACATACGGAATGTCGCTGTCTAAAATCTTAACAAAACTCTCATCCAGTCCTGTCCTAGTGTATTCCGCCTTTTCGTCCCAAATTTCCAGTTCCACTATAACTTCGAGCCTTTTTTGATATCGAATTGCACGTATCCCAAACATTCTCTCAATATCCAGTATGCCAAGCCCCCGGATCTCCATAAAATGCTTTGAGACATTTGTACCGGCACCCATGAGTATGCCTTCACCCTTCTTCGTAAGGATTATAACATCATCTCCTACGAGTCGATGACCTCTTTCTATAAGATCGAGGGCAACTTCGCTCTTCCCGATTCCTGATTTTCCAACAAACAATATGCCGACACCGTAAACATCGACAAATGAACCATGCATTGAAACCCGGTGGCTGAACTGATCGTCAAGAAAATCACCAATAAGGTAGATTAATTTTGTTGTAGGTTGTATGGAAACAAATACGGGGATGTGATGGCTGTTGGCCAATTCAAGCAGCAATTGTGACGGATGATTATTATCTGTCAATATTATACAGGGGATATCAAAATTAAAAATCCTCTCTAAGGCCTCCGTTTTCTTTTTATCTGTTAATTGTGCAAGGTATTGAATCTCGGTGTTTCCAAAAACCTGCACACGGGTATATGAAAAGAGATCAACAAAACCTGCTAAAGCAAGTCCGGGTCTATGCAGGTTCTGATCATAAATTTTCCTACTGAACCCGGACTTATCTGAAAACAATTTTAATTTAAAGAGTTCCTTACAGTTTTTATAGAGAAAGTCGACGGTAATGAATTCTTTACGTGAAATTGATTTCTGATCTATCTTTATCATCTTACTCTTACTGTCTTCCTGGTTTTTATTTTCTTCAGCTGGCGTGTAACTTTTTCTGATGCTGCGCTGACGGACTTCTTAAAGTCATCGCTGTCTTCTCTCGCAGTAATAATATGACCAGGAATGGATAAATTTATTTCGGCTGTTTTAATACTCTCCTTGGAGTTAACATAACTTAAAATAACCTCTGCATTGAGTATATCTTCACTGTACTTATTTAAAGAGGAAAGTTCGTCTCTAATAAAATCCTTCAATGTTTCATGAGCTTTAAATCTACGGGCGGTGATAGAGATGTTCATTTCTTCCTCCAAATTTGTTTAAGATTTAGGGTGTGATTTTTTATATGTACGTTTCAAACGTTCGATGCTGACATGAGTATAAATCTGGGTTGTAGAAAGATTCTCATGTCCCAGGATATCCTTAACGGCGTTTAGGTCCGCGCCATTATCAAGCATATGTGTAGCTGCACTGTGCCTGAGGATATGAGGACTCTTCTTTTTAACATCTGAGACAATTGAAAGGTACCTATTAATAATACCGTATACAAAACGGGGATATATTCTCATCCCGGTTTTAGTGATGATAAATGGCTCCTTTCCTTGTATATCGCCTCGTAGAACGAGGTAATCTTTAATTACAGGTATTGATTTACTACCGATCGGGACAATCCTGTTTTTGTTCCCTTTTCCAAGAACCTTCAATGTCTTTTTTGTGAAATCTATATCCTCTCTGTTTATTCCGCAAAGTTCAGATACGCGAATTGCACATCCATATAAAAGTTCGAAAATAACTTTAACCAATTCAGGATGTTCCGCATAGCTATCAGCTTGAGTGTAGGCAGAAAGTATTATGTCAGAGGATATTATTTCAGGGAGTTTCCTATTCGATTTAGGATTCCGGATAACGGTGGCGGGGTTAACGTTTATAAAGTCATGCTGAAAGGCATATTTGAAGAGTGATCTGATAGCAGCCAGTCTTCTTGAAATTGACTTTTTATTAAGCTCCCTGCTACTTAAAAGAGCAAGGTATGATTTAATGAATCTAGTACTTAAGTCGTCTATATCAAGATGATTATTTTGAACGCAGTATGATATAAAATCCTCCAGGTCAATTCTGTAAGATTTAACCGTATTATCAGAATAGCGGTTAAGATTTTGAAGATCGCTTAGAAATGTGTTGGAAACTTCACGAATTTCCATTTAATCCTTTTCTATCTCTTCCAATATTACCTCTTCGCCGCATTGCGGACACTTGAGATAATTTCCTTTTTTAACTGCATATCTTTTTTCCATATACGCTGAGTCTTTATTGGGACATTCTTCAGGAACAGGTTTGTACCAGCTTACAAAATCACAGTCTGGGTACCTTGAGCAGCCATAAAATAATCTGCCTCTTCTGGACTTTCTTTCTACTATTTCGCCATCCTTGCATTTAGGACAACTTACTCCAAGAGTAATATTTTTTACAAAATCACATTCAGGATATCTTTCACAGCCTATAAACCTTCCGAACTTTCCTTCCCTGTACACTGTTCTTGAACCGCATTTCGCGCATTTTTCACCTGTATATTCGGGTTCCTGATTTTGGGCAGCTATCTCTTTCAGAGATTTTATATTTTTACAATCAGGGTAATGGCTGCACGCCAGAAATTTACCAAATCTTCCGACTTTAATCACCATTTCATGCCCGCATAGGTCGCAATAAATTTTCTCAACTTTGTCTTCTACAGATTTGAGTGCTTTTGAGAAAGGTTGATAGAAGTCATTCAAAACATTTTCGTACTGGTTCTCACCCTGCGCTATCTGATCCAGTTCACCTTCCATCGCGGCAGTGAAATCCTCGTTAATTATATTAGGAAAGTTCTGTACAAGAATATCGTTAACAGTTTTACCCAGAGATGTCGGCACCAGTTTTCTTTCTTCCTGGTTTACATACTTTCTGTCCTGAATTGTACTTACGATAAGAGAATAAGTGCTGGGACGCCCGATCCCCTTGCTTTCAAGTTCTTTTATCAAAGAGCTTTCCGTAAACCGTGCCGGTGGTCTTGTGAAATGCTGAGTTTTATAAAGCTCATTTAGCCCGAGTTTATCATGCTTCTCGAGTCCAAGAGGGATCTTTTCATTACGGTACTCTTCTTTCTCTTCGGCCCCGTCCTTCTTTTCTATCATTTCTTCATAAACTTTCTGGTACCCGCTGAACTTTAAAGCATTTCCGAAAGCCTTAAATAAAAATTCATCTGCAGAAATCTCAATTACGGTCGTTTCAAAAATTGCAGGTTTCATCTGGGAGGCAATAAAACGATTCCATATCAACTCATAAACCTGCAGTGATTTTTTATCAAGGCTGCCTTTAACCTTCTCAGGAGGAAATTCGAGGGAAGTCGGCCGGATAGCTTCATGCGCATCCTGTACATTTTCCTTTTTGTTGCCGAAAACATTGGGAGCATCGGGGATAAACTCTTTTCCATAATTTGCCTTTATATATTCCCTTACCGACGGAAGGATTTCCTCACTTATCCTGGTTGAATCTGTTCGCATATAAGTAATTAATCCCTGCGTTCCGGCTTTACCAAGATCAACTCCTTCATATAGTCTCTGTGCAATCATCATTGTCTGCTTCGGTCGCATTCTCAATCTGCGTGAGGTTTCCTGCTGCAAGGTACTTGTAATAAACGGTGCCGGAGCATTGCGTTTAGTATTCCTTTTAGTAATGTCCGTTATTGCAAATTCTTTTTTACTATTTATCCTGTCAAAAAACTTCCCTGCTGTTTCCTCATTGCCTAATGCTATATACTCACTTAAAAATTCATCCCATTCTTTTTGATTCATCACAGGTTTTGGAGGAACCTTAATATCCCTTCCTTCTATGCTGAACAGTTTCGCCTTAAAAATTTCACCCTTACCCGTCTTAAATATTGCCCAGATTGACCAATACTCAGTTGTTATGAATTTATCAATTTCAGCTTCTCTGTCGCAGATAAGTTTTAATGCCACCGACTGAACTCTTCCGGCGGAAAGCGAACTGCTACCGGACAGCTCTATAATTGCTTTCCAGAGAAAAGGACTAATCTGATATCCGATTATACGGTCCATTACCCGCCTTGCCCTTTGTGAACTCACAAGATTCTCATCTATCGCACGGGGAGCTTTCATAGCTTTCTGAACGCCCGTTTTTGTGATTTCATTAAAAAGAACCCGAAAAATTTTTGAATCTCCGCTTCCATTCAGAATATCTGCAATATCCTGGGCAATAGCTTCACCTTCGCGGTCAGGATCAGTTGCTATATAAATATTATTACTTTTTGACGCAAGAGATTTTATTTTTTTAACGGTTTCACCTTTACCTCTGATAGTAACAAACTGAGGTTTATAACCATTTTCCAGCTCTACACCAAGCTTAGTCTTCGGAAGATTGCGTAAATGTCCTACTGTCGCTTCTACATGAAAATCTTTGCCTAAATATTTATTAATAGTTTTTGCCTTGGCGGGTGACTCTACCAGCACTAAATTCTTACTCATAACTTACCAGTTTTCCTCAATTAATTGTATCGGATGAATATAACAATAATCTGCTTCCAGGAAGTGTAAGAGTATTTACTTCAAGAAACAAAGATATAATAATTACATTTATCGATTCAGAATTTATTAATTCATGGGGAAATAACTTAAGTTCTTCAATAATAATTTCCAAATCGAGATTTGTCAGTAATCCGATATTATTCAGGTGAAGAAGATAGTTGAAATTATTTATCCCAATAAAAGATCTCTCTTCTTCGGAAAATATTCTCTTTCCTTTGGTAATTAATTCCTCATGTTCAGCTTCCTCTCCCAGATCTCTTATTTTCTTTTCATAAATCCAGCTGAAAGCAGTGGCAAGAATATTTTTATTATATCTATTATCGATTTTCATTTCATCTATGGCCTGATCTAAAGAATTGGTTTTATCCAGATTCTCAAATATATCAGCTAATAAATTTACGATTTCGGTTAACATTCTTTTTCCTGATTTCTTATTAAAATCATATACTTATTTATCAGTCTATTTTCCATTCTCTTCATCACAACTTGTTGTTTTGAGCGCTTATCGTTGTATCCCAAGAGATGGAGAACACCATGTATTACTAATCTCATCAATTCTTGTTCCAAAGGCACATTGTATTTTTTTGCATTTCTGGCCGCATCCTGTAAAGAAATATACAGTTCTGAATCGAATAACCGCTTATTTTTACTGTAATCGAAGGTAATTATATCCGTAAGATATTGGTGTTTTAGATAAGTTTTATTGATATCAAGAAGATATTCAGATGTTACAAAGTTAATTAGAAGAGATTCTATTCCAAAGCCGAATTCCTTTTTTAACTTGTAGATTAGCTTGTGAAAAAGAATTTTATCAATATCCTTATGTACAGAATTTACCGTAAGGTTCTTTACCAATTTCCGCTTTCAACTATAGAGTGATAGTCAAACCTTCTTCTGCAGCAATACAATTAACAGAAGATCCGAACTGTTTTAAGCAGGATCTTGTATCCTCAAGGATTTCATCAATCTTGATATCAGTAAATTCCGGGTTATAATGAAAAAAGATAAGGTTCTTAACATCAGCCATCATTGCAAACTGAGCAAGGGCCTGACTGCTTGAGTGTCCCCAGCCCGGTTTGACTTTAACAATATCATCGAACATCATATCATGTATAAGATAATCACAGCCGGAACAAAAATCTATTAATTCTTTATTTTTTTCTTTTATTTTTTCTTCCAGATTAGATGTATTCTCACCTTCCACATCAAGTTCGTTATCTGTCATATAAACAAGACTTCTGCTTTTTTCTTTAATCTTGAATGTAAGCGTTGGAGATGGATGATATACATTTATGGTTTCTATAGAAGCCCCATCCAGGTTAAAAGATTGATTTGGAGTGAGGTGTCTGAATTTAATATCAGCTGCCACCTCTTCAATTTTTATCGGGAAATAATCACGTTCCATCTGGCTGCTTAACAGATTCTGGATACTTTTTTCACTTCCTGGAATTCCACAGAAAGTTACTTCCCTACCTTTTTGATATAGAGGAGTGAAAAATGGAATTCCCTGGATATGATCCCAATGATAATGACTCAGCAGTATATTGAAAGGCTGTTCAATATTATTTGAAATAATGTAATTTCCAAGTTCCCTGATGCCTGTACCTGCATCTAGTATTATCATTTTTCCACCGGAGGTACGTATTTCAACGCAGGGTGTATTACCTCCATATTTTAGAGTTTTATTTCCGGGAACCGGGACACTTCCTCTCGTCCCCCAAAACTTAATATACATAATAATTATTCAGCCTTCTTTAACGATTCCAAAGTTAATTCTGTATACTTTCGATACCTTTTTGCAGCTTCACCAATATCCTTTATTTCTATTTCGGTCAGATCTCTGATTATTTTCGCAGGTACACCAGCTGCAAGTTTTCCCGACCGAATCTTAAAACCCGGGGTGACTACTGCGCCTGCTGCTACCATAGAATTTTCTTCAACCAGGGCGCCGTCCAGAATCACTGCACCCATGCCTATTAAGCAAAGATCTTCTAATGTACAACCATGTAAAGTAACAGAATGTCCGATCGTTACTTTATTCCCTATATTAAGGGGAAATCGACTATTTGTGACATGCAGCATAGAACAGTCTTGTACATTACTCATTTTACCAATTGAAATATAATGAACGTCTCCGCGGATAACTGTGTTATACCAAACACTCGAATATTCATCAATTTTAACATTTCCGATAATCTTCACCCCCGAAGCCATAAAGACGGTTGCATGAATCTCAGGAAAATATTCAAGGTAAGGAAATAGTTTATTTTCGGGAATTATTCTATGTATTCTGGAGGCGTCCATCCTTCTCTTTTCCATGATTTTAGCTCAAGTGTGATATTACCAATAATTACTTTCATTTTTGCTATTACGGGTACAGCTGCCTCATCTGCCGTAAACCATCCTTCAAAATAGCCTGTCAAACCGAAAACACTTATAAAATCAGTTTCCCCGTCCAACTTTACGCAAGCAATATCATAGTCTACCCCATCGATTGATACTCCCTCTGTCTTATTATAGAAATTAAGTTTTGTATAAACTTTGTCCTCGGTAACAAAGCTTGGCACCTTTTCGCTTTTATTATGACCGGTATTCATCCTTGCATAATAAAAAATAGAAAGGCCATCCTGGTATTTTTTGTCTACAGAGGTAATTGAATCAGTCCATACCTGCGGGGGATTAACTTTCCCCTTTTTCACATGAATCTGTGATTTTTTATAATTAAAATTATATTCGGTATATGATGTATACTCGTCGCCTAGTATCAAAGCTTTAAAATAATCCGAATATAAGTTCTGATCAAGATAGCTTTCATAAATCTGGTGCAGATCCACAAAGGGAATACCGGAATAAGAATCAATGTATGCATTAGTTACATAAAAGGTTTTTCCATTTACAGTTTTTTTATCCTTCACTTTAATACGAACTTCTCCAAGATTCATTACAGAATATTTTACCACATAGGTAAGTTCTTCCCCGACCATAATTTTTTTATCTGAATAAAACCCTGATTTTATGAGCTGACTTTCCGGTCTTTGCGCCAGGATTACAGAAGGTAGAATCAGAAGACAGAGTAGAATAATTACTTTCATTTTAAATTAGCCAGGTCTTTTGCTTCGTCAAATAAAGTAACAGCTTTCAGCAACTGGTTATCAGACTGCAGAAGAACAGAATACCATCCATCATTTTTCCAGAAATTCCTTGCAATCTGTGCTTTCAGCCTGTTAATGATATAATCATGATCTTTAACAAAATCTTGTGCATTATACTTCACATCCTTTGATGCCGCAAATTGTGTGAAGTTTTTAACATCCTGTTCAGAAAGATTAAAATCATTGATAAAACCATTCAGATCATTCTGAAATTTATTCTGAATCCTCTTTCCATTACTATCGAGAAATTTCAATGTAAACTGATAGAATGCATTATTCCTTAACAACTCTGTTGTATATTCTGTAAAGTCTTGTGATTTAACTATATAATCAGGAGTGATACCTCCGCCCCCATATACTATTCTTCCCGAATTTGTTTTGTAAACCTGCCGGCCAGAATTTTTTTCAGCTGAATGATAAAGGTTATCGCCTTCCTTTTCATTACCATTTCCCGCCTCGGAATAATATTCCTCTTTATCCTTAAGGTCCTTATAATCTCTCTGAATAAGTCGTCCCGAGGGAGTATAATAACGGGAAATAGTCAGCCTCAAAACTGAATTATCAGGAAGTTCAAACTGTCTCTGTACTAATCCTTTACCGAAAGTTGTCTCGCCGACAATTAATCCCCTGTCCCAATCCTGTACGGCTCCTGCTACAATTTCGCTTGCGGAGGCACTTCCACTGCTCACAAGAATTATTAAAGGAGTCTTTTCAAAATCTGATGATTGAGATGCAAAATAATCTTCATCGAAATCGCTTCTTCTTCCTTTGGTATAGACAATCTTCTTCTTCCCGGAAATAAATAAATCTGCTATTTTCACTGCCTGGCTTAGATAGCCTCCGGGATTCCCTCTTAAATCAAGGATTAACTGCTGCATACCCTTTTTCTTCAAATCATTCAGAGCAACTTTTAATTCTTCGTAAGTAGTTTCTGAAAATCTTGAAACACTCACATACCCGGTTTTAGCGTTAAACATCAGGTGTGTATCTACAGAATACAGAGGTATCTTATCTCTTGTAATCTCATATTCAATTGTCTTATCAGATTCAGGACGGTATATGGCAACCCGGACAATGGTTCCTGCATCACCTCTTAACTTATCCCTCACCTCATCATTCGACAAACCAATTGCATCGTTTCCACTAATTCTAATGATACGGTCGCCAGGTAAAATTCCAAGAGTCTCACTGGGTCCGCCGGTAATCGGTGATACAACCGTTATCGTATCATTAACTATCTGGAATTCTATCCCAATACCTTCAAAGTCACCACGGAACGATTCCTCAATATCTTCCACCTGGCTTGCCGGAATATACACGGAATGCGGATCTAGTTTTGAGAGCATACCGTTGATGGCTGCCTCAACCAGATTTGGAGTGTCAACCTGTTCGACATAATATTTTTCAGTATAAGTAAGTACATCGTTGAACTTAATAATACTGTCTCTCAGATTATCATCTGAAAATATTTTTTCAATTTGTGTTCCAAGTACGATCCCCAATGCCAAAATAATAATAACCGTCGGGATCCCGAATCTACTCATCAATTCTCCATTATATTTTTATACTTAATATGAAAAGAACATTAAGTGTTTCATTATTAATAGTCTGTAGTCTTTCATTTATATAATTTAGGTCGAGCGTGATTAAATATTGATTCACCGGTTCGTATATTATATGCAGAGAATACAACCTGGAATACTCCATGTTACCGTCCAGGAACGTAACATACTCTGAGTCGAATGTACGGTGTCCAAGGTTTATATTCCCGCCTACATTTTGCCGGACTGAGCCATCTGCAGTAAGAGGATTTGCACCATGTATTTTATAATTGTAAAGAAGCGAAAGCCCGAATCTGCTGCTAAACCTATAATTTATTTCTGCCAAAAACAATTCACTGTTGGGTTCGGTGAACGAACTAAGGTTATAACCGTAGCTGGTATAATTATTTCTTAAAAGACGGTGTGTATAAACATAAGGATCTATTTTAGTGTACTGAAATTTTATTCCCAGGGGCAGAAATTTGTAAAGGAGTACAGAATTTACACCTGCATCAATAATAGTCTGATTCCCCCACCATCCAGTCCCAATCTTTCCGAAAGTAATATCATCTATCAGGAGGGATGCATAAAACTTCAACCCTTCGATACTCTTATTATTGACATCAAAAAACAGCATTGCATTATCTCGGTCACGGTTTGAATGCTCAACAGATTTGTAAAAACTGAAAGGATTGAGGTAGCCGAGATCAATGGGTCTCTCACCGTATATAACGACTTCGCCTGCACCCAGGCTTAAATGCGTGGATATATCGAATCCAATTCTGTGATAAGCCATATATTTACTGTCGACCACATGTACCCCACCCGTGATACTGTCCTGGTTGTAGTATTCCCTGCCAAGCAGTTGTCCATGAAAAAATGAATAACTGAAAAACTTATACCTAATATTCATGCCGAGGTAATCAAATATGGGGGCACTATTCCCAAGGATCATTTTATCAAGTCCATATCCGATGTTCATTCTGTCCCTGCCGTACTTAAACCTTATTAAATTAAAATCGGCAGAAATGTATCCTTCTGTTTCATCGAAGAAAGTTTCATCTGGATTTTCATTCAGCTTATAATTATACTTTAAATCTGATTTCAGATAGGCTGCTTCTCTGTTGCCAAATACATTTCCGTCAGTCCCTTTTAAGAATAATCCAAATTTGTCCAGGATAGTTCCTCTTATCTCTCCGCCGATTATTCCAAGGAACGCTGAAGGCCGGTCATTATTACTAACATTATTCTTCAAAAGCAGATTCCCCTCTCCGGTCAGGTTCACAAAAAGATTTATTTTTCCCGGTTTGTCATAGAAATATAAATATTTCTGCTTTTGTGATAGGAAATCATATCCTTCACTATCTATCAGCCTTTCTGATTCATTAAGCGTTCCAAAAAGTTCATATTCATATTCTACTTTAAGATCATCCAGGAAATTCCTGTCAGCCTTATCAAGAAATGACTCAGATAATATTACCCTTTTTATATAATCCACTACCTCACCCCGTGTCTTTGGGATCTCAAAAGAATTATAATCAGGAATAATCTGAAGAGTTTCCATACGTTCAAGGAAATCATATACCCTGTTGTCGGAAGGAACATATTCTGATTGAGCAAATGCAATCGCAGACAAGAAGACAATGGAAACTATTAAAAAAGTCAGACGCATTATCTAACCTGCTCCCAGATTTTAGAAATGGATTTATTTTTAAACCAAACGGAAATTCCGTTTTTTATCCACATCCATGTCACGGAAAAATATCCTCTTTTACGAAATCTTCTTGGAGATTCGTACACCCGGATCCTGTTGGTGAATAATATCTCACCTTCACTCCTTATTCTTCTGTATAGATCGAAATCCTCTCCTGCCGCAAATTTTTCATTATACCCTCCTAGTTGCCTGAAAATATTTTTCCTTATAATATGGCATTCCCCCCTCCCCATGCCTACGCCCGCATTGTTCAGGAACTGGAAGTAGTGATTATAGCAGAAATGAAATATCCTATCGAGAACTCCAGCTAGTTCAGGATAAATAGAAACATAACCGGTAATAGCAAGGAAACTTTTTGATTTAAAGATACTCTCAATAAACTGGAAGAAATTTAATGGTTCTTCAATACGCACATCGCCGTTAAAGAATATGAGTATATCACCTGAAGCCAAAGCGGCGCCTTTATTTCTTCCTTCGGCAATCGTTTGAAGTTTATCGCCGGTATGTACAGTTACAATATCAGCATAATCAAGAGCAATTTTAACCGTATCATCTTTGCTTCCGCCATCAGTTACAATTATTTCAGGATTAAACATCTCGTTCAACCGCGTGTCTGTCAATTGATTTAATAGAACAGGCAGGAGTTTTTCTTCATTTAAAGTCGGAATTATGACACTGTATTTCAACCGAATATCCTGATATTTACAATTAAGCAGTAATTAGCTTTTAACTTCCGGTCTCATCTGCGGAAAGAATATTACATCTCTGATTGATGACTGATCTGTTAAAAGCATTACCAGTCTGTCTATTCCAACTCCAAGTCCTGCCGTTGGAGGCATACCGTATTCCAATGCACGAATAAAGTCATCATCAATTCGGTGTGCCTCTTCATCTCCTTCTTCCATCATTTTCTTCTGACCTTCAAAACGATTCCTCTGATCTACTGGGTCATTTAGCTCTGAGAATGCATTTGATATTTCGCGGCCGGCAACGTATCCTTCAAACCTCTCTACAAGTCCAGGCTTTGTTCTATGCACCTTAGCCAGGGGTGATAATTCCACCGGATAATCCATAACAAATGTCGGCTGAATTAGTTCAGGCTGAACAGCCGAGCTGAATATTTCATCTATAAGTTTTGCTTTGCCTTCAATAGCATTTATATCTATACCCAGTTTTTTTGCTGTAACCTTCAGTTCTTGGACAGATGCAGAAAGTATATCCACACCGGTTTTTTCCTTTATCGAATCAACCATCGAAACCCTTTTCCATCTGCAGGAAAAATCAATTTTATTTCCTTCGTAGGTAAAGTCATATTTTCCAAATACATCATTACAGATGAATTGTATCATTTTTTCAACAAAATCCATCATCCAGTTATAGTCTTTGTATGGAACATACAATTCCATCATTGTGAACTCCGGATTGTGAGTTCTATCCATTCCTTCGTTTCTAAAGTCCTTCGAGATCTCGTAAACACCATTGAATCCACCAACTATTAACCTTTTAAGATATAATTCATCTGCAATCCTCAGGTAAAACGGAACATCCAGAGTATTATGATGAGTTGTAAAAGGTCTTGCTGCAGCACCCCCGTATAAAGGTTGAAGTACAGGAGTCTCAACTTCCAGAAATCCGTTGGAATCCAGGAACCTTCTTAATGAACTTATTAAGTGGCTTCTTTTAATGAATACATCTTTAATTTGAGGATTAACCACCAGATCAACATAACGCTGACGGTACCTTAACTCCTTATCAGCAAATTGATCATGTATAACTTTATTTCCCTCTTCGTCGGTTGTTTCCTTGGCAATAGGTAGCGGTCTTAATGTTTTCGAAAGCACCTTAAGAGCCCTGGTATGTATTGAAATCTCACCGGTTTTTGTTTTAAATACATACCCCTGTACACCTACAATATCACCAATATCAAGAAGTTTAAAAATATCATAATCATCACCTATATCATCTTTTTTCAGATATATCTGAATTCTCCCTGTATGATCCTGGATATGCGCAAAAGAGGCCTTCCCCATTCTCCGGATAGTCATTATTCTGCCGGCAATGCTTACGTCATTTCGCTGATCCTCCAGGTAGTTTTCTTTTATTGATTGTGAATCCGAATCAACATCAAAGGAATATGCAAATGGTTCAATACCTTTTGATTTAAGTTGTTCAAGTTCCTCATACCGTCTCTGAATTAATACGTTTAAATCCTGTTGGCTGTTTTCCACTATACCTCCTGAACCAATTATTAAAGATTATTTCCTTCTGAAATTTGCCAGCCTTATACAAACCAGGTCTTGTAAATTATCTACCAGTTTATAAGGCACAAGGAAATTATTTGCAATTATAGAAAAAGCGATAGGTTCATTGTCTCCTGTAAAGGCATAACCGGAAAGACTCCTTACTGCATCAAGATACCCGGTTTTCGCCCGAACCTTATTTGTTGCTTTTGTATTCTTCATTCTTTTACCAAGTGTACCGTCAACCCCTGCAATTGGTAATGAATTAAAAAATGGTATAAAATATCTGCTTTTATACATGTAATTTAAAAGGGTAACAAATTGTCCCGGAGCTGAAAGGTTTAGTCTCGAAAGTCCGCTTCCGTCAGCTATAACCATATTGTCAGGATCTATTCCCATATCCTGAATTACATCATGCATTGCTTCGACACCTGTATCTATACTGCCGAAATCCCTCTCTTCAAAACCTATTGTTTTAATCAACTGTTCAGCAAAAAAATTTTCGCTGTTTTTGTTGATAACCTTTATAATTTCCTTAAACGGCAGAGAGTACCATGTAAATAATTTTTTTATAAGATTTAGCGAAATAGGACCAGCAGCTGCATCGATATCTATCGGATATCCTTTTACTTCAATACCTCTTTCTTCCAATACTTTTTTTAGTACAACCATTGCGTACTGAGTGGGGTTATTCACCGTAACGAATGTCTGGACTGAATCTCCCTGATGAATTACGCCGAAAACATTTACAAGGTTGGTTCCTCTCTCCCTGTAAACATCTATACTGCTTGCAGAATCTCCATCCACAACCTGAATATTATTATTAATCACCATGTAATTAACATCTGGCAGTATAGAAATAAATGCTTTATTTGAATCAGTTGTTACATCGATGTTTACGACATTATCATTAAATGAAATTGCACCGGAAGGTGCTTCGAACCAGTAGCTTTCAAGATCCCATGGCCAACCTTTTCCAAATGGTTTATCATCAAAATCGTCGTCATATCCGACTATATTGCCTGTAATTTCATCAATCCCCATTGCAGAGAGCGAATCAGCCCAGTCCTCATAAACCTTAAACATATTATTATTATAAAATCTTCCTGATATTGTTGGATCTCCCTGCCCCTCAATTACGAGGTCACCATCCAGCACCGAACCATCTACATTCCCATTCATAAATATGTTTGTAGAAAATCTGTATTCCGGGCCAAGAAGAAATAGTCCGGCTGCAGTTGTAAAAAGTTTTAGGTCAGAAGCCGGTATAAAGAGCTTATTTTCATTTCTTTTATAAAAATACTCACCTGTTTCAAGAGATTGAATTACAACACCCCACTGTGCAGTACTAAAATTGGGATCATTAAACAGATCATCCATATCACGCCAGAATTCAGGGATAGTTGAAAAAGAATACTTGGGGACAGTATCCTGATTTATCTCCTGAGCTAAATTGAGGGATGCTGAAGTGAACAATAACATTGTTAGTATTGTAATTCTACCTGCCATATTTTTCTGTAATTAACCTTATTTCCTGGTCTGTTAATTTCCTATATTTTCCGTTAGTTATATCAGCTTTAATTCCCGCAAAGCTGGTCCTGTCGAGTGCGAGTACTTTATAACCTAAAGCTCCGAACATATTTTTAACAAAATGATTTCTTCCTTCAACGGCAGTAACTCTTAAATGAGAATAGTTGTTTCTGCTGAGAGCAATGATTTTGACAAATTTCCCTTTAGATCCTTTAATAAAAATCCCTTTGAGAAGTTTTTCGCAATCTTCAGCCAGGAGAGGTCTATCTAGTTTAACCTCATATTCTCGCGGAACTTTATTGCCTGGATGTGTTAGCAGTTGTGAAAAATCACCGTCATTTGTAAGTACTAGTACACCGGTAGTGTTATAATCCAGTCTTCCTACAGGGTATATTCTTTCATTTGTTTTAATTAGGTCTACAACTGTCTTCCTGTCTTTTTCATCACTAGTTGTGGTGACAACACCGGCAGGTTTATTCAAAAGATAATACAAAGGTTTCCTAGATTTGATTTTTTCCCCGTCGAGCGAGATTTCATCTTTCCCCGGATCAATCTTAAATGCCAGATCCGTAATAGTTCTGGAATTGACTGTCACTCTGCCCTGTAATATTAATTCTTCAGCCTTACGCCTTGAGGTAATACCAGTTCCGGCTATAAATTTATTCAGTCTCATCATTCTCCGACTCTTCTTCCTGCATTTCATTCTCAGCTGTTTCTTCAAGCATATTCATCATAATTTTTCTTTTCTGTTCAATAAAGTCTTCATCCTGCATTATTTCATCAATTTCTCTGGGTTTGGGAAGATCGCTTATCCGGTTCAACGCAAAATATTTAAGGAATTCTTCTGTTGTGCCGTAAAGGAGCGGCCGGCCAATGCTTTCAGCCCTCCCGGTTATGGTTATCAGTTTCTTTTCCAGCAAAGTATTAAGAATATAATCTGAATTTACTCCCCTGATAGTTTCAAGTTCAGGTTTAGTTATAGGCTGTTTATAAGCAATTATTGAGAGAGTTTCCAGGGCTGCTTGGCTTAAACGGCGTTTGCTTTTTTCAGAGGACATAAACCCGATATATTTGGCATATTCCTTCGTACTTGCAAAAAGATAGCCGTTAGCAATTGCTATAACCCTGAAGGCTAAATTACCTTCTTCATATCTTTTGTTTAATTCAGAAATACAATTTTCAATGTCATTCTGTGATATCTGAATTTCATCACCGTCAATACCTTTTACTGCCCGGATGATTTCTCCGGCGTTTAATGGTTCGTCGGATGAAAATATGAGAGCTTCAATTACTGAGTTGTATATTTGTTCCATTTTAGATCTTTACCAGTACGAAATCGTTGAATTCGGATGATTCTTTTATTCCAATACTACCAGATTTAGTCATTTCTAAAAGTGCAATAAATGTTACCACAATCCTGATTTTATCTTTGATACCTTCAACAAGCGTCAGAAAGTGCAGCTCACCGGATTCCGAGAGCTTATCCAGAATAAACTGGATCTGCTGATCAATAGTGACATTGACCTTTACAACATTGTGTACCGGGACTTCTTTCAGTCCCTCTATAGCCTTTTTAAATGCTCTGGTGAGATCGTATATCGTAACATTTTTCAGCAGGGTATCATATTCAGGAGGGGCTTCCTTTTCGTCTGCCGAGTAATTTCCGCGGAAATTCAATTTTCTTTGTTCAGATTCGAGCAGAGAAAGTTCTTCGGCCATTTCTTTATATCTTTTATATTCAAGAAGAGCCTGTACAAGTTCATCTCTTGGATCTATCTCCTCACCTTTTTCATCAATCTCTCTGGGCAGGAGCATCCTTACCTTAATGTGCATTAATGTCGATGCCATCAGAATAAAGTCGCCTGCAACTTCAAGGTCAAGACTTTTTATCAAGTTCACATAATCTAGGAACTCTTTAGTAATGCTGGATATGGGAATATCATAGATATTCAATTCATCTCTTTTTATAAAAAAGAGAAGTAGATCCAGTGGTCCTTCAAAATGATCCAGTTTGATCTTATACAAGCACTATCCCAGTCTCATTTTTTCATGTACTTCCTGCATCGTCTGACGGGCGATTTCTTTCCCGCGCTTTTCACCATCTTCCAAAATATCGTCCACCACATCAGGATGATCCTCGTAGTATTTTCTCTTTACCCTTATAGGTTCCAGAAACTCCGATATTTTTGATGCACAGTTCATCTTACAATCAAAACATCCAAGGGCTCCAGAGCGGCATCCTGCCTCAATTTCCGGAACTTCATCAGGATTGAATTTTTTATGATACGCAAACACAAGGCAGATATCAGGATTTCCAGGATCGCCTTTTCTGATTTTCTGAGGATCCGTAACCGCCTTTTTCATTTTTGCCTTTATGGTTCCGGGATCATCTGAAAGCAAAATAGTGTTTCCAAGAGACTTGCTCATTTTAGCATTACCGTCTATCCCTGGAAGTCTGGCAAATTTTGTTAAAAGGGGCTCCGGTTCGGGAAAAACCTCACCATACTGATTGTTGAATTTCCTGGCAATTTCTCTTGAGATCTCAACGTGAGGCACCTGGTCCTCTCCTACAGGTACGTAGTTTCCTTTGTAAAGTAGAATGTCTGCTGCCTGGAGAACCGGGTAACCAAGGTGTCCGAATATTACAGTATCGATCTTTAAATCTCTTGCCTGTTCCTTAACTGTGGGATTCCTTTCGAGACGGTTTACAGTGATGAGCATACTGAAAATAAGGTTCAATTCAGTATGTTCTTTTATCTGCGATTGCCTGAACATAGGACTTTTTACCGGATTCAGTCCTGACGCAAGCCAGTCGATCAGCATTTCAGTCGAATTTTCGTGAATATCTGAAGTATCAAGGTTTGTTGTCAACACATGATAATCGGCTATAAGGTGAAAGTTCTGGTATTGATCCTGAAGTTTCACCCAATTTTCCAGTGCTCCGACATAATGTCCTATATG
Organism: uncultured Ignavibacteria bacterium; assembly: GCA_963774455.1. Classification (GTDB taxonomy): domain Bacteria; phylum Bacteroidota; class Ignavibacteria; order Ignavibacteriales; family Ignavibacteriaceae; genus DATFVA01. Next base: position 1,174,870 of record CAVZFD010000005.1, read on the forward strand.
AAGTCTTCCGGTAGGGCGCATTCCGCTAAGTATTCGTTTTTTCTGCATTATAAAAGGCTATTCTTTGGAATTGTGCCGCTAAAAATAACAATATTGAAGGAAATAAACCTATTAATAATTATGGGATCAGGAGAGATAAAGGTAAGGTTTCCAGTTTTCATCAAGTTTCCCCACTACGTGTTTTATGAACATAATATGGCTTGGTTTAAAAGGTCTGCCTGAAAGGTTCATATTCGCTTCTTCCGGAGTTCTGTCGCCTTTTTTGTTATTGCACACGGTACAGGCGCAGACAAGATTTTCCCATGAATCAGTACCTCCTCTCGCTCTTGGAATAACATGGTCAATTGTTAAAGGCAGATCGCCCCTTCCGCAGTATGAACATTTGTAAGAATCTCTTCTGAGAATATTTTTTCTTGTAAGAACTACCTTTTTATACGGTACATTTATGTACCGGTTGAGACGGATGACGCTTGGCCAGGGAAAAATATGAGTTACTGAATGAAGGGATTTACGCTTGTCGTCGAGGACCATCTCGGCCTTTCCCATATAAATGAGAATGATGGCTTTTTTGATATTACAAACAGTGACTGGTTCATAACTTTGATTTAATATTAGAACCTTAGCATTGAGTTTTCCGTTTGTGTGTTTACCAGGTTCGAAGACATCCTCCTACTTATTTTTTCTATCCTGTAGAGCAAAGTATATCCGGAATATTAATCTGATCACCAGAAGAAGAATACTAGACCCAAGAATATAATAATACCATTCAACAGGAATTGTTTTTGTGAGCATCAGAATAAGTAAAATAAAGACTATTCCGATAGCTGTATAACTAAAAATTTCAAACTTTTTTCGATTCAATTTCGCCTTGATTAATAAATCTTAGTATTTACCGTGTAAAATTAAATTTACCCGGATAATTATTCAATTCAGAAATAAGATATTTTTTGAGGGGCTGTTACTTATTACAAATTTTTATAGATAATTGCCACGCAGGCAACATAATCCCTGGAATGACTCATTGAAATTTTAAGGCTCTCTTTTTCCTTCAGGAAACGGTTAAACTCACCATGAAGGGTTACTATAGGGAGTCCGTTGGGTTCATTTGAGATCTCAATGCTCTGCCAGGTCAGGTTCTCGTGCCAGCCAGAGGCCATTGCTTTATACACAGCTTCCTTCGCTGCAAACCGGGCGGCAAGATGCTGATACTTATTGCTTTTACTTAAACAGTATTCAAGTTCTTTTTCGGTAAATACTTTTTTCAAAAAATGGTCGCCGTAGTCATCCACACTTCTCTTTATTCTGTCTATTTCTATAATATCTATTCCAACACCTAGTATCATATAATAGGACCGGAAAAATGTTTAGAAAAGATCAACATTGGCATCGACATTAATTCCTTCTCCTTTCAACTGTTCGGTCAGAATTCTTGTAAGCTCTTTCACCTCCTTAAGCGTTCCGGCAAGATCATTATACAGGTTTTCATCATACAGAAGTTTCCCAAGATTGTTTTTGCGGGCCACCGTTTCATCGGCAAGAGTATTAAGCCTGGCAAGCAAAGAATCAGATCTCAGGATTACGATATTCAGTCCCAATATAGAATTTTGGATTGATTCTTTATTATTGCGGATGAGTTCTTTCGCATCATTCGTCATATCCACAGTATTTGAGGTTATTTTTCTCAGATCCTCCTGGTTACGGTCAATGAGCGTATTCAGTTTATGGGTTAAATCCTTAAGATTTGCAAACGAAGATTTAATATTTTCATTCAGTTGCTGATCAGTGAGATAATTGTTCAGTGAAGTAAGCGTTACTTTAACATCCTTTATTGTTCCGTTGAGGTCTTCCTGCATTTTCCCAAGCATTGACATAACCCCTGGAATATCAGCATTAAAGCTCCCCTGCTGAATTTTATTGTAATCAATCTGTTCGGAAGCATCGCCTGGAGAAATGTTTATCTTTTTCCCACCCATTAAATCAAGCATAGAAACAGCAAATTCAGCATCCTTCTTCAAATCAACATCTGAATCAAGTTTAACTTTTACAATGACATCTTCAGATTCAATTTTAAATTCCTCGACGCTTCCCTTGCGTACGCCGTTTACCGTTACCGGATCTCCTAATTCGAGTCCTGCGACAGTAGGAAATTTTATATCCAGATATTTGTCGTTGGCAGAGAATGAAAAATTCTTTGCCCATCCGAGCACCCACAGAAAAAGCAGCGTACCCGCAATTACCATAATGCCGACTTTAATTTCTGTTTTACTCTGGTCTTTCATTTTATTGCTTTAAGTTTATTGGAAATTGCTTTAAGTTCAGTGTCGGATATTACGCTGTCAGCTGCGGCAGCGCGAACCATCTTCATTATTCTCCCGATTTCTTCTTTACCTGGTAAATCCTTCAGCTTCTCACTAACGAGATATAATCTTAAAGAATCCTTCAATTCAGTTTTCTCCGGTGTATCCTTAACATAATCAAAATTGTCATTCCAGTTATCCAAAAAAGCCTCTGTGAATATTTTTTTACCACTTTCAAAAAATAGACCGGATTTATGCTGCACAATATACGCAATAGCAGCAACTATAATGGTCAGTGCGATAATTGATTTAAGGAAACAACCAGGTTTCATTTAGGTTATTCTGAAGATTCTTTTTCAACCAGAACTTTCATAATCCTTTTTTTAAGGACTTCTTTAACTGTAAACTTATGATTTTCCAGTTCAAATGAATAGCCCTCTTTAGGGATGTGACCTGCATAGTTCAGCACCAGACCGCCTACGGTTTCATAATCTTCATTCTCAGGTTTAATCTTAGTATTTAACAGCTCGTTAAGTTCGTCGATGGAAAGCTTACCCAGTACCATAAAACTTCGTGAATCAACTTTAGTAATAGGATTTTCTTCTTTGTCATATTCGTCCCTGATCTCCCCTATTATCTCTTCAATGATATCCTCAAGTGTGACCAATCCTGCTGTACCGCCGTATTCATCAACAACAATTGATATGTGCATTTTCTTTTCCTGGAGTTCCTGCATAAGTGTACTTATGAGTTTTGTCCTGGGTATGAATAATGCCTTCCTGGCAATTTTTTCAAGTGAGAATTGCTGACGCATATCCTTATTTTGAATATAAGGTAAAAGATCCTTAGCGTAAATGATTCCTAAAATATCATCCAGACCATTTCTGTACAGGGGAAGCCTGCTGTGGCCTGATCTGGATATAATCTGGAGCAATTCATTGAAATCAGTATCGTATGAGACTGACACCATATCAACACGTGGTGTCATCACCTCGTGGACAGCAACGGTACGAAAGCTTACTATACTGCTAATTAAGCCATGCTCTTCCTCTATTATCGTTCCTCTTTCATGACTTAGGTTTGCAAGCTCGGCCAGTTCTTCAGGAAGAATTGCCGACTTTGATTTATCAAAATGCATTCGTGAAACGGATGATTTTATTATTTCAGTTAATGTTTCTGCTAGAGGGTAGAAAAGTACATTTATCCAGTAAAGCGGTATGCATACAATACGAGAAACAGTAAGAGGATTTTTATTTGCCCAAACTTTAGGCGTCAGTTCGCCAAAAAGGACAATCAGTATGGTCAAAAGCACAATTTGTACAGTGAGTGCAAGCTCCCTCGGGTAGTTAAAATGAAGTGAAGCTTCAAGGGCCAGCATCACTGCTATAATTGAAGCTGCAACGTTTACAATTGTATTCCCGATCAGAATTGTTACAAGAAGCCTTTTTGGATGCTCGAGTAGTAGCAACAGGTACCTACCGGTAACAGGCCTATTGGTTAGGCTGTTTTTTATCTTTCTCCTGTCTAAAGAAAAAAGTGCAACTTCAGAACTCGAAAAAAAAGCTGAAAGTATAAAAAGTAAAAAAAGAATTATTAGCTTAAATTGCCAGCCGACATCCAAAAATTAATTCATTCCTGCAAAGTTATACAATCTTATTAAAACGGTAAATCGTTATTATCTTCAGTTTCAACAGATGGTTCCGAAACAGAAGGTTCATTTGTTCCACCGGAGGAAGGCTCTCCCGAACCATCCAAAGGTATCAATTTTTCGGAAATTACATCTGTAAAATATCTTTTAATTCCATCTTTATCGGTATAATCTCTTTTGGAAATTCTTCCTTCGACGTAAAATTTCTTTCCTTTTTTCAAATTTTCCTTGAAGTAATCTGAAAGGTTGAAGCAGGTAACATTGTGCCATGTAGTTTCATCCACCCAATTTCCATCCTTACCTTTATATCTATAATTAGTAGCAAGGCTAAAACTTGTTACTGATACGTTATTCGTAGTAAACCTGGTCTCACAGTCTTTTCCTAAATGACCAATGAGCATGATTTTATTTAATGAAAATGCCATTAATTCTAACTCCCGTTTTTTTTAATTACGACTTTGAATTTAACAATTGTTTTTAAATAATACTATTTTCCTACAATTTCTGCACTATTTTCAATAATATAGGGAAATCACCTCTTATTACTATCCAGGATATAAAGAAAGGATCCGAAATTAGATTACTAGGCTTAGAGACAGGTCAACGACCTGTCTCTTCCGCCAGCATCTATCCTAAATAAAGTAATAGTCTTTTTTTGACAATCACTTATATATTGTTAAAATCCATGCATCCCTGAATTTTTCTTTCTTCCATAGATCATTCCGCACAGCTTCAGCCTCAGGCCTGGATGTATAATAATTTGAAATCTGGACAACATACAGGTTATTCTGCCTGCTGAAGGAGGTTTTAACGTCGAACGGGAGAAGCTGTTTACTTTCTTCGGAAAATCTTTGAGCCCTGTCCTTCGTTGTAAAAGCCCCTATCTGAACAACATAATAAGTCATTCCCATATCAGGATATTCAAGAGCAGGAATATCGTCAGCTTCAGTATCCGGTGCGGAATCGAAAACATAGACGCTGTCTTTGCCTGCACCAGTTGACTGTGTTTCCTGTGAAGAAGCACAGCCGGCCAAATAATAACATGATACAGCAATTATTAAAACGAGTAATCTATTCATAAATCCCTCACATTAACTTTTTCCCAAAATTACGTCAAAATAAAATATTTTCATAAGCAGCAGGATCGAGGTACGTACCTTTTTCAAACAGGTTAAAATACCCTGCTTTAGCGAATGAAAGACTTCCGGGGATCGTACTTATATCGACCATTGGATAATTGGATTTAAACTTATCATTTATGGCTCTCAGAAATTCATTTGCAATAAGAGCATTTCCGCGCGAAGTAGTATGAACTCCATCCAGGCTGAATAGTCCTCCGGTCACAAATAAAGTAGAAAATTTTATCCCATAATATTCTTTTCCTCCCGCTGCATCTGATGCTCTGATGGTATTTAAAAGTCTGTTTACGTCAACAAGTGCAAATTGGGAAGAATGCCTGTTTACTGCAGCCGATATAGATGCATTAAATGAAGCTGTCGCCTGTTCAGCAGTATGAATTTCATCTGAATCAAGGACGAGAGCGTCAGGTATGGGATTTTTTTCACTCAAACCAAAAGCCTGGGTTGTATCTAGTATTCCAAGGGTTATCAACGGTGTAATATCGGCATTATGGTCTTTATAGAATTTGCCAGAAGGTGTTCCGAAATAAGCAAGGTATGACTGTGATACCAGCGTAAACAGCATAGAATAATCGGTTAGCTGTGAAATGGAAGCCGGGGTTCCATTGAACTGGCCATGTTTCTGATAATAGAATCCCTGAACGGGTGTGCCCTGAAGGGATTGTACAAACATAGGACCAACTGTCGTGAAGAAAGGGATTGTAGTTACATCGGGAATATTAGCCACAACTATTTTTGCTCCGGACGCAGCAAGAGCATCTGTAATCTGACGATAGAGGAAACCGAAGGTATTTGCATCTGTAGGTGCGGAAGGACTATACCCGCCGCTTGTTGCGAATCCAAGAATATCATTATTCCCCTGCCAAAAAGTAATCATTGTCGGGCTCAAAGAAAGTGCCTGATCCAGCTGACTTCCCTTGCCTCTCAGTATTATATCAATAAACGGACTATGGGAATATGAACTCTGGGTTGAACTTGTTGTTATATCTGCGAGTATAACTCCGGGAATTCCGAGATTATTGTACGTCTGCGGGTAACCCGGGTTAGTTAAGGTCCCCTGTTCCTGTACCTGAGTGGTAACGAAAGGATCAAGAGAAACAATTTTAATCTGACCTCCTATACCTGGGTCCGATATTAAAGGCTGAACAAAACCGGTACCGGTTTGCTGAGCAATCAGGTTCCCGAAAGAGTACATCTGTGAACTCTCGTATAAAGCACTTGACTGATATCCTGCTGTAAGACTGTTTCCAATCGTCACAAAACTGGAAAAATCTGCCGTTCCGCTTACTGTCTGCGGGCCTGTTAAATCAGTTCTGTCTTTACAGCCGAAGAACATCATTAAGGGCAGGAGGATGATAAACAGTATTTTATTAAGATTTTTCATTTTGATATCCTTCTCTTTTTAAAATCCATATGATAAACTAAGGGCTGCAATATTTGCACTTGAATTATACGTTCCGTTGAAATATTCAGTTGAATTATCGACACTCACCTGGCTGGCAAAAATGTGAAGATAAGAGGCGCTTATACCTAAGTTGTCAACTACCATCAGATTAAAACCAAGACTCAATCCAAACCTGTTAGCATCTGGCAGTGACGGATTCAGATATTCGGGTTTAACCGGGTTTTTATCGAAGTAAACACCAGCCAGAACATTTAATTGACTGTTTAGTGCAATCTCGCTTCCCAATCTTATAATATATGAATCATCATATAGCCTGGGACTTGCAAGATCAGGAAAATTCGGATCATTAAAATCTACCGCAAGAGTATCGTAACTTGACCAGCCTACATACTGGAAGTCAGCACTGAATTTCAAGCCTGGAAGCAAATCATAAGCCGCTCCTACAGCAAAATTAAACGGGGTGGTTAATTCAGCTGTAATATCGCCGTTAGGCAGCCGGCTTTCTAGCTGAGACTGGGTTGTTGTCGATGACGCAGTTCCTTTAAAATCATATGAGATCTGACTATGGAACGAAACACCGAATGATAGGGTTTTAATTGGTTTATACATTAGACCCAAATTGTATCCAAACGCAGCATTATCATCGCCTTTGAGGTGGACGAAAGCATCTCCCTCAAACGGAGCCTGAGAATTTTTTCTGGTTATTTCAACATTTGCAAAACTATAAACAAATGCGGCACTTATTGATAAGTCGTCAGTAACCTTATAAGCAATAACAGGGGAAACGGTGAATACCATGAGATCAGTTTTAAGTGCAAGATACTTACCAACCCAGTCATCGCCCCACTTTGTCCCTAATCCGAATGGTACAGTAAATCCTAACCCCACCGCAAAATCCTTATTGATCCTGTAAGAACCAAAAAAATGAGGAGGATAAAAAATCTGGTCGTCTGCTTTATATTCGGTTATTTGTGGACTCACACCCCGGAATGACGATGCCGGAGAAATCATTGTTCCTCCCAGAACAAAATTTATCCCCCATAACTGCGTCAAGCCTGCACCATTCCAGTAAATTGCAGTAGGATCATCAGCAACGGCCGTAAATGCCCCCCCCATACCCATTGCTCTTGCTCCATGCTCATTTAACTGGAACCCTCCTGCGAAAGCCTGGCTGTAACACAGGAAGATCAAGAATAGAAAGCTGCTAATTGTTTTCAAGGTTCCACCTATTATTTAGTGAGTATTTTTTCTGATAAGCCTGCATATTATTCAATAGTGAAAAGAATAGCTCCCTTGTCTACTGGGGTGTTCTCCGTGACTTTAACTTCTTTAATAGATCCGGTAAAGGGCGACTTAATATCATTTTCCATTTTCATTGCTTCTAAAATAATTATAGAATCTCCCTTTTCCACGCTTTCGCCAACATTTTTTTTTACTTTAAGTATCATTCCCGGCATCGGGGCTTTCACTTCCATTTTGTGTTTAAACTCTGATGATTTCTCAATCAGGCTGGAGGCCCTTTCCTGGAGACCTGTCCTTACTACTACATCTATTACTTTTCCATTTATAAACACGGAGTATTCATCTGCGTTTCTTCTTTTTGCCGAAATCTCATATACACGGTTATCTATCCTTAGTACAAAAACATTCCTGGCGAGTTCAACCACTTCATAATGATATTTTTTATCACCGAGTGTAACTTCGGAATTATCGCTCATCACTACGCTATTCTTTCTGCCGCCGAATGTAATTACATATTCATTCATTGATTTGATTTATCCAGTTATTGCCGTTTGTTATTTTAGCAGCACTTCCGTTATTTGAAGCACTGCTCCTGTTCTTCAGCCAGGCTGCAAATATCGAAACCGCCTCAGCAAGATCACCATTCTGTGCTGTAGAAAAATTGAATTCTTTTTCAAGGAAATTTATATCGAAATCACCGCTGACGAATTTGGGGTGACCAAAAATTTCTTTAAGGAAAGATATATTCGATGTTACGCCGAAAATTTTATATTCACTTAAAGCTCTTTTCATTCTTTTGATTGCGCTGTTCCTGTCTTTATCCCAGCAGATCAGTTTTGCGACAAGGGGATCGTAGTAAATAGAAATTTCTGAACCCCTCCCAAATCCTTCATCCACCCTAATCCCTGGCCCCGAAGGTGAAAGATACTCATCAAGTCTGCCTGTTGAGGGGAGAAAATTATTATCGGGGTCTTCTGCATAAATCCTGCTCTCCATTGCATGTCCGTTAATTCTAAGATCCTCCTGTTTAAACGACAAAGGATGTCCTTCAGCTATAGAGATCTGCTCTTTTACCAAATCCACTCCGCTGATAAGTTCCGTTACAGGATGCTCTACCTGAAGCCTGGTGTTCATCTCGAGAAAGTAAAAGGATTTATTGCGGTCCATCAGGAATTCCACTGTTCCCGCATTATAATAATTGCAAGCTTTTGCGGCGTTTACCGCAGCCGTAGTTATCTTTTCCCGCGTCACAGGGTCAACGAAGGACGAAGGAGCTTCCTCAATTATTTTCTGATGCCTTCTCTGGATTGAGCATTCTCGCTCAAAAAGATGGGCGTAATTTCCATGCTTGTCTGCAATAACCTGAACTTCAATATGTTTCGGATTCTCAATAAACTTTTCTATATATATTGAATCATCACCGAAAGCTTTTAATGCTTCACGCCTGGTTGATTCAAATGCCGACTGAAATTCATCAGGTGAGTTAATCCTTCTCATACCTTTTCCACCTCCCCCGGCGGAAGCTTTAAGGAGTACTGGAAAAGTTATTTCTTCAGCAATTTTTATACCCTCTTCCACAGAAGTAATTGCGTTTGTAGTTCCCGGGACTATTGGAACGTTGTTCTTCTGCATTCGCTGTCTTGCTGCAGTTTTGCTCCCCATCAGGCCCACGGAAGTGGATGAAGGACCGATAAATATTAACCCTGAATCTTCCACCATCTTAATGAATTCTGCATTCTCCGAAAAAAAACCATAACCTGGATGAATGGCATCTGCACCGGCTTTTTTAGCTATATCTATTATTTTCTGTTTGTTGAGATAGGATTCTGAAGAAGGAGCAGGTCCGATATAATATGATTCATCTGCCAGTCGTGTATGAAGAGAAGTTTTATCGGCATCGGAATAAACAGCAGCCGATATAATGCCTGATTCTTTACAGGCCCTGATAATCCTCACTGCTATCTCTCCCCTGTTAGCAATCAGTATCTTTTTAATCAAATTAGTACCTACTTAAATTCTGCAATTGTAATACCATCACCGCCGCTTTCAATGGGAGCGAAATGGAAAGAACTCACTTTATCATAATTTTTCAACAGGCGCTGAACCATTTCTTTCAAAGCTCCTGTTCCTTTCCCATGAAGTATTTCGACCCGGTTAAGACCTGATGAATAAGCTCCGTCAAGAAATTTGACTACTTCAAACTCAGCCTGGTCTGCTCTCTCTCCGCGGATATCAATTCTTACCTGCTGTCCGGATGTATCAAATGAATATGAACTTAAATTTCTTTCTTCTTTTTTTTCTTTTTCAGCAGGAAGAAGCTCATCAGTATTTAATTTCATTTTCAGATTGCCGCTGAGTATTGTGACCTTCTTTTTATCCTGCGATAACTCTAAAATTTTTCCCCGCATGTTCGTATTACGGACCGCAACAAAATCTCCGGGTACAAAATCAAATTTTTCTTCTTTTTTATCAACTGTTTCTGAAAATAATTCTTTATTTCTTTCTTTCAGATCTTTAACAATCTGCTGTGAAGATTTAATAATATCCTTTCTGGCACTCGATTCCTTAAGTGATTTTATTACTTCTTCTATTTTCTTGTTTACGCCTTTAAGGTATCGGTCAGCCTCTTCTTTTGCATGCTTCAGAATTTCTTTTTTCTCACTGTTCAGCTGATCGATATTCTTCTTGTAGAGGTTTGAAAGTCCGGTAAGTCTGGTATTTTCAATTTCCGAGTTCTTAAGTTTTTCTTCGAGCTCCCGCGATTTCGTTTCGATGTCGACAAGGAATTTTTCAATATTATGCTTTCCGGAATCAAGATTCGCTTTTGCCGTATTAAGAAAATGTTCATCAAAGCCGATTCTTTTAGCTATCTCAAATGCATAGCTGGAACCGGGAATACCCTGTCTGAACGCATACGTCGGTCTCAGGTTCCTTGTATCAAATTCCATTGCCGCATTCTGAAAACCGGGAATATCATTAGCGAAGAGCTTAAGACTCCCATGATGAGTTGATGCCAGTACCAGAGAACCTTTCTCCTTAATTAGGAGAAGCACAGCTGAAGCCAGGGCAGAGCCTTCTGAAGGATCCGTACCTGTTCCCAGCTCATCAAGAAGAATTAAAGAGCTGGCTGTGGCTTTCTTTAGTATATCTCTGATGTTTGAAAGGTGTGAACTGAATGTAGATAGATCGTCTTCAATAGACTGTTCATCACCTATATCTACGAGAATATTATCGAAGAAATGAAAATTTGAATCCGGGTCGGCCGGAATATGAAATCCCGACATTACCATCAGCGAGAGTATACCGATGGTTTTAAGTACCACAGTCTTACCGCCGGCATTGGGGCCGGTTATTATGATCACCTTCTGATCACCTACTTTGATATCAAGAGAGATTGTTTCTTCCCTGCCAAGTCTTTTCAGAAGTATAGGATGCCTGCCGCGTGATATTGTGAATGGTTTATCATTATCTATTTCGGGGAATGAACCGATTACTTCAATAGAATACTTGGCTCTTGCAAATACTGAATCCAGATCGGCAATTGTTTCCAGGGCATTTTTTAAGCTGCCGCTCTCTTTGCCGATAAGTTTGGTAAGTTCTTTAAGCAGCCGCTCTATTTCTCTTTTCTCTGCAAAAGATAAGGAAATTATATCATTGTTCAGTTCCAGGGTTTCTTCCGGTTCAATGTAAACTGTCTGCCCGGTTGACGATTCAGAATGAACAAATCCTTTTATATGACGTTTGTGCTCGACTTTAACGGGGATAACGATTCTGCCATCCCTGAGTGTCAGGTAATCTTCCCGAACGATATCGTTTTCAGCAAGCGTCTTAACCAACCGGTTAACCGATCTTACCAGTTCATCACGCTTGCTATTAATATCCTTCTTTATTCCCGCAAGCTTTGGACTGGCATTATCCTTAACTTCGCCATTCTCATTGATTATTTTCGAGATATGATGTTCAAAAAGTTTATCTACAAATAAAGTTTCGGAAAGTTTATGCAGACCGGGGGCAATGTGAGAATGGTTTTTAAGAAATTGGAAAAAACTCCTCGATATTATTGCCAGCCTTTGTATTTCAAGTATCCTTTTGCTGTCCAGCACCGCTCCCTCGATCCTGCTCTGTGAGAGAGCGGTATCAAGGTTGGGAATATACTCGAACGGTGGTGAATTCTGGGATATCAAAATTTCCTTTGCCTCATTTACATAACCTCCCTCAATCTTTATGAGGTTGATATTGGTTAGAGGCTTAAGTTCTCCTACTCTTGATTTCCCCTTCTCTGTCGACGTGTATTTTGCAGCAAACTGAAGTATTTTCTGAAATTCTAATTTGTCCGGAGCCTGATTGTCAATCATTTAGCGTGTCTTTATCATTTATATAATCCTTGATTCTTTTCCTGGCGTCAGGGGTATAATCGCTGATCAGGTTAATCGTTCCGGGGATAATTCCATAAACAGTGGCATAAACAAGTGATTCCTCTTTAGCCTTTTCCGGCGGAACGTTGAATACATTTAATATATAAAGTGCTGCGCTCAAAAAAAACAGAATCTGGATCATCCCGATCACACCGCCAATAACCTGATTTACCAGGTTATTAACCTTATCAAAAGGATGGATTACTCGTTTAAGGATAGCGAAGAGAACTAACACTCCTGTGAAAATTACTCCCCCGGCAATCAGTTCTGAGAGATAATATTCGATTCCCAATACAACGTCAATGTACATACCTAGACCTGAGGCAAAATTTATTGCAAGGATTATAGCTAGTATAAAACCGATAAAACCGATTAATTTTCTTACAAATCCATCTTTGAAACCAAGGATGAATCCGATAATTGCAATGATAATAACTATTGCATCAACTAGATTCATTTATATCCCCAGGTACTCTTCAACTACCGAACGGACTTCCTTTCCATCTGCTTTCCCTTTAAGTTCTTTCATCGCTGCAGGCATCAGTCTGGGAAAGTCTTCCTTTGAAAGGGCTTTAACTTCCTTAGCTATTCGTTCAACCTCATTTTTTATCTCATCTCTTGAAAGCTGTTTCGGAAGATAATCCTGGAGAATATCCAGCTCTTTCTCTTCTTTCGCCGCAAGATCCTCCCTGCCGGCATTTCTGAACTGTTCAATAGAATCTTTCCGCTTCTTGGCTGCACTGGTAAGAAGTTTAATCTCCTCCTCGGGATTGAGTTCTTTGCCGCTTCCGCTTTTCTCAAATTCCAATATAAGTGCCCTTATAGAGCGTATAGTCTCGGTTCTTAATTTATCACCGGACTTCATTGACGATTTAAGATCCTGGTTAATTCTTTCAGTTAAATTCATAGACACCTCTTAAATTAAAAAAAAGGCAGGTAGTCTAAAACCTGCCTGCCTCAAACCTAATCAATCTAATCAGGAAATTCAGATTTTGATATTTGCCGAATAGTTAATTCTTAAACAGTACGCCTTTCGAAGTTCCTGCTGGATATCGGTTACAAGTCCCATATCCGTACTTTTATCAATTCTTAGCGAAACAATAACATTCGGTAGTTCCTGTCTCTTTGCATACATAATCGGTTCAATTTCATTCAGCTTAACTATACTGTCATTTATCTGAATCCTTCCACTTTTTCCTACCCAGATATAAGAAATGAGACGTTTATTCTCAATTTTCTCTATTGCTTTCGCTTCAGGTAGTTTGAAGTCTACCAGTACATCCACTTCTCTCAGGGTCGTTGTAACCATAAAGAAAAGCAGGAGCATGAATACAATATCCGGCATTGATGCAGTGGGGATTTCCTGTTTTGTATTGGCTCTCCTTTTTTCAAATTTCATTATTCAAACTTTAACTTTTATTTTTTTACTGATTCAGGTTCCGCAAGTGATATAATAATCGGTATCTTATCTTTCACAATATCCTGCTGTTCCGGTACAAGGTCATCATGCTTTTGCCCATACTGCTGATTGGAAAATTCATCCCTAACCTCAAAATATGCCTGCTTCACCTGATCCAAAGCCTGGATATAAGTATTATAGTTAGTTCTTCTATCAGTCTTTACAGAAACAATGAGCTTTTTATTAGAAGGAAGATCAATCTTGGAGATTATTCTTGGCTTTAAATTATTTTTGATCTGAAATACAGAAACCGGGTTCCCGTCAACAAGAACATCGCCGTTCTCATTAATCAGTATTGCCGCCATCCTGTTTTTATCAACCTTAACATTCACAACTTCATCAGGAGGAACGTATTCAGGCAGGGTTAAACCTATACCCGTATCGACATCTATAACTGTTGCAACAAGGAAAAAAAGCAGTAGAAGGAATGCGATGTCCGCCATCGAACTCGTCGGTATTGAAGCTTCAGCTATTTTACGTTTTTTTAACATTGTTAATTGATTTAACCTTGTTAGTTCACATTACTTTAAAGGAGTTAATGTTTCCTAAACTTTACCTTTTGATTTAAGCTCATACAAAGCATCGATAAGTTCGACCGAACTTTCCTCCATATCACCAACAAGTCTGTCAATTCTGGAGATAAAATAATTGTAAAAGATCTGAAGCAGCATTGCAACAACAAGTCCGAATAATGTAGTCAAAAGGGCTACCGCAATACCTTCAGCGACAATTGCCGGTGATATCTGTGCAGCTTCTTTAATAGCATCAAATGCCTGGATCATACCCTGTACAGTTCCTGTGAAACCAAGCATAGGAGCAAGTGTAATAAAGGTAGAAATCCAGATCATACCTCTTTCCAGGAAGCTCATTTCAATGCCGCCGTAAGCAATGATTGCTTTTTCTGCTGCTTCGAGCCCTTCGTCTGCTCTGAGCAGTCCTGCATGAAATACTGAAGCTACCGGACCTCTTGTGTTGCCGCAGACTTCTTTAGCCCGTTCAACACCGCCTTCATCAAGCGCTCTTCTTACTTTTACAATAAAACCTTTTGTATTAACTCTTGCTCTCGATAGGGTCCAGAATCTTTCTATTGAGAAAGCTAGTCCAAGTATAAGACAAGCAAGAATTGGATGCATGAAAATCCCGCCGGCTTCATATTTCTCAGCCAGCCAGTTCAAAGTACTCTGATTTTGATTAGCCTGCGCAATCACAGTAATCATTGCTGAGATAATCCCAATAAAGTCCATATAAAATAACCTCCAATAAAATAGAAAATGTTCTTTTGAGGAGAGATAGGCTCCAATTTATTTTAAAAAGACTTCGTTACAATACCTATATCGAAAAACAAAGTCATGAAATATTTAGGTTGAAATTTAACTAAAATTCCAGTTTAATGCTTAGAAAAGAGCATTAAATCTTGATTTCACTCTCAATATATTTCCCGATACAAAGTTAAAATTCTCGAAAAGGCTGTATGCAATATTACCGATTTCTTCGGGTTTTATCAACTTGCTGTAATCTCCGTTCTTCATCCATTCCCTGTTAGCAGGAGTATCTATGATATAAGGAGCAATTCCATTGGCACTGAGATTAAACGCATTTCCTTCAAGCGAGAGCGTTTTAATGAGATGGATCAATCCACTTTTTGATACTCCGTACGCTCCTTTTCCTTGTTCCGGATTCACCCCCGTCTCTGCTGCTGTAAAACAAATTGATCCGCCGGCTGATTTACCAACCAGTTTTGAAAAATATTTCGCTATGAGAAAATTTGCTTTCAGATTCATATTCATCATCTTATCCCATTCGCCTTCTTCTGTGTCCATAATGTCTTTTCCTCCGGCAAAGCCTCCTACAGTACTGTACAGGAAGAACAATTTGTCCTTTGATGGTTTAATCTTCTTAAAAGCGGCTTCCACATTTTTCTCTAAAGAAAGATCCCCGATATTAATTTTCACAACAGGTTGAGCGGAAGTACTCTGTTCTTCAATATTGAAGTCAAAAAGATAAACTTTATCATAATTCTTTTCCTGCATGACCGCTGTTATGCCCTTTCCAAGGGCTCCGTTTGCACCGAAGATCAGTATTTCTTTTTTCATTTCAATCCTCCCTCCGTATAACAACAAACTTTGCAGTTACCGGAAAATGGTCGCTGAATCCTCCCAGATACCTCTTCCCTCCATATGTGGGAAAGGGCGATCCGGCGTATTTGCCTGACTGTTCAACAATAAATTCAGGATCGTAAATTTTAAATGACCCACATAAATAGTGGATTTTTTCTCCCGTTAATAATGTATGTGATACTATAATCTGATCGAGCATGTTCCAGTCATTCTTGTATTTATAAGTTCCCAGGCCTTCACTATATGATTTATATGCAAGGTTGTATAATTCATCGGGATTATTTTCTGTGAATTTAGCAGGTAGAGAATCGCATAATACTGGTTGTGCACGTAAAGTTCCCAGGATTGAATTGTTTGTGGGTTCGTCATTAAAATCACCCATAATAATTATGAATGATGCAGGATTTTTCAACAATATCCTGTCGACATTTTTCTTTAGTATGCCTGCCGCGGTAATTCTGTTAATTTCAGACTCATTCTCCCCACCTCTCCTGCTTGGCCAGTGATTTACGAATATGTGAATTGTATCACTTTTATTATCCAGCAGATCAACTCTTAGGATAAGTCGTGTAGGATATCCATCAGACAAATGAATGGTGTCACCGGTCACAGAACTTACTTGAAACAGATCACTTCTGTATATCAATCCGTTATCTATCCCACGGTTATCCGGCGATTCAAGGTATGCGGAAGAATAATTCATTCCCGGAAGGAACTTACTAATCATACTATCGAGCAATGACTGATGTTCAACTTCAACAACTCCAAGTATATCAGGACCCCTGTTCTCATTCATTGATTTTATTACTCTTGACGAGGTTATACAGTTTCTTTTCCAGTTTAGCGTCATCCCAGTGTTTAATGCTGTCGGGAAGAAACTCCTCATCATTTTTAAGACTATCGTTTATGGTATCAAAAAGATTCTCCAGGTTCCATGAAGCCGCAAAAAGTGTATCCTGTCTGCTGTCCTGCGCAAAAGAATTTAAAGAGATGAAGAAAGTGATCAGAAAAATTGAGAATATTTTCATAGTTTTTATGTGGTGGATAGAATTACAATTCGAGCCTTGTTGTAACGCCATGAAGTTTGTTGTACTGCAGCTTGTAAAACCCAACAAAGTTTGGCGCAAGTTTTTTTAAGGTTGCAAATATCTTCAGCCAGATCTTATTTGTGACTATATCTTCAGAGCCGTAGAAAATAACTTTTTCGGTTATACCGTTAGCTTTTAATATATGAGGAATATCTACATATTCCATATACCCGGTTTGAATTATTATTCCTGATAATCCCTGTCCTAAGTTGTCAACCTTCTTGAAAGTAGTACCATAGGGTGAATCAGTAGTTTCTATTGAAACCAATATATTCTGTTCGTAAATAATATTTCCCCTGATTATACAGTGAACAATATACGGAGGAACGTTATTGAGGTCCTTCGTAAAGAAGAGGGCTGTTCCTTTTATATTATTTCCAAGCCTGTAGATCTGTTCATAGCTCTCCTTGAACACATCAAAAGTTAATGGACGGAATGAGCGGTACATTGCTTTATGACCCGACGACCATAACTGAATGATAAGGAACGGAAAAAGGGCCATTACGATTGACCAGTAACCTCCGTGAGGAACTTTATTCATTACTGCAACCAGGTAGAGAAGATCAACTACAAAAACCAGGGTGGCAATTCCCATTTTGACTTTTTTACTTTCAATTTTGAAAATCCAAATCATAAACATTGCACTGATGGTCATTGTTGCGGTTACTGCGAGTCCGTAAGCCGCAGCCAGGTTGTCCGATTTCTGGAAGAAGAATATCATAAACAATACCGCAATCAGCAGCACCCAGTTAACTACACCTATGTAAATCTGCGACTTAAGGTGTGTGGACGTATATTTTACCCTCATCAATGGGAAAATTCTAGTGGTTATTCCCTGGTATACAAGACTCATAACTGCACTTATCATTGCTTGTGATGCAATTATTGTAGCCAGCAGGGTAAGAATAAGGAAAGGTACATAAAAGATGTCTGAAATAGATTTGATCATTCCAAAAAGAACATAACTTGTATTCTGAGAAGAGAGAAGATATGCTCCCTGTCCGAAATAATTTATAATAAGAGCGAAGAATACAAAATACCATGCGTGCCTTATCGGCTCACTGCCAAGATGCCCCATATCGGCATAAAGGGCTTCACCTCCGGTTGCACACAATATTACTTCACTTAATACAAAGAAACCTGTCCATCCGTTGTGAAGCATAAACTCGACAGCATAATGAGGACTTATGGCCGCCAGTACTCCCGGCATCCGGGTAAGCGAATAAATTCCCGACAGCAGCAGTGCCGAAAACCAGACAATCATTATTGGACCGAAGGAGGCTGCTACTTTATCGGTACCGCGTGATTGAAAAGCAAATAGGAGAATCGTAATACTGCAGGTTATAATTATGATTGTGCTTACATGGATATGACCTATGGACGGAATCAGCTGTAATCCTTCCACAGCGGAAAGGATACTTATTGCCGGTGTAATAGCGCCGTCACCCATAAGAAGGGATACGCCTACAAAACCGAGAAATGATGCAAAGCCTGCTCTCCGTCCCGTTTTCACGCTTTTGGCAAGGATTTCCTTTAACACGATGATTCCACCCTCGCCTTTAATACTGAGACTCATAGCCAGCCAGGCATACTCCACTGTTACAAGTATTATAAGCGACCAGAAGATGAGCGAAAGCGCCCCCATAAGGTTGGGGTAAGTTGGCGGTGTGAGTGTAAAAATAACGGTTAATGTATATATGGGACTTGTTCCAATATCGCCGAAAACCAGCCCCATTGCTTTAACAATGTCTTTGAAAGAAGAGAATTTAAAATTGCTTTTAGCCATCAATACTGCAGTTTGTTCGACGATCCGAATTTAAGAATAAATTAATTTCTGTAAACTATTCAGGTTTTAATAATTCCACAAACAATCGAGCGAAAGATAATACTTGATCAGACAAATTAAAATTTTACATTTATTCGTTTAACTGATCCCATTATTCTTCTTTTACCTTTCAATCCGATCGGCTTTTAAATGTTTTATAACTTAATACAATGCTCCTAAAATACATCATGAAACTCCTTTTTAGAAGTAATTAAGACGTATTCAGGACGTATTCAAGACGTATTCAGGACGTATTCAGGACGTATTCAAATGGTTTGTAGCAACTCCGATGCCTGAAAACTCTTTACCCCTTTTTATATACAGATACCTGAACTTTTTTATTGAATTTGAAGTAAGTACACTTATTTTTATTTTTGTCCATGATAGAGAATTCTCCCTTGGCGTCACCTCAGAACTTAACCGATGAGAAAATATGAGTAAAAAGTTTGTAATAATTGATGCAATGGCTTTAGCATATAAAGCATATTTCGTCTTCATCAACCGTCCTCTTGTATCAACAAAAGGCGAACCCACTTCCGCCGTTTTCGGGTTCCTGAACCAGCTTTTGAAGATACTTGAAGACACAAAACCGAATTACCTTTCTGTAGCCTTTGATTCAAAGGAAAAGACTTTCCGTCACGAAAAATTTGAAGGCTATAAAGCATCAAGGGCTGAGATGCCTGAGGATATGATTCCGCAGATAGCAAGGATAAAGGATATTATCGAGGCGATGAACATCCCTCTCTATATAATGCCTGGATATGAAGCAGATGATATTATTGGCACGGCTGTCTGTAAGGCAGAGGAAGAAGGACTCGAATCATTTGTCATCACTCCCGATAAGGACTTTAACCAGCTGGTAACAGATAAGGTGAAAATCGTCCGCCCTGGCAAGTCGACTGAAGAAATTGTCATCTATGACGTTCAAAAAGTTAAAGAAGAATTCGGCTTCGAACCTAAACAGATGATTGACTATCTTGCCCTTATTGGTGATAAGTCAGACGACATCCCGGGAATAGCCGGTATTGGACCCAAGACTGCTATACCTCTCATCCAGAAGTACGGTTCGGTCGAGGGTATCTATGAGCATATTGACGAAATAGAAAAACCGGCGCTCAGGAAAAAACTGGTTGAGGGAGAAGCTAATGCATTTCTGTCCAGGGAACTGGCTACAATTCACTGTGAAGTGCCGCTGGATTTTGATTTCGAAAAAGCAAAATTAACAGAACCTGATTTTGATAAGCTCCGTGAAATATTCCTCCAGGTTGAGTTTACAAATCTTTACAGCCGTCTCTTAAGCTTTTATGAAAGAAACGGCGGGAGTAAAGTCCAGGATATAGATACTATCGCTCCTGATGCAGAAACCTTCGATAAGGCAAAGGTCGATTATATATTAATCAAAACCGCTGCAGAAGCTCAGGAATTGGCAGATAAGTTAGAAAAGACAGAACTCTTCGTATTCGATACTGAAACCGATAGTCTCGATCATTTTA
The DNA here is from genome assembly GCA_963774455.1 of uncultured Ignavibacteria bacterium. Taxonomy (GTDB): domain Bacteria; phylum Bacteroidota; class Ignavibacteria; order Ignavibacteriales; family Ignavibacteriaceae; genus DATFVA01. Next base: position 1,194,998 of record CAVZFD010000005.1, read on the forward strand.
TGCTGAAACTGGCTGGAGTTTCTTTCTCAACCAGGGAAAATGAGGGATATTATGTTGCCCTTAATGCTTTTGAGAATGAGAAGGAAATTCCCGAAGCGGTAAAAAACAGGCTTCCCTTAAGTGATTTCATAAAGATATTCAAACCTGTTTTTGAAAATAAGAAAATTAAAAAGATCTGCCAGAACGGTAAGTTCGATATTTCTGTCCTCCGCAGCCGCGGTATTGAAGTAGAGAACTTCTATTTCGACACCATGCTTGCGAGCTATGTTATCGATCCCGACCAGAAGCATGGAATGGATGAACTTTCAGTAAGGTATCTTAATTATAAGCCTATTCCCCTCTCCGATCTGATCGGGGTGAAAAAGGATCCTTCGAAAATATTTGAGGCTGATCTGGATGCGGTTTCTAATTACTCCTGCGAAGACTCTGATGTCACTTTCCGGCTTTATAAAAAGCTTGCAGCGGAAATAGAGAAGGAGAAGCTTAATAAAATTGCCTATGATATTGAGTTCCCCCTAGTTCCTGTCCTTGAAGATATGGAAAGGGAAGGCATCAGGATCGATATGGACGCTCTCGTCTCCTTCAGCAAAGATCTCCAGGTGCTTCTGGATGAGTATACACAAAAGATTTATCATTGCTGCGGCGAACAGTTTAATATTAACTCACCCCAGCAGCTGCAGGTGATATTGTTTGATAAGCTGCGACTCAAAACAGGAAAGAAAACAAAAACAGGATTTTCTACCGACGCAAGATCCCTTGAGAACCTTCGCGGGGAACATGAGATTATTGAACTGATTCTCAACTTCAGGCAGGCGGCTAAACTGAAGTCTACATACGCCGACTCACTTCCTGCCCTCATTCATCCTAAAACCGGAAGAGTTCATACCTGCTTCAACCAGACGGTTGCATCAACGGGACGGCTCTCGAGCAATGATCCCAACCTTCAGAATATTCCTATCAGGACAGAAATGGGTAAGGAGATAAGAAAAGCATTTGTACCCCGCGATAAGGACCACCTGATCCTTAGCGCTGATTATAGCCAGATTGAACTTCGCATCCTTGCGAGCATAACCGGCGATGAGGGACTTACCAGGGCCTTTAAGAGGCGGTGAAGATATTCACAGAAGCACTGCTGCACTTGTATTCATGGTTGACCCCGAAGATGTAACTCCGGAAATGAGGCGAAGAGCTAAGGAAGTGAATTTCGGAGTACTTTACGGGATTGGACCTTTCGGATTGAAAACGCGGTTGGGTATAACACAGGCACATGCAAAAGAAATTATAGAGACTTATTTTAATACATTCAAACGCGTTAAACATTTCATGGATGAATCGGTGCTGAAGGCACGGGAGAAAGGCTATTCGGAAACTCTTTTCGGCAGAAGGCGATTCCTCAGGAATATCAACAGCAGCAACCGTGTGGTGCGCCAGTTTGAGGAGCGTGTAGCCATAAATATGCCTATCCAGGGTACGGCTGCTGATATGATAAAACTGGCAATGATAAACATATTCAATGAACTTAATAAAATGAAAGCCCGTTCTAAGATGGTTCTGCAGGTACATGATGAGCTGCTTTTCGATGTTTATAAAGACGAAGCAGATGACGTAAGGGAAATGGTAAAGGAAAAAATGGAAAATGCAATTCCTATGAATGTCCCGATAATAGTAGAAACAGGAACCGGCGGCAACTGGCTTGATGCTCACTAAATTATTTTGATGCGATGCAGATTGATAAAAATAATATAAGGAAAATTCTCTGTATAAAGCCCCGCGGCATCGGGGATATTATACTTTCAACCATCATACTTGAGAACCTGGCGGCTCATTTTCCGAATGCCGAAATCGATTACCTGACAGAAAAATTTGCAAAAGCATCGGTTGAGAATAATCCGTTGGTACATAAAATTCTCACAATGAACGAAGCAGAGTTCCCCCTTCTCGTTGCATTGCGTATCAAGAAAGAAAAGTATGATATGATCCTCGACCTCTGGTCTAACCCGAGATCTGCACAGATTACATTTTTATCGGGGGTTAAATACAGGGTTGGTTTTGCCTACCGCGGAAGGAAATACGCATATAACATTCTCGCTACCGGTGAAAGAGGCGCTCATCATTCAGCCGATCATAACCTTGAACTGCTTAAGCCGCTGAATGTTGAAATAAATACGCGGAACGTACACTTTAATGTTTCTGAAGAGGATGATGAATTCGGTAAAAACTTCATTAAGAAATATTGCAGGACCGATTCTCTTGTGGTAGGTATTATTCCGGCAGGAGGTTGGCCTTCCAAAAGGTGCGATGCATCAAAATGGATAGAAATATGTTCTGCTATCAATAAAAAGTATAAGGTAAATTTCCTCATCCTATGGGGTCCCGGTGATGAATATGATGCTGATTATATTAAGAATCATTTCCCAGACAGGAGTGTTCTGGCTCCCAAAACATCACTTAAACAAATGTCGGGTCTGATTAAAAACTGCGGGTTTATTCTTGCTAATGATTCAGGTCCTATGCATATGGCTGCGGCACTTGGAATACCTACCCTGGGAATATTCGGTCCAACTGATCCGGCTAAACATGGACCATATTCACGTAATTCCGGTTATGTGTTAAAAGATGATTTGTTCTGTATTATCTGCAATTATCTTGAGTGCCCCTACAACCACGAGTGTATGCTCCAGCTTTCAAATCAGAAAGTACTCGAATCATTTGAACGATTGGCCGGCAGTATGTTAAAAGTCAGGAATAACCGATAGATTTAAGGAAATCATCCATTTTTTCTGTAAGAGCTTTAATTGTATAATTCTTTTTAACATCCTCATAAGCATTTTTACCCATATCCTTTCTCAACGCAGGATCATTGCTTAATTGATTAATTCTCCCAACCAGTTCATCTGTGTTATTCAGTCTGAATAAAAATCCATTCTCCCCGTTTTTTATAAATTCATCATTGCCGGGAATATCGGAAGCAATAAGCGGAACTGATGATATACCTGCCTCCAGCAGAGCCAGTGAAAATCCCTCAGATCGTGAAGTCAAAAGAAATATATCCATCGCTTTATAATATTTCCAGATATCGTCTACATACCCCGGCATAATAATTTTTTCCCGGCTGATCCCGAACTCTGCGGCATAATCCGTTACCTCCTTCTGCTGCTCTTCAGGTATGCCAATGATCAGCAGGATAAACTTGTGATCCAGCCTGGCGAAAGCTTTGAAGAGAATGTCAAATCCCTTTCTTTCTTTATGAAACCAGGTAGATAAACCCAAAACGATCTTATCATTCAGCGAATATTTATTCCTGATCTCCGCACCCTGAATTTCATTTATATTATCGGGGAACTCAATACCGTTGTGGATTATCCTGACTTTCTTCTTTCTGATGCCGGACCTGGTAAGACTTTCGGCAACGCCTCCGCTGCACGCAACCTGATAATCAAAATACCTGTTGTAGATAAATGGTCCTATTATTGGAACACTTTTGGTAATGTTCTGACGGTAGGCAATATTCTTAAACTGATCCTTAAATTCCCTTTTCAGATTCAGACCCAGCTTTCTGTCGAGTGAATGATATGAAATAACGGCAAAAGGATTTAAGTCGCTAAAATATTGCTTAAACTCTTTATATGTATCTTTAAAATCACTTGAGGTATTCATAGGTATAACCTCGATTCCCCTCTCCTTCGCTCTTCTCTCTGTAAGAGAACCGGCGGAGGCAAAAAGGCGCAGATCATAACCATTTTTCATAAGTTGTTCTGAACTCAGAATAGCAATTTTAGCACTCCCGGCGTAACCGTCACCAAAGCTTACCTGGAATAACATATATGAAAATACTCCTTCAAATGCAGCTAATGTTTTTTTATATTTGACGGGCAAATTTAACGTATAAATATAAATATTATTTACAACTAGTCAGGTTTTTTTTGGCCTTAAAAGAAGTTCCTTCCTGTAAACGGTTTACCGGCTACAAACCATGCTATCCTGACCATAACTGCTGGGTGGACGGGTGTAAGGACAATCTTCCGATCGGGAAGAAAATATTGATAATTAATTTCGATGCTATGGGCGATATACTGATGACAACCGCTCAGCTTCCATCGATTAAAATCAAATTCCCTGAATCGAGTATTTTTTGGGTGACTCTTAAAATGGCAGCTCCCCTTCTTCTCAATAATCCTTACCTTGATAAAGTCTTTGTTTATGACGCAGAGTCGATCTCAGTACTGAATCAGATGGAATTCGATTATGTGATGAACGTTGATAAATCCCTGCGTTCATGCGCTCTTCTGAATTCCGTAAAAGCAAAACATAAGCTTGGTTTCGGCCTGAACAGCGACGGCAAAATAATTCCGGTTAATGAAGGTGCATACTATAATTATAATCTTGGTATGGATGATCATCTTAAGTTCAGGGTGAACCAGCGCACCGGCCAGGACTACCTTGCAGAAACTTTTGAGCTTGATTATCAGAGAGATGAGTATGTCTTCAGTTTTAGTGATGAGGAAAAAATATTTATCTCCGACTATAAAAAGAGCATCGGTCTGCAGGATAACGATTTCGTAATAGGTTTTAATACCGGCTGTTCGGAACTTTATCCGAATAAAAAAATGACAATCGAACAGCATGTCTACCTGATTGAGATGCTTCTTGAAAAGAATATAGGAAAAATTGTGCTTCTCGGGGGACCCGAGGATACTGATAGAAACAATATCATATATTCTCACTTTGAGGGCAGAATTATAAATACCCCGACGACTATGGGAGTCAGGAAAGGCGCATGTTTTGAGAACCTTGCAGATATAATTATAACCGGTGATTCTTTTGGCATGCACCTGGGTATCGCCCTTAAAAAATACATAATAGTCTGGTTCGGGGTAAGCTGCTGGACAGAGATTGACCTGTACGGCCGCGGTATAAAATTATACCGGGAAGATCTTTTCTGCTCGCCCTGCTGGAAAAAGGTATGTCCTTATAATCTTGAATGCATTCAGATGATAGATCTCGACAGAATCATTACTGAGACGGAAACCTACTACCGGACTGTTTTTAAAAAGAAGGAAATCGCCGGCCGAAATGGATAAATCAAATCCTTTTTCAGCCGCGGCAGAGATTAAAAGACCGCTTATACTGGATGGAGCAATGGGAAGTCAGCTCCAACAGGCAGGGGTCCCGGTTCATAAAAAGACCTGGATGACACTTGCTAATACAGATTATCCCGATAAAGTTCTGAAAATTCACAGGGATTATATTTCTGCCGGAGCAGATATCATAACAACTAATACCTTCCGTACAAATCCTTCCGCCCTGTCGGACTTTAGCGGGAATAAACAGGAAGAACTGCTTAAAGCCGCCCTGAAATTATCACTTGAAGCAAAGGATGGTCTGCCTGTTTATATTGCAGCCTCAAACGCCCCCGCAGAAGACTGCTATCAAAAAGATCGGTGTATCAGCCCGAAAGAACTTAAATATAACCATCATAAACATATTAGTTTACTTATAGATAATGGTGCTGACTTTATCCTGAATGAAACGCAAAGTCACATTGATGAAATAAAAATAATTTGTAAATATTGTTTAAAGAACAGCATTCCATATGTAGTTAGCATTTATCTGGACGAGAATCTCAGGCTCCTTTCAGGTGAAGCCCCCGATGAGGCCATCAGGTTTATCCGGGATCATGAACCTCTGGCGATAGGACTCAATTGTATTTCACCCGCACAGTTCAATGCCTCCGATAAGGATTTTGGGTACAACTGGGGATATTATCTTAACTGCGGCTCCGGGAATCCTGAAGATACGATAATAACCTGCGGTTTTTCACCCGATGATTATCTTGCACTGGTTGAAAAAACAATGAAATATTCACCTTCTTTCATAGGTGCCTGCTGCGGTTCGGGACAAGAACATATTATTAAAATCAGGGAATACCTTGATGGCAAAAACTGAAATCCTGACTCCCGCGAAAATAAATATAGGTCTGTACGTAACTGAAAAAAGACAGGACGGATATCATAACATTGAGACCATCTTTTATCCTGTTAATATTTTTGATCGGATCGTCATTGAGGATTCGGACAAATTCATATTTTCATCGAATGATAAATCGCTCTCTTCTGATTCTACCAATCTGGCAATATCTGCCAAAACCCTGCTCGAAGAGTATTCCAGAGAGAAACTCAACGTAAAAATCTATCTTGAGAAGAACATCCCGGTTGGGGCTGGATTGGGAGGAGGTAGCTCAGATGCAGCCGCTATACTGACTACCCTTAATGCGTTTTCAGGACTTAATTTGTCAGAATATGAAATCTTTGACCTTGCACTCAGACTCGGAAGCGATGTTCCTTTTTTCCTTAATCCCCGCCCCTCCTTTGCCTGCGGCCGCGGAGAGATACTCATGCCTCTCCTGCTGCATTCAGATCTTCCAATTGTAATTGTTAATCCGGGAATAAATGTATCCACAAAATGGGCCTATAGCAAAATTATTCCGGCAAAGCCTGATTTTGATTTAAGGAAAGTAGAATCTCTCGATCTGTATCACTTAAAGCTCTACCATGACCAGGTAAAAAATGCATTTGAGAACCCCGTTTATGAAGCCTTTCCATTAATAAAAGATATCCGGTATCTTCATTATAAACTAGGTGCTGTTTTTTCGATTATGAGCGGAAGCGGGTCAACGGTATTCGGGATTTACCCTGATTACGACACTGCTTTATCAGCAGAGAGAATAATGAAAGAACAGGGTCACAGGACATTCATACACGATGAAGTAAATTTCAAATAAGATTTTTTACTGAATTCAATTAAGATACTGCCGCTTCAGCAATTTCAACAATCTTTCTGGATGCATTAAGTCTTACATTTACACCAAGAGGTACTGTTATATTATCCCTGAGATGGCCATGTCTGAAATTATAAACAACCGGTTTCTTAATTGTGGATAGATAATCTGTGATAACTTCTCCCAGGGTCAATGTCTTTTTATTCGTGTTGGGTTCATGACAATCACGAAACGATCCTATAATAACGCCTTTTATACCTTTGAACATCCCTGTTAATCTCATCTGGTTTAACATCCTGTCTATCTTGTACGGCATTTCTCCCATCTCTTCAATCAACAGAATTTTATCTTTAAGATCCGGGAAATACTCGGTCCCAATAAGTCCTGAAATAACTGAAAGGTTCCCCCCTACAATTCTTCCTGTTGCTGTACCGGAATTCAGGCTAAGGATATGTTCATCATCGGGATTTGCTACACGGCCGAATTTCTTTGATGAAGTAAGCAGCCTCCAGAACATTTCTTCTGTAAAAGGACTCACTTCCTCATAAAAATCTACCCCCACCATAGGTCCTGCAAATGTCACCATTCCGGTTTTATAAAATATAGCCAGGTGAAGAGCAGAAATATCGCTGTAACCGGCAAAGATCTTAGGATTATTTCTGATTAGCTTATAATCAATTTTATCTAAAAGTCTTGCGGCTCCATATCCGCCTCTCACGCAGAAAATAGCTTTAACCTTCTTATTCGAGAACATTGAGTGGAGATCATCCAACCTTTCCAGGTCGGTACCAGCAAGGTAGCCATTAAACTTTCCTACGTTTTTCCCTACCATCACGTTGTATCCCATTTTCTCAATATACTCCACGCCTCTCTCTAGCCGGAAGGGATCATCAACTGATGACGCAGGTGATATTATTCCTATTAAATCCCCTTTTTGCAGTTTTTTGGGTTTTATGGCTTTCATCATTAAGTATAAAAGTTTTTGGGAGCTTTGAAATTTGAATTTAAGAATAGAATTGTTGCTAATCAATAATAAAACCATTTAAGTTATTATATTTTAATCCCTTATAAGAAAAGAGTATCGAAATCAACAAAATATGAGGCCGGGCACCCGGGTTTGAGTTTAAATGGATTATAAAATATATTGTCAGTTAATTCATTTTATAAATATAACTTAGAGGTATTTTAACAATAATTTAACACCCGGGAAACGGTTATTTAATTATTTTAGTTTTTTAATCGAAAGAGATTTTATGAACAATAGAAAAATTCTATTCATCTGCGGTTCACTCAATCAAACCACTATGATGCATAAAATTTCCTCCCACTTCCCTTCCGAAGAATGTTATTTCACGCCATTCTATTCTCATGGATTCCTTAAGCAGGTTGGTAAAACGGGTATTCTCGATTTTAGTATACTCGGCGGTCAGTTCAAAAAACGAACCTTTAATTACCTGGAAAAACACAACCTGAAAATTGACTTTGAGGGCACTGAAAATGAATATGACCTTATTTATACCTGCTCTGACCTGATAATCCCTAAAAACATAAGGAATAAGAAAATAATACTTGTTCAGGAGGGAATGACGGACCCCGAGAACCTTATATTCTACATGGTAAAATACCTTAAATTGCCCAGATGGATGGCCAGCACTTCAGTTACCGGTCTTTCAAATGCTTATGACAAATTCTGTGTTGCTTCAGAAGGCTACAGAGAACTTTTCATAAAAAAAGGAGCTGATCCTCAAAAAATTGAAGTCACCGGTATACCTAATTTTGATAACTGCAGGGAATTCCTTAATAACGACTTTCCTCATAAAGGATACGTCCTTGTTGCTACTTCAGATACAAGGGAAACCTATAAGTATGAAAATAGGAAAGAGTTTATCGAAAAGGCTAAAAAAATAGCCAGCGGAAAACAAATGATATTTAAATTGCACCCGAATGAAAATGTGGAAAGGGCAACCGCAGAAATAAATGCTTATGCTCCCGGTGCATTGGTCTTCTCCTCAGGAAATACTTCCCATATGGTAGCTAATTGCGATACGCTTATAACGAGATATTCAAGTGTAACCTATGTAGGACTCGCTCTTGGAAAGAAGGTTTATTCCGAATTCAACCTGGAGGAATTGCAGAAACTTGCTCCTATTCAGAACGATGGCACATCTTCCAGGACAATAGCTGAAACCGGGAAAAACCTTTTAAATACATCCCGTTCAGTTGAGCTGAATTCAGGGATGATGAGAACAGGATTAAAAAGTAAACTGCTGCTTAGGTTCCGTTCAAAATTACTAAAGCTGAGAAGTGATATATAAATAATTTCTCCTATTTATCTCATTAAATAATATCACGATATGAAAATCATTACAGTAATCCAGGCAAGAATGGGATCAACCAGGCTTCCTAAAAAAGTGATGATGCCGCTTTCAGGGAAACCCCTGATAATCAGAATGCTTGAACGAGTCGGCCTGGCAGATCTCACAGGAATAATTGTTGCCGCCCTTACTGAAGAACACTATGATGATGAACTTGCTGATATCCTTACAGACCGGGGATTCAACATATATCGCGGTAATACAAACAACCTGCTTGAAAGACATATAAATACTGCCCGCGAATATGGGGGTGATATGGTTGTTAAAATTCCATCCGACTGCCCACTGATAGATCCAGCGGTTATCAATAAGGTAATTAATTTTTATGTATCTGATGCTGATAGGTTTGATTATGTAAGTAATCTCCACCCCGCTACTTATCCTGACGGAAATGATGTGGAAATAATGAGTCTTGAAACGCTGGAAAAATGTCTCAAGGAAGCTTCAAAAGATTTCGAACGCGAGCATACTACCCCTTATATATGGGAAAATCCTGAGAAATTCAGGATCGGCAATGTCGTATGGGAAACAGGACTTGATTACTCGATGAGTCACCGCTGGACAATTGATTATATTGAGGACTATCTTTTCATTAAAAAAATTTATGAGGCTCTTTATTATAACAACCCGGAATTCGGGTTGAATGATATACTAGAATATGAAAAAGGACATCCGGAAGTTAAAGCAATAAATGAAAAATATAACGGGGTGAACTGGTACCGGGATCATCTCAGAGATTTAAAAACCATAAAACCGGAGCAAACGAAAGTAATCTGAAGATGGATAAAAAAAATAAAATAGCGCTTGAAGAAACTGCTTTCAGAGTTAGGGAGCATATAATAAGGATGGCTACAGACGGCGGCTGTTTTATAGGCGCGTCCCTTTCCTGCACTGACCTGCTGGTATACCTCTATTCCAGCTGCCTGAATATCAATAAAGATAATCTTAAAGATCCTGATCGTGATTATCTATTCTTGTCCAAAGGACATGATGTCCCCGCTCTTTACGGCATTTTTGCAGAATTAGGATTCATTCAGAAAGACAGGTTAAAGAATCATCTTAAGACAAATGATTTTATTTACTGGCACCCGAATACAAAGATACCCGGTATCGAATACCATTCGGGCTCTTTAGGACACCTCCTTTCAGTCTCTATGGGGGTCGCAAAAGACTGCAAAATAAAAGGAAAGAAAAACAGAATTGTCGTTGTACTGGGCGACGGTGAATTAAATGAGGGCTCTGTATGGGAAGGTTTACTTGTTGCTGCTGCACACAAACTCAATAATCTTATAGTCGTCGTTGACAGGAACCAGTTTCAGGCTAATATCAGGACGGAGGAACTCATTCCAATTGAACCTCTTGAGAAAAAATTCGAAGCATTCGGATGGACACCGCGCAGATGCGACGGTCATAATTTCGATGATCTTGAAAAAACATTCAGAGCTATTCCTTTTAATAAAGATAGACCATCTTTGGTTATAGCTGAAACAGTCAGGGGAAAAGGACTTCCCAGCATCGAATCAAGGGCTGACCGGTGGTTTTGCAACTTTACTCACGAAGAAGTTGAACTTCTTCTTAAAGAACTTTACAGTAAAGAAAAAACAGAATTAAAATCAGAAACTTTAATAGTCAGATAAAATGAATTACGAAGAACTCCTTCTGCAGCTTGTAAATGAAGATGAACGCATAATAGTAATGACCGCTGAAAATCGTGCGGCAATCAGAAATTTACCGGATTTAATTAAAGACAGGTTCATCGATGTCGGTATAGCAGAACAGACTATGATAGGTATGGCCGCGGGACTCGCACTGAGAGGAAATATTCCGATTGTGCACGCCCTGGCAACCTTTCTTACCATGCGTGCGTTTGAATTTATCAGGACAGATATCGGAATCGGTAATCTACCGGTTAAGCTTGTCGGTGCCGTTGCCGGCTTTTTGAGCGATGGAAATGGTCCTACACACCAGGCCATTGAAGATATCTCTCTGATGCGCGGGATTCCGTCCGTTAATATTTTCTGTCCTTCCGATGAAGAGGACATGCTCATCGGTTTAAAAGATGTAATACTGCACGCCTCCCCGTTTTATATAAGATTTAATAACCTGAAGCCGGCAGTTGAGCATGACAAGGAATTCAGGATAGGGAAAGCCGAAATAATTAATGAAGGTCGGGATATTGTTATTCTTACATATGGAACATTACTTAAACAGGCAGTTGAAGCTGCGGATATCCTTCGATCCGAAGGTAAATCCGTAGGAGTGGTAAATATGAGGACCCTGAAGCCTATAGATGAGGATCTGTTAAGAAATACATGCCTTAGTGATGTTCTTATAGTAACCCTGGAGGATCACTTTCTTACCGGGGGACTGTTTTCAATTTTATCAGAATTTTCCGTTAGGGAAAAAGTACGATGCAACATACTGCCGATTGCGCTGGAAAATAAATGGTTCAAACCTGCGCTCCTTCCCGATGTCCTTGAATATGAGGGGTTTACTCCCGAAAAAATTGCGGGCAGAATTAACAGAGAACTTATAAGTCTCGCCGGTAGAGCCGAATATTCAATTTAATAAATGAGGGAAATGTAATGCCCAATAAAATAGAATTTAACAAAGACTATCCTGAAATCAGGAAATCAGATGAATATTACAGGAAGGCCCTTGAACTCATTCCGTCAGCTACCCAGACGCTGGCAAAGGGTCCTTCTCAGAACATTAAAGGTGTCGCCCCGAAGTACCTGGAGAAAGGCAAAGGTTCCCATGTGTGGGACGTTGACGGCAACGAATATATTGATTTCCTGATGGGCATCGGTCCCCTTTCATTGGGCTATTCTTATGATAAAGTCGATAGTGCGATAAAGGCACAGCTTGAGAAAGGTATAACATTTTCCCTAATGCATCCTCTGGAAGTTGAACTAGCTGAGCTCATTAACCAGATAGTACCCAATGCAGAGTCGATTCGCTACAGTAAAACAGGTGCTGACGTTACCTCGGCTGCAATCCGTGTGGCTCGCGCTTATACAGGAAGGGATAAAGTTTTATGCTGCGGCTACCATGGGTGGCACGACTGGTATATTTCCGTAACCGACCGGAATAAAGGGATCCCCGGAGTTATTCAGGATATGACAAATACATTCAACTATAATGACATCAACTCAGTCATTGATTCGATAGATAAAGAAACAGCGTGCGTAATACTTGAACCGTTTGTATTCCAGGCTCCGGAAAATAATTTTCTGCAGGAACTCAGGAAAGTTTGCACTGAAAATGGAATTGTCCTGATTTTCGATGAAATGTGGACCGGTTTCAGGGTAGCACTTGGCGGTGCCCAGGAATATTTCGGTGTAGATGCCGATCTTGCCTGTTTCAGTAAAGCTGTAGCCAACGGGATGCCAATATCCATTCTAACAGGCAAAAAAGAGATAATGAAGCTCCTCGATAAAGAAGTTTTCTTTTATACAACATTCGGAGGCGAGGCACTCTCACTTGCCGCAGCTAAAGCCACTATTGAGGAATTAAGAGATCAGAATGTTCCGGCTTACCTTGTAAAACAGGGCAGCAAACTCCGTGAAGGGTATAATAAAATTGCTTCGGAACTTGGTATGAACTATACGAAATGCTTGGGATACGACTGCAGAACGATCATTACATTCGATGCATCAGCCGGTAATCCTCTTGAAATGAAATCTCTGGTTCAGCAGGAAATGATTAAAAGAGGCATTCTCTGGGGCGGCTTTCATAATATGAGCTTTTCTCACAGTGACAAAGATGTAGAATACACATTAAAAGTTTATAAGGAAGTCCTTCCAATTTTAAAAAAAGCGGTTGACGGGAATAATGTTGCCGGGTATCTGAAGGGTGAACCGGTAGAACCTGTCTTCAGGAAAACAAGTAATTTTAATACTAAACCAAAGAAGAAAGAAGAAAAGGTTTAATGGAATCACCTTCACTTTTCTCCCTCAACAATAAAGTTGCCGTGGTAACGGGTGCGCTTGGTTTGCTGGGAAAGCAGCACTGCCTTGCTTTGTCTGAAGCCGGTGCAGCTGTAATTGTCTGTGATCTTAATGAAGAAGCCTGCAATGACTTTGCCTTTAGCCTTGAAGGAGACTGCATGGGAGTCGGAACCGACATAACATCCCCGGCTTCCGTTAGGAAATTAAAAGACAGGATACTTGAGAAGCACAAAAAAATAGATATCCTTGTCAACAACGCAGCAATAAATGATATGTTTGAAAATCCGTCTGCTGCTGCTGAACTCTCAAAATTTGAGAATTATCCCCTTGAACTCTGGGAAAAATCGCTTAGCGTTAATATCACGGGAACATTCCTTTGTTCACAGGTAATAGGAGCGCATATGGCCGGACAGGGATCTGGAAGCATCATAAATATTTCATCGACATATGGAATTGTAGCTCCAGATCAGTCTCTTTATAAAAATACTGACGGTTCTCAGGAATTTTATAAATCTCCCGCCTACCCTGCTACTAAAGGCGCTGTCATTTCTTTTACACGGTTTCTTGCAGCTTACTGGGGCGGAAAAGGTGTGCGTGTAAACTGTCTCGCCCCTGGAGGAGTTGAGAACAATCAGGAAGATTATTTCATTAAAAATTATTCTGCCAGAACGCCCCTTGGTAGAATGGCTGCACCATCCGATTATAAAGGGGCGATTGTATTCCTGGCAAGCGAAGCGTCATCTTATATGACAGGGGCTAACTTAATAGTTGATGGAGGATGGACAGCTTGGTAACAGACAAAAAACTCAGGGAAGATAACCTGCATCTGGCTGATAAAGCAAAAAAGATTAAGCTGGTACTCACCGACAGCGATGGAGTTCTTACGGATACAGGCGTATATTATTCAGACGACGGTGAGGTTATGAAAAGATTTTCTATCCGGGACGGAATGGGAGTTGAAAGACTCAGGAATATACTCGGTATAGAGACAGGAATAATCACAGGAGAACTATCCGGGTCAGTCCTTAAAAGAGCCGAAAAGCTTAATATAATATATCTTTATAGGGGTGTTAAAGATAAAAAGTCCCTGCTTTCGGAAATATTAAAAGGATTAAAACTTGAAAGGGAGAATATAGCATATATTGGTGATGATGTTAACGATATTGAATTAATTAATGAAGTAGGTTTGTCAGCGACACCTTCAGACGGTACTGTTTTCGTAAAAGAATTTGTTCATTATGTATGTCAAAACAAAGGAGGAAACGGAGCCTTCAGAGAGTTTGCAGAGCTGATCATCTCCCTGAATACTGAAGGTTAAATTTATCATAAAATGAGGGCAAATTATGAATTCATTTAATTTCAGGAAAGTCGGAAACAATATCATCGGAGACGGGGCTCCGGTATTTGTAATAGCGGAAATTGGAATAAATCATAACGGATCAGTAGAGGTAGCAAAAAAGATGATTGACGGGGCGGTTAAAGCGGGCTGCAATGCAGTTAAGTTCCAGAAACGTACGCCTGAAATCTGTGTCCCTAAAGATCAGTGGGAGCTTGAACGAGATACTCCCTGGGGAAGAATGACATACATCGAATACAGATATAAAGTAGAGTTCAAAAAAGAACAATTTGAAGAAATAGACAATTACTGCCGGAAGAAAGGCATAATATGGTTTGCTTCCTGCTGGGATGAAGAAGCAGTAGAGTTTATTGAAGAATTCGACCCGCCTCTTTATAAATTTGCTTCAGCCTCACTTACAGATGATGAGCTTCTGCTCAGGCATAAAGCTTTGAATAAGCCGCTAATGATGTCCACGGGAATGTCAACCCTGGAAGAGATCCAGAATGCGGTAGATTTATTCGGAATTGAGAACCTGCTCATTGCACACTCTACATCATCTTATCCCTGTAAAAATGAAGAACTTAACCTCAGGATGATTCCAACCTTCAAGAAGATGTTTCCCGGTGTCCCGATCGGTTATTCAGGACATGAAGTGGGACTTTCTCCAACCTGGGCTGCAGTCGCTCTGGGAGCTTGTTTTGTGGAACGTCATATAACTCTTGACCGCGCAATGTGGGGTACTGATCAGGCCGCATCGGTTGAGATAGTTGGACTTGAAAGGCTCATCTCCAATATACGTGATATTGAACTTGCATTAGGCGACGGAGTGAAAAGGGTGTATGAGAGTGAGACGAAAAACCTACGGAAATTACGCAGAACAAGATCCAGTTTGCAGAGTTGAAATTCACTGTAAGATTGTAATAATAAGATATGCAGGTACTTAAGATAATATATGATTCAGTTATAAATTATTTTACTGAACTGTCTCCTGCCGAGGCAGTATCGATGATTATAATTGCCGCGTCAGCGTTTCTGTTTGTATTACTGGAAAGGCTCTTCCCCTATAATAAAGGTCAGAAAATATTTCGCGAGGGATTTTTCGACGATCTTGCTTTATATACAATTGCTCAAAGTTATATTCTCGGTATCCTTATTTTCAATTATGTAATTTATTTCTTAGATAATACTACTGGTTTATCACGGCTTCAGGTGTTTGCTGATGTACCTGTCTGGCTGCAGCTTGTTTTCTTTACCGTAACACATGATCTTTATATTTACTGGATGCATAGATGGCAGCATAAGAATAAGTGGCTCTGGCGCATTCACGAAGCCCACCACTCTCCTGAAAAAGTCGACTGGCTGTCAGGTTCACGCTCCCATGCCGTTGAAATTCTAATTAATCAAACAGTAGAATTTCTACCGATTGTATTACTGGGTTCACCACCGGAAGTTCTGGCTTATAAAGGTGTTATTAGTGCACTCTGGGGAATGTATATCCACTCCAACCTGAATGTACATACCGGAAGAATTCAGAAATTTATAAATGGTCCTGAGATGCACCGCTGGCATCATACATTAGGGAAAGGAAGGAACAGAAACTTTTCTACGAAACTTGCTTTATGGGACTGGATTTTCGGTACTGCTTACTTTCCTGAAAATGAAAAAGCAGAAAACTACGGGTTAATATCAAAGTTTCCTGCTCATTACATGAGTCAGTTCTTCTATGCCTTTCGTCCCTTTAAAAGAGAAATCATAAATCTACTCGAAGTAGTACGTCTCAAAGAACCAGCCGGACATCAGGCCAGACCGCCAATTAATTCAGCTAACGGCTAACGGCTTTACGTTGTCATCTACTTTATCATGGTCAGCAGCATTTTTGTTTTCTGCTGTGCAGTTAAGCCATGCGGAACATTCGGAGGGAGTACTATAATCTCTCCTTCTTTAATTGTATGAGGTTCTCCCCCGATCTTAATTTCCATTTCTCCTTCAACAATATTTACAACAGCCTCGAAAGGAGATGTATGTTCTGTTAACGACTGTTCCTTATCAAATGCGAAAAGCGTTATGTTTCCATTTGGTTTCTTTAATATCTGTCGGCTAACTATCGATCCATCCTGGTAACTAACAGCATCCCTGAGAAATATTTTATTTGTTTTTTCTGACATAATTACACCATTATTGATAACAGACGAAACTTATAACTCATACGGCAGGGAAACCATGACCTAAGTCAATTTCTAACTATTTACCTGCTCTACCTCTTCTTCACATCAATTTTTACAGGATCCGATTTGCTTAATGCGCCATTATCGTTAGTTGCGGAAACGGTAATGATATGTCTGCCCCGGGGAACATTAAACCAGACCCAGTTAAAGGGTTCCTGCGTTGTATATCCCAGCGAATTACCATCTCCGAAGAATTCGACCTTAATGATTTTACCACCCTGATCCGAGTATTTTGTATCGATAATAATATTAGAACCCTCATCTATCCAGTCATTTTCAGAGGGTTTTGAAATTCTAATAGCAGGAGTAGAATTTTTGGAATTATTAAGAGGTACTGCATCCGGCATATTTCCTGTATAAATAACGTCGACCAGCGTACCTCTTGAATCATCACCGCTTATCTCCCAGCACATCAATCCTCTGAGATTGTAAGCCTCAATATAATGCATCTTAAGGGCAATTGATTTCTCATTATCAAAAGTGATAAAGACCTTATCTGCAGAACTATACAGATAGGGACCCATCGAAAAACTATCCCAGTAAAGATGATAATTATTTCCAATCAATTTTTTCAGATCCGAAAAAGATTTAAACCCTCCTGAAGAATCATCCGCAGTTTTATTTCCCTTCGATCCCGGGGCGGAATTCAGTGAATCGACTCCTCCCCACCCTCTTCCATAGAACGCGGCTGCGGGGACCAATTTTGATGAACTTATCCTGTAGACGCAATTCAGAAGCCTTATAGTCTTATCGAACGAATTCCTTTCTTTGCCGTAGGCAGTATCTGCTGGTGATGAAAGAAGTCCTGTCATATGTCCTGTATAAGGATCCCAGTCTCCCGTATAGTCGTATGTCATCACATTGTACCAGTCGAGATACCGCTGATCATTATAAAGATTGTAATAATTCAGGGACTTCTCTGTTGCAGGGATAGCCGCAGTGAGCAGGTAACCGGGTTTGATCGCATCAAGTTTAGATCTGAATAGAGCAAAGAGTCTTGATAAATTATCACTATCAGCGGGGTTATGACGAGTCTTATCCTGACCTCCTGCAACAGGATATTCCCAATCGATATCAAATCCGTCAAATATTCCGGCTGCAGCCTTCTCTCCCCCTGCTCCGTTTGCTTCGGGCAGATCACCGGTAATGAATTTTTTTATACACTGATCCACAAAATATTCCCGTGATTCAGATGTTAAGGCTGCATCCGAAAAATATTTTGAACCTTCCCAGCCTCCTATTGAAAGGAGAATCTTCAGTTCAGGATGTCGTTTCTTTAATTTCTTAAGCTGATTGAACTGTCCCCTGAGAATACTTGCAGAGTCGTCTGCTATTCCATCGATGCTCATCTCCGATGAATATATCTGCTGATATGCATGGTACGGGTCAAGGAATCCTGGTATAATCCGGCCGGATGAATCAGGCTGTGGAATGATAAAAGCGTAGTTCAGGACAGTTATCTTATCCGCAGAACCTTTTGCCTCTATATCCTTAACATAATAGGGATCATCCCCTTTTACGCGCCATTCTGGGAAAAACGCAACTATTTCTTTTTTCTGAGCATTGACAAAGGGAATGAAAAGCAGGCCAGCGAGTATAATTATTTTCAGAGACATGTAAAGTCTTTTGTTTATTCCACAAATTTAAATAACTATTAGAAATATGTTAAATATCGGGACTAAAGGGTATGTAGAATATTTAATAAATATTTCTTTATTTTCTTCTATTAAGTTTAGTTAATTATCCGCAATTATAATTCAGAATAATTCCCGAATTGCTTTCAGGAATTAATATGAGAGGAGATGGTTATGTCCATACGTCCCGTAAAGAAGATATTGAAAGCTCAGCCCACTGTTGAAGGAGCAGGTGTTAATCTCAGGCGTGCAATCGGTTTTGGAGATCCCGCTGAAGTTGATCCCTTTCTCCTTTTGGATGATTTCCGTAATGAAAGACCCGAGGATTACCTTGCTGGTTTTCCGTGGCATCCACACCGTGGAATTGAAACCATAACTTACGTTCTTGCGGGAAGCGTTGAGCATGGCGACAGTATGGGAAATAAGGGAGTGATCTCGTCAGGCGACATTCAATGGATGACTGCAGGAAGCGGTATCATTCATCAGGAAATGCCTAAAGGCGATAATGCCGGCAGGATGCATGGATTTCAGTTGTGGGCAAATCTTCCTAAGTCGCTTAAAATGACTGCACCGCGCTACCAGGAAATTAAATCATCTGAAATTCCCGAAGTTACAGATGATGACGGCACACAAGTACGACTCGTTTGCGGAAGCTTCTGGGGTAAGAGAGGTCCCGTTGAAGGAATTGCTGCGGATCCCGTCTATATCGATGTTTCAGTTCCTGCAGGAAAAAGAAAAACCTTACCTGTCGATACCAGGAATAATGCATTTGCCTATGTTTTTGAAGGGACCGGAAAATTTTGTAATGCTTCAGGGCCTCTTTCCGTCCCGACCGAGAGTGTCGGCTGGCTTGATACTCATCCCCCGGTTGAAGCCGACAACAGGTCGCTTATATTGTTCGACAGCGGTGACGAAATTACCGTACAGGCTGGAGATGGAGGAATCCGATTTCTGCTTATCTCAGGCAGACCTTTGAAAGAACCTGTAGCCTGGTACGGTCCAATTGTAATGAACACCCAGGGAGAGTTAAAGAAAGCGTTTGAAGAATTGCAGGATGGAAGCTTCCTCAAGAAACATTAACCAAAGAATATTCTCAACTCTTAAAGCTGCGAAAATATAATTAATATGATGTTGACCATATATTATGATTTTGAGGATACTTTTGGTTAAGCAGGTAAAAAATTCCTATTCTCTTAACGCGCATTCAATTAATTTAATAAAATTCTGAAAGTCAAACGGTTTGGAAATGTAGTGAGTTAATCCCTCAGAAAGAAAATAATTCTTATCATCCTGCATAGCATAAGCAGTCACTGCAATAAAGGGTTTATCCTTGTTGTCTTTTATTTTTTTGAGTTCTTTAGTGGTTATTATTCCATTCATTTTCCCGGGGAGTCCGATGTCAATTAAAAAAGCATCAAAATCATCTTCGATTGCTTTTTTTAATGCATCTTCACCATTGTTTGCACTATCAATTTCATATTTATTTTTTAATAATCTTTTAACCACATTAACAGTTACAATGTCATCCTCCACAATCAATAATTTTCGTTTTGATGAACTTTTCTTCTTTTTATTTACAGTTTTATTAATTATTTCCATTTGGTATTTATAGATTTTTCTCTTGTGGTTAACTTAACCGGAAGCTCCAGAGTAAATTTACTACCCGAGCCTGGTTTACTTTTAATACTTATTGTCCCGCTCATTAGATCTGCAAAATTTTTAGCTATGGTTAAACCCAATCCTGTTCCTTGATAATATCTACTTAAACCCTCACTTACCTGCCTGAATGGTTCAAATATTATTTCCTGTTTATCAACAGGCACACCAATACCGGTGTCTGTTATTGCTATAACCGCTTTGTCATCCACCAAATCAGCAGTTAAAGTTATGCTTCCTTTTTTTGTAAACTTTATTGCGTTGTTTAAAAGGTTGCTAATTATAGATACGAACATTTCATCATTAATATATGCTTTTAATTTGTCCCTGCCAGGTTTATAAGAGATTGATAAGCCTTTACTCTCAGCAGCAGGCTTGAATATAATTGCCTGCTCTTTTAGATATTTCAATATGTCCTGAAGCTTTATGTCACCACTTATTGTTTCACTTTCGATTTTAGAAATATCGAGAATGTTATTTAAGGTAGTATTTAATCTTTGTCCGCTGGTTTTTATTATTTCAACCATTCCAATCAATTCTTTATCATTCAGTTCATTCTCTAAAAATTCTGCGTACCCCAAAATACCTATCAGCGGAGTACGTAGCTCATGGCTCATATTTGACAGAAAATTAGATTTGAGAATGTTCATTTCTTCCGCTTTTTCTTTTGCCCTTATCAATTCCTGTTCAGCACAAAGGCGTTCCGTTACATCACGCATAATTCCTTCATGATACAATATATCACCATTTTCATTCAGCACATGCCGTCCATGATCTTCAACCCAGATCTCTGATCCATCTTTTTTCTTCAGAGGGAAAATGGCCATTTCCTCGTACTTTTCCTCGAGGGCGGCACTCTCGCGGTCCCCATCCTTAAAATACAACTGGGTTTTAATATTCAAATTGTAAAGCTCCTCTTTACTATTATATCCAAGCATTCTTACCATTGCATCATTTACCTGGATGAATTTTCCTTCATGAGTGCTCTTGTAAACTCCGTCAAGCATTTTCTCAAAAAGGTTTCTGTACCTGTTTTCACTCTCTTCCAATTCATCTTTTGCCTGTTTATGCAGGGTGATATCCCGTGCAATACCCATTATACCAAAAGGTCTGCCATCTTTATCCATCCTTACCCCTGTAGTTTCAACAAAAATTATTTTTCTATCTTTTGTGATAAATCTATATTCTTGAAGATCCTTATTTGAACCATTTGCAACTACATACCCTATATTCGTTTTGGCAGTTTGCAAATCAACAGGATCTAAAATGTCAGAGATATTTAACCCTTTAGCTTCCTTTTCCGTATATCCAAAAAGAGTTAGTGCTTTATGATTTACTTCAAGTATATTTCCTTGTAAATCCAAAATATAGACCAGTTCAACCGAGTTATTGAAAATGGATCTATATCTTTCTTCAATATATAACAATTCTGCCCTGATTTTCCTTTGCTCTGTAATATCCTCCTTAACAGCAATTAAATGCGTTATATTGCCATTTTCATTTACCAATGGAGAAATCAATGCTGACTCCCAATATAAATCACCATTTTTCTTTTTATTAAGCAGTTCACCCTTCCAGTCATTACCAGCTAAAACCGTCTCCCATAGCTCTTTATAAAATATTTTATCTTGCGAACCGGATTTTAAAATGCGGGGGTTTTTCCCGATAACTTCATCCATCGTGTAGCCGGTAACTTCACAGAATTTCGTATTTACATATTCAATTTCTCCATTCGTTGATGTTATTACTACGGAAGCAGGGCTTTGATCAACAGCTACTGCTAGTTTTTTATGTTCAAGTTCAACCTGTCTACGTAATTCTTCCTGCTTAATTGTCCGCATTGAAAACGATACATCATCAGCTAATTCCTGAAGGAGCATAACTTCCTGGGTATTGAAATGATTCACCTTACTGGAATAAAATGAAATTACCGCACTAACTTCACCATTATCACTCAACGGAAAACTGGCAACAGAATTAAAGTCCATTTTAAGAGCTTTATCGCGTCTTGAGTATAATATTTTATCCTCTTCAATATTATTATTGACAATATGTCGATTATCAATTATTGCTCTGCCTGCTGTGCCAAGGTTTTCGTGATCATTTCCTAATAAGATTATAATATCTTTAAGATATTCTTCAGCCTCTCCATTCCAGGCAACCGGAACTACTGACTTCATCTTTTTATCAATTAAGCCTATCCAAACCATATTATAGTTACCCTTTGAAACGGATATTTCGCAGGTCTCTTTAAACAGGTCATCCAAATTCCGTACTCTTACAAGCATTCTATTTATTGCACTCAGAACTAAATAGATACGACTTAAGCTGGAGAATTTTATTTCTTGTTGCCGCCTGACAGTGATGTCTCTGATATTGCATTGAATTACTTTCACATCGTTGACCAGGTAGACATTACTGACGAACTCTACATTAATTAATTTCCCGTCGAAAGTTTCAAGTGGTAAATTTTCATAACGAACATATTTTTTCTGCTGTAATTCTAATAATTTTTCAATATTAGAAAGAACATTAGAGAAGGATCCTATCTCCCAAATAAATTTATTAACAAATTCTTCTTTTGAGTAACCCAGCAGTTCTATTAAGAAAGGATTTACGTCGACAATTTTACCGGTTTCTGCATCAAGAATAATAATACCATCCTTCGCAGATTCGAATAAGCGGCGGTACCTAATTTCGGAATCGGCTATTTTTTTTTCTGAAAGTTCACCCGTACTATAAATAGGCAAACCTGAACTGTCATTTACTTCATTTTGTATATTTTGCAAATATTCGCTTTTAACCGGAAACTTGGGATAAAACTTCCCCATTACTAATCCTTTCCTTCCTCCATTCAATTATATTGTTAATCTTTAATTCGGCAATAGTTTTTAATTCAGTATTTTTATTTTTCTGAGGGATACATCAACATAACCAATTTCACCTACTTCAATCGATAGCATATTTCCCTCGAGAATTATATTAAGTGAAATAAAGGTATTATAAAATCCCCCAAAAGGTTGAAAAAGGGACTACATCTTTTGGATGCAAAAAATCTGAAATAGTTAAGATTTTGTTTTATATGAAAGGTGGATGCAGAAAAGAAATATCGTCACAGATTTAAGAAGATCCCGATTGAGGTAAAAGAAATTTGAAGAAGAAACATTAACCAAAGAATATTCTCGTTGGATCATCATCGACTTCTTTGAGTAACATCCTAAGATTGCTTGAAGGTTTAACCCTATCATATTTATGCCACCTGGAATTTTGATCCTGCCAGTAGAGAGTCCACTTTCCATTGTCACTGTTGAACCTGAATTTTGCAATAGGGAGATGAACCGATTCTTCAGGTTTATCCCATTGGGGTCTGTCCTCGAACAAAACCACATCATTTCGTTGAAATTCATGATGCATTCATACCTTGTCCCGTATAGTCAAAGGTACTCTACGTTCGCAGAACTCACTTATTACAGAATCGGCTTGATGCCGCACAGTATCTGAAAGCGCCATCTTATCTCCCATACTTTTACAATATTAATTTAAAACTTTAAAGCCTCCCCTTTCAACAGAATTCCGGGACTTTTTTCGCAGGCCCGGGATGGGCTTGAACCACAAACCCTAACGGAGCAATATTCATTTTTATTGTCCCCGAAAAAAATATTTAGAAATATTCACAATTTTATAACGCTCGGTGAAAGGATTAATCCTTTTTTCATCCTTTTAGTCTATTTTTTTGATTTCCAGATTATTCTATTATTTATTAAAAGTTATCAAAAAATAAAATTTGATATAGGATTGTACTATTCTGTTAATAAAGTCAAATGAAGCTATTTATAATGAAATTTATATGCATAAAAGAAACAAAAAAATATTTTAAGATAAATTGTAATGAAAACAAGAAAAATTCAATCTGAACATATTACCCTTCCCAAATCACCCACCAGTATTCAGGGTTTAGACGAAATTACAGGCGGAGGATTACCCAAAGGGAGACCCACGCTTGTATGCGGCGGAGCCGGTTGTGGTAAAACTCTCTTTGCAATGGAGTTCATTGTGAGCGGTGCAACATTATATAATGAACCCGGCGTATTTATTTCTTTTGAAGAAACAGAAAAAGAACTAATTGCAAACGTTTCTTCGTTAGGGTTCAAACTGGATCGTCTTATTGCAAACAAAAAGATTTGGCTTGAACATATTCACATTGAACGCGGTGAAATTGAACTGAGGGGAGAATATGATTTGAACGGGTTGTTTGTCCGGATCCACCAGGCAATTGAAAGTATTGGAGCCAGGCGTATTGTACTGGACACTATTGAATCTCTCTTTTCAGCACTGCCAAATTCCACAGTAGTACGCACAGAATTACGGCGGTTATTTGGCTGGTTGAAAAAGAAAGGTGTCACTGCTATAATCACCGGGGAACGGGGCGAAAATTTATTAACCCGTCAGGGTCTGGAAGAGTACGTTTCCGATTGCGTAATTCTGCTGGATCATCGTGTTTCCGATCAATCATCCATACGAAGATTACGCATTGTTAAATACCGGGGCTCAACACACGGCACTAATGAATACCCTTTCCTGATTGATGAAGATGGTTTTTCTGTCCTGCCTGTCACCTCCCTGGGTTTGAATCATACTGCATCCAAAGAAAGAATTTCCACTGGCATTCCGCGTCTTGATACAATGCTGTCGGGTAAAGGTTATTTTCGCGGCAGTACAGTGCTTGTTTCAGGTACCGCCGGTACCGGCAAGACAAGCCTTGCGGCACAATTTGTTGACGCTGCTTGCAGGCGTGGGGAGCGGGTTCTTTATTTTGCTTTCGAAGAATCACCAAGTCAGTTTATGCGCAATATGTCTTCAATCGGCATAAGATTAGAGCAATGGGTGAAGCAAGGACTGCTGCACTTTCATGCCACACGGCCGACACTTCATGGATTGGAACATCATCTGACTACCACTATCAAATTGATTAATAAAGTTAAACCGCACATAGTTGTTCTGGACCCTATTGATGCTTTCGTGATAGGAAACAATCAAACCGAAGTAAAGATAATGCTACTGCGACTTGTGGATTTTCTAAAAATGAAGAATATAACCGCATTTTTTGCAAGTCTCACAACCGCAGGTGGGAACCAGGAATTGACAGATATGTCAATATCATCGCTGATCGATACATGGCTGCTTTTGCGTGATATTGAAATCGGTGGTGAGCGCAACAGAGGTTTATATATTCTTAAATCTCGCGGTATGGCGCATTCCAATCAGATCCGCGAGTTCATACTGACCGATCACGGAATTGAGCTTCTTGATGTTTACATAGGTACAGAAGGTGTATTAACCGGTTCCGCACGATTATCACAAGAAGCTAAAAACAATGAAGCGCAACTGTTACGTCAACAGGAAATCGAGCGTAAACGAAGTGGATTAGAAGTTAAACGTGCTGCTACAGAAGCTAATATTGTTCTTTTAAGATCTGAGTTTAAAGAAGAGGAATCGGAAACAATCAAGATTATTGAGATGGAAAAAGCAAAAGCTGAAAGGTTCGCACAAGAACAGAAAAAAATGGCAAAAAGCAGGAAGGCAGATAATTTTATAAAAAAAACCATATAAATGGAAATGTTCAAATAAGATTAAACCGTTTTCCCTTAATGTACCTGCTCTCTTCCCAGGGGGTTTATGATTATCTTCTCCGGTGTTTTTCTAACGAATGATCAAATAGACTGTGGTTTGTATTGTATATTTTATCTCCGGTACGTTGTAATATTTACGGTTACTTCCTGGTTTTTCATAACCAAAAAGTAACCGTTTTTTAACTAACTAACCGAAAGATCTTCCTTATTTCATCAACGTCAGTTTTTTAACAGAAACATTGCTTCCTGATTCTAACTTGTAGAAGTATATTCCGCTCGCTAATCCTGTTCCATTAAATATAATCTCGTGTTTCCCGGATTTTTCAATACCATTTACCAGATCAGATACTTTCTGTCCCAGTGTGTTATACACAGTCAGTTTTACAAATCCATCATTCGGGATGCTATATTCAATTCGGGTTGAAGGGTTGAAGGGATTAGGATAATTCTGATTCAATGAAAATTGGAGTGGTAGTTCTACATTAACTTCAATTTCGTTGGAGTACTTAAATGTCCCGTCAAAGTCAAGCTGTTTTAACCGGTATCCGTATTTTCCAGTCATTACTTTGTCATCCATAAACTTATACGTTATCGGTTCAGTAGTTGTCCCAAATCCTGTCACAAATCCAACTTTTTCCCATTCTGTTTGAACTTTCACGTTTAACGTTTGACTTCTCTCCACATCAAATCCTCTATTATTTATCTCAGTGGCTGTGCTCCAAATCAGACTTACTTTATTACCGGATACTGATGCAGTAAATGATGTCAATTCAACAGGAACAATGGTTACTGTCTCTATGGAATCACTCATCGAATTGCCGGCTTCATTGTAAGCATACACTTTGTATGAATAAACTGTATTTGGTGTTAATCCTGTATCGGTAAAAGTTGTTCCATTTGCTCCGACTGAATCAATTAATGTCCAGGTGCCGGGCACACTCAATGAATCATCTTTTCTTTCAATCTTAAATCCAAGCTCATTATCTGAATTATCATTCCAGCTAAGGTCTACACTAAACGTATCAGCAATCGCGGAAAGATTTGTAGGCGGTACCGGTGCAGTTAAAGTACGTTTAGCTAAAATTGCACCACCTTCCCCTACAACTATACAGGTGTATGGTGTAGGATAAGTTACTCCATTTAAGAAATTTGTGGTAGGACTTTGTTCAACCACCCAATTTAATCCGCCATCCGTTGTCTGAACAATAACACCAAGATCACCAACAGCTGTTCCCGTATCGGCATTAGCAAAGTGAACACCCCAAAGATCATTGGCAGTTCCGCTTGTTTGTGTTGTCCACGTTGTACCGCCGTTCGTCGTATGAATAATTGTTCCGGCATCACCAACTGCTGTACCTGTATTAGAATCAATAAAATGTACACCCCATAAGTAGTTAGAAGTACCACCCGACTGTGGAGCCCAGGTTATTCCTCCATCAGTTGTGTGTATAATTCCGCTTCCGACTACAGTTCCATTTAATGCATTACCAAAGGAAATACCAGCAGTACTTGATAGCCCGCTCGATAGAGGAATCCATGTAGTTCCGCCATCAGTGGTGCTTAGAAAGGACGCACCACCTGAAACAAAACCATGATTCACATCAGTGAAAGCAACACCAAAAAGAAAATCGGTAGTTCCGCTTGACTGAACATTCCAGGTAGAACCCCCATTTGTGGTTCTTACAATGTCTCCTCCTGCACTCACTGCAGTTCCAACATTTTCATTCACAAAATACATTCCATAAAACATACTATTGGTGACTCCACTGTTTTGGTCAATCCAGGTTTGTCCTCCATCAGTAGTTTTTTCAATTAACCCATAAGCTCCACCAACATATCCTACATTCGCACTGGTAAATACTACAGGTCCTAAAACGTTCTGGGTTCCATGTATTTGATGGATCCAGTTTGCACCACCATTTGTTGTGCTCAATATATCTCCGATTAACCCCACAGCCACTGCTGTATTTTGATTTATCGCGGATATGCCAAAAAGTGTCGGATATATTTCAAAGTATTGCGAGGTCCAGGTATTCCCCCCGTCGGTAGTGTGTTGAACCGTTTCACCCAATTGACTACCGACATTCCAGCCATTATTAGCATCAATAAAGCTAACACCATATAAAGCACCCAAGCCTCCACCTTGACTAAGTTGTAGAGTCCAGGTAGCACCGCCATCAGTAGTATGTATTATTTTCTGATCGTCTCCGACTGCAGTACCATGATCAGTATCTGCAAAATAAACCGACCATAAGATACCCGTGACTGCGCTTGTCTGAGTAGTCCAGGTTATACCGGCATCAGTTGTACGTCTTATCGTTCCAGCAGCGCCTACAGCCGTCCCGTGAGAAGAATCGGTAAACGAAACACTATATAAAAAAGAAGATGTACCACTTGTCTGATTAACCCATGTGCTGCCACCATCCGTAGTCCTGAGAATTTTTCCGCCTGCTCCGACTGCAGTACCATTATTAAGGTCGGTAAAGGATACTCCGCGTAGTGCGGTGGTTATACCGCTGGTTTGAGTAATCCACGTTTGTCCGCCGTCAGTGGTATGCAGAATTTTTCCTGCTCCTCCAACTACAGTACCTGTATTAGCATCAACGAAGCAAACATCCAGAAAAGCAGTTGTTAAACCGGTTGGCTGGATTGTCCAGGAATTTCCACCATCTGTAGTATGAAGAATTGTTCCGACAAGTCCAACAGCCGTACCATTGTTGATATCCGCGAAACTTACCTTGTTTAGTTTATTACCTTGGGGCAGTGGATTTAGCCACTCCCATTGTGCATTTGAGACATTACAAAAGAATAAAATAAATACAAATAACAGCAAAGGAGATTTATAAAAATTCTGCATTTCACACCTTTATTAATTATTAAAAACCTGTTGTAAAATATCCCTTGAGATAATTTTCAGCAATAGCCCGTTTAGGTATGACTGATTCTCAGAGAGGGCAAAATGATAAATTAAGACCCAAAAGGGTTAACTATTTTTTAAGATACTTTACAACTGCTTCGGTTCGTGTTCGAACGTGAAGTTTCTCATAAATTCTGCGAAGATGATTGTGTACCGTATCAGGACTGATAGAAAGTTGGTTGGCAATTTCCTTATTAATATAACCCCTGGATAAAAGATCAAGGATTTCCGTTTCACGTTCAGAAAGTTTTACTGTTGGTTCAACTTCCGGTTTTGATTTAAAAAACGATTGTACAACTTTTCTGGCAATTTGAGCTGACATTGGCGATCCACCCATAGAAACATCTTTGATTGCCTCAAGAATTTCCATTGGTGAACTGCTTTTAAGTAAATAACCCACGGCCCCGGCTTGTAAAGAATTAAAAATTTTTTGCGAGTCCTGATACATCGTTAACATAATGATCAGTATTTCCGGTAATTTTTGTTTGATCTCTCTTACGCAGTCAAT
Organism: uncultured Ignavibacteria bacterium; assembly: GCA_963774455.1. GTDB lineage: Bacteria > Bacteroidota > Ignavibacteria > Ignavibacteriales > Ignavibacteriaceae > DATFVA01. Next base: position 1,224,010 of record CAVZFD010000005.1, read on the forward strand.
ACCACTCATTTGTGGTAAATTGATATCCATTAATACTACGTCCGGGATTTTATTTGGCAAATCAAGAAGTGCACTTTCAGCATCTTCATAAGCTGCTATACAAGTATAACCCTGAGAACCGTTTAATATTATATTAAGACTATCCCGGATTTTACTATCATCTTCTACGATTGATACGCTTATAGACAATGATTCTCCTGTTTTTTTCTAATTCAATTATAAGACTTATGTCCGGTCATTACAATGACCTGATCGGGCTAACCGGCAATTAGCGACTCACCTAAAATCGGGAATTGAAATGTAATTATTGTACCGGTTCCGATCTGACTTTCGATATTATAATTTCCCCCAATATGTTCCATTCGTGATTTCATATTTTTCAATCCATTTCCAAATCTTTTCCCCTCTGCTAAGTCAAAACCTTTCCCGAAATCCTGGATAATAACTGTAGCACTTGTTTCCTCTATCCAAACTTTAATGTGCACTTCCTGAGAATCTGAATACTTGACGGTATTATTTAATGCTTCTTTAACTGCAAGAAAAACGTTGTGACGAACTTCAGCAGGTGCCTGCAGATTTGGTATTTCAGAAGGAATATCCAGACGGCATCTGATCTGAACCTTGCTCAGGTAATCGACAGCAAACTGTCCTATAAATTCAGCAAGGTTTTCTAGGGTATCGTTTTGTGGATTTACAGACCATACAATTTCACCAAAGGTGGAAATAATGTCATTTGTAAGTTCCGAGATTTTCCCAAGAACATTCCCATTTTTATCAGCCGGATTATTCTGTCCCATTTCAGTGAGGAATCTGATTTCCGTCAAACGCGCTCCAAGGTCATCATGCATATCTCGTGCGATTCTGAGTCTCTCTCTTTCAAGTGCAGTTTCCTTCTCCATAACATGCATTCTTTCTTTGATCTTTTTTCTTACAAAATGTCTTACAGTAGCCACTATTATTACAATTGAAAATAAAAATATTAATCCTTGAAACCACCAGGTCTTCCAGAATGGTGGTTTAATAATAATGATTACAGACGTTCCTGCTTCATTCCAGATTCCGTCATTGTTAGACCCTTTCACCCGCAGCACATACTTTCCCGGATCCAGGTTCGTATAACTGGCATATCGCTGAGATGATGCAACGGTATGCCAGTTCTTATCAAAACCCTCAAGCATATACGCATACTTATTTTTTTCTGGTGCAGTATAATTCAATGAGGCAAACTCAAAGGAGAAGAAATTTTCTGAATAGGATAATTCTATCGGACTGCCATTATCGGTTAACGGATATGGATGAGGTAATATTTTATCAAATACTTTGAAAGTCGTGATATATACAGGGGGTATATATTGATTTTCTTTAATATTTTCAGAGAAAAATGCGTTAAAGCCATTTACACCTCCAAAAAATAATTCACTTGATTTACTTGCAAAATATGCACCTTGATTAAATTCATTGCTTTGAAGCCCGTCTTTTGCATCATAATTTTTGAAACTCTCTTTTACCGGATTAAATTTTGATAACCCCTGGTTGGTACTAAGCCAAAGATTGCCGGTTTTATCCGGTAAAATCCCATATATGATGTTATTGGGTAAACCATTATTTTCTGTAAAATTTTTAATTGAATTGTTTGTCAAATCAAAACGAAACAAACCTGAACCATGTGTACCAAGCCACAATATACCTGAATCATCTTCATAAATTGTATATATTCCATTCTTCATTATATTCATATTTGATATTGGCAATTCCAGCTTTTTAAAATTATTATTCTGCGGATAGAACCTGTATAAATCACCGCTAAATGTCCCCGCCCACAAACTGCCTTTTTTAGCTTTACACAATGCAGTTATGGTTGTATTTAACCGGTAATGGGAGAATTTGTTTTTTGAACGATTGAAACTATCAATACTCCCATTCAATTGACCAATCCATAACAACTGTGTTTGATTATCATATAAGAGATTTACGATACGGTTAGTGCTTATACTATTGGTTTTCTTAGGATTATTTTTGAACCTGATTACTTGACCGGATTTATTATTTAAACAATTAAGTCCATCGTTTTCCGTGCCCACCCATATCAACCCATCCGCCGACTCGCATAATGCAACTATCCTATCGCTGCTTATGCTATTGGGATTCTCGGGATGGGATCTATAAGTTGCAATTTTTTTACGATGATGCCATTCACCAACTTCAGATGGAGAATAAATATCTAATCCACTGTCATAAGTACCTACCCATAATTTTCCATCCTGACTTTCCATCATAGAGGTTATTAAATTTTTACTTTTATTATCTATTATCGTAGACTTAGTGTAATAATGATTAAAACGTTCAACACGAGGATCGTACAATTTTACTCCATCGGTGAAAGTACCTATCCATAGAATATTTGAATTATCCTGGAACAATGTATTTACCGGTTCCCGGATAAGCTGTTTATAGCTCTTAACTTCAGGATTAAATACAGTCAATCCAGAATCATAAGTGGCAATCCAAAGGTATTTGTTTGAATCTTCAAAAACAGAAGATATGAAATTACCCACGCCGGGATGTGAATTCGATAAGGGTTTATTTAATATATTAATTCCCTTGTCATACTTATATAATCCTTGACCATAAGTCCCTATCCAGATATTTCCTGTGTGATCAACAAAAAGATTATGTATGTAAGTACCCGAAAGCAAGGTTGGCTTCTTTTCCATTATTGGATGCGGAACTTTCAAATCCATTTTATATAATCCATCAGACGTCCCTACCCAGAGTTTTTGATCCTTATCCTCACATATAGTCCTGATTAATATATTTTGTTTAGAAGTTTCCTCTTTTTTAATCTCAAAAGAATCGAATGTGTTCTTTTCACGGTTGAATCTATTCAATCCTTCATTGGTACCTATCCACATATTTCCATTAATATCTTCATAGATTACATATACACTGTTATCATTAATTGTTGAAGTATCTTTTTCAATATGACGGTAATGAAAGAAGATGTTTTTTGAAGGCACATAACGATCAACGCCGCCTTGTCTGGTCCCTATCCATAAATCACCGTGCTTATCACTTAACAGCGATAGGATTGAATTATCAGCAAGTGAATTGGAATCTGTATTGTTATGTCTAAATATTGTAACCGTGTACCCATCATATCTGTTTAATCCATCATCTGTTCCAAACCACATAAATCCCTGGGCATCCTGAACTATTGCAAATACTGTTGTTTGCGAAAGTCCCTGGTCAAGTCCTATCTTATTAAACCTTGAGTCAATTGATTGAGGTGAAATTAGTCCGGAAGAAATCAGGATAAAAACGAATAGTAAATTATATTTCATATTATAGAGACAGTCTTTCTTAATCACAAAAATAAAATACTTTATAAAGAATTAAAAAGTAAAAGTAATTGCTTGGGGAAAATTGTTGTTCAAAACCAAATTACCGGGATTCTCGGGTACAAAACTAGTGATTGTTCCTATTTTGAAGTACACCCCAACCCACCAGCAAAAAAATTAAAAAGTTTTTTTGGCCATCTCATGCTCGCCCATGTTGTGTTCGGCGTTTTAAGCGCCCTTACTTATAAATTAACTATGACTGATAACAACTCGTAATTACTTCTATAATATTTTCTGCTTTTCAGTTACATCAGCCTGCATGAGTTTAAATCGTTCTCAGAATCAACGCATTTAAAAGTTGGTACTAAGCAGGTACTATTCCAGGCTCCAGCCAGCATGTTATTAAAGCTTACTAAAATCAAAAAAGCCTCAAAACGGTTTTGTTTTGAGGCTTTCTTTGTGGGCCCGGATGGGCTTGAACCACCGACCCTCTGATTATGAGTCAGATGCTCTAACCAACTGAGCTACGGGCCCGAAATTTTAGATGGTTAAAATAATACTTATCGTATCTTTTTGCAATGATTTTTGCTGGTAATGAAGATATTTTTAATCCTTGCCATAGTATTTGTAAACATATTGGATTACACCTACCCGGTTATTGTCTTCATTATATTTTTCTTCTTCAAGTACGTTACCTTTCTGGTCGTATTTATATTCGTAACTGTAGAGCATTTTCCCGTTTTCATCATAGGTGGTGGCTGAGTTTTTCCTGCCGTCATCATTGTACTCGTATTCCACTTTATATTCCAGCTTTCCGCTTTTATCGTACCAGTCTTCCTCGATCAGATCCTGGTTATCATCGTATTTATAAACGTAGTATTTCTCTATTTTACCGTTAAGGTCGTAACGGACAGATTTTAACTTGTTGCCGTATTGGTTGTATTCATATGTATATTTTTTGTCAGCTTTCTGGTCTGGTGTATACCTGATGGTCTGTATACGGTAATCTTTTTTATTGTAATCATATTTGTAAATGTTGTCTACCCTGCTGTTTTTTCCGTAAATTATTGTCCCGGTCATCAGGCCGTTGGGACCAAAGTTGATTGTAGCCTGTTTTTCACCGTTAACCAGTTTGCCGTCTTCATCATAATCAAAGCTTACCTTATCAATGCTCTTTATATTCTGATTGTTAATCAATTCTCTTTCGATTTCTTCATTAGGCTTAATGATAGATTTCTTTTCTTCTGATACTGTCTTTTCTTCTTTCCGGGTTGTTTCTTCCGAAGAGGAACAACCATACCACTGGCTACCTGTGAATAAAAAAATAATTATTATAATTATCTTATTGTATTTCATAGTCTTTCCAAAGTTTACATTTTTCTATTTATTGTAAAAGTAAAGAAAATGAAATTAATGTGGTGTTACGAAGCCGCTGTCACGCTTAACTATGGATGAATCAATTAAAGTTCCGGTTGTATCGTAGGTTTTCCATAAACTGTCTCTTTGCCCATCATCAAAGTACCCGGTTTGTTTAAGAGTTCCGTCAGGATAGTACCATGTCCATTTGCCTTCTGCCCTATCGTTATTGAACAAACCGATGGATTCAAGCTGTCCATTATCGTAAAAATATTTCCACTCGCCTTCGTTGCGGTTGTTTTTCATTTCACCGGACATCAATAGCTTTCCGTTAGGATAATATGATCTGAAATTGCCTTCCTTTTTACCATTGATCACATCAAATTCGATCTTCATACTGTCCATCTCACCCTTCCAGGTGCCGTTAAAGGGTTCTTTTGTCCCAGGTTTATATATAATAGAATCGATCTTAATATTCACCTGGTTCTTTTCAGGAGTTTCACTGCATGAAGCAAGGATTAATAACAGGCAGATTACTGCCGCAGAAAAGATATATCTTATTGCCACAGCGGTTCCGATCTTTTATTGATTATTAAATTTCTTATACGCTGAAAGCAGCTGTTTTTTTGTCTCAGCCAGATCCTGTGAAATCACTTTTACTTCACCGAGCACCGGCATAAAATTCGTGTCGCCGTTCCAGCGCGGTACGATGTGAAAGTGGATGTGCTCATGAATCCCCGCTCCGGCAACTTTGCCGAGGTTGAGCCCCATATTAAATCCCTCAGGATGAAGAATCTCCCTCAGCGCTTCATAGGCGATGCGCATTTTATGCATAATCTCGAAGTTCTCTTCATCAGTAATGGAAATGAAATCTGATGTATGGCGGTACGGTACAATCATCAGGTGACCGTTGTTGTAAGGATAAAGATTCATAACTGTAAATGTAAGGAGACCTTTATCTACCACCAGGTTTGATAGGTCTTCAGGATCCTCGTTAACCATTCCGCAGAATACACATTCTTCTTTATCGGTATCCTTTTTATTCTTAAAAGAGTCAATATATTGTGACCGCCAGGGTGACCAGAGTTTTTCCATTTCTCCTCATAAAATTAAAAAGGCGGTTATTAACCGCCTTCATAAAAGGTTTTTAATTTCCTTCTTCTCTTGATTTATTATATTGATCAATGATTTTTTGTTCTACTTCCTTAGGCATTTCCTCATAGTAAGCAAATTTACGTGTATGCACTCCCCTTCCGGAAGTTAAACTACGAAGCTGGGAGCTGTACTTATAAAGCTCGGCAAGCGGGATGTTCGCTTTGATTATCTGAAAATGGCCGTCAGAGCTCATTCCAAGTATCTTTCCTCTGCGGCTTGAAATATCGCCCATTACATCGCCCATAAATTCTTCTGGAACAGTAACTTCAACCTCATATATTGGTTCAAGAAGCACTGGTTTTGCTTCGTGGAAACCTTTCCTGAAGCACTGTGATGCCGCTAGTTTAAATGACATTTCATCTGAGTCGACATTGTGATAGGTACCATCAAATAAAGTAACCTTCACATCCACCACCTGGTTTCCCGATATGACACCTTTTCCCATTATCTCCTGAACTCCTTTTTCTACAGCAGGAATGAACCTTCCGGGAACGACTCCACCGACAATAGCATCAACAAATTCAAATCCTTTCCCTCTCTGCAGTGGCTCCATCTTGAAATGAACGTGTCCGTACTGACCTCTTCCGCCCGACTGCTTTTTATGCTTGTATTCAACGTCGTTAACTGTGCCTTTAATTGTTTCCCTGTAAGGTACCCTCGGTTCAACGAGATCGACTTCAACTCCGTAACGTTCTTTCAGCCTTTTTACCGCGAGTGATAACTGAAGTTCGCCCTGCCCCGAAATTATTGTCTGCGAAATTTCAGGATCGAACTTTACGCTGAATGATGGATCTTCTTCGTGTAGAGTGTGTAATCCTGAGGCAATTTTATCTTCGTCTCCTTTGGCTTTGGGTACAATGGCACCTCTTATTACCGCCGCAGGAAATTGAATTTGTTTCATTAATACAGGAAAAGATTTTGAACTTAGTGTATTGTTAGTGTGAGTGTCTTTCAGTTTTACCACCGCACCGAGGTCTCCTGCTTTAAGCTGGGAAACATCTTTCCGATTGTGTCCGTTAAGGATTGAAAGCTGACTGAGTCTTTCCGATTTTCCGTTAGTTTCGTTCAGCAGGTCGAGTCCCGCATTTACAGTACCTGAGTAAACCTTAAATAAGGAAAGTTCACCGACATGCTGTTCCGAGATAGTCTTGAAGATGAACATAACAGGTTCGCGGGTTAAATCCGGAAGCACTTTTTCTGTCTTTTCCGTACCCTTAACAGAAGCATCCTCGCCCCCGCGGTCAGCCGGAGAAGGACAATAAGAAGCTATGAAATCAAGGAAATTGTTGACTCCAACGGCTTTTGAGGAAGACATTGCGAAAACCGGAGTGAGACTCCTTTTCAGAAGCGCCTGTTTAATACCTGCCTGCAAATCAGCTTCCTGCAGAGTTCCTTCCTCAAAATACTTATTCATAAGTTCTTCAGTTGTCTCAGCTACCTTCTCGATGAATTCTGTTCTGTATGCTTCCGCTTCATCTTTCAGATCAGGCGGCATCTCTTCTTCGGTAACTTTCCTGCTGCCCGGTTCGCCATAACGATATACTTTCATTTTAAGTATATCCAGAACACCGTTGAAATTTATTCCTTCACTTACCGGTATAGTTACTGCAATTGCCCCATTTGTTAACCTATCCTTTGCCTGCTGAAGTGTTTTCTGAAAAGTACTGTGCTCGTTATCTGTTTTATTTATTATTATCGCCGAAGGAAGATTAAATTCGTCGACGAACTTTCCCGTGGATTCCGAGCCGACCTCAACTCCTTCGGCCGATTTAAGAACCATCACTGCCAGGTCAGAAACACGCATAGCACTCTTAACATCACCTATAAAATCGGAGTATCCCGGCGTATCAAGCATGTTTATCTTCGTACCGTTCCATTCACAGTGCATAAGACTTGTGGATATAGATATCTGCTTTTCAATTTCATTCGGGGTATAATCGGATATAGTACTCCCTTCGGAAATGCTCCCGATCCTGTTTATTTCATTAGCTGTATATAGGATAATTTCAGATAGGCTTGTTTTACCGCTGCCCTGGTGGCCGATAAACGTAATATTCCGAATTGCTTCAGTTCCATACTCTTTCAAGGGATTTCCTCCTAAGATTCAAGGTGAGAAGGTTATGTTATTATTATTATTTTGTGTAGGTTTTCCAAAAGGTAGAGACTCCGTTAGAGACTGCTGAGAGGTTTTTAAGAAGCCCGTTTACTGGCTTCTCCAAACCCTCCCGGAATTGTTCTTCTAATGCCAGAATCTTTTCAACCCTGTCAACAACCTTTCTAATAGTTTCTTTTACCGTAACTACCTGTTCCTTTGCTTCGGAAGCAAGGTAGTTAATTTTTTCACTGAGTTGAGTTGCAGTATTTATTAATGGTTTTACCTGTTCAGACAAATCCTTAATCTCAGATTCTATATCTTTAATAGAATTTGTAATCTTGTTTATGTAAAAGATCAACGCCAGACAAAGGATTGAAGCCGAACATAAAAGGATTATATAAAAGATGCTGACAGTGTCCATTCAGTTTATTTAACTATTTTTTGTTTCTTTATAAGCATCAACTCCTGCCTTAACTGCAGTTTTAACTTTTGTTGTTTCCTGATCTATAGTTTCTTTACCTTTAGCAACGTATCCTTCCGCTTTGGAACGTGCGTCGTTAAAAATACGCTCTGCGTCTTTTAGCAATTCTTCGGATTTTACTTTAGCATCACTGATAAGTTTATCTGATTTTTTCTTCCCGTCGTTAATGAGATCTTTTGCTTTATCTCTGGCATCAGAAAAGTATTTTTCGACATCATCATAATATTCATCTGATTTGTTGCGGATGTCATTTCTGAGTTCTTTTCCTGCTTTGGGAGCATATAGTAAGGCAACAATAGCACCGACAACACCACCTGCTAAGAAGCCTACTAACAAACCTTTACTTGAATTTTCATGGGACATATTATAACTCCTTTTTATATATATATTTGAGTCACTAAAAATATAACATGCACCTGTCTCAAAATCAAGAAAACCAGTTGATCTGAAACATAAACACTGTAAAAGAACAAATAAAACACACCGTATTTAGATTAATTCGCCCGATTTGAGACTGATTCAAGTGATATTTTACCGAATCTCCTCTGGTAAAGGGTTACACTTATTACTCCAACGAGTACTGCAAACCAGAGCGTTACAACCCTTACAATAAAGGTGGATGCTACTGCGATCTGTTTGGGAGATCCTTTTTCAATGAGGAGAAAAGTAAGTGATCCTTCTGTTACTCCCAATCCCCCGGGCAGCATTGTTATTGCACCAACAATTGTTGCGAAACCGTAACTGAATGTTGCCCATAACAGACTAACATCCAGTCCAAAATTAATCAGAATAATGTAATATCCAAAACACTCAAAAAACCATGAACCAAGACTCAATATGCTCATCTTGACCAGTGGACCGGGTCTCAGGAGCTGGTATGAACTTTCATATGCACTGTGAATACTTTCGAGATGTTTCCTGAGGAAAGAACTTTTCTCAAGCAGCTTCAATATGGGCAGAGCAATTGCCTTATTACTAATGATTATAACCAGAAGGAAAAAGAAAACAGATACGCCGAGTACTATTCCACGCCCATAATCATAGACGTAGGCGCCAATTAAAGCCAGGAACAGCAGCGAAATAAAGTCAGTTATCCTTTCTGCGAAGATAATCGGGAACGTCCTGCTAACGGGAGTCTGATTCAGTTCTTTTACCAGGTATGATTTCAGGAGTTCACCCATCTTTCCGGGAGTGACACTCATGACCAGTCCGGACATAAAAATTGACAGCGAATCGAGTTTTGAAACTTTAACTTTTATAACTGACAGGTAGTAATCCCACTTGAAGAACCTGAAAAAATAATTGAAAAGCGAAAGAATAAGCAGGAGCGGAAAGAGAAGCCAGTTGAATTTTTGAAAAGCCTGAATCACCAGGTCGAAGTCAGCATAAATAGTAAATGCAAGGTAAAGCAGCCCTGCCGCTGCAAGCGAGATAAGTATTTTTTTTCTTAGTTTCTTCAGCAATTAAATCACTTTGAGAAGGTTATTGTAAAGCTTTGCAACAGGCAATCCTACCACATTATAATAATCGCCGTTTATTTTTTTTACGAAAACTGCTCCGAAATCATCCTGTATTCCGTATGAACCTGCTTTATCCATCGGACTTCCGGTCTCCACATAATTATCAATTTCATCTTTGGTGAGTTTCCGAAAGGTAACGGATGTTTTTTCGTAATCGACAATCGTTCTGCCTGTTTGCGAATTATGAAGAGCAAATCCTGTATAGACAACGTGAGTTCTCCCGCTCAGTTTACGGAGCATTCTCTTTGCATGACCTCTATCGTCAGGTTTTGCAAGAATTTCATTGTCAAGCACAACTGTAGTATCGGCGGTTATTATTATCCCGTCCTTCAGTTTTCTTTTTGCAGCTTCAAGTTTTTCTACTGCCAGTCTTTTTACCATCTTCAGGGGTGATTCACTTCCCTTTCTGGTTTCATCTATATCTACCGTAATAACTTTGAAGTGAAGGTTCATCTGCTTCAGCAGTTTCTTCCTTCTTGGCGACCTGGAAGCAAGGTATATGAGGGGATGATTACTTATCATTAAAACTTTCTATCTTTGTTCCGGGATAATAGAGTGCAAGGATCTCTTCAAAATCCCTGCCTTCTTTTGATTGTTCCAGGGCTCCCCACTGGCAGAGTCCTACACCATGCCCATACCCTTTCCCGTTAATAATAATATTGTCGCCATCTCTCCTGATGGAAAAATTATTACTCTCGAGTATGGTTTTGTTATCTGCAGTCCTTATTATGTACCTTATGTTGTTGCCGTAGAGCTTAACAGTTTTCTGCCTTCCGCCTGAGCCCTTAAAACCGATCTCTAATTCGTTAATCCTTCCCGATTTGAAAGTGCTGTTGATATTCATCCTGCTGACAGAATAATCGGGGCTATCAAGATATCCGGCTGAAACGAACCGCTGCACAAATGTATTTTCCGGAAAGGTTTCAGTCCACGTAAATTTCGGAGATTCTGAGCAATAGGGTTCGACCCCATCCTTCACAGTAACAAGGTAAGGAAGATCCATATTCGGAAAAACATTTTTTGCGTCTTCGGTATAACCGCCGCAGGTTGAATGGTAGAACGTCACGGCAGGTTTGTCGTTGTAAGTAAGGATAAGTCCTCTTGTTTCATCAACCACTTTATTGACTATCTCCTTTTCTATACTGCTTCCGCCGTATACCTGGTCGCGTGTATCAGCAAATACGTCAAACCTTTTCTTATTCTCATTCAGCTTGGAGAAAGTATATGTTCTTGCGCAGATTGTGAATGCCTTAAGAGCCTCATAATATTCATTCCCTTTTCCGGTCGGCATTTCTTTAGGGATAACTCCTTTGAGGTATTCATCTATGGAGAGCTGATTGACAATACTTATAGCCGGACCGTCCGCAACAAGATTTATGGTACCGCGATAATGTCCTCCTTTGTATGAGACCGGTTGTTCCTGGGAAGGCGGAACCAGCTGCATATTTTTTCCTTTAAAGCGTTTTCCTTCAATCTCTACCTCGACCTCATCTCCTGAACCAAAAACTGAAAACCTGTTCCCGGGATTTACAAGCGCTATATAGGATTCACCGTTTTTTAAATAAACGGGAGAATCATTAACAAATTCATAGGAACCCGGTTCCTCATCTAGAAGTACCCGGACCTGACTGTCCCCGGCCGCACTTGAATTAAATCTGTGGTCGTAAGATTCTTTCGATCCTGAGCATCCGGAAACGGCAAGTATAAGTGAGCTTAATATTGCGACTGAAATAATATTCTTCATGAAGGGACTTAAAAATTTATCTACTCTGTATATCAATTAAGAAGTAATTTTTTTAACGAAAGACAAAGATAATTGAATAGGTACTAAAAATTAAATGTAAAAATGATCTCAGGGATAAACATTACAAATAGAGTAATTCAGTCTGTAAGACAGAATTATTAATGGAGATTTTGTTTAACAGGAGAGAAAGTGCTAGCGGAACATCGCTTTGATGCTGCCCCAGGTTCTCTTAACCCCGGAAATATTCGGCGACACAGAAACCTCTGAGGAATAGGCATACGAACCATCACGGTCAACTATCTTCAGCCTATATAAAAAGATCGGATTTGTCATCTTATATGCAGCCTGGTCGATAAAGGAATAGATCGAATTGTTACCAGTGGGATTTATTGCTGCGAGATCTATATATTCAGTGTCAGGTGTTTTCCTTTGAACTATGAAGTTTGCAAGGTTGGTTTCGGTGGTAGTTTTCCATTCAAGTTTTACATTTTCACCCTCAGTCTGTGCATGGAAATAATCAAGCAATGCACCGGCAAGGGCAGTGGAAACTATAATGAAAAGTGTGAAAACAACAGTAAGTCTATTTTTCATAGTCTAAAATATATTTTATGCCTTAGAGAATGTCAACACCCGTGCCATAAAAAGATTTACGAACCTGCATATATTCAGTATTTTCGAAGTGAAAATCAGAAATAATCTCATTATTAGCAAGGATACTCCTTCACATTTCCCGGAACTGTGACAAAAATCCAGTGCTATTTTAAACTTTTACCAAGTTGGGATCTATCTTTTACTCAACTCTTATTCACTTATTCTTTAACTCTTTCATTTTCCCTTTTACTTTTTCCTTCGTCCTTTTACCTTTTTCCTTTTTACTTTTGCCTTTTTCTTGTCATATACTCCTCTTCTGCCATTCCCCTTTTTCATATTTTCTATATATAATAACGGTGTAAATCAGGATGTAAACCGGGAGGGCGGTCCAAGCCCAGACTATTCCCCCCTCTAAGACGACTCCCATCAGATAAGCCAGGGGTACGAAAATGAAAAGATTTGTAATCACTTCTGCTTTCATAACGAAAAAGGTTTTACCTGCAGCCTGAAGTCCGTTTGCCAAAACTACTCCCACGGCATAAAAGATCTGCGCGAATCCTACTATCCTCAGAGCCGGCCTGGCTATTTCAATAATCGTCTGGTTATTGGTAATTATTAATAACACATACTGAGGAATTGCAATGAAAACAATGCCGAGAAATAGTGTATAATATGTTGCTATCTTTGCTGTTTCGAAACCGTAGATCTTTGCTAACCGAAACTTTCCAGAACCGAGGTTATTTCCTACAAGCGTCTGAACGGCGATCCCAAAGCCGAAACAAGGTAGGAATGAAATAAACATCGTACTGATTATTGCCTGCGATGCCGCTTGTTCTTCGGTACCGATCAGTCCTGAAATTACAACGAACAGCAGGAAACCGACAAGAATAAAAACATTCTGAAAAGAAACAGGCAGCGAGATTTTATAAATCTTTCTTATAAGATCAAAGTTCATTCGGAAATTTCTGAACGGATGGAATTTGTTCCGGTAGACCGGCATCATTAAGACGGTGGTATAGAAAAAGGAGTCAAATGTTGTAGCCAGGGTTGAAGCAAAACCTGCACCTGCCAATCCCATCCTGGGCATACCGAGATTACCGTAAATAAAAAGATAATTGAAAAAGATGTTCAGAATATTTGTTATTACTCCAGAGAACATAAAAATTTTCGTCTTACTGATCCCGAAATAAAATCCCCTGTAGGAAACGCTAATCAGGAAAAACGGAATCCCGAGAAAGCGGTAAAAAATATAATCGCCCGCATAGTGGCCGACTACCCTATCAACGGCAAAAAAATCAGCTATCTGGTAAGCCGCAAGCACCCCGACAACAGCAACGATAATGCCTATAATGAAGCCGATAATAAGTGAATTGGTAAGAGCAAGACTGCAGCCTTCGAAATCGTTCTCGCCATATTTCCTGGCCACTATAACATGTGTTCCTGTTGCAAGACTTGAAAAGAAGCTTATCAGCGCCCAGGTTGCCAGCACCCCAATTCCCATTGCGGCAAGAGCATATGTAGCATCATCAAGACGACCCACCATGGCTGAGTCGGTAAGTGAAACTACCATTTGAGTGGACAATCCAGCAATTGCAGGAAGAGCAAGTTTTAGAATAGCTTTATAATAGCTGTTCACTGGAAGAATTTTCATTGGAAGCAAAGATAGGAAAATTGAGTGAATTTGAGAATTGGTAAATTATATGTAGTTAGCAGTTGGTAGAAGGTGGTCTATTGATCGTAGTATCCTTCAATATTCAGTCTTCAATATTCATCTTCAATATTCAATATCCTGTGGAGCTAACCGGGATCGAACCGGTGACCTTCTCGTTGCGAACGAGACGCTCTCCCATCTGAGCTATAGCCCCAAAGAATTAAAAGCACACCTGAAATTTAGCTGAAGTCAGGTGTTAAGTTCAAGAGTAAGAACCAGAAGCTGTCTTGAATGCCGGGACCCGGGGAGATCAAAATCTGAATCCGCCGGTAAACCTGGCAATTCCCCTGAGGAATTTATGTCCGAAATCAACGTGACCGCAGAACATCATTGGACAGCCGCCGGGGATCACGCTGATATTATTATCCGTGCATACCTGTACAGCTTTAGCTGATATGCTTGAAGTTGGTTTATCAGCACCTTTATGTCCCATCATATTGTGCATCCAGATATGCTTTATCCCAGCCTCCACGCAATCATTCACAACCTTTTCGCAAACTGAGGGATTAGTTACTATAACAACAGCATCCGGTTTAGGTTCTATAGTTTTGACATCAGGATAACATTTAACGCCTTCAAAAATTTCTGTGTTGGGATTCACCGGGTAAACATTATGTCCTGTTTCTTTCAGTCTTTTATAGATGATATTTGCAGTTCCGTTCTTTTCTCTGGAAACACCGGCTACGGCAATTTTTTTTTGGGAAAGGAATTCTTTGGCGAGTTCATCAATTTTACTCATTTATTCTCCCCGAAAATATTTTTTAATACTCAAATATCGGCATTTATAAATACTTCTTCAACTTCCAACCAGCTTCGTTTACATGGATTTAGATAGATCTGTTGTAAAAACCCTTGCCGGAACCTCAAGGAATTAATTACTTTCCGGCATCAGTGCCTGGACATCGGGAAGCCTCATTTTTAAAGTGAAGATCATCATTTGATTTTCTTCCCAGGGGATATTAGGTTCTTAATGTATAAAAAATTTGTATCACAGTGAGAAGCCGTCTTATTCTTTTAAGTCACTTTAATAAAAAGAATTAAGATTTTAGATCAAAAACAACTGGTACATTGATTGTTGCAAAAAACCTGAGGGTTTTTAAAAATTTAGTGTCATTTATGGAACAATTCAAACGAGAATTCAAGGAAGACGTATTAATTATTCACGTCACCCTTGAAAAAACCACATTACAGGATGCACTGGAATTTCAGGAATATCTCGAGTCGGATATTATCCTGGAATATGAGAAAATCGTTATCGATCTCTCCGGCTGTGATGTGGTTGATGCTACTTTTCTTGGAGTTCTCGTAATCGCATCAAAAAAGATTTCAGAATACGGAGGCAAAATGAAGCTCGTTCTCCCCCCACAGGTATTTATATACAGCGGGGTGAAAAGGATCTTTCATACATACCTTTCCAGTACTGATGCAGTTACGAGTTTTAATTTCGGCCGGAATTTACCAGGCACACGCAGGGCATTTTAATTATTTGAGCAACACAAATTTTCTTGTTTTTATGAAACTGCCTGCCTGCAGCCTGTAAAAATAAATTCCGCTTGAAAGTCCTGCCCCGCTGAATTCAGCGGTATAACTCCCTGCGCCCTTTTCTTCATTTACAAGAACGGCAACTTCCCTTCCCAGCAGATCGTAAACTTTAAATGTGATGAAGCCGCTTTTACCTAGGGTGTATTTAATCGTTGTTGAAGGGTTAAATGGATTCGGATAGTTCTGTTCGAGGGAATAGTCCATCGTCGATGGTGAGCTGTCATCGATACCGGTTATTAGTTCGTCTATATCACGGTAATAAATCCCAGCATCTGTTGCTGCATAGATATAGTTTCCTTTTTTCATAAATGAATTTATACTTCCGAATTGAATCCCATCCTCAACAGGTTGCCAGGTCAGACCCCGGTCATTTGAAAGAAGCATTCCAAATTCATCAGTACCTGCAAGAATTGACCCTTTTAGGTCGGTTAAGGCGGTAACAATAATCATGAACGGAAGTCCGTTGTTTAGCGGTGTCCAGTTTGTGCCGTTATCAATAGTTAGAAAGATTCCCCCGGGTTCGCCCGCAAAAACCGAATCCCCGCTAACTATAATTGAATTTATAATATGCTGGCTTGAACTGTCATTTATATTCCAGGTAATACCATTATCCGAAGAATAAAATAATCCGTTACCCGTACCGGCATATAAATATTCATCATTTGATCCAAAGGTCAGAGGAATATCATAGCTACCGATATCAGCTTCATGCCAGCTTAATCCACTGTCCGTAGATCTGAAAATTCCATAATCAATTCCTAAAATGATAACACCTTCTCTCTCAATAAAGGAATAAACATAAATACTTTGCGGTGGAAGACCATCAGTAGCCCTGGACCAGCTGGATCCGAAATCAATTGACCTGAATACCTGCATATTCACCCCCGTCAATAATACATTTTCAGCTGCAAAGATTTTGGATTCATAGCCGTTAGTTAAACCGTTGTTAATACTTTCCCATGAAAGGCCGTCATCTGTTGATTTAAATACACCGCTGTAAAATGATCCGGCGAAGATAGTGTCTTCAATATTGACAATAGACTCAATCATCATTTTATCAGGCATCCCACTATTAGCTGAGATCCATGTTTCACCATTATCAGAGGATCTGAATACTCCTCCTGCAAAGCTTCCTGCATAAAGGATCTCTCCCTCTGCATACAGGGTAAAGACTCCTGAGCTCAGCAATCCGTTATTTACCGGATGCCAGCTTGTACCAAAATCTGTAGAAGCATGGACTCCTCCTACATGCTCGCTCCCGGCATAGATCACATCGTTATGGTTAAGAAGGGACCTTATGCTTAGTCCCTGAAGTCCTGTATTCACCTGCTGCCATAAATTCCCATTGTCTGCAGATCGAAAGATTCCATCTCCTCCTGTGGAAGCAAAAATATTATTTTGAACAGCGAGCAGAGAAGTGATATTTGAATTAGTTATCCCGCTGCTATAATACTGCCAGGTATAACCATCATCTTCTGATCTGTAGACTCCGTATCTCTCGGTTCCTGCAAAAATAAAATTATCTTTAACCACGAGTGATTTGACCGGAATACCTTCAATTCCATTGTTCGCATTTTCCCAGCTTAAACCGTTATCAGTTGATATATATACTCCGTTTCCGGTTCCGGCATAAACTCTGCCTCCCAGAATAATGATGCATCTTACATAGAATGAATCCAGTCCGCGGTGAGTCCAGTTACTCCCGTAATCAGATGAGTAATAAACCCCCCAGTATCCGCCGGCAAACAGATTAGTGCCATCCAATGCAAGAGAATAAATGTATTCACTATTCAGTCCGTTGTTGCTTTCTGTCCATGTCATCCCTTCATCGGTAGAAAGGTATACACCACCCAGGTATACGCCCGCAAAGGTATGTTGTTCATTCCCTGTGAATGCGAAGACCGACCCCGTAAATGGTCCATTGGCAGCAATCCACTGTGCCTCAATGAAGTTACTGCTGAGAATAGTAAAAAAGGAAATGAGAAGAATTATAATTTTCATAATGAATCTCTCCCTATTACAGAACATTATGACGTATTTGGGAAATTACCCTTAACACTTTAACAATAATATAGTGAGAATTTAAGTTAACTGCACGAAATTTCAACTCCATAAAGCACGTCGAAACGTTTACTTTTTATCCGACAATGTATGCTTATTCTTTTGGTGAAAAAAGTGCCGCTACCGCGCCCGCGGGATCCTGGATTACGCAATACCTTCCATATTTCCCCATGTCCCTGGGACCTGCGATTACTTTTCCACCGTTCTTTCTGCAAAGCCCGGCAGATTCATCCACATCCTGAACCGCAAAATAAATAAGCCACTGAGGCGGAAGGTCGGCATTAATACCCCTTGAATGACAAATGCCCGCAACAGTTCGACCGGTATCAGGACTATTCATGCTGAAATCGTTATACCCCCCCATTGAGACCGGTTCTGACTTCCAGCCTATCACACTGCCGTAAAAGTTTTTCACCGTTTCAGCATTCGGAACAGTTAGGTCAGTCCATATTATGGATCCTGTTTCAAGTTTTTCTTCTTCTTTCATATTTCTTTAGTATTGATTTTTTAAAATTGCTCGCAATATAACAACTGTCGAGAACTTTTGCTTTTTATTTGTTTTGAAAGGGCTATTTCGAAGTGCTGATATTTATATGCGAGGTAAAAGTATAAAAAAAGAGGCCGTCTCTGATAGTTTTGAGAAGGCCTCTGAAAGTGGAGCTAAGGAGGATCGAACTCCTGACCTCTTGAATGCCATTCAAGCGCTCTCCCAGCTGAGCTATAGCCCCGTATTAACTGTGCAAATATAAATATAAATGAGAAAAGGAAAAAGAATTCTGTTTTCATAAACCTATCTTCCGGCAAGATCACAATTATTCTTATCAACTTTCCATATTATTCTCAGAAAAAGTTATGAATAGGAGACCACGCGTACTGGTAGCCGAAGATGAAGCCATAATCGCACTTGATTTAAAGCAGTCCCTGGAACAATGGGGATTCAATGTAGAGGCTACCTTCAGAACCGGAGAAGAGTTGTTAGAGTTTGCCCAGGCTGATGACCCGGAGATTTTAATTATGGATATCTTTCTACAGGGAGAAATGGATGGTATCGAAGCTGCAAAGGAAGTTCTAAAACAAAATAAAATTCCCGTCATATTTATGACAGGAGAAACAACTTTGGAAAAAGCTGTCGGTCTTCAGATTGGCGGAAATAATGCGTTTCTTAAGAAACCTTTTTCAAAAGAAGAACTGAAAAGCGTCTTGAAAAAAGTTTATCCGGAAGGTCCGGTTTGAAATAATTCTAAGAAACAAATACCGCAATCTTGATTTTAATTATACCGGATCGTTCACAAAGGTTTACCCCCGCCTTGTGATGGGAAAGAGTTTACCCTCCTCCAATCCCCTGTAGAAGGGTTTTTTATTTTAAATTGATTTGTGTTGGTATTTCTGCATAGATTAATTCTGTTATTTAAAGATTTAATCAATTAAGTATCAGATAATGAAACAATTATTTTCTCTACTTCTTATAACAGCGTTTTTAATGATCATGTCTTATACCGGGTGCAAGGATCAGATTACAGGCAGCGATATTGACAATAGGGTTATGCCCGATTCGAATGTCAGTTATGCGCAGGATATCCAGCCCGTCTTTAATCTGAAATGTGCGAATGCAGGATGTCATGAAGATGCAGAACGGGCTGGCGGTATCAGCCTGACTACGTGTGCAAATACTACTGCTGACCCTTCGGTTGTTTTTCCGGGAGAACCGGATAACAGCAGATTGATTTGGGCGATAGAAGGAATTGGTAATTTTCCGATGCCTCCTGCAGGATATCCTTCATTGACTTCAAATCAGATTCGGGGAATCAGGACATGGATAAAGGAAGGTGCAAATTGCAATTGAAATAATTGCGATACTCCCCACAGAACAGGATTTCTCCTTTTGCTCATATTTTGTCACATAATAGAATTTTTCAACAGCTAAAAATGTATTTCTCTTTGTCTCATTTTGAGTGTAGAAGGCCTTTAAAGGCAGATGACAGGCGTTCAACAGAATTATGAGATGGGTAACAGATTTGTCAGACTTGTTGGGTTTATCAACAAGTCACGCTTAAAGCCAACCCTGATTCTTGTACCATTCAACAGTCTTTTTGATTCCCTGCTCGACGGAAATCTCCTGCCTGTAACCTATTTGATCAACTGCTTTCTGTGTAGAGCAAATCCAGGCATGCCGGGTTATATCCTTTGCCTTCTCGATATTCAAAGTAGCCGGTTTGCTGCTGAACATCGCAAAGAACTGGGCAATTGATGCAATAAAATAAACCATAGAATGTGGTACTTTTAAATGAACAGGTTTCTTATTCATGATCTTCTTAGTTATATCCCCTACCTCCTCCCAGGTATAAAACTTTTCGGAGCTGATAAAGTAGGTCTGTCCTTCGGCCGCTTTACACTCTGCAGCAAGGATGAATCCTTTTACCAGGTCATCTGCGTGAATGAGACTTATTAACTTACGGTCGAATCCGATTGTAGTGAATAGTCCTTTTGCAAAAGTCTGGAAGAAAATAAAAATCTCCGTATCCCTCTCGCCGTATACTGCCGGTGCACGGCATATAGTTATAGGGAGGCGGTCCATGTATTCTCCGGCAAGATTTTCCTGGGCAAGTTTACTCCTGCCGTAGGTTGTTATAGGATGAGGATTATCCGACTCTATGACAGGTTTCTCATCGTATGAAGGTCCTGAAGCTGTCTGACTGCTTACCACAAGAAATCTTTTTATCGTATCCCTGAATTCAAGTGCTATTTCAAGGAGCGAGCGGGTAGTATCAACATTTCCCTTAAAATATCCTTCAGGTTTTTTAGATTTAACCACTCCCGCAACATGATATATATATTCTGCACCATCAAATGCCCTGCGAAGACCTTCTTTATCGAACAGTCCGCAGTCGTATATTTCCAGTTCTTTTCCGTGCAGCCATTTAATGTCGCTCGTCCTCCTTGTTACGCACCTTACCCGGTACCCTTTATCCAACAAATGATCCACGAGATGGCTTCCGACAAAACCATTTGCACCTGTAACCACAGCAATGGGAGGATTTTTCATATGAAAGTTTATTTGTTTTTATTTCTATTAAATTTTACATTGAACCGCCAAAATTTAAGAAATTATTATATTATTCTTAAATTCAATCACGTATCAGGTATTTCGAGGAGGTTTTTTGGATCTATTTAAAAAGTGTTTAGAATTCACCCGGGCTGACGAAGTTAAGGCATCCGGTTTATATCCTTATTTCAGACCAATCGAAGAAAATGAAGGTCCCGTAGTTCAAATTGAGGGACGCAAAGTAATTATGGCAGGTTCGAATAATTATCTCGGATTAACTTCCCATCCGAAAGTAAAGGAAGCCGCTATTAAAGCAATAGAGAAATATGGTACAGGATGTTCGGGATCAAGGTATCTGACAGGAACTCTTGATTTGCACATAGAACTTGAGGAACGACTTGCTAAATTTTTCGACAAAGAGGCCGTGCTGCTGTTCAGTACCGGTTATCAGACGGGACAGGGAATAATACCCACTCTCGTTCAGCGGGGTGAATATGTAATAACCGATAAAGATAACCATGCCTGCCTTGTTGCAGGAACTTTAATGGCGAAGGGTGCAACCGCAGACTTCGTAAGATACAAACATAATGATATGGATGATCTTGAACGGGTTGTAAAGAAACTTCCTCCTGACGCAGGAAAACTTATTGTAAGCGACGGTGTTTTTTCAACCGGAGGAGAGATCGTTGATCTCCCCAGGCTGAATAAAATTGCCAAGGAAACCGGCTGCCGGATACTCATAGATGATGCTCATTCAGTAGGTGTTATTGGTAAGAATGGTAAAGGTACTGCAAGCGAATTCAATCTTGAGAATGATATTGATATGACGATGGGAACTTTCAGTAAAACATTTGCTTCACTGGGGGGGTTTGTAACCGGTGAGGCCAAGGTGATTAATTATATTAAGCATCACTCCCCCGCCCTGATATTCAGTGCTTCTCCTACTCCAGCATCTGTTGCTGCTGCTCTTGCGGCACTTGATATTCTTGAAGCCGAACCTGAAAGGGTCGATAAACTTATCCGTAATGCCGCGAAGATGAGAAACGGCCTTAATGAGATGGGCTTTAATGTGCTTGAAGGTAGAACAGCTATTGTACCTGTTATTGTAGGCGACGATCAGCTGGCTTTCCAGATGTGGAAAATGCTTTATGATGCAGGCGTATTCGTCAACGTATTTATTTCACCCGGCGTTCCTCCCGGAAGGCAGATGATGAGAACCAGCTACATGGCTACACATGAAGACGAACACTTAGATAAGATCCTTGAAATTTTCAAAGACACCGGAAAAAAACTCGGTTTGATTAGTTGAGCCTAATTCATTCATTTTTACTAAATCAGATTATTCACAAGCATACCCCCAAAAGGTATGCTTTTATTTTTTAAATATTACGGCGGTTGATATGAGCGAAATAAAAATCATCAAGGTTGGGAACCAGGCAGATTTAATGAGATTTATTAAATTTCCATGGAAGATTTACAAGGGCGATAGCAAATGGGTTCCTCCTTTGATAATGGACAGGAAGAAGCTGCTGGATAAGAAGAAGAATCCATTCTATCAGCACGCTGAAGCTGATTTCTTTCTGGCCGAAAAAGATGGCGAAATTGTGGGCAGGATCGGAGCGATTAAGAATGATCTTCATAACAAATACCATAATGATAAGGTTGGGTTCTTCGGATTTTTTGAATGTATAAATGATCAGGAAATAGCAAACAAGCTTTTCGACACCGCAAAGCAGTGGCTGAAGGAACATGGAATGACCGGGATGAGGGGACCTGCAAATCCTTCGAGTAATGATGAATACGGGATGCTGATTGAAGGATTTGACGATGAGCCCAGGCTGCTTATGACTTACAATCCGGAGTATTACCTGGATCTCTGCGAAAATTACGGATTGAAAAAGGCAAAGGATCTCTATGCCTATAAGCTTGAGACAGAAAAGGTTCTGAGTTCGGAAAAATTAAAAAGAATTGCAGAACTTGCGAGGAAACGTTCGGGGATGGAGATTAAACAGCTCAATATGAAGGAGTTCAATAAAGAACTGGAAAAGGTGAAGGATGTTTATAATAAGGCATGGGCTCCCAACTGGGGTTTTATTCCTATGACGAATGAGGAAATAGATGCTATGGCAAAAGATCTTAAACCTCTGGTAGAACCATCGCTTGTATTGTTCGGCGAGATTAACGGCAAGACCATGGCCTTCGCTCTTGTAATGCTCGATTATAATCAGATATTTAAATCAATGAATGGAAGGCTGTTTCCGTTCGGATTTCTTAAATTATTTACACAGAAAAAAAAGATAACCTGGAGCAGAATTATTACTCTTGGTATAGTCCCTGAATATCAGAAACGTGGTCTCGATGCATCCTTATATTACGATATTGTAATACGCGCTGACAAAATAGGCATTAACCTCGGTGAAGCCAGCTGGGTACTTGAAGATAATGAAATGATGAACAGAGGTGCCAAGGTAATGAACGGTGAGCTTTATAAGAAGTACAGGATTTACGAAATACCGATTTAAAGCGAGGAGCAGCTTCTTAGCGTTTATGGTGGAACCAGCTGCAGGGGATACACCTGTTTCCGGAAAGCTTCAACAGAAATAAAACCTGACGGATAAAGTGTACGGGGGATCTGCATAGGAAAGGTAGGTAATGGAAGGAATAAAAACCCAATTGAACACAGGAATGAGCGTCTCCGGATTTATGAGTCTTCTTCTCATAATGATTTTTTCGGCATCGGCAGCTGCACAGTACACTCAAGATGACAGAGCCCTTGCAGCGACTACCTTCACACGGAATTTCGACAAGGTTACCATTAAGAGATATCTTAACTCGGAGGATGACAGGGAAATAATAGCCGGATTGCTAAGCATCAGTCTCTCTGAGGATACTAATTTTGTATCTACTGTCATTAAACTTCCGGCTGACAAGTTTGCACGTGAAATCTGTTTCGCATTGGGACAAACGGGATCATGCATTAGCTCCATTAAATTCCTCTCCCGGCTCTTTTACAGCGATAGCACAGATCCGCTTACAAGGTATTATTCACTTTTAGCATTAGGTAAAATTGCTGACTCATCTTTTGCTCATCATCTTGTTGAGGAATACAATTCAGCCGATACTAAGGTCCGGTTTAACGGAATCTCAATGGCTTTGTATTATTTGTCTTACAACGAAAAAATCCCGGCAGATTCGGTAAGACCAGTACTCGAAAATGAATTATACTCATCTTCATCTCGTCAGTTTGAAGCAGCATTTTGTCTCTACCGGATAGGACCGTCGGAAAGTGAGAAAGAATTGCTGGTGAAGATACTGGATAAAATATTAAATGGAAAAGAAATTAATACAGTGACTATCAAACCTGTCCCCTACCTGTTGGGTTGTCTTCATAAGCTTCAATTTTTCCCGGATGATTTTCAGTTATTAAAAAGTTTAAGATCATTAAGCGACTTTCAATCAGTTGTTGAAGGGGTGAAGGCATCCGTTTACTATAATTTTAAAACCAGGGAGGAACTGGACTACTACCTTGGTTATCTCAATGATGATAACAAAAATATCTCCCGGGAAGCTGCTGCTGCTCTCAGGGATCTTAGCCTGCCAGGTGAACTTCAGGAGTATCTGTACCTTAAGATGGGTGAAATGCTGCACCAGGATACGCTGAAGGAGAAGTATACTGATGGGGAATTATTCATTAGTTACCTAAGTCTTTTCCCGGAGAATTTTAATGATGTATTCGTGAAGTTTTTCAATGATAATATTTCATCGAAATACCGTTATAAGGTGTGCGGACTGTATCCTTCATCCCCGCAGGCATTGAGCATTTTAAGTGAAAATTACAGTACTGCGACCCTGAATGATAAGCTTACGATAATTGAATCAATATCAAATTTTAATCAGGTCAATCCTGATGCCGGTAGGACTCTCCTTGCAGCACTGAAATCAGGAAATCCTCCGCTAATATCAACAGCTGCAGATGGTATCGATTCATCGTTTATAAATGAGTACAGGGAAAACCTTATTGACATTATTACCAATGAAACAAGAAATCATCTAGATGATTCGGATTTTATTGAGGCATTGATGTCGCTCGAAAATCTTGCAGGAAAGATCTCGGAAGAATTAAAATCCAGGATCATCAGCCTGCTGTCATCCTCCGGCCTTTATGCTGTTAAAAAATTTACAGCCGGATTAAAAGGTGAATCCATTCTTTCATTCTCGAATGACATAGATGATTTTGACCGGTACTGGGAGGAGGCTTTTAAATACAGGCAGGCCGAGATAGTAACCGAGGAGGGTTCATTTACGATTTCATTTCTGTCAGAGTATGCACCAGTTACCGCCGGAAGCTTCTGTTATCTGGCAGAAAAGAATTTCTTTAACGGCATCCCCTTCCACCGGGTCGTACCCGGGTTTGTAATGCAAGGAGGAGATCCTACCGGCACGGGATGGAGCGGTCCCGGTTATGAGATCGTTTCTGAATTTTCTCCACTTGAATACAACAAGGGTATAGTAGGAATGGCAAGTGCCGGCAAAGATACAGAAGGATCACAATGGTTTGTTACTACCGGAAGCTACCCTCACCTGAATGGCAGGTATACCATTTTTGCAGAAGTACTGAACGGATTTGATACGGTAGAAAAGATTACGCAGGACACGAAGATAGAACGTGTAAACCTTATACGTTAAATTAATTCCTCCCGAATCCTGAAACTCTAACCGTTGGTCAAAGCCTCATCATATTTTGCCAGGTGAGACGGATCGATCCTCTTCAATTTCTCAAAAATCGTTTTATCAGGATAGGTCTTTAACCTGTCAATAATCTCACCATACTTTGCATCAAAAAATACTTTAACAAAAACTCCGGTAAGGTCGACTTTCTTTTTGAGATCCGAGAGAGCCTCAACCAGTTTAACCATATATTTCTGTCCCTGAGCTTTATCCTTTTCATAGTAATCCAGTCCGTAATAATACTCATAAATAGCCTCCCTGAACGGACGGTACTTTTCATTTAACAGATCTTCAATGAGGCCCCTGCGGCTGTATGAACTGCTGGTTCTTTCCCACCCTGTCTTAAAATTGCTGTTAGCTCCAAGGTTTACGATATCATACGCGCTGGTAAAGTTAGGTGTTCCACCAAGCTCATCCCAGCTATCGGCATCAAAACCAAGTATGATATAGGCATAATAATTAAGAAGGCTTGTAACGGATTCAAAAACCGACTGACGGCTGTACAGAGGCTGTCCCTTCACATATTCAAAGCTCCAGGTATTATCATTTATACTTAGCATCAAAGATTTTTTATCCGATTTGATAATTTCTCTCTGACTTGTAACAACGATCTGTGCCTGGTAATGAGTCTCATCTGATGCTGAAGTAACAAAAATACTTAACGCACAGTTAATCTTTGGGAATTCCCAGTTCTGATCGGTGAACCGTGTCTGGTTCATGAAAGTTTCTATAGAAGAAGCAAAGTCACTTAGGAGTTCTCTGCTTTCCTGAGGTAAACTTTCAGTGTTTACTGTAACATCGCAGTTCAATTCCTGGGAAAAAAGGAAGGAGGTAAAACCAAACAGCAGAATCAGTATTTTTTTCATTTTACGCCGTTTTTCTTAAATAAATGTTGATTTAATATATAAAAATCGATATTATCAAACAATAAAAGTTATATTTTAAGGGAAACTCCGGGGAGATGCCTAAATTATTACTAATCTTTTTATTTATAGTTCCCTTAGGTTCTATCGTTTACCCCCAATACAATCCCGGGGCAAAACAGGTTGCGCTTGCAAATTCTGATGCAGGTCAGGCAAATGACGTTTTCTCTTTATTTAATAACCCGGCAGGATTATCTCAGATGAACTGGAGAGAAATCGGGCTGTATTACTCTCCCGCTCCATTTGGGTTCTCTGAGCTTGCAAACGCATTTATTGCATATCATGAGCCCCTATCCTTTGGTTCTGCGGCTGCAGGTGCAATGACTTACGGATTTGAACTTTACAGGGAGACAAGAATTGCCGCAGGGTTTTCCTATAATTATCTAAATAGATTTTTCGCCGGAGTTTCGTTGAATTATCATACTGTTTCGATAAAAAACTACGGTAATGCGGACTGTTTTTACATAGATATGGGAGGACTACTCTACCTTACAGGTCATCTCCGGTGGGGGTTTAGTATTCACAATATCAATCACGCATCATACGGCGGTTACGAAGACCAGATACCGGTAATTCTAAACTCAGGTGCAAGCTTTGATATTACAGATGAATTTACTCTTAACGCAGCTTTAGAAAAGGATATCCGCTATAACGCCAGCCTGTTGATGGGTATCGATTACGACCTGATAAAATATTTTTCATTAAGGACAGGGTTTTCCAATGAACCTTCAAGGTTCACAGCAGGCATAGGAATTCACTACCAATTCATTAATCTCGATTATGCAATTTTTACACACACTGATCTTGGACTAACCCACCAGGCAGGATTAGTTATCAGCTTTGGCCCAAACGGCGCACGTAAACAAATGATTAGGGAATTTCTCGGGATAAAATAATCAGGATGATTAATAAGCTTACTCTCATTCTTGTGCTTCTGTATCTGAATTGTCCGGCTCAAAGCGACTCAATACTGATCAACATCAACCAGGCAGTTGAAGACCTCATCGAAGAACCCGAAGAGGAAACCGATGACTCAGATTTTTATGAGTTGATAGAGTTTTATATAGAACACCCTGTGAACATCAATACGGCAGGCATTAAAGAACTGGATAAACTTCCCTACCTTGATATGGCCGCGGTACAGTTGATAATTTCACACAGGGCTTATTTCGGAAATTACTTCTCCGCAAATGAATTGTATTCTGTTAAAGGTCTGCCTGAAGAACTTGTAACAAAGATCCTTCCATTTTTATCAACGGGTAAGCCGAAACCCCCGGATAAACAATCAGTTGAGCCAAAGTTTGTTTCTGTCAACGTGAGAACCAGGATAATAAAAGACCTCCGGGAAAGGCAAGGCTTCAAAGATCATAAGTTTGAGGGTTCGTCTTTACACATTTACAACAGATTTAATATAGAATATAATAGTTTCCTTCAAACAGGAATCCTGACTGAGAAAGATGCAGGAGAGAAATCATATTATGACTTCCTTTCAGGATATTTAAACCTGTCTAACAGGTACGGTTTTAAGAATATAATAATTGGAGATTACCATGTACGTTTCGGCCAGGGGTTGGCTTTATGGAACTCCTATGGATTTTCAAAGGGAACGGATGCTGTTTTTTCAATTAAGAAATCGGCAGGTACAATAAAACCATCAACCAGTTCATCCGAAAATAATTTCTTTAGGGGTGCTGCATTTAATTATGAATGGGAGCACGCTGGTATTACAGGATTCTATTCAAGAAGCAGTTTAGATGCATTAATAGATTCCACAGAAGGAATAACATCACTTTCTATCGATGGATTACACAGAACCCCAAGCGAATTATTAAAAAGGGATTCAGTTACAGAAAGAGCGGCGGGTTTGGTTCTTGATTACTCTTTTTCTTCTCATCTTTCAGCAGGTCTACTTTATTACAATGTTGTCTTCGACCATCCATTTATACCATCAAATATTTTTGATATAAAAGGAGATAACTTTAATTATTATTCAGCTTACATAGATCTATATCTTTATAATTTTAATATATATGGAGAATTCTCATACAACGGTATAACAGACCCTGCTTACATAACCGGTTTCAAGCTTTCACCCACACCCGAATTCTGTTATTCAATGCTTTTACGTAATTATCCACCAGATTATATTTCTATACATGGAAGCGGTTTCGGTGAAAGGTCGGGAGCACGCGGCAACGAATCAGGCATTTATAATGGAATCCGGTGGAGAACTAAAATTGGCACCTTTAACTTTTATTATGATCAATTTAAATTCCCCTATTCTACATTTACTAACCCGCTCCCTTCCGAAGGTAATGACTTTATGCTCCGTTTCACTACCAGGTTGTTCCATAAATTCGAAGCGGGAATTCAGATTAGAGTCGGGAATAAGGAAACAGTTACATTGATGGACAGCGAAGAAAAGATGGCAAAAAGAATTAAACAATCACTCCGTCTTGAATATTCATACGCTCTTTCTTCAAGATTAAAATTAAAGACGAGATTTGAATACGTATCAGTTTTACTAAAAGATTCTCATTTACAGGAGGAGGGTTACCTGTTTTATGAAGACATCAGATTTATGCCGATAAACGGATTTTTACTTTACGGCAGGATAATATTTTTCAGGTCTGCTTCATTTAACTCGGCCGTTTACGAATATGAAAATGATCTTACAGGTATGCTGAGCAGCAGAGGTCTTTACGGAGAAGGTGCGAGGTTTTATGCTGTCGTCAGGTACAATCCATTAAGCAAGGTGTCATTGTCATTGAAGTATTCGGAAACTTTTAAGCCAAAAGAAACATCGACAGGATCAGGATATCAGCAGATTGAAGGAAGTATAGACAACAGGATTGCTTTACAGGCAGATATTAATTTTTAACCTCACCAACACCATCAACAAAAAACATATCTACTTCCCCTTTCCCTTTTGCATTCAATTTGCCCCTGTATATACATTCAAACTTATCTTTAATCAAATTATATGTCTCACCGGAAATATTTATTTTCTGCGGTTCACAGCCGCTTGTCATCCTGCTTGCTATATTAACAGTATCTCCCCAGACATCAAAGGTAAACTTCCTCATGCCTACAATCCCTGCCACGACAGGACCTGTATGAATTCCTATTTTCATCTCAAGCTTAATTTCCTTATTCTCGTTACGTCTGACTATATAATCTCTCATCTCAATTGCAGCCAGAAGAATTCTTTCTGCATGATTTTCCATCTTTTGAGGAACCCCTGCAGCGATCATGTAAGAATCACCGATTGTCTTCATTTTCTCGAGATTATACTTTTGTACAATCCCGTCGAAATTCTCAAAAACTTCATTCAATTCTTGTAACAGGAGATTCGGTTCCATTCTTGAGGTAAGCAGGTCAAATCCTAAAAATTCAGTGAAAAGGATCGAAACTTCCTCATAAAATCTTGGATTCACAGTCCCCTTTGATTTAATTTCCTGTACTATTTCCGCCGGGAGAATATTCTTCAACAAGCCATCGGTTCTTTTCTTCTCTTCCTCAAGCTGTTTTGTCTTAACCTGCAGTTCTTCTTCTATTTTGTATTTATAAAGAGCCATCTCGATCGCAGAATGCAGCGATTTATCGTCGTAGGGTTTAAGGATGTAGCCGTAAGAGTTGGCCGTTTTTGCTTTCTCCAGTGTAGCCTTATCAGTTAGGGCGGTCAGAAACACAACGGGAATAGAATACTTTTCAGATATGACAGTAGCTGCATCGATCCCTGTCATATCTCCATCAAGCATTATATCCATCATAATCATATCAGGAATAGAGTGTTCGAGAAGTTTAAATATCTCTTTGCCCGAAGATGCAATTCCAATTATACCATAACCCAGCCTGCTAAGGGTATTGGAAATATCAAGCGCTATTATCTTTTCATCCTCTGCTATCAGAATCTTAGTTTTTTCTGACATTGTTCAGGAATATACCTTAGACTTACTTACGAAGTAAGAAGTTAAATTGTTAACACCCAAATTAATGTCCCTGCTGTCTTCAAAAACATAACCATTACTCAGAAACTGCTTTACGGGTACAGATATATTGACTTTACCGGGTTTACCAGATCTTTCCAGGTACCTCGCTATAGTTACACTTTCTCCCCACACATCGTAAGTATATTTAAGTTTTCCTACTATCCCTGCGATTACCTCCCCCGAGTGAATACCTACTCTCATGTTCCATTTGTTAGCTGAATATTTATTCCTGTTTGAAAGATAGTCCAGCATTTCAAAGGAACAGACTACAGCTTTCTCAGCATGATCCTCTCTTTCCCTGGGAAGGCCGCTTACAATCATATACGAATCTCCGATGGTCTTTAGTTTTTCAAGCTGATATTTCTCGATGATCATATCAAAATTCATAAACACTTCATTTAGTTCGGTAACAAGCTCACCGGGACTCATTTCGCCGGCAATAGATGTAAAGTTCTCAAAATCCGTAAAAATAATAGTTGCATTTTTGTAGAGACGAGGATTAACGTTCCCGTTACGTTTAAATTCGTCTACTATCTCCGAAGGTAAAATATCCCGCAGAAGTTTATCCGACTTAATCCTTTCATCTTCCAGTTCCCTCGTTCTTTCACGCAGTCTACGGCCTATTTCAAACTTATACAGACCCATTTCAATGGAAGTTCTCAGTATATCCTCATCAAAGGGTTTCACTATATATCCTGAGGGTTCTGTGTATTTGGCTTCCTGGAGGGTATTGTTGTTGGCAAGTGCAGTCAGATATATTACAGGAACATCCCCATTTTTATTTATTTCCCTTGAAACATCAATCCCTGAAAGTTCTCCTTCAAGGTTTATATCCATAAGGATAAGGTCAGGCCTGGTAAGAGGATACTGCTCAAGGAGCTTTTCACCTGATCGGACGGACCCGACCACCTCGTAACCAAGCTTTATCAGAGTTTTTTCTATATCCTTTGCAATGATATTTTCATCTTCTGCTATCAGAATCTTCGGACTACGGCTCATTTACTTTAGACTGGGAATGTATATAAAATGTAATTAAATCTAATCAAATTTCTGAAAATTGACAATAGACTACTCTTCTGGCCTCTTTCGAAATTCAGTAAAGTAAATAATCTTCCTGAAAACTTGTATTATAAGAGTTAATTCTTATCTTTCAAATAATAATGTTCTTTTTTATCTTTACACCTTAGATTATTAGCCCAGGGAACATAAACAAACACGCTTACATTAATGCATAATTTGATTACTGGTGATTTACTTTCACACTATACTGTACTGGTAAACACTGCCTTTTCTACTCCGCAGGAGTTACCTTTCAGAATTTGCGAATACCTGGTTGCTCAAATGGAATACCAGGCAGCTGTTTTCTTCACTCTAGATGAACAGAATAATTTTGTCTCACAGGGTAAAGCTGGAACTGCAAAAGATAACTTTGCAAAAAATACGGCTTTTCAATGCAGCGCCTGCCATGGAGTTAATGGTAGTGACCTGCCTGTGATCTTCAACAACATTGCTGAGTGCGAAATTCAGGCTGCAGAAAATGTTATATATGAAGGCTGCCTGTTTCTGAATATGAAGGAGAAGGGTAGAGTTCTCATAAAGGTTGCGAAGCAAACTCCTTTTTCAAGAACCGATAAAGAAACGATAGAAAGTCTCGGTAAAGCATTAAGAGAGCTAATAATATTATGGAAAGATCGGTCCGGCGATGACGCTTTGAGTCTCAGTCAGGTAGTTACGGATATCGCCCACGAGCTCAGGACTCCAACGAACAGTATCCTGGGATTTGCCTCTTTGCTGAACGAAGATAATCTTTCGGCTTCACAGGCTGAGTATGTTTCAACCCTGAAAGAAAATGCCTTTAATCTGCTTACCCTTATAAATGATTTAATTGACCTGGCCAGATTAGAACAAAAACAGGTGAAGAAAAACGTTAACAGTATTTCTATTTCTGACTTTCTTGAAGAAATCATAAAGGTATTTCAGCAAAAGGTCAATAGTGAAAAAATAGAGTTTATGGTTAAGGTTGACAGCAGCGTTTCCTCCAAAGTTAAGATAGATACCCAAAAGGTTCGATATATACTTGTAAATATAATTACACAATCGCTTAGGATGACCGAGAGCGGTAAAATAACAATTTCGGTTGGCATAACGCATGGAAACAATCTCAACATTAAAATATCAGATACCAGTCCCGGCATTCCTTCCGATAAACTTAAAAACCTATTCAAACCTTTTACCGCTGAATCACTTGAAAGCTCGCGATTTGGAAATGTATCAGGACTTGGATTATCGATTGCAAAAAAATATTCTGAGATTCTAGGCGGACGAATCGATGCTTCAAGCAGTCTGGGCAAAGGAACAAATTACAACGTGGAGATACCGGTTGACCTGCATCAGACTGCCCATGTACCATCATTTGAGCAGCAGATCAGTTCACTCCCCAAACCCGGTAAAAATAATCGTGTTCTTGTTGTGGAGGACGATTATGCAACCTCAAAGCTGCTGAGTAATTATCTCACAAAGTGGGGTTATAACCCGGTAATAGTAAACTCAGCTGAACAGACACTGAAAATAATTGAGAAAGAAAATTTCCTATCCATCCTAATGGATATTGAACTTCCGGATTCCAATGGGTTTGAATTATTAAAGACTCTCAGGGAGCACAAATCCACAAAAAACACCCCGGTGATAGTCTGCTCGGTTGAGCCTGAACAGCAGAAAGCCTTCCTGATGGGAGCTGTTGAATATTTTGTTAAACCTATTAATTATAAGTTCCTTGTTGAGGTCCTTCAGAGTTATAAACTAAAAAGGGATTCGAACATATTGATCGTTGATGATGATGTTCCTACGCTCAACCTTTTGAAGGAAGCGGTTGAACAATTAGGATTCAACGCAATAGCAGAAGCACATTCTTCAAAGGTTCCTGCTATGATCAATAATATGGACCTTGACCTTGCAATTATTGACCTTGAAATGCCGGAGATTAACGGCTATGAACTTATCAAACAGATTAAATCAGATCACAGGTTCATAAAACTCCCGATTATCATTTATACCGGGAAAGAGAACTACAAGGATGAGCTTAAGAACATTGATGGTATGTTCGAGGAGCTGCTTCATAAAAGCAGTGTAAACATCGAAGAGCTTTCAGAAACTATTTCTTCAATGATTAACAGGTATGAAGAACCTGCGAAGCCGGAAGAAATAATGAACGAAAAAGATACCGTTAAAATACTCCTTGTTGAAGACTATAAACATTCACAGATAATTGTTACCAGGCTTCTGAAGAAAAACAGCTTTGAAGCTATTGTGGTTGTTGAAAACGGTGCTGAAGCGCTTGAACAGGTTAAAAAACAAAAGTTCCATCTTATACTTATGGATATGCAGATGCCTGTGATGAACGGATTTGAAGCAACGGAAAAGATCAGGCAGCTTCCTGAATATAAGGATACCCCTATTATTGCTCTTACGGCTTTCGCTATGAAAGGCGACAGGGAAAAATGCCTTGAAGCCGGGGCTACCGATTACATTCCGAAACCAATCGACAGCCAGGAATTTATTGAAAAAGTAAAGCATTATACGGAAGCAAAGGTTCAGGTATAATATACTTTGTTACTTTACATTGATCACACCATCAAACTTCCTTTTGGATTTAATATTCGTTTGAACCGGAAATTATATGATTAGCGAAAATATCAGGGTAAGGTTTGCGCCCAGTCCAACAGGCTATTTACATATCGGCGGATTAAGGACAGCTTTGTACAACTACCTGCTGGCCAGGCATAATGATGGTACATTTATACTTCGCATTGAGGATACAGATAGAAGCCGGTATGTAGAAGGTGCTGTCGAAAATCTGATTGAGGCATTGAAATGGTCGGGACTCGATTACGATGAAGGTCCCGATATTGGCGGCGAATATGGTCCATATATGCAGTCGCAGCGTCTTCATATATATAAAGAAAACACAGACTATTTAATTTCTGAAAAGAATGCATATTACTGTTTCTGTACCCAGGAACGGCTAAACCAGGTGCGTGAGAAGTCTCAGAAAGAGGGACTTCAGCCAATGTATGATAAACACTGTCTGAATTTACCTGAAAGCGAAGTTCAGCAGAAGCTGACTGAAGGAATTCCGCATGTTGTAAGGTTAAACGTTGAACACGGAAAGCAGATTTTTCTAAAGGATGTTGTACGCGGAGAGGTTTCTTTTGACAGCAGTATAATAGATGACCAGGTTCTGATAAAGAGCGACGGATATCCGACTTACCACCTTGCAAATGTTGTAGATGATCACCTTATGAAGATAACGCATGTAATCCGAGGTGAAGAATGGCTGCCTTCAACTCCCAAACATATTCTCCTATACGACTATTTCGGATGGGAAAAACCGGTGTTTGCCCACCTCCCTCTCCTGCTTAATCCGGATAAATCAAAATTAAGCAAAAGGCAGGGCGATGTTGCTGTTGAAGACTATAGAAGTAAAGGATATCTGAAGGAAGCATTGGTCAATTTTGTGGCTTTGCTTGGATGGAACTTTGCGGATGATAAAGAATTTTACATGATGGATGAACTAATAGCAAAGTTTTCGCTCGAAGGAGTGAATAAAGCAGGTGCCGTATTTAACCTTGAAAAGCTGAACTGGCTGAATGCTGAGCACCTCCGGAGGAAGCCGCTTCCTGAATTGGTTTCCCTTCTGAGAGATGAACTGAAGCTGACAAAATATGGTACCTATGAGTATTCTGATGAATTCCTGGGATTGGTAATAGAGGCTATGAAGGAAAGAGTATCATTTATTAAGGAAATATCTGAAAAGGGATTTTACCTTTTTGAGGATCCAGCAGAGTATGATGAAGCAGTAGTAAAAAAAAGATGGAAAGCTGACTCTGCAGAACATCTGAAAATATTGGTTGAAGAATTTTCCAAACTAACTAAAAATCCGGGTAAGGAAGATTATGAGAATGCATTAAGGCAAACCGCTGAGAAGCTTGGAATCGGGACGGGTAAACTTATTCATCCTGTGCGGATCGCAGTTTCCGGTGTAGGTGGTGGTCCCGGCGTATTTGACATCCTATATATTATCGGTAAGGAAAAAACAATCAACCGGCTTAAGAGAGCAATAGAAAAGCTGGGATAAAACATTTAATTATAGAAGAGTTTTTATGGCTGAAAATACAAATAAAGGGATAGACGGCAACACTTTAGACAGGCTTCCCTCTCCCTCAAATTTCATTAAAGAAATAATAAATGAACACCTTGAAAACGGAAGATATAATCGTGTGCATACAAGGTTTCCCCCGGAACCGAACGGTTATCTGCATATAGGACATGCGAAATCTATTTGTCTGAATTTCGGACTGGCAAAAGAATATGGGGGTTTATGCAATTTAAGATTTGATGATACCAACCCGGCAAAAGAGGATGTCGAATACGTTGATTCAATCAAAGAGGATATTAAATGGCTGGGCTTTGACTGGCAGGAAAGGCTGTACTTCGCGAGTGATTATTTCGAAACACTCTATGAATATGCCGTAAAGCTTATTAAAAAGGGAAAAGCCTACGTCGATAGTTCTTCACCAGAAGGAATAAAAGATTCGCGCGGCACAACAACTCAACCCGGTACAGAGAGTCCTTACAGAAATCGTCAGGTTGAAGAAAATCTTGATCTCTTTGCAAGAATGAAGAACGGTGAGTTTGATGAGGGGACACAGGTATTGAGGGCAAAGATTGATATGTCATCTCCCAACATGCTGCTGCGTGATCCCATTATGTACAGGATCAGGAAAGTCGCCCATCACCGTACAGGCAATAAGTGGTGCATTTACCCGATGTACGACTGGGCTCATGGGCAATCTGACTCAATAGAGAAGATCACTCACTCTATCTGCACATTGGAATTTGAGGTTCACCGACCGTTATATGACTGGTTTATTAAGGAACTTGAAATCTTTGCACCGCAGCAGATTGAATTTGCGAGACTCAACCTTAGCTACACCATAATGAGCAAAAGGAAACTGCTTACCCTGGTAACAGAAAAATATGTTAACGGGTGGGATGACCCGAGAATGCCGACAATATCAGGTTTCAGGAGACGAGGGTATACTCCGGAATCTATAAGGTATTTCTCGGAAAGAGTAGGAGTAGCCAAAAGAGATAATACAATTGACGTTGCTTTACTGGAACACAGCCTTCGTGAAGATCTTAATAAAAGAGCAAAGCGTGTTATGGCTGTACTCAGACCCTTGAAAGTTACTTTGGTCAATTATCCCGAAGGAAAGACCGAAGAATTGGAAGCAGTAAATAATCCTGAAGATGAAACAATGGGAACCCGGAAAATTTCTTTTTCAAGGGAACTTTACATCGAACAGGATGATTTTATGGAAAATCCTTCAAGGAAATTTTTCAGACTGTCACCCGGGAATGAAGTCCGCCTCCGTTACGCATATATCATAAAATGTGAAGAAGTTATTAAAGACGAGAGCGGGAATGTAATTGAACTGAGGTGCAGCTATGATCCTGAAACAAAGAGCGGTTCTTCAAGTCAGAGAAAAGTTAAAGGAACAATCCATTGGGTATCCTCAGCTAGCGCTATAAATGCTGAGGTAAGACTTTATGACAGACTTTTTTCTGCCGAGGATCCTGAAGCTGATCCGGAAAGGGACTTCACAGAATTTATTAATCCCCATTCCCTTCAGGTAACAAGGGAAGCAAAACTTGAACCGGGACTCGCAGAGGCGAAGCCTGGGGACAGGTTCCAGTTTGAACGTCTGGGGTATTTCTGCGTCGATTCAAAAGATTCAAGATCTGAAAATCTGGTCTTCAACAGGACTGTAACCCTTCGGGATACCTGGGCTAAAATAGAAAAACAGAACCTGAAATAATTTGACTATGCATTCTTTGTTATCGTCACGTTGATGTAACTATTATACGACATTTACTTGAAACTAAGTTCAAATACCCTGATATTTGAACCTCTTTTTTGAATTCTTTGCCGAAGTGGCGGAATTGGTAGACGCGCTGGACTCAAAATCCAGTGGGGCTCACACCTCGTGCCGGTTCGAGTCCGGCCTTCGGTACACCATCTCTCTAAAGCCTTGTAAAACAAGGTTTTATCTTTTTAAACACTAAAAAAAGTGTCAAATACGTACCAATTAGCTAATTTAGATCTAGGAATAATTAGGAATTTTTATGAATATACCTGTAGTAAAAATATTTCCTCGCAAACGTAAAAAAGGAATTTCGTATGGTGTAGACTATATGTTAAATGGGACAAGAATAAGAGAAATAGTTGCACACGATAAAAAGAGTGCTGAAATAATTCGAGGTAAAATCCAACAGGAATTAACTATGGGTATACATGGAATACGTCCTATTAATTCAAAAATTATTTCGTTAAAAGAATTGCTATCAAATTATCTAAGCTCTAAAAAAGGCACTATTAGGCCATCAAGCTACAATAGGTACGTGAACTATTTTACCGTTTTCGAAAGATTTATGTATAAATATTTTACTGATGCTTGTTCAGATATCTTTCTTAACGCCTGCTATTAAAACAGCATCCCAGGAACTAAGCGGTTTTTTAGTTTCTGAAATAATTTTAAAAAGGTCGTCTTCTCCTAAATCTTTTATTGTTGGATTAAATTCTTTGCTGCGCTTGTACATCAATAACTCCTGACTATTGCCTTCCCTGATTATCCTAATTTTTCTAGGCTTATCCATTAAGGTTGTATCTTCCTCAAATACTTTCATAACAGATTATAAAGAGTAGCCTGTTACATCGATATCATTTATTTGGACTATTTGATCACCTACTTTAATTGGCACACCTCGCCTGCCATAAGAAGGATAATTTGGAGAGACTTTGCGAACATAAATGCCGTCTGACAACTCCATAAGCGATATCCCCATCAAATAAGAATTTTTGTTTAGCCCGATAGATTTTTCTAATTCTTTAATTTCTTCATTCACTTTTTCTTTATCAGGTGCTTCGGGATACAGTTCAAGATATTTTTTTAATTCGGTTACTGCTTTTCCGGTACTTCCTTGCATTAAGGAGAGTGTCTTACCAAGAAAATAATGAACATCTGGATAGTCAGGTGCTAATTCAGCGGCTTGATTGAACAGAATCAATGCATTTTCGATATCCTGAGGCACTTTTGCAGATTCAAGCGCTGTAGTACCGTTAAGAATCTGATCCTTAATATTATCCGGAATCTCCTGTTGTGCAAATGAAGGAATTACATTTATAATCAAAAATAAGATTATAAATATTAAACTACGTGTTTTATCTTTATACATAAAAATCCTTATCTAATGATTAGCTATTTCTTTTACTATCTCGTAGAATAGTTTCTTATCCTACCTCAATATTTTATCGACTAATTTTTCATCTTTGTACAGATAGATTAAAGGAGTGTTGCTCACTTTGAATTCCTAAGCGGCGTAAATATTTTCATAAATGTTTGTATTAATAAATAGTTAATCTTTTATACATCGAACAGATAATCCCATAGTGCGGGAGTAAGGATAATGATAGAGATTAGTGTTATCGAAATACATG
This sequence comes from uncultured Ignavibacteria bacterium, assembly GCA_963774455.1. Taxonomy (GTDB): domain Bacteria; phylum Bacteroidota; class Ignavibacteria; order Ignavibacteriales; family Ignavibacteriaceae; genus DATFVA01. The sequence goes on from CAVZFD010000005.1 coordinate 1,262,847, forward strand.
ATCCACATTGTGAAATAATTTTTAGGAAACTCTGATGCACTCCACCAGTGCCCGAACATACCAATACCTTCGAATTTAAATTCACCATCTTTGTAATCTTTGTAACATTGACCGCCCGGTAAGGCTGTAAAACTCGTTTCATCAGTCGCCCCGGTATTAGGACTTTCCCAATTGCATGTACCGGAACCTTTGAGTTTACTTCCGGCTATTTTTTCACCACCCAAATAGTTTGTCAGTGTCAGCCATTCAGCATCGCTTGGCAAATGCCATCCTTCAGGGCATACTTCTTTTGCTGTTTCCCAATAGTACAGATACCCATATTTTACCACATTAGTTTCATCATTATCGTAAGCCCAGCAATCACTGCTCGTTTTGTAGGCAAGGTTTTCAGCCATCCATGTCTGAGTACCGATTGTTACGGTTTTATATGTTTTCCCATCTCTTGAATCGGTAAAAGTACCAACTACCGTATGATACAAATTGCTGTCAATACCTGCTGCTTTATCTTGATTGTTATCCTGTGTACCCGCTAAAAAATTTGATTTCACCGATGACATTAATTCCCCTGCTTTCTTTTTTAAAAGCTCTCCATCATATCCGATTATTTTATCAAATAATTTTCCATCATTATAAAAATAAACAACAGGAGTCTGACTGATGCCGAATTCCTTAGCGAGAGTTATGTTTTCATCAATATTGGCAATGATAAAAGTTGCTGAATCGCTGACATAAGTTCTACGATTAGTAATATATCCATTATACTTTTCGCAAGTCTCGCACCAGTCTGATATAAAGAAAATCACCATAGGAGTTTCTGCTTCTTTAATAATTGTTGTAAGATCTTCTTCACCCAATTCTCTGACATCATACGAGTATATTTTTTTCTTCTTCGTATATGTATAAAGTTCAAATCGTTTTACTCCTCCTCTTATCAATGAAATTTTTGTATAGCTGTTTGTATCTTTTTCAACTAGCTTATAGAAATCCTGGATGGAATATCCTTCTATATTGATGTCATTTATTTTTTCTATTTTGTCTCCCGCAGAAGCGAAATGAAAGTGTTTACTTGGACCGCCGATATTTGATATTCTCTCTACAAAATTCGGGCTTACGCGGTGAACATAAATGCCATCCGGCAATTCAATTAACGATATGCCCATTAAATAAGAGATGTTTTTTGATTTTATTACTTCATCCAATTGTTCAATTTCGGCGTTCACTTTTTCTTTATCAGGTGCTTCGGGATACAGTTCAAGATATTTTTTTAATTCGGTTACTGCTTTTCCGGTACTTCCTTGCATTAAGGAGAGTGTCTTACCAAGAAAATAATGAACATCTGGATAGTCAGGTGCTAATTCAGCGGCTTGATTGAACAGAATCAATGCATTTTCGATATCCTGAGGTACTTTTGCAGATTCAAGCGCTGTAGTACCATTAAGAATCTGATCCTTAATATTATCCGGAATCTCCTGTTGCGCTAAAATTTTATTGGATGGGATTAAAATGACAAATAAAGCAATCAGGATTATTAACGATATTCTATTCTGGCTTTTTAACATCATATACACTCCTAACTTTCCCAAATAGTTCAATATCTTTCTCACTCTTGCTCAATTCTTCAGTCACTTTATTTTCTTCTTCACGTGATTCATTTAAAGCATTTATGGCATCAATCATAAGTTGATCAACACTGTCTACTTTAGTTGGTTCAACAGTTTTTAATTTCTCGACTATTTTTTCTTTTTCCGCAATATCAATTTTAATTTTTTTATCTTTTTCTTTCAATAAAACAACACTGACTGTCATACTATCTGCTTTACGTTTAATTGTTTCAAAAAATATTTCTTGAAAACCTTTTGGATTTGATACTGTAACTTCAGGGACATCAATTTTTATTTCTGGACAATTTGATGTAATAGTAAATTCTGCAAGCTGCCTGGAATTTTCCAGTGGTCCATTAAGATCACTGAAATCACCATTATCCTGTGAAATCATTTTAAGTGCTTCATAACTTTGAAATGAAGCGCAGTTTAATTGTTTAATATTTTTAATCGCTTCAGATTTTGCAATTTTATTTTTAAAATCACTAACTGTTGATTGCTTCTTGTCTTCGAACTTATCTTTCATCAATTGAACATACTCTTTGTTAAGTTTTTCAATTTGTTCCTTCATCTTTGCACGATATTCTGCTGCCTTCCTTTCATTTTCTTCATTCTCTGCCTGTATTCTTGCAAGATCTTCTGTACTTAATTGATTCCCCTGATTCTCTTGAGGAGGAGAAGAAGGCTCAAATAGCCAATCGAAAAAATTTTGAATTAATGGCGCGACTAACGACTCCATTATCTGACCATTTAAATCATTACCACTTGAATTATTATTTGAAGATGAAGAAGATGATGATGATTCTTGCACGCAATCCGTAGTACCATCACCATTACAAGTACATCTATATTTAACTCCATTATAAATTTCATCCCAGCTCTGGTATTTTGGTATTAAATTGCCATTTGAATCAAAGCATCCCATTACTTCAATCTGTGCTTGCGCTGGAATTGAAAAAACTATAAGAACAAAACAAATATGAAATAATATTAGTTTTATATTGTTATTCTTCATCTTCCCACCACTTATCAAGAGTTGAAATATCAATTTGTATTGGTTCTGAAAGTGTACCTTCATCATTAGCAATTCCTTTCTGTCCTGCATTTATCAAAATAGTATTTAAACCATTTGTAGATTTCATTTCCACCGTTCCTTCCAGTACTATAATTTCCGATCCCTTTTTCTCATCATTATAAACTAGAAATTCAGTTCCTCTAATTGCAACAGCGCATGCAGGTGTTCTCACTTCAAATTTTTTCTTAAACTTTGCTTTATAAGATTTTATAAATTGTTCAAATGATTCCGGAATAGATGTAACGGTTTGTTTATATTTTTCATATTGTCCAAGCAAATCTTTTTCATACTCGTCAATTTTTTGAACACCTAATTTTACCTTACCTTTAATCAAGTCTACGACATCAGTGCTGTCTTGTTTGATAAATTTTAATTTAGTGTTTCCATCTATGTTAATATTTCCTCTTCCTTCAAGAAATTGTAATTCAACTTTGCTGTTTTCTGATGTAGTAATCACATCACCATTTTCTAAAAGAGAACTTTGTCTATCATTCAATTTGAACTGTTCACCATTCTGTCTTTGAATCGAAATCTCTCCATAGTAGTTTAAAGCAACTGCATCAATTAAGGGTGAATTTTTTGAATTAACGGATACTTTATTTTTAACAGATGCAAGGATTATTTCGGATTGTTGCTTTCTTAGTTTTGCTGAGTTTAATAGCTTAATGTTTTTCTCTTTTGCTTCACTGGATTTTGATAACGCATCTTGAGCAATTTTTTCAGCCTCAGTATTCCCTTTCTCCTGAGCAAGATTTATTATCTTTTCAGATGTAGCAATAGTTTTTTCGCACTTAATTATTTCTTTTTCATAGCGCCTAATATTCTCTTCTGCTTTAGTAACATTTTTTTCTAATTGTATAATTGTAGACAATAGCAGAGGATTCTTCTGATCTGAAAAATCTTGGGCAAGGATATTGCAAGTAAAGGCTTGAATAAATAATATAACGAAGAACATCGAAACAAAGTTAATATTTTTTCCCATTTACATACCTGGATTTTAAGAATTATCAAGTGTCATCATTTTTAATACAAATTTATCAGATGCTTTTATTGTGCACCTTTTGTTTCGTCCCAATAAAAAAATATGGTAACGAACTGATTACCGGGGTAAAAAGAACAGCTAATAACCAAATTAATTTGTTGCTGCCTGTAAATTCGTTTTTTAAAATATCAATAAATTCAAAGATAAAAGAAAGAAACCCTATTATAAATGCAAGCATCAGAAGTTCAATTAATCCAATACCCATTGTAAAATCTTTCGTTGTGATCCTTTATCTGAAAATTTATTAAACTATGAAAAACAAAGAGATGACTGCTTTAAAAAAGATGTCACCTCTATCTACTAAGCCTTTCATTACCATTTATCACTTAAAATCTGAGAACGTTTTTGATCATACTCCTTTTCACTTATCAGCCCTTCTTTTTTCAATGATTCAAGATCCCGCAAGTTTTCTGCTGGCGTATGTTGCATTTCTTTGTTATCTATGTCCGCCTCAGTATTAATATCAATCAAAGAAATTCCTTTTTCACTTTTAAAGTTTTTTGCATGATAAATCAGCATAAACAATACTGTCCCTATCCACATAATAATGAAAAGGAAAAAAACATTGTCATTAAAAGTGGGGCGTCATTTTCCGAAAGAACATTACCCACAATTATTGCAAAGCCGATACCGAATAAAAGAAGAAATACTAGGATTACAAATGAACCAGCTGAAACTGGTTTGCTTGGTGTTAAAGATATTTTACTCATATAGTTTCTTTATTTAACTGCCGCAGTTTGTTTGTCCGCATTTACCGCACGAGTATTGCCATTCTTTAGATCCATTCCCTCCACACAATGAGCAGATTTCCTACCCTGTACCGCAGAATTAACACCAATGTTATATTCAGAGATCCACATTGAACCGGTACAATTTGGACATTGGCATTGAGCGATTGCAAAGGAACATAAAAAGAATGTAAGAAAAATTGGTAGATAGATTTTCATTTGAGTTCTCCCGTAAGAAAAAATGAAGACAAGTGAAGTTAATCAATTATATTGGATTATCCGATCATATCACTATCAATTACCGTGCAAGATGCAATCCTTATCTTTCCTTAATTATTTGGCATATAAAACTTAGCAGCCACAAATTGACTTATGCTAATGATGTATTAAGAAAACTTTACCGAAAATAACTTTGTTTTTAATGGAATTATAAGTTCATTTAGTGGTGAATCTTAATTATCAAATATCTCGCTTGCAGTTACTCGGATTCCTTCAATCTCTGGTTTATAACCCTGTGATTCTAACTCGGCACAAATAATACCAAGTGCTGAATTCATTTGATCTTCCTGAAGTGCCTTGCATATTTTTTCTATGTTCATTGAAATCTCCTTTCTATATTGATCTTATACCCATAATTAGATCTGAAGTTTATGCGCTGGAGAAATTTAGGGAGGCAATTGATTTGTTGAAGGAGTTGAGTACATCTATTAGCACAAAAATTGTGGAAGGACCTGCTACAAAGATTTAAATACTATGCATTCTCCCCACCACCAACTGCTCACTAATTTAATATTGAATAAAGAATCAGTTTCATTCAATCTCAATGTCATATTTAGTTAAAAGCCCTGGTACTCCCAAAAGAGAAAACTTTGCCTTTGAGATTTTATTATTCTCAGGATCGATTAAATAATTATTAGCTTTGCGGAAATCACATTTGGATAAATTAGTATTATCAAAAACAGCATTGCGTAAATCGCAATCATCAAAAGTTGAACCTATTAAATCTGTCCTGCCAAAATCAACTTTTAGCATTTCACATTTTGTAAATGTTATTTTGTGAAGTTTCATACCAAAGAATGATGATCTATTTAATTGACATCCTGTGAATTCAAATGATAAAAGTAATTGATTGCAAGTATCAAACTGCAATCCTATTAAATTACAGTTGTTAAACTTAACATCTCGAAAAACAGCAGATGAAATATTGCTACTTGTAAAATCACAATTAAAAAACTTACAATTTATAAATACAGATTCGGAGAATTTAACTTTTGGAAATGTGCATTTCTCGAATTTACAATTCTCATATTCACCAGGTGTAAACGCGTTCTTTGCAAAATTAATATTTGAAAATTTCTTGTCTATAAGATATTCTAAGTCTGACATATTTTCTTTAATAGAATTTATTTTGTAATGAATTAAATTTTTTCAATGTTTAATATATTCTCAAATAAGTTTCTTTAACTCATTATTATATTTCAAATGCACTGCGTTCCTTATTCATTAGTACCTAAAAAATAAATTGGGTGGAGTGGTAGCATATATTTTTCATCGTCAGATAATTTTGTATAAAACTCTTGCCAGAGATCAATGAAGTTATCGAAGTCGATCAGTTTTACATGTACTTGGGAACTTCGGGCAAATCTCTCTGCATCTGATGTAAAGCCTCCTGAAGTTACGAACAAACCAACATCACCATCTTTATTAAGAGAGCCAATTAAACTTTTAATATCGCCAACAGCCACATTCGAATCTGGACGATGTTTAACCTGCAGGAAAATACGGGAAATTTGAGGAAAGTCATTGATAAAATAAGTTAAGCTAAGTTATTTGAATGATTGATTTTACAGGCTTTTAGAAAGAAATTGTATTTAGCCAAAATTGATTCCGGCCTTCGGTACAAAAATTTAAATAGATGCCCTCCATAGCCAATCTTAGGTTTTTTAGGTTGGTTTAAAATGAATTTCTTAATAGAATAGTCAGAAAGCCCCCTAAAACAATTCATATCACATCAAAAGTTTTTTTGCTTTATATTTTAGTCTAAAAAAAAATAAAGGTATGGACTTCCCTACTGCAGAAAACATGAAATCTGTCTCACCGATCAAATCTATAATATCAGAAAGCATAGTTGACCGTCAGTGGGATTTATTTGTTCAATCTAATCCATCAGGATTTCATGAACAAACAGGTGCATGGGCGGCGTCCAAATCACTGGAAGGCTGGAAGCCCTTAAGGATAGTTTTTATGGATGATCAGCGTATAAGAGGCGGTTTCCAAATCCTCCTGAAGAAAAAAAAGTTTGCGGGAACTATAGGATTTCTTAACAAGGGACCCTTAATCGATTCTGATGATCCCCCCCTCAAGGAAAAAATAATCTCAGAACTTAAAAGAGCTGCGAAGAATTTCCATTTAAAGATATTGATCATCTCTCCACCAGGCGGCGGTTATTCGGCATTATTCGGGTTCGACAAATACGATTTCCCTGAAAATAAGGTATTTACAATTATTGACACCACACTCGAAATAGATTTGAGAAAACCATCTGAATCTCTTCTGAACGATTTGAGAAAAACACTGCGGAATACTATAAGACATCTTGAAGGGTTAAAATTTCGAAGCGGAAAATTTGAAGAAATCGGACTTTTTTTCAATTTGATGCTTGAAACATGCAGGCGGCAGGATGTTTCTCCTAACCCTTCAAGCCCGGAAATATTCGAAACTATGTGGAAAAACTTTTCTCCAGATGATATGATGCGGCTTTATTTCATTGAAAAAGAGAATGAAATAATTGCGGGAGCTATTATGCTGCTAATAAGAGATCGTTTTATCATATGGAAAATAGGATGGAACGGAAAATATACAAAATCAAATCCCAATGCTGCCTTGTTCTGGTACTCTATAATGCTGGCAAAGGAAGAAGGTTTCAAGGTATTTGATTTTGCATCTGTGGATATGAAAACATCAGAACAGATCAGAGATCAAAAGAAATTACCACGAGAGATCATTAGTACCCCAACTTTTTTTAAACTCGGTTTCGGAGGAGAAATAGTCAGGCTGCCCGGTTCTATCATCTATTTTCCGAATTTCCTTATTAAATCGGCTTACAAGATCTATTGCGCACTGCTGCCGCTGATTCCTATCCTTCCCCGCACCGGAAAAAACGAATAAACCCTGTTTATTTTATATTTGATTTCAGAACGATTATAATTAAATTTTCACCAGTTTCTATTTTCCGTTGAGAATGATCATTTTTAGGGGAGTTGATAACTAATAATAATATGAGTCGGACTATGCGTATTTCTTTCACCAAAATTCTATTAATCCTTTTTATCGCAGTTGCCGCAGCCCTGCTGGTTAATTACCTTCAGCCTGAAGGTCTCCCCTTATTCAACAAAGCTAAAACAATCCGTGCAGATGAAAGATTAAATAGTCAGCCTCCGAAAGAAGTCACAGTAACACAGCCCGATACGTTACGGACAGATTTCAATAAGGCAGCGGTAGAGAAGAACCGGGTACAGATCGATGAAGACCTGCTGCCCCAGTATCAATATAAAACTGACTCAGATCTTGTCAAAAATGGTGATCCTGAAATTCACTCAGATAATTCTGATAAAAAAGACGAGAGCCTGAGTTTAAGCAACCTGACACGGGATGTTTTTAACCAGCCAAGGCTTATTTCTTTGACACAGGCTTACGAACTTTATAAAGATAAGATATTATTCGTTGATGCGAGAGATCCTGAAGAATATGAAGACGGGCATATAGCTGGTGCCACAAACCTTCCTCTTTTCAGACTCGATGAGTACACTGGACGGATTTCCTCCATGGGCAAATCTGAACCCCTCGTTATCTATTGTGAAGGTGCTGACTGTGATATGAGCATCAGATTAGGAAATGAATTATTTTCAAAAGGATTTAAGAAAGTTTTTGTCTTTTTCGGCGGATGGGAAGAATGGAAAGAAGCAGATTATCCTGTTGTAACATCAAGTACAAATATTCAGTTAAATTAAATGACAGCGTTCTTATCCAATAAATATTTGTTGTTTATAATCAGGCTCATCCTTGGGGCTCTTTTCGTCTATTCGGCGTTTACAAAAATAACCGACCTTGATTACTTTGCAAAATCACTCTATAACTACAGATTGCTTCCTGAGGAGTCACTGAACTTCTTTGCCTTAATTATTCCCTGGCTTGAGCTTACTGTTGGCATCCTGCTTATAATAGGTATCTACGTAAAAGAAAGTGCTCTGCTGGGAACGTTACTAATGACAGTTTTTACTGCTGCTATAGCTATAGCACTTGCAAGAGGACTTGATATTGAATGCGGATGTTTTGGAACAAGAGATGGAAGCCGGGTAGGAATTCTGAAGATAATCGAAGATGTATTCATGCTGCTGGGTTTTATCTTGCTGGCGGTAAACGGTTCCGGTTTCCTGGCACTGACTAAATCAAATAAATCAGATATAAAAAAAACTGAATCCTCTTTTTAACTATTCTTTTCAATTGTATCCATAGTATCCCGGAGAACTCCGAGAGAACGCTGGCTCAACAGGTCTATTTTAATCAGTCCGAGATCCTCAACAGAATACATATCAGGCTGAGTGATAATTAATCCCAGTCCTTTGTTTTTCGCATATTCGAGTGCAGTATAATTGGTTATCGGACCCGGTGTAATCAATATGCCGCTGGGATGAATACTAAGATGTCTTGGGAATCCTGCCAGCCTCTCCGCCATAGAAACAATTGATTTCCAGGGTTCAACCTTAAAATTAAGAGTTCTTGCCTCTGGAAATTTTTCCGGAAGATCAGAAAGGTTTCTTGCGTCTGTCCATGGTATAAACTTACTGTATTTTGATATTTCCCCGTTAGTAAAGCCATAAGCTTTTGCGACCTCCCTGAAAGCTGATCGGGCACGAAAAGTAACAGTGGTTGAGATCATCGCAACATTTTCGTAACCGTATTTATCAAAAACGTATTTTACAATCTCATCCCTCTCCTTCCATGAAAAATCAATATCAACATCCGGGGGACTACTTCTTCCTTTATTTAAGAACCTTTCAAAATAAAGATTATATTTTACAGGATCTACTTCAGTTAATCCCAGGCAATATGAAACTATACTATTAGCTGCCGATCCACGTCCGATAGTTATCATTCCCCTCTTTTTTGCTTCCATTACTATATCCCACACAACCAGGAAATAATCCGTAAAGTTCATTTCTCTTATAACCTGGAGTTCCATTTTCAATCTATCTATGGCAGCATCAATCATCGGAGAATACCTCCGTCTCAATCCTTCGAAGCATTTCTCCCATAACATCGTATATGAATCCTTTCCCGGAGGAACATCAAAAATCGGGAATTTATATTCATGAAGATGAAGATCTACATTACAATTCCGGGAAATATACTCAGTATTTAAAACCACCTCAGGAACTTTACTATATATATCGGTTAATTCAGCTATCTCCCTGAAATATGCTTCCTTATCGGCAAGTTCTGAATCCTCTACATTATCTGCATTCTTGTTAAGACCGATAGCAGTAATAACCCTATGCAGCTCAAAATCATTTTTGTTCAGAAAAAAGACAGGATTAGAGGCAGCCATTTTAATTCCATTTTTTACTGCATAAGAATAGAGGCTGCGTGCATTGTTTTTGTTAGCTGAGGTTAAAATGAGTTCTGCGTAAACATTATCTCTCTGCCCTGCTATCTGAAGCAGGTCACGGGAAGGGGTAAGAATAAATAAATTTTCAAGGGGACGACCAACAAGGGAAAAGAGATCAAAGTCATCATTGAGTTTCCTTGAAGTTATGATTCTGCAGAGATCAGAATATCCCTGGTTATTCCTGGCTAAAAGAACCGCATAAACTGCATTGTCCGGCTGATCGATTACACATCCCAGGATAGGTTTAATACCTTGTTCCTTCGCTTTTTTTGCAAAAGGAATCAGTCCGTACATACCGTTAGTATCGGTTAAAGCCAGGGATTCCAGCCTCTGTTCTTTTGCTTTATCTATCAGTTCCTCTATACGGGAAGTACCTTTAAGCAAAGTATAATTCGAATGTACATGCAGAGGTATCATTTAATTATCTTTTCCGAAATTTAGGGTAATGGATGGTAAAAGTGAATAGAGAAAAAAACGGCTATGACCTGTTTAATGCCTTCATACCGATATCCCGGCGGAAATACATTCCTTCAAATTTAATTTTATTCAAGGCCCCATATGCAAGGGTTCGGGCTTTTTGAAGATCATTTTCCCCAAGCACTGCAGTTACCCCGATGACCCGGCCTCCCGATGAAACAATCTTACCATCTTTCCCGGCAGTACCTGCATGAAAGACGATGATTTGATCTGAATCAAATTCTTCCAGTCCGGATATCTCAAAACCCTTCGAATAACTTTCCGGGTATCCATCTGAAACAGCCACAATACATACAGCCGTACCTTCGGAAAAGGTTACCGCGTGTTTATCCAGTTTTCCAGATGCAGCGGAATAGAGAAGCTTAAGAAAATCTCCTTCAATAAGAGGTAATACAGCCTGGGTTTCAGGATCACCGAACCTGCAGTTAAATTCAATAACCTTTGGTCCTTTCGGGGTGATCATTAATCCTGCGTAAAGACAGCCTGAAAACTTCCGCTCTTCCATCTTCAATCCTTCGAGCACAGGTTTAATTATTTCACCGCTTATTCTATCCAGCATTTTTTTATCAATCACAGGAGCAGGCGAATAAGCTCCCATCCCCCCAGTATTTTTTCCTGTATCATTTTCACCGATTCTTTTATGATCCTGGGAAGAAGGAAGCAGCACGAAATCATCACCATCAGTTACAGCAAGAATTGATGCTTCCTCACCTTCAAGGAATTCTTCTACGATGATCTTATCTCCGGCATTTCCGAAAGCATTATCGAGAAAAATTTCTTTCAAAGCTTTATCGGCTTCATTAACATTGCTGCATATAATAACACCCTTTCCGGCAGCCAGTCCGTCGGCCTTTATCACAACAGGATAACCTATATTTTTCAGGTAACCCGAGGCTTCATTGAAATGTGATTTGTCAAATTCACTATATCCGGCTGTGGGTATCGAATACTTTACCATAAGCTGCTTTGCGAAGGATTTATGACCCTCGATTTCTGCGGCTCTTTTGTCCGGTCCGAATACTTTAATGTTCTTACTTCGTAAAAAATCGGCAAGGCCTTCAACCAGAGGTTGTTCCGGACCGATAATAACCAGGTCTATTTTTTCGGAGAAGCAGAAGTCAGCAATGTTTTGATTTCCTTTTTCCAGGCTCACGTTTTGGCCTACCGAAGCTGAGCCGGGATTACCGGGACTTATAAACAGCCGGTCCAATGAATCACAACGGGATATTCTCCACGCAAGTGCATGTTCCCTTCCGCCGGATCCGAGTACAAGAACGTTCATTATATTTCTGCTTTTATTAAAAACTGGAACTGCTTTGTTAATTGTTCGGTGAGAAAATCTCTGCGGTATTTTTCAATAAATTCCTCATCAGGAACTGGCAGATTATTATTAATGAATAAATCGTAAACATTTTTAATTGTATTCTTAATAACATCAATGTCATCAGGAGGAGTAATAAAAGATGCACCATATTCCTCCATTACACTTTTTACTGCACCATCAGGCACACATGCAATAACCGGTTTCCGGGTGCCGAGGTATTCAAATGCCTTTCCGGTTGAAACAGTATCGCTGTTTTTACTCCGTCCAACCATTACCCACAGGACATCGCTTGACATTGTTTTTACCAATGCCTCATGATGGTCGAGGTATCCATACTCTTTTACAAAAACCTGCAGATCAAGTTTACGGATCAGCTTTCTATTATCATTTCTTAGGAAACCAATAAAATGAAGTTCAATATTAGCAGCAATATCAGGTCTTTCCACTGCAAGGTTTTTAAAAGCACGTAGGAAATATTTGGGAGTAATGTACTCATAGAATAAACCGGAGAATGTAAGCCTCATCTTCCGGTTATTTTTTTTCTCCGGAGAAAGGTTCTCAAAATCTTTTGGATCATAACCCTGGGGAATGATAAATACGTCTTCGAAGGTTATGAACCGGTATCGGTCCATAATTTTTTCCTTCATTCTCCTATTGATTACAATTATCCGGTCTGCGGCCTTCAACGCGGCATATTCCATAGATTTATGCAGGTAGCTATGCAAAGGAGTTGGATAGAATCCAAAATGATTACCGTACCACAAATCTCTGTAATCAACCACCAGCGGAAGGCTAAATTCTTTTTTTAGTTTAACTGCCATATTAAAAGAAGAAAACGGCGGAGCAGTAACATATATTATATCGAATTCCTCTTCTTTGAGCAGCTTTCTGGCGGTTATCAATGCCTTAGAGCTCCACCCTGTCTTGTTATCAGGAATAAAAACAGAAGCACTTAGCCTGCTTAATAACTTTCTAATCCATTCAGGAGGAATCTTAACAGTTCCTTTTTTATGCAGCCTGGAATTTATATCATTTCCCTCAGACCTTATTATTCTTATGCCTGCCTCTTCAGCCTCTCTAAGCAAAGAATTGTCGTGTGCATAATAAGCGGTATTCCCGGTTGTAAGGACCGTAGGTTCCCAATTATACTTGTTCATGTATTTAGTAAACTTAAGTGTCCGCTGAACTCCGCTAAGCCCCATAGGAGGATAATAATATGAGATCACCAGAACTTTGAACATAGCACTCCCTGATTAATAACACCTCCAAAAATAAAAATAAATCATGACATCATGTTAAGAATGATAGTTCGGTGCTTCCTTTGTTATAATAACATCATGAGGGTGACTCTCCTTCAGACCCGCAAGAGTTATCTTTACAAATTTCGTTTTCGTTTTAAGCTGCTGGATGTTATGAACACCGCAATATCCCATAGCAGCTCTTAGTCCTCCGTTAAACTGAAGGACTGTTTCAGCCAAAGAACCTTTATACGGAACTCTCCCTTCAACTCCCTCTGGAACAAGCTTCGCAATATCATCCTCCGTATCCTGGAAATAGCGGTCTCTGCTGCCTTTTCTCATCGCAGCAAGCGAACCCATTCCGCGGTAATGTTTAAAGCTCCGTCCCTCAAATAATATCGTTTCGCCAGGACTCTCTTCAACTCCTGCGAACAAGCTGCCTATCATAACCGAGTCAGCTCCCGCAGCAAGGGCTTTAGGTACATCTCCTGTCTGTTTTATTCCGCCGTCTGCAATCAGAGGGACACCTTTAGCTTTTGTTGCCTTATAAACATCTTGAATTGCGGTTATTTGCGGAATACCGACGCCGGCTACAACCCTGGTCGTACAAATGGATCCAGGACCAATACCCACCTTAACAGCATCGACCTTGCAATCTAAAAGATCAAGTGCTGCTTCATAAGTTCCTATATTCCCAGCGATTATCTGCGCATATTTAAACTTTTTCCTCACTTCTTTTACCATTTTCAAAACACCAGTTGAATGGCCATGCGCTGTGTCAAATACAATCACATCGGCGCCTGCATTCAGAAGGGATTCTATTCTGACAATTGTATCAGGCGTATTTCCGACCGCTGCTCCGACACGAAGTCTGCCATGCTCATCTTTACAGGCATTAGGATGTTTCTTCTTTTTCTGGATATCCTTAAAAGTGATGAGTCCTTTTAATATTCCATACTTATCAACTACAGGGAGCTTTTCAATCTTATACCTCTGCAGAAGTTTCTCGGCTTTCTCAAGGGTTGTTCCTACAGGTGCGGTGATCAGGTTTTCCTTCGTCATAAGATCTTTAACTATCACTTTACGGTTGGGTTCGAACCTTAGATCCCGGTTAGTTAAAATACCCACAAGTTTCCCTCCGTTACTCACGATAGGAATTCCTGAAATCCTGTACTTCTTCATTATGTCAAGTGCTTCGCCAATAGTTTTATCAGGACGAAGTGTGACAGGATTCTGAATCATTCCACTTTCCGATCTCTTAACCCTATCGACTTCCGTACTCTGATCCTCAATTGACATATTCTTATGGAGTATACCTATTCCGCCTTCACGTGCCAGGGCTATCGCGAGGGATGACTCAGTCACAGTATCCATTGCTGCAGAAATTATAGGAATGTTTAATTCTATATCCGGAGTTAAAAACGTTCTCAGATCGACCTCCTTTGGGAGAATGGAGGATTTCCCCGGTATCAGGAGAACATCATCAAAAGTTAAACCTTCCTTAATAAATATTTCATTCTGCTTCATAAATTATTCCTGTTATTTGTTAATCATAAGCCGGGAAGCCTGTTATATCCTCGCCGACGATCAATGTATGCATTTCGTGAGTTCCCTCATAGGTCTTTACTGATTCCAGGTTTGCCGCATGCCGCATAACAGGGTATTCGTCGAGGATCCCGTTCGCGCCGAATATTTCCCTTGAGATACGTGCAACTTCAAGTGCTTTCTCACAATTATTCCGTTTCGCAAGGGAAACCTGGGTATGCTTCATTGTACCTTTATCCTTCATTCTGCCAAGTTGAAGGTTCAGTAACTGGCTTTTTGTAATCTCAGTAAGCATATAGACAAGCTTCTCCTGCGTCATCTGGTAGGCGGCAATCGGTTTGCTGAACTGCACCCGTGATTTTGCATAATTTAGTGCGGCATCATAGCAGGTCATCATCGAGCCAACCACCCCCCAGGCAATGCCATACCTCGCCTGGTTAAGGCACATGAGAGCATTTTTTAATCCCGAAGTCCCCGGAAGAAGATTCTTTTCCGGTACAAATACATTATCGAATATAAGTTCCGACGTGACAGATGCTCTGAGCGAGTGCTTACCCTTCATTTCGGGAGCAGTAAAACCATCGAAAGATTTCTCAACAAGAAAACCTCTGACAATACCATCCAGCTTTGCCCAGACGACAGCCACATCAGCGATAGTTCCGTTCGTTATCCACATTTTGGCGCCATTCAGCCTGAAGCCCGCCTCTGTTTTTTCAGCCTTTGTAACCATACCTCCGGGGTTGGATCCGTAATCAGGTTCTGTTAATCCGAAGCACCCGATTTTCTCACCCTTAGCCAGAAGAGGCAGCCAGTAATCCTTTTGTTCATCGCTTCCGAAAGAAAATATGGGATACATAACAAGAGCGCTTTGAACTGAAACAAAACTTCGAATACCGCTGTCACCTCTTTCAAGCTCCTGCATAACAAGTCCGTATGCAACGTTATTCATCTCCGCACAGCCGTATTTCTGAGGAAGGTTTGAACCGAACAGTCCTAATTCCCCCATTTTAGATATCAGCTGCATAGGGAATTCCGACCTGCGGTTATAACCCTCAATAACAGGTATAACTTCATTGGAAACAAAATCACGTACCGTATCCCTGATCATAATCTCCTCTTCAGATAAAAGAGATTCTATATTATAGTAATCCACACCCGCAAACCTTGTCATTTATTCCTCAGATACAAAATTATAATTTAATCATTAAAATTAAACGTTATAGGCAAGACAAGCAAACTTTGCTGGTATTCTGCGGGGTGTAGTTTACGGTTAGCTTATAGGATAAATATGGTAATCAGCTGCAGGAGATCGCATGACATTAATAGAATAAACCCGGAAGAGGGACTCCGGGTTTATTTCCATCATCTTAGGATTTTTTAATAAGTTTTTAGATAGTTATAAATTATCACCTCCCTTTGTGAATTTTACCATAGATTATTTTAATAATATCATTTTTCTAACTCTAATGAATTTTTCCTGGGCTCCCCCTTCAGCTGTCAGACGATAGATATATGTACCTGAACTAAGCTTGCTGCCCATATCATTCGATCCGTCCCAGTCAAGATGATACGTTCCGCGCATAACCTGGCCTTCAAATAATCTTCTTACTTCCTCTCCAAGCATATTGTATATTGTTAGCGTAACGAAACACGATACGGGAACCTGGAATTTTATTGAGGTTGAAGGGTTAAACGGGTTGGGGAAATTCTGAGATAATAAATAATCAAGAGGCAAAGCAGGAGCCTTTTCATTAATTACCTCAATTTCAACATTATCCAGGCGATGCCTATCAGCGTCAACAAGCAGGAATCTGCCCGGAACGACATCCATTGGATTAGTTACTTTAAAGGGTAAATCGGCCAAAAAATGTTCTCCCTCTTCTATAGTTATTCTTCCCAGCCTGTCATATAACAGCGTCCTCAACGATGAATCTGAGATAACAAAATATCCCTGGCCAAGATCAGTACTTATCGTTAGATTTTCGGAAGAATTCTTTATATTATGGAACTCCACCTGTGCTCCACGTATTTCAACTTTGCTATCCACATACAAAGTTATACCTTCAGAAGAAACATAAGCCTTAATTTTAGCATCGGCATTTCCCGTGATCTTTGGTAATGTATTTGATATAATTTTTCTTACAGGGTTATTATTAGGATAAAATCCTGTAAGAATTATATTCTGAATCAACGAAAGATCCTGAACGTTTACTACACCGTCGGGCTCAGGTTCCTGTGTGCCGGGTATCCAGGGTGAAATATCAGCCCTATTAAAATTTTCCGCTGCAAGAGAATCCTTCCCTATGATATGATCGACAACCATAATAAGGTCAAGTATATCAATATAACCGTCACCATTAACATCGCCGCGTGACGATACACGGTTGACAGCCATAACTGTCATCATGTTATCAGCTGAGGTGATATCTACAGGATAACCCCTGCTGGTTGTTGCCGAAGCATTGGAAATTACAACTGATGATTTTAGAGTATCATTCAAAGCAGGCAGATTAGCGATCCGGTATTCAATAGAAAACAGGTTATTATAATCGACTGCCGGATCCAAGCCACCGTCCTGGTCAAGGTTATACAGCAGGACGTACACGGAATCTACGGAGGCTCCATTCGCAGTAATCGGACCCCTGAAAAGATTGTATTCGAGCACCCAGTTTTCATCAGAAGCATCTGAACCTTTTTGGATTTTTCTGAAAGTTAGAATAGTGTTGTCATCACCGGCTTTGTTAATTTTTAATCTGAATTGAATGGCCTGAACTTTATCACCAAGGGGATCAAGTCCTTTCAGCTGAACGGCAGACGTATATACGTCGTCCTCCAGCTGGTATACAGTATCCTTCTGGAATAAGAGTCCCCTTACTCCCGCTCCTTTGCCTGTAATTGGAACCATATCAGGCGATGCAGGATCATTTGAGGTAAACATAATGCTGCCGGAATATGTTTCAGCCGATGTGGGAGAGAAGGTCACTGTGAACAACCTGTTTTCTCCAGCAGGAATTACAGCAGATAAAGGAGCTATAGTGAAACCTGAATCCGGTTTCTCTACTCCTGTAATCTGAAGTTCATTCACGAGTCCTGTATTGCTTACTGTCACCGTCATATTTTTACTTTCATTTACACCCACCAGGCCAAAATTCAGGGAACCCGGTGATGCAGCAAATGAGGGTCCTTCATCAGAAGCTGAACCACGGAGATTGTATGCAGAAGGTGATCCTGCACCATTATGTGTGATTGTAAGTGAAGATGTAAATATCCCTGTTCCGGACGGTGTAAAAGTAATATCAAATGTCTGGCTATTCCCTGCTGTAATTGTAATCGGGAAACCAGCGGGCGAAAATGTGAAATCTTCATCAGCAGATACAATATTACTTATAATAAGATCCTCGTCTCCTGTATTGCTAACTTCTGCCTGTAGAGTCCGTGAGTTGCCAACCCCCACAGTACCGAAATCCAGTTCGGTAGGATTTATTGTCAAAATTGGGGCTGGAGGGGGGACCTCTACAATTTCCAGGTTATCGATCATCAGATCATTATCAGCATTAGATATGGAAGATTCTCCATAGAAACCTAGTTGAATCATACCCGAATAAGCCGATAAGTCAATGATTACATGTTCACCGAGGGGACTTATCTCATCATAGACATTTTGCGATCCGCTGTTATTCCATTCCTTAAGTATACTTGATTCAAGCCAGGTTTTGCCGGAATCAGTAGACACAAGTACTGCAAAGCGGTCATCCGTTCCTCCCGGCTCAGAAGGGTTTGAAGTTCCGGCAGCGTTGAGGGTCAGATCAAATTCCAGCTGATAATCGATTCCGCTTCCCAGGTCGGCTAATGTTGACATCAGCCAAAGATTTACCGAGGTACCCGAAATATTAAGTTTAGCTGCCTTATTAGCCGGGGAGGATAAATTCCGCCAATCACCTTGTTCCCATCCTGAATTAGTAGCATTAATTGTAATCGGGTCGGCCAAGAATCCTCTATATCTGATATAGTACAGCGGCGGGAAAGATCCTTCAAAGTTTTCTAAGTAAGGGTATTCTGTTACAGGCGGGTCTTCCATCACGGTGAATGACCATATAGGAACCCCCGAAGCAGCCCCGGTTTCATTATAAGGAACCACCATCCAGTAATATGTAGTATTATATAGCAACGGGGCTTCAGGCATAAAATCTTCAGTCAGCTGCAAATCTATATTATCTTCGATGTTTGTGGGCGGGGTAATTCCTTCTCCGTCGGTTCCGAAATACAGGCGGTAGCCCGTCGGGATTGCACCATTTATTGACTCCCACGAAAGGCCGCTGTTTATATCCACATTAACAGCACCATCAATCGGGGAAACAGGAGATGCAGGGTCCGGAACAGCTTCAACAGTATAAATAATAACGTTATCAATTATCCAGTATGTTGAGTGATTACCTGTCCATCTGAAACGTACTTTAGACTCCATAACACCCGAGGCCTCAGCCGAGATATCAATAATCTTATGCTGTGGATTGCCCACTACGGTTATAGTCGAATTATATTCGGTAATCCATTCGCTTCCATTCCAGACCTCGATAAAAATTTCAGCCCCCCCTTGCCCAGCGTTAAAAGAGTGATCCAATTCCAGCATAACTCCTGCTCCCGCTTCAGTAGAGAAACCTGGAGACTCCAATGCAACGTCTTCAGCCATCCCGTTGCCAGAAATCGTATAGCTGTCAAATATCGCCGAAGGTGGTGCCATAGGTAAATTAATAGTCCTTCCACCAGGATTATCAAAATGCCATAGATCAACTTCCGGTTCGCCGGTAATTATATTTTGAGTCCAGCCCGGGGGCGGCGTAGTGCCCGAAGCATCTGAAAAGTCCTCATCAATATATACCATCAAAGCGGAGGCGGGTGATCCGCCATTATGTTTTAGGTTTAAAGGACTGTTAGTATTATGTGCTTTGTCATTCTGTGCAAATCCTGAATTCTGAATAAGCATCAGCGACAAGAGGAAAGTAAATAGAATAAACTTAGGTAAGTTTATATTCAAGGCTCCTCCTGAATGAATTGTTATGTGTATTATTTGTAAGGTCCTGAAGCTGTTCCATTGGAAGGGACCGCAGACAGGTTAAGCGATATGAAAAAAAAAGATTAAGTCTCATTATTTAAGGGCTTTATTTATAAGCCAATTAAAACGTTAAAGGTAGATTACCTTTTTATAATTTCAAAATTAACGGCCCCTCCACGCGCCCTGTTATTTCCGGTTTATGCCAGCCCGGGTTCTGACTATGAACCAAAGGATCCGATAGAAACACAGAAAATAATTATAGTAGGAACATTTAGCATTTCAGGGCCTTATAAATTACCTAAGTTTCAACATGAGGAGATTAAAATAATCGTGCTAATGTTGTACCCAGTAAGTAATGTACTATACAAAAAAGTATAGAAAATTCCCGAACAAAAAATATTAAGTTAATTAGTTTTGGAAATCTTGATTTGTTTACTCCATTAAGATTTATTGATTCTACAAACTCAGCATTTTCTTATAAATCTTTTCCGAATATCCCTCAGTATTCACTTGTGTTCTTAATACTGTAGTACAATTTTACTAAAAATAATTTCTACTGTCAAAAATTAGAGGGGAAAATTTTTTTCCTTATCAAGTATTATGAAATAATATCGATAAAGATCATTAGGCCAGATCCCCATATAAAAAACATCTGAATACGTCGAATACGTCTTGAATACGTCTTGAATACGTTCTGAATACGTTATTAAAATACGTTAGAGATAAGAGGCTCAGCATACTCATTAAGAGATAAATATAGTTTACAGAAAGTATCTTTTGAAATAATTACATGTAAGATTTAGGACAAAATATCGTTGCGATAAATCACGCCTTATTTCCGGACAATGTCTATATTAACATGGTCACGATGAAATAGTTAATTGTTGAGTGATAATTGCTGCCTCCGTTAAAATAACGGAGGCTTTTTTTTGCAGCTTTGTATTTAGATCAAGTTAATATTTTTACTTATATCTTTTTATACCACTCTCTCGATGGAGCCCGGTATTACGGACGCAATACCGGTTTTTTTTGCGGGAAAGTTTAATCCTGGTTTTTGCTCATTGTCTTATAATGATCCATTTAATTTGAGTTACTCATGAAGAATCAGGATTTTTTTTTTACTTATTTATTTTCTTTTTTGGGAAAATATTCTTACTATCATTTTCGAATATCAACAGCTGAAAATGATTCTTATTGCTGAAGACCAGCTTATAACAGCACTTGAATTAAAAACCATTCTTAAAAGGAACGGCTACCCTGTATCGCGTGTATTCACACGGGGAGAAGAGGCTATTCAATTTCTGA
Source organism: uncultured Ignavibacteria bacterium (assembly GCA_963774455.1). Classification (GTDB taxonomy): domain Bacteria; phylum Bacteroidota; class Ignavibacteria; order Ignavibacteriales; family Ignavibacteriaceae; genus DATFVA01. Next base: position 1,283,903 of record CAVZFD010000005.1, read on the forward strand.
TTTCCGAAAAACCTCTCTTCGCCCTCCTTGATATAAAACTCGCTGACGAAGTTTCAGGAATTGAGATCGGGGAAAAGCTCAAAGCCAAGAGTATACCTTTTATATTTATATCTGCTTTTTCAGACCCGGAAAATCTGCGGCGCGCAGAAGAATTACGCCCCGCCGGTATATTAACAAAACCGCTTGATGAGATGTCGCTCGAACAATTAATTAACGATCTAAGGTAAGGAATTATTCTATTCTTGATTTTTCCCCGTCATTTGGAAAGATCAATGTCCATTTTACTCCCTCCGAAGTATCCAGATTCAAAATGGCATTAAGCTGACCTTCGGCTATATTTCTGGATAGAAGTAGTCCAAGTTTACCATCCTGTATTTCATTTTCCGGATTAAAACCTATGCCATTATCTTTAATCATAAGTTTGAAATTACCATCTACTTTCCTTAGATCAATAATTATTTTACCCTCATTTTTGCCCGGAAAAGCATGCTTAAAGGAATTGGTGACAAGCTCTGTGATGATAAGACCCACAGGTAAAGCTTTATCGATAAGTATACCGCCGTTTTCAATGCTGAGATCAATTTTAACCCGTGCACTTTCATTCACATACTCCTCAGATATCAAAGATGCGAGTTCCCGTACATACTCGCCCAGGTTGATCCTGGAAAGACTGCCCGACTTATACAGTTTTTCATGAACCAGCGCCATCGAACGTATCCTGGTTTTGAGATCTCTGATAATATCCCTAAAGACCTCTTCCTGTACAGCCTCGGCTTTTAATCCCAGCAGTGAGGAAATAATCTGCATATTATTTTTTGTTCTGTGATGAAGTTCCTTCAGCAGAACTTCTTTTTCCGTTAGCTGGTTTTCAATTCTCCTATAAGCTTCTTTTAGGTTACTCTCAGCTGTTTTTCTTTCAGTAATATCGGTATTTGTCCCGAACCATCGGATTATTTTTCCTTTCTCGTCTTTTACCGGATGTGCCCGGGAGAGAAACCACCTGAATTCCCCGGCTTTGCTTTTTAGAGGAAAGGTATCTTCCCACGCCTCTCCTCTTACTACATAATCCCGAAATTTTTTTTCCACACGGTCTATATGCTCTGGATGATGGGCCATCTTCCAACCCCATCCTTTTACAGTTTCGAAGGTAGTACCTGTGTATTCATACCACCTCTTATTATACCAGAATAGTGACCCATTTTCATCTGCCATCCAAGCCAATTGTGAAATGTTATCAGCGAGCGTCTTAAACATTTCTTCACTATGGCTTAACTCACTCTCCACCTGTTTCTGTAAGGTTATATCCAGGGATTGAACGATAATTCCTTCGGGTACCGGGAATGAGCGCACCTGGTACCAGACAGTTTTTCCATCAATAAATTTGTAACTGTTTTCAACTTTCTGAGGTATTCCTTCTTCCATAGTACGCTGGTAAGCACGAAAGAAATCTGAATCCTCTACGCCGGGCACAACTTCAAATATATTTTTTCCTAACATACCGGAAATTGTCCCTTGAGCATGATGGGCGCTCACTTCATTGACATAAAGGAAATACCAATCATTATTCAGGATTGCACAGCCTTCCATAAGATTATCGAGAGCTGGTCCATACTTTCTATAAGCCTTTTTTATTTCGTCTATAAATCGTCTGTCGGTCAAACTTAGAGCTTTATCCTTCATAGAATATTAAATAGGAGTTTATATAAAAAGAAAGGAAACGTTAACAAGTTATTTAATGTAAATAATTTCCCTGTAATGTGATTATTGCCATAATTGAAAATGAAACATACGTTAGTCCAAAGATGGAGGGTCTTCACATTTTAGCAGATTGCAGGATTTTAAATCAGGTTCATTAATCGTTACGGATGCTATCACATTACGTTCTGATTCAGCATCTATAATAATGTTTTTCCTGCCTGTATCGTCAGAAGCATACGGGATAAAATCCCCGATTGTTTTTACCGATGTCATTAATAGCATGTTTTTCTCAATTTTACTTTATAATTATGTAATATTTTTCAATAAAAGCGCTGATAATTGTCACTCATCCATATTAGGAGTGAGTTCAATTAAATTTGCTGCTTATACCGGCCTCATTATTAAGCAAATAAATATGACCTGCTCATTATGATAATTTTTAATATTTTATTGGATCTGTAGTTTTTATTCATTACTATGAATCTGAGGAAAAAACAATTCTTTTCATTTGTCTGCTTTTTCTATTTCAATTACTTCCTATTTCACTTAGAGGCTGTTATGCAGAATAAATCGGTATTTTTAGCTCTTGACGATGGTATCACTGCTTCAAACATAAGGAAGATACTGATCGATGCCGGTATCATCAACCTTAAGGTTTTCTCCACCTATGAGAATATGCTAAAGGAAGTTATAAATATATCGCCTCCGGATCTTATCATAGCTGATACCGATTTGAGGGATCGAAACAACCTGGTACATTCGATTGAGCAGATAAGGACCAGGTTCCGTATTCCTGTTATTTTTCTATTCAGAGAAAGAAAGCTATCTGACCCTGATCTGACGAAAGATCCCGGTTGTGATTATATATCAAAATCCCTGGCAGATAATAAGTTGCTTCGGTCACTTGAAAAATTCCTAAACACCTCCTCTGCCTCTGCAGACACACCCTCTGATTTTCGTAATCAGAATTCCGGGACAATATAAAGCCTCTCCTTTCCACCTTCAGAAGAACTTTATCAAGCTTATGGAATCGGTAAAAAACAGGCAAAGGTAGACGTATATTTCCATCTACCATCTATTTTATTTCATAAAAAACGTGAATCAAGAGACCTAAAATGAATATTGTGATTTATTTTCCATAGTATTTCCGCATCACAGATATATTCACCCCTGAAGGTTACCTTCCTGTTGAATTTATACGGACAGAGTTAAAATGGTTGAATCAAAAATTTCACTTAGATACGTACCCATATTTTTCGAACTGGAGGATGACGATCTTAAGTTAATGGAGAATGCAGGTATAATACGGCGTTTTCAAAAAAATATGGTGATACTTGATGAATCGAGTGATGAAAGCAGCGGACTTTTTATTATTACAAAAGGTTCGGTGAAGGTAACCCGTAATGATTCAAAAGGGAATGAAATCATTCTGGCTATCCTCAACGAATTTGACTATTTCGGTGAGATGTCGCTCCTCGACGGTCAGCCTCCGAGTGCTAATGTATTAGCTACAGAAAACACCGAGGTGTTCTTTATAGGTAGAGATCAATTCATGCAGCTTATACAGTCGCACCCCCGAATTATGGCCTCCCTGCTGGATGAGGTTATCAAAAGGCTCCGAGCAGCAGATGATAAAATTAAATCTTTATCTCTTAATAAGGCCAAAGAAAAAATAATTAGTGCAGTTATCCAGCTTGCAGAAATTTCAGGAGTCAGAAAACATGGATCAGTTGAATTGAATCTTCCTTTTCAACATGAAATAGCAAACATGGCAGGAACTTCAAGGGAGACCGTATCACGTGTTCTGCATGCGCTTCATAAGAAAGGCCTGGTTGAACTTGAAGGTTCAATTATAAGAATTCCGGAATACGATGACTTTAAGAAAATACATACTTAGAATTGCCATTTGCTCAATTGGCACGGCTATCCAATAAAATGAGCGGCCACCTGCTACCTCTGCACGGGATATTTTCATGACTTAAAACCTATCATTCAGGGTTACATCACACTTTCCCCGTTAATTGCCTTTATCAAATATTAATAGTACGTTAGAACAACAGGATTTATATGTTTCCTCTTTTTGATCATAGAAAAACGTTTTTATATATCAGCCTTAGCATCGCTGCAGTTTTAATATCCTCACAAATTACCTCCACAGCTTCTCCTTTCGGAAACTTCCTGAGCTACCTGGGTACGATTATTTTCGTGTTAGCATTAACTCATACATGGGTGAGAGCTGGATCGTACATAATTATGACGGTTTTCTCATCGGGAATCATCATTATTAGTATTATTCTAAATAATCTTTTGGGTGAATATTACCGTGATACTTTCCTGGAAGATCTAAGGGAATTCTTCTTTTTCCTGGCAGTTTTTATTTGCCCCTTCGGAATCGTTATCGGGCTTGTCGGCAGTCTTCTTCTTTCAGGCAAAACGGGAAAGAAATAAACTTCACCTCCCCTATTATTATTTTGCTAAATCAACCGAGTTCGCTCAGATAATAACCAGTATTAGGAGGCTGGTCTCCAACCTGGAAAGCATCTGTTTCCTGTTGAAGTTTTTTATCAAAGATAGTTGACCTCTCACGCTGACGAAGGAATTCAAGCCACGAGTTTACCATAAACACCTCTAACTGCCGCTCAGGGCGATTCAAATCTTTTGCAAGATACCATGAATATGCCCCGGCCCTTAACCGGGCTCGGCGTACTCTTTTCATATGTTCGGTAAATTCTTTTAGTCTCTGAGGATCAATTATATATTCAGTACTTATTATCACGGGTCCGTCCTCATAGTTTAGCTGTTCCACAAAAGTTTGCACAGGAGCAAAGATAGTAGGAGAGAAATCTATAGGTTTACCGCTGGGAAGCTCTTTTTTCCAGGTAAGCAGGGCTGTAAGGATTAAACCGGCTGCAGCAATAAGGAGTGCAAGTGATATGGAGGTATGATCTGCGACTAGTCCCCACATGAAACTTCCCACGGACTGTGCTGCAAAGAAGGTGAGGAGGTAAACAGACATAACCCGTGATCTTACCCAGCCAGGGACATAATTAAGAACAACCGTCTGCAAGTTTGAGAGCACGGCGATCCATCCCAGTCCTCCTATAAACATCGCGAGAAAAGCAACGAACCAGTTTTGGGAGAGACCGAGGAGCAGTATAAGTACAGCCATAAAAACCTGTCCGTACATCACGGTCTGGTGGAGTGTAAACCTTTGCTGAACCCGCGGTAGAAGTATTGCGCCTGTTACGGCACCCATTCCTAGAAATCCCAGCATAACTCCATAACCCCCTGAGTCCAGTCCCAGTTCCTTCCTGGCAACCAGAGGCAGCAGCGCGAACATCGCACTTGAAAACGGGAAGAACGCTACAGCATGGGTAAGTGTTATATCCATAATCTTAGAATGTCTGACGTATTTTATTCCATTCAGGATAGACTGAAGAAAATGCTCTGCCGGCAATTCGGAGTGTTCCGTTTTATTATCCCAGGAATAAAGAACAAATATTACACCGATAAAAGAAACAGCATTCAGAATGAAGACCCAGTTCGTACCAAGAACGGCTATGATAAAACCTCCGAGAGCAGGACCGATTATTCTTGAACCATTAACACCTAATCCGTTAAGTACTATAGCTTTAGATAAATTATCTTTTGAAACAATATCAGGAGTAATGGACCTCCAGGCAGGAGCGTTTATGGCAGCACCAAGCCCCAATATGAAAGTCAATATTAATAGAAGCCATGGTGTCATTATATCGAGGGAGGTAAATACGGCAAGAAAGGTTACAGCTATCATCATCCAGATCTGAGAGACGAGGAGTATTTTTCTCCTATCAAATATATCTGCAAGTGAGCCGGAGGGAAGGGCGAGGATAAACATAGGCAGAGTAGTTGCAACCTGCACAAGGGCAACCAGCAAAGGTGAGGGAGAAAGTGTCGTCATGAGCCAGCCTTCACCTATATTTTCCATCCATGTACCGATGTTTGAAACAACGGTAGCTATCCACAGCCATCGAAAAAGCGGTTCTGAAAGCGGCGTCCAGGCAGATGTATTAATTACAGCAGTTTTTGATAATGTCGTCTGGTTGCTATTCTGCATATTCATTGCGTAATACTTAGGGATGAAACGGACTGCAAAATACATGCAAATCAATGTTAATATTAAATCAGAATGGTATTTTATTTGTGTTTCGCCGCACCGTATGCAGGTGAGCAAATAAAAAACCCCGATTTTCATCGGGGTAATCTATATAGCGGAGAGGGCGGGATTCGAACCCGCGATACCAGTTTCCCAATATGACGGTTTAGCAAACCGTTGGTTTCAGCCACTCACCCACCTCTCCATAGCTGAATTAGGTTCAAATTTTAGGTTTCAAAGATAATATTTTAATCACTAATTAAAAATTAAATTATTTAGCTGCTAACCCTGTTACCGTTTATTTTAATGAGCATTACAGCATTCAGGAGGAATAAGAAAGAAATCCTATTTTATATATTAGTAGTGTTCCAGAAGGAATTTTTAATGCGAATATCCCTGCTATCCGCACTTAAAACAGCTTTAATAAATTTTTTTGTTGTGTGTCGCAAATATTTAGCATATTTTTTAAACAGTTCTTTTAAATTATAGTAATCACTAATTAAACATACCTGCCAATAGTTCCAGGTTTTTTCCGGGGAGAGAAGAGATGAGGAAACAATATTACTTTCTTGTTTTATTAGTTCTATGGGTCAGTTCCATAAGTAAAGCACAATGGACAGCGCTTGATAAGTCATCCTTTCCAGGTTCAAAAGCTGAAGTGCGGTTAATTACCGACACTCCTTCCGAAACAATAATAAAAGTCGATCTTCCGGGTTTTCTTATTAAAGAATTCAATTCTTCCGGTAAAGTCTATCATGACATTAGCTTCAGCGAGGAGGCAATTATTTCAGAAACGGGGGCTCCTCAGCTTCCGTATATTGCAAAGGTACTGGCCATCCCCGACAATTGTACTGTTGAGGTAGAGGTACTTGAAAATGGGCATGTTCAGACATTCCAGGGAATTAATGTACCGCCTGCCAGGGAAAGCGGGATTGAAGGAACCCCTGAAACACCCTATCTAGAGGAACCTGCCTATTACAATTCAAAAAGTCTGTATCCAACTGTTTCTGTTAAAGCAGGTGTTCCCGCAATCTTCAGGGATTTCAGGATTGCCCGAATTGCTATATTCCCTTTAAGATATTCCCCTGAAAAACATGAGCTATCCGCTGTTTCATCCATGACTGTCAGAATAAGATACATCCCCGGATCCGGAATAAATCCCAGGACATCTCCACACCATCCTATAGCCCCTTCGTTTGGTAAGCTCTACAGGAGCTTTATTTTCAATTACTCCCAGGTTCTTCAACGGGATTACGACGGCATGGAAGTAGGGGAAGAACATCTGCTGTGTATAATACCCGATGAGTATGTTCCAACTTTTCAAACGTATTCCGATTGGAAACAAAAGAGCGGAGTGCGTGTTACTATCACCAAATTCAGCGAGATTGGGGCTAATCCGAACGATCCTAATATTATAAGGGACCATATCCAGTTTGCATATCAGAACTGGTTGATACCTCCGACTCATGTGCTTATCGTGGGAGACCAGGGAACTGCTCCAGTGAAATTCATTACTTCCCTCGGATGGAATTTTGTTACAGAGGATTTCTTCGTTGAGCTTGAGGGTAATGACTATTTTCCGGAAGTGTTTATAGGCAGGTTCACTAATGAGAATGATTATACGCTTCAGGTGCTCACCAGTAAGGCTATGAATTATGAACGGGACCCCTATATGGAAGATGTGGGGTGGTACAAACGGGCAACGGTTTGCTCTAATAATTACCTTGCATCTCAGGTTGAGACTAAGCGATTTGCTGCTGCGAAGCTGATGTCGTACGGATACACGGTAGATACCCTTATGAGTGACGGAAGCTGGTCGGGCGGTTGTTCAATGGACCTGTCAGATGTGATCACGACAATAAATAGCGGCATCGGGATGCTCAATTACCGCGGTGAAGGATGGAGCGATGGATGGCATGCAAACTGTTATTATTTTTCAACATCTGATGTTTCAGGTTTAAACAATGGAAAGATGATGCCTTTTGTAACAAGTATTGGATGCGGTGTTGCAATGTTTAACGGTGGGCAATGCTTCGGAGAGCAATGGATCGAGCTCGGAACACCCACAGCTCCACGCGGAGCCTGCGCTTTTATTGGACCGACTTCTAATACCTGGGCTGCATATAATAATGAAATTGATAAAGGCATTTATACTGGGATGTTCCAGGAAAGCATCGAATCTCCCGGTGAAGCTCTCCTCCGAGGGAAACTGCAGATGTATGATGTTTTCGGCGGTGACGACCCCAAAGTTGAACATCATTTTGAAATATACTGCATCCTCGGAGATCCAAGTCTACATATCTGGAGAAATGTTCCCAGGGAAATTATGGTTACTTATCCCGACTCCATAGCAACCGGTTACAGCCAGGTTGAGGTAAATGTTTCGAACATTACAGGGGCTGTGAGAAACGCTCGTGTCACTATTACAGGTCCAAATTATTTCGGACTTGCATATACAGATTTTAACGGAATGGCCTTCATTAATGTAAATATAAGTGAGTTGACTCAACTGGCGATTACTGTAACAGGGCCCAATGTTTACCCGTTTGAAGGAATCATTCAGACTATACCCCCGGATGAAAACATCGCTCCGCTTACAACTCCTTTTGTTGACGATCTTGACGGCAACAACGATGGATTTATTAATCCGAACGAGAATTGTTCAATAAGTTTTACTCTTAAAAACTGGGGAAATATAACGTCTTATAATGTTAGCGCAACACTCCAGATTCCCGACAGTATCGATTTTGTTGATGTTACAACCTCGGGTCCGATCAGCTTCGGAGATATCTCTATGGGTGATTCCGTCCAGGGAGATCCTTTTGGATTTTTTGTGCATCCTGAATGTCCAGTTGGATATACAGTACCATTTAAACTTCACATAGAAAGTACCACGAACTCCTGGGATTATTATTCATTGCAGCCAGTTCATGGCTGTCAGCTTAATTCCACTGAATACCAGGTAGACGATGCCGGCAATATGCTGCATAATCATAGAATGGATCCCGGGGAGACGGTGAATGTAACGCTGAAGGTTCATAATGAGGGCGACGATACGGCCCCTGATATTAAAGTAATCCTGCAAAGCAACGATCCGTACATTACGGTACTCGATTCAATAGGTACCTTCGATACTCTTCTTCCGGATAGTTCCGGGAGAAATCTTGCGGATCCGTTTATAGTAAAAGTAGATGAAGATTGTCCCCTTCAGCATGAAGCATCATACACTATTATCTTTTCAACACAGAATGGACTTTATCCATATTCTTCAAGTCAGACTTTCATTATCCCTGTAGCTGAGCCATCACACTATGATCCGACCGGTCCTGATGAATACGGTTATTATGCATATTCCACAGACGATACTCTCTGGCAGCAAGCTCCCGGATTCGACTGGATTGATATTACGGCGAACGGCACACTGATGTCACGCCCCGGCAGTGCCAGTGATTTTACACAAACAGTCAGCCTTCCGTTTACATTTAAATATTACGGTAACGATTTTACACAGGTAAGAGTAAGCAGCGATGGTTGGATAGCCTTCGGAAATGGTACTCAAACAAATCATGAGAATTTTGCACTTCCGAATGGTGATGATATAAATAACATGACCGCGGTGTTCTGGGACGATCTCTTTTCAACAAATTCCGGTGAAATCGGTAAAATTTATTATTTATCTGATCCGTCGAATCATCGGTTTATAATAAGCTGGGTGAATGTCGGTCACGCTGATAACTATTCAATAAGGGAAACTTTCGAAGTCATTCTCAACGATCCTGATTTCTACCCCACTGTGACGGGAGATGGTGAGATTATTATACAGTACCAGGGTATCGGTGAATCCGGTAGCTGCAGTGTCGGGATTGAAAATGCGGGTGAGACGATCGGACTTAATTATGTATATGATGATAATTATGACGTTACTGCCACACCTCTCCGGGCACAGATGTCAATCAAATTTACAACTAACCCTGCCACGGTAGTAGAAATAAAAGATCCGGCAAATATTGAAAACCATATACCTGACCGTTACTCTCTCGAACAGAATTATCCAAATCCGTTTAACCCGGCTACCCATATTCGCTATGCACTTCCGGAGGCGGGACAGGCATCAATAAGGATATACCGCATAGACGGTCAGCTGGTGAAAATTCTGTGCGACGATTACTTTTCAGCCGGAACATATGAGAAGGTGTGGGACGGAACAAACAATCATGGAGTAAAAGTAAGCTCCGGTGTTTATTTATATAGGCTTATTTCTGGAAATTTTTCACAGGTTAAAAAGATGTTGTTCATCAGGTAGGAGAATCCGGAACATATGCGGGGAGTATTTTGGCGGGGAGATTTAGATGCGGAAGTTTAAATATAAAGGGGGGCAATAATTAATGTATGTTCTTATTGTCCTCCTCATTTTATTTATCATTTCCTCCATTTACGGAGTTGTTGAATTTTTCCTTCATCAGAAGAGGGTCTATTCCATCCCTGTAAGGATTCACGTCAACGGTACACGCGGCAAATCAAGCGTTTCAAGGCTGATAGGTGCCGCACTCTTGGAATCAGGACTGCGGACAATTACCAAGGTTACCGGTACATATCCACGACTTCTTTTAGAGGATGGGACTGAAACAGTTATCTTCAGAAAAACCGGCGCGAATATTATCGAACAACTTGCTGTTATTAAACTGGCTGCAGAACGGAAGGCGCAAGCCCTCGTAGTTGAATGTATGGCCCTCCAGCCTCAGTACCAGGAGATCACCGAGAAGAAGATGATACATGCCACTATCGGTATTATTACAAATGTGCGCCTTGATCATGTCGATATCATGGGATATACTCTTCCGGAAATTGCGTCCGTGTTAGGCAAGACAATCCCTGCAAAACAGCACTGCTTCACATCCGAAAATGTTGTCTTTCCTGTTCTGAAAGCGATTGCGGATAAGAAGAAGAGCAAGCTTCATTATGCTGATCCTTCAGTTGTTTCCGATGAGGATATGAAGGGTTTTAGATATATGGAGCATAAGGAGAATGTGTCGCTTGCTCTTTCTGTATGTTCACATCTCGGGATCGATCGAAATACATCGCTTAACGGCATGTATAAGGCAATACCTGACGCTGGAGTGCTAAAGGTGCATACCATCTATTATCAGGAGAAGGAAATTCATTTCTATAATGCCTTTGCGGCTAATGACCCGCAGTCGACAATGATGATAGTAGAGAACCTTCTTAGAGAGAACAAACTGATAGGAACAAAGTTCATTTTACTTAACACTAGGCAGGACAGGCTTGATCGGGCAAGGCAGCTTTCGGCTATGACAGGAGAAAAACTGAGTAGTATTCTCGATTACCTGGTGCTTATCGGGCAGTCGACCGCCAAGGTTGCGAGCCTCTGTGCGGCTGCCGGTGTGCCGCATACAAAGATACTCAATCTCGGATGGACGGATCCGGAGAATGTTTTTAATGCAATAGTAACCGCAGCCGGGAAAGAAACTTCTGTTCTTGCTATAGGCAATATGGGAGGTATGGGAGCTCCGGTTGCTCAGCTATTTGGACAAAGGAGCCTAATCTATGGTTGAACTTGCCATTACACTGGGATTAATCTTCAGCCTGCTTTCATATGAGGTATTCGGACTTGCCGCGGGAGGAATCGTTGTGCCCGGCTATATAGCGCTGCACCTTTCCCAGCCCGACCGGCTGGTAGGGATAATTCTCGTCAGTTTCTCAACGTACCTGGTCATTAAAATTATCGGGAATTATGCTTTTCTTTATGGAAGAAGACAGATGGTACTTTGCCTTCTTGTCGGGTGTCTGCTCGCAAATGTTTCACGCGAGTTCCTTACTTTTGATGTAGCTGGAAACCTGGTTCAGCTTGAAGCCGTTGGATGGGTAGTGCCGGGCCTGATTGCACACTGGTTCGGGAAACAGGGAATTTTTAAGACACTGAGTGTCCTTTTTATAACCTCAGTGCTTGTAAGGTTAATTGTAATTCTGATATTTAATGGGGAGCTGTTTCCGGCATGAATCTGCATTCAGAAAAGTTGAAAATTAAAAATTTTACCGCGAGCGCTGCCTGGGTCCTTGGTTTATTATCGCTTATCTCATTTATAGGTTTATTTATAATCGAGAATTATAAAGTCGATTATAAACGTAAATATTATGAAGAGAAACTGCAGGCTTCAAAGCTCGCAAAGACAGCACAGGACGTCCTTAAAGAGAAGCGCCTTCAGAAAGGTATATTTATCGATGCTGTCAACGATCCTAACAGGACGGCATTAATTGGACAGGATATCACTCCAATTACAACAGATCGCGGCCAAATAGAGGCAAAGCTTACTTCACTTAATCCCAATTTTGCAGGCGTTGTGGTCGAGATGTTAAAAGAAGCAGGACTTAAAGAAGGCGACGCTGTAGCAGTATCTTTCACTGGATCTTTCCCTGCATTGAATATCGCCGTTCATGCGGCAATGAAGACGCTGAATCTTAATCCGGTTATAATCACTTCGGTTGGTGCGTCTAACTGGGGTGCGAACGATCCTTACTTCACATGGCTGGATATGGAAAATGCGTTATATGATGCCGGAGTGTTTGCGAACAGGTCAGTAGCAGCATCATTCGGGGGAGGACTTGACAAAGGCCGGGGCCTTAGTCCGGAAGGCCGTGAGCTCATCCTCTCAGCTATTAAGCGTAACGGCGTTGAACTAATAAACGAGGAATACCTCGAGAATAGTATTGACAGAAGGCTTAAGATTTATAATGATAAAATGGCAGGTCCGATAAAGCTTTTCATTAATGTAGGCGGGGGCATTGCAAGTATAGGCTCAACTGAGAATTACCAGTTTATACCCGGCGGCTTTTCTCCTCCGCTGCCGATGAAAAATTTCCCGATAAAGGGAGTGCTGATACGAATGTCGGAACAAAAAATTCCCTTCATACATCTATTAAATATCACAAGACTTGCGAGCAAATTCGGGCTCCCGGTTAGCCCGACACCTCTCCCCCTTCCCGGCGAAGGCGAGATTTATTTTCAGAAAAGATACGACATTACACTTACATCGATTATAACTGTTCTCCTTGCAGCATGTATAATTTCAATACTGGTACTAGAAAAAAAACGCCATAAGATGGGAACCGAGATTATAGCTAATAGCAAACCGTTTGAAATCATTGATACAAAACAACACGAATTTACTGAGCTTTAAGATGAGATCTCTGCACATTACAGTAGTTCTACTTTTTTCATCATTGTTAATTGTCCCGGCAGGCTGGTCGCAGACAAAAATACTTAAACCACTCAATCCAGGAAATAAAATTTTGGTTAGTGAATCAGGGCATACTGGAGCATATTATCTCCTTAATGCAGACAATCCCTCATACATCCTGGTAAAGGGCCCGGGTAAGTTTCAGGTCATTACAAGGGCCGTTACGAAACTAGGTGATCGTGCTGCGGATTATTCAATATTCTACCGTGTGGATGGCAGCAAACTTTTAAAACAGGATTACAATTCCATTGCTACATCCAACACGGCATCAATTAAACTTGGAATTACCGGCAGCTGCGGGGTTATGAGAACACTTGAATTCGAGCTTGGTCCTGGTGAACACTCTCTTGAATTCACCACTGGAAGCACCGGAAGTAATGTTATAGCTAAGTACTTATTCAGAAGAATTAAACAGCAGAAGGTTAAATGGGTGATGCTCTCCCCTTCACGTCCCCATGAGCCTGTTGACCTTGTGACACACGAGGATGTAATTCATTATTACCGTTTTTCTCAAAACAAGCCATTAAAGATAAGGATTAACGGTCCTACTACCCTGCGCATTCTTACCCGTTTCGAAAACCACTATAATATGAAAGGCAGGATCGACTATCGTGTGCAGATTAAAGAAGACGGAATGGTGATCCATACATATTTGCTTAGCAGTATTTATTCTGAAGTGACAACTTATAGGAAGAACGATAAATTAATACCTGGAAAGGCTTGTGAGTTCTTTATAGAAGTGCCTTCGGGGCGACATAACTATACTGTTATTCCTCTCGATAAAGATAAGAACACTATCCTCGCGAGAGTGCTGTTCCCTAAAAAAGACGTAAATCTGGAAGAATGATATGAAATATAAATTCATCGCCGGTCGTATAAACGGCGGATTCATAATAATGATGATAATGATGGTGCTTATTAGGGTATCCTCGGGGTTTGGTGAGGGGAACCCGAAAACAAAGGTCAAGCATTGGCAGGCTGACATTTCTATCAGTCCTTATTATGATAGCAACATCCTTAAATACTCCGACAAATATATTCAGCGTTTTCTTAACCGTGAGGACGAAGGCCGGTTTCAGGTCAACAGGTATGACGATATGGTGGTGCAGTATTCCGGAGGGATTTCATACGAGAATAATTTTATAAAAAAACTTAAAACCATTTTCTATCTGGATGCTGGTTATAATAAGTATTCATTCAATAATGTAAAGGATTGGCTTCGGTTCAGCTTCGGCTGGCGTCAATATTTTTATTCTAAATCAAGTTTTATGTTATCTTATTCTTATATCCCGCACTTCTACGTAAGGCATTTCAGAGATGAGGACTGGATTGCGGTTTACGGTTATACTCCTGTGACATTTCAGCCTTACGAATTCTCCAAGGATGACTACAGTTTCTGGGTTCAACATTATTTATTCAGTAAAACCAGGATACGGCTCTATGCTTCTTACTACAGGTATCTCCTTGATGAGAATAATACAGAATATGACAGCAACGATTATATGCTTGGAATAAGAATATTCCAGACGCTCACCAAAGATCTCAGCGTGGATGCAGGATATAAATATTATAAGTCCATAGCCAGAGGATACGATGGATCCGGAGAGACGAAGGCCTTTTCGGATGATGTGAATGCAGATAATTATAGTCATGATTACTTTGCAGGGCTAACATACAAGCTGCCTGAAGTATTCAGGATGAATAATACGATCAGCGTGAATGTTAACTATGAGAGAACCTTTTTTACGACGGGTAATTTTTATGAAATCGATCCAATCCATGCCGGACGGCACGATAAAGTTTTAGACCTGAGCTTTGAATACGGTATTACACTTACCGGCAATACTGATGTCTCGGCTTTTTATTCACTCACAACAAGGAAGACCGGGACTCCTGCTGAAGTAAATGCCGAAAATATTTCGGATGAGAAAAGTTACGATCAGTACCAGGCGGGATTAAAAATAAGTTATAGTTTGAAATTTTAAATTCTAAGGAAATAAAAATGCTTAAAAACATATTCACAACATTCTTAACAGCTTTACTGCTAATTTCCGGATGCGGAACTCCAAATGATCCTGAATCGATTATGGGCGGTGACGGCGGATATAAAATAGTGGGTAAATTAAAGACTTCTGCATATGCACAGGATGTAGTGGTAAAGGATACCCTTGTGTATATAGCCCAGGGTGAAGGAGGGCTCGAAATAATTAACGTTGCTGATCATTCAGTCCCTATGCTGATAACAAATCTTACCGAAGGCTGCC
Organism: uncultured Ignavibacteria bacterium; assembly: GCA_963774455.1. Classification (GTDB taxonomy): domain Bacteria; phylum Bacteroidota; class Ignavibacteria; order Ignavibacteriales; family Ignavibacteriaceae; genus DATFVA01. Next base: position 1,299,256 of record CAVZFD010000005.1, read on the forward strand.
GTGGATACTCTTCTAAAGTAGCAATGCTCGATACAATCGTTTACATTGCCTCGGGAATCTTTGGGATAACTGTAGTAGACGTTTCCGATCCATTTCAGCCATGTACCACAATTAATAACAGGAACATAAAACCCGGTAAGGATTTCTGTATTTATAAAAATTTCCTTTTTACAGCAATTAGTGAAGAAGGTGTCAGCATTTCAGAAATCAGCTTTCCATCGCAGCCTGATCCACGCGGCGCATTGATAACTCCGGGTTATGCTCAAGGCGTGGCATGCTCATCAGACAGTAATTATGCTCTGGTGGCTATCGGAGAGATGGGACTAGCTTTATACGATATTTCTCAGATGCAGACAGGTTGGGGAAACTATCCCGTGATGAAGCTGGTCGATACCGACGGATATGCCGAGAACGTTTGTATAAATCCCGATCAACCTATAGCATACGTTGCATCAGGTACGGGCGGACTTGCAATAATCGATTACTCCGATTCACTTAACATTAAACTGATGAGTAAATTTGAAACCGGCGGCTATGCAAAGGAAGTATGCTATAAGTCAGGGAAGGTATTTGTTGCATCAGAGCAACGGGGACTTCAGATTATTGATGTATCAAATCCTTCAGCTCCGTACAGGATCGGTTCCGTCCAGACAGCCTACGCAAAAGGCGTCGCTGCAGACAATAATTATATTTACATTGCCGATGAAGACGAAGGTCTGGTAATTGTTTCAATACCCTAGGTTGTCTCGGGGATCTACCTGACGAAGGTAAACTTTGTCCGGAATCTCAGCAAAGAAATATTCTATAGCTTTGTTAGCACAACAAAGCGAGAACCCCATCGGGGTTATAAAATTAACTTTAGGAGAGGTCTGATTTTTCTAATATGGATAAAAATTCAGAAAATACAATCGTTAAACCCAAACGTTTCGAATTTGTCGATCAGTTCAGGGGTTTCATGGTAATCCTGATGCTACTCGATCACAGTTCCTATTACCTGAACTCAATATGGAAATATCTCGACCCACTTGATCCTCTCTTTTCATCATGGGGTCAATTCATACTACGTTATTCATCCTATCTGTGCGCGCCCGGCTTCCTGATGATGAATGGAGCAATGGTGTGGTATACCTTCCAAAAACGAAAAAAGAGTGGCATTCCCGACAGCGTGACCAGGTGGAATCTTATTAAACGAAGTCTGTTCCTCGTCCTTCTGCAGATGACCTGGGTGAATTCATCATGGAGCGGCTTTGAGCGATTCGATCCATTCCACTTCGGGATAATCTCCTCTATCGGAATGTCGATGATCCTCCTTACGTTCATTATGCAGTTTAAATGGCAATACAGGCTGGCAATAGGGATTGTAATACTGCTTATTCATCCTTTTCTGCTACAGATACAGTACGATCCGAACAATACCTGGCAGATGGTTGTGATGCAGACGTTCGTTGATGCAGGTGATTTTAATAAGTACCCTGTACTTCCCTGGTTTGCCGTCGCCGTACTGGGGTCTGTGATGGCACCTGGCTGGCTTGATGCATGGAAGACCGATAAGGAGAAGATATTATATAGTTTGGGTATAGCAATGATTGCTTTTGTAGTCGCAATTAGCATAAGGATGTTCCGCGGTTACGGCAACATTTTTCCTTTCTCTGAGTTCGGATCTTATTCTTTCTTCCTGGATCAGAAATATCCGCCCAGCCTTTATTTCAATATCTGGTTCTTTGCAAGTGTGGTTGCGGGAGTCGCCTCCTTTATTGCGTTATACAAATACATACCGAAGGTTTTTGACGTAATCGGTATAGTAGGCAAGGTTCCGCTCTTTTTCTACTGTATGCATATTGCATTGCTGGGCATCTTTTCGAAACGCATCAATTTCCTTTACCGGATCGGCGACCTTACCGATACCCTGATCGGAGCTGCAATTCTTCTGACGATAATGCTGCTGCTGTCGGCATGGTTCTGGAAAGTCAAGCAGAAAAGTTCAAACGTAATCATAAAAATGATCTGAATAAATATGAAGAAGAAGTTTTTTTTAGATATTACTGCTATTAGAATACTTGCAGCAGCATTGTGCGTCCTTTTGATTACGGATTGTTCTTCACGGCTCGACCCTGTCGTAAGTAATGAGGATGGCAGTGTTTCGTATTCACCGGTAGACAGTTCGGGTATAAATGCGAAGGTTCTGCTCTATAAAGGTATCGATGATGCCGGACGCCCTCTTGCGACAAATATATTCACTATCGGTGAGAAATCGAAAGTATATGCTTTGATAAAAATAGTGAACCGCGAACTTCATCCCGGCAGAGATATTATGTTGCATGTCGATTGGATTGATCCAGATGGGAATTCCTTTTTCATGAAAAGGGAACAAATCCAGGCGGCCGATACGCTCTCGGAAATACATAGTGTTATATCTATCCCGGCCGAAAGAAGAAATACGGGTGAATATAAATTCAGGGTTTATTTATTTAGAGAGCTGATTGCAGAAAAGAACTTTAAACTTGTTAATTATAATGCAGATTCCGCGGCGGTTTTCTCCGTGAATTTTCCTTATCCCCTTTCGGCCGTGATTACACTTGGCAGCATCGGCGTCCGCGATAATTCAATGCCAAAAGATACCGGCAATGTTTTCGAAATCAAAAACAAAGCGAAAGTATATGCCGGGATAACGCTTTTTAATAAGGAATTTTACAAAGGGAAAGAATTTAAGGGCGAAATTGCCTGGTGTGGTGAAGACGGGAATTCTTTTTACCGCAGGAAATTTTCTATATCTCCTTTTGACACCTCTGCAGAACTAAGCAGTGCTATTACGGCAAACAGCAAATCACGCGAAGCAGGTACCTATAAACTGAGGGTTTATCTTTACAACAAGCTTATCGGTGAAAAGACATTCACGCTTGTACCGGAACAGAAAGAAGAGTTAAGGGTCGTACAAGTTAAAGGCATTGATGCCGTCGTAGTTTTCTGCAGCAAAATTGGAAATAAAACAAAGAAAGCGTACGGGATATCAGATAAATTCACGATAAATAATAAGAGCCACGTTCACGCCGTTGTAAGCATTGCAGATACTAGGGAAAAACGTGTCAAATCCGCCATAAGGATCGAATGGATTTCCCCGGGAGGCGGATCGTTTTATAACAAGACATTTAAATTTGGAAAAAAGCAAATTCCTACTGTTCTCTCCAATTCAATTTCAATTACACGGAAAAGGGAATCAGGTACATACAAATGCAGAGTATACTATGATAAATCACTTATTGCTGAGAAAACTTTCACCCTAAGCCCGCCATCCTGATCTGATCTGCTTCGTACCGTCGATTACGAGGCAGCAGGCGATATGGATCCGACGGGAAATCTTGTTTTCGATCCCGAATTTTCCTATCGCTAGCAAATGGCATCAGGATTTTACGTCCCGGCCATGAAATAGTCTTATTTGTTTTAGTAGGATATAATGATTACATTTTTGGACATCTCCTGCTATTGTACAAGATGTGAAATATTTCAATATTTCTTTTATCCTGATTAAATACTTTTGTGAGTGAACAAACCGGAGGTAACCTTGAAAAAATTATCCCGTAAAAACTTCCTAAAAAATCTCCTCTTTTCCGGTACTGTGCTTCTAGGCGGGAGCACCCTCCTTGCAGCCTGCGGTGGCGGTGAGAAAAAACCTGCAGAAAATACAAATGGAGAACAGCAGGCAGATGCAAATGATCCTTGCAGTGATGTAAGCAGCCTTTCAGATGCTGAGCTTGCTACACGTAAACAGTTTAACTATATAGGACAAACCCCGAACGAGGATAAATATTGCACTAACTGTCTTCACTGGAGACCCCCGACAGGCAATGGTCCCTGCGGAACATGCGAATTAGTTAAAGGTCCCATTAATCCCAACGGTTACTGCGATCAGTGGATGGAAAAACCAAAAACCGTGGGCTGATTACTCAACTTTTATTTCGATCCTGGGATTGTACTTGTATTTAAGGGCAATAGGATCCCCACTGGTACTGTGTCCTTCGGAGATATACTTAATCACAAGCACTCTTTTTTCAGGATCGAACTCATACCCTGCTTCATTCCTGTGAAGGTAATCTTTTTGAGTAAAAGGTTTCAGTTCCTTCCCGTCAGCAATTACACTTTTCACAGGTTCCGTTCTATAAATGTTAAACAGGTATGATGCAATTTCGGGGACGTATTCACCTTCTTCTTTCTCTAAGTTAATATCCAGTTCCGTATTATTTTTTACCGTTATGTTTGTCACCAGGTACTGACCTTCCTGGTATTTCAGGCTCTGCCCGTCATCCTGGTAGAATTCATACCCTGATTCGATCCCGGGAAATATTTTGAGCGTAAGAAATTTAACATCCTGGTTATGTTCTCCAATATATTCCTGTTTTTCCCGCATCGGAATTACTCCGCCTTCCTTTATAAACAGGGGAATCCGGTCGATGGGGGCTTCCGTCAGAATCCATTGTCCGCCTTCATACACTTTATTATCCCACCAACCGAGCCACTTCCCTTCCGGCAGGTACAGCTTTTTTGAATTCTCATACTCGGACAGAACGGGCGCAACGAGAAGGTTATCTCCTATCATATATTGATCCTGCGCTTCATTGGAATAACATTCATCATCATTCTGGTAATTCAGGAACATAGAACGGACAATTGGCACACCCGTCTTCGAAGCATTGTAAAACTCTGTATAAAAAAACGGAAGCAGTTCATACCTTAAATCCATTATATTCTTCACCCATCTTTCAACCTCTTCACCGAATGCCCATGGCTCCTGGTCGCGGGTGTTAATTATTGTATGGCCCCTGTAAAAAGGAGTAAATGCACCCAGTTCCATCCACCTTGTATAGAGTCTTTGGGAAGGAGAGCCGAAGAAACCTCCAACATCGCTCCCGCAGAAAGGGATGCCGCTCAGACTCAATCCCTGCACCATGGTGCATGCCAGTTTAAGATGCGCCTCGCTCGCGGCATTATCACCTGTCCATACCGCCGCATACCTTTGTATTCCGGCAAACCCTGCACGTGTAAGAATAAAAGGCCGTGTATCCGAAAGATTATTTTTTATTCCCTCAAATGTAGCCTTCGCCATCTCCAGAGCATATACATTATGTATTTTTTTATATGTTGCCCCGAAACCATTATCATCAAACTGAATAATATCAGGTATAGCCTGTCCCCATGCAGACGGTTCATTCATATCATTCCATATACCGGCAACACCTTCCTTTAATAGCTGTGCATTTTTCTTTCCCCACCATTCCCGGGTTTCCCTCTTAGTGAAATCAGGAAAATATGCCCAACCCGGCCATACCTCGCCCTGGTATACAACACCGTCGGGATATTTAGCAAAAAGATCGTCCTTCAATCCCTCCTTTGCAATTTCATAGTCATTCGTATCAGCCTTTACACCTGGATCGACTATAGTGATAACTTTAAATCCCTGCTTCTGCAGCGCGTTAAGCATTCTAAGAGGATTGGGAAACCTGTCATTATTCCAGGTGAATACCCTGTATCCGTTCATATAATGGATATCGAGGTATATAACATCGCAGGGGATGTTCTTATCGCGGAACGTCTTCGCCAGGGTGGTTACTGTTGATTCAGGGTAATAACTCCATTTGCTTTGCTGGTACCCAAGCGCCCACATCGGAGGCAGCTCCATTCTTCCGGTGAGCAGAGTATAAAGAGAGATGACTTTTTTTATTTCGGGTCCCTTTATAAAATAATAATCGAGCTCGCCCTTATCGGCACCGAACCAGTAAAAACGGTTGTTGCTTGCACCCATATTAAAATAAGAGCGGTAGGTATTATCGAAAAAGATTCCATAAGCCTCGTGGTTCCGGATTCCTATAAAGAAGGGAATCGATTGGTAGAGCGGGTCTTGTTTTTCTGTATAATCAGGGGTATCCGAATTCCACATCGTCCACTGCTCACCGTTTTTCTTCAGGTCCCCTGTTTTTTCTCCAAGACCGTAAAACAGTTCATCCTTAAATAAAGTTTTAAAGCATCTGACCTCATCAGCGTCAAAAGCTGCACCGAAACTCTTCTCATCTTCATTCAACAGGTTCAGGTTTTTGTCATAGATGCTAACCCTGCACGGAGATTTTGCTATTCTGACTATAAGCTCATTTGTAGATATTTCGTAATAATCGGATTGGTCACTATACGAAAATATTCCTGAAGAATTATTTATAACAGCATACGAAGGAGCTTTGGAAAATTCCTCTTTATTGGTGAACCGGAAACGAATAATGTTATCATTGATAACATACAGGTTGAATAATGCATTGCTGAGCTTAAACTCAACCCGGGTTTCAAATTTCTGTGCGGAAATAATATCTCCGGCAAACTGTAAATCCGCGTAAGTACTTTTTATTAAAGCTGCCATAAAAACAATTATAAATATTTTCTTAAACATAAATCTTCTTTTTAATATAACTAAGAAGTAGTAGTATGAAAAATAATTAAAAAGATTGAATTATAACCATCTTATTTTGTATATATGAAGCTATCAGTTTCAGGTAACAACTAATTTGTATGATTGCAAAACTGATACAAAAAGTCTGAGGGTATCCATCCTTTGATTATATTACAGCCATCTATTCGGCCTCTCTCGGCCTCTCTTCGGCCTCACCTCGGCCTTCAACCGGCCTCTACCAGGCATATAACTACTCTCCACCCTTTTGCCCCCGACGGATTGGGCACCCCAATTAAATCGGGTATTATGGAAATTGATTCCCGGGGGGTTGTGTGATCCAGAATAAAACCTTATATATGGTATGGACCTACTTTTATCTTATCTTCTTTATCATATCATAAAATAAGGATCAGATGTCTCGTTTTTTCCATAAGCTCATACTATCTATAAAAAAGATTTCGGCATCAGTTTCCCCGTTTACAATAACTTTGATATTAATTGCAGCTTCGGTTGGTAATGACTCTTTAACACAGGACAAAACCAGTAAAGGCTCACTGCCGGAATGGGTTGCCGGAAAATATGGTATTAAAGCTTTCTCTGATATCGAGTCTATTAGTTTTACTTTCAATTTCCGTAATGACGGTGTTAACGTTAAAAGAAGCTGGGTATGGGAACCGAAGACCGGAAATGTGATTTACAAAGGTCCCGATAAAAATGGAAAGGATACTGAGTATACATATAACAGGCGCCAGATGGATACAAGCATTGCGACAACAAAATTTGTAGATTCAGAATTTATTAATGATCAGTACTGGCTGCTGTTCCCCTTCCACCTTGTCTGGGATAAAGACCTTGATATCACCATAGTTGGAAAGAAGCAGTTTCCAATAAGTAAAGAATATGGAACCGAACTGGTTGTTACTTATAAAAACAATACTGGTTATACACCGAATGATGTTTTTGAATTATTTCTAGACCAGGATAATATGATCCGGGAATGGTCTTATCTTCCCGGCGGAAATAAAGCAAAACAGAGGAATTATACGTGGGAACAGAACAGGAAATTCGATGGAATTATAATCTCAACTGAGCATTATGGATCTGATAATAAAACTAGGGTATGGTTCACAGACATTCAAGTTGAGATCAGTCATACTTATTAATGAAACTTTGCCCGGCTTAAAATTTTAATAGTGCTTTTTTAAAGAATTTTATCTATTATCAGTTAAACTTCCCGTCATTAATAAAACGAGAAAGGATACTCTTATGAAGACTGTTAGAGAAATTTTGGCCAGTAAAGGTTATGATATATATTCGGTTTCTCCCGATGACACAATTTTTAATGCGTTGAAGCTGATGGCGGGAAAAAAAATCGGTGCCGTACTGGTGATAGAAAACGGTGAAATCGTTGGTATAATGTCTGAAAGAGATTATGCAAGTAAAGTAGCTCTGGAGGGAAAGTCCTCAAGAGATGCGATGGTGAGAGAAATTATGTCTGAAAAAGTAATTTATGTAGATTCGGATAGGCTGGTCGAAGAATGCATGGCACTAATGATTGAGAAGAGAATTCGTCACCTTCCTGTATTTGAAAACGAAAAATTAACAGGAATAATATCTATAGGGGACGTGGTTAAGGCTGTAATAGATGAAAAAGAATTCGTAATAAGTCAGCTCGTTCAATACATAAAAAGCACTCCCGAAATATTGGAAGATTCCGGTAGGGCAGAACCGGTTTAAGTGAACTACCTTACTTTATTTCTTTCTCTGAAAGGTGCCCATAAGTTCACCGCGGGCAATAATGTGTCCTTCCATCTTTTTCAATACTTCTTTCTTGGTTGCTCCGGAATCAAGATGGACTGCGGTATTCAGACCATAAATCCTAAAATAATAATGATGAGTTCCGGATGGCGGACAAGGACCGCCGTACCCGATCCTGCCGAAATCGTTTGTTCCCATTAGAACTTCGTCTCGTATATTTTTGCTCGGGGTAGAATTTTCCATCAATGAGTTTACATCTGCGGGAATGTTATAAACTAACCAGTGAGTGAAGTTTCCATTTGAAGCATCGGGATCTTCAACAATAAGTACGAATGTTCTTATTCCTTCAACACTGCTATTCCAGCTTATTTGCGGTGAAACATTTGCACCATCGCAGGTAAACTTTGAGGGAATGTTTTCTCCTTCACCGAACGAACGTGATTGTATTTCTATTTCCATATTATGTCCCCCCTTTTCCTGTTGAGGAAAAGTGTTTATTGTTGAAAATATGATAATTATTAATGCAACTGTTAGAACTACATAACCATAGAAATTTTGCATACTCAAAATTATTCTAAATTTTGATCAACTTAAACCGGCAACAAGCGATTTAATAAGCCCAAGTATACCTGCCGGCGCTACCCCGAACCAAACCAGCAGAATTGTTAAAATTCCCAGGGCAAATCCGCTTCCCATGCTAAATCCGGGGAATTTTCGTTCTTCAGATGAATCTGACTTCGAGTACATCGCCACGATTATCCTGAGGTAATAAAAAAGTCCTATGACACTATTTATAACAAGGCTGATTACGAGCAGCCACATCCCTGTATTTACTCCTGACAGCAGAATATAGTATTTCCCTATAAATCCCGCTGTTAAAGGAATCCCTGCAAGTGAAAAAAGCATAGCGGTAAAAATGGCAGCGGTCAGGGGTTTGGTCTGATACAACCCCCGGTATTCATCAATATCCTCGGCTTCTTTATCTTTTGTCGATAATATAGTGACTACTCCGAATGCTCCCAGTGTTGTGATAAAATAAGCGACCAGGTAAAACGTTGAGGCATTCACCCCCATCTCTCCCGCAGCCAGGAATGCGATAAGAAGGTAGCCGAGATGAGCAATGGATGAGTAAGCCAGTATCCTTTTAACATTCCGCTGCCTTAATGCAAGCAGGTTTCCAACAAACATCGATGCAATTGAAATCACCACAAAAATAGTTACAAGTGGATAAAAGCTGTACAGATTGAGTTCATAGAAAAGTCTTAGCAGGAAAGCGAATACACCGCCCTTTGATACTGTTGCAATAAACCCTGTTACCGGAGCCGGTGCACCCTGGTATACGTCGGGCGTCCATAAATGGAACGGAACGATCGCAAGCTTAAAACCAATTCCTACAATCATTAATGCAAAACCAAAAAGTGCGAAGGACGATATTTCTATTCCTGACAGCAAAGCTTTTACTATTTTGGGGAAAAACATTGAACCAGTATCAAAATAGACTAAGAGCCATTCCATACAGCAGAAATGCTGAGGATGCTGCAGCAAGTATCAGGTATTTGATGCCCGCTTCAACCGGCTTTTCACTGAATTTAGGATAGGCAATTAGAGCGTATAACGAAACGCTTAGTAATTCCAGTCCCAGGAAGAACGAAATGAAATGATTGCTTGCCGCTATTACTGAAGAACCCAGCACTGCATTGAAGATAAGGATATAGTATTCCTCACTATTTATCTCCTTGTCCTTTAAATATTTATATGAAAGCAGCACCACGAAGAAAGACGCCGTGAATATCAATCCCCAGTAGAACAATGTATAACTATCTATCATCAGAATCGGAGTAACCTGACGGGGCATATATACTGTTAAGTAGAAGAGCGAAATAAATGCAGCAGCTAAGGCTAACAGCGAGAATGCATTCACCACTGCATGGTAGCGCTTAATGGCGATGATAATCATTATAACAATCGGGACAAGCGCGACTATCATAAGAGGTATGAGTACATAAAAATCCTGTGCATTCATTTTGGTTCGGCCTGACTTTTACTCTTAAAAAGTTCCATCTCTCCGGGGCTCATTGTACTATTACTTTCATTCAGAACCTCGTAGGGTCCGTGTCTCCCATTATAGTTTAAAATTCTCTCGATCGATGCCTTCGATGTACTTAGAAAAGAACCAGGATAAATACCTATCCAGACGATCGCAATGATCATTGCCGCCATAACGGTAGTCTCCCTTCCATCAAAATCGGATATCTTCCATTCTTCTTCTTTTTCTCCGAAGAAGACTTTCTGGAGTATCCTTAACGAATAAAGTGTAGAAGCTACAAGTCCCAGCGATGCAATGATAGTCCAGAACACGGTTGCCTGGAAGGAACCGACAAGGATTAAAAATTCTGCGACGAAATTCCCCAGTGCGGGAAGGCCGAGTGAAGCCATTGCGAATAATAAACTTACCCCTCCCATCCCGGGGACCTGGTCCCATAGACCTCCGAGCCTGTTAAGATCCCGTGTGTGTGTTCTATCCTGTATAGCACCCACTATTATAAATAAGGCCCCGGTGCTGATCCCATGAGTCAGCATCTGAAGCACAACACCCTGCAACGCCAGCTGGTTGAAGGAAAAAGCACCGAGAAGTATGAAACCCATATGACTTACACTTGTATAGGCAACAAGACGCTTAAAGTCTGTCTGTGCAAAAGCGAGCTTCGCTCCATACAGAATGCCAAGAACACCAAGTATGATAGCAACCGGGGCAAATGTCCTGCTTGCATCAGGAAAGAAAGGGATCACAAAACGAAGTATTCCGTAAGCACCTGTTTTTAAAAGAAGTCCCGCCAGTATAACGCTCCCTGCTGTAGGAGCCTCTGTATGAGCATCAGGTAACCAGTTATGAAAAGGAACTGCGGGAAGCTTTACAATAAACGCTATAAGGAATCCTAACATGATCCACATTCCTGCAACAGGGGAAAGCTGTGTACCCAGTAATGCCGCGTAATCGAATGTATATGTACCGGTACTTTGACCATGGATAAAATATAGAGCGAGTATAGCAACGAACATCAGCAGTCCGCTTGCCTGGGTAAATATAAAAAACTTAAATGATGCGTATATACGGTTCTCATGTCCCCATATACCGATAAGGAAATACATAGGAATGAGCATTACTTCCCAGAATGAATAAAAGAGAAACAGATCCATGGAAGTAAATACTCCAGTTATTCCTGCAAGAATCCAGAGGAGGTTGAAGTGATAGAATCCTACATTCTTTGTTATGCTCTTCCAGGAAATGAGAACAGATATCATTCCGAGGAAAAGCGTTAGGAGGATCAGGAGTATGCTTAATCCATCGGCGGCAAAATGCAGACTGATACCGAACATCGGTATCCATTTCCACTGTACTTCGGTAATCCATTGGTTCCCTGTACTAACAGCCGTCGATGCGCCGCTTGCAAGCCAGAGATAGACCGCAAGCACAAGAGATGCGAATAAAAATACCAGGGAAGTCCATCGCGCTCCTGTCTCGCTAATTTTGGAGATCAGCCAGGCAAGGAGTCCTCCTGCAAATAAGATTACAATGATATAAACAAGTATCACGATAATAACACTATTGATATTGTCAAAATTGCACCGACTACCAATCCTGCAGCGTACCATCGAAGATTTCCTGTCTGTGTAAGCGTCAGGATTTTATAGCCGAGTCCTGTTAACCACGCAATAAATGTATAGAAATAGTCGATGAAGTCATGCCTGTCGATCTCGGCCATCCATACAACCGGACGAACAAAAACTCTGTCGTATATTCTGTCAAACCTCCAGCCTGAGAGAAGGAATTCAGCAATAAATGATTTGTTCCTCTCTTCTGGTCTTCTTTTAACATAAAGGACGTAGGCAACAAATATCCCCGATACTGCAAGCAGAGCAGTTATAATCTGGAAAAGAATTTCCAATCCTTCCGAAGAATGTGTTGCAGCCTCAGGAAGCGTTTTCGTTAAAAAGTTAGAGAATATCGTTACATTTCCCAGCGTTGAGGGTGTCTGTAAAAAACCTCCTATAACTGATAATACAGCAAGCACAATCAACGGTATCTTAATGAAGCCGCTGAGTTTTTTCTCCGGTTTCATTTGTGTTCTGCCATAGAAGGTTATAAATACCATCCTGAAAGTATATACTGCAGTTATAAATGCACCAATTACTGCACCTATCCACAGCCAGGGACTGCCGTTGGAAGCCGACCAGCTGTACCAGATAATTTCATCTTTGCTGTAAAATCCTGCGGTAATCAGAGGAAGCGCTGCAAGTGAGGCTGAACCAATCAGAAAAGTATAGAATGTTATTGGCATTTCTTTACGCAGTCCTCCCATCTTAAACATATTATGTTCGTGATGGAGGGAAATGATGACAGCCCCGGCGCCAAGAAAAAGCAGGGCTTTAAAGAAAGCATGAATCATAAAATGGAATACAGCAGTCGACCATGCCCCTACTCCTAATGCGAGGAACATATAACCAATCTGGCTGATGGTAGAATAGGCCAGCACTCTCTTAATATCATATTGGGTCAGGGCGCTGAATCCTGCTAACAGAAGAGTTAATGTCCCAATGACAGCAACAATGGTCTGAGCAGGGGGAGAAAGGATGAACAAAACATGGGTCCTTGCGATAAGGTAAACACCCGCTGTAACCATTGTAGCTGCATGGATTAATGCGCTCACAGGTGACGGTCCTGCCATTGCATCAGGAAGCCAGGTTTGCAGGGGAAGCTGCGCCGATTTTCCCAATGCGCCGCCAAGCAGAAGTATAGAAGCAGTAAAGGCCATAGTAGAACCAACCGGCCATTGCTGCTGGGCAGCTGACATTATATCACTGATATTAAGAGTATTAAAATTCATCACCAGGTAGAAGAGACCTATCGCCATAGCAGTATCCCCTACCCTTGTTACAATAAAAGCTTTTCGTGCCGCTGTTCCATTGGCGGGATCTTTATACCAGAATCCAATCAACAGGTAGCTGCATAAACCGACACCCTCCCATCCAAGGTAAAGAAGCAGAAGGTTATCTGCCAGAACCAGTATAAGCATCGACGCAATAAAAAGGTTCATATACGCGAAGAATCTCGAATACCCTTCGTCATCAATCATAAATTCTGCAGAATAGAGATGAATAAGAAAGCCTACAAATGTTATAACGAAAATGAAAACCATGGAAAGTGGATCGAGATTAAATGAGATCGAAGGATTGAATCCCGCTACGTCGAACCACTGCCAAAGTTTCTGAATGTATACAGTATCGGAACCCTGTGCTGTGTAAAAGATGCCAATGAGGATGGTTATAAGAGCGGATAAGCCGACAGAGCCCACCCCGATAATTCCTGCAGCTGTCTTACTCATTTTCTTACCAAAAACGGCAAGCAGCAGAAAGCCAAAAAGTGGTGAAGCAACTATAACCCATAACCAGCTGAGCATATTATTATTTCCCTAGTCCTTCATCTTGTTTAGTGCATCCGAGTCAAGTGATTTAGTTCTATAATGGATACGCAGGATCAGCGCCAGTCCAACAGCGACTTCAGCAGCAGCCATAGCAAGTATAAAAATAAACATCACCTGTCCGTCCGGCTGATGCCATTTGGAGCCTGCAACTATGAATGTCATTGCCGCCGCATTCAGCATAATCTCTATCGACATTAGCATAAAGATCAGGTTACGGCGTACAAGGAGTCCTGTTACGCCGATAACAAACAATACTCCCGTCAATAACAAACCGGCCATTAAAGGGACATTATTCATCCTTCACCTCCAGGTACCTGTGCCTCGTTTTCTTTTTTTGCTGACCTATATGATATGCACCTACTATGCCCGATATAAGGAGCATCGCCGTCAACTCAACTCCAAGTATGTAAGTGGTAAAAAGCGAGGTACCCACTTGTTTCGGATCAACCTTTATAAATTGAAAGTATGAGTCGCCTGCGTTTGTCAGCATGATAATAAATTCTACAAGGAGTATCCCTATTAGAAGAGAAGGTCCTTTCCAGATTTGCGGTTTCATCCAGGCCCTTTCCTGCTTTTCGGAATCCTTTCCGAGATTAAACATCATCACCACGAAGATGAAAAGCACCATAATGGCTCCCGCATATATTATAACTTCAAGGGCTGCTATATATGGCGCACCGAAAAGATAAAATATAAAGGCTGCCGAGAGCAGGGATGCAACGAGATAAAGAAGCCCGTGTACCGCGTTTGCTCTTGTTACAGCCATCAGCGATGAAGCGATTGCTATTGCGGCCGATATGTAAAAAAGAACGTCCATCAGGGAATGAGACTCCTTATATCAATTGGTTTTTCTTCATTCACTGCTTCACCTTTATCCTTTCCGCCGATCTTTAATCCTGCCACCCTGTAATAATTATATCCATGGTATTTTCCCTCACCTTCAATAAGAAGATCCTCTTTCTCATAAACCAGGTTTTGCCTGTCGTATTCAGACATCTCAAAATCCGGCGTAAGTTGTATTGCATAGGTAGGGCAAGCATCCTCACAGTATCCGCAGAAAATGCATCTCGAAAAATTTATCCGGAAGAATTCGGGGTACCTCCGGTTGTTTTCATCCTCTGTCGCCTGCAGCGATATACAGTCAACCGGACAGGCAACTGCACAGAGGTAACAGGCTACACATCTTTCACCCCCATCGGGATCACGCGATAGTATTATTCTGCCCCTCCACCTCGGAGGCAAGTAAGGTTTTTCTTCAGGATACTGCACGGTATCAGGTGGACTAAATGCATGCTTAAATGCTTCCCATATTGATCTCAAATTACTTAACATAATCTCTCTTCACTTTTTAATTTGCCAACAAAATTGCTCCTGTAACCAGCAAATTTAATAATACCAACGGGAGCAGGATTTTCCATCCATATTCCATCAATTGATCATACCTTGGTCTGGGTAAAGAAGCCCGGAGCAGGATGAAAAACGAAATAAATAAAAACATCTTTAAGACGAACCAGATATAGGGCGGTAGGAAATCAAATCCCAGCCAGCCTCCAAAATAAAATGTTACAATAAGCGCCGAAATCATTGTGATTCCCAGGTATTCACCAACGAAGAACATACCGAATTTCATTCCGGAGTATTCCGAATGAAATCCAGCAATAAGTTCACTCTCTGCCTCAGGGATATCAAAAGGCAGCCGGTGTGTTTCAGCTATCCCTGCGATCAGAAATATTACGAAGCCAACGAATTGGGGTATGAAGTTCCAGATTCCGGTCTGGGCTTCGACTATCCCCCGTAAACTAAAAGTGCCATTCATTATTACAATTCCCATCAAGGAAAGTCCCATAAATACCTCATATGTAATCATTTGGGCGGATCCTCTTAATGCCCCAAGTAATGCATATTTATTATTTGAAGACCAACCTGCTAGAACGATGCTGTATGCACCCAGAGATGACATTGCCAGAAAGAATAATATGCCTACATTCATATCGGTCACAAATAAATTTGGCGAAAAAGGTACTATGGCGAATGTCATAAGAACCGCGATCATAACTATGGTGGGAGCACCAACAAACACAGGTCTATCAACAAAAGATGGAATCCAATCCTCTTTCATCATAATCTTGAGTGTATCAGCCAGAACCTGGAGCAGACCGAAAGGCCCAACACGGTTTGGTCCGTAACGGTCCTGATATAGTGCCAGCATCCTTCGCTCCAGCCATATAAGACCGGCTGCAATTGAAAGCATCACTATCAATACGCCGAATATTACAGCTACTTTTATGATAATATCAGTCAGCATTTCTCTTTACTTTAAGCCATTCATTGTATTTTATTACTGGTTTCACACTTCTATCGGGGGTAGAAAGCAGGATTGTTTTACCTGGTAAAACAGGGAACCCAACCATACCTCGCGGCAAATTCATAATCACCTTAACAGGAAGTTTAAATGTTTTATCACCTGATGATATCTCCAAGCTCTGGTCTTTTTTAATCCCTTCCTCTACGGCATCATCAGGATTCATCCAGACACACATTTCAGGGATCATCTGCTGAACAGCCGGAGCTTCAGAACTCAATACCTCTGATCCGAATATATGATACACCGGCACAGCAAGGTACTCTTCATTTTTTCTTTCGAACTTTTCCAGGTTAATGTCGTAATATTTCTGATTTGCAGACTCATTCTTTTCGAATAATCGTCTTCCCGGATCACCTCCGTGCAATGGTCCGCCGACTTCTATCTGATATTTATTTATTGATTGAACGGAGTTCCAGCCCGGAGACCAGAAGAAAGGAATCATTGATGAAGGAGGCTCACCTTTATAACCTTCCATTGTAAAAGTCAAAGGAGAATCCAGGTCAACCGGAGGTTTAGGTTCGCTGACATTAACGTCTGCGCGCATTGCAGTTCTTCCGCTGAACCTGTGTGGTTCACGGGAAATCTTTTGTCCCGCTATCCTGAATCCAGGTGGCGGTGTAATTGAAACGATCTCTCTTAGTTCAGGTATAGATGAAGCTATCTCTTTTAGAATTTCTTCAAAGTCTGGTTCAACCGTTCCAGACTGCCTGTCTTTATTTCCTTTTTCTATTTCGCCTGCTCCTTCAGTTCTTTGCTCCGGTATTCCCTCCCCCATCCTTTCATCGCCAGGATTAGAAGAAGAACCTGGTCTTTCAGCTGATGACGCAGGGATTGTCAGTGATAGTGAGGTTAGAAGGCGGGACATAATTCTCCAGCCTTCCATTATTTCCTTATTATCGGGGACATAGACCTGGTAATACCGCTGAGCCCTTCCCTCGTTATTAATAAAAGTTCCGTCAGATTCTGCAAACGTGCCTGAAGGAATAATAATATCAGACCTTTCGGTTGTTTCATTTCCCAGACAGTCGATAGTAATCAGTTTTGAATTGTCAGTTATACTTCTTACCAATTCCTGTTCAAGACCCATCAGATCATTTTTAAGATTAATGATCACTTTACTTTTTTCACTTCCCATAGTATCAAGCGGTTTGCCGTCCAGCAGCATTAGCCCAACGCTGTTAGCCTGCGGAAAAATAAAACTAAGGGACAGATTCTTATTAAGCTTCTGCAGTGCATTAGAAACATTAACCGCAGAATAAATTATATTCTCAGATAATGCTCCAGTACCGGTAATAATTAGTGGCTTCGAAGCATTACGTAATGACTCAACCGCCCGTTCAACGAATTCCTTTTCATTATCAATCAGATCTACCGGTGCCTTAACCGCATCATCAAAATGTGAAGCTATCGCATTCCCGATCCTTGCGATATCACCGGGAGCGAGGTTAATTGATAAAGCAGATACATCATTAAGTTTTGTCGGATAAGATGAGGCAATAAACATCGGAAGCTTCGCCTCCTGCAGCGCCTCGCGAATGGCTTCATCCTGCCACTCTGGTACTTTTAATTTTTCAAGGAGGCCGTGAGGAGCTTTTTTGATTGCCTGTCTTACAGACAGGGCAAGCATAGGTGCTGTATTGGTGATATCTTCACCGAGTATAAGTACAGCGTCCGATTCTTCAATATCTTTAAGGGATGGGGAATGGAATGCACCGCTCTTCATTACATCAAGCTGTATTTTCTGAAGTCTGTATTGTTCCGGAGAAACCCCTGAATAAAAATTATCCTTCCCGACAAGCTTTTTAAGCAGGAAATTTGCCTCAAGTGAGGCATGGGAGGAACCGATGCCGATAACAGTGGATCCTTCTGAAATCAAATCTTTTATATGAGATAATGCCGTATCCAGATCTACAAACTGATGAGTTATACCTGTCTTTATGGAAGCATTTTTTATTCTTTTACTGCTGTTTACAAATTCATATCCGAATCTTCCACGGTCACACAAAAAGTAACCATTTACCTCACTGTTGTAGCGGCTGAGGATTCTTCTTAATGTACCGTATCTTTCCCCGGCAATTGTATTGCATCCAACACTGCAGTGTACACATATGGAAGGTGCAGTTGTCAAATCCCATTTACGTGTATAATGCTGCTTAAGGGTTTTATCTGTGAAGACGCCGGTGGGACAAACTTCAACCAGGTTGCCGCTGAATTCATTTTCAAGAATACCATCTTCGTGTCTTCCAAAGAAAACGTGATTATGTGCCGCAAATGCATCAAAATCTCTTCCGTCCGCGTAATCCCTATAGAACCTTACGCAGCGGTAGCATTGAATGCACCTGTTCATTTCGTGGTTTATAAAGGGCCCAAGGTACTGATTTCGATACGTTCTTTTCTTAAACCTGAACCGCCTGTAATCGTGCCCGGTCATCACGGTCATATCCTGAAGATGACATTCGCCTCCTTCGTCGCAGACAGGACAATCGTGAGGATGGTTTGTCATCAGCCATTCGATTATTTCAGCACGGAAACCTACTGCTTCGGGATTTTTCAGCGAGATAATTGAACCGTCGGAAGCAGGTTCCATACAAGCCATAACAAGTTTACCTTTGTCATCATTTTCATCTTTATATTTAATAATGGCACATTGTCTGCAGGCTCCTACCGAACCCATAGCAGGATGCCAGCAAAAATACGGGAGATTGTATCCAAGCGACAAGCATACATGCAAAAGGTTCTGTTTTCCATCAACCTCGTGTTTTTTGCCATCTATTGTTATTACAGCCAATTTATCTCCAGGGACAAGTTTTTTTGTGTATATGTTCTTCAAAATCATTGCGGAAATATTTTAGGGCGCTC
This sequence comes from uncultured Ignavibacteria bacterium, assembly GCA_963774455.1. Lineage (GTDB taxonomy): Bacteria > Bacteroidota > Ignavibacteria > Ignavibacteriales > Ignavibacteriaceae > DATFVA01. The sequence goes on from CAVZFD010000005.1 coordinate 1,318,148, forward strand.
TGCAGAGGCTCAACAGCACCGGGAGCAAGCGCACAGAATGTGTTTCCGGGACCTAATCTCTTCGCATGCATTTCAAGTAGCTCAAGGTCTTCCATTCTTCCGTCACCATCATCAATTGCTTTTAATATTTTTTCCGTCCAGGGCAGTCCTTCCCTGCAGGGCGTACACCATCCACAAGATTCCTGGGCGAAGAAATGTTCAAGATTATGAACCATTCCTACGGGACAGGTTTTATCATCGAGAATAATTATGGTACCTGTTCCAAGACGGCTTCCATACTTCTGGACGTTCGAATAGTCCATCTTTACATCCAGATGTTCTTCAACTAAAAAATCTGTTGAAGCTCCGCCGGGAAGAGCTCCTTTGAACCTGTATCCATCCTTCATTCCACCTGCATAAACTTCAATAATTTCCCTCATCGTTGTACCCAATGGCAGTTCCCAGAGTCCCGGTTTCTTTGCCCTTCCGCTTACACCATATAATTTCGTTCCTCCTTCGTCGGTCAGGCTTAGACCTTTGAACCAGTCTGCACCGTTATTAACTATACCAGGAACGCAGCAAAGCGTCTCTACATTATTAACGATGGACGGCTTACCGAATAGTCCGCTTATCTGTGGAAAAGGAGGTTTTGCTCGTGGTGTGGCTCTTTTACCTTCCAGTGCGTTTAATAAACCTGTTTCCTCTCCGCACATATACCTTCCCACACTGGTGTGCAGGGAAAGATCAATTGAATACCCGCTTTCAAGGATATTCTTCCCGAGATACCCGGCTTCATATGCTTCATTTATTGCTCGTGTAATGATTTCTGCCGCGTTCTTATATGCCCATCGCAAAAATATATATGCCTTATCTGCCTGAATCGCGTAAGCACTTAGCAACATTCCCTCCAACAGAAGGTGCGGATCTTTTTCAAGCAGCAGGCGGTCTTTGAATGTTCCGGGTTCCATCTCGTCGGCATTACATAAAAGATATTTATGCGGAAAATCTTCCCCCATAGGGATAAAGCTCCACTTCATACCAGTTGAAAATCCTGCCCCGCCTCTGCCTTTAAGATTTGAATCCTTTACCGTCTTTTGAACATCTTCCGGCTTCATCTTCAGAACTTTTCTCAGTGCCTGATAACCGCCGTTCTTTTCATAGTCCTTCAGACTAACAGGGGTTTCAAAAGCTTCGATATTTCTGGTTAATGGTTTTTCCATTTTCATTTTCTATTCAGCAATCGAACATTCAAACTTCTCAATTCACTCATACTGCTTTAATATGGCATCAAGTTTATCAGCACTAAGATCCCGGTGAAGGTCATTATCTATCATCAATGCAGGTGCATGATCACACGTGCCGAGACATGGAATCGGAAGCAAAGTAAACCTGTCATCCTCTGTTGTTTCACCAAATGAAATACCCAGGGTCTTATTCAGATGTTCGTAAATTTTCGTATATCCAAGTATCCAGCAGCTGATGCTGTCGCAGATAAGTATTACGTGTCTTCCTACAGGCCTCCTGAATACAAGATTATAGAATGTTGCAACACTGTCGAGTTCATCGGCGGTCATATCAAGGTAATCGGCAATATCATGAAGACTTTCATCTGAAATCCATCGCTTACTCTGCTGGACCACCTTCAGTGCCTCAATACATGCCGCACGTTTCGTCGGGTATTCTTTCAGATTATGATCTATTTGCTTTTTTTCTTCTTCTGTTAACATCTGGCTGTCGGTATTTCTTAATTCTTTAATACATTCTCTTATTCAATACTTTTATCTCTCCCTTATCCAACTTCAATTCAACTGCCTAAACACCATTCATCAACTACCCTATCTGTCTATATCTGCCAGAACAAAATCTATACTTCCAAGTATCGATAGTAAGTCAGCCACCGTGTATCCGCGGCTGATATACGAGATCATTTGGATATGCGGAAAAGAAGGCGTACGTATGCGTACCCGGTATGGGATTGTATCGCCATTACTTACTAAATAATAACCGTTGCTGCCTTTAGATGCTTCAATTCCCGCGAATGCCTCTCCTTCCGGAATAACAGGTCCCCAGCTAACATTCAAAAAATGAGTGATCAGGGTTTCTATATCATGCATCGTGTACTGCTTGATAGGAGGGGTTGTAAGCGGATGTTCCGATTTGTAATTGCCCTCCGGCATATTGTTCAAACACTGTTCGATTATTCTCAGACTCTGTCTCATTTCTTCAACGCGGACTACCGCCCTGTCGTAGCAGTCCCCGTTTTTCCCAATCGGAATATCAAAATCGAATTGGTCATAACTTGAATACGGTCTTTTTTTCCTGAAGTCCCATTCCATTCCTGTAGCTCTCAGGCTGGGACCTGTAACTCCCCATTCAATAGCTTCCTCAGTATCATAAACTCCTATTCCTACTGTTCTTCCTTTGAAAATTCTGTTCTTCATTACCATATTGTCGTAATCCTTAAGTCTTGGGGGAAGATATTTTATAAAATCACTCACCAGTCTTTCCCATCCTTTAGGAAGATCCTGGGCAATCCCGCCAATTCTGAACCAGTTTGGATGCATCCTATCACCGCACACTGCTGCAACTATATCAAAGATCTTCTCACGGTCGCTGAACATATAAAATACAGGCGACAGCATTCCAAGATCCTGTGCAAAAGTACCGTACCACACCAGATGCGAAGCTATCCTGAAGAGCTCACACATCATCACTCTTATTACCTGTGCTCTTGGGGGAACATCAATACCAGCCAGCTTTTCAACGGCAAGTAAATAAGCAAGATTATTCAATACTCCGCCGAGGTAATCTACACGATCCGTATAGGGCAGGTATGTATGCCATGACTGTCTCTCCCCCATCTTCTCGGCCCCGCGATGGTGATAGCCGATATCAGGGACAACATGAAGGATCTCTTCTCCATCAAGCTGCAGGACAAGGCGAAGTACCCCATGTGTGCCGGGATGCTGGGGACCAAGATTAAGAAACATAAACTGGTCTTCCTCATCCTCGCGCTCAAGTCCCCAGTCCTCAGGCTTAAACTGAAGCACATCCTGTTCAAATATTGCCGTCTCTTCAGGCATATGAAAAGGACCCATCTCAGTTGCCCGTGCAGGATGTTCTTTCCTTAAAGGGTGACCCTTCCAGGTTTGAGGCATCAGGAGCCGTCTAAGGTGTGGATGACCTTCGAACTTTATTCCGAACATATCATACACTTCGCGTTCATACCAGTCGGAATTTTGCCAGAGGTGCGTTATAGATGGAATTACAAGATCGTCATCCATAAGAGGAATTTTGATCCTGACATCTTCATTACGATCAAACGACAAAAGCTGATATACTACAGTAAAGTCATTTGTGGGGGTTTTATTTATCCGGGATTTTGTTCTCTCATCAATAGCAGTAAGATCATATAACATCCTGTAAGGATGTATAATATCATTCTTAAGGAAACTCAGTACATCTGAAAGCCTCTCTCTCCTGAGCCATATTGTAGATAACGCATCCTTGGTTTCCTCAAAGCGGAAATCATCTTCGTTAAATTTTTGCTTCAGCTCATTTAGCAGTGAGTTTTCCATAGACTTAGTCTGAAGATGACCTTAACTAAACCTCGTCGGGCGGCCTTAGGGTTGTCATCTTCATTCTTTCACTCCTTTTCTTCACTTTCATTGAAATTTTAGGGGCCTTTTCTACTCCCTGGGGACCGATTGCCCAGCTTAGCGGTCTTTTTTCTTTCCCGACACTTTCTCTCAGAAGAACCAGTCCTTCAATGAATGCATCGGGACGGGGAGGACAGCCGGGTACATACATATCGACAGGCAGGAACTTATCTATTCCCTGCACAACGCTGTAAATGTCATACATCCCGCCCGAATTCGCACACGAGCCCATAGAGATAACCCAGCGTGGTTCCATCATCTGTTCATATAATCTTTGTATGACGGGAGCCATTTTTATGAATACCGTACCGGCAATAATCATCACATCCGCCTCACGGGGTGTTCCCCTGATTACCTCTGCTCCAAACCTTGCTATATCGTATTTGCTCGTGAGGCTCGTTGCCATTTCAACGTAACAGCAGGACAGTCCAAAATTGAAGGGCCACATTGAATTTTGCCGGCCCCAGGCAATCAGCGATTCTAGCTTACTCAGTACAACGGTCTGCTGAACAGCCTGTTCGAAAGATCCTGTGCCCTCAACTGTCTTAACGGGATTTAAGGGTTTCGTCATCCACCATCTCATATTGTATTTACTTCTTTCCGTTCCTTATTCTTTTATGATATTCTTTTAGTATTTTCTTTCCGCTGGGTCCGAAGTCAAGAGCTCCGATTCTCGATTCATATAATAGCACTACAAGGAGAACAGTAATAAATATAGCAGCCCCGATATAACCTCCCCATCCGGTTTCTCTGAATGCGATAGCCCATGAAATAATGAATGCTGCTTCAAGATCGAAGATTACAAAAAACATTGCCACTATATAGAAATGAACCGGAAACCGCAGTCTTGCATCCTCGGTAGTTTTGATACCTGATTCGAATATAGTATCGGTCTGTTTTTCTTTATGCCTCTGGCCGAGGAAGTAAGATGCGGTAAGCATTCCCCCTACTATCAGCAATACCAGTACAGCATATACAAGCAGAGGCCAGAGTTCAAAGGATTGTTGAGTAGAAGCTAAGAACAAATTCTTCTCCTCAGAGATAAAATGTTCAGAGAATCAATTGTTTAATGGAAACCAAATTATACAACATTTGAGGAAGGGATTGTGATACAGGTTAAAATTTTCTTTCTAAATTCTAAGCTCTCTCCTTCATTTTTTAACTTATCTAAATGAATTAGTTTATGTATATTTAATAGATATTTCTAAATAAGATAATAAAACATATGAATCAAAAGGTGAATAAAATGAAAAGAATCCTTCCTCTTATACTGCTAGCTTTGATGGTTACCTTCACAGCTTGTGAAAATAAAACTGAAGAAGCGAATGAGAATCTACCCGCCGGTACCCATAAAGTTACTGTGGCTGATTTCCTTCAAACTCCTAATTATACTTATATACAAGCCTCTGAGAATGGTAATGAGTACTGGATTGCAGTTACAAAGATGCAGCCCGAAAAAGGAGAAACCCTTTATTTCTCAAAAAGTATGGAGATGAAAAACTTCAAAAGTGAAGCATTGAACAGAACGTTTGAATCGGTGCTCTTTGTCCAGGATGTATCACAGACTCCCCCTTCAGCCCAGAAACCTGTAAATCATCCGCAGGTTTATAATCAGACAAAACAGGATGTAAAGATTGAGCCTTTAAAGGATGGCAAAACTATAGCCCAGATTTATGAACAGAAGGATCAGTTAAGTGGTCAGACAGTAAAGGTTAAAGGTAAAGTCGTAAAATATAATCCGCATATCATGGGCCGCAACTGGATACATATCCAGGATGGCACGGGAAGTGGGAATAACTTTGACCTGATGGTTACAAGTCCGGATTCTGCAAAAGCAGGCGATGTGGTTGTTATTGAAGGTACAGTGGAAATCAACCAGGATTTCGGTGCCGGCTACGCATACCCTGTTCTTCTTTCTAACGCTACCATTAAAGAACAATAATCATAACTTTTTCCTCGGGCAGATTCAGAGGCTGATAGCTGTAAATTCTGCCCATATCAATTCTCTCATTGAAATTTCCTGAAGCCTTTCCTGGCAAAAATCGCGGATAATAAGCTTTGTCCCCGATTGCAATCGTTTCTTATCTCTGCTGCTTTCTATCATTTTATTTCCTGACTCTAATCTGAATTCCATAAGATTTTAAGACTGATTCCTTGCCTTTTTAGGAAGAATCAAAATTTGACCATTTAGATTCAGGAATGTATTCAGGACGTATTCAGGACGTATTCAGGACGTATTCAAATGGAATTTAGGACTTCTTTATATAAGGAGATAGCTGACAGCTGATATAAAAAGGTAAAACATTGTTTAACTATCCGGACTAAATTATTTTTAGGCAGAATATATGACAAATCTGTCGTGGAAGTTGAAGAGGGGGCTATGAATCTATCTCACACCCGCCATCTTAATTGAAAATTCTCACAGCTTATCTTGATCCCGGGAATTAGATTCAATGAAAGTTTTTAATGAGGAGTGAAGATTGGAAAAGACAAAATCTGTCAGCAATGAATATTGTTCGTCAATTAATATCAGTAAATATTCTGGAAAACTCTATGTTGACCCTGTTTACGGAAAGGAATTGCCAAAGGTAAAAATACAATATGCAATTTTTTCGAGTCAATGGGATATTGAAGAGGTTGCGGAAGATAATATACTGAGGATCATTCATCATGACACCGGTGATAGCATTTCCATTTCGTTTGATAATATTATGGACAGAATAGAATTCGTAAAAAATATTTACTCATCAAAGCCTGTCAAACAGATTGGAAAAGGAATGAACCTTGAACAGTATGCTAATCTGAATTTAAAACCCAGGGAAGAAAATCTTTTTGATAAAATAAGAAGCAGGCTGGCAAATTAGTTTGCCGCGCCTGCTTAATTACTCTTTTCTTTTTTATGCTAATGCTTCTTCATGTGCCTTTTTTACAGGCTTTACAAGATGGATAGAATCCACAACTGCAATCGCTGTCATATTAAAGATATCATCAACAGTGGCGCCTCTCTGAAGGACGTGGACAGGTTTCTTCATCCCGCGAAGAACAGGACCAATAACTGTAGTACCTCCGATTCTTGCCATTAGTTTATAGGCTATGTTACCGGAATTCAGATCCGGGAATATGAGCACATTCGCCCCGCCCTTAAGTGAGCTAAATGGAAAATCCTTTTCGATGATCTGCGGAACCACTGCGGTATCAGCCTGCATTTCCCCATCGATCATTATATCAGGACGAAGGTTTTTCACTATCTCAACTGCTTTCTTTACCTTAATGGATTCAGGGTATGGGGAACTGCCGAAATTACTGAATGAAAGCATCGCAACTCTTGGAGCGAGATCAAATGCCTTAACTGTATCAGCGGCGTTGATAGCAATTTCTGCAAGCTGCTCGGAAGTTGGATTAACATTAACTGTGGTATCAGCGAAGAAATATGCACGCTTCGAGGTTACAACAATGTACATACCTGACACGACTTTGAACCCTTCTTTCACACCTATACACTGCAGCGCCGGTCTTATTGTGGCAGGATAATGCGAGGTAAGCCCGCTTATCAACGCATCCGCATCACCCATTTCAACCATCATCGAACCGAAGTAATTTGCATCCGCCATAAGGTCTCTGGCTTCCTTCAAAGTAGCGCCCTTTCTCTGGCGTTTCTTATAGAAGGCAGTTGCATAAACCTCACGCTTTGTATTTGTAGCAGGATCAATAATCTTAAATTCATTCTGATCAAAACCAAGATCGTTGATTGCTTTCCTAATGTTAAATTCATCTCCCAGGAGAACAGGAAATGCAATACCATCACTAAATGAAGCATGAGCAGCTCTTATGATCTTCTCTTCTTCACCTTCCGGATAAACAACCTTTCTCGGTTCTTCTTTTGCTTTATGGATCATAACCCGGATTACTTCTTTTGATAAACCAAGTCTCTCTTTCAATTCTTCTTCATATTTATCCCAATCCTCTATGGGCTGACGTGCGACTCCGGTCGCAATTGCTGCCTTGGCAACAGCAGGAGCTACGTGCCAGAGTACACGGGGATCAAAGGGCTTCGGAATTATATATTCGCGTCCAAATTCAAAATCCAGTCCGCCATAGGCATTTTTTACCATTTCAGGAACTTGTTTTTTTGCCAGCTCAGCAAGTGCCCTCGTTGCAGCCATCTTCATCTCTTCATTTATAGCAGAGGCTTTTACGTCGAGGGCACCTCTGAATATAAACGGGAATCCAAGCACATTATTCACCTGGTTGGGATAATCACTTCTGCCTGTCGCCATTATTAAATCGCTGCGGACAGCAACTGCATCTTCATAGGAAATTTCGGGATCAGGATTAGCCATAGCAAACGCTATCGGGTCCTTCGCCATTGATTTAATCATATCCTTTGAAACTACGCCGCCTATTGATAAACCAATAAAGACATCAGCGCCCACCATACCCTCTGCCAGTGAACCCGAATCCTTATCCTGTGCGAATATTTCCTTATATTTATTGAGATCCTTCCTGCCTTTGTGGATAAGACCTTTCGAATCGTACATATAAATATTTTCTCTTTTCGCACCGGCCATCATATATAATTTACAGCAGGAAATAGCTGCAGCGCCGGCACCATTCACAACGATCTTGAGGTCTTCTAGTTTTTTATTTGCCAGCTCAGCCGCGTTAATCAGGGCTGCGCACGAAATTATGGCAGTACCATGCTGATCATCATGGAAAACCGGAATGTTCATTGTTTCCTTAAGAGTCTCTTCAATCTCAAAGCATTCAGGAGCTTTAATATCCTCCAGGTTTATTCCACCGAAGGTAGGTTCCAGAAGCTGAACCGCGCGGATTATTTCTTTGGGGTCCTTACTCTTCAATTCAATATCAAATACATCTATATCTGCAAATCTTTTGAATAGTACTCCTTTACCTTCCATAACGGGTTTGCCTGCGTGGGGTCCAATATCTCCAAGCCCAAGTACAGCCGTTCCATTTGAAATTACAGCTACAAGATTTCCTTTTGCTGTATATTTATAAACATCGTCATCATTCTTCGCTATCTCTCTGCAGGGTTCAGCCACGCCGGGAGTATAAGCTAATGACAGATCTCTTGAAGTAAGGCAGGGCTTTGTGGCAACTACTTCTATCTTGCCGCGCCGGCCCTGACTATGATATTCAAGAGCTTCTTCTTTACTGATTTTCATTTATATGTTCTCCATTCACCTTTTTGAATTAAAATTCTATTACAAACGTATTAAATACCCATATAATGTGCCACTAGAAGTTACTTCCGGAGATGCTGAAAGCTTAAATAATCTTCTAAATTTGAAGGTTTTTTATAAATAATGTAATAATTAAAATTATGATTCTCACTTGTGATAAAAATGTTCACAAAATTGATATGTATGATTATGGATTATTCCCCGTAGAACGAAAGGTTAAAAAAAAGTACCGGTTGTTAAACCGGTACTTTTGGAGGAGAGGACCAGAGAAACGGTAGGGTTATCTACTTCCTCTTCCGTTATTGGTTTTTCTTTTTTGCTCTGATTTCGTTCTGCTTTCATTCTGCCGTTGAACACTTGAATTACTCCCTGATGATCGGTTCACAGTTGGAGTCCTGTTGACTTCAGTCTTTTTCTGAACCGGAGGATTATAAGTTCTTGTTTCTTTCTTCTGCTGTGTATTCTGCTGAACTCTCTCATTTACTCTTTTTTCTATTTTTTGCTCAGTCCTATTGGGTGTAACATTTCTGTTGGGCGTTACTGTTTTATTTGGAGTTACTGTTCTGTTGGGCGTAACGGTTTTATTAGGAGTTACAGTTCTGTTCGGCGTTACTGTTTTATTAGGAGATATTGTTCTGTTCGGTGTTACTGTACGTGTATCTTTCTTTACAGGAACTTTGTTCACGGGGGTTCTGACTTCTTTTTTCTCATTTGTTTTTACTCTTGTATCAGGTACAGTTTTCTTTTCGGGAGTTTTCTTTTCCTGTCTGATCGTTCCGCGCGGATCAGTTTTCTGGCTGCGCACGTCAGGTGCTCTGTTCACATCCTGTTTGGTTCTGGTATCTGTCTTTTTCTGAACAGAAGTTTCTGGCCTCTGAATATTCCTTCCGAATTCAAGCTTTGAAGTCTCCAGAGCGGTTTTCCTGTTTGTTCTTTCCATCTTGACATCTTTAACCCCGGAATTTGTGAAATTCTTACTATCAGGAATAAAGGTTCTTACTTCATTATTTGTAACACGGTTTTTGTCGTTGATATCCCGCAGTCCTGATACTGTCCTTATTTTTCTTTCACGGATGTCTATTTTACCGCGTTCTCTTATCAACCCTACATCAACGCCGCGGTTAACTACTCTTCCGTTCCTGAATCCGTAGTTATTTCTAACTTTGGTTCTTGAATATATTCTGTATTTATATTTTGGACCTGCATAATACTTGGATACATATGGATCACAGAAGTTATTATACCTTACAAAATTCCACTGTGAATAGGGTGAATAATATGAATGTGTAAAATGTATACCTGCTGAGATGGAGAATACCGCATAAGGAGGCAGGGGTGACCAGCCTATATAATCGTTATCATATCTCCATTCAACCCACGCAGGTGCCCACTGGTAATCAGGAATCCAGATCCAGCCATAGTAGTCATCTAAATACCATCTTCCATAGTGGTAAACAATGTAACCGAATGGTTCATATGAATCCCAAAACCATCCGTCTGAGGTCCATAACCAGCGCCCGCTTGCGTAAGGAGACCATCCCATTCTCATCTGAACTGGTTTCCAGCCGTAAACTCCGTCGCCGAATTCAATCCAGGACCCGTATGGTGATAACTGGGTATAGAAATACCCGAACCCGTCATTATTATCATAACCACCGTAATTATAACTGTTATCATATCCCCGGTCATAATAATTCTGGGCTTTTGTCTGAAAACTCAGACCGGTTATGATCAATGCTGCAATTAAAAGTAACTTTTTCATTTTAAACCTCACTTTTTAGAACACCTCTCAATATCCAATGATCATACCACCCAAAAAAGTTAATTATTTCAGAAAATAGCAGGATTTTAAAGATTTCGTTGTATAATTTAATGGACAGAATCGCTCCATATGTGTACAATGATTTACCGTTTTATGTTCCTCCCCTTCCATGAAAATCTTCCTGATAAGCCTGCGATTGCAGCTATGATGATGTAAGGTACCTGAAATAGTTCGGTAATTAAGAACACAGATATTTTCTTCTTTGAAAGGAAAAGTTTCTCCCCCCTCTTCAGAATCAGGAATTCCATAAGAATCTTGATTAATAAACCAAAAGAAAGAGTAAGTGAAAAATAAAGATATCCGGATAGCAGCAAAATCGATTGTACTATTAACCCGGCATAGAAAAGAAAGATCACGATAAGTCCGGCTGTGAGTCCTGCATCTTTATAAAAGATGCTCTTGCTTGCCCACCTCCTTCTCTGGTTGAAGAAACTTCCCAGGCTAACACTCGGCCGGGTCAACACAACCGCCTCCCTCTCCGGGCAGAATCTAACTTTATAATTTGTCTCCCTCGCAATTTTCTGCATCAGGAATTCATCATCTCCAGAAGCAAGGTGCAGGTTGTCATTTAATCCGCCGATCTCCTCGTAAACTTTTTTCCGATATGCGATGTTTGCTCCGTTGCATAGAAGGGGTCTTCCGGCTCCGATCAAGCCGGCACCCGCTAATATCAGTCCTCCGAATTCCGTACTCTGAATTTTTGAGAACAACCCGGGTGTTTCAATAAATTCAACCGGACCTGAAACAAAAGCTGTTTCCGTATCAAAGCAGTTTATTATATTATTCAACCAGTTTTTGTTATGAATACAATCGGCATCGGTTGTAACGATTATGTCGCCATAAGAGTTTGAGACTCCAAACTGCAGGGCATGTTTTTTATTTCCTTTCCCCGGAACTTCATCCTGCAGTCTCAAAATTCTAATGTTCGAAGCCTTCTTTGCCGATTCAGCCAGCTGAAAAGACCCATCCTCTGAATTATCGTCAACATAAATTACTTCGAACTTCGCACGTGGATACTCAAGCTGTTCGATACTCGAAATGCTGTTTAATATGTTCTTTGATTCATTTCTGAAAGGAATAATTATTGAGATAAAATGATCCTCTTTGCCGTTCCGGGAAATCAGTGTAATTTTCCCCAGCCCTTTATAAATTTTTAAGAGGAAGAAAAGATAGAATAAGGCAGGTAGTATAAATAATATTAGCAGTAAAATTATCATTTTTTCTTCGACAAAAATACCAAACCTATAATGGCGGGTAATAAAATATTAATCAGGAATAGAAATATAGAAGCATTGAATCCGGCCGCAGCGGTGACTCCCACCTTTCGTAAGAAATAAACCGATGCTCCTTCGCGGATTCCAAGCTCACCGAAGGAAACGGAAGGGATAAGGGTCTTTGCAAACATCACCAGGTTCCCGCTCCATACATAATTCAGATAATCATTATGATGAGAAAATGCGCATACAAGAAGTGCAAATTGTACTATGAAACAGGTATAAAAAAGAAAGGATAGCAAAGTCAGCTTCAGTCTGAATTTGTAGCCGCTGTTCTTAAGAATTGTAAGTCCTGAAAAAAGATCCCTGCTCCATTCCCGGCGGTTCAATACTTTTTTTATAAACGGCCTTAATACAACACCACTCATCAGAAGATACGATAAGAGCGCAAAAAGGGATACTATCAAAATAGTATCCAGGATTCCAATTTTTATAAAAAGCAGGAAAGAAACTAATCCTGTTAAAAAGACAATAAGCAGACTAAAGAGTTTATCGATGAGAACTGCAGAAGCAACAATAAGCAGCGGCTTGCCGTTAAATGGAATTGCGCGACCCGCATATTCACCGATCCTGGCAGGGGTAAATGAACCTGCTGTAAATCCATAAAACAGCGAGTAGATAATTTTACCCCGATCATATTCATTCAGGAAATGACCGCAAACAAGTTTCCACTTCCGATATTGGAGGTAAATATTAACGAAGCTAAGCAGGAACGCAGCAGAAATAAAAAATTTATCAGCATTTTTGAATACTGAAATAGTCCGGCTAAAATTCACTGAATAAAGTATGAATGTCAGCAGACCTGCAGCAATTAATATCTTCATAATCACCAGAAACTGGCTCCGGTTTTTTAAATATACATTCTTTACTACAAGGATTGCTTCTGCCATTATTGCTCTATTTCCAGTATATTCATTTTCATTCCCTCAGTACAGTTGGAACACATACCAACTCCTTTTCTGTCATTCAAAACCTTCTGTCTGAACTTTTTGTATTCATCAGAAGTCCACACACTTTTAAAACCATTGCCATTTAACTTCCCGAGCTCAAAGTCTGCATCTTTATCAAAACAGCACGGCACAACCCTTCCATCCCATGTAATAACGGAGGTGCGCCAGAGGGCAAAACATTTATTTTTCAATTTCCCCTTCACTTTAAGTTTGCCGCTTCCTGCCTCATACCGACTGTACTTCTGGTTCTCAGGCAGGAAGTGAAGCGCGTTCTTGTATGAGGATACCTGCATCGTCTTGAATACTACCTTATCAACTCCAGCCTCCCTGCCATATTCCAGAACCTTATCAAGCAGGTGTTCATTTTGTTTCATTACAATGAACTGCAGCTCTACAAAAGGTTTTTTAAGACCGCGGTCTTTTTTTCTTCCCGTCAGTGCACGCAGACCCGCATCAGCCTGAACAAAGGTTCCTCCAACACGGTAATTCTGATATGACTTTTCATCAAGTCCGTCCATAGAATATATTATCTTGTCAGGTGCGTTATCAAGTATCTCATCGGCATTATTATCATTTATGAAATGTCCATTCGTACTTATAGAAACGTACATGTTTTTTTTCTGCGCGTAGCTTATCATCTGCGGGAGTTTTTTATTAATATAAGGTTCTCCCTGGAAAAAAAGCTGAAGATAAAATCCATCCCGGCAGATCTCGTCAACAAGTTTTTCGAAGAACTCTGGTTTCATAAGACCGAGCGGACGGGTAAGGCTTCCCAGTCCTGATGGGCACTCGGGACATTTGAGGTTGCAGTGGTTAGTCGGTTCAATGGAATAGCTTACGGGCATTCCCCCGACAATAGGCCTTTTTAATATCACCGAGATATTATAGGATAACAATATTTTCAGCGAATTAATGAACCTTCTTAAGGTAAAGTATTTCAGAAGATTTATTTCCATTATCCCTTTTAATTTATACGAGAAAATAATTAATTGTGGGAAGTTTACAAAAGAAGAACCGAATTAACGTGTCGGGGAATAGAGCTGACTCGTGAGATTTGTTAGGAAAACGAGTTTTTCTTACTTTTCCTTTCAAAATTAATAAAGAATGGTGCAGGATGTTCATAAATTATGCTGATCTTCCGGGTCAACATCAGTTATTTACTGATTACCTCTACAATTTCGACAAGGTAAAGGGTTATTATAAATATAACTTCCGGGATAAGGAAGAGTATATTAAACTCTTCAAAAAAAGAGCAGAAATGCAGGGTGAAAATCGCGGCGCCTTATCCAGTATACTGCAAAATCAGTACCGGGAAGGCAGATTTCCGATAAAACCAGCAAGAATTTGTCGCTTCTACAGGAAAAAACAACGCTTGCCGTTGTTACGGGTCAACAGCTGGGAATCCTTGGTGGACCCCTCTACACTTTTTATAAAATTATAACCGCAGTTAAGCTGTGCAATAATCTCAACGAGAGATACGACGATTATACTTTTATCCCGGTGTTCTGGCTTGAAGGAGACGATCACGATTTCGACGAGGTGAAATCGATTAATATTATTGATGAGGCTAATAACCTTAAGAAAATATCCTATGTGGATGAGATGCCCGAAGAGGAGAATAAGGGAAGCGTCGGATTCCTCAAACTTAATCCCGATATAAACCGGTTTTTCGATGAGCTTAATACAGAACTGAGAGATACAGAATTTAAAGGCGATATTCTCTCAAAATTAAAATCCTTTTATTCGGAAGGAAGAACTTTCAAAGACGCGTTCCGCGATCTTATTTTCTGGCTTTTTGATGAATACGGACTCGTGATATTCGATCCGCAGGATACTGAAGTAAAAAAGTTGTTAACCCCGGTTTTCAAAAAAGAGATATCGGGTTTCAGAGCTCATTCGGAAAAGCTTGTTAATGTTAGTGCCAAACTTGAAGAAGAATATCATGCCCAGGTTAAAGTAAGAGCCATCAACCTTTTTTTCCACACTGATGAGGGAAGGTATCTTATTGAACCTGTGGAAAATGATTTCCGGCTAAAGAGGAAACGTAAAAAGTTTACTTACGATGAACTGCAGTCACTCATCGAAAAGGAACCCGAACGTTTTTCTCCCAATGTTCTTCTGCGGCCCATATGCCAGGATTATCTTCTGCCAACCGCCTTTTATATCGGGGGACCGGGTGAAATATCATATTTCGCCCAGGTAACTCCTCTCTACAGCATTTACCAGGTTGAACCTCCTATAATATATCCGAGATCCTCAGCAACCATCCTGGAAAAGAATATCAGCTCTCTCCTTGAGAAATATGAGCTAAGCCTGGAAGAGGTATTCACCGACCCGGATATACTGAAAAATAAAGTCCTTGGGATTATATCGCCTAATTCACTGGATGACATTTTCAGCCAGGTATCGAATGAAATCGAACTGACTTATGACAAACTTAAGGAAAAGCTTTTTGAATTCGATAAAACAGTTGCAGATGCCAGTACAAAATACAGACAGAAAAGCATCCATTATCTTGATGAATTAAAAGGTAAAGCTCTCGATGCGCAAAAGAAAAAGCATGAAGTGACTCTAAGGCAGATTGATAAATTAAATACTGCAATCTTCCCTGCTTCAAACCTGCAGGAAAGGGAGTTGAACTTTATTTATTTTGCAAACCGTTACGGGACAGATTTCATCAAGACAATATTTAACGAGCTTTCAATAAATAAGTTCGAGCACCAGGGAATTAAACTTTAAACGATCGCCTCTTCAGTCCCGGAATCGAAAAAATGAAGCTTACCATTATCGAATATAAGCTTCCTTATTGACCCTGCGGGAGGCTCTTCACGGGCAGGAACTCTCGCAACAAACTGCATATCATCAAGCTGGAAGTATAGGAATATCTCATTTCCCATTGGTTCAACTACATCAAGTGTTACATCCAGGTGCTGAACGTTATCCCTGTCCGAAGATACAGCATCATGAATATCTTCAGGTCGTATACCCATCCAGACTTCTTTGTTAACAAACTTCCGGAGACTATCAGATATATTTCCGGGAAGATCTATTTTAAGGTCGCCGCCTGAACTCGTGAATGATGTAGCACTGCCGTTCTCTATTTTTCCTTTTATGAAGTTCATCGACGGACTGCCGATAAATCCGGCAACAAACCTGTTTACCGGTTTATTATAAAGATTTAACGGTGTATCAATCTGATTGATTATTCCGTCTTTCATAATTACAATCCTATCACCCATCGTCATCGCTTCTGTCTGATCATGAGTTACATATATCATCGTTGCTCCAAGAGTCTGATGCAGCTTTGAGATCTCCGTACGCATCTGTACCCTTAACTTGGCGTCCAGGTTGCTCAGGGGCTCATCAAATAAAAATACTTTTGGTTTTCTTACTATGGCTCTGCCCACCGCCACTCGCTGCCTCTGCCCTCCCGACAATGCCTTTGGTTTTCTGTCAAGATAGTCTTCTAGTCCCAGTATCCTAGCAGCCTCATTAACCCTTTCCCTTATCTCATTCTTATCAAACTTCCTGAGCTTCAGACCGAATGCCATATTTTCATATACACTCATATGAGGGTAAAGAGCATAATTCTGGAATACCATGGCTATATCCCTGTCTTTCGGCGATACATCATTAACTTTTTTGCCGTCAATAAACAATTCACCTTCGGTTATTTCCTCAAGACCGGCAATCATCCGCAGAGTAGTGGATTTACCGCATCCGGAGGGACCGACAAGAACAACAAATTCTTTGTCTTTAACCTCAATGTTTATGTCTTTAGCAGCCAGCTGACCGCCTTCATAAACTTTGGTTACATTTTTAAGTACAACTTCAGCCATAACTTACCTGGTTTAATTGTTTAAGGAATCCGGGGTTAGATATTTTAACACAATCAAAATTATTAACTTTCCCGCCGTCTTTCAATACAGATGATAAAATACCGAGGGCCATAGCAATACGGTGATCATCGTAGCTGGCGAATACAGGATTATTTTTTGTTATGCGGCCTGCTATTAAAAATCCGTCCTCATATTCCTCAATATCGAGCCCGGTTAACCTCAGGTTTTCACAAACGGCTTTTATTCTATCGCTTTCTTTGAACCTTAGTTCTTTTGCCGTCCTTATTTCAAAATCACCTTCAGCAAAGATGCCTGCAACTGCAAGAACAGGAATTTCATCTATAAAGTTTACGACCGGATAATCTTCGAGGTTTATATTCTTTAGTACGCTGCTTTTAACGTGCACATCGCCATAAATTTCACCGGAATTTTCTTTCTGGTTGAGCATATGAATATCTCCGCCCATTTTAATCAGAATTTCAAGAATTCCGGTTCTGGAAGTATTCAGAGAAACATCTTTTACTAAAAGTTCCGAATCTTTCGACAATAAAGTAAGGATTATAAAGTATACTGCGGTGGATATATCTCCGGGTATAAAAAACTGTTTCGGTTCAGGATAATTTTCCCTCGAAACATAAGAATAATATTTTCCATTCTTCACTTCAGTTTTAAGTCCCAGCATATTTTCAGTATGGTTCCTTGAAGGCCGGTTTTCTATAACTGTGGTGATACCCTCAGTATGTAATCCCGCAAGCAAAACTGCACTTTTAACGTGTGCACTGGCAACAGGAAGTTCATAGTTTATATGATTAAGTCCTTCTGACGGAAAAATATTCAGGGGAAGAGTGGAATCCGGTGTGGCTGTAATTTTAGCACCCATCGATGTTAGAGGCACTATAATTCTTTTCATCGGTCTGGAAGAAAGTGACCTGTCGCCTATTATCGTTGTCTCAAAATCCTGTGCTGCTAAAATTCCCGTAATTAATCTTGCAAGTGTACCGGAGTTGCCGGCATCGAGAGGAACAGAGGACCTGGTCAATCCCTTGAATCCTTTTCCCTCAATCAAAAAAGCATCTCCCCTCTTCTCAATGGAGACGCCAAGCTGCCTGAAACACTTTACACTCGATACAACATCTTCTCCTATAGAGAGATTTGTAATTTTTGATGTGCCTTCAGCCAATGAGGAAAGCATAACTGCCCTGTGCGAAATTGATTTATCACCGGGAAGATTAAGCTCGCCCCTGATTTTCGAAATCTTTTTGAAGGCTTGTGTACTACTCATTTTTTAAGCCAATCCTCTGCTTTTTCAAGTAACTCTTCATTTAATTCCCCGGAATTATACATCCCTTTTGCCAGTCTCTGTCGTAATGCTTCGTAAAGAATAACTGCAGATGCAACTGATACATTGAGACTCTGAACCATGCCGAACATCGGGATCATAAATGTTTCATCCGCTGCTTCTGCAGCTTCTTCAGTTACGCCTCGATGTTCATTTCCCAGAACTACAGCAGACTTTTCAGTGAGGTCCAGGTCAAAAAGACTCAGTGAATCTGCGTTTAGCGCCGAGGCATAAATTTTAAATCCCTCTGAACGAAGGCTGGAATAGCATTCATCAATGGTTTTGTATTTTTCTTTCTCAACCCATTTAAAAGCAGAAGCCGATGATTTTTTCCCTATTTTTGGAAACTTTTCAACGTTATAAACAAGTGAAACTCCAGGCACACCCACAGCATCGCAGGTTCTGAAAATCGCGCTCACATTATGAGGGTCGTGAATATTTTCAATAACCACCCTCAGGGTATCCTGGCGTGCGCTCAGGACCCTGTTGATTTTTGCGGTTCGTTTTTCAGTCCTTGTACTTTTCACTGACTGCTTTTATTAAACACTAGCTTGTAAACTGTTTTATTTTTTAGCGAGCGGGCTCTGTCAATTTTAAATTTCTCTTTTGAATCAATTTTGAGATAATAAGCTGCAAGATCCGTTATTTTAGCCATAACGGTATCTTCATCATGAGCCCACGATTCACATCCTTTTATTCCTGGTATTTCAGCAGTATACCCGTCATCTGTCTTCATTACAATAATATCCAGTATCATACGTTATTTCTGATTATGATTCACCGAGAACGATTTTAACGCTTGCGCTTGCACCTATACGATCTGCCCCGCTGGCAACCATCGCTTCTGCATCCTCACGCGACCGAATGCCTCCGGATGCTTTAACACCCATACCTGCACCCACTACGTATTTCATCAATGCAACGTCACCGACCGTCGCCCCTCCTTTGGAAAATCCTGTTGATGTCTTAACAAAATCAGCACCGGCTTTCTTAACCAGAACACAGGCTTTTATTTTCTCTTCGTCTGTGAGCAAAGCCGTTTCAAGGATCACCTTGGAAATAACATGATGTTTCCTGGCTGTTTGAACCACCTGGAAGATATCATTGTAAACATAATCATAGTCTCCGGCTTTCAGTCTGCCTATATTGATCACCATATCCACTTCCGCCGCACCACTAGCGATTGCCTGTTCCGTCTCAAACTTTTTCACTTCAGTCGTTGTAGCGCCAAGAGGGAAACCGATTACCGTACATACTTTCACTTCACTCCCGTTAAGCAGCCCGCTGCACAACGGCACAAAGGAAGGATTAACACACACAGATGCAAAATTATATTTCCTTGCTTCACCGCATAAATTAGTTATATCTTCAGGAGTAGCGTCGGGTTTTAATACAGTGTGATCAATCATCCCTGCTATTTTCTTATCCTGCAGAACATGCCCTACACCTATGCCTGCAGAGATTCTTTCTGCACCCACATTGACAATATTATTCACAGCTTTGGGCTGAGTAACTACATTTGTTTCCCATCCTTTGCAGGATTCTGTCTTGCAGTAGAAATCCCGTAAAGTCTTCTCTAAAAATTCCTGCGATACTTCTTCCGTTGATATATCCGGTTTCATATTATGCACCATATTTTTGATAAGCTTTAAATGTATTCTGAAGCAGCATAGCACGCGTCATAGGTCCCACACCGCCGGGAACGGGTGTAATATATGAACTTTTCTTCGAAACATTCTCAAAATCCACATCTCCTGTAAGCCTGTACCCTTTTGGCTTTGAAGGATCATCCACACGGTTAATTCCGACATCGATAACGACCACTCCCTCTTTCACCATATCCGCTTTAACAAAGCCGGCCCTGCCGATTGCAGCGATCAGTATATCAGCCTGCTTTGTGTAATCCTGCAGGTTCTCTGCAGCGGAATGACATATAGTCACAACCGAATTAGCATGCTCTTTTTTCTGCAGCATTATATTAGCAATAGGCTTTCCTACTATGTTACTCCTGCCCAGCACTACAACGTGCTTCCCTTTGGTCTCAATATTGTACCTTATAAGCAGTTCCTGTATTCCTGCCGGTGTACAGGAAGCGAAAGTATCCTTCCCGATCACAAGGTTGCCCACGCTGGTAGGACTGAATCCATCCACATCTTTTTCAGGTGAGATGGCTTCTATTATCTTATTTTCATTTATATGTTTAGGAAGGGGAAGCTGAACCAGGATGCCGTGGAAATCCCGATCTTCATTATATTTCTTTACCAGTGCAAGCAGATCATTTTCAGAAATACCAGCCGGGTGAAATTCTGCTTTGGTTCTCATCCCGATCTCTTCACAGTCCTTTATTTTACTCCGCACGTAAACCTGCGAAGCAGGATCTTCACCCACAAGGATAGTAACGAGTCCCGGTACATTTTTACTTTCAGATTTCAGACTGTCAATCTTTTGTTTAAGTTCTTCTCTAATATCCGCAGCAGTCTTTTTTCCATCAATTATTATCATTCTGTTGCTTTCTTTCCTCAGTTTATTTCTTTCAATGAATTCAATTTTGAAAAATCAATACTATAATTATCGGTCAAATATCTTTTTATCTTCCTGTCGGAAAGTATCTCTTCCGCGAAAGGATTTGAGTTCTGCCATCCGGTTATATTATTCTTCCTGTAATTTTCAAGTCGCCTTAGCGTTATTTCACAAAAGAGCGGATCAATGTCTATTGTATAGCAGGTTCTTTTTTCCATTTCAGCAGCTAACAGGGTTGTTCCTGAATGTGAAAAATAATCTATAACAAGATCGTCAGGCCTGCTGCCCGATTTAATAATCCTTTGAATCGCCTTGAGTGGTTTTTGAGCATAACAGCCATTAATATTTTCATTCATCCGGTAGAATATCTGCTGAACATCCACCCATACATTACCAGCCCGGATAAATTCAGATTTACTCCTCTCAAAGTTCCGGGTGGTTTTTCCGTTGATCTTCTTATAGTAGCCGTTCATGATTTTCGGAATATCGGTGTACTCGGCTTCAGTATTAAATATAGGTTTTCCTTTTGTATAATAGAGAAGTTCCTGCCGAACCGACATCCAGTTTTTTTGCGTGCCGTAGCCTCTCTGGTTCCTCATCGTAATAAAACTCCTGGATGAAAATCCCGAATCTCTCATCATAATTATAAAATCGGCAAGTGGCTGGAAATGATTATTCTGATCTGCTCCCAGCCATACATAAAGAGAGGCATCCTCATCAAGGAAATCGTGGGTGTTTTTAATCCAGAGCCTGCTCCAGTCGATAAAACCTTCAACATCCGTTTCCCTGAATGCAACAAAATTATACGGAGGGTCATGAACAGCAAGCACCGCTTTTTTACCGGAATAAAGTGATTTCACGGACTCTGAGTCCGCGCAGTCCATACAGGCGATTTTATGTCCCGATAAACTATCCGCCCTGACATCACCATATTTAAAACGTGAATAAGGCAGCAGTAATTTCCGGAGTTTCTCATCAAGATCTATCCTGGGTAACGGAAAATTTATCATACAATCTTATTCTGCTTTTTTTACAAACTCCGGGAAGAGAATCTTTTCTATCTCAGTAGTTTTCCCGGTTTCTGTATCAACCTTAAATAGCATTCCGCATATATGCACATCATTCTGGGCAGTTTCATACTTTTGAGGAGTCTGATAGAGGAACCTATTAATCGCGGCGATCGTTTTCATTCCTATAACTGAATCATAAGGACCGGTCATTCCAACATCAGTTATATATCCGGTGCCCATGGGGAAAATTCTTTCATCATTTGTCTGGATGTGGGTATGTGTCCCTACCACCACGCTGACTTTTCCATCCAGGTAATTTACCAGTGCAAGTTTCTCAGCAGTAGCCTCTGCATGGAAATCAACAAAGATTATATTAGTTTCTTCTCTTAATTTTGGAATGATCCAGTCGCACGTACGAAAAGGATCGTCAATCGTTGCCATAAACGTTCTGCCCTGCAGGTTAAGTACAGCAACTTTTCCCTTTTTAGATTCAGCTATGTGGTAGCCGTTTCCGTAAGTACCACGGGGATAATTCAAAGGACGTATTGCACGAGGTTCATTTTTTAGATAATCCTGAGATTGATGTTTGTCCCAGGTATGATTTCCACCAGTAATTACATGCACACCGAGATTAAAGAGAATTTCACCCTCTTTATTAGTGCAGCCTTTTCCGTCGGAAGCATTTTCACCATTTGCAATAACAAGATCGGGTTTATATTTCTGGATAAGTCCCGGCAGCCATGTCTGCACCATATCCATACCGGGTTTTCCAACAATATCCCCGATAAAAAGAATATTCAGTTGATTCATAATCACCATAAAGTAATTAATAAATATATTGAAATCACGAGAGAATTAAAAAAACTACTTATATCTTCTCCACTGTTCAAAGACGTGCCGCATTGCTTATTCCAGGTTACATGTGAGAAATAGTCGGCTTCCTTCGGGATGAACCATTGGCTAGTCTCTGCAAGGTAGATTTAAATATTCCCGAAAAATATTATCTTTGGGAAACTAATTTGACAAATGCTTAAAGACTCGCTGGAAATACCTCTTGAACAAACCTCATTCTCTATAATCGATGTTGAGACAACAGGATTATCGGCCCGCTACAACAATATCATTGAGATCGGTATAGTTAAGGTTTCTGAGATGAAGATTAAAGAAACCTACCAGACAATGATAAACCCTGGTAGGCCTATCCCGTACTACATTTCACAGTTTACAGGCATTACTGATGAAGAAGTATATAACGCACCCTTCTTTGAGGATGCCGCTGATGAAATCCTGAATTTCATATCTGAAGATATTATAGGGGGACATAATTTTTCCTTCGATAAAAGTTTCCTCAAAAGAGAATTCCTTTATGCGGGTAAGGGATTGATCTATAACAGGGATATCTGCACGCTGAAGCTTGCAAGACGGATGTATCCGGATCTCCGAAGCAAATCATTATCTAATATGTGCAGACACTTTAAGCTGCATAATGAAAATTCTCACCGTGCATTATCCGATGCTAAAGTAACGGCGCAATTACTTATAAGGATGATTGAAGAGCTCAGAGATAGATACAACATCAATACCGCTGAGGATCTCCTAAGTTATCATAAAAAACCGGCTACGAAGGAAAAGGTCAACCGGGTTAAGGAACCCCTGCGGGAATATGTAGCAGGAATTCCTCAGGCCCCCGGGATATACTATTTCCTGAATTCAAAAGGAAATATAATTTATATTGGCAAAGCAAAGTCTCTGCGCGACCGGATAAAATCCTATTTTTCCCCTACTTCTCCCCGGAAGGCAAAAAGGATCGTTCAGCAGGCATCACGTATTAAAATAGAGATAACTAATACTGAACTGACTGCCCTGCTGATGGAGGCAGAATCAATAAAGCTGGTTAATCCCCGGCATAATACCCAGTTGAAGGAGTACGGGAATAAATATTTCCTGAGAATTGATGCAGTAAATGATTTTCCCGGAATCGATATCTGCAACTATTTTGATTTTGACGGGAGGGATTATTTCGGACTTTTTATCACACGGAGGAAAGCAGTATCATTGCTTGAGATGATACAAAAAACGTTTGCTATAAGGGAATGTAATGATATAGAGTTCAGTAAAGAGAAAGTCTGTTTCCTGGCTGATATTGAGAGATGTCTTGCTCCCTGCATTAATAAATCAAAAGATGAATACAGCGAGGAACTTGAAAAAGTATATGAATTCCTTTACGGCAGAAACCAGTTCGCGCTCAACCGGCTGCTCAATAAGATGAAGGAATATTCCGATAAACAAAAGTATGAGAAAGCAGCTGAGGTTAAGGAAGTAATTGATATGGTTCTTAACCAGACATATAAATCTTCGGTATTGGCAGAGCCAGTGAATAAGGCCAATGTGCTGTTTGAGGTGAAAGGAAGCTTTGAGAATGATTATATGCTTCTACTCTCAGGAAAGATCTATATCAAGAAATATACTGTAAACGGCGAGGATCATTTTGAAGAGGCACTGGAGGATTATTTCAGCGGAACAATAAATTTATCTGTTCTGCCTGAGGAAGAGGACCTTGAAAAAATGAAGATCACCTTGAACTGGCTGATTAAGAACCGCGACCTGGTGAGGGTTTTTTATCTAAAGGAATACAGCAGGAAAGAAGAACTCTATACAAAGATATCTGCAGGAAATTTCAAAGCACCCCCCTCACCCGAAATTTATTACGACATAAAAGAATTTATGAACCAGGAAATACAGGATCATATCTAGCTTAAAAATCCTTTCCGGATAAAGTAATAAAATCAATTTGCCCCGATTTTTCGTAATACTTTTTATGACAGTTCCAGCACTTATCCAGATCGGGTTTGTTTTTGATGTTCTTTTCTTTTTTGTGGCAGGTGATGCATTTTGAATGCATAGCGTCGATGTAACTTACCGCATATATAAAATGTTCAGGTAAAGCTGATGTGTCGGCGGATTTCATATCCTCTTTATGGCAATCCATACATCTCCTGGCTGAGTTGATATTTTTGGGAAAACCGGGCAGATGACAAATAATGCAGGTTTTATTCTGCGGATAAAATCCTGTCAGATTTTTCTGTTGTGCAACTTCGGCAATATGTTTTTCATGATCAAATACGGATGTTTTTTCAAACATTAAGCGATGACATCGTGAACAGGGAGTCGATTGATCATTCGGCAGTGAAAGGTGATGACATTTAATGCAGGATTGTTCCTTGCCGAGCATCTCCTGATGTTTCAAATGAGGAAATTCTGTACTCATTCCACTTCTGTCACCGTCAATACCCAAAACAGAGCGGGTTATAGTTAATCCTGATGCATGTATAATATCATTTTTCGTATCATTTTTGTATGGAGGATACAAAAGAACGAAAGCTGCAGGCAGAACGAATACCCCTATAAGAGAAATCCTGTTCAACCCGCTCTGCAGAACGGTTTGCCACACACGTGAAATTGAATCAAAGGCAGCTTTAAACACACCGTTACTGATTTTGTATTCTTTCCATTTCTCATCAAAGATTGAAAAATTCTCTGAAATAAAAAGAAATACCAGGGAAGCCGCTGATACAACTCCGATACTCAGCGCCCATTCGGCTAACGAAGGGAAATAAATCGTTTCAGCATCCCTGAAATAACCGAATATTCCAACATCCAGTCTATTCAAAACGAGACCGGCAGCTGAAAGAAATGATGCTATCCCTAAACCGTTCGGTGATTTTCTGGTCTTTTTCACGAGGACAAGTGCTACAGGTAAGGCGGCGGTAAGCAGCAATTCTAAAATGTAAAGCCAGCTTTCCCAGGTTCCGGCAAGTAATACGTTTATAAGATTGAGCCTGAACAGGTCTACAATTTTCAACAACAAGTATATGGTTAACAACGAGCCGGCAATCAGACTTATTGAACTCAGCATCGTTAAATCTTTTCCGTACTTTATATCTGCTCTTGCCGGCTGATTAGTATCCCTTAAGCATATAGCAACGGCTCTGCCTTTATTGTTTTCACCAAACACTGACGGGGGGTCATAGAACCTGGCATAAAGGATTTTAACCATAATTAAAAACATCATACCGCATCCGGCAGCAGAGATAAAAAAGTAAAGCGGGAGCCATGATGAATACCAGAGCGGATGCAAACGATAAGGCGTTACCAGGAATAAGGAACCCAGAGAAGAATGATGAAGACTTGAAAGGATGATACCAATAAATACGATTGCTGCAGCGATCCTGTGAAAGATATAAACTATTCTTTCGAGCTTATACTTTTCAAGGATATTAGGTACTAATTCCATGAAGGTTACTGAAAAATAGAGCATCACGCACCAGAAAACCTCGAACAAGAAAGAATGCTCATTCCACATCAAAAGAGGATGCCAGAAACGATCGGGCAGACCAATATCAAATAACAGGGCAAAGCACGAACTGCCATATCCCAGGAATGCCACAAGTATTGCAGGTTTAAGAAGCGGTCTGAATTTTTCCAGCTTTAATACATAAACAAGGAAACCAATTGTAAATCCGCAGGTAGAAAGAGCTACCCCGGCAATCATATTAAGAACTTTCCACAATCCCCAGGGAACTGCATCAGTCAGATTGGTCGTCGCACCCAAACCAAACCATAGCCTGAGGACTGCGGCCGTAAATCCTAAGAATACCAAAACCCACAGGATATCCTTTATAAATCTTGTTCTGTTAAGCATTAATTTTTTTCGCTTGTTATTTCATTTTTATTATTCAGCTCAGCGTTTTTTCCTGATAATTCCATTCTTCTCCTGATAATCCAGTTTAGTCCTAAAAGTATTCCTCCAACCGTTAAACCGATTACCGGTGTTTTCTCTATAAGGGGTTCGGTGAAGAGCGGGATGGGAGTCAAAGGTACAACAGGCCAGCCCATACTTCCCAAAGAAATATCAGAAATGTATAGTAAAGATGTCCCTCCTAATTCTTTCTCTCCCCAAACGTGTTCCAGGTATTTACCTTTGTTCTTCTTTATTGTTGAATGCGCCAGTTCAAGCAGTTTTTTCCTTTCTCCGAATACGATTGCTTTTTGGGGACATGCCTCGACACAGGCCGGCAATTTGTTTTCTTTTACCCTGTCATAACACAAGTTACATTTCTTCATAAATGGTCTTACGGCATCCCACTCATACTGGGGTATATGAAAAGGACAGGACAGCATACAGTACCTGCAGCCAATACATTTCTCCGGATCGTATATTACAGCACCTTCCGCAGATTTGGTTATTCCGCCCACCAGGCAAGCCGACACACAGGCAGGCTCAAGGCAGTGCATGCAACCCAGCCTTGCAAATCGACCGCTGTCAATTTTTTTTATTGCAAGAAACCGGTTGGAAGATAAACCGTCTCTTGAGGCCGCGAAGTTAGAATAGGATTTATCTGAATCGAGATGATTTTTATTTATACATGCTTCCACGCATTTTTCACAGCCGGTACATTTTGTAACATCCACCAGTATAGCGAACATTAGACCTTAGCCTCCTTTCCGAACAAAGCTTCAGCAACTTTATCTCCTGCACCCGGTTTAAGCTGCCAGTGTATAGCAGATAACCTGTCGAATAGATACAGAATAATGTGAGCAAGCTTTGTAAAAGGAATTGCAATAAACAGGGCCTCAGCACTTAAAAGATGCAGCAGCATTGCCGTTTGCCAGGGAAAAGGATTAAAAGATGGATGGCCTGCAAAAAATCCAAACAAAAACGGAAGTAGTACCATAATCAGGAGTATATAATCTGATTTTCTGCTCATTTCTCTTTGACGTCTCACCAGCAGTCTGCAAGCAAAGAGAATAAGAATGCATCCTATGGTTGATAAAGTAAGTATATCTGCAAAGGTTCTGCCAATTGAGGGGAGATCAATTTTAAGAAAATCTTCCAACAAAACTATATGATCAATGAAGAATACCGAAACAACGATTGCACATACATGAAAAATAAAAGAGACTGTAGAAAAAACTACCGTTCCCTTTATTAAATGTTTTACGGGCAAAATCCAGGACCCCATATCATAAAATATTTTTTTCCAGGAGACATTCTTCAGCTGCTTTCCCTTTGAAATGAATAAAGAATAAAATTGCAGAATAAATTGCCTCGCTAATCCAAGAATCATTATAAGGAATGTAAATGCAAACAAAGGACCTTGTACAAAATCAAGCAACTCTTGCATAGTTGTATCTCTTTTAGGGTGAACAATTAATGAAACCGGTAAATTTTATTATCCATTTAATAACCGGTATCCCAATAAGTATTATTTCAATTCTCCATAACTGCTTTAATCTGTCTGCGTTCCTTTGGAGTTCTCGCGCCGGGAATTTCAATAGATTGCAGGATCAAGTCGTGCAGTCCCACCACCTTACAGGGCAGGTTGTAGTGTTCAACAAGCTCTCTTAATTGTTTTTTACAATTAGCGCACGGAGAGACAACAATATCAGCCCCCGTTTCTTCAAGCTGTTTAGCTTTAACATATCCGCCCACCTCCATTCTAAAGTTGTGTATCTCATCAATTGATACAAGTCCCCCGCCGCCCCCGCAGCAGTAATTTTTCTGTCCATGCGGCTCCATTTCCACAAAATTTTTAACAAACGATTTGAGAATTTCACGGGGCTGATCAACAATCCATCCTGACCTAGCTATATTGCAGGGGTCGTGGTAAGTAACTCTCTCAGTAATAATATCAGGGTTTAATTTTATTTTCCCTTTTTTAAGGCATTCGAGTGTATATTCCATAAAGTTAAAAACGGGATAAGGTTTTTTTCCGCTAAAAACCGGCACAAAATCGTGTGCCGATCTTGAAGCATGACCGCATTCACCAATAAGAATATTTTTGCCGTTTAATCGTGTAACTTCATTCACCATTTGTTTAATTATATTTTCTAGATGCCAGTCGCTGTAAAACAGGCCATAATTAATCCCATCATAATTGCATGTTCCTATTGTCCATTTGTCCCAGTCGCCCGATGCATAAATCACTGCGGCATTTCCCATAAGAGTATCCGGCTCAAGCAGATAATCACTAACTGCACAGAAAAAGACGTACTCTCTGTCCTTCTTGTCACAGGGAAATTCAACTTCTATCCCAAGTGTATCAGCCATTTCCTCAGAAAGAAATTCCAGGGTATTCAGCAAAGCGTTCTTAGGAATTTTAGAAGTATTATGAGTTTCTCCCTCCAGCTGTTCTCTCACACTAACCTGCAGTGCTTTCGGCACAATCCCTATAAGGCTCAGAATGTAACGACCAAGCCTGGTAATGAGACCATGATCAACTCCAAGGGGACATTCATTAGTGCATCGCCTGCATGCAGTGCAGCGGTAAAACAAATCAACCATCTCATCTATTATATCCTCCGTCAGTACAAATGAATTTGCTGAAAAACGGGATTTAAACCATCCGCTCAATGTAAAATATCGTTTGTATACTTCTAATAACAGGTTGGTTTTATAACATGGAATATCGCGTTTGTCGCCTGTTGTCATATAGATTGGACATGCAACAGCGCAGCGGTTGCATTTTGTATTCGTGATACAATACGAATCTAATAACGCTTTATAGTCGGTGAAATTCAGGATAGTGGCAAATGCTTCGATAAACTGTGCAGCCCTGTTTTCAACCACCGGATTTTCAACATAATACGGGTATTTGTTTTTTCGCGGCGCTTTTACCTTATCAACTTGTTGCATTAAAGTTGCATCCATATGAACTTTCTTTAAGTGGTCAGTATTTCCCACGAAAAAGCAAGTTGTATACCAGTCGCTTTTATGCTTGCTACTGAACCCCCTTGCATAAGCTATAACTCATATTTTTAATTCGGATAGTTTGTTTTATGATAATAAAATACGAATAGTGTATCCCGTTGATCGGATATACTATCAATCATGGAAATCTTTTTTTCATAAATAAATGACACAACAAAGAGATAATAATGTTGCAGACGTTGCAACATTATGTTGCAAAAAAACAAGAGTGCAACAAATTCACCCCAAAAAGACGAAGGAGAAAAATGTCGATAATATGGTCTTTTTTAAACAATTCACTCATTCTATCCACAGATTAATAATGTTGCACAACTGGCATATATGTTGGATAACATATAAAAAAGGTAAGATTTTATGATATACGGAATCCCGTTATTCAGGCAAAGAGTCGCGCCGCGTTATACAATAGCAGATTCGATTTTGATAGCAAAATTCTCAATGAACCGTTTTGTATCAAGAGCGATCTTAGACACCAAAATAAATTCATGGAACGATTTAATAAATATTTTCAACGATAACAATATAGATACACTGGTTTGCGGCGGGATAGATTATGAAACTAAAGTATTATTAGAAGCTCAGGAAATATCCGTTATTGATAACGTGGCATGCTCGGGTACCGAAGTTATTGAGGCGATTCAGAAAAGGGTGTTAAAACCGGGTTTTGGATTTATAACTAATTCAGATTACGATATTAATCTACAAGATAGCTCTGTTACAAATGATAGTACTGAATTTACAGAAGAAATAGACTGTGTTAACTGCAGGAATTATAAATGTCTTGAAGGAAAGGTATGCGAACTGTCATTAAAGATTAATCCCGAAGTGATGAGCAGGAGGCTTAAAGAAATCATGTCTTCGGCAACGGACATTTGCTTCGAGAATGAGAGAATTTTATGCCGGCTCTCAGAACTGGTTTATTTTGCGATCGAAATGAATTATCATAAAATAGGTATTGCATATTGTATTGAACTGGCAGAACCCGCGGCTATTGTTGCCCGGGTATTGAGACGTTTTTTTAATGTTTATCCTGTCTGCTGCAAGATCGGGGGCAGACAGTTATCAGATTCAATATTAACCGGTAGTCCTAAAATTGAATGCAACCCGGAAGGCCAGGCAGATCTGCTAAACATTGCAAATGTTGATTTTAATATAATCATCGGATTGTGTATGGGCACAGATTGTATTTTTACCAAACTCAGCGATGCGCCTGTTTCTACACTGTTTGTAAAAGACAAGTCACTGGCGAATAATCCTATTGGAGCAGTTTATTCCGATTATTACCTGAAAGAAGCAGTTAGTACTTTGGGAACTTAACAAAGTTGAAGAAATTGAAAGATGGAGGAACAAATGGCAATACCTACATTTAATGCGGTAGGTTTCTGTGCCCATTACTCGAAGCAGGGTGATTGGGCATTTGATCTGGCGCTCGAACTTTCAAAAGCACACAACGTTAAATTAAATGTTTTTCATTTTTTAACAGATCCCTTTGATCCGAATGATATAAGGGCAATAGATTTAACTCCTTCCGAATTGAAAAAACTGGCTATAGCGGAGGAAAAAAAGCTTCGCTTATATTACGATGAACGGGCTGGAGAATATCTTGATGTCGGGTTCCGGGTTTGTTATGACAGTAGTTGGATTGAACTTCACAGGTGCTTAATCATAAGAGAATTTCAACTTCTTATTCTCGGATATATAAAAAAAGGAGCTTTCTTTACCAGGAAACCAATAGAAGAATTTGCTGACAGTTTTATTTCACCTGTCATACTCGTCGGTCCCGATAGGCCCGAACAATTGTTCTTTAACAGCAGGGCTACCTTAATTTCACGGGACCTGGGACTCAGTGAAGATCAACTGCATAAGGCGAAGATCGTAAATATTTAATCTGTTTCGGTCAATAAAATATTATTTAACATAAGTCAACGGGTTAATAATCTATGGATGAAGAAATAAGTCAATTCATATTTAACTGCATAAGTGACGGCATATTTACCGTGGATAATAATTGTAAAATAACTTCGTTTAACCGTGCGGCAGAAGAGATCACGGGATTCCGTGCATCAGAAGCAATAAATAAGCACTGCTTTGATATATTCCGCACCGATATCTGTAATAAACATTGCGCTCTTAAAGATACACTCAAAACCGAACAACCCATTGAAAACATCCGGGTTACTATTATTTCCCGTAACGGACGGGAGATACCCATAAGTGTTACAACCACCCTGTTAAGAGACAAGAAAAGCGCTATAATCGGAGCAGTAGAGCTATTTAAAGATATTTCAGAACTGGAAAATCTGAGAGAGTGGATCAACAAAAAGAGAAATCTTGAAGAAATAGTAAGCGTAAATCCAAATATGCAGAGGATCATCAACCTGCTCCCAAGCATTGCTGAGTCAGACTGCAACGTCCTGATACAGGGTCCCAGCGGATCCGGAAAAGAGTTATTCGCACAGGTAATCCATAACCTGAGTGCAAGAAAATACGGACCCTATATTAAAATAAATTGTGCAGCCTTACCTGCACAGTTACTGGAATCAGAACTTTTCGGATATGAAAAGGGCGCCTTTACAGATGCTAAAAGGGATAAGCCGGGCCAATTCTGCCTGGCAAACGGTGGTACTCTGCTCCTTGATGAAATCAGCGAAATGGATATCTCTCTGCAGGTAAAGCTTTTGAGAGTGTTGAATAACGGTGAATATAGACCGCTGGGTTCATCCAAGACCTTTTATTCGGATGCCAGAATTATAGCAGCTACAAATTCAGATATAAAGCGTGAAATTGAAGAGAACCGGTTTCGTGAAGATCTATACTACAGAATTAATGTCATGAATATTAAAATCCCTCCATTAAGAGAAAGACCTGAAGACATTCCCCTTCTTGTACAGCATTTCCTGGAATTGTTTAAGAAAAAAAACAAAAATACGATTGAACATATTTCTCCTGAAGCACTTATGATCCTAAGAAAATACAGCTTTCCGGGAAATGTCAGGGAATTGGAAAATGCAATTCAGCATACTTTTGTAATGTGCCGAAACGGAACAATCCTGCCTGAGCACCTGCCTGAGTCAATGCTCGATGACTATTATATATCCAGTGATGAATCTGTAAACAAACAGAGTGAAATGGAACTCATAATTGAATCATTGAAAAGACATCATGGAAACAAGCAGAAAGCTGCAGACGAACTGGGAATTCACCGTTCGACTTTATGGCGAAAAATTAGAGAGCTTCAGCTTAATATCTGATTTTAAACGGTTCAGAGGTTCAGCAGAATTGCAGCACCCGCTAAAATTATTATCACTGCTATAACTCTTCTTGTCAGGTGTCTTTCCCCGAACATCCTGCCTCCGAAAATAACCGCCATCAAAACTGATAAACGCTTAACAGATATTACCAGGGCAACAGGAGCCGCCTTTGTAGCTTCGATCTGGGTAAATCGATATATAACAGTTGCTGCAGAAATGATAATCAATAAATAAAGCATTTTATTCGGGATATGTTTCATAGACTGCAGCTTGCCGTTATCCCTGATTAAGATAACTACCGTAAAAATGACCGCATAGAACAGCTGCTGAAACGCCATAAATTTAAAGGGAGAAAGTTTCAAATCTGTCAGAAGAATCCTGTCAAGAAGCGAGGTGATCGTAAAAAGAATCAGGGCTATGATTACATAAGAATACTTTGATAATCTGAATAATGCAGTAAATGACGATAAATACTCTCTAAATAGTCTGCTTCGCTTCTCAGTCCCGCTGATATTCTGGCGGGCTTCAAGGATGATTGTGCCGGATAGCATCAAAAATATTCCTAACCATTCAAACACTGTCAGATAATCATTTATCAGAATTGCTCCAAGTACCGCAACAAGTCCTGGGGTTAATGCGAGTAAAGGCAGAGCCTCGCTTATTTCCAGATTCTTAATTGAATACATTACAAAAAGGAAGGCTGCTGCACTCAATACCGTTTTAAGCATGAGCACCAGCATACTTAAAGTAAATAGGTTTTCGTATTCAATCATTCCAAAAAAAGGCAATGAAAACAGGAGCGTTATGATGGATATCAGAAAAGTAAAATTCATGACGTCGAATGAGAATAATGCTTTCTTCTCATAGATGGCGGACAAAGCAGAAAAGATTGCGGAGATAAAAGCTAACCAGAACCAATACATATATATGATAATTCCTTAACCGGGATTTGCCGGATTAAAATTCTGCTGCAAATTTAATATAAAAATTCCTTCCGGGCCCGGATGTGATGTTTCCTCTGAGTGTTGACAGGTGATCACGGTAATTCTTATCAAAAATATTTTCAAGGCCTGCAAATATCCTAAGCTTGTATGTGGAGATATTTATAGGTTCAATATTAATAGAAAGATTATAAACTGCATATCCGGATGTTCCGATTTCAAATGGTGCAATATCATTTTGTGCAGCAAAAATGTCAACAGACAGCTCAGCCTCAAGTTTCTCAAACAGTTTTGATTCTATCCCGATATTGCCATTCAAGGGAGGAATTTCAGACAGATTTCCGCCGGCTGTCATATCATCTCCTTTTACATACGATAACGTACCATATAAGACAAAATCCTGGTAAAAATTATAATCTGTACTTACATCCAGGCCATATAACCTTGCTTTCCCGATATTCGTTTTTATGAGGGCCGGTCTGTTTTCAAAGACAGCAGATTTTTCTGAAACCAGGTCGGTGAAATAATTAAAAAAGAAACTTGATACAAATTTAAAATTAATCCGGTAATACCTGATTCCAAGATCAGCTGATCTGCCCCTTTCCGATTTAAGGGCAGGATTACCAAGTCTCACATAACTTCCCTGGTCGATATACTGAAATCTTTCTTCCAGTGAAGGTGATCGGAAGGAATAGCCAAGACTTAGCGTTAGATCAAGACTTTCATTTAAGGAATATTTTGCCCCCAGGTTTGCACTGTAAGCTTTGTCATTTATATCTTTTTTTTCCCAGATAGTCTCCTGCCCCGCAGGAGAATAGTTAATTGTTCCGTTAACAATCTCGTAAACAGGGTTCAGCGTTTTTTCACCCTGTAGATTGATAAGGTCCATGCGGGCACCGAGCGAAAACGCCAAACTGTTTTTTATAAACAAGTAATCATCTTGCAGAAAAATACCAAGGTCCCGGTATTTTGAATCGGGCAGCGGCATTTCGCCTATTGTTTTTTCAATTGTATTAATGACTTCATTCTGATCATTAAGGACCTCAATACGCTGATATTTTTTTCTAAAACCTTTATAGTTTCTGTCCCAATAATCCAGTCCTACTGCCAGGTTATTCTCTCCGTATAGCAGGAAATTTCCCTGCAGCTGAATATTATTATTTACATGATCGGCTTCCGGCGTAATTTTCAATACCGTTACTCTCCGTGCCTGCATGGTTAAAGTCCCCGGAATATATTGCACAATATGCGGAATATTCTCAACATTCCTTGCAATTGCCTGGTATGAGTATTTCAATAACAGCTTATAAAAGGACGAAGTGAGATTCCGTATTTCATAACCGGCAGAAAGAAATCCTCTTTTTTCATCGGGATACCTGATATCGGCATCAGATGGAAATACAAATGATCCGGGAATGCCGACATTAAGTGCTTTAAACAATTGGTAGTTAAGATTTATTTTATGATTAGTGAATGGCGATGCACTCAAATCGGCCGAAAGTCCGTAATCCTCAAACTGACTATTCCTTAATTCACCTGCCGGTGTTCTTATATTCCCAGCTTTTCTGTATGACGCGGCAATTTTTGAAGACCAGACAGGACCACCGCCATAAAGTGAAGCTGAAACACCCGAGGATATGTTAACTGTGTTATAACCGGCAGATACATTCCCATGTAATGAAGGATTGTCACTGAACCTGGAAGACCTGGTTATAATATTTACAATACCCCCGGTTGCTCCTGAGCCATAGATTGAAGAGGACGCACCTTTAATAATCTCTACATTTTCAACATCATTCATGTCAACCAGTGAAAACCTTGCTGCCACATCGGTTGACGTCGCTATCCTGTTTCCGTCGATGAGAACTATAACATTTTCACGGCTAAGTCCCCGTATATTTAATTCAGTCCCCCATACTCCTTCACTAACTAAGGATATCCCGGGTTCTGTTTTGAGCAAATCCGGCAGTGATTCAAATGGT
This sequence comes from uncultured Ignavibacteria bacterium, assembly GCA_963774455.1. GTDB lineage: Bacteria > Bacteroidota > Ignavibacteria > Ignavibacteriales > Ignavibacteriaceae > DATFVA01. The sequence continues at coordinate 1,353,689 of CAVZFD010000005.1, forward strand.
TTTTTTTCAATTTTCTCCCTGCTGAAAAGTAATTCAGAATACGGTGAATTGCGCAGAGACCTATCGACTCTGGGAGTAGTGACAATGACTTCATCAAATTCAATCGGAGATGGTTCGAGCTTTATTTTTTTGTAAACAGAGTCATGAATTTCAAGGGTATCTGAAAAAGGTTTGTATCCCAGTCGGGATATTTTTACGCCATATTTTCCTTCATTCAGTCCTTCAAAAGTAAATAGTCCTTTATCATTTGTATAAGTTATAATACCCTTGTCTAGAGAGACGGCCGCTCCTTCGATCGATTCTCCCGTTTTTGAATCACTGACTGTACCTTTTAAAGTAGCGTTCTGAGCGAAAGCTGCAGAATAAACTAAGATCAAAATAATAGTGAATATTATCCTGAGACGGTCGATTTCCACTCTTTTTTCTCTCCTTTTGCATCTGTACCGCGGTAAGTTTTACGAACTCATGATTTCCGGTTGGGCTTTAGCAGATTTCTCAAGTATCAAACCTGAAATTCCTCTGAATGCATTAGCTATTTCGCTATCCTGTTTTTCCAGGATAATGGATCTGCCTTTATCGCCCAACACTCTTGCTTCAATATCGACTGGTATTGAACCAAGGAATGCCACGTTATGGTCCTCCGCCAGTTTTTTACCTCCACCGGTACCGAATAAGTCTATTTCATTTTTGCAGTGAGGACAAATAAAACTGGCCATATTTTCAATAACACCTATAAACGGAATATTGATATGCTTAGCCATATTTACCGCACGTTCGGCATCAATTACAGATACTTCCTGCGGTGTGGTTACAATAACAGCAAAATCAGGTTTCATTTGCTGGCAAATCGTCAGTATCTCATCTCCGGTTCCGGGAGGTAAATCAGCTATCAAGTAATCTAGTTTTCCCCATTCAACATCAGCAAGAAACTGGTTGATCATTTTTGAGCGTAGTGGACCGCGCCATATCACTGGTTGTCCCCTTCCAATCATAGATGCGATCGAAATCATTTTTACACCGTGTTTTTCAAACGGGATAATTTTTGAATCCAGGATGATTACTTCGCTGTCTATGCCGAACATTTTCGCAACATTCGGTCCGGTAATATCGGCATCAAGGATGCCTGTCGAAAAGCCTTCAGATTGAAGCAAATATGCGAGGTTAACGCTTACAGTGGTTTTCCCGACACCCCCCTTACCGCTGAAAACTGCAATGCGATGATCTATTTTTGAAATTGTTTCCGAAATTCGATTTTCCTCTTCTGACACAGAATTTTTTTCTTTCTCCTGCATAATTTATCTCTATTCCTTTTAATTGTAAAAGATTTTGTATATACATTTTGATTAAGCTGATTTTGCTGCAGTTATTACAGTAAATTCCTTTTTAGCAATTTCATTTTCGGATTCGGATTATTTTAATGGATTTTTTTATCTCTGCAATTAAACAGCGAGCCTTTGAATAAATATATATCAATAATTCCTCCCACCAATAAGTAAAGAACTGTGGGGAGCCACATTATACTAAGGTCGTCAAAAATTCCATTAAACCATCCGCCCCTGATCTTTTCATTACCTAAGATGATCCAGGCAAAAACAAGAAATATAACTGATGACAATCCGAAAATGATAATAAACGCTTTCTTACAAGTATTATCCATTTTCTCCTCCGGGATTTGATCTTACATATTGTTCAACTATTTCAAGATACTTCTACGGCAAAAGCACAGCAGCGGCGATTACTGTTGTCCACAAACCGGTACGATCACCTTCGGCAGACTGTGTTATATTGAAAGTCTTTACAATTTTGCCCGATAATTTGAATACCTGCTCTCTCTCATTCCAATTGGTTTCGGCGTCAAAATCGATACCGAGGGTTGTTGCCAGCATCTGGGCTGCCAGGTCTTCTGAATAATCACCTGCAATTTTTTCTTTTATACCATAAGGATGGTATTCGGATAAATAACCGTATTGCGAATCGTCTGCGGGAATTGCAACACCTATAGAAGCGGCGATCAATCTGTTGGGTTCGTTAGTCGAGTTTCTTGCCATAACAGCAAATGTAACCTGCCCCGGAATAATACTTTTAAGTCCCTCTTCTTTACTTATCCGTTTACATCCTGGCGGAAAAATACTGCTGACTGAAACAAGATTGCAGATCTCTATTCCTGCATTCCTGAGTGCAAGCTCAAAAGAACTCAGGTAATCTTTGTGTTTTCCAACCCCTTTTGTGAAGAATATTTTCGAAGGTATATACAATATTTCACCCGTTATTTTTTTAAGTATTTTCTTACTGCTTCATCCACTGTAGAAACCGCATTGATGAGCAGAACGGCGATACGCTCCTTTGCAAGTACAGAATATGCTTTAACCCCGATTTCTTTGGTAAGCAGTATGTCAGCGTTGGTTTTAATAACAACCTCAGCCGCTTTCATACCCGAACCATCCTTTATCAAATAACCCGGATTAGGTACTGCCGAATATTTCCCGCTGATGGAATCATAAATGATTACAAACCTGCAGCGGCCTAATGTATTGCTCAAATCAGATTCTTTGTTTTCACCCATAGAGGGTACTGCTATTCTCATTTAGATCGGCTCTGTTTTTGATTAAACTAATCTTTAAAATTATTTCGATAGCGCTTTCTGAATTTGCTTCCGGTCGGTAAAAAAGGCATACTAAGCTCAGGTAATTCATTTTTTACCAGGAGATCTACAGCTTTCAGTGCTGTTAACTCCGTGCATTGATATACTTCCACATTCGCTGACTGCAATAACCTGAAGGGACCGGCACCCATCCTGTTAGTAATTACTGAATCAGCTTTTTTTTCAATAAGCAGGCGGGCCAGCTGAACACCGGCCCCCACCCCCATCGTGTTTGTAAAAGGGTTCTGAACTATTTCAGTACTGTTCTTATCTTCATCAAACAATATAAAAAATGCACACCTGCCGAAGTTTTGTGAGATTAAAGAATTAAGGACCGGTGTATCTGTTGTAACAGCTATTAACATTCATCCTCCCGGCCTTCGTCCCGCACCGTCCTGTCCGCGTCTTCTGCCTCCGCCGTTATTTCTTCTTCCTCTGCGGAAACCGAATCTCCTTTCTGAGCCTGAATCTTCCTCTTTTTTATTCTGTTTACTCCACGATTCCAGACACCTCCCTCTTTTTCTTCCGGTTAACGGTCCCTTTCCTGAAGGACCTGTTCTATCAAAATCAGGCATTGTATCCTCCTAATTATTTTTTACGTAAAAAATATCTCCTGAATACTCTTCAATCCTCAGAATATCTTCACCAATTAATGTTGTTATCATATCCCACGGCAAATTGGCTTTTGTCAGAAAATCTTTGATTGCCTTTTTTCTCATCGGATGAACAGAAAGAATATCCAGAAGCTCCTTTTTTGCTTCAGATGTAAAACTGAAATTATTTCCTTCATCATAATCTATCATAAAGGAATTCTTAATTTTGCTCCTGAAAATTTCAAGCGCTGTGTTCCTGATGTTTATATCAGGAGCAGCCACCGTTTCAACGGCCGGGGGTCTTGTCGGTACAAGTAAGTAAGCTTTAGCAGGTTGTAATTTTCTAATAAAATCAGCTGTTACGTAAAGAGATTCAACTGAATCGTTAATTCCTGCCGCCAGCATGGTTTCAGTGTATATCGTACCCTTAAAGCTGCTGGAAAAGTCCAGAATCCCTCTGGTTATATTATTAATTTTAAGTTCCCCGTGCGGCCTGTTTATTTTTCTCCATATCTCCCGGAATACCGTATCTATTTTAATTGAGACAAGATCCGCATCCATCAGATCGTTTTTTACTGAATCATCCCACAACAGCGAACCGTTTGTTATAACCGCTGTCTTAATTGCAAATTCTTTCAGCCTTTTAATTGTGGTGCCTAAATTAATATCAAGCGTTGGTTCTCCATCCGGCACAAAAGTGATATAATCTATCTTTTCTCCCTTATCCCGAAGCTCCTTTATTTTAAACCCGGTTTCACTATATATCCTGTCGGGGGAGAAAAAGGACCTTCGATTCACAGTCAGACAGTTTGTTTTACCTACCTGACAGTATATACATGAATAGCTGCAGGTTTTCGGCGGGATATTATTAATCCCGAGACTTCTCCCCAGTCTCCGCGACGGAATAGGACCAAATACAATCATTTAAGCTTTCCTTTCAGCAACTCATTTTCTAATTATAGTCGGTACGGGAAGTCTTGTCTTTAAGTACAGGTTTCATAAGTTCATTCCAGCCCGGAATGTTTCCGGTATTACTTTTCAAATGTGCCATGTAGTAGTTTTCAGGAACCGGGTGAGTACCTACAACCACCTGGAGGTTAAACCTGCTCTGGATATAATTTCTGAAATAATCTACGTAGATACAGGGAGGGAAGCCTACAAGCATTCCGGTTGCAAAATGTATTACCTCAGCTCCATTCTTCTTCATTTCCCCGGGAGCATATTCTATGTTCCCGCCGGGACAGCCTCCGCAGGTAGTATAACCGACCAGTTCAATGTCTTTATCTTTGTAAATATCAAACGCGCCTTCCCTTTTTTTCATTGCCCGAAAACATTTTCCACCGGTACAGGAGGCATACCTTTCACAGGTAATTATTCCTATCTTTAATTTTTCTTTCATAATCCTTCCTTAATAAAATTGGGATATTTATATCCTGCAAGCATTTTATTATGCTTACTGTCGATCAGAACACATTTTTGTACTGCTTCCGCAGCAAGCCGGTCCTCTAGCATAAACCTTGCTGAGATGAACCATATGCCTTTAGAATATTTATCGATCTTTAGAATTCCTCTGGGTTTGTTATAAAGGAACAAAGGAACCCTGTATTTTATACTGGTAGAAGCAACTACGAGGAAAATATTCCTTTTCGTCAGCGATTCCAGCGGAATTATTTCACTGAATAATTTAACGCGCAGATCTTCCAGCCAGTTGATATATACTGCATTATTTACATGCCCTGCTGCATCAATATCATACGGCTTAATGTTAAAAGTTATTTCGCTATAATTATCAGACTGCTCCATCTATGCAATTCCATACAATGTCAAAAATTTCTTACCGTTAAATTCAACCGGTTTTATGCTCCCCTCCTGCAGCATTTCAGTCAGCTCATTCTTTTTGTTGTTGGTTTCAGCAAAATGAATTACCGCCTGTTCACTAACCGGATGGAGGGCAAGCAAGCCAAGAAGTTCGTTCTCAAAATCTTCGGAAACTATGAATTCATCCTTTTCAGGACAGCAAAGCATAATTGAATTCGGGACCTTATTTCTGATTGTCTCTGATAACATATTAAGGACTTTCTGATCAGGGCTCACAGCGTAGCTTTCCAGGGGAGGATAAACAGGGGTCATAAAATAGGAAACATGGTGCTGGAAAGTTTTCAGGTATTTACCTAATTCTATAACCTCATCAGCATCATCATTAACATTTCTAATAAGAGTGGTTTCAGTAGTAATCGTGCCCTTAAAAGTATCAGCAAACTCTTTAATTCCATCTAGTATATGATCGTACTTTAACCTTAGGTGGGGACGATTTATCTTCATCCATGTGTTCTCATTTACAGTATCTACCTTGACAGATACATAGTCGGCAAACATTAAATTCTCCTGGATTTTCTTGTTCCATAACATTGCAGAATTTGTAAATACAGCAATCTTATAACCGAATTCTCTAAGCAGCAGAATTTCTTTTGCAAGACAGGAATCGAGACAACAGTCACCGCTTCCGTAAAAAAGAATATATTCTATTTTCCGTCCAGCCGTTGCTAATTCGCTTAGCTTATTTTTTACAGCTGCATGAAGAGTGTAAGGTGTTATACAATTATCAGTACAGACTGTATTGACTGATGTTTTGCCGGCAGGACAATAGATACAGTTATAAGAACAGGTTCCCGGCTTAACAGTATTTATTCCGAGCACCATGCCTAACCTTCTCGAATAGGCAGGTCCATATACAACTCTGCATTTTAACAGCTTATTTGACAGAAGACTTTTTTCTAATTTCCGGCCGAGTAATTCAAATTTGCCGTTTAACCATAAAAGTGGGCTGACTTTCACTGTGTACCTCTATTTTTTATCCGATTAAAAACCAAAGGAGGTTTGTAATCAGGGATTACTAATGGATTCTTTTTTCTTTAGTAATTCTTCTTTTGTTTCCCGGTGATCCGGGTTAACAATAAGCACTTCCGGCACAGGACAAACTGTTCTACACTGCGGCTCATCGAAATACCCTACGCATTCGGTACATAAATCTGCATTGATTTCATATACAACTTCACCTTGCTTAATTGCATTATTAGGACATTCTGGTTCACAAGCTCCACATACTATACAATCTTCGGTAATCATTAATGCCATAGTTAAACCTCATTTTTATAACTATTTATTTGAAAGCTAACTCAACGCAAATGCCAGAATAAAATGGTGAAAATATTAGCTTTTGAAGGTCCTGATTTTTTCAAATTGCACTTCTGCAATATTTTTTGACAAAGCATTGAATTATTGCAACGGTATTGCAATATTATAGCAAGTTGAAAATTTCATTTTGGGGAGTAATAATGAATGAAGCAAAGAATCCAATGTTATCTCTATCCGAGGATCTTGCCGCAAAGAACCAGGAACTTATTGATCAGCGAAATAAATTTGAAGCAATTTTCAATAGTAATATCGAAGGTACATTTACTATCGATAATGAGTGGAATATAACAGCATTCAACAATTCAGCAGAAAAGATAACAGGGTATAAAAAGGAAGAGGCTGTAGGAAATAAATGCTGGAATATTTTTGCTTCAAATTTTTGCAGGAACGGCTGCCATATGGAACAGACGATGAACAAAGGTAAGTCGACCATTGGCAATGAGCTTGAGATAGTTCAGAAAAATGGAAATAAAGTTCCGATCCGGATCAACTCCGCTATTCTACTAAACAATAAAAATGAAAAAATTGGTGCAGTGGAGACATTCATCGATATATCCGAAATAAAGAATCTATCAGCCCATCTCGATGAGCGGTATAGCTACGAGAATATAATCGGAAAGAATAAGGATTTTAAGAAAATTATTTCTGTGCTTGAGAGTGTAGCACAAACTGATAGTTCGGTTTTATTAACGGGTGAAAGCGGTACAGGAAAAGAACTGGCGGCACGGGCAATTCACCTCCGGAGTCCCAGAAGAGCCGAAGCTTTCATTGCCGTAAATTGCAGCGCATTTGTTGAGGCGTTAATTGAAAGCGAATTGTTTGGACATGAAAAAGGTGCTTTCACAGGTGCGATTAAAACCAAGATAGGCAGATTTGAACTTGCAAGAGGAGGTACATTATTCCTGGATGAGATCGGTGATCTGTCATTAGCTGTACAGACAAAGCTTCTGCGTGTGCTGGAGACAAGAGAGTTTGAGAGGGTCGGCGGGACAAAAAGCATTAATATGGAAACCAGAATCATAGCCGCAACTAATAAGGAGCTGAATGAAGAAATACTAAAAGGCAGATTCAGGAAAGATCTTTTTTACAGGATAAACATTATAAATATTCACCTGCCATCATTAAGGGAAAGAAAAGACGATCTCCCTTTGCTTGTCAGTCACTTCATCGATCACTTTAATGAAAAATTCGGTAAATCAGTCAGGCAATTTTCTTCTTCAGCTTATGAATTGTTGTATGACTATGAATGGCCCGGGAATATAAGAGAACTTGAAAATGTAATTGAGCACTGTTTCATTTTATGTACCAGCAGCATAATTCAGACGGAACATCTTCCTAAAAGCCTCCGTGAAGGAAAAGTTAAAAGTTCAATACCTGGTTCGACACAAATCAGGAAAAATGTACTGGAAATGGAAAAGGAGCTAATTCTCTTTACCCTGGAGAAAAATAAATGGAATAAAAGGGCAACATCAGAGGAACTCCATATTAACTCCTCCACCTTATGGCGGAAAATGAAAAAACTCGGCATAAATTAGATTAAGGACTCCTTTAATTCAGCAATCATTAAGCTTCAAACGAGTTAATTGCCTCCGGAAGAACCTGGATGACACTATGATCTTCAGCGGACCATAAGAACTGCATTAATTAAGCTTCAATTATATGTTTACTTTTTACGTTAAAGCGTAAAGTAAGCAGTATAGCGGATGCAGCTAGCCCCAGAAGTAATCCTATCCATACACCTACAATTCCATAATCCAGTTTAAATCCAAGCAGGTATCCAATCGGTAAAGCAAGTACCCAGTAAGCAATAAACGTTATAAGGGTAGGACCTTTCACATCTGTAAGTCCCCTGAGCACACCGATTCCAACTGCCTGTACCCCATCAAATACCTGGAATAATGCTGCGATAACGAGGATAGCAGAGGCATATGAAATTACTTCATGATTATCTATATATAATGAGGGAAGAATATTCCGGAATATTATAAATATTATTCCGAAAGTTGCCATTATCGAACCTGATATAATTATTGCTGTAAATCCTGCTCTTCTTGTCTCGGAAATATTCTTACGGCCAACAGAATTACCGACTCTGATGCTCCCTGCCGCTGATACCCCCAATGCGCACATAAAAGAGATTGATGAAAGATTTAATGCAATCTGATGTGCAGCAAGCTGAGAAGTTCCTAGCCAGCCGACCATCACAACGGCAAATGAGAAAGCACCAACTTCAAAGAAATACTGGATCCCGCTGGGCAGTCCTAATGCGAGAATTTTCTTGATAATCTTGATGTTAACGCTTTTGAAATGGAATGTTACATCGTATCTTCTAAAGTTAGTCGCACGCATAACATAAAACATAAGAATGATTGCCATAAATGTTCGGGAAGCAAAAGTTGCCCAACCTGCGCCATCCAGACCAAGCTGCGGGAATCCTGCTTTCCCGAATATCAGCACCCAGTTGAATAATATATTAACCAGGTTCGCCAGGAGTACCACAATCATAGCAGGACGCATTACGGAAAATCCTTCAATGAACTGTTTGTATGTGGCGAATAACATAGATGGGATTGCTGAGAATCCAAGGAGCCGGGTATATGACTGAGCCTGAAATACGACCTCCTTAGGCTGATCTATGTATACCAGGAGATAGGAACCTCCGAACACAGCCACGGCGATGATAATACCTGCAGTAATGTTGATCAAAAGCGACTGCCGGAAAAGAATTCCGCAGTCCTCATATTTGTTTCCACCAACAGCTATTGCAACAAGCGGAGTTACTGCAATAGAGACACCCAAACCGACTATCCATATAAGTATAAACAAACTATTGCTCACGGAAGCAGCGGCAAGGGGGACAGCACCCACGCTGCCTACCATTATACTGTCTACTACGGCCATCATAATAAAGCCGAGTTGACCTACAATGACCGGGTAAGCAAGTGTCAGTGTTTTTTTGATTTCCTGCTTATAGAGGTGCATAAATGACATTAATTATTACCGTCAATATAATTAATCTATACGGTGATTACGGTAATTAAATAAAAAAACCGGGATGGGCCATCCCGGTTTGGAGGAGGTTCTCTCATGAAGAAACAATTTACCGGATTGCTACTTCACTATCTGCTTTAACTGAATCATTCGTACTGTATTTTACTTTGAGAGTTTCTAAATAAAAGTTGGTGCACATTTTCCTTACACGTTTACTGCGGTCGAACCTGGTAGCCTGTTTAACCGCAAACGTTCCTTTGGGGTTATCAATTTTGTAGAGTGCCAACGCTGCAACTATCCTTCCTTCCTCGCATTCTTCAGTTCTTAGCATTCTCATTAATGGGTACACCGCTTCCACTGCCCTGATCTCCCCTAATATAAAGGCTGAACTTGTCCTCAATCCGTAATTATTGCTTTGAAGACCGTCTAATAGGTTTTCTACCGCGGCTTTTCTTGTTACAGGATTTTCAAGTGATTCCTTATCAAATCCGTAAGAAGTCATAACCAACAGAAAAAGAATTAAGCCTGAAAGAGTCATTGCTGATCGGAACATATCGACCTCCGATTCTTTTGTAATTTTAACTTGTCCTAAGGTAGGTTGATAATATGTGGTTGTAAATTGAATTGGGATAAAAGGAAGGATTCGGGGATTGAGGAACTTGTATTGATGATTGATGAGCAGAGACGTAAGGAAAGTCCTAACATTTGTCTCCCCTTCTACAGGAGATAGTTGACACTCACCTTATAGATCTATAAGGCTTCTTGTTGCAGGAGGAAGGATTTACAGCTGAATCTACTTCAGTAATATTAGTTTTTTAGAAAGTGCGAAAGTTCCTGATTGACCACTGACTGCAGAGCTCTCAAGTCTGTATATATAAACACCACTCGAAAGCTTTTCCGCATTGAACCTGACACTATATGTTCCGGGGCTTTTTTCTTCGTCAACAAGTACTGATACTTCCTTACCTAAAATATCAAAGACTTTAAGAGAAACTACACTTCTAGCGGGTAATGTGAAACTTATGGTTGTAACGGGATTAAAAGGATTTGGATAATTCTGATATAACCTGAAATTCGTTTGATCAGCCTTCTCGTTTGAAACATATACAGGGTTTGTTAGTTCATAAGTAACCTTAAATTCTCCCCCTGTTGCTGATGGAAGATGAAGCAGTCTCTGTTCTGCATTAAAGTCGTTATAAACCGTACCATTCTTCTGAACATCCTTTATCCTGTATTTTGAGTCAGGGAAAGCCAATGGATTCATTTTTATTTCCCTGTCTGAATTTACCGGAAGAAAATTGTAGTATAATGTAACAGGATTTTCCTTTAAGAAAAGGTTTCCATAAAGGTAAGTATAATAGCCGAGTTCTATTGAGTGATAGCCAGCTTTCCCACTGTTTCCTTTTTCAAGTCCCCAAATCTGACCGCCATATCTTGTTCTGTCAGAGTATACCTCGCCATACTCATGATCAACAAAATAAGTCATAAAAAAACTCAGAGTTTCATCGGCCATCTGAAGATATTGGGGTTCCCCGGTGATATTGTACATCATAAGTCCGGCTGTAACTGCCTGTTCCATCTGCCACCATGCCTTAGCAGTATCAACCTGACCCCACATAAGCATTTCACCCGTTTGACGATTAAAGTCTTTATAAGGTCCTCCAAGCTCATGATCATAGCCATTGGCAAGGACATCATCGATTAAGTTCCTGGCGGCATTAATATAACTGGTATCAGGAAACAACTGGTCTATCCTGCCAAGGCACCAACCAGATTTAAGGACATGCCCCATTATGGTCATCGTTTCATTGTTATTCCAGGCCCAGTCAGAATAATATTCCTCAACAAAACCAATCGCCTGCTGGGACATACTTCCATAAAGATGCGTTAGGATATTATTAGCCAGCTGAAGGAGCCGCGTTTTATAAATATTATCGCCGGTCAGCAAATAAAGCGCCAGTACATTAGTAGTAATGGCATCTACAGTAGCATTAAAGCTTTTGCCGGAAACGGTCGACCAGTTATAAGTACCCTGATCAAAATATCCGAATGCCTGCTGATCGTTATCCCACAAATGATCTTCACTGCTTTTATAACCTTTTATGAGCTGGTTCCAGTCATTTGTATCCCTTGTTGCTTCAAAATATGCGGCAATACCAAGCAGTGCATAATGCTGATCAAATGTAGTCTTTACATCCTCCGGATTTATCGGGTTTCCATTCCTGTCAAGACTATGGTACCATCCGTCATTTGTATTATCCCAGGCGTGGGCATACATAAAATCAAGAGCATGACGTGCCATTATAAGATATGACTGATTTCCTGTAAGCATATATGCCCTTACAAAACCATACGCATCTCTTGATTGAGTAATCAGATCCTTATTAGTACCCCAGCTTACTATAACATTGCCGTAACGATCAACATTAGTAAAAAATCCGCCGAATGAAGAATCATAGACCTGTGTCCAGAACTGCGCGCAGCTGTCCACATAAGGAATAGCCTTTGCAGGATCCTGCAGGTACGGCGATTCCGGAACATACTGTGCGTATGAAATGTTGATTAAAAACAAAAATATGTAAAGTTTTTTCATAATGGATCCCTCTCTGAAAATGTCCCGACCTGCTCAATAATGTCAGTCTGTATAATGCTTGATTACATTTTTTATACTTTCCGTACAGACGGTACAGAAAGGTTTTGCGCCCTTTGAGAACATAATACAATCGATCATTGGTCTGTACATTCCTTCAGATGAATAACCCGCACCTTCAAACGCTCCTGTCATACCCCGGTATTTACTCTCATGAAGGAACCGATCTACTTTATCACTTTGTTCCTTGTCAAGTTTATTATATTTTGCTTTTAACGAGTCAATTTCTGCTTCCGGAGCATTATTTCTTTGAAGCGCAGCTATCTTTGTATTTAACTCTCTTCTAATCTTCTGCCAGGCAAGGTCAAACTTATCATATTCTGCCTTTTCCCAGGGTGTAGGTATCTCTATTCCCGGAGTTATAAGTCGCTTCCATTTAAGATTATCTTTATCAATCATTCGTGTAATATTAGGTTCAACGGGTTCAACACCCTTGGGATAAAAATCATTGTAGGCAACATCCGAAGTATAATATTCGTCGGCAAGTCCTGAAAATGAATGTCCGAATTCGTGGAGGAAGATATAATCGCTGAACTGGTTATCAGATATAAATGTACAGTAGAAGTTATAGATACCGCCGCCGCCGTATCGCGATTCGTTTACCATTATATATATAGCATCATAAGGTACGCTGGCTGCAATATCTCTCATTGCTTTATTGTCTTCAGTAAGAATATACCTTTCGGAACCGAGTGAATAATATGTGGTACCCATAACGGTATTTTTATATATGCCTGCACCCGGATTGTCGCACCCGCTGTCGAGCGAAGCTTTAAAGACGCCGTATATATTAAACTTATCCCTGAGGGATTTATAAGGTTCCTGGTTCATAAAAAGATCTGAGAAATGTTTTAGATCTTTCTCGAATTTTGTTTTTTCGTTTTTGGTGTAACCTTCTCCCAGTATAACCACATCAACCTTTTTATGAGGATTGCCGGAATAGTACTGCCTATAGACCGTGATGCCTATACTGTCAATGGCTTCAAAAGATATATAAATATCAGCGGGATCAATCGTAGTTGAAAAGATTTCGTGAAGCTCGTTTAATGAATCTCTTTTTTCAAGAGCAAACCTGATTTTGCTTTTTGGTGCAGGGATGAGCGCGCTTTCGCTAAATGACTTCTGTATGCCGCTGATGGCTTCATCGCTGGTCTGGTACTCTTTAAAATAACTATCGAACCCCCTGGAATAAATAAGTTTGCCTGTTTTCTCTTCATAGACCTTATAGTAATAAGCTCCATTATTGAACTTATCTACCAGTTTTTCTGGATTTCCTGCCCAGATGCCGTAAGTATAAATATGATCGGGAGTGATGAGTTCTTCAGAAGAATTACCTGTATGATAATAGTCGATCCGCATTGTTTTATCGTTGAAATAATCATTGAACGATTGAGCACAAAGGAGGGATGAGGAGAAGACTAAAAGTATAAGAGTTTTCATAATATTTTTCTTATTAATGATAAGTACAAATTTATTAAAGCGGAAAGAGAGTTGAAAGCTGAAAGCAGTTTCACTTACAAAAAGCAGGCTTTTGACGCTAGAGAAATAATAAACCCCGATTAACCAGAGGGGCTTTTCTGTTTGGCGGAGAGACAGGGATTCGAACCCTGGGTAGGACAAACGCCCCACAACGGTTTTCGAGACCGTCCCGTTCAACCACTCCGGCATCTCTCCGTAAATAATTAAAAAGAACCAAATAAAATTCTTACACTAAAAATTAGCACCAATCCGAGACTAAAAAAAGTAATTACCAGTCCTTTATGATTTTTCAGCATCTCCCCCATCACTGCGTGAAGTGCTAAATATACAAAACCCCCTGCAATATGTGCCATGATCAGTCCCATTACAAGAGGAGACACTCCGGATTCAAATAAATATATACCTGATACAGCTCCGATTACCGTTGTAAATTCAACACCAAAAACATAAAGCAAAATACTCCCTTTGGAATAACCGGCACTTAACATTAAAGCTGCAAGGGCCAAACCTTCCGGAAACTTGTGGACAGCAATTGCTATGAATACTGAGTTGTCCTTAATGCCGGGTTCGGCACCTGTTGCGATCGCTGCACCATCGAGGAATGAATGTATCGACAATGCGACCAGCAGGGTCAGTACAATCTCCGAAAATTTCCTGGTTGTCTGTTCATCAAAGTGAGATGCGGAACAAGCAGGACAAACATGTGCAAAGTAGCGGCTGATAAACCAGAATAGAAAATAGCCGGAAAACCCACTGAGAAGAATTTCAAAAATGCTCAGACTTGCGAAAGATTCCGGAAGCAGAGTGAATAAAGCGGCTCCTAGCAGCGCTCCTGCTGAAAATGAGATAAGTCTGCAAAGTTTTTTGTGTTCCAAACTCAGAAAGAATATTACAGTAGCTCCCAGCATTGCTGAGACCAGGACAATCAAAGATTTGATTATTATCGGAGAATCCATAATAAAGTTTGAATAAGGCGCCTAATTTAGCAATATTAAATCTCTTAAAGAAATTTTCTATAAGCGATAAAATTCAGCCTAAATATGCCCGGATTGATTCCTTATTTTTGGTAAAGGGAAGTCTAATTTTTATATTTACATTTCGTTTCAGGAAAGGTGCAGGAGTGGTTTAACTGGCACGCCTGGAGAGCGTGTGTGCGGGTAACCGTACCGAGGGTTCGAATCCCTCCCTTTCCGCAAATATTAGCCCGATTTAGATTAGGGCTTTTTTATTTTCTTATCCTCAAAAATAATACATTCCTGTAAGTAATCCCCCGGAATCTTTTCGCACATAAAACTGTAGTCATATAGTCAGCCCTACAAATAATGGCTGGTTTTATTTATCTGGTTTTGCGAATTAGTTTACTTTTGGAGTGATTAATTCTTATCCTATTCCAGGACTTCCTTTAAGATACCATTTTTCAATTAATCTGAAAGCTGGCATTTTAAATTTGATCGAATGCTTTCGCAGGAGAGAAATGAAAGCTTTAGATAAAAAATAAAGTATTCTATTGCACAATCATCGAAATTAAAATATTTGGGTATATTCAGTAACGAAATAGAAACTTTGGTTAATGAAGAAAAACCTATAGGCTCATACGAAATGATCTGGAATGCCGCTCACCCGCCAGCGGAATATATTTTTACCATATAAAAGCAGTTCATTTATCCATACAAGAAAAACGCTTCTTTTGAAATTAGGAAGAAATTGTTCTAAACAAAAAAGCCCCGAATCATCAGGGCTTTGTTATTTTTATTTAAGAGCGTGCTTTATTCACCAAACACGTCTACGTGTCCGTTTATGTGTTTAGTTGAATCGATAATATTGCCTTCAGCATCAATTACACCCGTGTGGCAGATCACACAACTGGTGGGCCATGTCTGGAACCTATGCCCTATCGGAGGAAGACCATGGCATGATCCGCATTGTGCTTGACTACCGTCTACCTGGTTCCATACTACAGTAATATTATTTCCATACATAGAATCAGATGGCTCTCCCGTTTCATTGTTTATATATATAAATGAGTACTGTGAAGTATCCCTTTTAGATACGAAGTTGCCATGACAGTAAGTATTTGCACAGGAATGAGTGCTGTAATCGTATGTTGATTCAACCCCGTGATTATAAACTGCTATACGTCCAAAGTTTATCTGAGCGGGCAGACCATCAGGACTTATATGACTTGGGGCAAAGAAATCTGACGGAAATGTATGGCAGTTTGAGCATCTGATGTCCCCGGTCAGGTTATTGGTTACAAGATGAGCTACGTGAGCACCGACTCCCGCAGCGGTTGTTGAAGTATCACCCGCGAGATCCTGCGGCGGGAATATATGTCCCCCGGGAGCGGGATCACCATGACATGTATTGCATGCAAGCGGTCCGTTTGCTTCGGTATGGCAGCCAAGACAGCTTTTGTTCACAGTTCCTCCGGCAAAATCACCGCCATGACACTGCTGACAAAGTTTCATATTCCAGTTATTCTCTTTTATCAAATTAACATGATAGTTTGGAGAATCCGGATTGAGGATACCTTGTTTATGAACGCTGATTCCTGTAGGAGGCGGAGTGATATCTTCATTGAGATCACTGCAGCCTGCAATTAAAATTCCACTAAGAATTATTAAGACTATATAGATAATTTTGTAATTCATAATTATTTCCGTTTTAATCACTTAGAACCATGACAATATCCACAGAATCCGGCTCCTGATGGCGTCTGCGGTGAAGCTCCTATGTGACAGTTGAAGCAGACTGAACCCGGATCATCGTGCCAGTCCCCATGTGTGTCTTTCATAAACCCGGCAGGATGTGTTTTTGGATTAGTTCCCTGCACTCCGTCATTGTCTACGTGACAGGTTAGACAGGTCGGATCGGCTCCCTGGACATCATGACAACTCATACAGGACTCGATATCTCTTTTTGCAAGGATCGCATGTTCTCCTCCACCAGAACCTACACCTAATGTTGTGAAATTAGGTTTTACGTGAGAAACAGGGGCAACCCCACTTAGCTCAAAGTCCTGATTTTCTCCCTGATGACATTGGGTACAAAATGATTCATAACTATGGCAAGTCTGGCATTCGCTTGACTTCTGTTTAGCATCGATTCCATGAATAAACCTGTAATCCAATTGATGCACCTTTGTAATTTTCTGCTGCTTCGGTCCATCTATGGAATTTCCAGGGGTATAAGGTGTAAAGAAATTCTTCGAGGTGTTGTCTTCCGTGATCATGGTTGTCCCCACGTGACAATCCTCGCAGCTATTGTTATCATGACACATTACGCAGTTTGCATCAATATCACGCGCTGCAAATTTATGTGTATGAATAAAATTAACGCTTTTATGCGTCTGGGGTAAAAGGTCGGCCGTTGAAACATGGCAGGCTTCGCATGCATTTGCTGCAACCTTTGTCGCACCGTGACATGACCAGCAGTCATTCATTTGAGGATAAGGCTGATCTGCCTGGAATGCGTAGTCTACTTCATTTATTCCCTTGTGGCAAGTCTGGCATTCAAGTTTCTGATCTTTAACATGAAAACTATGATTAAAATACAGTTCAGCCTTCTTCGGTTCAAGGGTTTCATACACACCATCATAGTGACACATATTGCAGTTATCTTCGCTCTCCACATCATGACATTGGGCACAGTCCTGCATTGTGGGTATAAGACTCGCATTCAGAGTAGCAGCTGTATCCACAGCACTATGGCAAGTTGAACAGTCTGCTAATTCACTATGGAATTTGTGTGAAAACTTAATCAGCTTATCATGGCCACCGTCTCCGTGGTCAGTTTCCGATAGGAATGCCGAAAAAAGAATGGTTGTGATTAAGCCTAGAGATAAAAAAATGTAGAAAAATTTTAATTTCATAATTCATCTGCTAAAAATTTGTATTAAACCAGTAATTTAGTTTTGCGAAAAGACGAACATCGTCCTTATAGATCTTATTATTTAAATACTGGCCCTGAATATCCAGTGATAGTGTATGAAAAGGCCTTATATTACAGCCTGCCAGAAGGGTAGTCAGGTTATTCGTTTCAGCATCGTCGGATAATTTATAATTGGTATATGATAAGCCCAGGGAAGGAGTTAAAAGTCCTTCAAGGAAAGTATATGCAGTATATAAAGAAACAGCATCCATTTCGCCCGCATAACCAAGGTTTTTTCTGTAGGTAAGGCTGCCATAGTTTGATATGACTCCGGCAGTTATCCTCTGAGAGTTCTCATCGCTGTAGGTTACGTTGGCTACTTTACCTGTAAGGGTAAAGATTTTATTCAGTTTATAACTCAATCCTCCTTCGATCTCCTGGGTATTCCCGTAATCGAAAACTGCAAAGATCGAATTATATCTTATCTTAGGTGACCTGTAATTGTAATAAGCGTTGAAACCGAGTTTGTCGAGCTGATCGTACGTACCGTAAACCTCAAACTTTGACGTCTGCATAAAATTCAGATCGTAATCATACCTGGTGTCAATAGTAAAGGTTTTGGGCATCTCATAGGATACATCTGCTGAAGCAAACTGGTACTGGTTTGATTTATTCTGAATCAAAATCTGGATTGGATTCAGATTTTCATCAAGCCTGGTAGCAGTGTACTCATCGGCTTTAAAGTTTTTATTTATATAACTCAGACCCATCCTGAAATTCTTCAGTGCTGTTGTCACAAAACGACCCCCGGCAATAAAATCATCGTTCCAGCTGTTGGTTAGTTCAAGCTTCTGATAAGCAGGGACATTCCCACCGTAATAACCCGTAACCTTATAGTCCCCGTTCCGGTAATCAATATTGATTCCGTCAAACAATCCTCCCGCTACCATATTTATTATCGGCTGACGGCCGAGTTTGACTGTAAAAGCATCAAGAACTTTACGTGCCTCAAAATAAAGGTTGTAGAATCTGACCCTTGGATCATTATCGAGGGGGTTTGATATATCACTTTCAAAGTTCAGGTAGGTTCTTAACGAATAGTTATCCTTATTTAGGTTCAGACTTAGCATTTCATACGCCCGGAAGAATGTAGTAGATACATCTACCGTATCGTATCTCTCAAAAGAATAAATGGCAGATGAAAATCTGCCATTTAAATTTTGTGCATATGTCATTGAAACAAATAAGGATAAAGCTATGGTGCAAAAAATTATTTTTTTCATAGAATTAGTCTTATTTATTCAGAACAAGATGGATAAATTATTTTTTACCAGGGATTGGATGTTTAATCTTATCCCACATCTTGCTCAGATCCATATTCTTATCGAAGGTAGGACTTTCAGAGTTGTGGCACTTTACACAGAAAGTTTTAATATCTGAAGTCAGCACTAATCCATTTTCGACTGCAGCTTTTTGATCTTTCATAATTTTGATGCTCTTATAATCTTCACCGGGTCCATGACAAGTTTCGCATTGAACGCCGTCTTCAATATTGAATTTTTTCCCTATGAATTTAGCATCAACATTATAGCCTGAAACGTGACATTTCAGACATTCAGGAGTTTTTGCTGCCGGTGTCTTGAAGCCTTTATCTTTAGCAATTTGGTTGGCTTTTTCGGACTGGAGGGTTTTATATGCCTGCGCATGCATAGATTTTTCCCATATACCCATTTGATTACCCTGTTTTTCGGTTTTGTGACACATAGCGCAAGTAGCGGCTCCAACAAAACCATGTTTTGGTGTTTCCTGACCAAATATAAATGCTGAGAAAAGTAATACTACTATAAAAGATTTAAACATATCGACTCCCACAATTTTATGTTATTTCACTTGGTAAAATATTAACTATTTATTACAGATTCCAAATAAAATGCAAGAAACTACTTATTTGTGACTTAGGGAATATTGATGTGAATTCCATCAGTCGATGCCCATTATCAAAAAATAAACCAATATAATTGCTTACTTTTTAGTCACTTTAGCCTGTTGAGCTTTTCAATAGTGAGAAATCAGGCTGCAATCTTCTCTTTTGGGAGAACATTATACCTACTTCTTAAAATCTTTGATAAATATATCATTTTACTTTAATTAATTTTTTCGTATAATCCATACGCGAATTCTAGTTGAGGGGTGCGGCAGAAAACTATTTGTGTGTCATAAATAAATAAGTGCTATGCAAACTAATATTCTACTCTGGTGCAGAGCAGCCTTGCTCTTATTATTAATTCTAACGTGCTCTTTCCTCCTCTCTTCCTGCAGCCATAAAGAACCTGCATCCAAAAACATTATGCTAAAGGATGGACTGATATGCCTCATTGATAATGGTGAACCATACACCGGCAAAATACATGACGTCATAAGTACCCGTGTCTTGGAATATGATGTTGTAAAAGGTATAAAGGACGGTAATTTCAGAGTTTACTCCGAAACTGGTAAAGTTCTTATCAGTGGAAGAATGAAAAACAATAAAAATGAGGGGCCCTGGCTGTATTATTACCCTGATGGTCAGCTTGAATCACAGGGTTATTTTAAGGACGACATCACTTCCGACAAATGGTTCTGGTATTACCCTGAAGGTCAGTTAAAAGCTACCGGTTTTTATTTCAGGGGTAAGAAGGATGGTAAATGGATCGATTACGATAAAAACGGGAAGATTATCTCGGAGGAAGTATTTCGAAATAATATTAAGGTAGCAGGCTTGGAAGAAAAATTATCCTGATTTTTTTCTCTATCCTGCTTAACCAATCCTTCAAGTTCATATTTCATAAATTTGGATGTTGGGATTATCCCTTCACCATATTTGATAGCGTAAACCAGGGTAAATTCTGCTCCCAGAAAAAGGATCTGGGCTGAATAGTATACCCATAAGAGAAAAACAACAAGTGAACCTGCTGCTCCATAAGTTGAACTGAGACTGCTAGTACCTATATACAGCCCGATAAGATATTTTCCAAGGACAAAAAGAACAGCTGTCACCAATGCCCCCACCCAAACATGCTTCCATTTTATATGTACATCAGGCAAAACCTTGAAGATCATCATGAATAATGCAAACGTCATTATCAATGATATTATAATATTGGAAGCATCAAGTAAAAACTTCGGAATATTAAAAAATGACATCGAGATGTAATTATTGATTGAAGAAATCACTGCGCTTACAACCAGTGATACAAGCAGTAGGAATCCAGTGGCCAGGACCATAGCAAATGATTGAACCCTATCCTTTAATAATCCCTTAAATATATTCATGCCCGGCCTGGCTCTAATCTTCCAGATCATGTTCAGGGAATCCTGCAGTTCGACGAATACCACCGTAGACCCGATTACAAGAGCAACAAAACCTGTGAGAATAGCCAAAGTACCCTGACTTGAGTACTGAGCATTTTTTATGGCTGTCTGGATAACCTTTGCACCTTCATATCCGAAAAGTCCCTGTATTTGTGCTACAATCTCTCCACTTGCAGC
The DNA here is from genome assembly GCA_963774455.1 of uncultured Ignavibacteria bacterium. GTDB lineage: Bacteria > Bacteroidota > Ignavibacteria > Ignavibacteriales > Ignavibacteriaceae > DATFVA01. The sequence continues at coordinate 1,374,636 of CAVZFD010000005.1, forward strand.
CTCTTTACCGAATATCAATGCTGCAACAGATATCGATATTACTATTATGGGTGCTACTGAAAAGATAGTATAAAAAGATAATGCAGCGCCCAGTTTCGGGCATTTATCATCAATGAACTTTTCGAAGACATCCTTAGTAAACGTCCAGATACCTTTCAGACTAAAATTATTCATATAAACTCATATTTTAATTATTTAAAATAACTACAATATGCGCATGAACAAATAATACAAATCAAACTTTGATTCTCATTTTTAATAATGATCATAAATTTTGTAACTTTGTTACCTGTATAACCTATCACAACGGTTTTAGAATGAGGCTTGTATAAATTAAAAGAGGATCATTCTATATTATTGACAAGGAAGGAAAGTGCTGATCTTGAAGAGGGAAAAAGAATATTTTGAAAATTTTCTTTATGCAACAGAATCCGGTATTCATGGAAGAGGATTATTTACTTCTGTCGGTATAAACGAAGGACAGAAAATTATGATCATCAAAGGAGAAACCATTTCCGGAGATGAGTGTGAAATAAGAGAAGAAGTTGGTAATGTCTACATATTCTGGAATGGGGAAACATATATTGATACTGCGATGACCAATAAAATTAAATTTATTAATCATAACTGTAAATGTAACTGCTATGTAATCGACAGAGATGAGGAAAGCCTGGTATTAATAGCAGCAAGAGATATAGAACCTGATGAGGAATTAACAATTGATTATGGTTATGAGGAAATTTATGAATTATGCCGATGTGAGATTTGTTCAGAATATTTAGTTGAAGAACTTGAAACAAAAAAGGCCGTCTGTTAAACAGGCAGCCTTAAAATGCTCGGGATTATTTTACTTCTTTTCTGCAAGTCTTTTCAAAATTCCTTTTAAAAGATCATAGAACTTTTCCACAGTAGCGATGTTTACCTTCTCATCCGGCGAGTGCGCTCCCTCGATGGTCGGACCAAAAGATATCATATCAAGTCCCGGTTTCTTAGATCCCAGGATCCCGCATTCCAGTCCCGCATGAATTGCTTTTATTTCCGGTTCTTTACCAAATAATTCTCTGAATACATCTTTAGAAGTCTTAAGAATGGATGAATCTATATCAGGTTTCCATCCCGGATAACCATCACCTACAGTAACCTTACCGCCCGCCAGTTCCAGGGCTGCCTTTACGCTTGCTGCTATAAAATCTTTGGCGCTGTCAATAGAACTTCTTTGACTTGTGCTTATATTCAATTTTCCACTTTCTGTTGAAATTACGGCAAGGTTGGTTGAGGTTTCAACTAAATCAGGAATATCCTGACTCATTGCAATTACACCGTGAGGTAATGCAAGCAGCAGGTTAATAATAACATTTTGAAATTTCTTTGTGAATACATTCTCCTGTGATGAAGCGGATTTCTTAAATACTAACTTTAGTCCGTTGTCTGTTTTCTTATATTCATTCAATAGATTATTTTCGAATTCTTTTATTATTTTTTCAGCTTCATTTTCTGACTCACTTTTAATCATTACTAACGCCTCCGCCTCCCTCGGTATTGCATTTCTCAGGCTACCGCCTGATAATGAACAGAGATAAGCATCAACTTTTTTAAGTCTGTTGAGAGTACGCCCAAGGAGCTTAATAGCATTTGCCCGTCCTTGAATAATATCAAGTCCTGAATGTCCTCCTTTAAGGCCTGTAACCATGATTTCATAAGTAGTATAACCGGAGGGAGCATTTTCAGTCTTGAGTTTGAATGAAGCCAATGTATCCACTCCGCCGGAGCAGCCTACATAGAATGCACCGTCTTCCTCGGAATCCATATTTAATAATATCTTACCATTTAATAGATTCGGATCCAGGTAGTTTGCTCCTGTCATCCCGGTTTCTTCATCAACAGTGAGCAGAATTTCAATAGGACCATGAACGACTGATTCATCATTTATTACTGCAAGGGCAGCAGCGACGCCTATTCCATTATCACTGCCCAATGTTGTTCCTTCAGCAGTAATCCAGCCGTCTGCTCTTTTTATTTCTATTGGGTCGTTTTCAAAATCGTGCTTAGTTCCTTTATTTTTTTCACATACCATGTCAACATGTCCCTGGAGAATAACAGTCGGTGCATTTTCATACCCCGGGGTTGCCGGAATTCTTGCAACAATATTTCCGGTTTTATCTTCTTTAAAATTGACATTCTGTTCTTTCAGGAAATTTCTAAGGTGTTCCCGTATCCTACCTTCTTTTTTAGAGGGACGGGGAACTCTCGTTATTTCGTAAAATCTTTGCCATACTAATCCGGGTTTCAGATCTTTAATCGCTGATTCGGCCATAAAGACTCTCCTTTTTAATTTTAGTAATTAATCATTTCAAATAAAAAAGACGCCTTGGAGGGGCGTCTTAATATTCATTATCTAAATTACGTCAGCTGCTGCTTTTTGTTTTTCAGCCAGCCTCGCGTTTTTCCGGTCCATATCGGTCAGGTATCTTTTTCTGATCCTTATACTCACCGGGGTTACCTCCACGAATTCATCATCTGTAATCCATTCGATAGCTTGTTCAAGATTCTGGAGTGTAGGCGGTTCGAGCCTGATCGCCTCATCAGCTCCCGAAGCACGCATATTTGTAAGCTGTTTGGTTTTGGTAACATTTACATGCATATCATTGTTTCTGGAGTTTTCCCCGACTACCATACCTTCATACACCTTGGTGCCCGGTTCAATAAAAAATACTGACCTCTCCTGTAGTTTGAACATTGCATAAGCTGATGCTGTCCCGGTCTCCATAGCAACCAGTGCACCTCTCTGACGATGAACCATATCTCCTTTAAAGGGTTCGTAACCGTTAAAATTATGGTGGAGGATGCCTGTTCCCTTTGTATCAGTCATAAACTCAGACCTGTAGCCAATCAGGCCTCTGGAAGGAATTATGAATTCTACACGGGTATTATCATTAAAAGTAAGCATGTTCTTCATCTCAGCCTTGCGCTTACCGAGCTTTTCAATGACTATACCTACAAATTCATCCGGCACATCAATTATAACATGTTCCATTGGTTCGCTGAGAACATCCGCTATCTTTTTAAGAATTACCTCAGGCCGTGTTACCTGCAATTCGTAATTCTCCCGTCTCATATTTTCAATCAGGATGGAAAGATGAAGCTCTCCCCTTCCGCTTACTTTAAATATGTCGGGAGAATCGGTCATTTCCACACGCAGACTTACATTTGATTTTAACTCTTTGGATAATCTCTCACTAATATTTCTGGTTGTAACATATTTTCCTTCCTGTCCCGCAAAAGGAGAATTGTTTACCATAAAATTCATTGTTATTGTCGGTTCATCTATAGCAACAAAAGGTAAGGGTTCCGGGTTTTTAGGACTGGCAATGGTATCGCCTATATCTACATCTTCAAGCCCTGCAATTCCTCCAATATCCCCGGAGGTAAGCTCATTTGTTTCAACTCTTTTGATACTTTCGAAAGCATAAAGCTTAGTTATCCTTGCCTCAGTTCTTTCGCCTGTTTTTGAGATCAGGATCATATTATCCCCGATTCTCAGAACTCCTTTATGTACCCTGCCGATCCCGATACGTCCAAGATAATCGTTGTAATCAATTGCAGAAATCAGCATCTGGAAAGGAGCCTCGGGATCAGCCTCAGGCTTCCGAACTTTTTCAATAATTACATCCAGAAGCGGCAGAAGATTATCACTCTCATCCTCAGGATTAAGTTTAGCAATTCCTTGTTTGGCAATTGTATAAATATAAGGGAAATCAAGCTGTTCGTCGGATGCACCCAGGCTTACAAAAAGATCGAAAACCTCGTTGAGGACTTCATTAGGACGGGCATCTTTCCTGTCGATTTTATTGATAACAACTATAGGCTTCAATCCGAGATCCAGCGATTTTTTCAGCACAAATTTTGTCTGTGGCAAGGGGCCTTCGGCAGCATCCACCAGAAGGAGCACACCATCAACCATCCTCAAAGTTCTTTCAACTTCGCCTCCGAAGTCGGCATGTCCAGGTGTATCTATAATGTTTATCTTGCAGTTCTTATAATGTATGCTGAGATTTTTAGCAAGAATTGTTATTCCTCTTTCCTTTTCAAGGGCATTTGAGTCCATTATTCTTTTTTCAACCTGCTGATTCTGGCGGAAAGCTCCAGTCTGTTTTAAGAGGTGATCGACCAGAGTAGTTTTCCCATGATCAACATGTGCAATAATCGCAATATTCCTCAGGTCATCTCTGTGACTAATCATCGGATCCTTTCTATTTAAAAATTAGAAATGAAATATATGGATAATAGGAGGTTTTTACAATGAATTTTGGAGTATACCGGGCTTGATATCAAGTGATAATCTGTGTGCTAAGGGCAATTTCTTCCAGAATTGACGATACTTTAAGACAATTTTTCATATCTCCGGTATAGACAATACATTTTCCTTTTACATGCACTTCGAAAGCATATCCCCTGGCTTTCTCATAGGTGCAGCCAAGTGCTCTAACCAGCTGAAATATAACTTCATCAAAGGTATGCCAGTCATCATTATACAGGACAACCTTACTTGAGATACCTATGCTGACTTCTTCATCTTCAAGTACATCAAGTCTTGTCTGTTTATCAGGTTTCAATTCCATACGTCAAATTATGAAATTAATAATAAAAATTAAATGAAATAAGTAACAGGTTTGGTAAGAATATAATCCCTAATTGATACCCGTTACCGCATAGGTTTGATTTTATAAGGGGGTATGTTTATATTTTTTAACCTAAAATAAACTAAAATTATGGAGGTTGAATGAAAATAGCAGTATGTGTGAGTCATGTACCGGACACTGCTACAAAAATCAAAGTGGGAGCAGATCAGAATAGCATAGACCCCTCGGGAGTTACATATATAATTAATCCATATGATGAATTTGCAATAGAAGAAGCTTTAAAACTGAAAGAGAAATCAGGAGGAGATTCAGAAGTTACAGCCATCAGTGTTGGCAGTGATGCAAATAAGGAAACCATCAGGAAAGCACTTGCTATGGGAGTAGATAAAGGTGTACTGCTTAAGGATGACAATCACAGAGATTCCATGGGAATTGCCAAAGCACTTGCAGAAGAGATAAAATCACAGGGCTTCGAAATTGTATTCTGTGGGAAGCAGTCGGTTGACTACGATAACTCCGCTGTCCCTCAGATTACGGCAGAACTTACCGGATTCTCCTGTATCACCGTCGTTGTTTCACTTAATATAGAAGGCAGCAAGGTTACTGCTGAAAGGGAAATTGAAGGCGGAAAAGAAGTCGTTATAACCGAACTCCCTGTGATCATTGGAGCACAAAAAGGACTTAATGAACCCAGGTATGCTTCTCTTAAAGGTATTATGGCTTCAAAGAAAAAATCTATTGAGGAAAAACCGGCTGCTTCAATCGACAATTATACTGAAGTTCTTAGTATGAAAAAGCCTCCCGAAAAGCAGCCTGGCAGAATCCTTGGTACAGATAAATCAGCTGTTCCTGAATTGGTCAGATTATTAAGAGAAGAAGCAAAAGTAATATAGGAGTTTAACAAAAAATGGCAAATAAAATTCTTGCGATCCTGGAACAAAGAGATAATAAACTTAAAAGGTCTTCTTTTGAAGTAGTTAGCACAGCGGCAAAACTTGCCAGTGATTTAAATCTCGAAGCAGAGACACTGGTAATTGGAAATGAGGTAGAAAATCTCTCTGAGGTCGGGAAATACGGTATTAAAAAAGTAGTTCATTTTAAACATGATCAGCTTGCTAATTATTCAACCTCAGCCTATACGGGTATAATAAGCGATTACGTAAAAGAAAAGGGGATTTCCGTTATGGTGGTTTCAGGCACCGCGCTTGGAAAGGACCTTGCACCGCACCTCAGTGCACGACTAAACGCGGGCTGCCTGATGGACTGTGTTACCCTGGCAACATCTTCTGGTGAAATTACAGCTACAAGACCCATATATGCCGGTAAGGCGCTAATCGACGCAAAGGTTAAAACTGAAATTAAGATCTTTGTATTAAGACCGAACGTATTTAAAGCTGATATTAAAGATGAAAATGGTTCTGCAGACATTGAAACAATGAATGTTGATAATCCTGATTTAAAAACCCGCGTGACTGAAATAAAAAAGGCCGAAGGGAAGCTTGATGTTGCAGAAGCAGATATAATTGTGTCAGGAGGAAGAGGATTAAAAGCTCCTGAGAATTTCCAACTTGTAGAAGCTCTTGCGGAAGTTCTCGGTGCTGCTGTTGGAGCTTCACGCGCAGTTGTAGATGCCGGATGGAGAGATCACCGTGAGCAGGTAGGTCAGACCGGGAAAACTGTATCTCCCTCACTTTATGTAGCCTGCGGAATTTCAGGTGCTATTCAGCACCTTGCAGGAATGAGTTCTTCAAAATATATTGTAGCAATAAATAAAGATAAAGAGGCGCCTATATTCAATATTGCAGATTATGGAATAGCGGGTGATGTATTTGAGATTCTGCCGGCTTTGACCGAGGAGATTAAAAAAATAAAATCATAGGAATCAGGAGTTAAAGTGCAAAAGGTACAGTGTGAAATATTGGGATTATCATCAAGTCCGTCAACCGGTGGAGCTTATGCTATCTTACTTCGTGAAATTGGTGCCGCCCGAAGGCTTCCTATCATTATAGGGGCCTTCGAGGCTCAGGCAATCGCCCTTGAGATAGAAGGTATCAAACCTCCCCGCCCCCTGACTCACGATCTTCTAAAGCACATGATTGATAACCTTGGGGCAACAATAATTGAAGTAATTATCGATGAACTTAGAGAGAACACATTTTATGCAAAGATAATACTCGAAGTTTCAGGGTTAACCAATGAGGTTGATGCAAGACCAAGCGATGCAATTGCGCTTGCTGTCAGGGCGCGTTCGCCAATGTATGTTGCTGAATCGGTTATGGAAGCAGCAGCTTTTATACCCTCCGAGGAAGCAGAAGGTGAAGAAAAGCAAAGTGAGGATCAGGAGCAGGAAGAAGTCCCAACAACAAAGGAAGCTCAGCTTGCCGCACTTCAGGATAAACTCAGGAAAGCTATAGAAACCGAGGAATACGAAAGAGCCGCAAAGATTCGGGATGATATCCAGAAATTAACCGGTAATAACTAAAGAGCGGGAAACTTCGCCGTCAAACTAAGAGCACAGTCAGGGGCTTTATCCTTGTGTAATGTTTCAACCAAAAACCTTTTTCCCTATACTGCATTCCAGACAATTATCTTTGCTGCAGTAATTTCTGAATAGATCTATCATCCCCTGATATAATACACTTCTTTTCCAGGCATTATTGAGATTAAGCGTCTCCGAAATTTCAAAAACTAGTCCGTTTTCGCTCTGCTGGTAATAATTCTGATATACCTTAATTACCCGTGAAGCCAGGTCTTTCCTGTTGAACATTTCAAAATAGACAGAGAAAACAGGCAGGATTACATTTATAATGATCTCATCCGCCCTGGACACACCAACGAAATAATTAATTCGGATATCTGTGTGATGGTCAAATGTATAATGGGTATGCCAGAATCCGTCACCTTTAACAATAAACTGGCTTCTTAGTGAACTGATTATCTGTTTTGTGGTCTTATAATCTTCAAATTCTTTTACAATTGAATGCACTATTTTGCCCCTTATTACCTGGCATAGTAACCTGACTCCTCCAGCTATTCTAACGGTAGGGAAATTATAAGGTCTGAGTTTCGCAAAGTTCCATTGGGTCTGGTGAAATAATCTTCCCTCATAATCATTCTTGAGTTCTGACCATATTTCGACAAGTTTTCTAACATATTCCGAAGTTTCCTCATCGGGAATTTTTTCTACCGGAGGTATTAACCCGCTTATATTGAAAAATATAGACTCAAGAATCAGGAGAAACTTTTCATCTTTGGAATGCTTCTTAAGAAAATTTAAATCAACACCTGATGCCAGCCGATGCATGATATCTTTATTCTTGGAAAAACCCAGGGCTTCGAACATTGATTCATAGATCATCTGTTCCCATAACATAGGGTCACGGAAATCTCCCGATGTAAATTCTCGTTTATAAAAATTGTCATCAGGCTCATACCGAACGACAGGTTCCTTTAAATTTATTTCTTTAAGGTATACCAATTCTTTAAGCCTGGTGACAACTCTCTCGCATTTCTGATTAAATCTGATTAGCCCGAGCTCGAAGACGAAATCCAGTTTTTCTTTTTCAGTAAGTTCGGCATTCACTTCTGCGCAAGGCATCTTGTTTATTCTTCCGGATCTTTCTGAAAGAATTGCCTCCTGAATTTTTTCCCGGATACTGCTATTAAGAAAAGGTTCCAGTGAGAAGGATTGAACTTTCCTGCCGTCCTGTGTGTATACAAAGGAATCTTTCCTGGAATTGTTAAATACTACGTGGAGGATAACACTGTTATACTTTTTGTTGAGATTGTGTCCGTGCCCTTTCCAGTCTGAATGGATACTGTCTATTTCAACATCACCTGAATAAGTGAGGTTGCCAATCTGTATCCTTGCATGCTTAAAGTCGGGCCCTCCGGTTTCTTTATTTTCCGTTCCCGGATCGACAATTTTAATTATCTCTCCATCGCTTGTTTCAAGATCTTTGACGAAATCCTGCTTTTTCCAAATTTCGCAAAGAAATTTTTCCAGCATCTTGTCTTGTTTCATACTCTACCTGCCAGGTTCTTTAATTACCACGAGTTTTGCGGGTAAGGATCTCCTGTTCCCCAGACAATACAAGAAAACCAGGTTATTAATTGTATCCTCAAGGAAAACATTCCTGAAAGTATACTCACCTGAACTAACCTGGTAATACATATCTTTCTTTTTATTATTGAGATAAAGAAAAAGGTCTGCACCGGAAATTTTATCGGGAAGCGTTACTGAAATTTGTAAAGCGGATGAGTCGGTATGGATTGTATCCCGCTGAGAGTTGATCTTCAGACCAGGCAGTCTCGAATCAACCCTTAAAGAACTGACTTCGTAGATGTCGGGAGTTTGATAATCCTGTTTGCCGGACTCCCCAATATTACCTTCCGGAGGTTTTGGTACAGCAGATTCCTGCATTTCTCCCTCTATTATCCAAGAGGATTGTTTAATGTTCAGAAAACTTACTAATATTAAAATTAAGAGTAAAATTACGAATAGGAATTTCTTCACATATTGAGTTCTTTTTTAACTTTTGTATTCAAAATGTTTAATTCTTCAGCAGCTGATCTCCCAAAATGCATCCCGCTGTTTTTATAAATAATTCCCCTGCTCACATTAATAAGAAAGTTCATGCGTTTAGCTTCCGAAAAAGCATGCACAATATCTTCAAGACTGCCTCCCTGCGCACCTATTCCGGGAAGCAGGACAGGCAGATCACCAATAAGCTTCATGTTACTTTTTAATTCTTCGGGATGAGTTGCTCCAAAAACAATTCCACAGTTTTTTCTGGTATTCCATTCCACAGTTTTCTTAATGATCTCCTGATATAGGAAGCTTCCGTTTTCGATTTTTAATTTTTCAAAATCGGCTGAACCTGGATTAGAAGTTAACGTAAGTATAAAATTTAACTTATTTTCAAACTGGAGAAACGGCTGGACAGAATCATCACCCATATAGGGATTTATAGTTGAAGCATCGCAACCGAAATATTTAAAAATTGAATCAGCATACATAAAGGCTGTATTCCCGATATCTCCCCTCTTAGCATCACCAATTATCATTACGTCCCCGGGAATTATCTCTATTGTTTTTTTTAATTCCTCGAAACCTCCGGGTCCAGAATTTTCATAAAATGCAAAATTGAGTTTGTAGGCTGCTGCCAATTCTGCAGTATTTTCGATTATGACTTTATTAAATTCATACAAAGGATGGTTTAATTCAGTAAGATGAGATGGTATTTTTTTTATATCAGTATCCAGTCCCACGCAAATGAATTTTCCTTCGGAATTCTTATAACTAAGTTTTTCCAGTGCGTTCATTTCACGTAAAATTTTTATACATCATTGATTCGACCGGGAACTCGGTTCGTTCATTATATTTGGCATTCTTCTTAAGATTATAAGGTATTTCAACTTCACCTTTCATATTAAAGTAAATAATCTGACCTATCGGCATCCCGGCATATATTTTTACAGGCTGTTTAACCGATATTTCCAGTGTCCACGTATTGCAGAAACCTGCATCTCCCTTGCCAGCAGTTGAGTGAATATCAATTCCCAGTCTGCCTACGCTTGATTTCCCTTCAACAAAAGGTACATATTTCCTTGTTTCAGTGTATTCCTGCGTTACCCCGAGATATAATTTCGAAGTTAATAAAAGGAATCCGCTTTCCGGAATTTCAAATCGTCTTATTTTATTATGGATTTTGGCATCAAGGATGTCACTTTCATAAACTGCAAGCCACTTACCAAGGTGAACATCATAACTGTTACTACCAAGGTTTTCTCTTTTGAATGGTTCAATAACAATGTTTCCCAGTTTTATTTCATCCAGAATTTGCCTGTCGGATAATATCATTGAATCTCCTTTTATGTATAGTTTTTACGTGTTCGATATACATTAGCGACTATCCCGAGCATAAACATATTCACCATAAGGGAACTGCCGCCGTAACTAACAAAGGGCAAAGGGATACCGATTACAGGCATAATTCCTACTGTCATTCCGATATTTACCATAAGGTGAACAAAATAGACTGCCAGTATTCCTATTGTGACCAGACTTAAGAACTCATCCTTTGCGGAAGATGCAATCTTAAGTATTTTTATAAACAATACCAGGAACAATATCAATGTGATGAAACTCCCTATAAATCCAAGTTCCTCTCCAATTACGCAATATATAAAATCGGTCCATTGTTCCGGAATAAACTGAAGCTGCGTCTGGTTGCCGGCAAGGAAACCTTTCCCCCAAAAGCCGCCTGAACCAATAGCAACTCTGGCCTGAATTGCATTGTAGCCGGCACCGAGCGGATCGGCCATCGGATCAATGAATGATTTTATACGATTTTGCTGATGAGGACTAAGAACATTATAAACATAATCCGCAAAAAATCCTGCCCCAAGGTTGAGAGCAAAAATTGACCCGTTGAAGAATATATCTTTTCTGAAAAGGAGCAGAGCCACCGAAACCAGGATTAATGCAGCTACAAAATAATACACGCCGAACAAGGAGGAAAGCGCAACAAATCCAGGACTAAGCACTATGAACAAACCAAAAAGACTTATGCCTTTCCAGAAAATCATAGTGAGAATTATCCCTATAAATACAAGTGCGGTACCCATATCAGGTTCAAGCAATATGAGGCCAACAGGGATCAGTCCAATTAAAAGGGTGAAAACAATATCTTTAAAAGATTCAATATCTGTATTGTTACGACTAAGGTAGGATGAAACTACAAGTATAGTCCCTATCTTTGCCACCTCCGAAGGCTGAAACCCTATACTCCCAAGGTCCAGCCAGCTCTTAGCGCCTGAAATCTGACGACCCATTACAAGTACGGCCATTAGAAGACCAAGTGAAAGCAGATATAAGGGGATAGCCATTAATCGAAAAGAACTAATGGGAACCGAATAGGTAATAAAAAAAGTAATAAAAGCGGCAATACCCCAGACTAGTTGTCTATCAAAATTTCCTGAAGCGGTTGGGTGATGCACCGTGGAACTATATATTGCAGCGAGGCCTATTCCAAAGAGAACCAGGCATGGAATAAAAATTCCAAAATCAAATTTATCCTGGAGTTTATAATCAATTCGCAAAAGAAGCCCCTATTATATTCTGCTGCAGTTTCTGTTCATATTTGTTCTGTTCATCTTTTTTGGTTTTATCTTTTAGCAGATATGCTTCAATCATTTTTTTAGCAATGGGAGCTGCGTAGGTAGCTCCGAATCCCACATTTTCAACAACCACTGCCACTGCGATCTTCGGATTATCAAAGGGTGCAAATCCGATAAATAAAGCGTGATCTTTGCCCTGAGGATTCTGTGCGGTTCCGGTCTTGCCCGCTATCTGAATTTCATTCGATTTTATTCGAACTGCTGTTCCCGCTCCATTCACTACCAGGAACATTCCCTGTTTAACAATATCAAAAACCTCTTTATTTATTCCTACATCAATTTTATCAAATTTAAATGGAATGAAATCCTTAGTTTTATTATCCAGGCAGCCCTTAACGATATGCGGAGTGTAGGTGATGCCGTCGTTGGCAATTAGGGCTACATATTTAGCAAGCTGTATTGGTGTAATGCTTACTTCTCCCTGGCCTATTCCTAGACTTGCCATTATACTCCTTGGCCAGTTAGGTCCGTATATTTTCTCATAATATCCCGAACTGGGGATAAAACCTTTTACTTCCTCCCCTATATCTATACCAGTTTTTTGAGCAAAACCGAACTTTAATGCATAAGTATGCCAGTTCTCAATACCTATTTTATATATCAGATTATAGAAAAATGTATTGCAGGATTTTTCAATTGCGTGTACAACATTCAATGTTCCGTGAACACCGTCACATTTAAAAAACCTGCCGAAGGTAAACCCACCTGTGCACGTGATTGTGGTGCTGGTATTTATGACTCCGAGATCAAGAGCAGCTATGGCCTCCATTATTTTAAAGGTAGATCCGGGAGGTTTCATAGACATTGTTGCCCTATTAAATAAAGGCTTATCTTTATCAGTGTAAAGTTTATTCAGGAACTCCCTTGAAGTAACATAAGAAAATTGATTCAGGTCATAATCCGGAAAACTACCTAATCCCAGTATCTCACCTGTTTTAGGTTCAATAGCAACAAACGCACCGCGGTATCCTTTAAATGACTCTTCTCCAGCTCTCTGAACATCTGCATCAATAGAAAGAACAAGATCATCTCCTTTTATCGACTTGACATCTGCGGTACCATTTTTAAAAGGTCCTATCTCCTTTCTTCTTGAATCGACCAGAACATAATTAAATCCTTTCTGACCCCTAAGATATTTCTCATATGTTTTCTCAAGTCCGTTATGTCCCACATAATCACCAGGTTCATAATAATCTTCTTCCTTGGCAAGCTGTACCGGAGAGATTTCTTTGGTATAACCAAACATATGCGATCCCATAAGACCTGCAGGGTAACCGCGCTGCATTTCAACTATGTAATCTACCCCAGGAAGAAATTCAGAATTCTCCTCCAGCCAGGAGACAGTCTTAAAGTCAATTCCTCGTTTTATTCTTATAGGAATATATTTAGAATAAACTCGGTTATTGTATAATATCTTATCAATATATCCGGAATCGACATCAAGAACATTCTCTAGCAGACGGTTTAATTTGAGGTTATATTCTGCCGGTGTAATTCTGAGAGTATAGGCAGGAAGGTTGCTCACTACCACTTCACCGTTTCTGTCGAGGAAAATACCTCTAAGGGGTGTCTGTTCGATTGCTTTTATGCTGTTGTTTGCAGATTTTACATCATACTCTTCATGGTTAATAATCTGCATCTGGAAAAGACGGAAAGCCAGCAAAGCAAAGGAAGCGGTAATTATGAAGAAAACGATAGATTTTCTCTGCAGCGAACCAAAGCTTGAAGATTTCAATCTAGCTCAAACTCCTCTTAGGGTAAAAAATTGAAACGATTATACTGATGACAGCCGTATAAAGTGCAGGCAGCATCGCCTGTTCGAAAAACAATACCAGGAGACTCTTACTCAAATCAATCGTTGAAAAAAATGAATAAACAATTGTGTCTATCAGTGTGCAGAGAAGTACTATCAGGGAGAAAATGTAGGATTTAAGATAGGCTTCTCTTTTATTTTCATTTGAGAAATAACCTGCTACAAAACCCGCAATCGTCTTAGACAGCATTGCACTGCCAAGTAAACTACCCGTAATCAGATCAAAAAGAAAACCATAAGCAAATCCCAAAACTGTACCGTAAACCTGGCCGTACCGGACAGAATAAAAAACGAGAAGTATTAAAATCAGGTCGGGTATAACTCCGTTTATTGAAATAAGTGGGATTACAGTGGTTTGAATTACCAGCAGAGGGAAGAAAAGAAGGATGGGAAATATATATTGAGGGCGCATTATTTACGATTATAAAAATTTAATTCTAGATTATTTTTCTGTTTGCTCGCAACTATCTTAATCACAAATACATTTTCAACGCTCCCAAAATCTACGAAAGGTTTGACCCTTGCCTCATTGAAGATACCGGTTTCAACTTTGCTTAATCCCCTAACCACACCGACCGGTACGGGTACAGGAACAATCGAGCTGATATCTGAAGTAACGATTCTGTCGCCGGGTTCAATATCATATGTCTTTGGAACATCAACAATGACAAGTTCTTTTCCATCCCACCTCATTATTCCGTCTATCCTGCTTCGTTCATCCTTAACCGTAATTTTAAGATCTATATTCTGAAGGGTTCTGGCAATTGCATAATCCTGTGAAACTGAGGTTATGATTCCAACCATACCTTTATCATTGATAACCGGCATTCCGGGTTTTACGCTATCTTTTTCTCCGACGTTAATTGTTATACTTCCCTGCGATCTGGTTGACAGCTTTGATACAACTGCTGCGGGTATCAGCGGGTAAGTAACGGAATCTTTGAGATTGAGAAGATTTTTTAATTCATGGTTAATTATACCATATTCACGTAGTCTGTTAACCTGAAGCATCAGTTCTGCATTTACCTTCCGGAGTCTTTCATTTTCTTTCTTATAGCTGGAGATATTGATAACATCGCTTACTACTGAAGTTACTGCAGCGAAGCTTCCGAAAGCAACCGCTCGTACCTGGCGGACCTTAGTATTTTGATTTTGTGAAAGAATAAAAAGACTGACAACAAGCAGTATAACGAGGATTACGTACTCTTTAAAATTTTCCCATAATTTAGAAAAAGACCGAAACATTAGTATCTGCGGTTACGTATTAAAACTTTTGAATAATGATTTAAATTATCTATTACCTTCCCGGCTCCCCGAACTACAGCAGTTAAAGGATCTTCTGCCACGTGGACAGGCAAATTGGTTTCCATTCTTATTCGCTCATCAAGTCCTTTTAATAAAGCACCTCCACCGGTAATCATTACTCCCCTGTCTAGTATATCGGCCGAAAGTTCAGGAGGAGTTCGCTCGAGCGACTGACGTACGGCATCAACGATCTGAACAACTGCCTCATTAAGTGCTTCCCTGATCTCTACTGAACTTACCTCCGTAGTTTTAGGAATTCCCCCAACCAGATCTCTTCCTTTTACCTGGATGGTTATCTCTTCTTTTAAAGGTACTGCAGAACCAACCTCACACTTGATCGCTTCAGCGGTCCTTTCACCTATAAGAATATTATGATTTTTCTTGAAGTACTGCATAATAGCATAATTCATTTCATCCCCTGCTATTCTAATTGATTCTTCATTCACAATTCCGGAAAGGGCTATAACTGCTATTTCCGTAGTTCCTCCACCGATGTCAATTATCATATTTCCAACAGCCGCTTCAACGTCCAGTCCAATCCCAATAGCAGCAGCCATTGGTTCAGCTATAAGATGAACCTCTTTTGCGCCGGCATGCTCAGCACTGTCTCTAACCGCACGCTTTTCAACTTCGGTTACACCGCTGGGAACTGCTACGACCACCCGTCTCGCAGAAAATGCTCCTGCCCTCACTTTTTTAATGAAGGCACGGATCATACCTTCTGCAATCTCAAAGTCGGCGATTACTCCATCACGCATCGGTCGTGTCACCCGAATTTCCTTATGTTCCCTTCCCTGCATTTCCTTTGCTTTATTACCAAGAGCGATAATCCTCTTGCTGTTTTTATCAAAAGCAACAATAGAAGGTTCATTCAGAACAATCCCTTTACCTTTAACGTAAATGAGCGTGTTGGCAGTGCCTAAATCTATGGCAATATCTGCTGAGAAAAAATCAAATAGACCCATTATGCCTCTTAGTGTTTAAAATGTCTGATTCCTGTAAATACCATTGAAATATTGTTTTGATTGGCTGCTTCAATAACTTCGCTGTCTCTGACTGACCCGCCGGGCTGAATTACTGATACAGCCCCATATTTAATTATTTCCAACAGGGTATCTGCAAATGGAAAAAATGCATCAGATGCCGCAACCGATTCTGTTAAATCCAGTCCATGTTCCTGTGCTTTCAAAGACGCTATTTTAGCCGAGTCAAGTCTTGACATTTGACCGGCTCCGACAGCCAGAGTCGCATTATTTTTTGCAAAAACAATGGCGTTTGATCTTGTATGTTTCGAAACAACCCAGGCAAACTGAAGATCGTTCATCTGCTTATCAGTCGGTTTTTTTTCTGTAATAACTTCTAGTTTTTCTTTATCCAGAGTTGCCCTATCTGCATCCTGAACGATAGCACCGCCGGGAATATTCCGATAATTTACTTTATCGACCCTGACAGATTTTAGTTGTTTTAATAGTCTTCTATCTCTCTTTTTCTTCAGAATCTGCATAGCCTCATCGGTATAAGAAGGAGCACAAACTATCTCGAGGAATATTTCATTTAGCTTTTCAGCTAAAGATGAATTAACCTCCTCCGTAAGAACTACAATACCTCCGAAAGCTGAGACCGGATCGCACCTTAATGCTTTAATATATGCTTCATAAGGATCTTTACCTTTAGCCGCTCCTGCAGGATTCTGGTGTTTTATGATCACGCACGTTTTTTCACCTAAATCTTCCGCAAGTTCAACCCCTGCAAGGAGATCGAGGATATTATTATAAGAAAGTTCCTTCCCATGAAGGACATCAAAATATGAATGAAACTCCCCGTATAATGAACCGGTCTGATGAGGGTTCTCGCCATACCTGAGGTCCTTTTCTTTTTTAAAGTTAACTCTCAGATATGAGTGGGGCATAGAAAAACGATCCTCAAGGTAATTCGAGATATGGGTATCATAATATGCTGTATGAGAGAAAGCTTCAATTGAGAGTTTCAGCTTGGTATTATTACTGATGTCTCCCTTTTTCAACTCCTCAAGAAACATCCCGTATTGCGCAGGATCAGTCAACACAGAAACATATTTATAATTTTTTGCGGCAGCACGTATTAAACTGGGGCCTCCGATATCAATGTTTTCAATTATGTCATCAAGTGTAGAATGAGGATCAGATGCAGTTTTAATGAAGGGATACAAATTGACGCAGACTATGTCGATACTGTGTATGCCATTTTCTTCAGCCTGTTTCTGATCTTCTTTTTTATCCCTGCGCATCAGGATCCCTCCGAATATCATGGGATGAAGTGTTTTAACCCTCCCGTCGAATATTTCCGGGGACCCTGTAAGCGTACTTATTTCAGTAACCTCAATATTTTCAGCAGAAAGCTTTTTCGCAGTATTACCCGTGGCAATTATACCATAATCAAGTTTTACAAGTTCTTTTGCTAACTCTATTGCGCCCGTTTTATCAGAGACGCTTATCAGGGCTAATTTTTTCAAATTTCGACATCCGGTTTTATTCAGAAATTTCTACACGATTATTTTTAATATAAATTTTTTTTTCGGCAATCAGCTTAATAACAGAAGGAAGCAGCCTGTGTTCAATCTTTAACACCCTTGAAGCTATTTCCTCCGGGGAGTTTACATCTTGAATATCCACACATTCCTGAGCAATTATTGTACCTGTATCATATGCTTCATCCACGAAATGCACAGACGCACCTGAAACCTTTGCAGATGAATTGAATACTGCTTTATGGACGTTCATCCCGTACATACCTTTTCCTCCGAAAGAAGGGAGAAGTGCAGGGTGAATATTAATAATTCTTCCTTGAAATTCTTTAATCACATTTCCGGGAATAAGCTTTAAAAAGCCAGCAAGCACGATCAGATCGATTTTAAGCTGAGATAATAAATTGGATAGGTTTTTGTAACTGATTAAACCGTCTTTGTCGCCAAGAGTATAGGTAGGGACGGAATAATTCTTTGCAATTTCGAAGGCGCCGCACTCAATCTTATCGCTTATTACAGCTTTTATTTCGATCAATTCTGCTAATTGCCGGGACTCTAAAATTGACAGAAGATTTGATCCTCTTCCCGAAACAAAAACAGCTAATTTCAAATCAATGCTTTATAAATATTGGTGAAAATTACCGAAATAGTGAAAGATTGTCAATCAATATGCTTAATGGAAGAACCCAAACTTAAAAAATATACTTTCTAATTTTTGACAGTATCTTCCCGGAGCGGATTCAGCAGATTCTTTAACTTATTCTGATAGTCATAATCATTTTCTTCATCTGCTTTTTCTACGTTAAGTTTCACAGCTTCGGCATTACCCAGTTTTTTGTTTGCCCTTGCCAGATTATAATACGAAAATGGGATCACCCATTTTTCGTTCGATGGATCCAGTCTGAGTACCTGGGAAGCAAGTTCGGCAGATTCCCGGTAATTGTTCATATAGAATGCCGCGTCACTCTTGTAGAGCAGAGCCTCCGCTCTAAGTTTTTCTGCACGGATTTCAGGAAGCACTGCAGTGACTGAATCATAGGCGGCTTTATATTTCCCGGCCTCTAACATATTTGAAACAAACACCAGACTCAGCTCAGTAGATGAGAGTGTTCTTTTAAGGTACAATTCACTTTTTCTTTTAGCATAAATATCATCGTCGAGATCCATATTTCCATTTTGCGCTTCTTCAAAATACTTGACGGCGGTATCACGATCTCCCCCTGCTTCATAGCATAATCCCAGCCTGTAGGCAGCTATACCTGTATAATCGTTACCAGCAGCTTTCTCAAGGAAATGAAGATAATAGGTTTTTGCGGAGTCCAGATTATTATTTCTGAAATTAACATCGCCCTTGAGGAAGTATGAGAAAGATGTGATCTGACTGAACCGAATATTTTCAGCTCTGATTACCTTGTCCAAAAATTTGTCTGCTTCGGTAAGTTTTTTCTCCTTCATAAGCAATACCGCATAGGAATAATTAAAAAGAAGATTCCGGGGATATTTTTTCACAAGTCTTTTTAAAATTGCAGCAGATGATTCATAGTCTATCAAAAAATCCATTTTTATCTGAGCCAGATAGTATTGAGCTTCCACACGGGTGTAATTACCCTTTTCGGCTGCCATCTCGATATACTTAACCCCGGTATCCTTATCACCGCTGATCCCGACAAGATTTAAAGCCCATTTGAATGCAGAAGGTATGTGGGCAACCGCAAAGTTGTAAAGTCCAAGTCCAAGGTAGGCGTCTGTCCTGCCACTATTTATCTCAAGGAGCTGAGAAAGAAAAGTTTCCGATTTTTTGGTTGCCCAGGCAGCATCGAGAAAGTTCCCGGCCTTACCGAACGCAATTGCACGGTAGGAATAATTTGCTCCCAGGAAAAAAAGAGCTATTTCACTTTTCTCATTCTTTTCCAGGCTAAGCTCTGCCTTTCCAATCGCTTCATCTGAATAGGTTTCAAATGTATCAAGGTCATTTTTATCTTGGCCTCCCAGATAATACCAGAGATATATACTTGATTCAAAATGATAGCCTCTGGGGTCATCGGGATATTTTTCTATTAAATCTTTGAATGTGCGATCCGCTTGTTCCCAGTTGAAGTTGTAACACGCCTCAAGTCCCTTATGTATTTGTCGTTCTATCTCCTGCTGACCGAACATTAGAAATGAATAAACAAACAGTAAACAAATTGTCAGGATTACTTTCATAGAGGATTTTACTTATTTTTTTTGAAGAGTGTTATTCATTTTCCTGAGCTGCAGATTTCCCTTCAGAATAATCCAGGGCAGCTCTTACGAATTCCCTGAAAAGAGGGTGAGCCTTTGTGGCCCTGGATTTCAATTCCGGATGGAATTGACACCCTACGAACCAGGGATGATCCGGAAGTTCGATCATTTCAACAAGTTCTCTGTCGGGGGATAATCCGCTGAATATCATTCCCCCTTCGGAAAGTCTTGTTCTGAATTTATTGTTTACTTCATAGCGGTGCCTGTGTCTCTCAGAAATGAATCCTATTTTATAAGCCTTCATTACTTTAGTTCCGGACTGGATATTACAGGGGTATGAACCAAGTCTCATTGTAGCACCCATATTTTTCACATTTTTCTGTTCCGGCATCAAATCAATCACACTATACTTATTTTTCTTAAATTCAGAACTATTCGCATTCCTTATTCCGCATACATTGCGGGCAAATTCTATAACGGCGCATTGCAGACCAAGACAAATTCCGAAGAATGGTATCTTATTTTCACGTGCATATTTTATAGCCTTAATTTTCCCTTCTATCCCTCTTTCACCGAATCCTCCGGGTACCAGAATTCCACTTATTCCTTCAAGAAGTTTTTCAGGATCTTCATCATCGAATCTTTCTGCACTTATAGATTTGACAATTACTTTAGCATCATTTTCTGCACCCGCGTGAATGAAAGATTCCATAATACTCTTATATGCATCTAAGTGTTCCACGTATTTACCGCAGAGAGCTATTTCAACTGTTTTCTGAGGATTTTTAACATGGTTGACAAATTGGTCCCAGTCATCTAATTTAATTTTCCTGTCAGGAAGGTGAAGTCTATCTAAAACGATTGAATCCATTTTTTCTTTATAGAAAACAAGCGGTACCTCGTAAATCGATGTACAATCGTAAGCAGAAATAACGGACCGGGTGTCAACGTTGCAGAACAGAGCAATTTTATCCCTGATATCCTTGGCCAGTTTTTTCTCAGACCGGCAAATCAGCAGATCAGGCTGAATCCCCAATCCAAGCAGACTTTTTACACTATGCTGTGTCGGCTTTGTTTTTACCTCTCCCGCAGCAGGAATGTAAGGAACCAGCGTAACGTGGATACTTATAGTATTTTTTCTGCCGTACTGCATCATAAGCTGCCGCATCGCTTCAATGAACGGTAAACTTTCTATATCACCTACTGTTCCGCCAATTTCGGTGATAATTATGTCGTATTCACCAAGTTCAGCGAGTTTTACCATGCGCTGTTTAATTTCATCTGTAATATGAGGTATTACCTGGACAGTAGCCCCAAGGTAATCTCCGCGTCTTTCTTTGGTTAAAACTTCATAATAAACCTGTCCCGTGGTTGTATTATTTGCCTGGGTCATATTTACATCCAGGAATCTTTCATAATGTCCCAGGTCAAGATCAGTCTCCGCCCCATCATCAGTAACATAAACCTCACCATGCTGGAATGGGTTCATTGTGCCGGGATCGACATTAATATAGGGATCAAATTTCTGGATAGTAACTTTATAACCACGCTGTTTTAAGAGAAGACCGAGAGATGAGGCAGTGATGCCTTTACCGAGAGATGAAACAACTCCGCCTGTAACGAAAATAAATTTAACTTTGTTCCGAGCAGCCATATATTTTTTGTACTGCAATATAGAGGATGTAAGTTTGATTTACAATTATAAATCAGCATTTGTTTAAATTATTTTTTGCCGTTAATGTTCATGGGCTATATTAATATACAATCAGGCTAAAACCTGCAGTTGCGAACCGTGATTTCCGATTAGATTATGCACGATAAATTTTCTTTCCTATATTTGATCATCCCGAAACAAGGTTTAATAATTAATGGAACGCATAAAGGTTGTCATAATCGGCGGCGGTTTCGGCGGATTGACCGCAGCGCGTTATTTAAATTCTGCAGATCTTCAGATCACTCTAATCGACAAGACAAATCATCATCTTTTTCAGCCCCTTCTTTATCAGGTTGCTACAGCAGCTCTTTCGCCTGGCGACATAGCTGTGCCCATCCGGGCGCTTTTAAGCGGGAAGGAAAATACTGAAGTCATAATGGCTGAGGTCATTTCCATTGATAAGCAAAAAAAACTTGTCCTTTTGAAGGACCGGGGCATACAGTACGACTATCTGATAGCAGCTCCTGGGGCCTCCCATTCATATTTCGGAAAAAATGAATGGGAAAAATTTGCGCCCGGACTCAAAACTCTGAGTGATGCGCTGTCAATCAGGGAGCGGATATTAACATCATTTGAAAAAGCTGAAATAATTTCTGATCCGGACCGTAGAAGCCGTTACCTGACGTTTGTAATCGTCGGAGGAGGTCCTACAGGTGTAGAGATGGCTGGTGCAATTGCTGAAATTGCCAAAAATACCATGCTGAAGAATTTCAGACATATTAAGCCCGAAGAAGCAAAAATATTTCTTGTTGAAGCGGCTCCAAGAGTCCTGACTTCATATCCTGATAATTTATCGCATAGTGCGGAACGGTCGCTCGAAGAACTTGGAGTTAAGGTCATAACTGGAAAGCTTGTGTCGGGAGTTACAGAAGAGGGTGTCAAGATTGAAGACGAATATATTGGTACGGATAATGTTATCTGGGCAGCAGGAAACGAAGCCTCTCCCCTGTTGAAGTCATTCAATTCATTTTATGACAGGGCAGGCAGAATCATCGTGGAAAATGATTTGACCATAAAAGATTATCCTGAAATATTTGTAATAGGTGATGCTGCAGTTGTTAATGGTGAGAATGGAGAAACTTTGCCCGGAATAGCACCGGTTGCGATGCAGGAAGCCAGATATACAGCCGAAATCATAAATAATAAAACTGCTCCGGAAGACAGAAAGCCATTTAGATATTTCGACAAAGGGACAATGGCGACAATCGGAAAAGCTAAAGCTGTAGCAAAAATCCGGAAACTAGAATTCAGCGGCTTTACCGCCTGGTTTCTCTGGTCATTCATACATATTTTTTTCCTAATTACCTTCAGAAACAGGATCAGGGTAATGGCTGAGTGGATATGGTATTATTTTACGGGCAGACGGGGAGTAAGGTTAATTACAGGTAAAGGTACAGATAAGTAATACTATTTTCAGATTTTTCCGGAACTGTCCGGTACTAGTTACATAATTTATTATTTTGTTAAGTTGCCCTGAACATCGGATGTTTCATGAGTCTGAAATTCAAATTAGTCTTTATTCATATATTATTAATTCCCTGGGGTCAACCAAAACTGATTATTTTGCTAAAGCACACTTCACCCGATGTGTTATAAAATTAACTCATTGCCGGAAATCCCTTAGCCTTCTCTTTCTGTTCTCGGCATGGTTTTCTTTCTTCTATTAAATAGCAGGCGGAAGATTTGTGTCCAAAGATACGTCAGGAATAAAAATGTTGACTTTAAAGTCTACCGGATTATATTAGATATAGGAAGTTGATAATTTATTATCAGCTTCAGTTTTAATAACTTATTAATTTATTTATTAAGATTGATTGGATAACCAAGTAAACAGAGTAACATCTGCAGAAAAGTTATCCAATCCTTATTTTAAACCTTACTAACCTCACTTTTAAGTTATTATTTCGCCTCTTTCCATTCGTCCAGTTTCTTTTTCATATTATCGAAATCGAACGGGGGGGTATCCATCTTTGCACCCAAGTCAATGGCCTTCTCCATAACAGCAATAGCTTCATCCTTTTTACCCATCTTAGCAAGATATTGAGCTTTTACTCGCTGGTTCCAGTAATTTTCGTTTATCAGAACAGAAGCCTGTATCCACCGGAAGCCCTCATCAAGGTTGATATTATTCTGCAGGCAATAAGCGGCAGCAGAATTAAGATCCGACCATGCTCCCAGGTTTCTGGCATTCTCCAGCACGAGGTTCTGTGTTTCCGAATCCACAGTAAAGCTCAATTTTAATTTTTCCCACAAAAGATTTACCATGGCACTGTTTTCATCCATATCCGTAATAGTGAATGTCATCCTTTCTGTGAATGGATTCTCCTGCGGTTTTACTTTTATTTTCAGGACATCCTTTGAACTATCGTAATCCATAGGATCGTCTGTTTTAGTATCACCGCTGAATATTACTTCCCATTCTTCCTTATCGGGTATCATATGGATACCGTAAGTTCCTGCATCAAGCTTTTTTCCATTTACCTTTACAGGTGTGTTGAATGTTATGGAAGTGACCTCATTAGCCCCTGTTCTCCATACTTTTCCATAAGGGACAAGGTCACCCCAGATCGGTCTCCCCTTTACTCCCGGAGAACTGTAATCGACCGTAATCCTGGTTATACCTACTACCTGGCTTACTGTTGCATCAGGGCTCGGCCGCGGTGTCTGGAAATCCTGCGCGGTCAAATAATTACCTGTCATTAACATAATACAAACTAAATAGACATAGTTACGCATAATACTCCTCTTATTAGTTTAGAGTGATTTTCTATTATACAAGAATAGGTTCTGAGATTACTTTAACTTAATCATAGTTTTAGAGTTATCCAAAACCGGAATTTCAGGATTCCATTAAAAAATGTATTCCTATTTTTAACCAAAAAAAGTATATTGATGAAAGATTATAATTCATTTTAAATATAGGAATTTTGTTATGCTTAAAAACCTGTCGCCCGAAGAAAGAAGGTCCGAGGAAACTACAATTATAAGTGCGGGGGTAAAAATAGAAGGAAAAGTTAAAAGCAACGGCAACATTAGAGTTGAAGGAGAAATCCTGGGCGATATCATTTCCCAGGGTAATGTCGTTATAGGCAGCAATGGTGAAGTAAATGGACAGGTGACTGCTGATTCAGTTGCAATCGGAGGCAATGTAACCGGTTCGGTTAAGGCTAAAAACCGGCTCACCCTGGAAGAGAAATGTAACCTTCAAGGCGACATATTCACTAAATCTTTGATTGTGAAAGAAGGAGCTAAATTCGATGGTAAATGTAAGATGGGCGAATAACCCGGAATCTTTTATCTTCAATTAAGCTAGGTATATTAGTACAGCATTCGACTATTTTGATACCAGGAATTTTCTGCTGCGGTTTTTCGTATTTGATAAGTAATTCAAACAGGAGTCTAATCCTCTAGGAAACCTGATTATTCCCCATATGCAAAACAATTTGATTCGGGGTTTTACCTAAGTGGAGAAATCCTATATATTAATGTGCAGGTTGGTTTATAAATTATAATAAATGCGAGGTATTAAACATGTTCATAGGGCATTTTGGAGCAGGTTTAGCCGGGAAAAAAGCAGCACCAGGAAATATTTGGGTTAGAAGTGATTTAAAATTTTTCACTTCAGCTCTTTTTTATATAACCTTTACTACTACCATTGTCATATCATCGTGCTGAAGGGCTTTGCCTATAAATGTATTTACATCATCCACTGTTTTTTGGAGAATTTCATTTGCCGGAAGATCTATATTTTTTGATATAGCTTCTTTTAATCTTTCTTCCGTGAACTCAATTTTATACTTATTCCTCGCTTCTGTAAAACCGTCAGTATAAAATATAAACGCATCACCGTGACGTATGTCTACCTTCAGTTCTTCGATCGTCTTTTTGAATATTTGTCCTTTTTCCAGCCCAAGAGCGAGGCCGACAGGATTGAGTAATTCAATTCTCTTTTTACCTGACTGTCTTGCCAGAACCGGATTATGTCCCGCTCTTGAAAATGTAAGCGTTTTTTCCTTCATATCGAATACCCCGTATATCATACTAATGAATGTTCCCCGCTCTACATTTTCATAAAATAATTCGTTTAATTTAATAAGGAATTCGGACGGCGATTTTATTGTTTTAGACAGGGCTTTAACGAATCCCCTGGTTAGTGTCATATAGAATGCAGCCTGCGTACCTTTGCCTGAAACATCACCAATAATAATTCCCAGTCTGCTTTCATCCAGTCTGACAAAGTCATAATAGTCACCTCCCACTTCAAGTGCAGGGATACATTTTGCTGCTATGTCAAGTCCTTTAAACTGCGGATTCTTAACAGGCAGGAAACTCATCTGTACATCCCGGGCTATCTCAAGTTCTCTCTGCATTCTCTGACGTTCAGTTACATTCTTTACAAAAGCGGGAGTTATAAAATCAAAGTCGGTAACTTTATCCCTTGTAAATAAACCAATAACCAGGAATACTGCAAAAAGAACCAGAACAAGGATTAGATAATACCCGGAATTCAGATAGTAAGGATTCCCGCTGGTAAATAATGAAACTCCGATATCTATGATATGATATACTATGAGTGCAATAAGTGCAGCCAGGATATCATAATAATGAAAGAGTATAATGAAAAGTGCCCCTATGATTGTTCCGGTAATCACTCCCCAATAAATCGGTACAAGGTCGTTAAAATTTATTAGTCCCCATAGAAGAGCACTGATTGGAAGAAGTAAATAAAGGGAACTAAATCTCCTTTTTAGTCCTGAGTGAACAAACAAAAGGAAAATAGCTGTAACATAAATCTCCGGATAAATACTTTTGTTTATTACATTCAATGCCGGGCTAACGGAGTGGAATTGTGAAATTATACTTGAACTGTCCTTAAGAACAAACGATATATTGAATAATTGTTCAGAAATGAAGAGAATCCCCACCCACATCAAGAAAATCAGAAAAGCCCCGATTAACCCTACTATACCTGCAGTTCCCACCCTTGAATGGAAAGCATACCCCTTGGTAAGCAGGTCAAGAGATACAAACTTTTCTTTCCATGCTTCCCTCGATATAGTTTCACTTACAGCCCAGCTTATAAAAACACCGGCAGCGAGAAATATCGTACTGAAAATCAAAGGCAGCCAAAGTTCCCAACCCGTTGATGAATCAGCAATGAGTGTATAAAGGTTTATGCTGAATGAGATACCTACAATGAGACCCATTATTATCGCCAGCCGGAAACTTACTTCATAAGCACGGATCCGCTTATATCCGATTATTATGATCAGAATATATATTATAATATAGAAAGGGACTTCAGTCGCAACAGAGTATATGCTGTCAGGAGCTTTTGAAACATTTTCAGGCGCATCGTAAGCTAGACTATATTCTGATATCAGGTCTCCCGAAACAGTAACATTCAGGGAAATATTTTTATTTATATCGGCAGATTTTGCTTTCCAGGAGAAAAGATAATCGGTTCCCGATTGGTATCTTGTCTCTTTTACCGTTTGTTCGACGAAACTATTTGTTACCTTATATTTAGCAGCGCCCTCTTCCTCTCCGGGGGCGATCGGAGCATATTCATGAAGAAATTTCAGAGCCTCCTGCCGGGCCTGTTCTTCAGCAGCGGAATTTAATTTAATTGAATCACCAAGTTCTCTTTTAAATTTGAGAAGGTTGCCTTCTGTATCGAAGTTAAGCTTAATATCTCCGGCAGCACTTTCCTCCCGGCTTTCATTGCTGTTTATTACAACCCTTCCATCCGAACTTTTCCATTCAAGGTCCCAGTAATAACCGGGAATCTTATTACGGATAATTGCGTTCGCCTCAGAGAAAGAATACGAATCGTAGATACTTTTTATCAGGTTATTGTTCGATTGCAGGGTGGTAGTTTCAGTCTTATTTACCGTACCCAGGTTTAACTTATCTGCAAGCCTTTCCCCTTTTTCTTTTATCTGGGCTGAATTGTAGTCAAGTTTAACTGCACCGAGAGGATGTACCGATGGATAAAGCCGATAAATTACATAGGCGGAAATGACAGAAACAATAAGCAGTGAACCAATCAGATATATTCTTTTCATAAAATTATAATTAATAAATTGCTCACCAGAGTTAACCACAGGAATAGTAGCACAATAATCAGGATACTGAATGCCGCAATATTAACTTTCCGCCATTTCGAATCTGCTTTATAATTTATATCCCCGGAGGATATAATTAGTTTTTCCAGCTTCTTCCCACAGGTACTTGAGTTGCGAGTCTCAATTCGAGCACTGCTGAGCAAATAACGCAAAGTAAAATTGCAAAATGAAGAATATTTATAGAGGCTTCATTTACTCCCATAGAATTTCAAATAGTGAAATAACCCTGTGATAAAAATCAGTTTATTCCGAAAATCAAATTACTTTAATAGGCTATTCAGGTCAAGAAAAAATATCATTTTAAGATAATCAGTTGAAGTCACAAAAGAATAATTACGGTATTGTTAAACTATTGTTATAATTAATATTTTAATGTATGACTAAAACCAGAAAAGCTGTTCTTACCATAATATTGTTATGCCTTCTTCATTTCAGCTCTTTTGCCTTCACGGTTTCCTCAGACTCAATAAAGGTAAAAGCCAGTGAAGGAAAAACAATTAAGAACATATATATAAATAATATTGACGTTTCCGGTCCCTCCATAGATGATGGGGAGAATTGGAAACCAGATATTTTTGGAAGAATAGGTAACGCACTTCATATCAAAACAAAAACCTGGGTAATCAAAAACATCCTCCTTTTTAAGGAGGGAGATAAACTTGATCCCCAGGCAATTGAGGATAGTGAAAGACTTCTGCGTGAATCTGGTTACTTTTATGATGCTATTATAAAGCTTCAAAATGCTGATGAACCCCGAGATGTTGATGTGTATGTCGCCACAAAGGATAAATGGACCCTGGATCCACAGATTTCCTATAACCCGAAAAGAAAAAGCGGGTACCTGGGATTAAAAGATAAAAATTTTATGGGGATCGGGCACAATGCAGGCTTATTGATCACCCATGATGAAGATTCTCATGTAGGATGGGGAGGAAAATTTGATTATACAATAAAGAATTTAAAAGGCTCTTTTGTAGATGCATCGCTTAACATGGCAAGCGATAATAAGAGTAACCTTCTCCAGGTAAGCCTAAACCGATACTTCATTACGACTTACACGAAGTGGGCTGGAGGACTTGATTTTACCTGGCAACACGATGACTTACGAATTATCGATGAAAATAAAAATATCGCTCTTATCCCGCACAGCTATGATTCTCAGGATTTATGGGTGGGGCGGTCATTCATGCTGCCTTTTGTTTCCGATTCATTAAAAAAATACTCATCGTTTATTATTTCAGGCAGATATTTTCGCAAACATTACAGGTTAAGACCTAAAGTTACACCGGATTCCAATAAGATCTTTGAAAATCACAGATTGTATCTTGTCAGCCTTGGAGCAATTACCAGAAAATTTTATAAAACATATTATGTCAATGGGTTTGGAGTTACAGAAGATATCCCTGTCGGCGGGATGATAGCACTTACAACTGGTTCAGACTCAAGAGAATTTTCCAATCGATGGTATTATGGAACACAACTGGTATATTCTGCCCAGCTTGAACATTTCGGTTATATTTCTGGAAATTTTGAACTGGGTGGTTTCAGGTTCTCGGATAAATGGGAACAAAATGCGATAAAATTTAATTTAATTTATCACTCTCCGCTTGTCTACAGGGATGGATGGAAAGCAAGGTTCTTTGTTCAGAATAACTACGTACTTGGATTCAATAGGTTCGAAGGTGAACAGATATACCTTGACCGTACTACAGGAATGGCGGGATTTAATGAATTTTTAATTTCGGGCGTTAAGCGTAACGTACTTGATCTGGAAATGCGACTTTTTACTCCTTATGATATCCTTGGGTTTATTATCGGCGGAATAGCTTTCGCTGATTATGCTTTAATATCAGGAGAGAACCAGAACTTATTATCGAGTCGTGTTTACCAGGGGTACGGTTTTGGAGTAAGAACCCAGAATCCATCAATCTCTAAAACTAATTTTGAGCTGGCTCTTGTATATAATCCATATAACCCTGTTTCCAGAGGAGGAAAAACTGAAATTGTTTTTTCCGCTGCCTTCGTGCTGGGAAGCAGGAATTTTAATTTTGGTGAACCGGTAACCATTAATTTTTCAGAATAATTACAAGATGGGATTTTTTTCAGATTTAAAAGATGATTTTACAAGTGCTTCGGCAAAGCTGCTGATCAGTAAGAAAATTGAGAATTATGGAAAACTTTTAGAATTTGAGGTGAACAGCAGCGAAAAAAGAATTTTTGTTTCTGTCATACTGACCGGGGAGGATAAACCCGTCGAACTAAATATTAATAAATATTCTGTGGTCAGCGAAAGTCCGATGAAGATTGAATTGAGGGAAATAGAATCCAACCGGGAATGGATTACACGTGCTGCGAAGGATTACATTGAAAACAGAAAATTCACGCTTCCGGAAAAATATACTCCCATTATTAAACTTTTATTATAATATTTGTCTCTAATATAAATTCAACTTGAAAACCAGGTCATAAGGCAGCTTTGAGAAATTCCCTTCTAATTTTTTTCTGTATCCTGGCGGCAGTTAACGTTTTCGGCCAGGATTCGACAAAGAGCTTTGCGTTTAAGAATAATAAACCGCAGAACCGGCCGAATCTGTTCTATCAGCCGGATCTATCCTACCGGATATGGCAGCAATTTAATTTAATCAAAGAGGCAAATTCCGGTGATCCCTTAGCACAGCATGAGCTGGGTATAAGGTATCTTCTTGGGGAGGGAGTTGAAGCTGATACTGTTAAAGCTGCCCAATGGATTAAAAAAGCTGCAGATCATGGTGTGACTGCTGCAAAATATAATTTTGCGATTCTCCTCATAAACGGCTGGGGTACGGGCTGGAATCCTTTTGAAGCTTTTAAATTTTTCAAAGAGGCAGCGGATGAGGGTATGCCCGAGGCTCAATATGCTGTGGGTCTCCTTTATACGGATAACCTTATCGTTAAACGCAACTGGGGAAAAGCTTATAGCTGGATCAGCAGAGCTGCAGGAAAGGGAAATCATAGTGCTGAGGAAACACTGAAGGAAATAAAGAAAAAGGTTCCTGAATCCAGAATAGATACCACCGAAGCAAATATCAGCCGTGTGGATACTTCTATGGCGGTGGAAAATAACTCTCCGATTAAATCTTCACTCGGCCTGGTTTATATAGACTTTGAGGATGTTCTGGATACGATCCCTGCCGTGACGAATAAAAGATTAATAGAAGATCTGTCCCATTCGGGTTTTACTGAACTCTCGGATTCCATAAAGAGCAGTCTGAAGGACACAAACTTTGTTACAATTTCAATGTTTATCCCGCTTATAAATGAGGCGGCTGATTACGGCAGTCCTGAAGCATTGGCTTTTCTTGGAAGGCTTTATCAACAGGGCATCTACTATAAAAAAGATCTGCTTACTTCGATAGAATATTACATAAGGGCGTCAAGACTAGATAGTCCTACAGCATCAATTCTGCTCTATAACATGCAGAAAGACGGCACATTTTTTCCATTAATAAAAAAAGAGAGTGATGCGGGTAACCCGATTGCAATGTACGACTGGTACGGTCTTGAGATACTCGGACTGGATCACCAGATCACTTTAAATGATGCAGTTAGTCTTCTGCGGAGGTCTTCTGAAAAAGATTTCACCCCTGCTCTTATTGAGTATGGTCTTTTCTATTATTCCGGAGTACAAAAGCAGGATTTGCATAAAGCTTTTTCATTTTGGCAGCAAGCTGAAAAGCTCGGTTCCCTTGATGCAAAGATCAGGATGAATGCAGCGGTTATCCTCGATAAACTGCCGGCTTCTGATTACGGAGTAAGGGTTGAGCAGCTTCTTTCCGCATCTGTTAAAGGCTCAGTGCTGGCACAGTCGGCTGCCGGTTATGCGTATGAAAATGGAATCGGGGTAAATAAAGAAATAGCGAAGGCAGTTACATATTACAGAGACTCAGCCCAGAGGGGCAGCCGGTTTGCATATCAGCGATTAAAAGCCCTTTATGATTCTGTAAGGCCCTCCAATAGTGAATTCGAGGTTGACTGAGACTTTCCCCTACCCTGATCCTGTCTATAATAAATCCTTATGAACTTCAGTCAATAGTATATTTTATTTATTTTACGCATACAAATATTCGAAAAAGTTCCGCAATGAATGAGCATAGCAGTCCACTAAATTCCAAGCTGCCTGATACCGGCACAACAATATTCACAATAATGTCACGGATGGCCGCTGAAAATAACGCAATAAATCTCAGTCAGGGATTTCCCGATTTTAACTGTAATGAAGAACTGCTAGACCTTGTAGAATATTACCTCAGGAGGGGTTTTAATCAATATGCTCCCATGCAGGGGATTCCTTTACTAAGGTATAAGATCTCAGAAAAAATACGAAAGCTGTACGGGCATAAATACGATCCTGAGAATGAGGTTAATATTACAGCTGGCGCTACCCAGGCCATTTATACAGCGGCAGCCGCAGTAATTAATCCCGGGGATGAGGTTATTCTTTTTGAACCCGCGTATGACAGCTATGCGCCTGCGGTGAAAATTAACGGGGGAATTCCTGTATATGTTCCTTTGAAAGAAACTGACTTCTCAATTGATTGGAACAAAGCTGCAAAGGCAGTTACTGGCAAAACAAGAATGATATTTATCAATTCACCCCATAATCCGACCGGCAGTGTAATAAATGAGACGGACATAAAAAATCTGGAAGACATTACCAGGAATAAGGATATTTTTGTACTCAGTGATGAAGTATATGAGCATATTCTATTTGATGAGAGGAAACATGTTTCAGTTTCCTCGTCCAGGGAACTTGCAAAAAAATCCTTTGTGATCTCATCATTTGGTAAAACCTATCATACCACAGGATGGAAGATGGGTTATTGTACTGCTCCCGAGGACATGATGAGAGAATTCAGGAAAGTGCATCAATTTATTGTATTCGCAGTTAATACACCTATTCAGTATGCATATGCCGAATATATGGATAATGAAAGTCATTATTTGAAGCTTAATAACTTTTATGAAAAAAAGAGAGATATTTTACTCGGGATCTTAAAGAATTCCCGCTGGAAGTTTAAACCTGCCGGCGGTACATATTTCCAGCTTCTCGATTATTCGGGAATTACTGATATGAACGACATGGAATTTGCTGAAAAACTTACCAAAGAAGCCGGTATTGCTACCATTCCCCTCTCCCCTTTTTATAATAATAAACGAAGCGCAAATCTTTTGAGAGTTTGTTTTGCCAAAAAAGATGAAGTTCTTGATGGCGCTGCGGATATTCTAAGTAAAATATGAGATTATTAAATGAATAACCTATTTGAAAGGTTAAGAAGATTATTCAGACTTTATACCGGTGAACTCAATTATAATGAATTTCATAAACTGGTAAAAAGAGATGTGCCCGAGGTTTATGATTTCTACGTAAGGAGAATGAAAAAGCCCAAAAAGAGTCGTAACAGGGTGATGGATTTTATACTTTTTACACGAAATCTTTTTTTAGAATTCTTAAATCTTCTTACACCGGGAAGAAGAATAATATACTCCCTGGGATTAATTCTGTTCATATTAGCCTACTTTGGAAATGATTGGGGATTTGCGGTCTGGGGTTTTATCCTGATAAACCTGCTTGTAGCATTTGAACTTGCTGATAAACTTACAGCGAAGGATGAGCTTGAAGTTGCCCGGGAAATACAGATGAATATGATGCCCGGGGTGCCGCCCGAAAATAGATTTTATCAGATAAGCTGCTATATGGCAACAGCACGGGAAGTTGGCGGTGACTATTACGATTTCATAAAACCTGATCCTGGAAATGACAGGATGTTTGTTATCATAGGAGACGTCTCCGGAAAAGGAATGTCTGCCGCTCTTCTTATGGTGCAGGTTCAGTCAATTCTGCATAACATAGTCAGCATTGAATCCTCCCCCAAAGCTATTTTGAACGGTTTAAATATTAATCTAAAGAGGGTATTGAAAAAAGGTTCGTTCCTGACCCTGAGTATTGCTGAGGTAAATTCAGGCGGCGAAATTATACTTTCACGTGCAGGCCATATGCCCCTTCTGCACTTTAATAAATCAGAAGGGAAATGCTCCAAGGTTACACCCTCTGGAATGGGAATTGGTCTTGCTAATGGACTTTTATTTTCAGATTCTACAGAAGAAATCTCGCTTCAGCCGCATACAGGCGACCTTCTTGTTTTTTTTACAGACGGTGTAGTCGAAGCAATGGATAATTATTACCGGACTTTCGGGGAGGAAAACCTGACCAGATTAATCGCTGAAAACGCGGAGAAATCTGCTGCTGATGTTCAGGATGTAATCGTAAATGCGGTAAAAAATTTCACGTATTTATCCCCTGTCCAGGATGACCTTACATTAATAGTTATGAAAGCAATATAAGCCAGTGAGCCTTTATGCACAATAACATATCCCTTAAGAAAAGAGCGGCCTATTTATCGCTTACAATAGGAATCATTATGTTCCTATCGAAGATGGGAGCTTATCTTCTAACCGGTTCAGCGGCAATTTTTTCGGACGCCGCCGAATCCGTTGTTCATGTACTTGCAACATCGATGGCTCTGTACAGCATTATTCTTAGTTCAACACCCCCGGATGAATCTCATATGTATGGGCACGGAAACATTGAGTATTTTTCAGCGGGCGTTGAAGGTTTCCTGATTTTTGCGGCAGCTTTATTCATAATTTATACTTCGGTGCTCGATATCATTAACGGGTCCAATCTCCGTCAGCTTAGTGTGGGGGTGGTTGTTATTAGTGCAGCGGGGGTAATAAACTTACTGCTGGGTTCATATCTTGTAAGGATGGGAAAGAAAACAAATTCACTCACCCTGGTAGCCGACGGGAAGCATGTTTTAACCGACTCTTATACAAGCATCGGCGTCATCGTAGGGATCGTGCTTGTTATGCTTACCGGGTTTCAGCTTTTTGACCCTTTATTCGCTATTGCTGTAGCACTAAATATATTCTTTACAGGATTTAAACTTATAAGGGAATCAATCGGCGGCTTAATGCATGAAACCGATCCTAAGTTTCTGGAAAAGATCGTTTCTGAAATTGGAAAATTAAGACAGCCATACTGGATTGATTTGCATGAATTAAGATTCTGGAGATCCGGAGATACCACCTACCTCGATTTTCACCTGATCCTTCCATACTATTTTACAATTCAGAAATCTCATACCGAAGAAAAGGAAATTGAAGAGAAACTGATGAAAGCTTTCACGAATATGCAGATTAAGATACATTTTGATTATTGCATACCTGAACTTTGTAAGTACTGCGGATATGCTGAATGCACAGTAAGACAGGAGACAAAGAAAATTTCCTTCGAATTGAATGAGAACAAGATGACCGGGAAACCTATTTATATGACAAGGTAGATCAGGCGATATCCCTTGCCGGTTCTTCCCTGTAAAATGGTACCCGAACCTTCTGAAGTATTATAAGCCCGGCAATAAAAAACAGTCCTATCGCCAGAGCTGCAAATCTTTCGTTGGAAAGGTCAGATATCACCCCATACACAAAAGGACCTACTACAGCCGATGATTTACCAAACAATCCGTCATAAAATCCGAAGAATTCAGCTTCCCGCTCATTTGGCGTCAGCAGAGCCATCAGGCTTCTGCTGCAGGATTGTGAACTTCCTATAGACAGACCGGCCAGTAAACCAACAATATAAAATTCTGCTATGGTTTGAACGAAAAAAGCACCGATTATTACAAGAATCCAGACTCCAAGCGTTATAGTTATTGTTTTTTTCGGACCAATATGATCAGAGATTATACCAAAGATAAATGAACCTGCAACCGCTGTGCTCTGTACTATCACGAAGAACAGGATGATTTCTTCATCATTCATTTTCAGAATATTAGATGCAAATATGGAGGCAAATGCAATGATGGTAATTATTGCATCATTATATAAAAAGAAAGCAAAAAGGAATCGTGATACCGCGGGATATTTCTTCTGAAAGAAAATAGCTTTGAAAGTACTGAAACTCTTATTTATACCTTTTTTCAGGAGATCCTTTTTAATTGGTTCAGAAATTGGCGGTTCACTCACAAACAGAAATAAGGGTGCTGAAAAGAAAAGAAAGAATGCAGCAGCCAGAACAAAAGTAAGGCGGATATAAAAATAATAATCAGCTGAATCCGCAGAGGGTAGAATTATCATAACAATCAGAAGCACAGCCAATGCACCTACATAACCCATAGCAAAACCATACCCCGAAACCCGCCCGAAATTTTTCTTATCTGTCAGGTTAGGGAGAAACGCATCATAGAACACCAGTCCTGCTTCAAATCCAATATTCGCAAGTACGAAAAGTATAAAACCGGTAGCGATATCTCCCTTATCAACGAAAAACATAAGTGCGGTACAGCAAACGGAAAGCAATGTAAACATAAGGAGAAAACGCTTCCTGTTCCTTGAAACATCCGCAATAGCCCCGAGTGGAGGACTGAGCAATGCTGCTAAAACCATAGAAAGGCTTACAGCCAGGCCCCACAGCCATCTCTGACCGCCCGTAACATAATTTGAGAAATACTTGGAGTAAATAACGGTAACGATTATTACAGAAAAAGCAGTATTCGCAAAATCGAATAACGTCCAGACGAAAATTCTGCTTCTGTCCTTCATCCGGGATTACTTTTTGTGAGTTTGCTTTGAAATGGTTTCCTCCACCAGTCCCCTGCCGGTTTTATTTAGTTTTTGCTCCTGTTTTAATTCATTAAGGATCGCATCAAGGATCCCATTTATAAATTTTCCGCTGCCTGCAGTACTATAAGTTTTTGCGATTTCTATAGCTTCATTGATGGATACTTTAGGAGGGATATCAGGGAAATAGAAAAGTTCACAGATTCCCATACGCAGCAAAAGTTTATCAATTAAAGCAATCCTGCCCATTTCCCAGTTATCGACTCTTTCTTTTATTTTTATATCCAATTCTTTCCGATGAATGATTACCCTGTTTACAAGATCATTCGCGAACTTTTTATCGACAGGATCTTTCAGATCAGCCAGTATCCCATCGGTTAACAATTGTAGTGATTCATTGTTTAACTCAAACGCATACAGAATTTGCAGAACCCTTTCTCTTACGACTCTTCTTTTAAACATTTGTGTCATTTTACCTAGCTACCAACTTTTTAAAGAACAATTGAATTTATAAAAATATTCTGAATTATGTACTTCTGATATTCTACCTATGAAATAACTCACCAAGTCTGCCCGAAAAAGCCGATTGTCCCGTGTATATATTACTTATTCTCCCAACGTTTCCGAGTCTTTCTTCAGCCATTTTATTAGATGCCTCATATGTAGGAACATTCTCTTTAGCTGAAATTCCCAGAATTTTTCCTATTACATCATAAATTTTTTCTGCCTGTTTCAATGCCCGGTCCTGCCTGTAGCCTTCCAGTTCATTTGCTACATTTATCAGCCCTCCTGCATTGATAACATAATCCGGGGCATATAGAATATTTTTTTTCATCAAGAGCGGGCCATGAATATCTTCCTTCTCAAGCTGATTATTGGCACCACCGGCAACTATTTCAGCTTTCAACTTTCCAATGGTGTCATTATTTATTATAGCACCCAGGGCATTTGGAGAAAAAATATCAACATCGAGAGCATATATTTCCTCAGGTTTAACAACTTGTGCTTTAACTGTTTCAAGAACCCTGTTTATTTTGTCCTCATTTATATCGGTTATAAAAATTTCTGCACCTTCCTTATAAAGATGTTCGCATAAATATTTTGCAACCTGCCCCGCTCCCTGTACGGCTATCTTTTTTCCGGCTAGAGAGTCACTCCCCCATTTAAACTTTGCGCAGGCTTTCATTCCTACGAAAACACCATAAGCAGTTACAGGTGAAGGATCACCGGAACCACCAAGTGCCTTTGAAACTCCTGTAACATATTTTGTTTCCATTCTAACATATTCCATATCGATGACAGAAGTTCCTACATCTTCAGCGGTAATATATCTACCTGCCAGACCTTCTATAAATTTTCCAAACGTTCTGAAAAGCAGCTCATTTTTTTGAGTGCCCGAATCACCAATAATCACAGCTTTCCCGCCGCCGAGGTTTAGACCGGAAACCGCAGCTTTATACGTCATTCCTCTTGATAATCTGAGTACATCTTTCAAAGCATCATCGTGACTCTTGTAATTCCACATACGTGTTCCTCCGAGGGCAGGTCCCAGAGTAGTGTTATGAATAGCTATAATCGCTCTTAAACCGGCTTCTTTATTGGAACAGAAGACTACCTGCTCATGATCATATTCTTCTATAATTTCAAAATTAACCATGCCTATTCTCCATTATTTGAAAAATGTTAAATTGCAAAGAACCAAAATATTAAAATTGCGGCACTTTCTCTTGCTTTATTATATAATTTATTCTCAAATCTCAAATCCAGATCTGAAGGAGCAACTTCAATATTGAGAAGATTAAAATCAGCAATCTCCCTAACCCTCGGCAGATGGTATGAATCGGATATTACTATGATATCATTGACATCCTTTTTTATACTTAGGTTCTTCTTCATAAACTGAACCTGCTCTGTAGTAGAAGTCGTCATCTTTTCTATCCAGATATCCGTTGTATCTATATTCCTGGTTTTAAGGTAATCATATGCGATTTCAGCCTCACTCAGTTCTCCGGGAGCATTACCACCGGTCAACTGTATCTTCTGAAGACTTCCGTTCTTATACAAACTGAATGCCTTATCCACACGAGATTTTAAACTTGGACTCGGTTCATTCGTCCATACCGCTGCTCCCAAAACGACACCGATGTTATTACCTTTTCCGCTCAGGAAAAATTCTCTGTTGGGAGCTTTATTAAAATTTAAATAGAAGAATGAAAATACCAGAAGTATCAAAGTAATTAATACAGAATCAACCAAAGCACGTAAAAAGATTAAATTCGATTTTTGTGATAAACTCAGCCAAACTTCAACTATCAGAACAAACTGAATGAACTGATAAACAACAAACAATCCACTAACAAATATCTTTGTCAATGGCTGGTTTAGAATAGAAATATCAGGTAGTGAAAGAGGAGACTTTGAAAATATCCAGGCTACAAACAAGAAGATTGTCATCACGGCAGCCAGTATAAAAATGTAGACAGGAGACAGATTTGTTTTTTCCTTCAACATATATACTATCAATCCTGCAGCCAGTACAATGCTAAATGTAATATTAAAAAGGTTGCCAGTATAATAAAGTCTGAAATAAGACAGAGGCAGATGCTGGTTATCATATTTGATATATAAAATAAAAAGCAGATCAAAAACGGTAAGAGTTAAAACAAATAGCGTAAGCCATATCTTATTTTCTGTATTCACTTTCTTCTTAACCATTAACCGCCATACAAATAATATTTTCAGTTTTAGAATATTGAGAACTTTAAATATAAGGCCGGGAAAATTGAATTTCCCGACAGAGATTTATTTAAAAAAGAAAAGGCGTCACGGAGACGCCTTTTAATTTTATTATCAATATTTATTGAAGTTTAAAGACTATAGGAATTGAAACCTGAACTTTGACTGGTTTTCCTCTCTGTTTACCGGGCTTGAACTTAGTAGCCTTTACAGCCTTTAGGGCCGCATCATCAAGTCCAGCACCCAAACCTTTAATAATCTGTGCTTTAGTCACTGTACCTGCTTCATTAACGAAAGCAAGCACATAAACTTTTCCTTCAATTCCGGCTCTTTTAGCAATTTCAGGGTAAATTATCTTGCTTTGGATTGCCTGGATACCGCCGATAGGTTCCGGCATCTCTTCAACTGCTACGAAATACTGAGGTTCCTCTTCAACTTTCTTTTCAACTTTTGGAGGCGGCGCAGCCTCTACCTGTTGGTTAACATCAAGTTCGGTTTCTCCTATTTCAATATCTTCAAGAACATCCTCAGAAGGGGCTTCAATGGGTATCGGGGGTTTAGGAGGCGGAGGAGGTCTGTTCTCTTGTTTGGTTTGTTGAACGTCTTCAACCTTAAATAATTCCTGTGGTCCTTCTGTCATCACAGCTTTTGTCTCAAGATGAGGAAAATACTTAAACGCAACTATTAATACTGCAAGAGAAATTATCAAACTCAGCTCGAAAATCTTTTTGTAGCTACGTCTCAAATCCGCTTTGGGATTTTTATTTAGTGGCATTTACTAACTCCTCCTAAAGAGCAAATTAACCGCCCGTCAAAGTAATAAATGGTGTTTCTTTTGTCAACTTCTTCTAGTATTCTTACTTCAAAATTATTCAATAGTTCCACCAAAGTGATAACTATTTCCCTGGTCAGAAAAAAAGGAATTTTCAGCCGGTTTGGGGCTTATACCTTGAAAATATCATCAGTATTTTTACAAAGCCTAAACCAAGAAGTACACCCGATGCATCAGACATCCAGTCAAGTAAATCACAATCCCTCCCCGGTATGAAAAGCTGGTGGAGTTCATCAAGAGCTGCGTACGTAAGGACAAACAGCAAGGTATACAGCCAGGCCTTTTTTTTAAGTTTCGGGTATTTATTCTGGAACATGAGTGTAAGATTGAGAAAAACAGCCAGGATCATATATGCTGTAAAGTGTTCCACTTTATCGCTTACCCCCGTTTTAGGTAAATCCGACGAAGGCAGGGTCGTGGCGACAAATAATATCAACCAGTAAAGAATCAGAGGAAAGTAGATTAACCACTTTTTATTTGTTTCAAGTTTATTAAGCAAATGTTTTCCTTAGAAATTTAATTGCTGAAGAAATATTACGACTAATATCGGATGCCGTATATCCGAATTCAGTAGATTTTTTAAGAAGCAAGTCTGCTGCCAGGCTATGAATATAAACTGCACAGGTCACTGCCTCTTCCTTATTTTTTTTCTGAGCTATAAATGAAGATATTACACCCGTCAAAACATCTCCGGTTCCGAATTTAGCCATACCCGGATTTCCCGTTGTATTTATTAAGGCATCCCCGTCGGGAGTAAAAATTATGGTAGGGGCTCCTTTAAGCACAAGATATGTTCCTGTTTCCCCGGCAAAATTATGACCGTAATGAAGAATGTCTTTCTCAATTTCCTTAAGTTCAACTCCAACCAGGTGAGCAAATTCAGCATGATGCGGAGTAAGCACAGCACCGGTCAGATCGTAATGCTGATAGCCGTCTTCACCCACCGCATAAACAGCATCGGCATCCAGCACAATATTCTGATATTTCCGTTCCTTTAATATCTGCAGAATTGCCTCCTGCGTAGCCTGCTCTCTCCCGAGTCCGGGTCCCATAGCGACCACGTCAGCCCATTTAATCCTTTTATTAAGTTCTTTGATATTATCAGCGGCAAGAATTTCTTTTTTATTATCATCATATGCGTCAACTATAACTTCACCCAGATTTTTATGCACAAGCCGTCTTACCGATCTCGGATAAGCCAGTATACAAGCACCAGTTCCGGAAGACAGTGCGGCTTTTGATGTCAGTACTGCGGCTCCCGGCAAATCACCCGAACCTGCAATTGTAAAAACCTTCCCTGCTGAATATTTATATTCATCCTTCTTTTTTTTAGGCAGGAACAACAATGCATCTTCCGGCTCTATAAGATATTCAGAGGTATCATAGCGGTCATATACAGAGAAACCAATACCAATACTTCCCTTATATATCTCACCACAATAAACCGAACCCTTACCGAAGAACAAACCTTTCTTTAATTCTCCGAGAGTAATGGTAAAGTCAGCGTGGAATGCATCTTGTGCAAAGCCTTTATCGGCACTTAATCCGGTGGGAATATCGATAGCTGCTTTAAGGGCATTAATCTTATTTAATTCATCCACAATTGATTTATACGGTTCCCTTAAGTCGCCTTCAATTCCGCTTCCAAGCAATGCATCTGCGATTATCGGGAAGTTTTTTAGCTTCCTGATATCGCTGATCGATTTATATTCGATTATGGTGAGAGATTTATTTACGTTTCCAAGATTTCTCAGGATGGTGAAATTTGTTCTGCAATCGGATGTCATCTCACTTTCATCGCCTATCTTAACTACAGTCGTTTCATATCCATTATTGATGAAATGTCTTGCGGCCGCGTATCCATCACCGCCATTATTCCCTTTTCCGCATATTAAGGCAATTTTGCAGGGAAGGCCCAGTTTATCGCGTGTCAATTCTATATAACTGAAAATTTCAAGTGAAGCATTCTCCATCAAAACCAGGCCCGGCACTTTCAGCTCATTAATAGCCCACTCGTCTGTTTCACGTATCTGATTTGTAGAAAACAATGGTATCATAATAATTCCTACATAAAAAAATGCCGGTTGTTTAATTTAGTAGTTTACTAAACTTTCAAACCGGCAGGCAAAATTTAAGCAAAAAATAACTTCTATGACAGGAATGAAGAGATTAATCCTATAATTGTGCCCGGTGCAACCCCAAGCACGATCACCAGTAAAACTGAAATTATTACAGCAAGCAATCCTGTGCTGGTTTGTGAAGGTGAAACCACTTCCTCAGCATCCTTAAAGTACATCAAAACCACGATTCTCAGATAGAAGTAAACACTTATAACACTTGAAAGAACACCGATTATAGCGAGCCAGGTTAATCCTGATTCGATAGCTGAAATAAAAACATAATACTTGCCGAAGAATCCTGCAAAAGGCGGAATTCCTGCCAGGGAGAACATGAATACTGAAAGTAGTCCGGCCAGCAGAGGACTCCTTGAACCAAGTCCGGCATAGGAGCGGATAGAAAGATTAGTCTCATTCTCCCCTTCCACAATAGACACGATACCGAATGCTCCCAGGTTCATAAATGTATAGGCTGCCAGATAGAATATAATTCCTGCGATTCCGTCGTAATTTCCTGCAGCAAAACCGATCAGCATATAGCCCGCGTGGGCTATAGAGGAATATGCAAGCATTCGTTTTATATTATCCTGAACTATTGCTACAATGCTTCCAAAGAGCATGGAGAGGACTGCAATAACGGCAAGGTAAGGTGTAAACAAATGAAGCGACGAAGTACTGAATATGGTTCCAAGGGTAACAATGATGGCACTGAATGCTGCTGCTTTACCGCCTGTGGAGAATAAACCCGAAACAGTTGTTGCTGATCCCTCATATACATCAGGCACCCACATGTGAAAGGGAAAGGCTGCAATCTTAAATGAAAACCCAATCAGGAATAACAGGATACCTGTTATGAAGATGAAATCTCCGGATAAATTTCCAAACCTGGAAATTATTCCTTCAATCGAGGTTGTTCCGGCAGAACCATAGATAAGTGCAATACCATAGACAGTGAATCCGGTAGCAAAAGCACCGAGTAAAAAATATTTGAGAGAGGCCTCATTTGCGGAAAGTCTTTTCCGGTTGAATCCTGCCAGAGCATAGAAACTAATCGACATAAGCTCCAGACCAAGGAAAACAGTGAACAGATCTTTTGCTCCGGCCATAAACATCATCCCCAGCACGGAACACTGAACAAGGAGGTAAAACTCACCGTAATTAGCCCCATACTTCTTCAGGTAATCCATCGACAGAAGGCAGACTAACGCGGCTCCGAAAGTAAAAATGAAATAAAATATATTTACCGTTCCCCCTGTTGCCAGCATATTCTGCATAACAACCGA
Source organism: uncultured Ignavibacteria bacterium (assembly GCA_963774455.1). Classification (GTDB taxonomy): domain Bacteria; phylum Bacteroidota; class Ignavibacteria; order Ignavibacteriales; family Ignavibacteriaceae; genus DATFVA01. The sequence goes on from CAVZFD010000005.1 coordinate 1,417,770, forward strand.
GACCGAATTAACTGTGGCAAGGGAATAAAAAGCTGCGGCAAAAAAGATTATTACGGAAATCCAGCTGACCGCCGTTTCGCTTTCTTTCCTGAACATTTCGACAAGTAATGAAACAAGGATCCCAGCGCCGACTATAACCAGCGGCATAATATTGAAAAATTCCTGAATACTATTGAGCATAATTTTAAGCCTTTGGTATGCCTTAATCCCGGCAATCTAAATTATTCAATAAATAAAATGTTTTCTTCTGTTTCTTCAATTTTTACCCGGTGTTTCTCATCCAGGTAAATGATAATCTTTTTATGATTATCGAAATTAAAAATATCTTTTCCTTTTTCGACAAGGACCATCTTTATAGCTTCGTACTTTGAAACAGCATCTTTAAGATGTTTATACTCCTTAAAATAAATATCAGTAAAGTCTTCGGTCTCTGTTATATATACATGTTTTGATGAGGGAGAAAAATCCATAATGATATCATCATCAACGATAACTTTCAGGAAAACTCCCTGGAAAGGGAGAATAAGCCTGTTCATATAATATAAACCCGTGGGTTTGCTTTTCAGTATTTCATTCAGCGTTGCCATATTCAGTTTCCTTTAATGAAAAAAGAGAAAATAAATAATTAAAAACAGAGGTATTAATATGGGTATCGAATATTTTATCATATAGGTGAAGAAACCTGGCATCTCAATACCTGCTCTCTCACATATTGATTTCACCATAAAGTTGGGACCATTTCCAATGTATGTCATTGCTCCAAAGAATACGGCAGCAACCGATATTGCCTGCAGGTAAATAATGTCCTGTGAAACAAAGTCGAGTACATGCGCTTTTATGTTTACGTCAAGGGCATATTTCCCCATAGCCGCACTTAAAAAATTCAGATATGTGGGCGTATTATCCAGGAACGAAGATAAACCGCCCGTTGCCCAGTAAAACGTTCCGGCATTTAGTAAATCCCGGTTGATCCTTGCTTCTTCGGCGATCAGCTGTAGTGCCGGAACCATCGTTAAAAATATTCCGATGAACAGGTATGCAACTTCCTTAATCGGTTCAAAATCAAATTCGTTCGCCCTGAGGATATCCGTATCAGCCTGTTTATAAGAGAAGTAAACAACTGCGAACATTATTATTTCTCTGACTCCAAACGGCAGCGGACTCCAGTTTGGTACCCATGAAAAGACACCTGGATCAAGGAAAACCGAAAATATAATAATTGCCAGATATACAAGATTTCGATAACCCTTGAATTCAATTTTACCGCTGTACTTTATATCTTCCGCAGCTTCTGATTTTTTATCATTATACTTATCAAAAAGAAAGAATACAGCCAGCACAAGCAGTATCATTGGTATCCATATAAACCATATATTATCGAGTACCCAGAAAAAAGGTACACCCCTGAGAAACCCGATAAACAATGGTGGATCACCTATAGGGGTAAGTGCTCCGCCGATATTGCTTACTATAAAAATGAAGAAGATAACGTGATAAGCTTTTATTCTGTTCTGGTTCATCTTTATATAAGGCCTGATCAGAAGCATGGAAGCGCCTGTGGTTCCGATTATATTCGAAATAACCGCACCGAACAATAAGAAAAGAACATTCATATAAGGTGTGGCTTTTTTGTCAACCTTGATAAATATTCCACCGGAAGCCACGAACAGAGAACTCAGCAGAGCTATAAATGAAATATATTCTGCCAACGTATGCAGAAGACTGTGATAATCATTCAGAAAAACAAGGTAGTAAAATATAGTAACTAGTCCCAGTATGATTGCCAACTTAGGGTAATGTCTTTCCCAGAAGTGCTTGTAGAACAGTGGTCCTGTAGCAATCATCAGGAGCAATACAACAAAGGGTATTATCATATACGGTGAAGGCAGTATATGCTCACCTGCAGTTTTAAATACCTTTACCTGTTGAATACTATCCTGTACCGCGGGCATTTCAGCTGCGCTTATGTTACAATAAAAAAAGAACAACAAAATTATAGCCGCAAAAATCCTGCTGCCGTATCTCATACGATATTTTCCTATTCAATAACTGCCCTGGTTTGCACATGCACCTGTTCAATTACTTTTGCTGTCGATTTATCTGATACTTTCAAAAACGTACCGGGATATATTCCAATCCAGACAATGAAAATGAAAATTGGTATGAGTACAAGGATTTCTCTCTTATTCATATCAGTTAAAGAGTTCATCTTTGGATTAGTTACCTCACCAAAAGCAACTCTCTGATACATCCACAGCATATAAACTGCGGCAAAGATTACTCCTGACGCGGCAAAAATGGTGAACCACCAGCTTCCGAGAACAGGAGATTTAAACGAACCTAGTAAAATTAAAAACTCACCGACAAAACCATTCAAGCCTGGCAGCCCTATAGAAGAAAGCGAAGCAAACATCAGTGCGAAAGCATAAACGGGAACTATCCTGGCGATGCCGCCGTATTCTGCGATCTCCCTTGTATGGGTTCTTTCATATATAACTCCTACTAAAAGGAATAATGCACCGGTAGATAATCCATGATTCACCATCTGTATCACCGCACCCTGCACAGCTTCCTGTGTCATCGCAAATATGCCGAGAACAACAAAGCCAAGGTGGGCGACTGAAGAATAAGCAACAAGCTTTTTCATGTCTTTCTGAACCATTGCAACCAGGGCGCCGTAGATTATTCCAATTACTGCCAACACTGAAATGTAGGGAGCAAAGTTCACTGCTGCCTGTGGAAAGAGCGGCAGGCAGAATCTTAACAACCCATATGTTCCCATCTTCAGAAGCACTCCCGCAAGGATCACGCTTCCGGCGGTCGGGGCCTGTACGTGGGCATCCGGAAGCCAGGTATGAAGCGGAAAGAGGGGTACTTTAATAGCGAAACTGAAGGCAAAGGCAGCAAACATCCAGTTCTGGATATTCTCTTTTATAGTCGGGCCCACGGAGTATAGCTCTGTCAGATCGGTTGTAAAATGTCCAAGCGGTGTTGATGCATAAACGGCCAGCCAGATGATAGCGATAAGCATAAGGAGACTACCGAACATAGTGTAAAGGAAAAACTTAACGGAGGCATAAATTCTCTGTGTCGCCGCCCCATATTCCGATGATAAAATACATCGGAATAAGCATTGCTTCCCAGAAAATATAGAACAGAAACAAATCAACAGAGATAAAAACACCGAGCATTCCTGCTTCAAGCATCAGCATAAAGAAAGTAAATTCTTTCACTCTCTTATTAATACCTGACCAGCTTGATAATAAAGTCAGCGGGGTAAGGAATGTTGTAAGCAGCAGCAGAAGCAGTGCGAGTCCGTCTATCCCGACCTTATAGCTAATATTAAGTTTCTCAATCCATACGAACTGGTGAATAAATTGAAATTCCGGTTTCGAAACATCAAAGTTAAAATATATTACAAGGGATATTATAAAGGCTATAGTAGAAACAATAAGCCCAAACCATCTTACCGCGTTTTCTTTATTCTTATTAAAGAATAAAAGGATGATTGCTCCGGCAACCGGGGTAAAAAGCAGATATGTAAGTAAATGACTGTTTTCCATAATTTATAAACTTAAGATAATCCAGAAAAGAGCGATGACTATTCCCAGCATCATAACAACGGCATATATCTGGGTCACCCCGGTTTGAATCTTTCTTATTCTTAATGAAATAAAATTAATTATCGAAGCCGTACCATTAACAGCACCGTCAATTATTTTAGAGTCTGTGAAATTCCAGAGAATTGTTTCAGATCCTTTTTTAATCGGGTTAACTACCGCAGCATCATAAACTTCATCTACGAAATATTTATTCCAGAGAAGATTGTACAGACCTTTGAACCTCCTGGCTGCCGATTCGGCAATCGAAGGTTTCTTGAGATAAATGGTTCTTGCGATCCAGATTCCGCTTACTGCCAGAATAACCGAAACTATCATAAGTGTAATTTCTGAACCGGCAGAATGTGCACCGTAAAAGGCAAGTTTTCGTTCTGAATTTTCAAATATCGGCGCGAGCCAGCCTTCAAACATATTTCCACCTTCTCCTGAAAACAAAGCCGGTATGCCTATAAATCCGCCGACAGCGGCAAGGAAAGCCAGTATTATAAGCGGTATGGTCATTACCGAAGAAGACTCGTGGGGATGAATACTATGTCCGAACCTTTCTTTTCCTTCAAATGTAAGGAAGTAGAGGCGGAACATATAAAATGCGGTTATTAACGCAGTGATTGCACCGATCAGCCAGAGCACAAAACTTCCGTTGGCAAAAGAAAGCCAGAGGATTTCATCCTTGCTGAAGAAGCCCGACAGAGGCGGTATCCCCGAAATAGCCAGAGCCGCAATCAGGAAAGTCATCGCAGTTTTGGGCATATACTTTTTAAGTCCGCCGAATCCCTGTATATCCTGGTGTTCGTGCATCGCATGTATTACAGAGCCCGCACCAAGGAATAAAAGGGCTTTAAAAAAGGCGTGAGTCATTACATGAAATATTCCCGCAGAGAAAGCGCCGACACCGAGAGCCAGGAACATATAGCCGAGCTGACTTATGGTGGAATAAGCAAGCACCTTTTTGATATCATTCTGAACGATACCTATTGAAGCCGCAAATAATGCTGTAACCACCCCGATCACTGCCACAAGGGTCATTATAGCAGGGGCTGAAACAAATATTATCGAGCACCTTGCTACCATATATACACCGGCAGTAACCATCGTAGCCGCATGTATAAGTGCCGAAACAGGAGTAGGGCCTGCCATAGCATCGGGCAGCCAGACGAACAACGGGATCTGAGCCGATTTTCCTGTAGCACCTATAAAGAGGAACAGGGCTATTAAGGTGAACACTCCTTCGCGTACATTTAATACATTTGCACGAGCAAAAACTTCGTTAAAATTCAGACTTCCGAATGTCATATAAATCAGGAACATACCCAGGAGGAAACCAAAGTCACCTATCCTGTTTACAATAAAAGCTTTTTTAGCAGCGTCACTGGTAGTACTCTTTTCGAACTTTCTATCGTACCAGAAACCGATTAAGAGATAAGAGCAGAGTCCTACTCCCTCCCATCCAAGGAAAAGCAGAACAAAATTATCGCCGAGTATAAGGTTCATCATAGCAAATATGAAGAGGTTCATATAGGAAAAGAACCTCCAGAAACTTTTATCTCCATGCATATACCCGATGGAATATATATGGATAATAAACCCGACCCCTGTAACGATTAAGGCCATAACCAGTGATAGCTGATCCACCTGGTAGGAAATGCCAACGTTAAGACCTCCGACCTGGAGCCAGGTGAAGAGATTTATGATATGCTGCCTCTCCTCTACCGGAAGACCCAACGTTTCAATGAACGCTCCTGCTGAGATCAGGAATGATAATCCGATTACACCGCTTCCGATTATTCCGATTACTTTTTCGTTTTTAATGCGGGAACCGAATATTCCGTTTACGAGGAATCCTGCAAGCGGAAGAAGAATTGTTAAGTATATAAGATTAATCATAAAGTTCTGCTGATTGAGAAATTGAAATGATAATGGACTACCATTTCAGGATATTTATTTCGTCGATGTTCAGTGTTAACTTATTTCTGAAGAGTGCTATTATTATTGCCAGTCCCACCGCAGCTTCGGCAGCAGCTACTGTCATTACAAAAAAGACGAACAGCTGTCCCACGGAATTGCCCAGGTATGAAGAAAATGCAATGAATGTCAGGTTCGCTGAATTCAACATAAGTTCAACCGACATAAAAACAATGATCGCATTTCTTCTGATAAGCACCCCGGTTACTCCTACTACGAACATAAAAGCACTGAGGATTAAATAATATTCTATTGGAATCTGCATAGTTTATTCGAATTTCTTTTTTGCTAATACTAAGGCCCCTATTGTGGCTGCAAGAAGTAAGAATCCTGCGGCTTCAAACGGGATAACGTAATTTGTATAAAGTTCTCTCCCTATTGATTCAACTGTGCCCGCTTTAATACTTGCGGCAGCTTCTCCGTTGGCATAACCTGATTTGGAAAAGAAGATCATATAAGCTATCTGTATAAAAACCAGTGCTGCAACCATAATCGCCATAATTTTAACTGAGGGCTTTTTACCAAGTATGCTTTCCTTTTCAGGACGCAGCAGCATTATTACAAACAGGAATACAACCATAATTGCGCCGGCATAAACAATCACTTGTGCGACTGCAATAAACTGTGCATTCAGCAGTAGATAAAGTCCGGCGAGCGCGGCAAAATTAAGTATTAAAAACAATGCAGCCATAACCGCATCGCTTCGGGTAATCATTATGACTGAGGAAACAGCAGCTACCGCAGCGAAGAGAATAAAAAGGATAATTTCTAATGACATAGGAAAATGTATGATGTATGATGGTTGATGTAAGATGTAAAAGACATTAACACTTTACCTTATTTAAATTTTGCCGTGCAGTCAATTTTATAGAAATCCATCCTACGGAGTATTTCTATAAATCATTCTTGGGAACGGAATTGTTTCCCTTATATGTTCTAGTCCACATATCCACGAGACGGTTCTTTCGAGTCCCAATCCAAATCCTGAATGCGGTACCGAACCGAACCTCCTCAAATCAAGATACCACTCAAAATCTTTCATCGGCAGTTCGTGTTCTTTTATTCTTTGAATAAGCAGATCAACATCATCTTCTCTCTGACTTCCGCCGATTATTTCACCGTAGCCCTCAGGAGCAAGTACATCAACGGCAAGAGCAAGGTTTGGATTCTCAGGATCTCTTTTCATATAAAAAGCTTTAACGGCTGACGGATAACGGTGAACCATCACCGGCCTGTCAAACTGGTTCGAAATGATAGTTTCGTCGGGAGCCCCAAAATCGTTTCCATATTCGAATTCGCTTCCGTTCTTTTTCAATATTTCAACGGCTTCGTCATATGAAATACGAGGTAGTGGTTTTTTAACATTTAACAAAAACTTTATATCTCTTTCCAGAACTTTCAGTTCATCTTCCCTATCCTTAATAACGGTCTGCACAATATATTCAAGGAATTCTTCAGCAAGGTCCATGTCATCATTCAGATCAGCGAAAGCAACTTCAGGCTCACACATCCAGAACTCTGTAAGATGCCTTTTTGTTTTCGACTTTTCTGCGCGGAACGTGGGCCCGAATGTATATACTTTACCTAAAGCCATAGCTCCTGCCTCAGCATATAACTGACCGGACTGAGTAAGATAGGCTTTGCCCAAATCGAAATATTCCGTTTCAAAAAGAGTTGAAGTTCCTTCGCACGAAGAGGGAGTTAAAATCGGCGGATCCATTAGTGTAAACCCGTTGCCATCAAAAAAGTCCCTTATAGCTTTAACAATTCTATGACGTACCCGCATTATAGCAACCTGCTTACTGGATCTCAACCAGAGGTGACGGTTGTCCATAAGGAATTCAGTTCCATGCTCTTTGGGAGTAATAGGATAGTCGTGCGATTCCGAAATAATTTTTAAGTCGGATGCATCCAATTCATAACCACCGGGAGCTCTTTCTTCCTTCTTAACTTTTCCTGTAATTTCGATAGACGACTCTTGTCCTATTCTACCAGCTAAATTAAATACATCTTCTGAAACATTCCCTTTAAAGAACACACATTGAAGATAACCAGTACCATCTCTGAGGATGAGAAAATGAAGTTTACCGCTTGATCTTTTGTTATTAAGCCAGCCCTGTATCTTTATTTCTTTGCCAACGTATTTCGAAAGGTCTGATATGAATATCTTCTGCATTAATTACTTCAAATATGTTAAAAATTTTAATTGACAAATATAAAGAGGGGTGCTTATAAATGCAAAGAATTTAGGGATTGGCGAATTAACGAATTTCCGAATTAGCAGATTAGTATCTGATCATCATTCATTCTCATACAATTTAACCATTTAGCAATTTAACCATTCAACTTTTCAAACAACTCCTCCCCTTTCGTTCTAAGGTTAAGAGCATGTCCCACAGCAGCTTCATATTCATCGCGTTCAATTGCGTTCATTGCTCCATCAACGAATTCTTCTGTAGACATACCGCCGTGAGTCTGGCTCTTGTCAGCCCGCCTGTCGTGCCCCAGCTCCGTATCTACTGAAGGAGGAATTATCTCAAAAACCTTCACGGAAGTATCCTTCAATTGATGCCTCAATGACATAGTAATTGAATGGAGAGCTGCTTTTGTAGCGCAATAAACCGGCATAAATGCCATTGGTACGAATGCCAGTCCCGATGATATATTGATCACTGCCGACTCTTCCTTTTCAGCAAAGTGTTCTGCGAACAGAGATGCCAGGTGTAACGGAGCAGTGAGATTTACTTCAATTTCCTCTTTGACTTTATCTATATCCACTTCTTTCGTCATATCACAGGAAAGCTGAATTCCGGCATTATTGATCAGGATATTCAGTTCAGTGAAAGTTTCCACTGCCCACTGAAATAGTGCTTCTCTTTCTTCGACTATAGAAACATCACACATAGTTGTAATAACGCCTGGAAACTGCTGCTGGATTTCCTGCAGACGCTCCTCCCTCCGACCGCATATTATAACCGTATTGTCTCTTTTTTCGAATTCCTCCGCAAAGCCTCTTCCGATGCCTGAGGTCCCGCCGGTAATTAATATTGTATTTCCTGTTGTTTTCATATTCCTGTCTTAAAGTTAATTGTTATCCTGGAGTGGAAGTTTAACACTGGTCACTTTAAAAAGCAAAGTCCGGAAGATTACCGGGTTTCCCCTATATTTAGCTCAGCAGGGAACTTTCGGCTATCAGAAGTATGATTTTTCTTGAAAATATTTGACTGGTATTTATGAAACTATAGTAAAAGACTCTTGGGCAGAGCTTTTCCAATTGTGGGTTTCTGCAAATTAAACAATTCTAGAATTCAGGCCATTTGGTAGGGGTATATTGCATAAACCCATTACCTTAAAACCCTGATGCCATCTCTCTGAATATGTCCTGAATACGTCCTGAATACGTCCTGAATACGTCTTGAATACGTCCTGAATAAGTTTTAAACGAAATTCTCCCGTGAAAATAATTCCTCTGAAAAACCGGAAATCACCAGGCCATTTTGATTAAGTTCCGATCTTCCTTTAAGTTTCTGAATCTAATTTCAATCATTTAAAAGAAACGGGATAGCAGTTTATGTCCAGAGAAAACCCGGAGGATCTTCCTGTTGTAGAGGTAAAAGACGTTTATAAATCGTTTAAGACAGTCAAAGCCGTAAATGGTGTCAACCTAACTATTATGCAGGGACAGTTTACCGCACTGCTTGGACCGAACGGTGCAGGCAAAACTACTCTCGTTGAGATGATAGAAGGAATTCAGAAACCCGACAGAGGCGATATTACCATTCTTGGAAAGAAGTGGGAAGGCAACCAGAATGAACTTCACAGGTCGATAGGACTTTCGCTACAGGAAACACGGTTTATTGACAAGCTTACGGTGGAAGAAACGATGAAATTATTTGCAGGTTTCTATCAGCTTGGAGATGAAAGAGTTAGTGAAATTATTTCCGAAATAAATCTCAATGATAAAAGGAAATCCTATACAGTGAATCTTTCAGGCGGCCAGCGCCAGAAACTCGCGCTCGGAATTGCCCTGCTGAATAACCCGAAACTGCTACTGCTGGATGAACCAACAACAGGACTCGATCCCAACGCAAGGCGTGAGATCTGGCATATTCTCCTTCAGCTTAAGGCAAAAGCACAGACCTCACTCATATTAACCACTCACTATATGGAGGAGGCTGAACAGCTCTGCGATTACATAATAATTATTGACAGCGGTAAAATCCTGCTTGAGGGAGCCCGTGAAGAACTGTTGAATTCCGATGATAAAAAAATAATTGAATTTACTCCCGAAGGCTCGGATATCGATATCAGGGAATTAATAAATGGTAATTCAAATTTTGAGATCAGCTGGGATGAGAATATCAGGAAAGGTATTATTACCATTGACGACTTCGAAACCGAACTGCCGGACTTCATCAATTATCTTAAGTCGAATAAAATCCAGCTGAAGAACTTCGAGAGCAGGAGAAAAACTCTTGATGATCTGTTTACAACACTAACCGGAAGGCACCTTGATGCGTAATGAGTCGCTGAACCAGTTCTTCATCCTTTTCTTGATGCATACTAAAACACTGATGCGTGAACCCGCAGTATTGTTCTGGGGAGTTGTGTTTCCCCTGCTCATGGCGTTAGGATTAGGTCTTGCATTCACACAAAAGCTTGACACAGAACATAAGGTTGCCATAATACAGAATACAGAAACCAGTCTGGATTCAACTAACAGGTTTGAATCATTCCTGAAAACCAGGACGAAAAGATCACTGGACGGCATTACAAAGAAGGTGCAGTATAGAATTTCTGTGAAAGATGATAAACTTGGCAATAATACTTATGTCTTTGAAAGAACCTCACGGCCTGAAGCAATGAGGATGCTGAAGAGAGGCGAGATCAATCTGATAATAGAAGAAAAAAATATTAACACTGAATTTCATTTTGACCCTGTAAACCCGGAGGCTCACCTTACTTATCTTAATTTATCGCGGGTGATAAATAATAAGAAGATCACTACAGAGGATGAATCTGTTACCCCGCTTACCCTTAAAGGAACAAGGTATATTGATTTTTTTGTTCCCGGCCTCATAGCGATGGGAATGATGATGTCATCGATCTGGGGACTGGGGTATGGGATCATTGAGAATAGGTCTAAAAAACTTTTACGGAGGATGATTGCCACTCCGATGAAAAAATCATATTTCCTGATTTCGCTGATCAGCGTAAGAACTATAATGAATTTTATAGAAGCGGGACTGCTTTTCCTATTTTCATATCTCGTATTCGGAATTACAATTCAGGGAAGTATTTTAGCACTCTTTCTGATTTTTATTGCAGGGAATGTAGGTTTTGCCGGAATAGCGATATTGACTTCATCACGCACTGCTAATCCTGAGGTGGGTAATGGCCTTATTAACGCTATCTCTACCCCTATGATTGTCCTCTCTGGAATCTTCTTCAGTTATCACAACTTCCCCGACTGGGCAATCGGGTTCATCAAAATTCTCCCCTTAACATTGCTGGCCGACGGAATCAGAAGTATTTTTATTGAAGGAGCGGGTATCCCGGATATTATCCTCCCCTTTTCGGCCCTTCTCATTACCGGTGTTGTCTGCTTCTATGTTGGTCTCAAATTTTTCAAATGGTATTAGTTCCCGTCGAAACCCCACAGCTATAGAGGATTTATCCTTTCACCAGCCCAGTCTTGCCTGTAAGTAATATGAATACGAACCCACAAAGTCGTCATAGGCATATGCGCCGTCAATCTGTAGTGCTCTGAAAATATTAAATCCTATACCCCCCGTAAATCTTTTATCAGCCATCCCTACCCGGAAAGATGCACCAAGTTTTTCGGGGATTGCTTCCAGCCTGTATTCTGTTCCGATTCTGAACCGCGACCAGTAATCCTCATACCGTATATCCTGCTCAGCTACGTCTACTAAATCGAATGCTGCATCCCAGTTTTCAGTAATTTCCTGGAATACTCCTAAATTAAAAACCATGGGAAGTTTAAGGTCAAAGGGTATACCTATATTATAGGTCTGTGAAAAAGATTGTATTACTGTATCTCCCTGGGCATTAATAACTATATTGCCGTTGTTGTCTCTTTTATAATCAAGGTAGGTGTAATTAAAATCGGTGGTTAATACCGATGTTATTTTTTTTACGGGTATTAAATTCTGCACGGAAAATCCTATGTCCGTTCCTCCCGGGAACTGGTATAATCCCCCGATATCCAGGGTAATCCCGGTTACATATTGGTTCAGGTCACGCTTCAGTATGTTTAGAACATCTTTGTATTCCTCGAGAAGCAGTTTTTTGGCTGAGAACCTTCTATGGACTGCTTTAAGGTTTATTCCTGCGCTTAAACGGGGAGTTATATCATAGGAATAACCGAGCGCTCCCGTTACATCCACATACGATATTGAATAAGCGAAAGGCAAAGCATCATTCAAATCATTGCCATCCATAATAGGCTGAAGAAGCCCTTCCAGGGCAAGAATTGTATTTGCAACTTGCTCCGGATCATCAAGGTTGTCCGGAATAGGAACACTCAATAAGGCATCGAGAACAGGACTTTGTTCTACTTCAAACGCTGATTGACCGACACCATATATGGTGAAACCGAAATTCCCAACCTGCACTGCCATCGAAGGTATGGTTCTTATACCATGCGTCATAGGATTATCAGGTGTACCGATAACCTGCTGTAATAATTCCCTCGGAAATAATAACCCGGCCCGTATTTCCCGTAGTGCCGCCAGGCGCTGGTTTATATCTCCCCCTTCGTTAAAATTCTTCACTCCTTCCCATACTTGTTTAAGTGAAAGTGCATCTTTAAATTCAGCGAGATGATTGTTTATATAATTTGCCGCGTCGTAAGTAGCCGGCGGGAGACTTAAACTGATAGTTACCCCGTCTATTGAAAAGCGGTTTCGGCTTAATAAAGCAGGATTGTACATCATCGAATTTACCTTCGTGCCGTTGGCAGTACCTGTTTTTCCCATACCTGTGTACTTAACATCTTCTTTTTCTGTGTAGAAAGGAAGCGGGATAGATTCTGTTGTTATTTGCTGATCCGGCAGAATTACAACGCTGGGATCCAGCGAATATTGCCCGAAGAGCAGTCGTGATGATACGTAGATGAATACCAGTAAAAAGATAAGTTTCATTGCACAGTTCCATAAGGTTAGTTTTAGTTTACCTTATACATGCGAAAAAACCAGAATGATCAGCTCAAATACCAGTAATTAACATAACAATTTAAGAATTTTTTATCACATTAACTGTTAGTTCGTCATCTGTATCAGAACTAAAATAAACTGCTCTTAAATAAGAACCATCAGTGGAGGGAAGAACCATCACCCGTGACTCCTGAATTAATCTTGCCGTGGCATCTGCGTGATTTACCAGGATCATATCCTTATCACTATGCCGGATTTGGCAATATAACCTGACTGAATTCTACCATTTCTGATAATATTATTCAATTATTGCTGTTTATTATAATAATGAGGGAAATGCACGGTTGTTGCTTTTGTTGATGATATAATATATGTTTGACAACAATTGATGAAAAGAAAACTATTTACATTGGCGCTGCTGGGAGTATTCCTGTTCTCATCGACGGGATTTCCGATTGCCCTTCATATTTGCAGTATGAACGGGCTGTCTTCCGCCTCCGCCTGTAAAATGCACGAAATAGTGAAAGAAGATCACAGCTGCTGCAGTCAGGAAGAAGAAACCCCCGTTAAAATAACCGCTGATCAATTTGACGGGTGCTGTCACTTTAAAGTAATTGACAGGAATATGACAGACCAGCTTCTTTCATCAGGCAATGATGTAAGCATAAAAACTCATATTAAGATAATCTTAACCGATATTAACATTGTTTATCAGTCACCGGTACTCTCTTCTTTTAATAGTTATACCAGCAGTTCTCCACCTCTTTCTTCGGACAATCATATTTATTTAACAAATTCAATACTTCTCATTTAAATCTTTCCGCATTATCAATGCTCCGGGATTTTTCTGTCTTTTGAAAAATCTTTCTCCGTTATTCATTTATTTCTTAAAAAAATATCTCCTGCAAGGAAAATATTTATGGTTAAAGTAACAAAAATATGCTTGTTCATTCTACTGTGTATTTTTCCATTTGAAATTTTTAGTCAACACGATACAGTACAGAATAATAGCAGTAATAATATTAATACTCTTATAAATGAAGCCGTTCAAAACAATCCGCAGTTAAAGGCAGCACGCAGCCAAACAGAAGCACAAAAATCCAAAGTGGACCAGGTAACAGCCTGGGAAGCACCGCAGGTTGGAGTTTCATTTTATCAAACGCCGATTCAATCTTTCCCTAACCCTGTTAAAGACGGAATGGAAACAGATTATTTTATTCAGCAGATGTTTCCATTTCCGGGTAAACTGAGCAATATGGGCAAATCAGCCGTGAATAATGCTCAAATGTACGAACAACAATATAAAGAGCTTGAAAATAGCATTATTGAGCAATTAAAATCTGCGTATTACGAACTTTATTTCGTTCAGAAGAAAATTGATATAAATAAGGAAAACCAAAAACTCCTCAACCAGATGACAAATATTACTGCAAAACAGTATGAAGTGGGGACAGGTAAACAAACCGATATGCTGCGGGCGCAAACTGAATTGTCAACATTAATAAACGATGGTGTGAATCTTGAAAATGAAAAAAGAGATTCAGAGACGATGTTAAACACCAGTCTTAACCGCCCACCTACCGGATCCTTCCCGGAAATAACATCAATAGAAGATTCTATTCCCGACTGGAATTATGATCAGCTCTCTGAACTGGCTTTTGAAAACAGGGCGGAACTTAAAGCTATGCAGTCGAATATCAAAATGAATGAAGCTGAATTAGAATCTTCAAAGCTCGAATATTATCCTGATATAATGGTGCAGCTTATGTATAAAAATATGACTGGTACCACTAAAGATTTCTGGTCAACAATGGTTGGAGTAAATATCCCGATTGCATTCTGGTCAAAGGATAAATATTCGGGAAAGATTGAGGAAAACAAAATCAATATCAATACCGCTGAGGAAGTGTACAACTCTTCCAAAAATATGATTGCAAGCCAGGTTCAAAATGCACTGATAAAGATTAAAAGTAATAAAAATTTGATTAACCTCTATAAGAATACGGTAATTCCCCAGGCACAGCAAACTCTTCAATCTGCATTATCAGAATACCAGGCAGGCAAATCGGAATTCCTAATGATTATCGATGCATACAAAATGGTTCTTATGGCCAAACAAGATTATTATATGGCGCAAATGAATTACATGCAAAGTCAGGCCCAGCTTGAAAAGGCTGTAGGATTATCTATAAATGACATTAAAGGAAGAATTAAATAAAATTCTAAAATTGTATTCCCGCCAGCGGAAACAATAATTAAAAGTTGAGGAAATAAAATGTTGAATGAAAATGCATCTCCCTTACCAATTAAAAAGTTCATTATAATGGGTATCATAACTTTAATAATTGGATTAGGGACAGGATGGCTGATATTTGGAAACCATAATAATCAGACTTCTGAAAATAATAGTGAGAGGAAAATTCTCTTTTACCGTTCACCGATGAATCCAACGATTACTTCTACTGTACCTAAAAAAGATGAAATGGGGATGGATTATGTTCCCGTGTATGCTGATGAAAACGCTTCGGTTAAAGGTGAAAGGAAAATACTTTATTACCGGTCTCCTATGAATCCGCAGCAAACCTCACCAGTAGCTAAAAAAGATGAAATGGGGATGGATTATGTCCCTGTATATGCAGATGAGGCAGGCTCGGGTACAGTCCGTATCGATCCTGCAACACAGCAAAACATTGGTTTAACAACCGAAACCGTTTACAGAAGAAAATTGTCACGCAATATAAATACCTCAGCTAACATTACTTATGACGAAACCAGGCTTTACAGCATAAACTCAAAAATAATGGGTTATGTTGAAAAGCTCTTCGTGAATTATACGGGACAGCTTATTAGAAAAGGACAGCCGCTCCTTGAAGTTTACAGTCCCGATCTGGTCAGCACTCAGGAAGAATATCTACAGGCGATTAAATATAAAAATGAAATTTCCGGCAGTTCAGCTTTAAGCATACAAGGTGCGGATCAATTAGTTGAGAGCGCCAGGCGAAGACTTCTTTATTGGGACATTGCCGGAAGTGAAATCCGGGCCCTTGAAAAAAGAGGAACCCCCCAAAAAACCATGACGATCTATTCACCTGCCGATGGAATTGTAACCGATAAGATGGTTATCAACGGACAAAATATAATGCCGGGTATGACCCTGTATAAGATAGCAGATCTTACAACTGTATGGGGTATTGCCCAGATTTATCAATATGAACTTCAATGGATTAAAGTTGGAGATAAGGCAGATCTAAACTTATCGTATTTACCCGGAAAAACGTTTCAGGGCCGTATAACTTACATCTACCCTTATCTAGATTCGGAATCGAAAACTGCCCAGGTAAGAATTGAAATTCAAAATACACATAATTATGAGTTCAAACCCGGAATGTTCGCAGATGTTTCCATTAAATCTCCCCTGAGTGTTGAAACTGTAGCAGTTCCAAACCAGGCCATAATTCATACCGGAACAAGAGATGTTGCAATAATATCTTTAGGAAACGGCTACTTCAAACCCGTGAATGTAACTCTTGGTGTACGAGGTGATGAAGGATATATCCAGGTAATCAATGGCTTAAACGCAGGCGATAACATAGTAACATCTTCCCAGTTTCTGATAGATTCTGAAAGTAATTTAAATGCCGCACTAAATAATATGAATCAACAAGACTCATCTCAAAACAAAATCCCGGAACAGCAAAATGATTCGTCTAAAAAATCTTCAAACGATACCGGAAGCAAGAAGAGCATTCAATTGGGGAAAAAAGAAAGTAAGCCTGAATTAAAAAACGGGGATCATTCAACGCCGGTTGAATATAAAGGTGTTATTGATGTAAAGTCAATCGATGATAATAATGATGGGAAAGTCTTTCAAGATGTTATGGATTGGAACGTTATTTCGGACAAACCGGGTACATGTCCAATCTGTGGTATGACATTGAAGGAATTTTCCATACAACAAGCAGAATATAATTTAAGGACAAATGGATTTAAGGTTAAATAAGCTTGATGAAGAATAAAAGTTGAAAACCAAAAAAGATTCGAGATATAAGTTAGGTGAAAATAGAGTCAGTTTACATCTATGGTTTATACCTATACCTGTTAACCTATTATCAGCGTTATCAAATGCAGGAGTCTAGATGTTAGAAAAAATTATTGAGTATTCAGTTCGAAATCGGTTTCTCATAATTCTTGCGGTAGTCTTTCTGATGGGATGGGGAATTTATTCCCTGACCAGTATACCGGTAGATGCAATACCTGATTTAAGTGACGTCCAGGTTATTATTTATACAAAATATGACGGGCAGTCACCTAAAATTGTTGAAGATCAGGTAACATACCCGCTTACAACAGCACTTGTTTCTGTACCTGGCTCAAAAGTAGTCAGGGGATATTCTTTCTTCGGTTATTCATTGGTTTATGTGATCTTCGAAGACGGTACGGATATTTATTGGGCGCGCAGCCGGGTTCTGGAATATCTAAACTATGCTCAAAAACGATTACCGCCGCAAGTTATTCCGACTTTAGGACCTGATGCAACAGGCATTGGCTGGGTTTATGAATACACACTATCATCCTCCAAACGTTCTCTAGCCGACCTTCGTTCCTACCAGGATTGGTATTTAAAATATCAATTAAGTACAGTAGCAGGAGTTTCAGAAGTTGCAAGTATAGGGGGCTTTGTAAAACAGTACCAGGTTACAGTTGATCCTGCAAAATTACTAGCTTATAACATGCCTCTGAATATGGTTGATATGGCATTAAAAAAATCCAACAATGATGCCGGCGGTGAAGTAATTGAAATGGGTGAATCAGAATTTATGATAAGAGGATTGGGCTACATAAAATCGCTTCAGGATGTAGAAAACATTCCTGTAATGGTCGATAAAAATACAAATACACCTGTTTACATAAAAGATATTGCTGACGTTGCATACGGTCCCGAAATGCGCAGAGGTATTGCGGAATCCAACGGAATGGGAGAGAGCGTAGGCGGTATAATTATAATGCGTTATGGCGAGAATGCTCTTACCGTTATTAACGGAGTTAAGAAGAAGCTTGCTGAATTAAGACGGGGGCTTCCTGCAGATGTAACAATTACACCGGTTTATGACCGTTCAGGTTTGATTGAACGAGCAATTGACACATTGAAAGATAAGCTCATTGAAGAAATCATAATCGTTGCCTTTGTTTGCATTATTTTCCTGATGCATGTCCGCAGCGCTTTAGTAGCTATTTTTACTCTACCCACCGCAATTTTGATGGCTTTCATTATTATGAAAGCTCAGGGAATAAATGCAAACATAATGTCACTAGGTGGAATTGCAATAGCAATCGGGGCGATGGTTGATGCCGCAATTATAATGATTGAAAATGCGCATAAACATATCGAGCACGATATGGAGAAGCCTCCTGAACAGAGACGCGAACGCTGGCTGCTCATAATTGAGGCCGCGAAGGAAGTCGGGCCTTCATTATTCTATTCCCTGCTGGTCATAACAGTTTCCTTCATTCCAATCTTTACCCTGGGAGCACAGGAAGGAAAACTATTCAAACCTCTTGCCTTTACCAAAACATATTCAATGGCAGCTGCTGCGATATTATCTATAACGCTTGTCCCTGTTTTAATGGGTTACTGGATCCGAGGAAAAATTCAGCCGGAAGAAAAAAATCCTGTAAATAAATTCTTAATAAAAATCTATCGTCCGGTGGTCAATTTTGTAATCAGAAAATGGAAAATGGTTATAATAGCGACTCTTATCCTGCTCGGCATAACTTATATTCCTTTTTCCAGGATAGGCAGCGAGTTTATGCCGCCGCTTTATGAAGGCGATCTGCTTTATATGCCAACAACACTTCCTGGAATATCGATTACAAAGGCACGCCAATTACTTCAGCAGACCGATAAAATTATTGCATCATTTCCTGAAGTACATCATGTGTTCGGTAAAATAGGAAGAGCTGAAACAGCAACAGATCCTGCGGGCCTGGATATGATTGAAACAACCATCATGCTTAAACCCGAAAGTGAGTGGCCAAAAGGTATGACGGTTAAGAAACTGATAGATGAAATGGATAAGGCAATTCATTTTCCGGGTTTAACAAATTCCTGGACAATGCCTATTAAAACAAGGACGGACATGCTGAGTACAGGCATTAAAACCCCGGTTGGAATAAAAATATCCGGACCCAACCTTGACACTTTACAACTAATCGGTGAAAAAGTTGAAGCAGTTATGAGAACTGTGCCGGGTACTTTAAGTGCATATGCTGAAAGAACCGTCGGTGGAAATTACGTAGATATAAATATAAATCGTCTTGAATCTGCAAGATACGGTTTAACGATACAGGATGTTGAAGATGTAATTCAATCTGCAATGGGTGGAATGAATGTGACTTCCACTGTTGAAGGGCTGGAAAGGTATCCTGTTAATCTGAGATACGGCCGCGAACAACGTGATAACATTGATGATTTAAAAAGAGTACTTGTGCCTACACCCACCGGTGCGCAGATACCGATGGAACAGCTTGCTGAATTTTCGATGCATAAAGGCCCCATGGTAATTAAAACCGAGGGAACAAGACCTAATGCATGGGTTTACATCGATCTTAAAACTTCAGATATCGGATCTTATGTAAAAGAAGCACAGGGAATAGTTTCTCAAAAAATAAAACTTCCTGTCGGCTATAGCCTTATCTGGAGCGGTGAATTTGAATATATGCAGCACGCAGAACAACGGCTAATGATCGTTATCCCGATGACCCTGTTCATAATTTTCCTGATAATTTATTTAAATACAAAATCTTTTAAGAAAGTTGCTATTATCTTTTTAGCCGTTCCATTTTCGCTGGTAGGTGCTTTCTGGCTGCTTTACATACTTGGATACAATTTTAGCATTGCTGTCTGGGTCGGTATAATTGCTCTTGCCGGGCTTGACGCCGAAACTGGAGTCGTTATGCTTCTTTATCTTGACATTGCTTATAAAGAATGGCAGGATAAAGGAAAGATGCGAGGTATAAGGGATTTAACAGATTCAATTCATCATGGAGCTGTAAAGAGAGTGCGACCAAAAATTATGACTGCCTCTGTTATCGTTGCCGGCTTAATTCCGATTATGTGGAGCACAGGTACTGGAGCCGATGTGATGAAGAGAATTGCCGCACCAATGCTGGGGGGAGTTGTCACTTCTGTTTTAATGGAACTGGCAGTCTACCCGGTTATTTATTATTTGTGGAAATCATATGAATTGAGAAAAAAATTCAGGCTCGAAGGAAAGTTGTTAGAAAATTAGATAGAACTTAATCTATTTAACCGGTAATTACACTTTCTGAAGAATGATTTTCATAATGTTAATTTTGGTATAGTATATGAAAATAAAAAAGATGAATGTTTCAAAGATGGAACATTAAAGAATGAATAAACCATAAAAAATGAAGGCTCGAAAGGAATGACAGCATTAATTACCAAAAGAATAAATTTAATTAAAGAATCCATAATTTATTTTGCCAGCGGAGAACTAATATGATTGGAAATTTATTAATCACAGCTACACTTATAACAGGTATTTTTACTGTTGTGATGTACTACTATACTTTCAGAGGATATACGAACACCCTTGCGCTTGCGCGCAGGGGCTATTATGCAATGACAATATTCACTATCGGTGCAAGTGCATTTCTGTATTATCTTATCCTTTCTCACCAGTACCAGTATGACTATGTATTCGAATATAGCAGCGGTAATCTTTCGTTCGGACTGCTGCTTTCGTCTTTCTTTGCGGGTCAGGAAGGAAGCTTTCTTTTGTGGCTATTGTTCTCCGCAGTTCTTGGTTTGTTCCTTATAAGAAATCTTTCCGGTGATACTGCACGGGAATCTTCTTTTATGATGGTTTATACTTTGATTGCGGTATTCCTCGCTATTCTCATCAGTCCTTTTCTCAAAAATCCTTTCACATCGATCTGGGCTGAACCGAACTATCTGCAGTTAAAATATTTTAACTCATCGTACCTGGGAATGCCGGATTTTCGGCGGTTCATAATGACCGACAATTCCGGTCAGCAATTCCTGCATATCGGTCCCCAGCTGAAGGCGGTACTTGATTCATTAAGCATTCCTGTTGAAAAATTCCTTATAGCCGGAAAAGGTCTGAATCCCCTGCTTCAGAACTTCTGGATGCAGATTCATCCTCCACTATTGTTTGTGGGCTTCGCGATGACAGCCATCCCGTATTCATTTGCGATGTCGGCAATTTTGAGGAAAGACTATAAAACCTGGGTCAGCAAATCGCTTCCCTGGCTTTCTGTTTCAATGTCGGTGCTGGGACTAGCAATCATGATCGGAGGATATTGGGCTTATGGTGTTCTTGGATGGGGAGGTTTCTGGGGATGGGACCCTGTTGAGAATTCCAGTCTTGTTCCCTGGATAATCGGAGTTGCTTTAATACATACCCTCGTAATACAGAAAAATACGCAGCTGAACGGAAGCAGCGGAAAATATATAAGAACAAACCTCATCCTCTCGATACTTACATTTGTTTTTGTAATATACAGTACTTTCCTTACCAGGAGTGGCATACTTTCCGAAGCTTCGGTTCATTCATTTGTAGCGCCCGGAATGACCACATATCTTTTACTTGTCGGTTTCATCCTTACTTTCACAATCCTGGGCATAGGCGGGATTGCGGCGAGGTGGAAAGGATTAAAGCATCTTTCCGAATCAGGGGAGTCTTTCCTCAGCAGGGAGAACGGATTATTTTACGGCTCTGCGCTGATGCTTGGCTCCGCATTAATAATTATTCTGGGTACCTCCTCTCCTATTTTCGGAAGCTCAGTGGAAATAAGCTACTACACTACAATGAATTTTCCTATCGCCATTTTTATGATGTTGATGATAGCTTTCACTCTCATCCTGAGGTGGCGTTCTACAGATAAAAAAGAGCTGCTTCGTTTGACAGCGATTCATCTTGTTATTTCCGGGGCTGCAGCAGCAATAATTGCATTTGCCGCAGGTATGTCATCAATATATTTTATCATTTATACCTTATCAGCCTGCTTCGTAATTTCAACCAACATCAGTACGATTATTAAGAGTCTGAAAGTCAATTATCTTATTACAGGTGGACAAATTGCACACATAGGTGTGGGAATTTTTCTCCTCGGGGTTCTTCTCTCAGGCAACTTTTCCTCTTCCGAACAGCTTACTCTGCCGAAGGGTAAAGAGGTGAAAGCATTAAACCATACGTTTGTTTTTACGGGATACAACAGAATTACAGGCAGCGATAAATATTCATTTGATGTTCAGATAAAAAGCAGGAACAAGACGATCAGCGCTTCGCCTGTAATGTTCATTTCTGATTTCAATAACTCACTTATGAGAGAACCTGATATAATACCAGGTTGGGGAAAGGATATTTATATATCCCCTGTTGGATATGATGAAAACGGAGTGGGAGGTGGTGGTACCGGCAGCTTAGAGGAAGTGCTTACAATAGAAGCAAGCATCAAACAGAATATGGATCTTGTGTGGTCGGGTGTGATTCTGATTACTGCAGGCCTTATAATCGCGTCCTTCAGACGCAGCAGAGAAAATACAATTTTTAGTTCCAATAATTAAAATAAATAATACTCATTCATACATTTAAGGAAACCATAATGAACAAAAGTCAATTAACAAAAACATTCTTACTGGTCTTATTATTTTCGTTCCTATTTACCGCGGCCGGTGTCGCCCAGGAGAAAGAAGGTAAGTCCTGCGGTAATTCCTGCTGCGATGAAAAAACCAAAATGACGCATCAATTAGATATGGATCATTCGATGATGGATAAAAAGGATACGACTGAAACAGCAGAGATAACACCTCCTGTTAAAGAAGCAGCGGTTAACCTGCAGGCTTGGAACGCTGTCTGCCCTGTCCGCGGGGAGGTAATCGACCCTGAAGCAAACAAAGTTGAATATAACGGAAAAGTTTACGGCTTCTGCTGCAACGGCTGTGACGCCAAGTTCAAAAAGAATCCGGAAAAATATTCCAAAAACCTGAGTGATGACGGAAAGTCATTTATAGGAACCAATTAATTCAAACCCTGAAAGATGACATCCATCTCTATGGGTGTCATCTTCTGTTCTTTATATTATCGTTCATCAGGAAAGATCTTTCCCACCATAATTCTAAATATGTATAATAAAGAATACCATTAGCACTTTCTCATAATTCTAAACCTTTTTCTAAATATTTTGTTTGCAAACAGACGCAAATCACAAAATAGATTGTCTTAGAACCATGAGATGGTTACATGTGTCTAATGATTATAACAACAATAGTTGAGGTAATAAAAATGTTTCATACTTGGATGTGGGGCGGCGGAATGTGGTTCGGCTGGATATTCTGGCTTGTAATAATAGGGATTATAGTATGGCTGCTTATAAATCAATCAGGAAAGTACAGCAACCAGAACCAGGTGAATCCTCTTTCGGAATCTCCCCTCGATATACTTAAAAAAAGGTACGCAAAAGGAGAAATTACAAAAGAACAGTTTGACCTGATGAAAAGAGACTTGCAGTAGGTTTACAATAACTAATTAAAAACTTATTTATGTTTAACATATTATCTTATTATTCTATCAGAGAGGGAAAACATTGAGTTTACTTTTTACACCGCTTAAAATCAGAGATATAGAATTAAAGAACAGGATAGCAGTATCTCCGATGTGTCAGTATTCCAGTGTCGACGGGTTGCCCACCGACTGGCATTTTGTGCACCTTGGTACGCGCGCTGTGGGAGGTGCCGCCCTCGTTATGATGGAAGCCACTGCTATATCACCAGAAGGAAGAATTTCTCCTGAAGACGCAGGAATATGGAGCGATAAGCACACTGAAGCTTATAAAAGGATTACGACTTTCATCAGTTCTCAGAATTCTGTTCCTGGAATTCAGCTTGCTCATGCCGGGAGAAAGGCATCAACGTATTCTCCCTGGAAAGGTAAAGGAAAAGTTGATATAAAGGACGGCGGCTGGCAGACAATTGCTCCCTCTCCGATCCCTTTTGCTGAAAATTTTCCTCATCCCGAAGAAATGACCAAAGATGATATACAAATGGTCATAAGCAAATTCAAGACTGCTGCTGAAAGAAGTCTCCGCGCGGGTTTCAAATTAATTGAACTACATATGGCGCACGGATATCTTGTACACGAGTTCCTTTCTCCTCTTTCGAATCACCGAAAAGATGAATACGGCGGAAGCCTTGAGAACAGGTGCAGGTTAGCTCTTGAAATTGCTGAGACGGTACGGAAATCGATACCCGCCAGCCTTCCTCTCTTTATAAGGATTTCTGCATCCGATTGGAAAGAGAACGGCTGGGATGCGGAGCAGTCGGTGCATCTTGCATCCTGGCTGAAAGAAATAGGGGTTGATTTAATCGACTGCTCGAGCGGCGGAAATGCTGCAGATGCCGTAATACCTGCGGGACCAGGATACCAGGTTCCTTTTGCAGAAAAAATAAAAAAGGAAGCCGACATTTTAACGGGGACCGTAGGATTCATAACCTCACCAGAACAGGCTGAAACGATTATTCGTACAAACCAGGCTGATATAGTGCTTCTCGCGAAAGAAATGCTGCGCAACCCATACTGGCCTTTGCAGGCAGCAAAGAAATTAAAGGTGGAGATCAAATGGCCGGATCAGTATTTAAGGGCAAAGTAGACTAAAGTTCAGAATTCAATTCTCATCTTCTGCATAAGGTAAGTATTCAAATTTATATTCTTTCGACTCTGGCGGTATGCAGAAACAAATGCGAACTTCAGTACCGTCTGCTCTTATATATTCAGCTTCACCCTGTATCTGGCTCAGTAATGTTTTAACTATTGAAAGCCCGAGCGACAGTGCATTTTCAACATCGATATTTTCCGGCATTCCAATTCCGTTATCCTTGATGATCAGCAGGTAATTATCATCCTTCAGATTATTGAGACTGATAATTATTTCACCTGCCCTGTCATCCGGGAAAGCATATTTAATCGTATTCGTAACCAATTCGCTTATAATCAGACCTAGCGTTATAGTAGTACTGATCTCAGCCGTGACAGCATCAATCTTCAGGTTTGTCCTGATTTTTGTCGATCTGGTGTTATACAAATTGAGAAGGTAGATAACCAGCTCGTTAATATATTCCTCCAGGTTTATCCTTGAAAGGTTTTTAGATTTGTAAAGTTTTTCGTGAATCAGAGCAATTGATCTTATCCGGAGTTGGCTAGACTTAAAAGTTTCTTTTATCTCCGGGTTGTCGGTACTGCCTGACTGAAGGTTAAGCAGACTTGAAATAATCTGAAGGTTGTTCTTTACACGATGATGAACTTCCTTCAGCAGGATTTCTTTCTCCTTAAGTGAGGTCTCAAGAAGGTAATTTTTTTCTTCAACCTCGTTAATCTTCTTTTCAAGTTCATCTTTTGAATTCCTGATTTTCCGGCTCATTTCATTAAAACTGCCTGCCAGCATCCCTAACTCATCACTACGATTGAGATCAATAGGTGATGAATAATTTCCTTCGGCAATCCTGGCAGCGACCATGCTCAATTCATTTAACGGTTTTGTGATATTTCTGCTTAAAATCCAGGTTACTGCCAGACCAATAGCCAGGAGGATAATTCCAAATATTATTACCCATTTCAGGAAGTTGTCGGCATTTATAAGTATCAGATCCTTGCTTAATTCAACCACACATACCCAGGGCGTAGCCGGTATATCAGCTTCCATTGCAATCACCTGTTCTCCCCGGGAACTAAGGTACTCGAGAGATTCGACATTATATTCCGTACTAAACTTTGGGTTGGGAATTATTTCTGAAAGGTCGGACCATAAAGAACCATCTTTGTTGCCGATCAGAATATTCGCATTTCTTCCGAGGAGATTAGTCAGTTGTTCAACGGCTTTTTTGGTTGCATGTATCCTTCTCCATCTGATCATATACCCATAAGAATGATTATCCTTACTCACTTTTATGAGAATCGGCCAGCTTGTCATATTATCGACCTGTCGGATTTTCCCAATATATTCACCAGAATGGAAAGCTGCTGTAAATTCCGAATCACTTATTACTCCTTTAAAATCTTTATTCGAGGTATAAAGGAGTTTTTTTGACTGTTTCCATAACTGGACTGATACTGTCAGTGTATCACTTTTGAAACTGAATTCAGAGTATTGTTCCAGAATTCTTTGGTTTTTTTCATCAGGATTATCAATGAAATTTATTACTTCATCGGAATTAGAAATCTGCCGGGTAACAGACAGAAAGTTGTTTGCCTGCAGGCTGAAAATAGAACTAAACTGATGTGTGAGTGTATTCAGACGCTCATACCCTGATTTAAGTGAATTATTTCTTACTGTCAGGTAGGAATAACTTATAAATGCAACGAGTGACACAAAAAGCAGGCTAAATATAAATATCGGAAGCCTCTTCTCGATAGAGTAGTTCATAAATCTTATCTTATTCATAAAAACTTTCTCATATCAAAATTTGAATATGCTTACTTTCACATCCTGAATTCTAATGCACAAATCTCTGAGGCATCTTCTGATTACCATTATAATCCCGGTATCTTTGATCGGTAAGGTTATTTACTGCAAGGCTGAACCTCAACCAGGAATAATTGTAGAATAGATTTTCCCCATATGAATCGATAATTCCTCCTTTAAATGAACTCTGTAAAATTGGTGCTGTCAGCTGATTACTTGTCAGTGTGAAAAGTAGGAGAGGAATGTGTTTCATAAATAGGTAGCATAAATATCCGGGTATCTTTATAGTGATTTAATAATGAGTCTGGTTAAAAAGACTCAACAAAATGGTATAAAATAATTAAATGTTTTTGATAAGGATCACAGATAATATAATTATCTACGAAGTCTTAATATTTATAATACATGTAAAAAAATATCCACGTTCTGTAAAGGGAATACCGGTATAAGGCTATATTTGTACCAGAATTTGATTATAAATTATCCCTGGCCTTTTTTCTACAGTCATACATATCTATTTAACACAGAAAAGAATAGAAACTGATATTCCTATATCCTCCAATTATAAATTTTATAATGATATATACCCCAGGGATTTGTATTCATGGACAGGGGGAAGAAATTTTACATAGGGGCAGCCACTATTTTGGGCCGGCAAGTGAAGATGACAGAGGCATACATCACAATGTTTTATGCTTAATATAGCGTGATTTATGGCTATATTAATTTCAATTATTAAGGATAAATAACATGAGATTTTTTGCCGGTGTTGTAGTAACAATCGCTGTCCTGATTATAACAGGATTAATTATTATCTATTCCGGATGGTACAATGTAAGTGCTGCAAATAAGGAACCCGGTTTCTCCCGATGGATATTGAATACTACAATGGATAACTCTGTAGAAAAACATGCCGGAGATATTAGTGTACCTGATCTGAATTCGCCTGCGAAAATCAAAGAAGGATTTGCACACTATAATGCAATGTGCAAAGAATGCCATGGAGCTCCTGGCAGCGAAGAAACTGAATTAGCAAAAGGATTAAATCCAAAGGCACCGAATCTGATGCACAGCGCCAAAGATATGCCGGCGGAGGAACTTTTCTGGGTTACCAAGAATGGGATTAAAATGACGGGTATGCCTGCCTGGGGGGTAACTCATTCAGATGATAAGATTTGGGCGATGGTTGCCTTCATTGAGCATCTTCCTGGTATGACGGGGTCGGAATATGATTCACTTGCATCTAATACACCATCCATAAAGGAAGAATAGAAGTAGATCCTTGATATAACTATATTCTTTATTTTCAATCTGGGGACTTCACTGAATAAGCCTTTAACAAAAAGCTATCAGTCAATGAAGATAAAAAACACAGCCACCACTATCAGTCCGAATCCAATTGCGTGATTCCACCTGAATTTAGCATCCAGGAACAGGACGGAAAAGACCACAAATATGACAAGAGTGATTACTTCCTGGATTGTTTTTAACTGTGCAACGTTAAATTCCCTGTATCCGATCCTGTTTGCAGGAACCTGGAAGCAGTATTCAAAAAAGGCTATCCCCCAGCTAATAAGAATAACTTTCCATAAAGCAGCATCCTTAAACCTGAGATGTCCATACCATGCTACCGTCATAAAGAGATTTGATACCGTTAGAAGCAGAACAGTTTTCATAAATATCCTTTTGTGTAATAAAATAAGTCCGGATTAAGGATGCAAAAATGTTGAATTTATCTTGAATTAAAAAGAGGGCCATATACGGATTTTAAATAATATTCCCCGTGCGTGTAAATATTACCATCTATATGATGCGAAGAAAACCTTTCAACAACACCTTTCAGAAGGATGACAACAGATATTTATAGCGCATATCATGGATTCTGTTAAGGAATTCCTCAGCCTTAAAATTGTCGCCGCGCAGCACATAAAGACGATACAGATCTGCAAATGATCTGTCTTCATTTTTATCTTTTATATAATTCTCACGGCTGGAGATTTTACCGACCGGGTTAAATCCCTTAAGAAGTTCCAGTTCTTTCTTCGTAACGTTATGTTCAAATATCGTTTCCACTCAACTCTCGCACGATTTATAATCTCACTGAATGTAATTTTTTTCGGCAATAAAATCTATGTCAAATATCACGAAAAAAGAGGCGAATGCTATACCCTTAACATTTTAAAGTTGCTTAACCAGTCCTGAGTATTTCCTTTCTATTTTAAATCCGAATCTGTAAAAATATTCAGGACGGAAGAATCCGGTAGTAACAAATTTGGTACTATCCGATTTCAATCTGCTGACAAGCTCATTCATCAAACCTTCGCTGATTCCTTTACGCCTGTAACGGTTGGATACGACTATTTTTTCCATATGCACCGTTTCCTCTTCGCTTCTATAATAAAACAAACCGCCGATTATAAATCCGCGTTCTGATACTGCAACCAGGTATTGATGCTCGGTTCTGAAGTTAACAGTAAGATTTGCTTCGAGAAAAAGCTGATGAAGTTTTGAAATTTCTTTCGGATTAACCGGGTTCCTGATTGTGAACATATTGCCGTCGTCATCCTGAAGCTGGACAACAAGATTAGGTCCTCCTGCTAATTCTGATTTCATTTTCAACAATTCAGCAGAATCGGAAGGTTTAAGATGCGGATAACCTAATCGTGTTATAAAATAATTTTCCTTTTCACCCAATTCAAATTCAAAATGCAGCAAGGAAATAAGCGTCAGCGATTCCTCCTTAGATATCTTACGTTGCCTCTGCTTTACTGCTAATTCTCTTAAAACATCCTTAAATATTTGCGCCGAATCATAGAAAACCGTTTCAAGGAAAAATCTTGTTCTTACTGCAGGATACTGTACTTCAAGATCAAAAAGATGGTAAGTTTCATAGAGTTCGTATATCATTTCCGCCTGGGCAGAAAGGGATGCATCCTTATTAAGCTGATACCAGCGGTGAAATCTTTTTATTGCAAAATAAAGCTGTTTCGGCAGGAACCCATCGTTCTTTATATTACGTAAAAAAGATTTAATGCGTTTAATTATATCATCTTTTTCCTGAATTCCTGATTTCCCGAGTTCTTCTTTAAATTTATTTATTAAATTTACACCTTCATCAACTCCTGCGGCTTCGATAATCCCCGAAAATATAGCATTCCATACAGAAGCTTTTTTTATCAACGGATACCTTTCCTCCGTTTGATTTACAAAGCTTTCATAAAAATTCATTATCAGGTTTAGAAAACTATCTGTTTTTTCTCTTTTATAAAATGAAGTAATGATGCACCCGGTCTGATAATCATGAGAAGAAACGATAATTCCATCGGGAGTAATATTGGCAAGCTCCATTTGCATATCAGACAATTTCCAAAACTTAAAATATGCGGCGGTTGCATTCCATACGAAAAACTTCCAGAGGATCCTGAGCTTATCAAATGTGGCCGCTTCATTTCGTTTATACTCCCGCCTGATGAATCGCTCAATTGATTCATCGCCGATAAATTCTTCGGTCCAAAGATTATATTCTTCCCACAATCCACCGAACTTTGCAGCAAGTTTTTCATCATTTATCTCTGTTCCTGCAATAACTTTCCATTTAATTTCTTCCTCGATCTCTTCAACTGAAGTATTCCTGTTAAGATGAATAGCAACATCAAACCCTCCCTGGAATCTCGTTTGAACTGTGACACGAAAAACCGATCTATTTTCATTATGTGAATAATTGCTTATCCAGATTCCGGAAGGCAATATATTATTCAGGGAAACAAGGACGCCTCCGCTGAAAATGAAAATTGCTTCACGGATTATCTGATTATCACTGATAGCTTTTTTAAGAGTAGACCGATCCTGTTCCGAAATTTCCTGATCAAATATCAGAACATCCTCCCACCTGTACTCTTCGCCGGTTTCCGGATCAATAGCAACACGCGTACTTTCTCCAAGCCAGTCACAAAATTGTTTTCTTATTTCTACTCTCGATTTTTGTGCAATCTCTCTTATGTCTTTTCTTATTCCGTACAATTCCTGCAGCAAAAAGGTTCTCCTGATCCTTTCGAAACTGAGCGGATGACTTATTCCATAACTTACAAGCAACTCAAAAAGCTGCGGGATAGCTGTCTGGCTCAACTCTGTTTGAGGCGTTACCGATTGAATATGATTTTGAAGGACAATTTCTATTTCTTTTAAATTCTCACCGCCGCGGCTGACATTATTAATCTCTGCTATTATTTCCCTGTTAAGAAATTTAGAATCCAGCCGCGTATACAATTCAAGTAATCTCATAAAATTATCTCTTCGTAATGTCCGAAGTGCAGCTAAAAACATTTTTCTTTGAATTAGAATATTATTTGCAAGTCCGGGACGAAAAGCAATTTCAACAGCAAGTTTGTAATGATTTGAAGCAGTATCCTTAAGTATGTCTCTGAAATATTTTATCGATTCCTCATTATCCTCTATAAATTCCGATTGAAGAAGTACAGTCGCATAGTGCAGACCGGATATTGATATTTCCCCCGCTTCTAAAATACCGGCAAATATACCGGATAATTCTTTCCCCGGGTTTACAGGAATTAACTGCTCTTTAAATTCGATGTTTTTTTCTGCTTCGGATTTCCTGAACCATCTGAAGATCCCCTGCCCGGCAAACTCTACAAGCTGGACATTGCCGAGGAAGTAAAAGGGATTAGTCAGGACGTGCTGAAGATCGAGCTGTTTTGAATTTATCCGGTATGAATAGTTCCCTATCTGAATAACATTTTGTCCTTCATCAAGCCTCTTTATAACCAGGGATGATTTTAATTTGGGAATTGAGAGAGCATTCTCAGCAAGAACAACATCCCGGCTGAGTGCCCCTTTCTCACGCAAAAACCAGTTGGGTATTTTAACTTCAATCTTACCAAGCAGCAGAGACAAATGATCCTTTTTATACATCGAATTTATAATCTCATCAAAATTCTTTTCTATTATTCTGCGTTTGTAAGTCCCCTTGGGGGTAAGCTCCTGGTATGCGTCGCTGAATGCCCTGTCAATTAATCTAAAATCCAGAATTCGCTCAAAAGGAGCAAGAAAATTATTTACCGTAACAATTATAGAAGAGAAATATTCTTGTCTTTGCTGTTCATCCATACCTGTAAGAGGGGATGAATCGGATTCAAGATCAGGGTATATCAAAACTGAATTGAAAGGACGATGATCCCCAACAAGAAAAACCTGCCTGACAAATTCAAAATCCCGGAAGAGATTTTCGATTTTCTGAGGTGCAATAGTTTCCCCCTTAACATTCTTATAAATTTCTTTTTTACGATCTATAATTTCAATAAATCCGTCCTTATCCATTCTCATTACATCCCCGGTAGCAAGCCAGCCCTCAGCATCAAAAGTTTCTTCCGGTTTCTGATTGTAATAATTCATCATTACGTAGGCGCCGCGGATTAATATTTCCCCGTCTTCATTAAGTTTAATTTCAATTCCAGGCAATGCTTTCCCGAGTGAATTTTCCCGGTATTCGAAAGGCGGGGTCATTGTTATTCCGCCGGTTGCCTCGGTCATACCAAATCCGCTCATTAATTCGATGCCGTATCTCTGCAGAAAGTTAAAAACATCGGGGGGGAGATATCCGGCGGCAGAAACTCCCCATTTAAGTGATCCCCCGGTTACTTCGGAAACAGCTTGTTGTATTTTATTATCATCATCCGTCTCAATATCAACTCTTGCCGTAAGATATTCATAAAGCTGTATCCACTTTTTGGGAATCGAGATAAAGATCGTGGGCTTAACAAGCTGCATATTATCAATCATAGTTTCAACTGCAGGATTTTCCATAAAGCAATACTCAGCACCCCAGAAGATTGCCCCGGTCATTTCCAGCCACCTTCCGAACGTATGATACAGAGGAAGGAACGCAAGGAAACGATCATCCTCGCCTATACCAGGAATTGCCATTGCACGGCAGAATCTTTTGTAAATAATATTTGTATGCGAGAACATTATTCCTTTCGGCTCCCCTGTAGTTCCGGATGTATACATTAGAGTACAGAGTGTAGCAGGTTTGACAGCAGGAGCATTATTTATATTATCCCCAGAAGTCATAGCCTTAAATTCCTCAAAGTTAATTATCCAATCTTCGGTAGCATTTCCTTTTAACATTACGGCAATCTTCAGATGAGGAGCCTGGTGTCTTATTGACCTGACTTTTGCAAGCTGCTTTTCATCGTTAACAAAAAGCACGGGGGATTTTGTCTGGTTCAGAATAAATGCAATATGTTCTGGAACTGAATTTGCCGGAATCATAATATTTACGATACCTGATGTTAAACATGCAAGGTCGAGAAATACCATATCCAGACTGTTTTCAAGAAGGAATGCAGCAAATTTATTTTCACCCTGTAATTCAAAAAATAAATGGTTAATTGAGAAGCGATATAATGCAACTATATCAGAAGTTTTCTGCCAACTATAATCTATGGTTCCATGATCTTTGATTAAGCGGAACAATGTTTTCTTTTTATACTGCTTAACTCTCTGTTCAAATAGGACATCAAACGTATAATTGCTCTTAACAATGAGGGTAAGGGTTAAATCATCCCATCTTCGTTCATCATAGATCTTCTGAAGAAATGATGAATAACGAAAAAGATTAAGGTAGCTATGAATAATAGAGACAATCCTGGGGTTAGATTCAGCCGATAATGAAGCAAGGTATTTACCGAAAGAAAAAAACAAATCTTTTTCTATTTTTTTCATGAACAAATCTGCAAGTCCGCTGCTGAATAATCCTTCAAAAATATTGTACCACACTTCGGTTTCGGTATCATTGCTGAAAGGTTTTTCACTCACTGCACGGCCAAGTTCAATATGAAGATCAAGAATAAGATCTTCAACCTCGGAATTTTCTAATGCAGCTTTACCCGCAAGCAGTTTGTCGTTAATTCCGGCTAATGATGGAATGGATTGATTGTTCATTTTTTGCTTTATAAAATTGAAAGAATCTGTGAGAGGAATATAATAATTTATTAATGTGAAAGTTGAGACAGTTACTCATCAAAAAAAAACGTCACGGATAGTCCGTGACGTTTTACCGAAGATTATTTCCGGGGAAAAGAAAATTATTTAACTTCTGCCATTTCTTCAATTCCGGCCATTGCTTCAAGCATAGCAGTTGTAATAGATTTTGGCCTTTCAATCGGATAGCCAAGTCCGCGATCCCAGATAATATTTGCTACCACTCCCAGCGATCTTCCGATAGCAAATAAAACTGTGTAGAAATCATATTCTTTCAAACCATAATACCATTGAATAACACCTGATTGTGCATCAACATTAGGCCATGGATTTTTTGCCTTACCCTGCTCGACCAATATTGGAGGAACAACCTTGAAGAGCAGATCAACATATTTGAACAGCGGATCGTCCGGAAGGTGTTTTAAGCAGAATTCTCTTTGTGCCATGTAGCGGGGATCAGTTTTTCTCAGAACAGCGTGACCGAAACCTGGGACAACTTGTCCACTTTTTAAAGTCTCCCAGACAAATTTCTTCATTTCTTCTTCAGTTGGAATCTTGCCTCCCATACTCTCATAGACGCCCTGAATCCAGTTTAATACTTCCTGGTTTGCAAGTCCGTGTAATGGTCCTGCAAGACCGTTTACCAGACCGGAGATTGCATAGTAAAGATCGGAAAGGGCACTTGCAACAAGATGTCCCGCATGGGCGCTTACATTTCCGCTTTCATGATCGCTGTGGAGGATGAAATACATTCTGGCAACATCATCATAAGGTTTCTTAATTCCCATCATATGAGCAAAGTCTCCGCCGAGGTCGAGCTTCGGATCTGATTTAATAATATCGCCATTTTTATATTTCAATCTGTAAATAAAAGCAGCGATAGCAGGAATTTTTGCAAGGAGATTCAAACCATCTTCATAAGTGGGCGACCAATAATCATTCTTTTTTAAATTTCCGGTATTATACT
The DNA here is from genome assembly GCA_963774455.1 of uncultured Ignavibacteria bacterium. GTDB lineage: Bacteria > Bacteroidota > Ignavibacteria > Ignavibacteriales > Ignavibacteriaceae > DATFVA01. Next base: position 1,451,993 of record CAVZFD010000005.1, read on the forward strand.
CCTTAACAAACTCTGATTCCCGCTCCATAGATACAATAGCTGCGGAAAACATGGCCATCGGATGAGAATCTGCCGGCATAGCTTTTAAAATATCAAATACATATTCAGGAACGGCAGCTCTTTTGCGGAATTCTTCGGCAACTTCCTTTACATCTTCAGCTGAAGGAATATCGCCTGTGAGTAAAAAGAAGAAGAAACCTTCAACATACGGCATTTCACCACCGGGTACTTTCGGTAGTTTCTCAAGAACTTCCGGAATTGTTAAACCACGGAAACGAATTCCTTCATTTGGATCCAGATAAGAAATATCTGTAACCAGGCTCTTGATTCCTCTGGCACCCCCGATAACCTGTTCTATAGTCACTTCTCCAACTTTTACATTTCCATATTCTTTAACAAGACGTGATGTACGCGGACGCCAGGCTTCTATTTTATCCTGGACTTGTTTTTTCAATCGTGACATTTTCTCCTCCTGAGATAAACATATTGAAAATTTTTAATTCCCCAGTATCAAAAAAGGAAAATTAAGTTTATTTGTTGTCCAAATATACAAAGAAAAATTTTTTGTTTGCTTTTAGCAATTAAAATAATGTAATTTTTTTTCATTTTTTTTAATCGGGAAAAATATCACCCCAGGGTAATTTTATCATAAAAATATATGAATTTTGCCCGTTTTAGTGTTCCGGCAGGTAGATATTGTGGCTTAGGGGGAGGCTGAATGTAAAAATAGTACCCTTTCCCGGCTCGCTTACTACAGAAATTTCTCCCCCATTTTTTTCAACAAATTCTTTAGCCAGAATCAAACCAAGACCTGTCCCCTCTTCCGCATTTGTTCCCGGTCTTGATTTTTTTGCATTTATTTCAAAAATATTTTCACGCGTTTCCTTATCCATCCCAATTCCATTATCACATACAGATATTAACAGCCGGCTGTCTTCAGCTTCAGCAGACACCTTAATTTCACCCCCTTTATTCGTGAATTTAATTGAGTTAGTCACAAGATTACGGAATATAGAATTTATCATATCCTCTTCGGCCAGGACAATATAATCGTTCCCGATATAATTTTCCATCGTTATATTTTTTTGCCGTGCAGTCACTTCCAGCAGCTTAAAGTTTTCGTCCACCAGTTTTTTAATATGTATTTCCTTCGGTTCTAGTTTTATGAGTCCCAGGTAGAACCTGGAAAACTCAAGCAAATCATTCAGGAGGTTGTAAATATGTCTGGTGGATTCATAGATTGAACCGATAAAAATGTCTCTTTCATCAAGACTAAGATCATCTATCTCGTTTTTTAGTATTTCGGTATAACCCATTAAAGAATTAAAAGGACTCTTCAGATCATGCGATATCAGGGAAAGAAATTTATCCTTTGTCTCATTCATCTTTTGCAATTTTTCAGTATAAATTTTCCTTTCCTCCTCCTTTTTATTAAGCTCGGTAACATCCCTTATCACCACCTGTATCGCCGGTTTTTCAAGGTAGTAAACAGGGATGGCCGTCAGTTCTACGTCCAACTCCCTGCTGTTAAGGGTCATTAATTTTTCATTAGTTACTTCAACGGCTTCACCCTCTCTTATGATTTTCTGCATAGTATCTTTAATCCGTTCAGCAAAACCACCCGGGATAAAATCGAAAATATACCTGCTTTTAAGTTCTTCTTCTGTAGAAGCTCCAAACATCTTTACTGCATAAGGATTAGCATAAACTATCTGACGTCCCATAAGGATTCCAATTGCAACAGGAGATTTTTCAACAAGTTTCCTGTACCTCTCTTCATTTTCTTTAAGTTTTCTGTCAAGTTTATGTTTATATAACGCCATTTCGATAGTCGATACGAGGTTCTTCTCATCAAAAGGCTTAAGGATGTACCCGAATGGCTGTGTAAGCTTTGCCTGGGAGAGTGTGCTTTCATTAGCATAGGCTGTCAGGTAGATGACAGGAATGTCTTTCTTTCTTCCTATTTCAGCAGCAGCTTCAATACCTGTAAGTTTTCCCTCCAGCATTATATCCATCAGGATGAGATCAGGATTAAGTTCAAATGCTTTTTTAACGGCAAGTTCCCCCGAACGGACCAAACCAATAATCTTATAGCCGGAATTTTCCAGTGTTTTCTGAAGATCTATAGCAACAATGCTCTCATCTTCAACAATAAGTATTCTTGTCTCAGAATCCATGCGGCTCTTTTTTAGTTCGCGTTAAAATACTAAAAAGAAAATTTTGTGAATAAAATTATTTTCTGAGTGTGATATGTAAGGTATGAACCGAAGCCGGATGCTTATGTTTGTTTTGATACCGGCAGAGTAAATGAAAAACTTGTGCCATGGTTCAATTTGCTCTTTACTTCGATCCTACCGCCATTCTTTTCAACAAATTCCTTCACAATAAGTAATCCCAAACCCGTACCGTACTCACGCTCAGTACCGGGGGTACTTACAATTTCCTCTGAAAGAATCTTATCTAATTCATTACGGTTTATCCCTATACCGTTATCCGTTATAGTCACCTTAACATGAGTGGCCTCACTGAAGAAAGGGATTATCTCAGTATTAATTTTTACCTCGCCGCCCCTGGGAGTAAACTTTATTGAGTTCGAAATGATATTCTGCACCGTAGAATTCAGCATATCCTCATCGGCAAATACGTACACATCCGCGTTGAATCCGGCCGATAGAGAAATCTCTTTACGAATGGCATTTCCTTTTAAAAGGTTCAGATTTTTGTTCAGGAGATTAGTCAGGTTTATTTCAACAGGCCGAAAATCGAAGCGTCCGACCTGGAACCTTGAGTACTGAAGGAGGTTATTGGTCATTCCATACAGATTCTTGGAAGCCTCATAAATTACGTTGAGATATTCCTTCACCTCATCGTGGGTAAGGCTGTCGTATTCAGTTGTCAGTATCTCAGAGAAACCAAGCAATGAGTTAAACGGGCTGCGCAGATCGTGCGATATCAATGAGAACAGCTTGTCCTTTGAAATATTCAATTTACTTAGCTTCAAAATCAGTTCTTTCCTCTCCTGTTCGACAATCTTCCGTTCAATCGCTCTTGATATCGGGTAGGCCACAACCTCCAGGATCTGCTTTTCCTTTTCAGTGTATGTCTCATCATTTTCATAATCCTGCACAACCAGGGCCCCCATTGTATGGTCGCGGATTTTAAGAGGAATTCCCAGCCAAATAGCCGACTGAGTTCCGACAACCTCTGTCTCTCCCTCTGAAAGAAGTTCATTATCTCTTTCCCTTGTAATTAATTCTGCCTTCCCCGATCGTAAAATATATTCCGTCAATCCTCTCCCGAATTTCATGGGGGGAGCATCCTTATCATATTTGTCAATAAAATAAGGAAAAGTAATCATACCATTTTTCTCGTCGAAGAGCGCAATATAAAAGTTCTCGGCAAGCATGAGTTCACGGATACCGGAATGAATAAAATGAAACAGCTCATTGAGATCTGTTTCTTCATTCGAATGCTGAATTATCCGGAAAATGACTTCCTGAATTTTTTCTTCTTTTTTCTTACTGGTTACGTCAAGTCCCAATGACATAAGCCTTACAATTTTCCCCGATTCATCACGCAGGACAGTATTATTATACTGGATAACTTTTGGTTCACCTGATCTGGAAATGAGAGTAATTTCGCGATTCTGAGGAGGGGGGATAATTTCACGGAACGTCTTCTCAATATTATCCTTCAATTCTCCTGATGTATCTGAAGGCACAAGCGTTGTCCACTCTTTACCTATAATTTCGGACTGCCTGATACCAAGAAGCTGGCATGCTTTTTTGTTGACGAGTCGTATTTTCTGATCTTCATCGATCACCAGCAGCAGAAGGTTCGCCAGATCGAAAACAGTTTCAATGTTCTCATTCGAATACTTAAACTTTTCGATGAGGTTATCAGATTCGGTATATTCCTTAAGCGTTCCGATGCTGAAAAGATTATTCCCCTCCGAGTCAACAAACCTGATTGCCTTATCCTGCAGCCATTTTTCACCACCCTCTTTTGTAATTATCAGATATTTTGCATAGTAATGTCGGGCCTCTCTACCGCCTGGTTCCGTTTCCTGAGCAGTAAATTCATCTGATGTAAGTTCGGAGACATCTTTGACAAGGTTTTCGAACCCAAGCTCATTTATCTCAGCGCAGGAATACCCTATAAGTTCAATTATACCGGCGCTTATGAATTTATATTTTCCGGTTTGATGGTCAAAGTGATATGTGACCGAGAGCTCAGTCCGGGAAAGTTCATTCTCAACCGAAATTCTTTCGTGAGGCTTCAAGAAATATTTCCTTCCATCTGATCAGGTGAATAATAAATATCAATTTTTATGCTAATGCGTTTAATGGCGTTTTTGTCAATTTTTCCCTAATAATCCCAAAAATTTTACGCGCATAAGATAAAGATTACGATAAAGATAGTAAACGCAACCCGGATAGTCTATCCAAAAAATCTCTTGACTTTTTTTGAGTATGGTGTTATTTTTATATAGACTAAATATAAATAGTACGGTAATTCTTATTGATTGGTATTAAAATGAAAACTGCTGCAGAATTAAAGTTCGGAGAAATAGGCGTTATATATGAAATTGATGAGAATCACCCTTCCTCAAGAAGAGTGTTAGAATTCGGTTTTACCCCCGGGCAGGAAATTGAACTAATAAATAAGTCATTATTTAATGATCCGCTGGCTTTCGCAGTCAGGGGAACCCTGGTAGCAATCCGCAAAGGAGAGGCAGATTGTATTAAGATTTCATGAACATTCAGACAGTAAGCACTTCACTTGTTTCGCTTGTCGGACCTCCCAACTCCGGCAAAACCACTTTATTCAACTACCTGAGCGGAAAAAACTATAAAACCGCCAACTATCCTGGTGCAACTGTAGAGTATTCCGTAAGCCTTCTACTTGAGAGATTTGGTCTGAATGCCAACGTAGTCGACACCCCCGGAATCATCAGCCTTCTTCCAGGATCACCGGATGAAGCCGTTTCAATAAATTCCCTGTACTCTCATCCCCGGCTGGGCACACCGGATGTAATAATTGTGACTGTAGATTCCAGTCAGCTCTCAAGGCATCTTCTGCTTGTAAAGCAGCTGCTTTCCTGCAATTTTAACGTTATCATAGCATTAACTATGCTGGACATCCTTAAACGGAAAGGTCTCAGGATAATTCCGGAGAAATTGGCAGAACTGTTGAATTGTCCCGTTATTGAAGTTGATCCGAGAACCGGTAATGGTGTAGATAAGTTGATTTCGGAAGTTGAAGCAAGCATAAGAAGTTATAACCAGAAAGACAAAGACAAGATAACCAGGCTGAACGGGGAAGGTTCTTTTAAGGGCCTGCTTCAGATTTACCGAGAAATTGAGATAATTGAGAATGACGTACTGATAAGAGCTATGGACGTCCCGAAAGTTAATTTATCGAAGGCGAACAAACAGCTTAAAATTCTGGTTAACCCAAAAGCTAAAATTGAATGCAAGCAAATCGACAGGACGACCTTAAAGATAGACAGGCTGCTGCTGCACAGGATCTGGGGAATATTTTTCTTTTTCCTGATTATGGCAGTTACTTTTACTTCTATATTCTGGCTCGCACAGCCCCTTATGGACCTTGTCGATTCTGCATTCGGATTTGTGTCCGCTGCGGCATTTAATATTCTGGGCAATAACTGGTATGGCGACCTCATCGCTAACGGAATTATCAGCGGAACAGGCTCGGTGCTTGTTTTTGTTCCCCAGATTCTGATTCTTTTCCTTATACTGGGACTCCTTGAAGACAGCGGCTACCTTGCCCGGGGTGCTATGCTGATTGATAAACCGTTATCCAGGATAGGCTTAAACGGCAAGTCGTTTGTCCCTATGCTTTCAGGTTTTGCATGTGCTATTCCTGCTATGATGGCAACACGAACCATCCCGAACAAGAGGGAAAGGTTTCTAACGATCTTCATACTTCCCCTGATGAGCTGCAGTGCAAGACTTCCGGTATATGCCCTGCTTATCGCATTTCTATTGCCTGGCGATAAATCCTGGATCGGGGGCATAATGCTTGCCTGTATTTATATTTTCAGTGTGGTCTCATCTGTTACAGTTGCAGGAATAATTAATAAATTCAAGAACACACTAATTAAAACCGAGGACAATTCATCATTTATACTTGAACTGCCTGCATACAGGAAACCAAAGTTCAAGGTTATAGTCATTAACACTTATCATAACGCAAAACATTATCTCAGGAAAGCCGGACCCATCATTCTTGGATTTTCTATTATTCTGTGGTTTCTCACATATTTCCCAAATACTAACCCTCAGGTGGATACAACCGGGCTTTCTAAAAATCAGGTTATTGCGACGCAGTCTGCTGAAAGACTTTCATCGTCTTACGCTGCTGATTTGGGCAAATTCATCCAACCTGTAATGACTCCGCTGGGGATGGACTGGAGAGTAGGAGTTTCTTTAATTGCCGCTTTTGCTGCAAGAGAAGTTTTTGTCAGTTCTCTTGCCCTGATCTTCAAAGTAACCGACGAAAATAGTGCTAATTTTCAGAATTCCATGATTAAAACTATGAGGCAGGCGGAAATTGAGGATACAGGACAAAAGCTATTCACGACTTCCACGATTATGGGGTTGGTGGTATTTTTTATTTTCGCACTTCAATGCCTGTCAACCGTAGCAGTTTCCAGGAAAGAAACAGGAAGCTGGCGTATACCTATCCTTCAGATAATAATTTTTACCTCCACTGCATACATCCTTACATTTATTACAGTCAACGGATTGAGGGCACTCGGGTTCAGTTGATGCCTGAACCGTTAAAAAGCAGATTCTTGCAATTATAACTTATCCGTAATATTTTTGATATGTCAAAAGAGTGATGAAATTGAAACACCCCCAAGCAACTGAAATTTTAAGGGAATTTCTAAAAAGTGAAAAAAACAGGATAACGCCTGAACGCTTTGAGGTTATGGATGCTGCACTTGACTATGAAGGCCATTTCGGAGCCGACGATCTCTATGTATTAATGAAAAACCAGAATTCAAGAGTTTCGAGAGCTACTGTATATAAAACCCTTGAGCTGCTTGTTCAGTGCGACCTGGTGATCAAAAGAAATTTCGGGGATAATCTTACCAGGTATGAGAGTAATTTTAAAAAGCAAAGTCACGACCACCTGATCTGTATGGACTGCGGAAGGATAGTTGAATTCACCAACCCGGCTATAAAAGAATTTCCTGAGAAAATAAGTGATGAACTCGGGTTCGATGTTGAAAGCTATTCTTTTAATATTTTTGCCCGCTGCAAGGACACCAAAAACTGTAAATTCTTTAAATCAAACAAATAATTATGGCTCCTCAGAAATATCCAATTAACTGGAAGAAAAAAGATTTCTCTATAAAGATATTCTGTTCAATTCCCAACATCGCCACGGGTATTCTTATCAAGGGCGGTAAAAATTATTTTGTTGTGGATCCCGGGGACGGTATTCTGCGTGATCTTAATAATGAGATTGGTATGAAACAGATCCTGGGAATTTCCGACCTGTTCATAACGCACGGTCACCATGATCACGTAGGAGGCGTATGGGCTCTGCTGACTTATATGAGAGTTATGCATAAAACCTCTCCGCTCTCTATTTATTACCCTGAAGGATGCATTGAGATTGAAAGCATCCATAACGCCTTCACGAAGGTTTATTCATCTTCAATTCCTTATAAAATAAATCTTAAAGTAATTAAAAAACCGGGGAATTTCAGGACTAAGAATGTAACGGTGAGACCATTCCCGGTGATCCATAAAGAGTACCTCCACGATGGGGTTACAACCAGACAGGTCCCTGCACTTGGATACTCGTTTACGTTTAACGGAATAAAGATCTGCTACGGAGGAGATACAGCCTATTGTGAAGACCTTGCAAAGCAGGCCGAAGGAGCCGACCTAGCCATCGTTGAGGCCGGACACGAGGATGATACACCCGATGATATGCATATGACTATGAGTGAAGCGCGATCGATAGGTGAATCAGCTAAGGAATATTTTTTGGTGCACGTCCCCGAATAAACTTTTTAATTAATAATCATTTTTGCGGGGATTTATTCTAAACAGAATAACACTAACTTTGCGGCTATCCATTCAATCATAAAAGAGAATAACTATGAAATCTCATTTTCTACTTCTAATCCTAATTACCTTTACCAATATTATTCTTTGCCAGGATGCAGATGATCCGTACCGAATGGAAGGCGAGAAACATCTTAAAAACATTAAGATGCTTACTGATAAAGGTGAGAATGCCGAGGCATATCTTTCTTTTGATGAACAGAGGCTTATTTTTCAGAGCAACCGTGGTGAACTCCCCTGCGATCAGATTTTTATAATGGGAACTGACGGAAGCAATGTTACCCGCATATCAAATGGTGAAGGAAAAACAACCTGTTCATATTTCCTTCCGGGGGATACTGCAATAATTTATGCTTCAACATTCGGGGCTGATAAGGAGTGTCCTCCCCCACCCGATTATTCGAAGGGCTATGTCTGGAAACTCTATGAAACTTTTGATATTTACACAGCCCAACCCGACGGTTCCGGATTAAGAAAGATGACTGATAATCCCGGGTACGATGCAGAGGCAACTGTTTCGCCAATCGGTGATAAAATAGTTTTTACCTCTACCAGAACAGGCGATCCGGAAATTTATACAATGAACATTGACGGCAGCAATCAGACACAGCTGACCTTTCAGAAGGGTTATGACGGAGGACCATTCTTCTCTCTTGATGGGACTAAAATTGTTTTCCGTGCAAGCAGACCCAAAACAGAAAAAGATTTCGAAGATTACAATGATCTCGTTCAGAATGGTCTTGTCCGTCCTACCGCCCTGGAACTATACGTAATGGATGCTGACGGAAGCAATATGAAGCAGGTAACCGATTTTGGTAAGGCGAGCTTTGCCCCGTTCTTTTTTCCGGATGCGAAGAGAATTATTTTTTCGTCAAACCTGAACAGCAAAAGCGCCAGGAACTTTGATTTATATATGGTTAATGTAGATGGTACGGGGTTAGAGCAGATTACTTTCTTCGAAGCATTTGACGGTTTCCCTATGTTCACACGAGACGGGAAGAAACTGGTATTTGCTTCAAACAGGTTCAGTAAAAAACAGGGCGATACAAATATCTTTATTGCAGACTGGGTAGATTAAAATTAGCCATTCTGCAGACTTCGGGATTTAATTCCGGAAGATCTTAACGTAAGAAAAGGTTATTATTTATTTTAATTATTTCTTTAAAATTTCGAGGCTGATGATGAAGAAGCTTTTCATTTTACCTTTATTAATATCCCTATCATTCGGATTTCTTTATTTTTCGGGAGGACAGGAAGATAAAAATCCTGAAATCACTGCCGCTGAAATCCAGGATCATATAAATTTTCTGGCCAGTGATAAACTTGAAGGCAGATTCACAGGCTCCGAGGGCGGAGAATTGGCTGCTGAATACATCCAGGCTGATTTTGAAGGCTCCGGGTTAAAGCCCTTGTTTGATGGAAGCTTCAGGCAGAATTTTCCGTTTGTAGCAGGAATAGAACTGACCGGCAATAATAAGCTTCTGCTAAATATAAACGGAGAGGAACTTTCTCCGAAAATTAAGGAACAGTACATCCCCGCTCCCTTTTCGGGGAATACCGATTATCATGGTGAAATTGTTTTCGCAGGCTACGGCATTTCCGCTCCTGATCTGAACTACGACGATTATAAAGATCTCGATGTAAAAGGCAAGGCAGTGCTGATAATGCGATATAATCCAGAGGGTGCTAACCCTCATTCTGAATTTGGAAAGTTCTCAGCATACAGATATAAAGCAGACATAGCAAAGCAGAAAGGTGCTTCTGCAGTAATCTTTGTTACCGGTCATATTCCACAGGATGATGAAGACAAATTGATGAAGCTGAATTATGACGGAGCCGGTGCTGTGCCTGACATCGGAATCATCCAGGTTAAAAGAGATATCGCGGATAAGCTGTTCCAGGCGGAGGGACTCGATTTTGAAACTATACAACAAAAAATTGATTCGTTAAAAGTTCCGGATTCATTCCTCTTTAAGAACACCAAGGTAATGATGTCAACTGGCGTTGAGCAAATTACAAAAAATGCAGATAACATCGGAGGGTACCTTGAAGGAAATGATCCTCAATTAAAAAATCAGTATATCGTAATCGGGGCACATTACGATCACCTTGGATGGGGAGAAACAGGTTCCTTATATACCGGCAGCGAACCGCAGATCCATAACGGTGCGGACGATAATGCTTCCGGCACAGCCGGAGTTATGGAACTTGCCGAGAAATTTGCTTCACAAAAAGATAAACTTAAAAGAAGCGTAATATTTCTATGCTTTTCAGGTGAGGAGCTGGGATTGATAGGTTCCTCATATTTTACAAACAATTCCCCGGTTCTTCTGGATAAGATCGATGCAATGCTAAACCTTGATATGGTGGGCCGGCTGAATAATGAGGAGCAGCTTACTGTTTACGGTACCGGAACATCCTCCGGATTTAAGGACCTGCTGAATACGGATAATAAGGATTATAATTTCAAGCTGACATTCAACGATGAAGGATACGGACCAAGCGACCAGTCTTCTTTCTATGCAAAGGAAATTCCTGTATTATTCTTTTTTACAGGAACACATACTGATTATCACCGGCCGACAGATGACGCGGATAAAATTAATTCTAAAGGAGAGGAAGAAGTAATAAAATATGTATATGAGCTAGCAGAGAACATTGATGAAAGCAGTACAGAACCTGACTACATAAATGTTCCCCGCAAAGGCGGAGGCCGCGATATGGCTTTTAGTGTTTATGTGGGTACAGTACCTGATTATGCCACCCAGGTTGACGGACTAAGGATTAATGGAGTGGGTGAAGGAAGTCCTGCCCAAAAAGCCGGACTCCAGGGAGGAGATATCATAATTGAATTCGGCGGAAAGAAGATATCAAATATTTATGATTACACATATGCGCTTGGAGATTATAGTCCCGGCGACATTGTTGATGTTGTAGTTATGCGTAATGATGAAAAGAAAACTATGAAGGTAGAATTAGGCGCCAGGTAATTTTATCAATTAATGATGAACAATGGACAATTAGCAATTAACAATGAAACAATTAACAATGCTGATATGACCAGCGGGGAGAAAGTAAATCTTTAGTTGTTAATTGTTCATTGCTAATTGTAAATGATTTTATTAATCTATTGTTACAATCATCTGGGGTACAGTTACCGGTGAATCGCTCTGGATCATTTTGAAAGTATACGTCTGATCCTTTTTTCCTTTTATCTCATATTTATGATATGAGCCGTCATCAGGTATTGAAATCCGTGAAGTCGATTTATCCGGGTTGATGACTGATAAATCATAATTTTTATCTACTGCGGTGAAACGGATATGGTTTCCATCGCTCATCCCCAGGCTGTTAACAACCTTGTCATCATACCAGAAATCGTTTTTGTTGAGATTAATTTCTTTCATCTGACCTCCTGATTATTTTTTTGTTAATATTTGTTTGTACCGGCTGTCATCTCTCAGTTTTTTTAATTCAGGAATATGATCCAGTTCTTCAATAGCATACCCGCTATTCAAAGCTTTCTTAACCCAATTTAAAGCTTTTTCTCTGTCTCCCAGCTGTTCAAATACCTCGCTGATCAGGATCATAACGTTAGTATCTTTGGGATTTAAGGAAACAACCTTGCTGATTATTGTTTTCGCACTGTCGTCAAGGTTCAGTTCTGTACAATAGCTTGCAATATTAGTCAAAACCTGGGGATCCACGGGATTAACTTTAAGCTGTTCTTCGGCCAGCGATTTTGCCTTTCTTAAAGCAAAAGTTATTTTTTCCAGGTCAGCAGAACTCTGTCTGTATGCACCAGCCAGATAACCCCAGACACTATAGTCAGAAGCCTGCAGCTTTAATGCTTTTTCATAAGAGTCTGCTGCATCGCTGTACAGTCCCTCATAATAATAAAGTGTTGCGAGATTTGAATATACACTATAGTCAGGCTGTATTTCGAGAGAACGCTTGAACATCACAATGGCATCAGCTTTCTGATCCAGGTAATAATACATTGCTCCAAGGTTTCTGTAAGCAGCCGCATTCAAAGGGGTTATTTTAATTACCTGTTCAAACTGGCTGGCTGCCTCCTTATAATTTCCATGGAGATAATAGAAAACCCCGAGGTGATTATAACCTGCCCAGTAGTCAGGCTTCATCTTAATAACTTTTTTATAAATCGACTCGGCTTCATCAAGTTTACCCTGTTTATTGTAAGCTGTCGCCTGTCCCTGGTATGCATCAACATTTGAAGGATCAATATCCTGTGCGATTAAGAATTCCTTGTTTGCTTCTGTGTATTTGCCTGTTTCAGTATAAAGCAGACCCAGCGTTATATGCACCTGCGCCAGGTTCTTATTAAGAGCATCAGCTTTGAAACAATTCTCTTTTGCTTTATCTACCAGGGAGATATCCTTCGTTTTTGAATACAGACGAAGATATGCTTCTCCGAGTCCCGCATAAGCCAGAGCAAATCCTGAATCCGATTTGACTGCCTTTTCCAGCAGACTGATTGTCTTTTTCATATCTTCTGTATTAGAGAAATGAAGCAGGTTACCTTTAGCTTCAATGTACAGGCTGTTGGCAACATAGTTAAATGTCTCCCCTTCTCTCAGCCTGTCTTTTATCTCATCCTCAATTGAAAGACCAAGCATTTCTGCAGTCTTTAACACAGCCTCATCCTGTATTGATGAAATTTCTGTCAGAGGTTCGTCAATCACTCTTGAACTAATTTGTCTTTTTTGAGCAGGATCAACCAAGTTCAATATCAGCTGCCACCTATTGTTAAGCTTCTGCATACTTCCGGTAACAGCCAGGTTAACGCCGAATGCTTTCAGTGCGTCTCCCGGGGTTGAAACTTTATTTTTCTGCATTTCACTTGCAGGTACGATCCATAATTTTTCTTTATACTGCTCAAGCTGTGAAAGTTTACTGGTTATTATTTCACTCAAACCATCTGCCAGTGATATATTCCCACTACTGCCGATAATTGTAAATGGAAGCACAGCAATATGCTTTTCAGCAGGAAGGAGAGAATTTGTTTGTCCCGGGGTAACATCTGGACGTGACAGGTAATCATATAATAAAAAAACTATAGCTATTATTAAAACAGCTGCAGATGTCCATCTCAGTGCTGGGGACTTAAGCAAAGAATCTTTTTTAACTACAGGACTTTCTTTAACAAAAGAAAACTGTCGAGATGTTCCTGTTGATGACACTCCGGAGGAATCCTTCAACAGCACAAGGTCATTCAGAAGCTCCGATACTGAGCTATACCTGTCTGCTTTATTTTTTGCAAGAGCTTTAAAAATGATTGACTGAACAGTTTCCGGAAAGCTTTCATTATAAGTTTTAAGTTCCCGCGGGTTTTCATTAATAATTGAATATACAACAGCCTGATCATAATCACCTCTGAATGGAAGATGACCTGTAAACAATTCATACATCACCACACCCAGCGACCATATATCCGTCTGATGATCGACGTTTTCTCCTGCTGTTTGTTCAGGCGACATATAAGAGATTGTACCTAAAGTAGTACCTATCCTTGTCAGATTTTCGCTGTTTCCCAGTTTTGCAAGTCCGAAGTCCATAATTTTCACGGAACCGTCACTGGTAATCATAATATTTGAAGATTTAATATCCCGGTGCACAATACCCTTGTTATGCGCTGCTTCAAGTCCGAGGCATATTTTTATCGAGATATCAACAGCTTCCTGGTAAGAGATCTTATTCTCACTTATTCTCTCCTTTAATTCAACACCATCAATAAATTCCATTACCATGAATAATTGTTCTTCACCGTCGTTTTCTACATTTTTTGCAATAGAGTAAATCGCTGTGATGTTAGGATGATTAAGAGAAGCAGCAGCTTTAGCTTCTGTTTTAAACCTCTCTACATTTTCTTTATTTAATGCGAAATGGCGCGGCAAAAATTTCAGGGCAACCGTTCTGTCAAGCTCAGTGTCTATTGCTTTATAAACCACACCCATTCCACCCTCCCCCAGTTTCTCAGTTATCTTATAATGAAGTATGGTTGAACCTGTCATATATTTTATTTTAAATTACTAATTCAAAGCAGGAAAGAGAAAAGGATTTTATTACCGTATGGAGTACCATCCTTACGGACTTCAACTCAAATAATTTACTTAACTCAGGATAATGCAGGAATTTAGTCATTTTTTCTCATATATAGCAACGGTTGTTGATTATGTATAATTTTACGCATACACCATAAATAAAGTAACCAAAAAGGATTTGTAAGGAGGTCGTTGAGTTATAATATAGGTAACCAGGAATTTTAAAGGTTATCTATGAGCAATTCGGCAAAAAAAGGAATATCTGATTGAGATTGGAAAAAGATACTCCCTGGCGACAAAACAGAAAAAACGTTAATTCGGATGAGCTCTGCACAGTCTGTAAATCTAATCGAAAATACGAAATCAGGGTTCTTGGGGCTAAGCAGACAGTGCACGACAAGAAAAGGGAGACTAAAAATTTAACATCACCAGGCTATCAGAGAGTTCTTAAAAGATTCAATAAGGAAAATCCCATCCAATGGAACCGCCAAAAAAAAGGCAGCCTGAACTTCAGACTGCCTCTCAAAAGATAAACTCCCCTATTTCAATCACTTACTCCTTAACCCATCCTCACTTTCTCCACTCCGGAAACCTTCCGGGAGTATACGGAGCACCGTATTTTTCGAGGGACGATTCAAGTGCTTTAATCTCGCCGTCAATGGACTTCAATTCTGAAAGCAATCCGTCAAACTGACCTGCTGCGGCATCGTAGGACTTTAGGTACGTATCCGTAGGAGCGGAGGTTGTTGTCCACAACCCTCCTGTTACCAGGTCAATTCTGTCCTTAACTGAAGTTGGGGAACCCCCTTCATACCTTGCCCTCAATGGATCTCCATTGAGTTTACGGTTAAAATCGTTTAATTCTTTTTCAATTTTTATAACCGTATTATATGCATCCTCCGGAACTTCAGCCCCTTCAAATACGGCTTTTTTAAAATACTTTATTTTATCATCAAGCGATTTTCTATATGCATCTGCGCCGGATATTGCCCGGGTAAGTTCAGCGACTTTCCGGTTGAACTGATCGAGAGACTGTTTATCTTCGGCAGGAAGTGAAGTATTGTTCAACGACTTACAAACAAATTCCTGCGGCGGAATCAGTTCGGTGAAGTTCCCATCCTGGAATTTTGAGAGAGATACCTTATATGTTCCCGGAACAACCATATAACCGCGGTCAGGTTCATTCCATGGCACCGAGCTATCAAATGGTGTCAACGATACCGGAGTGAAAGGATTATACCTGAAGTCCCATGTTATACGGTTAACTCCTTTTTTCGGGTCAGTTTTTATTTTTCTTATAACATTTCCTTGCGCGTCGGTAATAGTGAAAAGCAGGTAAGCATCCGGTTCTTCCTTTTCCTTAAATAAGGTCTGGTATGTCGGGTACTTAATATCTTCATTCTTTTTCTGTTTTTCTTTTTCTTCATCCCTTCTTATATCTTTAAGAGATTTTATTTCATCTTTCAGATAGTAAGTGAAGACAGCCCCGAAATCGGGATTCGGAGCAGCATAAAAACTTGCACCCATAAATCCTACACCCGGGAATGCAAAGGGCTGAGCTTCAATATACATCAGCGCATCCTTCACGGGGAAAAGATAGGCTTCCTTTTTAAGGTTTTCCATAGACACATACCTAAGCGGTGAGTAATCATCCAGAATATAGATCCCTCTGCCGAAAGTTGAAACGACGAGATCATTTTCCCTTTCCTGGATAGTAAGGTCCATCACCATCTCTGTTGGAAGTCCGTTCTTTAGAGGTATCCATTCACTTCCACCATCCACTGTATAAAAAACGCCGAACTGGGTTCCTATGAAAAGCAAATCCTTATTCACATTATCTTCAGCGATTGAGAACGTGCTGCCGTATTTCGGCAGGTTACTATTAAAGAGGAACCAGTTTTTTCCGCCGTCAGTGGTCTTATATAAATAAGGCTGGAAATCACCCGCTACAAAATTCTCACATGCAGCGTAGGCAACATTTTTATTGAAATGCGAGGCTGTGATCTGATCTATCCTCGAATATTCGGGGAGACCAGGTGTTGAAGCCATATTCCAGGTTTTTCCTCCATCCATTGTATAGTGAATCAGCCCGTCACCCGACCCGGTGTAGATGTAATTCTCATCCAAAGGAGATTCGGCGATAGCTGACAATTGGGCCATTGAACCTTTCCTGGCAAGGTCATCTATACTCCAGCTTCTATCCATCAGCTTATCCATTTCCTGTGGTACGCCGCGGGTAAGATCGGGACTAGTAATTTTCCAGGTGCTTCCTTGGTCATCTGTTCTGAATAATTTATTTGCTCCAAAGTACAACCTCTTGTTATCGAACTTTGAGATCAACAAAGCTGCATCCCAGTCGAACCTGTAAGCCGTATCGGCAAAATCATAAGGCTTGATATATAACCGTTCACCGCTCTTTTTATCGAACCTTACAAGGCCGCCGTTCTGGGATTCGGAATAAATTATATTCGGATTCTTCCAGTCAACCTGGGTCTGGAACCCGTCGCCGGAACAGGTATAGTACCAGTCCTGGTTCGTAATTCCCCCTGTATTTATTGTACGGGATGGTCCGCCGAAGCTGCTGTTATCCTGCGAACCGGCAAAAACGTTATAGAAAGGAAGGTCGTTATCAGTAGTTACTTTATAAATTTCGGCAATCGGAATATTCGATTTGAAATTCCAGTTCTTTCCCTGGTCGTATGTTTCATACACCCCGCCGTCGCATCCGGCAATCAGGTGATCATTATTATCCGGATCGACCCACAAAACGTGATTATCAACGTGTTTCTTATCTTCGCCCAGGTTTTCCCAGTTCTTTCCCCCGTCATTAGTTACCTGCAGAAAGACATCCATACTGTATACACGGTCAACATTTTTAGTATCGCAGAATAACTTCTGGAAATAAAAAGCATATGACGAAACATAACTACTTTGTTTTGACCAACTTACACCGCGGTCGGTACTCTTATATACACCACCCTCTTTAGCGGCTTCAACAATGGCATACAGAACATCGGGGTTAACTGGAGAAATGGCCAAACCTATTCTTCCCATATCAGCACCTGGCAGACCTTTGCTCATTTTATCCCAGGTAGCGCCGCTGTCTGTACTGCGGTAAATCCCGCTCTCAGGTCCACCGGACACACCTGTATACAAATTTCTCATCCTCTGATGCATAGAAGCATAGAGTATATTTGAATACCTGGGATCCATATGTATTTCAAATGCGCCGGTGTATTTACTTACGAACAGCACATTATTCCAGGTTTTGCCGCCGTCGGTGGTCTTGAATATTCCGCGGTCGCCGCCTGAAGTCCGTGAGGGTCCATATGCGGCTGCATAGACGATATTTCCGTCATCATGATCGACCACGATTCCGCCAATCTGCCTGGACTCTTTTAGTCCCGTATTCTTCCAGCTTTTTCCGCCATCCTCACTTCTATATACTCCATCGCCGTAAATCACATTATTCTGGTTGTTATTCTCGCCGGTACCAACCCAGACTACGTTGGGATTCGATGGATCTATTGCGATCGCGCCTATTGCATATGAATCCTGGTTATCAAATGCGGGAGAAAACGTTACTCCATTATTGGTTGTTTTCCACAATGAGCCATGTCCGGATCCAACAAAATATTCGCTGTGATCGGATGGGTTTACCGCAAGGGCAACTACCCTTCCGCCGGTAATTGCAGGACCTATGCTCCTGAACGTCAAACCGTTCATAGAAATGTTTTTTAAGGAATCGGGTTCTGATTTTTCCTGCGGCATGATGTTTACGGAAAATGCCAAAAGGAGTGCAATTAATACTAACGTCAGTTTGTTTTTCATGTTGTTACTGAAATTTTGTTTGTGGAATTGATATGTGTTTGAGGATTCAAGCCAGAGATTAAAGTAATTAAGTTAAAAACGCATCAAAGTTAAAAGAAACTTTGAATTAATTCTAATCATTTTTAAATGTTTTGGGATGAATGGCTCTATTTTGGGATGTAATGATAAATTTGAAACTTGGATTCGTGGAAATATTGATCGAAGTTTGTTAGTAAATCTAAAAATTTGCAGGGAGGAAACGGGAACAATCCATTTTATCTATCAATCATTTAAGAATTTAGCCGGGTAATAAAATGAAATTCTTATTTTTTTTATTAATAAGTTTATTAAGTACACACATATTCGGCGGTCAGCCAGCACAAGAGACTCGAAAACCTACTCTCTCGTTTAATCTAAGGAGTATTCATCTTGATTTCTGCACAGCAATTTTTATAAATGATTTATCGTTCTCGTCTGAATTTGAGATTTATAAAGCAGGTTCTGAATCTTTTGGTGTAGCAGCCAGTTACAATCACTTTTCAGCAGGAGAAGCTGGAGGAACAGATTATGGTTCTCCTTTTCACGATTTAAATCTTTTAAGCTATGCATCAATTGGAAATGATGTTTTTATTACTACTCAACTAATACTCGGATATTGCTACAGAATAAGCAGTCAATCATATGCCAATAATTATCCTGTAAGCGGAGTTAAAGCAGGTGTAAGTTTTATTTTTAACATGGATAAAAACCTAAAACCGTTTATAAAATTCAGCAAGTTTTTTAATTCTACAGATAATAAAAAATCTGCATTCGGCTTAGGGATATCAATTGGATGGACGGAATAAGCTTTATCCTCAGGTCAATATTATCACAGGTTAATCCTTCAATTTTTATATCTTGAAAGATTAAAAATAGGATGATTTATGAAATGCATACAGAAAGAGTTCAGCGTTAAATCGAGAGGGAGAGGATTTCACCTGATAACGGATGAAATACTGAACCAGGTTGAGGAAATTAAAAATATAAAAACAGGAATCGTCCATATATTTATTAAGCATACATCAGCTTCACTGACTCTGAATGAGAATGCCGACCCCACAGTAAGGAGCGATATGGAAAAACATTTCAACAAGATGGTTCCCGAAAATGCACCATACTACGATCACAATGCTGAGGGTTCGGACGATATGCCTGCACATATCAAAAGCGTAATCTTAGGAAGCAGCGTTTCTGTTCCTATTAAAAACGGAGCTCTTAATCTTGGAATCTGGCAGGGAGTCTATTTATGCGAACATAGGAACAGAGGTGGCAGCAGGAATATTGTAGCTACAATCATTGGGGAATGAGCTCAAAATGGGACACTGCCATTTTGTCACACTATTGATTTTTTCAACAGTGAAAAATTGCATTTTTTCGCTGTTTTTAACGAACTTTTCCGGGTTTAAAAAGGGAGTGCAAGGCACATGCTAAGCCTATAAAAGCTGGATATAATAAGAGTATGACATTTTTGTCATACTCGTTGAATTATTCATCAGAAAATAGACTTGCTTAACAGTCTTTTGTACAATTAAAATTAATAATAAAATCGGAAGCCCACCCTGAACATGACCCCGCTCATATCAAATACTCTTTCAAAAGTTCGTTTATCCCCAATAGCGTTTTGGGTTTCGTAAGTCCAGCTGGGCGCGGATGAGTGGTAAGCAAGCTCCGCAAAAACATCTGCCTGCCTGCTAAGTTCGTAGATCCCTCCGATGCCTATTCTCCAGTTAAGATCGAAGGCTGTATGGAATTCATCTTTTGAAGGATCCGTATAATCATTATAATTTATAAGCAGAACTTCCGCCCCGATTCCGGCAGTAAGGTAGGCCTGGGTATAGGGAGCCACCAGTGTTTTGCCCGTAAGATGGATCATCAGCGGAAAATCGTGAAGATTGGTTGTAGCCCGGAGTTCATTTATTTGGCCGCCGCCGATAGGATTAGGATCCTGCTGGTTCAGATCGTTAACAAGTGTCTTATCTACATAATTCTTATGGTACCAGTCGAAGCTCCACCCGAAACTAAAATTCTTATCTACATAATGAGCACCCTCATAACCGATAATAAAACCTCCGCCCGCAGACGAAGGAGAAAATATACCGAGCTTTACGGCGGCTGTATTCACCTGTGCGTAGACACCCGATACTGAAAGTGCAAAAATTATAAATAGTAACTTTTTCATCTTTTCCTCAGATTTATGAGTCTCCCCCAAAAAGCAAAACGAATGCCACTTGAGAACTTCGAGTTAACATCAATTTTTAGTTTTTAACAGGATAAATTGTACAAAATGCAGTACAGCAGGTATAATTGAATAGACATTTATAACTGCGCTTAAAAAATAAAAAAGCCGGACTAATTAACCAATAAATCCGGCTTCAGGAATGTATTTTATTTGCTAGTTGCTTTTATTTTTTAACTGCTGTATCCCCACTTCTTCTTGTTAGTTTCAATTTCTTCGGGTGTCGGAAGCGGCTTTCCTTCCTCACGCTGAGGCACCACCCTGGGTTTACCGACTATTCTTGCGTTAAGTACTATATCTTCATTAAAAATGTCAGGTACCATCTCCTCTTCGAAGATAGCCTCCCAGGGACATTCGGGAACGCATGCATTACAATCAATACATTCATCCGGATCGATCAGAAGCATCTCCCTGGGGATAGTCGGATCATCTCCGGTATATTCATAAATACAGTCCACCGGGCAGACCTGGGTACAGGCAATATCTTTGCAATTGAGACAAAGTTTGGTGATGACATAGGCCATGGTTCATCCTTAAAGTGTTAATAAAACTTTATCCTTAGAGGCGAAGGATTTTAATTTCTGTAAACAATGCTTAAGAATAAAAAAATATTTTCCATTAAGCAAGAATCCCTTCAATAAGAGTGATTTGTGATTTAGAAAATGAAATGATGGTTAAGGGTTAATTAGTTATATTTGTCTTTTAGAATACAACACCTGAAAAGAGGAATTCAAACTATGGAAACTATCAGAATACTCTTTGTTTGTATGGGGAATATCTGTCGATCTCCTGCAGCCGAAGGAATACTTAAAACTATGGTAGAAAAAGAAAAATTATCAAACAGGATAGAAATAGACTCGGCAGGAACTATCGGCTACCATGCTGGCGAGAGTCCCGATCCCCGGATGAGATTTTATGCTGCCAGCAGGAGTTATTTTTTAAAGAGCAAAGCCCGCCAGTTCGATCCCAAAACCGATTTTGAAAAGTTCGATTATATCATCACAATGGATGACGCCATCTTTAATGAAATAAAAAGGTTAGACAAAAGAAAAGCATATAGCAATAAGATACATAAAATGATTGAATTCAACAGGCATATTCAGGCAGATGAGGTTCCGGATCCCTATATGGGAGGTCCGGAAGGTTTTGAGAAGGTGATGGATATTCTCGTTGATGCCTGCCGGGGATTACTTAAAAGGCTGAAAGATGAGCTTACCTGAGAAGTTGAAAAATGATATTGAGGACAGGCTCGAATCTTCCATCACGAAAATAAGGGATCTTTCGGGGGGGTGCATCAATAATGTATATCAGATTATTATGGCTTCAGGCAAAAATTACCTGCTTAAAACGAATAGTAATTCGCCGGATGATATGTTCGCAAAGGAAGCGCATGGACTTAATGAACTTCAAAAAGCAAATGCCGTAAGAGTGCCCGGAACAAAAATATTCTCTGATAATTATATTGTAATAGAATTTATTGAGAGCGGCAGGAAGTCCCATTCTTTCTTTGAAGCCTTTGGGAAGCAGTTCGCAGATCTGCACAGGTATAAAGGATCAGCTTTCGGATTTTATGAAGATAACTATATCGGTTCGAACCCTCAAAAAAATCTGACAAGGGGGAATGAAGATAAAGACTGGACAGAATTCTATTTAAATAAAAGACTGGTATTCCAGTTAATGCTCTGTGAAAAAAACGGTTATGCTACGGAAGAGTTAAGGAAAGGCTTCCGGAGCCTTGAGAATAGAATCGGAGAAATACTCAAAGGAACGGATGAAGAGCCAGCACTCCTTCATGGTGACCTTTGGAACGGAAATTATATGGTGGATGATAAAGGCGATCCATGCATCATCGATCCCGCCGTCTACTATGGCCATCGTGAGGCTGACCTGGGAATGACAAAGCTATTCGGAGGCTACCCCGCTGAATTTTATTCATCCTATAACGAAAGCTATCCGTTAAAAGATGGTTGGGAATACAGGGAGAATATATATAAACTTTACCACGTCCTGAATCATCTAAATCTTTTCGGAGGCGGCTATTACGCCCAGGCAGTATCCATAATAAAATTTTACCTTTAGATGAGAGAGAGGCTGTCTTAAAACTGTTATTCCTAATTCAAACCAATCTGGATTTAAGGACAGCCCCTTTAAAAATTCTACTGTTTCTTGACTTCTATAAGATGCACATCAAATATCAAGGTTGAATTCGGAGGTATAACACGGTTTGGTCTATTTCCATAACCAAGCGACGGGGGAACAACGAGCCTTGCCTTACCGCCCTTTTTCATCAATGCTATTCCTTCATCCCAGCCGCGAATAACCATGTGGGTTCCAAGCTTAAATGTTAACGGCTCATCTCTTTCCACGGAACTGTCAAATTTAGTGCTGTCCTTTGCAAGGTAGCCAGAGTAATCCACAGTTACAAGATCACCTGAATCCGGCTGAGCGCCTGTTCCCTCTTCAATTATAGCGTACTTCAAACTATCTTTGGTGGTTTTATATTTTGTTGAGTCAACATCCCATATATTAGCAACCACAGCCTCTTTGGCATCTACCAGGGTTATGACAGCTTTTAGATTGGTGTTTGGTGGAATGGGTCCTATACCCTGTTTTCCATAAGCCAGGTCAGAGGGGATAATGATTGTTCTTGTACCGCCTACCTTCATACCCGCGATTCCTTCGGCAGAACCTTTAATAAAACTTTCTTCCTTTAACTGATATTTATAGGGCTTTCCCATTTTGTCAGTTGAACCAATCGACTGTTTTGCTTTGCTTGAATCATTCGACCAATTCGCAAAGGGATTTTCAGTTGAATCTTTTATTACCCATGCACTGAACTTAATAGATACGAGATCTCCAATTTTAGCTTCTTTGCCGGTACCGACTGTATCATCTGTGTATTTTAGTCCGTTTTCTTTTGTAACCACCTTCGGGTTATTAGAACAGCCCGATAGATATATTAGTGTAACCGCAAAAACAGCTAATGCAAGTACTTTCTTCATTTTAATTCCTTTATTTTGACCTTTAAATATATTTATTTACACTCCTAAATCATAAATTGGAGGCAGTTATAATTGATAAGGGTCCTATTTTTTGCATTATTCAACGTCCTGATTCTACAAATAAGCCGGGATACTGCAGTACAAAAAACAGAATTCGAAAGAGTTGGAATGAATGACAGTACCTTTGAGAAAGTAATTATTGATTCAGACTACAGCCTGGCAGAAGCCCTGGAAGGTATAGCTGTACCTCCGGCAATCAGGAATAATCTTGTGATTATAGATGTTCAGTATTATTCATTTGACGATAAACTTCACAGGGGACAAGTTGTAATCTCTAAAAACTTAAGTCGCGATATTGAAAAGATCTTTGCGGTAATTAAAACGAAGAAGTTTCCCGTAGCAAAAGCAATCCCTATTTTCTTTTACAACTGGGAGGATGAGAAATCGATGGAGGATAATAATACATCGGCTTTCAACTACAGGTTTATTGCTGGGACAAAAAAATTGTCCAACCATTCATTCGGAACTGCGATAGATATAAATCCATTGTTGAATCCCTATTTAAGAAAAGGCCTTCATCAGCCGGAAGGTTCTGTTTATGATCCTTCACGCCAAGGGACCATTACTAAAAATTCCTTTTTGGTAAATGAATTTAGAAAGCTGGGATGGGATTGGGGTGGAAACTGGACAGACAGGAAAGATTACCAGCATTTTGAGAAGCCGGCTAAATAATTAAAAATGCCTGCCGAAGAAAAATAACAGGGGTCTCCATGCTCTTGCCGCCCATGAACTTTCATTATGTTCTCCACGTGTATCTTCATACTTAAGAATATCTCTGCCACTTTCATAACCCTTGTTCTCAAGAGCCTGTACCATCTCATTTACTCCTGGAACCAGCAGCGAGTCACGGGAATTAATTCCGGCGTCAAAATAGAATTTAAGTTTTTTACGGGGACCATTAAAATCAATCACATTATCTACATAATCAAAGTTATAAACCTTTAACGCCGGCGACAAACACATCACCATTGAGAAAACTTCAGGATAATTCCAGGCAAGCATAAACGAAATCAGGCCGCCCAGAGATGATCCGCCAACAGCAGTGCTGCCGCGATCTGCTAATGTTCTGTAGGAAGAATCAATTAAAGGTTTCACCTGTTTGATGACGAACTGCATATAAGCATAGCCTGTATCGTTCTCTGCATATTCAGAGTTTCGCCACGTTGTATTTGCTAGTCCAACTATTATTATCGGTTTCATATCACCTTTTCTGATAAGGCTATCAGCTGTTTCATCCAGCTGCCAGTCGACACCAAAGGCTGATGTTGAAGGGTCGAAGAGATTCTGACCATCCTGCATATAAAGAACAGGATATCGTTTATTCAAATCTTCGTCGTACCCCGGAGGAAGCCATATTATTATGTCACGGGGAGGAATTCCCTCACCTTTCACATTTCTGATGTAATCCAAATGTCCCGTAACCTGTCCCTTTAACTTAGATACGAATTCATCTTTCCAGCGATTTATGGTTAAATTAACGACCGTGTCTGTAAATGCTTTCAGTTTCAGATTGCCGGGAATACCGCCATACTTATTTACTGCTTCATTCTCCCATCTTCCCCGTGTGATTTTAAACTCGATATCTTCTCCCGAAGGAAAGGAAATTGTTCTTTCCCAAATATTGCCGGTAGTATTAATTAAAGAAACTGAACCAGGGCGCCAGTTTCCTAATTCTGACTGACTGCCTGTAATATAGATTTTCCCTGAATCCGGTATATTATTTACTTGAACTCTAAAAGTTATCTCAATGGATTGCTGTGCCCTGACAATAAAGGCCGCAAGGCATATTAGTAAAATAATTTTCATATTTAATATTAGAACTATAAATGGACTATTTATTTCATAATGCGAAAATAAGAGAATATTTTTACTATCTAAATTTTGCCTGTGATATATTATATTATCGGCTGCAAAATCCCGGATGTTTATGAAATTCTGTTTATTACTTTTTTATATAATAATAATTATAACCACCTATATCCCATCGGTATATTGCCAGGATAATCCTCCTTCGACAGGTGATTTGTTGGTAAAAAAATGGAAAGATGACAAATCAGCCGCATTCACTTTTACATTTGATGACTGTATGCAGTCTCAGTATGATTATGTATTTCCGATTTTCAAACAATACAGCTTCAGGGGAACATTTTTCTTAATAACCCAGCCCCTGGATGATCCTTATGGTCCCTACTGGAGATACGGAACCTGGCCGGAATTCATAGAAATGTCAGATTCCGGACAGGAGATGGGTTCACATACTGTCACTCACGCCCATCTGGGTAATCTTGCTATAGGAGACACTTCCACAGCGGGTACACTGTTATATGAATTATACCAGTCAAAGAAAAGTATTGAAAGAAAAATTACCGGGAAAAAATGTATTGAACTAGCTTATCCCTATTCTGAATATGACAGTGATGTACTTTACTACTCAAGTTTGTTCTATGAATCTGCGCGAGCAATATCTGAATTTCCAGTTGATTCATCTTTATCGGGCCAGGACTGGTACACAATCGGGTCGAGAGTTATCGAATTTAGTATGCCCCGGAATTCACCTTCAGACGATCTGGATGAACTCCAGCAATTCTACAACTATGTAGATAACAGTATAAATGAAGGCGGATGGGGACTCCTGCAGGCCCATGACGTAATACCCTTTGATTCAATTCAGTCCGCAATTACCCAAGGCTCATATCAGCCCATCTCGGTTCAATGGTTTAACTCAGCGTGTCAATACGTATCGAATGCATCAGGTAACGGTGATTTATGGGTTGCTCCTATGGGCGAGGTTACCAAGTATATGAAAGAAAGGGACTCGTATGATTATAATATCGTCTCTATAACAGACACAAGTATTATTATAAATGTCACTGATACACTGGAAAATAACATTTATAACTATCCATTAACCGCGGATATTATCGTTCCGGGAGGATGGCCAACTGTCTCGGTATTCCAGGGAAGTTTTTATGAATACACAGCGTCATATTTGTCCGGATCAAACACCGTAATAGAAACTTCCGTTGTTCCTGACGGAGGACAGGTAATTTTATACAAAGGATATGTTTCTGGTATTAAAAACACGGAGCAATCTCCATCGGGATTCACTTTATTTCAGAATTTTCCGAATCCCTTCAATCCTTCCACAAACATCAGTTTCACCATTCCGGCGGAAGCTTTTGTAACACTGAAAGTTTATAATACACTTGGAGAGGAAGTAAAAACCCTGGCAGAGGATCAGTATTATTTAAAAGGAACATATAGTATTAATTTCGATGGAAAATCCCTTCCAAGCGGGGCATATTATTACAGGCTGACCAGC
Organism: uncultured Ignavibacteria bacterium; assembly: GCA_963774455.1. Taxonomy (GTDB): domain Bacteria; phylum Bacteroidota; class Ignavibacteria; order Ignavibacteriales; family Ignavibacteriaceae; genus DATFVA01. The sequence continues at coordinate 1,478,635 of CAVZFD010000005.1, forward strand.
GGGACATATTCAGCTGTGAAAAAGCTGCTACTTATAAAATAACCCCTGCGGTTAAGCAGGGGTTACAATGAGATTGAATTTCTCATTTTTAAGTAGAAGACTGTCCTACCCCTCGGGTCATAATCTTCTTACACCTCAAATCTACCGACTTAAATATTAAAGCGCATCCGTACAATTACTGATTTTTTAAAAAAAAAGCCACTGCATGTCTACAGGGGCACGGAGAGATTGTGCGTGAAGCACTATAAAGCTATGAAATCATCCTACACCACACGTTGTACTTCGATCACCAAAATAACCCTAATTCATGACTCACTCATCCGTACAATTACTATATTTTATTATACTCGGGATTATTTCTAAATTCCGTAATTATACGGATGCGCTAGCCTAAAAGTGATATTATATTCCATCTAAAAAATTGATTTCCTTTAAGAATTTTCATATTGTTATTAAAACAATAGTTGAAGATAATTTGATACCGGTATCTTTTACAGAATTCTATCTGGATGCTCCCGAAATAAAGATCTTCACAATAATATTACATTTCTTTATTCTTATTTTTTTTCTCAGGGATTTCATCTTGATAATCTCCCGTGAAAGCAGGATTGTTTTATTTAACCTTATTCTCTTATTATACGAGGTCTCGGTTCTGTTTAAGTTCAGCGCCTCTTATTTTATCTACGCAGGATATTTATTTTATTATTTGACAACTGCCTTTGAGATTCTGATAGCGGTCTTTTTCTCATTCATTAATGAAAAAAACAGTCCTGTCTTAAAGTTACATATGGAACCGGATCCGGGCAGCGCGGATTAATGATTTATAATTTAATTGTATAGAAAGCTCAGGTTAATTTATGAAAATATCAGAATTCAGGGAAACGGGACACAAGCTTGTTGATATATTATCAGACTATCTTGATAAAATTGAAGAGCATCCCCTGTTACAGGATGCGAGTCCGGAGATGATTGAAAAATTGTTTGATGAACCTCTGCCTGTCGAAGGTATGGATTCGGATGCCGTTATAAATGAACTTAAAACCAAGCTGTTTCCATATACAACAAATGTAAATCATCCCGGGTACTTTGGATTGATAACTCCTACCCCCTCACCGATGGGTATCCTGGGAGATTTTATCGCTTCGACCCTCAACCAAAACCTCGGCGCTTATTCTATTGGTCCGTCGGCAGTTGCAATGGAAAAAAGAACTGTGAGATGGCTATGCGACTTGGCGGGACTCCCCCAAACCGCAGGAGGAAACCTTACGAGCGGGGGTATGATGGCAAACTTTATAGGTATAAAGCTGGCAAGAGATTGGTCATCGGGCAACCGTGCACAGCATCAGGGTGCTGTGTTTGAACATGTTGTTTATGTGTCTGATGAGAGGCATGTCTCACTCGACAAGGCTGTCGATGCTGTCGGGTTAGGAAGAAATTCCCTCCGAACTATCCCGACTGATGAGGAGTTTAGAATTAATCTTGATGCACTGGAAAGTGAAATAAAAAAGGATAAAAGTAAAAAACTCGTTCCGGCATGTATAATAGGACTTGCTGGCACAACAAATACCGGATCTGTCGATCCACTTCCTGCTTTACGGGAAATTGCGGATAAGTACGGTGCCTGGTTTCATATTGATGCAGCTTACGGGGGAGGAGCACTTCTATCAGAGAAAAGGACAGGACTTCTCAAAGGTATTGAGACAGCTGATTCAATAACTCTTGATCCACATAAATGGTTCTATGCTCCACTTGATGCCGGCAGTATACTTGTGAGGGATAAAAGACAATTAACTCTCTCGTTTGGAATTCAGCCAAGCTATCTGAAAGATAACATCGATAATAAAAGGTTTCAATATTTTGTACACAGCTTCGAGCAGAGTAGACGTTTCCGAAGTCTTAAAGTCTGGATGAGCTTCAAACGATATGGTACAAGGCAGATTGCCAGGTGGATAGACTCAAATATTGATCAGGCCGAACACTTATACAAGCTCTGTAAAGAAGAAAGGATTTTCCGGCCCGCTGTAAATCCTCAAATGTCAGCTATCTGTATCAGGTTCGAATCGGACAAATTGGCGTCTACTGAAACTGAACTCCTTCATACTGAAGTTTCAAGGAAAGCTGAACTATCGGGGAAATTCTGGATCTCAACAACAGAATTAAAAGGAAAAATATTTTTCCGTATTAACCCTGTAAATTTCCGCACGAGGTTAAAACATATTGACGAGCTTTATGAATTCTTAAAGAAGGAATGCATCGGAATGGAAGAAAGGCTGGTCAGGCTTTCGCAGGGAAGTTGACCAACTTGGTAACAAACTTCATTTGGCTAAAAATATATATTTCTTATTTTAACGGATGAACTTGTTTTATCTATGAAAAAACTTTTACTATTAATCATATTGCTGGTACAAATACCTTCGACTGCGGGCGAACTTCCTGCAGAAAAAGCCCGTGGTCTTTTTCTGGTTTTCGGTGTCGGCCCGAGATTTCCGATAAGTTCTTTTTCCAACCAGTCAACTTTAGGCTACGGATTCAATGTTGAGCTTGATTATACAGATAACGAGTACCTCCCCTTTTTCCTCTTTACCAAGTTGGGGTTTCAGCAATTTCCGGGTTCGCAGACCTTTTATCAGTCATCCGATTATTCCAACTACTCAATTAATTCGTTCCCCCTGACTGTAGGGGCGAAATACTTTTTTGCACCTCTTCTTGAAAAAGTTGTTCTTTTTATGCCGGTAGTTGAGATTTCGGCCGCATACAACTTTACGCAGGTACTGCACCAGTTCAAATCCGGCACGGGCAGGAGTAATTTTGTTGAGAATAATTCACGCCTTGGTCTAAGCGGAGGTGTGGGAATTTCAATGTTCCTGCTGGAAGTTATGGCAACTTATAATTATTTTCAATCTACTCAATATGTGGGAATTGACCTCAAAGTAAGGATTCCTCTTTACATAGTTTATTAGGAGAATTAAATGTTATATCAAAATCTTCTCATAGAATCAAAAAGTTCAATAAGAATTCTTAAAATCAACAGACCTGACAAGCTTAATGCTTTAAATTACGATACGATTAGCGAACTGCATGATGCATTCACAGACTTCAAAGAAGATGACACGGTTAAAGCAGTGATTGTGACAGGCAGCGGAGAAAAAGCCTTTGTTGCCGGAGCAGATATATCTGAACTGAACAAACTGGATATAATTTCAGGAAAATTATTTGCTGAAAAGGGTCAGGCTTTATACAATCTTATTGAAGGCATGGATAAGCCTGTGATAGCAGCTGTTAACGGTTTCGCTCTCGGAGGTGGATGTGAGCTTGCCCTTGCCTGCCATATCCGTCTTGCTTCTGAAAATGCAAAGTTCGGTCAGCCAGAAGTAAACCTGGGTACTATCCCCGGTTACGGTGGTACGCAGCGACTGGCACGTTTAATAAACACCGGGCGAGCAATGGAATATATTCTCACCGGGGATATGATCGATTCAGCAGAAGCTTTCAGAATTGGATTGGTAAACCGTGTATATCCCCGGGAAGAACTTCTTTCCAAAGCCGAAGAAATGGCAGGCAAAATAATTTCCAAAGCCCGTCATGCCATCAGACTTGCTGTAAAAGCAATTATAGCTACAAAGGAGATTTCTCAGAGGGAAGGACTTAACTTTGAAGCAAGTCTTTTTGCCCTTTCCTGCGGTACTGAAGATTTTAAGGAAGGAACCAGGGCTTTTCTGGAAAAAAGAAAAGCAGAGTTTAAAGATCGATAACCAGGTAATGCCGTAAGTCTTCTGATGAAATTTTCGTTTAGTAAAAATCATATTATTCAGCTGCTTCTGCTGATTGTTATTTTGCTGATTGCTGTTAATATTATACTTGAAAAATTGTACCAGCCTGATCATTCAGTTGAAGTGAAAACCGTGCCTTCCTCTAAAATCAATGAACGATTTCTAACTTCGCTGCATAATTATAATATGGATTCTTCGTGGATCACCCGTAAGAACCTAAAAAAAACGGTCGGCGATTCGCTTAAATTCCGCTACATGGTGGATGTACCTGAAGATCTGCCTTTCAGCCTTCTTATCAGGGAGATCCAGAATCAGTTCGATACAAATGAAGTTAAAATTATATCTACTGAGTTCCCGAAGGACAATTCCACCGAAGTGAGTATCTCATCGGGAGGATACTTGAAATTAAATGCTGTGATGACCTATAGTAAAGAAATAAAAAGAACTACAGATACCATTGGTTTTATTCTGACAGGGATCGGGGAAGTGAGTAATGAAGATTTAAACAGTCTTCTCTTGCTTCCCGAACATTTCGCAGGAGTCCTGATCCCTTCAAAACATTCACAGGAGTTGATGAAAACCCTGCGCGAAAATCAGAAAGAAGCTATTGTTATGCTAAATGATGATATATCAGAACTGGATTTTAAGCTCAATACAGGATATTCTTCAAAAAGAGTTAAAAATTCGGTTCTTTCAATCATAGGGAAATTCTATAAGGCAGCTTTCTTTGTTATTGATGAAAATTCAGATATCTATAATTCACCTCATTATAAATTAATAAGGGATGAATTCTCAAAAAGGAAGATAGCGCTTCTGAGATGGGATGTATTTGCTGAACTGAAAAATGTTTCCCCGGAAAACATGATTTCTAAAATTCATACAGCAAAAAAGAACAATAAGATATTTAAGATTTCAGCCGCAGAATTTCTTGAGATGCCTCCATTGCTTGCGGCACTGCGAAAAACGGGTTATAAGTTTGTAAGTCCCTCTATGCTTATTGATAAGGACTTAAGATAAAATCCTGCCGTTAGAGTCCAGTTCCGTCAACTCTCCCGGATAAATTTTCCTGAGCTGGTCGATTATCTTCTCTTTATTGCCTGCAATTATCGTGATAAGTTTGTCTGGAAACAAGTTATCGTTGGCTGCATTTTTTACCCCCTCCTGAGTTACTTTTTTTATCCTTTCCCGATACTGCTTAAAATAATCTTCAGGAAGGGAATGAATAATCTGTCCTATTATGTTGGAAGCAATCTGCCTGTTGGTCTCAAATCCTGACGGGAATTTCCTTATCAGTGAAGATTTTGCAAAGTTAAGTTCATTCTTGTTGACACCGTTCCTTATTTTTTTTATTTCCTCAAGGATCTCATATAATGCCGCCCCTGTATTTTCTGATGATACCGAAGTGGTAGTAAAGAAATATCCGGCGGATTTAAGGTATATAAATCTTGAGTATATACCGTAAGTGAAACCCCTTTTTTCTCTCAAGTTGAGGTTAAGTCTGCTGATAAACTGTCCCCCAAGGATAAGGTTGAGTACGCTCCTTGAATAAAAATCATATTCATTTCGATTGTAACAGATCAGACCAGTACGGATTTCACTCTGCACACTGTCTTTTTTATCCACTATAAAGAGACCGGGCCGAACGGATGTGTTTGTGTTAATGACTGTCTTATTTGATACCGTAGATTTCCACCCTGATAAGTATTTGTTTAGTGTATCCCTCAGGTTTCCTTCCTTATAACTTCCGACAATAACAAGAAAAGAGTTAGAAGGATTAATGGTCTGTCGGTAAAGATCTTTCAGTTCAGTCACTGTGATGGATTCGATATCTTCCTGAAAACCGATTGAAGGCGGGGCATAAGAATTATCTTCTCCGAAGAGCCTAAATTCGAAGGCCTCGTTTGCGATTTCTTCAGCTTCGTCCCTGTTCTGCAGGATACGGGTTAAAACTTTCCTTTTCTCCCTTTCGAAATCCCTTTCATCCAGGTGAGGATCAGCAACTATTGCGGAAAACAATTCTGTTCCCCGCTCAAACTCATCTGCAAGAACCTGGAGGGAAAGATAAAACGAGTCCTGATCGCAACTGATACTAAAATTTGCACCGATTATTTCAAATTGATCACTAAGCTGGAGTGAATCATATACACCAGCACCCTCATCCATAACCATGGCTAGAAGATTTGATAATCCTTTTTTGCCCTGAGGATCGTATTTGCTTCCCGCATCTAAAACAAGACTCATACTCACAAGCGGCAGAGTATCTTTGTGAACAAAGTGGACCTGAAGTCCATTCTCCAATTTAAAGGAAGAAATAGCCGGCAGGTTAAATTCTGTTGTACTGCCCCGAACAGGTTTTTTTCTTCTTACTGTTTCAGAATTCATTTTCATTTTGGCTTTACCCTTAACTCAATATAGTGTCCTGTTAAATATTTATCTATAACGCTTTTTATTTTTTCATTGGAAACTTCATTGTACCTGTTGAGATCATAGTTGAAGGAATTTGGTTCACTAAGAAAAAAATCGTAATAGTTAAGTTGGTTAGCCATCGTATCCAGGTTTTGCAATGAGAAAATAAATCCTGAACGTATACTGTTACGAGTCTTTTTCATTTCATAAGGAGTTATCCCATTGGTATGTACGTTTTCCATTTCCTTAAATATTTCACCCTTAATAGAATCTAAAGATTTTCCCTTCTTAGCGGTAGCTATTATCATAAAGTGACCTGCCAGTCTTCCTGAAAAATGGAAAGCCGATACATCCTGTGCAAGTTCCTTTTCAAAAACGATATTCTTGTATAAACGAGAATTCTTTGATCCTGATAAAAGATCTGCAAGAATATCAAGGGCAGCATCGTCACCACTATATGCCCTTTCTGTCGGCCAAGCAAGGTAGATCCTTTCAAGTTGAACATTTTCCTCCCTGACAATAAGTATTTCTTCATCCAGTTTTACAGGTTCAGGAAGAACTTCCTCTACCTCGACTGAGTCAGATATTTCCCCGAAATATTTTTCAATTTTCTCCTTAACAAATTTCTCATTAAAATCTCCCGCAACAGCTAATGAAGCATTTGATGGGGAATAAAATCTTTTAAAGAAAGAGGACACTTCTTCAAGGCTGAAGTTCGAAATATCATCGATGAATCCTATAGTAGGCCAGCTGTAAGAATGTTCCTGCTTGTAAATATTTGACAAGATAATTTCCCAGGCCAGTCCGTATGGCTGGTTATCGTAACGTTCGAGACGTTCATTTATAACCACACCCTTCTGATTGTCCAGTTTCTCCTGGGTCAATGCCGGTAAAAAGTAACCCATTCTGTCTGATTCAAGCCAGAACGCAAGTTCAAGGAAATTTGAAGGGAGTTTCTCATAATAATTAGTTCTGTCGAAATTTGTTGAACCGTTAAGATTTCCTCCCGCCTCCTGGATATACCTGAAGTGCATCTCCTTAGGAACGTTTTCGGAACCCTGGAACATCATATGTTCGAATAGGTGAGCCATCCCGGTTTTTCCCCTCCGCTCATTTGCAGAACCTACCTTGTACCAAACATTTACTGCAACAAGAGGTAGGTTATTATCTTTATGGAGTATTACATTTAATCCATTCTTCAGTTTATATTTATCGTACTCTATATTTAGTAAATCCATATTTTTTCTGTATCAATACTTTAAGTCTATTTAATGTAAAAGTTTTAATACCCTATCAAGTCTTATCGAACCTATTAACCTGAAGAGGTCACTAAATGGGATGTCCCTGTCCCATGAGAATAAAGTTATAAATGCTTCACCTACAACCATGTCCCGGGCAACGAAACCCCAGAACCTGCTATCGAGACTGTCATCCCGGTTATCCCCCATCATAAAATAATAGTCTTTTTTGAAAGTATAGGAAGTCACCGGCTTCCCTTCAATCGTCACCCTTCCATCATTGACCTCAACCACCCTCTTCCCATATTCCTTATTGATAGTCATTGCCCACTGCTCAACATTATTCAGATTAAGGGGAACAGTATAACCTTTTTTGGGCACGACCAGTGGACCGTAATTATCTTCGTTCCAGGGCATTCCTTTAGGAAATATCCTGGGCTCGACCATTCCTTTTGGTCTGGGGTAAGGCTGAAGATATCTTATATGAGGAGGGATCCAGAATTGCTTACCATTAACATACACGACCTTGTCAACTATCCGGATGGTGTCACCAGGTGTGCCAATACATCTTTTAACATAGTTCACACCCTGCTCATCGGCATGAAGCTGATCTCTGCCTCCCGGAAATTCAAATACCACAATATCTTTAGGCCTCGGGTCTCTTAAGGCAGGAAGGCTAAAGTGAGGTATTTCAACTTCAGTAAAAGGTATATATTTCGGAGAGGATGAACCGTATATAAACTTATTTACCAGTACGAAATCTCCAACCAGGATTGTATCTTCCATTGACCCTGTCGGAATCCGGGTATTCTGAATTACAAAAGTTATTATGAAGAATGCAGCAATTCCTGCAAAAAGCAGGGATTCAAAAAAATCTTTGGTTTTTTCTTTCGGAGTTTTAACCTTATTTCTTTCCTCTTCCGATTTAATACCAAAGAATCTTTTCAAACCACTTTTAAGCGACAATTTACACTCCAAGATTTATGAATAATAACATATGGGACGGCTCTGAAATGAGCGGTAACTCGAAAAATCAATAAACTTAAATATATAAAAGAATTGGAATAGAGAGAAAGACATTTCAGAACAGCTGTTCCCCCACTCTGAAAGGTTAATAGTTAGGAAAATTCCTTAAAAAGCCAATTTAATATGAATTTGAAAAATGTATATTAAACTGTAATGGACAAACTTCAGGAATGGATGAATACCCTGATCCAGATGCTTCCTAATATTGCAGCAGCTAAAGTTTTAATTGTGGTTTTCTTTAAGCTAGCAAAGATTATCAGGAAAATTACTGCGAAAATACTGACTAAATTCTCGGATCATAAGACGGTAATAAGATTAAGCTCCCAGATGATGTTCATCATTGTCTTCATAATCGGTTTCTTCATTGCTTTGAGAATTATTAACCTCGATAAGGCAGTTACCGCTCCCGGATAATTTTATCTTTAAGCTCATTATATTCTTCTTTGTAAGCTTCTTTAATTGGTTCCGAAGGAGGCAGTTTCTCCTTTAATGGATCCACCTATACTACATTCTTCCCAATCTATAGTATAGGTGGGTCCTGTGGCAAGGCCCGTGCTCCCTGCATACCTGATCACCAGATTTTGTTTAACCAGGGCCTCTTTCTTTATACCTTTTGCAAACTTTGACATATGAAGGTATGGGTGGTATCAACTGAATTATGCCTGATTTTTACATAATTGCCGTTCCTTTTGTATATGTAGCCGTTAAGACAAATATGGCATTGACTTTAAGGATGGCTTATAACTGTACTGGCTATAATGAGTTACCCGGAGGACAAACATATAAAAATATGTGGATAAATTGTGTATAAATCGGTGGGTGACGGTGAATCCTATGCAAAACCTTTATTCTGATTCACTCAAATAATTGGTTTCTGCTTACCTAACTGTACATTAATAATGAAGATTGTGATTTTTATCAACGAAGTCCTTCTTATATTTATTAACATACTTAATAACATTAACTTAATGCTCATATTCATTTGTATTACTTAGGATTATAGGTGTTGATAATAAGTAAACTGTTCCACAGGGTTTTTAACTTCTTATGATATAAATCACGTATTAGCTTTTCCATCATTACCACATTAAGCTGTAATACCATATAACTGGATTAATTTTAATTAATGTTTATATTACCAGTAAGAATTAGAAAGAGTGAATTGAAGAAGAGTTCCCGTTTTTATTTAATAGGACTGCTGTTCATTTTAGTCTTTATCCCCTCCTGTCGTGAAGATATTATAGCTCCTGGTAATGCAGCCGGTAATATAAATCAGCCTGTAAGGCTTCAATCGGGTTCTTCATATACTTTTTTGATTAACGCAGCAAATATATCAACTACTTTCAGAGATTTTTCTGGCGTGAGCAGCACTCACGCTTATCTAATATTATCTCTTGATGACTACTCCGAAGGACAGGTAAGTTTCTATATTTTTGATTATTCCAATCAACTGCTTTATAACAAGCTGATGAAAGACAATATCAAGACAATCTCCGCCAGCCTCGAGGGCAGGACTCCCGACATTATATCAATAACCTTTACCAACTTCACAGGCAAACTCAAAGTTCAGGTTTTCAGCAATTAAAATATTATTTCCGACTTTTTTTCTTCCGGATTACTTATTTTTAAACTCACCACAGCAAAGGAAAAATTTATGCCTAAACGCAAGTTAAGAAGTAAAAGAGGACTACCCCCGGGTTCACTTGTTTTTACGGGCGAACAAAAACTACCGAGTATGAAAATATCCAGCTTTGATTATGATGTCAAAACTTTTTATGAAAAAGATATAAAGGATGTTGATGAACTGAAAAGCTATAAAGAAAACGGACATGTCAGCTGGATTAACATATCCGGACTCCATGAAGTAGAAAAACTTGCCCAAATAGGCGAAATCTTTGATATCCACCCCCTCATTCTGGAAGACATTCTTAACGTAAACCATCTTCCAAAACTTGAAGACTATGATAATTATCTTTTTCTAATCACTAAAATGATTGACCTGGATGAAAAAAGCCGGGAACTGAAAATAGAACAGGTCTCTTTTGTCCTTTCAAAGGATAACTGCCTAATAACTTTTCAGGAGGTTGAGGGAGATGTATTTAACACCATCAGGGACAGGATAAGAAGCGACAAAGGCAGAATACGAAAGCTGGGTGCCGATTACCTGTTGTACCGTCTCCTTGATACAATTGTTGATAATTACTTTTTTGTACTTCAGGATATGGACGACATAATAGAAAATATCGAAGATGATCTTGTCTATAATCCCGGTAAAACCACAATCGAAACGATTCATAGTTTGAGAAAGAAGATCCTCAAATTGCGGCGTGCTGTTACTCCCCTGCGCGATATAATTTTTTCTATAGAAAGAGAGCGTTACCCTTACATAGCTAAGTCGACTTACATTTTCCTGCGTGACCTATATGATCACATCAGGCAAAATATTGAAACTATGGAGAACTACAGGGAAATATTAAATGGAATGCTTGAAATATATCTCTCCAGCTCGGGGCAGAAACTTAATGAAGTTGTGAAAGTACTAACTATTATATCAACTATTTTTATCCCATTGACATTCCTGGCAGGCATTTACGGTATGAATTTCAATACATCGGTTAGCAAATGGAACATGCCCGAGATTAGCTGGCAGTATGGTTACCCTTCGGTGCTTATTATTATGATAGCTATTGCTGCCGGGATGATCTTATTTTTTAAGAAGAAAGACTGGTTTTGAGAAGACGGTTTTTAATCTTTTTTTGCATAGTAGTTTGTACTTAATTTTGGTTATTCAATTTAACCGGATACGATGAATCAGACACTTGAAACAAAATTAAAAAATCTGCCCGATTCCCCGGGAATATACCAGTTTCTTAATGAGAACGGCAAGGTAATATATGTCGGTAAGGCAAGGAATATCAAAAACCGTGTAAGAACTTACTTCCAGAAAAATATTCTTTCTGTTAAGACGCAAACGCTGGTAAATAAAACCGCTGACCTGGAGCTGATCCTCACTGACAATGAGATCGAAGCCCTTGTGCTGGAAAATAATCTCATTAAAGATCTGAAACCCCGCTACAACGTCAATCTGAAGGACGATAAATCCTATCCTTATATTAAAGTCACAAATGAACGTTTTCCAAGGATTTATCCTACCAGGAGGATCATAAGGGACGGATCTCGTTACTTCGGACCTTATACCGATGTTAAGACAATGAAATCGGCTCTCCGGATGATTAACCAGGTTTTTAAGATCAGAAGCTGCAAGCTCAATATTACCAGCGAGGCTATTGAGAAAAGGAAGTTCAGGGTATGCCTCGATTATCATATTAAAAAATGCGACGGTCCCTGCGAGGGACTTATCTCCGAAAAAGACTACGGTGAAATGGTAGACGAGGTAACAAAAGTCCTGAAAGGTAAAACCGACGATCTAATAAAAGAATTGAAGAACAGGATGGCTTTAGCCGTTGATCTGCTGGAATTTGAGAAAGCAGCTGAACTGCGTGATAAAATTGATCATCTTTCGGTCATATCCTCAAAACAGAAAGTTGTCAGCGACGACTTAAATGACAGGGATATAATTGCAGCGGCTTATGAAGGAAAAGATTCGGCCTGCACGGTATTTAATATCAGGAATGGAAAGCTTACAGGGAAAAAACAACTAAAACTTTCAATGGAACCCGGCGAAGAAGCCGCGAATATTTATTCAGCCGCTGTAAAATTCTATTATGGTGAATTTGTCGAAGTACCTAGGGAGGTAGTCCTTGAGGAAGAACCCTCAGATAAGGACACACTCGAGGAATGGCTGGGCACCAAAGCAGAAAGGAAAGTACGGATAATTATTCCTCACAGAGGCTCCTTAAAATCTCTTGTGAAGATGTGCAAAGAAAACGCAATACTTCAACTGAAGGAATTGCAGATGCAAAAAATGAAAAACCAGGGACAAGTAACTTACGCTGTCTCTGCCCTACAGCGGGACCTGCGTCTGAAAGTACTGCCGAAGAAGATAGAATGTTTCGATATCTCAAACCTGCAGGGAAGTGATTCCGTAGCAAGTATGGTGGTATTCGAAGACGGAAAGCCTAAGAAGAGTCTTTACAGAAAATTTATTATAAAAAGTGTTGAAGGACCCGATGATTTTGCAAGTATGCAGGAGGTAATTCAGCGCAGATATTCAAAACTTAAAGAGGAGAACTCTCCCCTCCCCGACCTTATCATGGTTGACGGCGGTAAAGGACAGCTTTCCAGTGCCGTGGAGATACTTAATCGACTCGGGTTCAGTGATTATAATATTATCGGTCTTGCCAAACGACTTGAAGAGGTTTTCTTTCCTGGTAGCTCTGAGGCTGAGTCGATTCCAAAGACCTCTTCGGGACTGAAACTTCTGCAACAGGTGCGGGATGAAGCGCACCGGTTTGCAATTACATTCCACCGCGGAAGAAGAAGCAAGAGGACGATTAAAACAGAACTTACAGAAATAAAAGGAATAGGCCCTTCGACAGCGCAGATTTTATTGAAGGAATTAGGTAGTTTAAATGATATAAAATATTCTTCTTTTGACCAGCTCTCAAAACTGGTAGGAAAGAAAAAAGCGGACATACTGATTCAACATTTCCAGGAGAACTAAAAACTTTATGAAGAGGGTAAGCTGGATCATATTGCTTCAAACATTTATTCTTATATCTTCCGAGATTCCCGCTCAGGATATTAAACAAGGTTCTGTATCCCGTCCGGCTGATGATTACACCTGGGTGAGAGATACCATCTATACCCTGATGCCTTACTTTATAGAAGTAGATCTTTCAACACAGAAGGGATATTTATACTCCAGGGAAGATCCTGTAAAGGAGTTCGGACTCTCATCGGGAACCAGCAGACTTGAAGACGGTGTTGATACGAAAACGGGTTTATTCGTGATCCAGTCGAAGATGGAGAAATGGTATTCGCGCCAGTTTGACAGTACATTGATGCTTAACTGGATGGGGTTCAATTGGGGCATCGGTTTTCACGCTCTACAGGGAAGAGGATACTATAAATACCTTGGTAAGAAGAAAAGTTCGCACGGTTGTGTAAGAATATCAAGAGATATGGCTCGGGAGCTCTTCACCAAAATTGATGTGGGTACACCTGTACTTGTTCACGACGGACATAGCGCTGTTATAGTTGCATTTTGTGATTCGTCCGATTCGTTTACTTATCTCGGTTCCTCCGAATTAAAATATCAACTTAAAAAAATGCTTCAGGAAATGTACAGGGGTAAATATTTTATATCATACCATCCGAAACTGCTTATTGATTTTAATAATATTTACCATGACGGTCTTCCGATAGGAGATTCAAGAAAGATAATGAAGCAGCAGATCACCCGGCCTGTTTCAGAGTATATAAGCTCATCCACTCCGCCGCCCTTCGGCTATATGACCTTTTACCGTCCACTGAATAAAATTCTTACAAGCATGGAATACAAGACCTTCTATTAAGAAGCCCGTGGGTGCTTCCTACAGGCCTGCAAGCCTCATAAGGATGAATAGAATTATTCCCAGTGTAGCCCCAAGATAAATGATGCGGATATTTTTTTTTCTTTCCCTTCCATTCTTTCGTAAAATCATAATAGCTCCATAAGCAATTGCTGAATCCATCACCCCGAGTGGGATTAGATAAACCGGAGAAAGCCAATGTGTGATAAAAGGGATTAATGTCAATAGAATTACGACGAGAAACACTGAACCGCTGATCTTTACAGCAGTCATTTCGCCAAGTTTAATCGCAAGCGAATTAGACTGTATCAGCAGATCTCCTTCAACATCTGTTGAATCTGCTGCTATTTCCTCTCCCAAATCTACGAGAGCAGCAATGACTGCAAATAGCACCACCAGTCTATTAAATGGGAACCCGACTGTTGCACCTCCAAAAATAAAAGTCATTCCTACTGAAAGACTCACCATCAGGTTTCCCGGCAAGCCGCTCTTCTTAAAATAACGGTTATAGAGAAATCCGATCACGATTAGAATCAGCGAAAGAAGAAACAATGGTAAACTTATCAAAACACTAAGAACTAAACCCCCACACATTAAAAATATTGAAAATAATACAGCTTCTGAAGGCGTCACAAGGTTGGAGGGTAAAGGCCGATCAGGAGAATTAATCCTGTCGATTTCTATATCAAAATAATCATTTAATACCAGGATGGAAGCTGAGATCATAAATACGGTAAGGAACCCCGTAAATATTAAATAGAGGGATGCGAACTCCCCTATCGCAAGTATCTGTCCCATAACAACACATACTCCTGCAGAAAATGGAAGTTCAAACCGGATTAACTTCAGGAGTCCTTTAACCTTTTTCCTATCCGTCATTTAATATTTCCAGGAATTATGCTCATCTAAGCAAAATAAATTTCGGACGGGCAGATTGCAGGAATTTCTATACGAGGACTTTGCTCCGTTCGGATATAAATTTCTATATTTTTCTATGCAGCGGAACTTAATGGTGCCTACCATTTTAACTTTCAGTTATTCAAGGCAGACTTGATTGCCTGCTCAACCAGAGGCTCCATTATTTTATAACCTGCTAATGTAGGATGAACACCGTCTTCGGCTAATTCCTTATCAAGTCCTTTTTTATCATTAACCATATACGAATAATAATCAAGGTAAGTTACTCTATTCTCCGAACAGTAGAGCTTCAGCATCTCATTTAGCTTTATAACCTTTTCTGCTGGCTTCAGACCGGAATTCCATGGAAAATCATTTGCAGGCAGCACAGAAGACAGTACAATGCGGATATTATTAGTTCTTGCCAGCTCGCACATAGAAACTATATTGCCGAATACATCCTCCAGAGCAATAGGACCTGTATTTTCGGCTATATCATTAATGCCTGCAAGTATCACTACAACCGCCGGCTTAAGGTTTATAACGTCCCGGCGGAACCGCAGCAGCATCTGGGAGGATGTCTGTCCGCTTATACCCCTGTTTATGAAGGACTTTTCCTTAAAGAAACTGCTGTCGATTTCACTCCAGAACTCGGTAATGGAGTTACCCATAAAGATGACTCTTTTTTCGCCGTCTGCCGGATCCCCAAGTAATTTATTGGCTTCAGTGAACCTGGTCAGATTTCCGAAATCTTCCATTCTTGTATCATTCTGACTGTATGAGCAAAATTGAATTAAAAAAAGAAAAGCAAAAATAAAATATTTTCTCATCTTATTTTTTTCAGGGAACAATGACTCTTATCTAATTGATTAAAATATTCAGACTTATTTTGGGTGAATTCCGGTCAGCAAGGAAAACATTTAATTTGTAATAACCCTCTTCGATATATCTGCCGCTGTGATCCTTAAAGAGGCTCCATTGGACTAATTCTTTAGTTTCGCCAGGTTGGACGATAAAGCTGCTCAGAGCCGGCGACACAATATATGGATAGTACAAAACTATCTGTTCGTTTCTATTAATCAGTTCAAATGCGAGCTGCTGAATGTTGCTGAAATTAAACTCCCTTGATATTAAGGTATTGTTCTTGATTCTGAAACGAATCGATAATGTATCATATAATGAAAATATATTCTGGTAGATTTCTGTACAGTACTCTATTCCATCAACATTTACTGATTTGAGCAGAATTGTTAAGCTGCCTTGAGGCTCTGTTATATGATCGCAGCCAGTAAGTAATACAACCATGACTAAGCTTAAAAGAGAATTTCTCATATATCCCCCGTAAAATTTTTAATATGATTTAACTTACTTCAAATGTTTTTTTAATCAAGAATGCTCGGGTTTGGACAACTGCTAAAAAATTAAACAGTATGACATATCTTCTGATAAGGTTTTTATTTGAGGGGAAATATAAACCCCCTGAGGAAAAAAACAAAAATATTTTTTATAACTTTGTATTAATCTTAATCGGGTTTTATTTAACAGATGAACAAATCCTTGTACCTCGTTATAATTCTGCTTTTAGTACTTGTCTCCTGCAGTTCTCCTGACAGGAAGAAACAATATGAGGATAATCTCCCCGGGAAGGTGAAGGATGTCATTGCGGGAACTGATACAACTTCAGGTCTTGCCATACTAAGAGATAAGGAAATCCCCCCTGCTTCAAATCCGAATTCAATTACCGAAAATATATTCATCTCCTCCGGGAATCGGTATTATACCATACTGGCGGAATACCCGAATCCTGTCTACAACCGTTTTGCAATAATCGATACCGACTATAATCTTCTCTTAGTGGATAAATCATTAAACGGTTACCTTACTGAATCGAAGGTAGAAACCGGTCATATTAATTTCTTAAAGTTAGAAGAAAATTTTATTTCGAAGGGAGTTCTCGGACTGAATAGGATTAGTTTATACTCCGTGGACGATAATGGTCATGCCGGGCTGGTGTTCAGAACATTCACTGAATTGCGTGAGCCGGATGTAACTTACAGGCAGGACATTCTTCAGATTGACCCCAAAGAAATAAAAACTGCGATTTATAGTAATGCTCCCGGGAAGGCTGATTTCAGTAAGGACCATGATTCTTTTCCTTTTGATGCTGGAACCGGAAAATATTCAAGCGCCTCGGGTATCTTTGACGATTTCGTGCTTTCAGAAGTTGATGGTTTCTCTTCTCAGACGAATAAACCGCAGATTACAAGCCGGGAATCATTTTTAATACAGTCAGGTATCTCTTCTGCGGGAAAGAACGCCCCTCATCGGCTAGGTAAATTCTCAATGCCTTTATCCGGTGAATGGAATGAGGTTAAAAATGTTATGATATCAGGACTTCTGAAACGCCCGGAGCAGGGAACCAAATACATCAACAATCATTATGGAGCGGAAATATCGGTAATACAGATAGCACCCAATGATTCAGCTGAAAGTTATATCAGTTACCCTCTCGAAAATGTCTCGGCAGGTAACTACCGGGTGCGTTTCACCGAAAAAGTATCCGGCGGAAAATATTTTTACCAGTTCTTTGAGTATAGCTGCGGAACGGAAAAGTTTCTGCTGATTCTGCAGACATTAAAAACAACATATGATTTTTATAAAGATGATTATCAGAATCTTATCAATTCATTTTCTATGGAATGCTGATATACTTTAAACAGCCCGCTTCCTGGCCAAAAATACACCTGGTTTTGTGAAGCAGCATTAGATTCACATTTTTTAGTGGAACCGACTTATGCTCTCCAAAAAATAAATGAACAAGGAACTTATGGATTTACATCAGAACATTTATAATTTTAGTAAATGATAAAGAGGAATTATGAACCTGTATTTAGTTAGACATGCTGATGCCGAAAAAACACAACCCGGAAAGCGGGATGAAGAACGACAGCTTCTTAAGGATGGCAGAGAACGAATAAAATCTGCGGCCGGAGGCTGGATGTATATTATTAACAGGCTGGACCTTATCTGTAGTTCTCCTTACGTAAGAGCAATGGAAACGGCCGAAATAATTGCTGAAACCTTTGAATATGAGAAGGAAATTATTAAGGATAAATCATTGGGGGCTGGCTGCTTCACTAAAGATCTTATTTCGCTGGTTAATTCCCTTGATGCTGAGAATATCATGGTTGTAGGACATCAGCCCGATCTATCAGAACATGTTTCTTATCTTATTTCTTCATCGGGCGCACTTGTCGATTTTAAAAAAGGTGCGTTAGCAAAGATCTCATTCAATGGAAAAGTAAATCTTTCGAAGGGATATCTTGAATACCTGGTGCCTGCGGATGCATTTATACGGTAATAAAAACCGGGTAACCGTTACACAAGCTTCATGCTTACCGCTGCTTCCTTCCGGACCTGACGGGGTTAGGCATTAACTTGTTAACAGCACCCGGAAATTCATTATAAAATTTCAAAAGCGAGGCTCCAATTTTTAAAAATATAACTTATGGATCAAGCTATTTATAGATAATTATTTCCGGTTTTTCTTCTGTTCGGAAAGCGTATTTCTCTCCCAGAACATTCCGTCACTGAAACCCTGTATCGATTTGTCCATCCCGGTTAGATTCAACCTTTTCTGAGCCAGCATGCAGTAATGTTCATCAATTTCAACTCCACAGAACTTTCTGCCCAGTTTTTTCGCTGCTGCTGCCGTAGTGCCAGATCCTATAAAAGGATCAAAAACCATATCACCCTCATTTGAACTTGCCAGAATAATTTTTGCGAGCAGCTTTTCAGGCTTCTGGGTGGGATGATCCGTATTCTCGGGCATCGACCAGAAAGGAACGGTTATATCAGTCCATATATTTGACGGATGCGTAATCCTGAAGTTGGTATTGCTGTCCTCCACCCAATCCTTAGGTTTTCCATTTTCTCTGTATGGAGCAAGTACCCTGCGCCTCATTTTAACATCATCGATATTGAATGTAAAATCCGGCCCTGCAGTAAAATACCAGATATCCTCCGAACAGTTTTTCCAGTTTGATTTCGCTCCCCTTCCCTTTTCTCTTTCCCAGGTAATCCGGTTTCGAAGTATGAAATATTTTGAACCGGCATTATAGATTGCAGCCGAAGCTCTCCAGTCGCCGCAGATATAAACTGAAGCGTCAGGTTTCAGCAGCCTTCCAAATTTACTGAGCCAGCTTTCCAGCCATTCCTCATACCTGCCGGAATCAATAATTTTGAAGGAAGTAGTATTGAACTTTTTATAGATATTATAAGGCGGATCTACAAACAAAAGGTCAATGAACGAGTCGGGCAGCAGATCTATAACTGAAAATAAATCCTGGTTTATAATTTTATCAGTAACAAACTCTTTAGAAACAGAAGAATTAATTTTAAGCAGAGATGATTTAAGTTTTTGTTCTTCGCCCTGGACAATTTCAAGCGTGCGGTTGTAAGGAGCTTTTTCTTTTTTTGGCAATTTATCAGGTCTGACTGGTTAATTTATTGTATTTCACCCTGATAATTTCCAGTTCTTTTTCAACAATTTCAACTTTTTGAGTAAGTTCATTTCCCAGCTTCCTGACATTGTCGTTAAATATACCGGATTTAGCAGCATTTTCCAGCTTAATACTTATATCAGAGATTGCATCCATACCCAATGTGAGACTGCTTCCCTTCAGCTTATGTGAATTAAATAGCAGATCTTTTGAATTCTCATTATCTATTGCTTTAGATATCAGTCCAATGGTTTTGGGAAGTTCATTTATGTAGACATCCAGCAGTTCAATCATAAAAAGTGCATCTTCATTTGAATTAACATCCTGTAGAAAACTTATCCTGCTCTCATCAATGATCGGGAAATGATTCTGTTCCGTCTGCGCGTTATTCCTTTCTTTTACCTCTCCCCACTTTTGAAGACACGCCCCGAGCTTTTCCTGTGTAATCGGTTTTTGTATGAAGTCATTCATACCTGCCTGCAGGCATTTTTCTCTATGCTCTTCAATATCATTAGCAGACATCGCAACGATAAAGGGCTGATTCTCCTTCGGTATTGCGTTTACAATAAGTTTTGAAGTTTCAATGCCGTCCATCTCAGGCATAAACATATCCATCAAAACCAGGTCGTAACATATTTTCTGAACAGCATCCAATACCTCAAGTCCGTTGGCTGCAACATCACCCCTGTAGCCGAACCTTTCAAGCATTTTCAGGGCTACCTTCTGGTTAACGGCATTATCTTCTGCGATGAGTATTCTTAGTGGATATTTCACACCCAGAAGTGTATTGTCGCTCTTATAAGCAGTTTTATTTTCTGTCCCGATATTAAAAAGCTGCATCATAGTATCCCTTAAGTTGTTATACTTCACAGGTTTATTTATAACTGAGAGGAGTCTGTCTTTACTGTTTCCGTTCCTTTTAATTTTCCTTGCCATCATCCCTAACATGATTACCGGCATATCGCTGCCATTTCTCATCGTCCTGATTTTTTCAACCAGCAAAGTCCCGTCCATTGACGGCATGTGCTGATCGACGATCATTATATCATACTGATCTTTTTTAAGGAGATCGAGCGCTACCCGCGGATAGATAGTTCTAATTGGAATCATATTCCAGGCAAGGACCTGCTCTGTAATACTTTTTAAAGATACCTCGTTATCATCAATTATTAGCACACGTTTATTTTCCAGTTCCTTAATCTTCTTCTGGTAAATTTTCGATTGAAGTTCTACAGCTTCAACAATTATTGTAAAATAAAAGCTGCTTCCCTGATTAACTTTACTCTCCATCCACATTTTCCCGCCCATCAGTTCTGTCAGGCGTTTGCTTATCACCAAGCCTAATCCTGTTCCGCCGTACGACCTGTTGATAGAAGCGTCAAGCTGCGAAAATGCCTGGAATAGTCTGTGTTTTTTATTCTCCGGTATACCTATACCTGAATCTCTTACGCAGAACTTAATTTCGTATTTGTCTGCCTCTATTCGTACCGCGGTAATGGTAACGAGCACCTCGCCTTCTTCAGTGAACTTGACTGCATTACTTAGCAGGTTGGTTAAAATCTGCCTTACCCGTGTGACGTCGCCTTTGATGGCGGAAGGGCAGTCGGGATCCAGGTAATAGACCATATCAAGTTTCTTCTCTGCTGCCCTGGTCGCAAGCAGATCAAGGGAATCCTCAATACAGTCTCTAAGTTTAAATGGATGTGATTCTATCTCGAGTTTTTCCGATTCAATTTTTGAAAAATCAAGCAGGTCGTTTATAATTACAAGGAGCTGGTCGCCGCTTAATTTTATTGACTCAACATATTCCTTCTGCTCGGTTGTAAGTTCTGTGTCGAGCAGAAGTCCGGTCATCCCTATTACTCCGTTCATCGGAGTGCGTATTTCGTGACTCATTGTAGCGAGAAATTCACTCTTGATCCTTGCGGCATTTTCGGTTTCAATTAATGCTTTGTCTAGCTCATAATTTTTCTTTATAAGTTCATTCTTTATGTCATCCTGTTTGATTACCGCCCCAATAGTAGCAGCCATTGTCGAAAGGAAATATTCCTCATCCTCATTCCAGAACCTGTCTCTCCGGCAGTCGTCAAACCCGATAAATCCCCAGTATTTTTCATCAATCATGATAGGAACAAGGAGAATTGATTTGATATTTCTGTCGACGAAAACTACTTTTTCATCAGGGGGAAGCTTTTTTATCAGAAATTTCAGAGTCTTTCCCTGTTCAAAATTTCCGTAAAAATCGAGCGAGGCAAATCTTGAATATGACAACCTCTGCAGAACTGGATTTTTTATCTGGGCTTCAGAGTTTATGGATGACCATTCATACAGAATGCTGACGTACATTTCCTCGGTCTCTTCATGGACCTGGTGCTTATAAATATACACCCTGTCAACTTCTGCAGCCATGCCAAGTGTTCGAAGAGCTTTTGATAAGCCGCTGTTAATATCAGAATTGGATATAGCTGTTTTTGTTGCCTCTGCTATTCCCTGGAGAAGTCCGTCTTTCTTCCGTAATAGCCTTTCGTTGGATTTTCTTTCAGAAATATCTCTTAAAATACTAAGAAGATATTTTTTCGCGTTAAGGTCATCGATGAAAGTATTTGAAACCTCAAGGTCTATCATCATTCCGTTCCAGAGCCTTACACTCGATTCATAATTGGAACGGAAAGAACTCTCTTTAAAAAAGCTTTTGTATTTGTCGAGTGCATCCCTGCCGGTAATGTCGTCATAATGAGTTGAAAGCAGTGTACCCTCAATCTCAGCTTTATGCTTGCCGATCATACGGGCATACGCATCATTGCACATAAAGATATACCCCTCCTCATCAGTCAGAAGCATACCTTCAGAAGATTTATCCCATACTGTACGGAAGGTATTTTCGGAAGATTCCAGTTTCTTCTGAGATTGAATGCGGGTACCAATGTCCCTTAAAGTCGCCTGTGCAAAAAATCTACCTCCAAGTTCAATTACTCTTCCGTTAATTTCTACCGGTACGATGCGGCCGTCTTTGTGTACAATATCCAGCTGGAAAATTATTTCCTCTCTGCCTCTGAACAGATTTAAGATAAGGTTAGTGTACTCATATATCTTTGATTGAGGGATGAAATCTGTAAACGACTTTCCGGTAACTTCGTATGGTTCGTAACCAGTCAGTTCTTTGCAGGAAGGACTGATGTAGGAAATCTTTCCGGATGCTGATAACCTTAATATTACATCAAGGGAGGCCTGCGTTACAAGGTTAAATTCAAGGTAAGCTTCACGGTAGCGTTCAATAGCGATCGATAAATCTATAAGAGTGTCTTTAGCGATTGGATCAAGACTATTCAGCTTCAGTTCTTTTAAGAGACTCTGAAGTTTGTGTAACTCTTCCAGGTCCTGTTCAATATATTGTAAATTTTTCTTCAAAGAAAGTAAAATTCACCTCGATAATTACCTGTACACGGTGATTTAATTGAAATTGTCCACTATTATGGGGCAATTCCCGTATTATATCACAAATTTTATTCCAGTAAATGAAAATCTGCTGTACCGGCGTCGGGAAGAAGTCGGGAATTACACTCAGATATGGTTATGGGATACTTATTCGTCGCCTGAGCGGGTTGCTTAGCAGGCAAGTATTCTCTAATTTTGGTCACAATTTTTATTGAATTCTGGAGAAAGTTTCTTTATGAAAAGAACAATTGTAACAATGCCGGGTGATGGTATAGGTAAAACAGTATTACCGGAGTCTTTAAGGGTTCTTGAGGCTGCCGGGTTTGAGGCTGAATATGTACATGCGGATATTGGATGGGAATTCTGGTGTAAGGAGGGAAACGCGCTGCCGCAGAGGACCATTGATATGCTTGAAAAACACAAAATAGGATTGTTTGGAGCGATCACCTCCAAACCCAAAGATGCAGCTGCTAAGGAATTAGAGCCGGCACTTAGAGACCAGGGATTTGTTTATTTCAGTCCCATTGTCGGATTAAGACAGCACTTTAATCTCGACTTATGTATCCGTCCCTGCAGGTCATTTAAAGGAAACCCGCTTAACTTCATAAGAAGAGACGCAGAAGGCGGATTTGAAGAGCCCCTTGTAGATGCGGTCATCTTCAGACAGAATACAGAGGGACTGTATGCGGGTGTGGAATGGACCAATCCTCCTAAAATCGTGCGGGACGCGCTTGAAACGCATCCTAAGATGAAGGTTTTTAAAAAAGTTCCGGGTGAAGACCTTGCGGTATCGACAAGGATTATGACGAGGAATGCCTGCCAGAGAATTATTCGTGCAGCTTTTGAATATGCAGTAAAATATAATTACAAGAATGTAACCGTTTGTGAAAAACCGAATGTGTTAAGAGAGACCTCGGGAATGATGCTCAATGAAGCAAAAATAATTGCAAAGGAATTCCCCGGTATTGATTTATGGGACACTAATATCGATGCACAGATGATGTGGCTGACAAAAAATCCGGAGAATTACGGAGTCATTGTAGCAGAGAATATGTTTGGCGATATTATTAGCGACGGCTTCGCAGGATTGGTAGGAGGTCTGGGATTTGCGTGCAGCGCTAATATAGGTGAAGGTGCGGCAGTCTTTGAACCAACTCATGGGTCTGCACCAAAATACCAGGAACTGAATCCTTCTATAGTAAACCCGGTTGCAATGTTCCTCAGTGCCTGCATGATGCTCGATCACATTGGTGAGAATGATAAAGCTGAAAAGATAAGAACTGCTATAGCAAAGGTTGTTGAGCAAGGTAAAGTGAAAACATACGATATGATGAAGCTGAAAGGTAATGCTGAAGTATTTAAATACGGTGCAGCTTCCAGTCAGCAGATGACCGACGCTGTTATAGCTGCTTTATAATCCAGGTATTTCTGTTTAGAATGTTTCATTTTTAAGGGAGGATATCATTATGAACGGAATCGTACTTATTCTGCTTGCTATTGTATTCTATGCAATAGCTTACCGTTTGTATGGTACATTTATTTCCCGGAAGTTGAAGGTAAATGCAGAACGGGAAACTCCGTCGCACACAATGTATGACGGTGTCGATTATGTTCCTGCAAAATCTCCTGTATTGCTGGGACACCACTTTGCATCAATAGCCGGAGCAGGACCAATAGTGGGACCAGTGATTGCGGCGGGATTCGGATGGATACCGGTTTACATATGGGTTCTGTTCGGTGCAGTTTTCATTGGAGGGGTTCACGACTACACAACTATCATTGCCTCTATTCGTCACCAATCGAAGTCAATCGGTTATATAATTGAAAAATATATCGGTATAAGCGGCAAAAGGCTGTTTCTCTTGTTCGCCTGGGCAACCCTGGTTCTGGTTGTTGCCGTATTCACAATTATCGTTGCAGATACTTTTACGAATATCCCTCCTGCCGGCACTTCTTCGCTCTTGTTTATGCTGCTTGCTGTCTTATTCGGTATTGCTATTTACAAGGTAAAGGTCCCTTTATGGATAGCTTCCATCGTTGGTGTTGTTCTTTTGTTTGGATGCATCCCGCTTGGCGAGATGTTTCCTCTTCATCTTTCAAAGCTCATCTGGGAGTTTATACTTTTCGCCTACATTTTCATAGCATCAGTTACCCCGGTTTGGATCTTATTGCAGCCGCGTGATTATCTGAACTCGTACTTTTTATACGCACTTATGCTGGGTGGGGTTGTGGGAGTATTCTTCGCCTCCCCCGGGATGAATATTCCTGCCGTGGCATCTTTTAGTCTTGATAAGGTAGGATATCTTTTTCCTGCCCTGTTTGTAACCGTTGCGTGCGGGGCTGTTAGCGGATTCCATTCAATAGTTGCCAGCGGAACAACTGCAAAGCAGTTGAATAAGGAAACAGACGGAAAGCTGATTGGTTATGGAAGTATGCTGATTGAAGGTGTGCTTGCGGTTTTAGCGTTGATAGCTGTATCTGCAATGGGGACCGCCCGGTTTAGCGACATACTTATAAATAAAGGTCCTGTTGCTGCATTCTCAATAGGAGTAGCAACTTTTATTGAGAGTATTCCTTTCCTCTCAGTTACTGCTTCGAGTGCAACAAACTTCGTAGCGCTGGCCGTGGCTGCTTTCGCGCTTACATCACTTGATACTGCCACAAGATTAGGAAGATATACATTCCAGGAATTTTTTGAGATTAGCGGTAGAAAAGAACAGCCCTTCCTCGTTAAAAACAGGTATGCAGCAACAGCAATAACAGTATTTTTCGGAGCAGCATTGACCTTCAGCGGACAGACTATGTCGATCTGGCCGGTATTCGGAAGCGCTAATCAGCTCCTGGCCGCGCTTGCACTCCTGGCTATTACTGTATGGGTAGCTGATCTGAAAGAGAATTTCCTTTTTGTATTAATTCCTATGGTGTTTATGTTCAGCGTTACGTTAACTGCACTGGTAATGCTTTTTTATACCAATATTTCAAACGGTCATTATATCCTTTCCTTTATATCGGTACTTCTGTTTTTGCTGGCAGTACTGCTAGGCATAAAGGCATATACGGTACTTGTTCACAATAAACCTGATAAGATTAAAGAGAAATTAATTACTGAATAACAGAGGAATCAATGCGCGATAAGATATTAAAAATCTGGCCTGAAATAGAATGGATAAAAAATGAAGATCTGCGTGAGAAAACCATTCAATGCTGGATATATGCTGTGGAAAACAGCGTGCTGAGTACGGAAGATCTTGAAGTTATTCCCTTCTCATTGTTGATTAAAGATTGTAATATCACTTTTATGAACCATAAGAGAACTGCAGTGCAGTTATCTCTGGATATCGCTAATAGAATGAAAGAGAATTTCGGTGATAATATAGCAGTTGATATGGACCTTCTTATCTCGGGAGCTATACTGATCGATGTAGGTAAATTACTGGAATATGATAAAGTTGATGGGAAACTTACAACAAGCAAAGCCGGGAGACTGCTGCGGCATCCTTTCAGCGGTGTTGCTATCGCCGACCGTTTTGGTCTGCCCCCTGAAGTACAGCATATAATAGCATATCATGCAAAGGAAGGCGACCTTGCTAAACGAAGCGTCGAAGCAATAATAGTACATCATGCGGATTTCGTTTCATTCGAACCATTTAAATGATCGTCATTGCGAACGAGTCTTTCTCCTTTTTGTCATTGCGTGTGAGTCTTCGAACGAAGCAATCTCTGACGATACTGTAAATGTCATTGCGAGCGAGTCTTCGAGCGAAGCAATCTTTAAGTGATACTGGGAAACATGAAGAATTATTTTATATATATCTTAACAAATAAAAATAACTCGGTTCTATACACCGGAGTTACAAACGATTTAACTCGTAGAACCTGGGAACATAAATCAAAATTAATTAAAGGATTTACTCAAAAATACAATGTTGACAAGCTGGTTTATTATGAAGTTTTTGAAGATCTAACTGCTATTCAAAGAGAAAAGCAAATCAAAGCAGGTTCAAGAAAAAAGAAAATTGAATTAATAAATAAATTAAATCCTGAATGGAATGATTTATTTAATCTTAACATAGAGATTGCTTCATCCCGATAAAATCGGGATTCGCAATGACAAGTCGTAGGAGTAAATGATGTCTCAAACATTTATCGAAAAAATAGCCCAGAAATATGCTGTGGGACTTGAACCGGGACAGGAGGTTCATGCAGGCGATTACCTGTCAATTCGTCCCGCTTATGTGATGACCCATGATAACACCGGAGCAGTAATTCCAAAATTCAAATCTATAGGCGCAAGCCGACTCGCAAACCCCAGGCAGGTTGTTCACACTCTTGATCATAATGTCCAGGATAAAAGCGAAAAAAACCTTGAGAAGTATAGAAAGATAGAAGAATTCTCAAAGAGTATGGGCGCGGATTTCTATCCTGCGGGTCGTGGGATCGGTCACCAGATAATGGTAGAGGAGGGTTATGCCTGGCCGGGAACAATGGCCGTCGCTTCCGATAGTCACTCGAATATGTACGGAGGAATCGGTTGTCTCGGTACTCCTGTTGTAAGAACAGATGCCGCGGCCATATGGGCAACCGGAAGGACATGGTGGCAGGTACCTCCTATAGCAAAAGTTGAATTAAAGGGAAAGTTAAGGAAAGGAGTCACAGGTAAAGACCTGATAATTGCACTGTGCGGATTCTTCAATAATGACGAAGTACTTAACCATGCTATTGAGTTTACAGGTGAAGGAGTTAAAAATCTTTCAATTGAAGAGAGATTGACAATAGCTAATATGACTACGGAATGGGGTGCGCTGGCAGGAGTTTTTATGATCGATGAAAGAACAATAGACTGGTTAAAAAGGAGAGCCGTTTTTATTTCCAGGCGCGGACCTGAGCATGTTAATTCTGATGCCGACGGTAATGGTATTCATCCAAGAATGAACCTGAAGCGTATTGAAGAGCTTGAAGATAATCTCCCGCATGCTGACCCGGATGCATTTTATGCAAAAGAGTTGACTATAGATCTTTCTACAATTGAACCTCTGGTTTCAGGACCGAATACAGTTAAAACTATGACCCCCGTTTCAGGACTTAATAATATAAAAATAAATAAAGCCTACCTTGTATCCTGTGTAAACAGTCGTGTTGATGATATTGCCGAAGCAGCTGCAATCGTTAAAGGAAAGAAAGTTGCCGGGGGAGTTCAGTTCTATATTGCTGCAGCTTCAAGTGAGGTACAGGCTGAGAGTGAAAAGCAGGGCGACTGGCAGACTCTTATTGAAGCCGGTGCAATTCCCCTCCCTCCGGGATGCGGACCCTGCATAGGATTGGGTGTGGGCTTGCTCGAGGATGGCGAGGTCGGAATATCAGCCACAAACAGAAACTTTAAGGGAAGAATGGGTTCCCCAAATGCACAGGCTTATCTTGCTTCACCGGCAGTGGTTGCTTCATCAGCAATCGCCGGAAACATTTCATTCCAGTGGACGGAAGAAAATCAGAAACTCCTTGGAGAAATTAAGATTAACGAAAAACAGGAAGCTGAGTCCCAGGAAGTAAAAATTATAGATGGATTTCCAAAGGTTCTCAAAGGAGAACTCATCTTCTGCAGTCAGGATAACCTGAATACTGACGGAATTTATCCCGGCAAATACACTTACATAGATGATTTTACTCCGGAGCAGCAGGCTGAAGTTGTTATGGAGAATTATGATCCTGAATTTGCGAAGATAGTGAATGAAGGAGATATACTTGTCAGCGGCTTTAATTTCGGAACAGGATCCTCACGGGAGCAGGCCGCCACAGCACTGAAGTATAAAGGTATTAATCTGGTAATAGCAGGATCGTTCAGCGAAACTTACAAGAGGAATGCTTTGAATAATGGTTTTCTTATTATTGAATGTCCTAAACTGGTGAATGACCTCAAGGCTAAATACGGTAAGGAAAAATTAACTGTTAAAACCGGCATCACTGGTGAGATAAACTTTACAAAATCCAAAATCACAGTTGATCAGAAGTCATATTCAATAGATCCTGTCGGTGTCCCTGCCCAGGAACTGATAGTTTTCGGCGGCCTGGAAGAATGGGTTAAGAAGAACCTTTAACAATTTAACCATTAAGCAATTAAACAGTTTAACTATGAACAAATCTATATCAAGAACTATATCTGAATTTGCTGTAAATCTAAAGTACGAAGACCTCCCATCCGAAGTCATCAATGAAGTGAAACGCTTTCTGTATGATTCAATCGGCTGTGCATACGGAGGCTACCATACAAAAGATGTGAATATTCTCAGGGATATCTACCTGGAAATGGGAGGTAAACCCGAATCGACCCTGATAGGGTTCGGGGATAAAATTCCTGCCATTAATGCTGTGCTGGTTAATTCATTAATGTTAAGAGCACTAGACTTTAATGATATATACTGGAGGGAAGATCCCTCACATCCATCAGACCTGATACCTGCCGCACTTTCCACTGCAGAGATGACCGGCGCATCTATGAAGGATGTTATCACTGCCATAGTTCTTGCATATGAATTTGAACAAAGACTTTGTGAATTTGCCATCCCTGGAATCCGGGAACGTAAATGGCATCATGCGGCTCTAACTCAGTTCGTATCACCCATCGTGGCAGGGAAAATTCTTGGATTGAGCGTTGACCAGATGGTGAATGCTATTGGGATAAACGGAAGTCATAACCATACGATCGGTTGTCCCACTGCCGGTAAACTCACCATGATGAAAAATACTGTCGATCCGATGGCTGTTCAATCAGGCGTGTTTGCAGCATTGATGGCGCAAAGAGGTTATACCGGAACAGAGGCTGTCTTCGAAGGTAAAGAAGGATTTATGGATACATTCCTGGGCTGGGATGCTAAAGCACAGAGTATGTCCCCTGTAAAAATGCAGGGACGCGATGGCACCTCTGAATGGAAATGGAATATTGAAAAGCTTACCGGCGGGTTGGGCGATAGCTTTAAAATTCTTGAATGCGGAATGAAAGCATTCCCTACCGAAGCACTTACACATACGCATCTTTCTGCAACGCTAAATGCTGTGACAAAAAATAATATATCATATGATCAGATAGAGACGGTAACTCTTACCACGTTGGCACAGGCATATGATATTCTTTTCGACCCGCACAAGTACAGACCCGAATCAAGAGAAACGGCAGATCATTCACTCCCCTACTGCATCGCCGCTGCCTTGGTTGATCATAAAATTACAACACAGTCTTTCTCAGAGGAGAAAATGAAAGACCCGAGAATCTGGGAGGTAATAGATAAAATAAAAGGTGAACCGTCACGGGAATTTGAGATGATGTTTCCGGCAAAGCAGCCTAGTAAAGTTGTTGTAAGAACAAAAGACGGCAAAGAATATTCTGAATACCTGGAATATCCTAAGGGCGATCCGAGAGAGCCAATGACAATGGAAGATCTTGAAAATAAATTCAATGCTTTATCCGAAAAACTTCTGATTCCGCGAAGACAAAAGGAAGTTAAAGAGCTTATTTTCAGATGTGAACAGCTTACTGCCAGGGAATTTATGACTAAACTTATTATTTGATCGTTGCTCTCCCATACAGAGTTTGTCTATTATTTGTTAAATTTAAATAAGACAAATTATTGTTATAGCTAACATTCGTAATGTTTAACCCACTGCAATCAATTAAAGATTTCAAATGAAGAATAATTTACATAAATCCTCCGCAGGAAAAAGAGGCGACTCAGTAAGATCCGACTGCTACTTTGAGATTACCAGGAAAAATTCCGGAGGGATATTAATAAACCTGCAGAGTAAAGTAGATGTGATGTACGGGGAAACGATTAAAAAGCAGCTCCTCGATATGTGCAAATTCTTCGGTATTACCAATGCTGAAATTATTATGGAAGACAGCGGGGCGCTTCCCTTCACGATTGCAGCAAGGTTTGAAATGGCTGTTAAGAAACTTATGCCGGAAATCATTGCTGAATATCTTCTCCCCTTCAATAAAAAGAATCAGTATAAATCTTCAAGGGATAAACTTAGACGGAGCAGGTTATACCTTCCGGGTAATGAACCGAAGTTTTTTATTAATGCAGGACTCCACTCACCCGATGGAATAATCCTTGACCTGGAAGACAGTGTCGCTCCATCAGAAAAAGAATCCGCTCAGTTGATTGTAAGAAATGCTCTTCGCTCTGTTGACTTCTACGGTGCTGAGAGAATGGTGCGTATAAATCAGCTCCCGAGAGGCTGCGGTGATTTGAAATATATAGTTCCTCATAATGTGCATGTAATCCTTATTCCTAAATGCGAATCGGCTGATCAGGTAAAGCAGGTTGAGGTGGAAGTCGCCAGACTGCGGAAAGAACATAACGTTAAAAATGAAATTTATTTTATGCCGATTATCGAAAGTGCACTTGGCGTTATAAAGGCTTATGAGATTGCTTCGGCTTCGAAAAATAATTGCGCTCTGGCAATTGGTCTGGAAGATTATACAGCCGACCTTGGGACACAAAGAACCAATGAAGGAAGGGAGAGTATTTTTGCCCGCCAGATGCTGGTTAATGCCGCAAAAGCCGCTGGTATCCAGGCAATTGATACTGTTTTTTCCGATGTGGGAGATATGGAAGGACTGCGACAGAGCGTTATTGAAGCAAAGTCTCTGGGTTTTGAAGGAAAAGGCTGCATCCATCCCCGTCAGATACAGGTCGTACACGAGGCCTTTGCTCCATCCATAGATGAAGTAGAAAAAGCAAAGAAAATTGTTCTCGCATTTGAAGAGGCTGAAAAGAAAGGATTAGGAGTTGTCTCCCTTGGAAGCAAGATGATAGATCCACCCATAGTAAAACGGGCTGTCCGAACCATTGACCTTGCAATATTAAATAATATGTTGAAGGAAAACTGGAGACAAACAATTTAATCATTTAACAATTAAGCAATTAAACAATCAAACATAATGAACTTAGTAAAAAATGCGGCAGGAAGATTAGTTCCTGATGAAATAAACGGTATTCCTCAGATTCCTTTTAAGGGAGTAAATAAATATAAACCCAAGGGAGGAAAAGCTAAGCCTCTTATCAGCAGCTGTGCTGATTATCCTGCAGACGGTAATAAAGTCGTAAAGAACCTGAAAGAAGCTCTGAAGAAAGCAGGAATTAAGGATGGGATGACCGTATCCACCCATCATCATCTCAGGAACGGCGATGTGGTCACTAATATCCTGTTTGATGCCATAAATGAAATGGGAATAAAAAATATCCGGTGGTTTCCGAGTGCTTCTTTCCCGGTCCACGAACACTTAATTAAATACCTGAAGGATGGAACGATTCATCACATCGAAGGAAGTATGAACGGTCCTTTGGGGAGGTTTACTTCAGAAGGAAAGATGAAGGGTGTGGGGGTTCTGAGGTCTCATGGTGGAAGGTATCAGTCAATCCAGGATGGTGAAGTTCATATCGATATTGCCGTGATTGCCGCACCTACCGCAGATCCCTTTGGCAACGCAACAGGCGACCGCGGACCCTCAGCGTGCGGACTACTGGGTTTTGCCCTGGCAGATTCAGAGTATGCCGATAAAGTAATTGTTGTTACGGATAACCTCGTTCCCTTCCCCTGCGTTCCCTGGCAGATCCAGGGAAATAATGTCGATTATGTAGTGCAGGTCGATACCCTTGGTGATCCCAGGAAAATAGTATCCGGTACCACGGAAGTTACTAAGTCTCCTGACAGACTCTTAATAGCGGAATATGTTGCCCGGTTCCTTGATGAAGCAGGAATAATGAAAGACGGGTTTTCTTTCCAGGCCGGTGCTGGCGGAACAGCTCTTGCATTCGCGCTCTTTTTAAAGGATAGGATGAAGGCTAAAAATATTAAAGCCCGTTTTGTCAGAGGCGGAAGCACAAAGTACCTTGTCCAGATGCTCGAAGAAGGTTTAACCGATTACATACTCGATGGTCAGACCTTCGACCTTGAAGGCGTAAGAAGTATGCGGGAAAACGAGGGTCATGTTAATACATCTCCTTTTACGAGCTATAACTTTCACGGTAAGGGAAATTTCGCATCAATGGTTGATGCGGTAGTACTAGGGGCTACAGAAGTTGATGTGAATTTTAATGCTAATGTGGTTACTCATTCTGATGGCTACCTGCTGCATGGAATCGGGGGATGGCAGAACTGTTTATTCTCAAAATGCACTATCCTTGCGATACCTTCGTTCAGGGACAGGATCCCGGTGATTGTTGATGAAGTTACAACGCTATGCGGACCGGGAGAATTAATTGATGTTATTGCAACCGAACGCGGATTATGTATAAATCCTAAACGGAAAGACCTGCTTAAGGCACTAAAGAATACCACTATCCCGATAGTTGATATCACAGAACTTAAGAACGAAGTGGATAAAATCTGCGGTGGAGTTCCTGCTAAACCGGAAGTCAATAAAGATAAAGTAGTCGCTGTAATAAAATGGGTGGATGGAACGTTACTCGATTCTGTGTTCCAGGTTAAAAACTGAAGTCCCTCTTAAAAGCAACCTGGAAAGGTCTTTGTTATTATTCTTAGAAGTTCAGGTAGTT
Source organism: uncultured Ignavibacteria bacterium (assembly GCA_963774455.1). Lineage (GTDB taxonomy): Bacteria > Bacteroidota > Ignavibacteria > Ignavibacteriales > Ignavibacteriaceae > DATFVA01. Next base: position 1,511,936 of record CAVZFD010000005.1, read on the forward strand.
CAAACTGCCGGACGTTCGCTACCGGATAAATGAACCATAGGATGGCTGCTGGCCGGACTGACCAATTTGCTTACCGAAAGCCGCTAACATTTTGTCAGGAAGTCTATCCTGCTTATACAGATCCCTTTATCTTCATCATAATAAAAATTGAATAATTATCTTAACTTTGCGGCGATAGAATTTTACTTGAATTTGAATTAAGAGAATAGTTGGAACCTTCTGAAATATTAGAAAAGTACTTCGGTTATAAGGATTTCCGCGGCAGGCAGGAGGATATAATCCGCAGAACGCTTTATGATCGCAAGCATTCACTTGTTATAATGCCTACCGGAAGCGGGAAATCTTTGTGCTACCAGATCCCCGCACTATTAATGAACAGCGGGACGATAGTGATCAGCCCTCTTATTGCCCTGATGCAGGACCAGGTGGATGCCTTGCGGAAAAAAGATATCAGTGCTGCATTCATAAACTCCACTCTTTCAAAACAGGAAAGAGATCAGAGACTGAAACAGTTTGTTGAGGGAAAGATCAAAATTCTGTATGTCACCCCCGAAAGGTTCCGTAAACCTGAATTTGTTAGAAAACTGCAGAAAGTGGATGTCTCCCTTTTAGCTGTGGATGAAGCGCATTGTATTTCTGAATGGGGACATGATTTCCGGCCCGATTATTCCCGCCTCGGCGAGTTCAGAGAGTTGATGAACAATCCCTTAACGATTGCTTTAACCGCTACTGCAACCATAGAAGTCCAGCAGGATATAATAAATAAACTGCACCTCAAAAATGAAGATGTCAAAACTTTCCACCAGGGAATAGAAAGGCCTAATCTTAGACTGGAAGCAAAGGATATCTTTGAGGATAAAGAAAAAACCGAATGGATGCTCAAAATTATAAATGATTATAATGGCGCGGGTATAATATATTTTTCTCTCATCCAGACGCTTGAGAAATTCTCCCAGGTGCTCCGCGATAAGAAAATCAGCCATGGGATTTACCATGGTAAGTTGAATGATAAAGATAGGAAAAGGATGCAGAGGGAGTTTTTGAGTGGTAATCAAAATCTCATCCTTGCCACAAATGCTTTCGGAATGGGAATAGATAAATCCGATATCCGGTTCGTAATTCATGCCGAGGTTCCCTCTTCGGTAGAATCATACTACCAGGAAATAGGCCGGGCCGGAAGAGATGGAAAACCCTCTGACTGTCTCCTCCTTTACAAACAGGATGACTTGTATATCCAGATGGATTTTATAAAATGGTCGAATCCTGATGCTAATTTTTATTCAGCGTTATATGACCTTCTCCGAAGGGAAATTTCCGCGGTCAATTCCTTTGGGATTGAACATCTGAGGGAACAGATGAACTTCAAAAACCGGAGTGACTTCAGGATAGAGACTGCCCTTGGAATTTTTGATAGGTATGGCGTTACAGAAGGTTCGGTTGATAATAAGGATCTTAAAATAACAGGGGAATTTCCGCCGGAACTTGAGGATGAGGTAATTCTGAAAGAAAAATTGATGAGTGATAATAAAAAGCTCCTCTCAATGGTAAATTATTTCAAGACAAATGAATGCCGGAGGGTTTATATATCGGAATATTTCGGCTTTTATGACGAGAAGCCCTGCGGTAATTGTGACAACTGCCTGAAAAATCCTGCAATTATGGATTAACCCTGCATCTATTCCGATACTTTGACGGCATACACATCAGATATGCTCAATGGTTCTTATTATGTGAATGAAATAAAGAGGAATATGATGAATCTTCCTTATTCAAAAATAAAATTTATAATAGCGGCAGGATTACTTTTATTGGTATTTCCGGCTGTGGGCGAAGTATTTGAAAAAAGAAAAAATGATAGTATCACACAAACGTAATATTTGTGTTTAATCTAATAATTATGAACGTCCTCTGGTAATTATAATTGAATTTTCACTTAAGGCAATAAAAATGAATAAAATATATTTTTTAATCTTTGCAGTCGCACTTATAACAGCAGGATGCACAAGTAAAGATGACAATCAACTAAGTAGTCATTCCCCCGAGCAGACTAATAATCAGCCGGCAAAAAAGTTTAATATCTCCAACGATACCCTGATGGGAGGAGATACTTTTGTAACTACAGGTCCGGCTGGGAAAATGGATCAGAAAGAGGGTAAAGTTGTGATGATAGCCGACTCAGGACTAGCCTTACCAGTTAAATTGGATGATGATAATAAAATTACGGCGATAGGCCTTACAGACAGTGTAATTTATCAGGTCAAAAAAGAAGGTAACCGTACATCGCTTATTCTTTCTGATTCCAGTAAGGTTCTTAAGGATGGCAGGATGATGCTCCTTACTGATGACGGTGAAATGCTGGAAGTCAAATTGATCGGCGATAGGATGGTAGTTTTAACGAAGAACAATACAATGCTTCCCCTGGAAAAAAAGTAGTGTAAATGATATATACTCCTTAGCTAATAAGCAATCTGATCGTTCCAAACCGATCCCGTGTATGGAGGTTGATTTCCGAAATCCAATATCTTACCCGGATATGAAACATCAATCAGGAATCACGCCAAAGCGAAGCAAGCACAGACTTTTAGAGACCCCCTTTTTTTATTTACATATCCGTTTTATTTTATGATAAGAGATTCAGAAAAACAGATGATATTATGAACGAAAATAAACAAACCAGCTCCACATTATATATTAGAAATATGGTATGCAACAGGTGCATCAAGGTGATCGAGGAGGAATTTGGGAAGCTGGGATTAAATATCAAAAGTATCAGCCTGGGAGAAGTGAAGATAGATGGTGAACCGGATATGGATATGATAGATAAGATAAGGAAAGTACTTAATGAAAACGGGTTTGAACTTATTGAAAACAGGAAAATGAAGACAATAGAACAAATTAAGGTCTTCATAATCGAATTAATCAGGGACGAGGAGAAGATTGCCGGGAGAATAAATATTTCCGACTATCTTTCAGAAAAAATGAATGCTGATTATCATTATTTGAGCACTCTTTTCTCTTCTGTTGAAAATATCACTATCGAACACTATTTTATCCTTCAGAAAATCGAAAGAGCAAAGGAATTGCTCAAATACGGCGAACTAACCCTCAGCGAGATAGCCTTCCGTCTTGGATACAGCAGCGTTGCTCATCTTTCTGCTCAGTTCAAAAAGGTTACGGGAATGAATGCTAACCAGTTCAAAACTATGACAGAAAATACCCGTAAACCTCTTGATGAAGTCAAATAAACCCCAATTACACTTCCTAAGGCCTGGAATCATATAACTTTTTCCAATAATTATGTAACATCCTGGGGTATTCGGCGTACTATATTTGAATTGTTAATATTCATAACTCAAAACAAAGGAAATACTAAGATGACAACTCTAGATATCAAAATTGAAGGAATGAGCTGCGGACATTGCGAAATGGCTGTAAGAAAAGAATTATCTAAACTGGACGATGTAAAAGTAAAAAAAGTTAAAATAGGTGAGGCAATTGTCGAATACGATGAGACCAAAACCAGTGAAGGAATTATTTACCAGGCGATTGAAGAAGCAGGGTATAAACCCGTATTGACGAAGAATTAAGTTTAATTAGGTGATCTTCCAGGACGTATTTAGAACGTATTTCAGAACGTTTTCAGGACGTATTCAGGACGTATTCAGATGGTATTTCGGATATACCTTAGCTGTAATTGAATTATGAAATGAGGAAATAATTATAATGAAATCAGAATTAGAAGAACATAATAAGAAGAACCCGGCAATAAAATCATTAACTCTCCCGGTAGAGGGAATGACCTGCGCCAGCTGCGTGGCCCGCGTTGAAAAAGCGTTGAAGAAAGTTGACGGGATCAGTGATGTAAATGTAAATCTCGCTACGGAAAAGGTTACCCTTTCTTATAACCCTTCACTAACCGACGTTTCAAAATTTTCGCAGGTAGTTGAAGATGCGGGATATAAGCTTTCTTCTCCTCCTGAGGAGGAAGCATCTGCAGGATCTGATGACTTTGAATCGGCCTCGGATATTAAACATAAGGAATTCTATCTGAAGCTAAGAAGTGAGTTTATTTTCAGTGCTGTACTTTCTATTCCTATAATGATTGTCAGTATGCTTATGATGACAGGATGGTTCAGGAACCTGGTTCCCTTGACAATCGAAGAGGTAAATAAAATACTTTTCCTTGGCTCTACAATGGTAATTTTTATCTCCGGTAAAAGATTTTATGCTTCTTCGTGGAAAATAGCAAAGCATTTCTCGGCTGATATGAACACCCTGGTTTCGGTCGGTACCGGGACAGCATATATATATAGTACAATCGTGGTTCTATTCCCTGAATTACTGAACATGGGTAATTCGGAAGTTCATGTTTATTTTGATACTGCTGTTATAATAATAACTTTAATCCTGATGGGAAGACTACTTGAGGCAAGGGCTAAATCTAAAACATCCTCAGCGATAAAAAAACTTCTTGGTCTGCAGCCTAAAACAGCAAGGGTTGTACGCGATAACCAGACGACCGACATCCCCATAAAAGATGTGATCAGCGGAGATATTATTATCGTGCGACCCGGTGAAAAAATTCCGGTCGATGCCTCTATAACGGAAGGTTATTCTTCTATCGATGAATCCATGATAACCGGCGAGAGCATACCGGTTGAAAAAACAGTCGGGGCCAGGGTTATTGGCGGGACAATAAATAAGAACGGAAGTCTTACCGTGAGAGCTGAAGCCGTTGGTAAAGATTCCGTTATTTCACGTATCGTAAAACTTGTGGAAGAGGCCCAGGGCTCGAAAGCTCCGATACAAAGTCTGGCTGACAAGGTTGCTTCAATCTTTGTCCCTGTCGTTATAGGAATTGCTATACTTACTTTCCTTATCTGGTATTTCATAATAGGTATACCTTTTACAGCGGCAATGCTGAACTTCATAGCCGTAATGGTTATTGCATGTCCCTGTGCACTGGGACTGGCAACGCCTACAGCTATTATGGTAGGGACTGGCCTCGGTGCATCAAACGGAATTATGATTAAAAACGCAGAAGCCCTGGAAAGACTGAATTCAGTAACAACAGTTATCTTCGATAAAACCGGAACTATTACAATCGGGAAACCGGTTGTTACCGATATTATCACAAAGAATGGAACAGATGAGAATCTGCTTTTGCAGACTGCAGCTTCGCTTGAAGCAAAGTCGGAACATCCGCTCGCTACTGCTATTGCTGAATATGCTGCTTCAAAAAAAATTGCGCTAATTGAGGTCACCCGCTTTAATTCATTAACCGGAAGCGGGATTGAAGCAAATCTGAATAATTCGGCTGTACTTATCGGGAACTCAGCTCTAATGAAAGAAAGGGGTGTAGAAATAGACCGCGGAACTTCGGATGAAATTGAAAGGTTGAGCAGCGAGGGTAAAACAGTTGTATTTATTTCCCTTGATCAGAAACTGACAGGGATAATCGCTGTTGCTGACATAATCCGCAGTGATGCTCAAAAGGTAATAAGCGGACTAACAAAGAAAAATATTAAGACTGTTATGCTTACAGGCGATAACAGAAGAACAGCTGAAGCAATCGCAAAAGAAGCAGGAATTGAAAAGGTATTCTCTGAAGTTTTACCTTCTGACAAGGCAGAGATCGTTAAAAAACTTCAGTCACAGGGTGAAGTAGTTGCAATGGTAGGAGACGGAATAAACGATTCTCCTGCCCTGGCACAGGCGGATGTGGGAATCGCAATTGGTACCGGAACTGATATAGCTATAGAAAGTGCTGATATCACACTTATCAATGGAAATGTCAAAGAAATTCTCAGCACACTGAACCTGTCAGTGAAAACCATTAATACAATTAAGCAGAATCTCTTCTGGGCTTTTATCTATAATGTAATTGGAATACCTCTTGCTGCCCTGGGATTGCTTAACCCGATTATCGCCGCAGCGGCGATGGCTATGAGTTCCGTAAGTGTGGTCTCAAATTCCCTTAGATTAAGAAAAGCTAAATTAGGATAAGCACTTTATTCCCTTAGCATACCGGTAATGTTAAGCTCAACCTTTTCTTCACAGAAGAAGGGTTCACCGTATCTTTTGTCAATCTGGAAACCATAAACCTGGGCTCTTGATTCAATAAAATTAATGAACTCGGGCCTGCTTATGAAAGTCTCCGGCTCTACACTCCTTGGATTATGAAACTGACTCTGATAACACTGGACTGCTTTCATTTTAGTCTCAAAGCACTCGGTAATATCAACGACAAAAGAGGGTTCAAACTGGTAAGTCTGCATATAGTAATAAAGCTTCCTCGGCCTGTAGGCATTCTGAGCGACTTCACGGTACGAGGTTTTCAGCTTAGAAAGACCTGTAGCAAACATAGCTTCCTTAACCAGCCGGCTTGTGTAGATATGATCGGGGTGACGGTCACTGAAGTAGGGAGCAAATATAATTTTGGGACGGTATTTCCGGATACTCATGACAACCTTGACCAGGTTTTCTTTTTTCCTTTCAATATTTCCGTCGGGAATTTCAAGATTCTCCCTGATTGAAACTTTTAATATGCCCGCGGCAAGGAAGGCCTCCTTCTGCCTTATCTCTGCAGTCCCCCGGGTCCCAAGTTCACCCCGGGTAAGATCTATTATCCCTACCTTAAAGTCGTTTTTGGTTAATTTCGCTATTGTTCCGCCCATTGATAGCTCGGCATCATCAGGATGGGCAGCAAAAACAAGAACATCAAGATTCATTAATTCTCCCTCTAAACTTTGTGATCTGGATTGGCTAACTTAACAAAAATTATTTTTGGATTCCATTTCCAGTGTTTGTATATTATTTACCGGTTCTAATGAACCAACTACGTCGAGCAAATAAAATAAATTACAAAGCACATTGACCCCGGTCCTACAGGGTTGTATGTATAATATTTTTGTGCCTTTTGGTGATATGGATATTTACTAAAATTCAATTACCAGGCGGCAAAAGTTTTAATTAACGCGCAGCATCCGGACTGCGGAATTTACATCATAAACACTCAGGAGATATGAAAAACTATTACTTTCTTTTCATTTTCATCTTTCTTTTCTCATTTTCTCTCTCTTATTCACAGAACTATAGCTGGCAGCTGAAACAATCAGGTTCAAGTCTCGGCGATCCTATCTGTGTGAATAACTGGGATGACAACATCATTTACTATGGATCAGGCAACAGGCTTTACAAAAGTACTGACCGCGGCGATACGTTCTCCCCTTTCGGGAATGTGATCCCCGGTGCCTCTTCAATAAAATGCGTGCTTCAAAGTTCCTATGATGAAAATACTTTCGTCGTGGCCATTGAGAATGCACAGCAGACTATGAAAACAACGGACGGCGGACTTAACTGGACCTCAACCGGATCGTTTAGCTGGTACTACTTCGGTGTGCCGGTTCAGTCAGATCCTGTTCACCCTGATACCCTCTATGCGATGAACAGCAACCAATTTAAAGCATCGTACGATTTCGGTTCAACCTGGATAACCATATCCTCTTCCCTTCCATTCGGTTCTCCCTGCGATATAGATGTTTTTCCCGATCAGCCGAACGTAATTATCGTCGGTGATAACGGATACGGAATAGCAAGAAGCACCGACTATGGTGTTACCTGGACTCACCCGTACTCAACGAGCGGTGAAACACCAATTATAGCTATTGATAAGAATATTCCGGGTACTATCTGGGCAACTAAATGGTCAGGCGGCGGCGGCTTCCTTAAATCTACCGATTATGGACAGAACTGGGTGACCATCCCTTACTTTAATGGCAAAAATATGTGGGGTTTATCAATTGCACCGCAGCTTTCAGATTATATAATCTGTGGGGAATATTCAGGCAGCAGCTATTTTACGCATGACGGCGGAGCTACCTGGACAGTACTCAATAACCCTTCGAGTAATTATGCTTACCACGTTGTTGATACCGCTACCGTTTTTGCAGCTTTCGGCGATGGGTTGTATAAACTTTATTCACCCTGGTTCATACCTGTTGAACTGACTTCTTTCTCCGGAAAAGTAGTTAATGGGAAAGCTGTATTAAATTGGCGTACAGCAACCGAAACTAATAACAAGGGATTTGATATTGAGATAAGTTCTGATGACAAGTCCTTTAAGAAGGTCGGTTTTGTACCCGGCTTCGGTACTTCAACAGAAAGTCATTCTTATTCATTTACTGCAGATATTCAGCTTTCTGAAAAATCATTTTTCCGGTTGAAACAGGTTGATTTTGACGGAACTTCGGAGTATTCGCAGGTGGTGGAGGTATCATCCCCTCTTCCCGCTTCTTATAGTGTTTCACAGAACTATCCGAATCCATTCAACCCTTCGACCAAAATAAACTTTGACGTACCCGCAGATGCCATGGTGAAAATTACTGTATACAATGCTCTGGGACAAAAGATCTCAGATCTTACAAACCGTCAGTACTCGGCAGGAAGATACGATGTTAACTTTGCCGCAGGAAATCTTTCAAGCGGTTTATATTTTTATGTCATCGAAGCAAAAGGAAATGATGGATCTTCTTTCGTTACAACACGGAAGATGATGTTAATGAAATAATTTCTGCTTTCAGGTACCGCTCTTTCACAGAGCGGTACTTCCATAAGCAAGTTCACACCTTATTTATCATAAACGAAATATTCAGAATGAAAATAAATTACTTATTAATAATTGTTTTTGTTTCCGCAGTAATATATGCCGGTGTAGAATTTTCTACAGGCATCGCGGGAACTACCAGGCTGAACGGCAACGGGTGTGTCTGCCATAACCTGGATCCTGACCCCGGTGTACAGGTATGGATTGAAGGTCCCGACTCCCTGTTAAGAGGTGAGACTGCTGAGTACCATATCTTTTTAACGGGAGGTCCAATGGTGAAAGGAGGCTTCAATGCTGCCTCAAGGTTCAGCTCTTTGACTGCAACTGATCCCGGAACCCAGATACTCGCTGATGAATTAACCCACAATCAGCCGAGAGTATTTACGGGGGACACGGTATCCTGGTATTTTAATTATACTGCCGCTGATTCGGTTGATTGGGATACTCTCTATTCTGCAGCAAACAGCGTAAATGGTGATGGGATTCCTTCTGATCTGGATCACTGGAATTTTGGAGCAAATTTCCCAATCAGAATTCTGGAAATCGTTCCTGTCGAGTTTATTTCCTTCAATGCAGCAAGCAATAATGGTGAAGTTCAGCTAACCTGGTCAACTGCAACAGAAACCAACAATAAGGGCTTCCTGGTCGAAAGAAGAGATAACTTCTCAGGAAAATGGAACCGGTTAGGTTTTGTAAATGGGCGCGGAACTTCAACTGAAAAATCAGATTATGCCTTTGATGATGAAAATCCCGCTGGAGGAACAAATTATTACAGGCTGAAGCAAACGGACCTGAATGGAAGTTTCTCATACTCAATCGTTATTGAGGTTGGTGTAACCCCCGTGAATTTTACTCTCAAACAGAACTACCCGAATCCGTTTAACCCTGTAACAACTATCGATTATTATATACCTGTGCAGGGAAATGTTAGTCTTAAGGTATATGATATTACCGGTAAAGAGGCTGCCGGTCTTGTAAGTGAAAATCAAAAAGCCGGACAGCATTCCGTTCAGTTTAATGCGGCCGGACTTGCAAGCGGTGTGTACATATATTCTTTAAAGACAGGTAATTTCACTGCATCGAAAAAACTCATGCTTATTAAGTAGAATGACGGAGCATCATTTATTAATATAAGCGGTATACCTGGACATGATTTATAAAATTGTGTTTGTGATAGCCCTATTCTTCCTGAATACGGGATTTATTATACCGCAGCAGATACGTTTTCAACACCTGGGCGAAGAAGAAGGGCTAGCTCACCTTGCAATCAAATGCGTATTAGAAGATCGTACCGGCTTCATCTGGTTTGGAACAGAGAACGGATTAAACCGTTTTGATAATTACAGTTTCAGACTATTCCAAAACACTTCAAAGGATACTAATTCCCTTTCAGACAATAACGTATGGTGTCTTCTGGAAGACCTTAAAGGTAATATATGGGTAGGTACGCAAGGCGGTATATTAAACTGTTTCGATCCTGCAACTGAAAAATTCAAACACTATAAAATCACCCATGATCAGAACTTAGGTGATAACAGTATAACCTGCCTATATGAAGGAAAGAACGGAAATTTATGGATTGGAACTTATAACGGCGGTTTATACAGGCTTGATTTAACCTCAGGTAAAATCCAGAACTGGCAGAGCAGTCCTGATGCTCCAGCTTCCCTGAGTAATAAGTTTGTTACTTCCCTTTATGAAGATCCTGAAGGGAATATCTGGGTCGGGACATATAACGGATTATGTGTATTAAACAAAAACATGTCAGGCTTCACCCAATATTTTCATAATCCCTCAAATAGCAATTCTATCACTCACAATATCATATGGAAGATCTATCCCTCAAAGTTCAGTCAGGATCATATATGGATAGGAACGTATAACGGAATAACTTTACTGGAGCTTAAGAACAGAAAGTTTACTCAAATCATTCCGGATCAGAATAATCCTGATAAATTCTGCAGAAGTGTCAGCTCAATATGTGAGGATTTTAATGAAAGATCGAAAGTATTATGGGTTGGTACCTACCAGGGATTACTCAAAATTGATTTAACTTCAGTTCCCGATTTATTTACAAATCCAGCTGCAGGAAATAAAGGTAGAAACCTCCTCTTTACACGATGGGTTTATAATTCCAAAAATCCATTCAGTCTGAATAACAACCACATCAGTAATCTCCTGCTTGACCGTTCAGGCGTTCTTTGGATTTCAGGCGAGGATGGTATCGATTTTTACCCCCGTCAAAAAGATAAGTTTAGTTTTAAATTCGCTAATGATGTCCTGGAAGCCGGTAATAAAACTGAAGACGGTGAGGAAATTAAGAACGTCCAGGCAATATGCAATTACGGCCCTCATTCTGAATGGTTTGGAACAAATTCAGGGTTATATTCAATTACGGGTTCCCCCGGACAATATCAGGTATTTCGTCATACTAAATTTGATAAAATAAACATCTGGTCGCTTTCCACCGGCAGGGATAATGACTTGTGGATAGGGTCATACGGCAACGGGCTGAAACATCTCGATCTGACCAGCGGGAAGGTAAAAACCTGGAAAGGAAACTGGTTCGATACGTCCGATATCGGAAATTCCTATGTGCGGTCTGTTTTCCAGGATAATTCCGGTCATGTATGGCTCGGATTCTGGGGAGTAGGTGTGAACCGTCTTGATCCGGAGACCGGTAGAATAGAACGATGGTATCATAGTGACCAGGATTCAATGAGTTTAAGTTATGATGATGTCTGGGTAATATTTCAGGACAAAAGGGACAGAATCTGGATAGGGACTTACGGCGGCGGACTCAACCTATTCAATCCTGCGGATGGAGGGAAATTTTACAGGTGGTCTGGTAATGAACACAACAGTAAGGGATTAACAAATAATAACATTCTTTCAATTTCTGAAGCCGGGAAAGAAGCGGCCGGCAGCACAGTCCTATGGGTCGGAACAACACAGGGATTAAATAAATTAATTATTCAGAACGGCAATTCCGGGAATCCGCCAAAAGTTGAGACTGCAGATTTCCCCGGTCGTGATTTACTGATGACCAGAACAATTAATGGTATAATCGAGGATGATAAGAACTTCCTCTGGATCTCTACATTAAAAGGTCTTATTAAATTTGATCCTGCAGCTGGCACCCTCGAGGAATTCACATCCTCCGATGGACTCCGGGCAAATCAATTCAATCCTAATGCAGCTTACCGCTCGGCTTCAGGGGAAGTTTTTTTGGGAAGTATTGGAGGGATTGATATATTCCGTCCTGACAGTATAAAACAATCGGATTATAAAGCTCCTGTTGTCTTTACAGAGTTCCTTATCTTCAACCGCAAGGTAGATATTGGTCCATCTTCTCCCTTAAGGACCTCCATCGGAACTTCCAAAGAAATCCTGTTATCATACGATCAGAATGTTTTCTCAATACAATTTGCAGCACTTGATTATAATGCTTCGCAGGAAACCAGGTATGCATATATTATGGATGGATTCGATGATGACTGGATTTACAGCGGAACGCGGCATTTTGTTACTTACACAAATCTCTTTCCGGGGACGTATCATTTTAAGGTAAAAGCGACAAACAGCGACGGTATCTGGAATAACTCACCAGCAAGTATTACCATAAGAATAACTCCTCCGTACTGGCAGTCCTGGTGGTTCAGGGGTCTTATTATTCTTCTGATCACAGCGTCTTTATATCTTTTATACAGAATCAGGGTGAAGAGACTTCTCGAGCTCGAAAAACTCCGTATTAAAATTGCCTCCGATCTTCATGATGATATAGGTTCTGCACTCTCGAGGATTTCAATTGAAAGTGAACTTATCAATACAAACAGCAATCCTGACGGCCGGAGTGAAGCTCTGAAAAGAATCGGGCAGATGAGCAGGGATATAGTATCTTCTATGAGTGATGTAATCTGGTCGATAGACTCAAGGAACGATACCATAGAGGATATGATAAACCGTATGAAAGATTTCTCTTTCTCCTTATTTGCTTTAAAGGATACAAATGTAAAATTCGAAACCAGTAACCTTGAACTTCACAAAAAAATAAAAGTTGATATCCGTCAAAATATTTACCTTATCTTTAAGGAGGCAATCAACAATGCTGCTAAGTACTCTGCATCAGGAAGTATTAATATTTTATTAAGCAACTATCAAGGCAGGTTCATTATGATTATTGATGACCCCGCAGCAGAATTCAATCCCACCAAACTAACCGGCCAGGGATTGAAGAATATGGAAATGAGGGCTGCCAGGATTGGAGGAACAATCGAATTCATCAGGAAAAGTGGTCTCAGGATAATTCTAACGAGTAAAGAGATATGAAACCTGCATCTTTATGCGGTTTAATAAGTCAATTCAAATAACTAGGATTAAGTATGATAAGAATAGGTATAGTTGAAGATGACGAAATAATCCGCGATGGTCTCTGTAATTTTCTGAACATGCAGGATAATTTTGTTTGTGAGACTGCCAGCGGCAGCTTCGAGGAATTTTTACCTCTGTTATTAAATAGCGGACCTCTGGATGTTGTCTTAGCCGACATAGGTTTGCCTGGAATATCAGGCATAAATGGTATAAAAATACTCAGGAAAGAATATCCTGATATAAATATTATTATGCTCACAGTATACAATGACCCTGCAAGAATTTTCAGTTCTCTTTGTGCCGGTGCTACCGGTTACCTGCTTAAAAATACCCCGCTTGAAGAAATAAAAAGATCTATCGAGGTTCTTGACAGCGGAGGCTCTCCTATGTCGCCTGAAATCGCAAGGAAGGTAGTTGAATATTTTAATCCTTCTAAGCCGGAGGGATATAAATCAGGATTAACACAGAAAGAAAACGAAGTTGTACACGCACTTGTGGAAGGTTTAAGTTACAAACTTGCAGCTGACAAACTCAACATTTCTATTGATACAATACGATTCCATATCAGAAACATCTACAGAAAACTTCACGTGAATTCAAAGGCCGAAGTAATAAGCAAATCGTTAAAAGGGGAAATCTAAACCCGCATCTTTATGCAGTTGTAATAAAGGCTCCTGTTTAATAGAATCAGTAAAGGATTCCACAAATTTTTTTCGATTTTATTCAGGAAGGCTTTAGCCATTTTCCTGCTTTTTATAAAAACATTATCAATTAATTAAAAGGTGAAACATGTTAAGGAAGATTATACTTTTATTCAGATGCGGGTTATTTTCTCTCATCTTCACGGTGGTTTCATATTCTCAATACGCCCCTGATCCTGCTTTTGGGAATAACGGGGTTACAATGGTTGATTTTGGTCCTAATTATTCGGATTCTCCGAGCGACATAATGCTACTGCCGGATAATAAAATTTTGACCGCCGGAATAAGCGAGAATTCATTTGATTATTACGTTGCAATGTCACAGTTCCTCCCCAACGGTCAGCCGGATACACTTGGTTTTGGTATCGACGGAAAGATTCTGCTTCATTTTGTACTGAGAGATCAGGCTCACGATATTGACTTACAGCCGGATGGAAAAATTGTTGCTGCAGGCACGGAAGCCGAAGGAAGCGGAGGCAGTCAGATCACTCCTGCCTTATACCGCTTTGAGCCCGATGGAGGGTTAGACACTACCTTTGGAGATTCAGGGAAAATTGTACTGCGGTATGATAATGTTTCAAGCGGAGAATTCTATGGAGTATCAGTCCAGAATGATGGTAAAATCCTGGCTGCAGGAAGCAGTACAGGTAATGCTAATGGGGGTGTGGCGGCATTTGGAGCAATGCGTTTTCTTCAAGGCGGACAGATTGATACAAGTTATGGAATTATGGGTATGGCAAGAATAGTTGAAGGTTTATTATATCACCCGGTTGCTGTTTTGTTTCTGCAGGATACAGGAATTGTTATGGCTTCTGTAACATTAGCTAATGGTATAGAGCAATTTGTTTTGGGGAAAATGGACAGCCTGGGCAACCGTGACACAACTTTCGGAGGCGACGGGTATATAGAAACAGGTATCCCTGCCCTGTATAACAGCACCACGGGAGAATCGCTGGGACTGACAGAAGATGGCAAAATCTTAATGTCAGGTACAACGCGCGACGTCAATAATCAAAACCAGTTTTCCGTGTTCCGGTTTTTACATGGGGGTTCACTGGATTTATCATTCGGGACAAACGGCAGAACGGATATTAACTTCGGCACCAATGCTAACGCCTATCAACTGAAGGTTGATCAGAATGACAGAATAGTCATCGTCGGAGAAGCCAGCGATGAAGTAGGTTTAGCGAGACTTAATCCCGATGGTTCCCCGGATATATCTTTTGCTCCAGGTGGAAAAATTCTGCTCAACCTGAATAATAATGCCGGAATGCACTATCTAACTGCTCTCACACCTCTTCCAAACGGAGATATCATTGCTGCGGGTGATGATGTTGCGCATAATGCAGGCAATTTCATAATCACACGAATTACAAACCAGGCTACAGGAATAGCAGGAAATATTCCTATGCAGCCGGATAGAATAGAACTTTTTCAGAACTATCCTAATCCTTTTAATCCGTCTACAGCTATTAGTTTTAATATAAGCCGAACATCTTTTGTTTCACTAAAAATTTATGATGTTCTCGGAAATGAAATTTCAACGCTTGTAAATAATGTAATGCAGGCGGGCATACATACAATGAACTTTAATGCATCATCTTTGAGCAGCGGAGTATATTTCTACCATTTAAAGAATGGGGAATTCAGCGAAGTGAAGAAGATGATCCTACTGAGATAAACTATCCTTAAGGCAGTCCGGAAACTTTTCCGGACTGCACTTATTTACATTATCCCCCCTCTTTTTATATATTAGTATCCAACTAAACTGATAGCAGGATGATATATGCTGCACACAATTTTACTTTTAATAATCTGTTCAATATTTATTATGACTATAAGTACTGCCGGTCAGAAGAAAGCATTTATAAACGGGATTATATATACAGTTAACGAAAAACAACCTGAAGCAGAAGCGGTTTTAACAGATAACGGCCGGATAGTTTTAGTGGGAACGAATGAAGAGATTATAAGCAGGATCGATGACTCGACCGATGTAATCGACCTCGTCGGAAAGTTTATGATGCCGGGCTTTAATGATGCGCACCTACACTTCCTGGGGGGAGGATTCTACCTTATGGGCATCGACCTCCGGCCTGCAAAATCAATTAATGAATTCAGACAAATATTATCAGAATATGTTAACAAATTTCCCGGCAAATGGGTGACTGGCGGAAGGTGGGATCACGAAAGCTGGGACGTTCAAAAGCTCCCCTCAAAACAGGACATTGATGATATTACAGGGGAAACTCCCGTTTTTGTCAGCAGGATGGACGGACATCTTGGACTTGCAAACTCCAAGGCACTTGAATTGGCAGGAATAAGCAGTAAAACTCCAAGTCCTGAAGGAGGTCTGATAGATAAAGACCCGCAAACGGGTGAACCTACAGGGATTCTTAAAGATAATGCAATGAACCTGATCTTTGATGAAATTCCCGATCATTCCGTTGAAGATTTTTATGAAGCTGCCTTAACTTCGCTCCGGGAAGCCGCGAGGTTTGGAATAACCAGTGTGCAGGATATATTCTCCATTGAGGAAACACCGGCCTTCGAAGCTTATAAAAGACTTGAGACAGAAAATAAACTTACATGCAGAATTTCTATTAGGTGGCCGGTTGATGAATATTCCTACCTGATCAAAAATAACATTACCGTAGGTTCAGGGGATGATTTTCTTAAGATGGGTGCTGTTAAAGCGTTTTCTGACGGGTCGCTTGGCTCAAGCACTGCTTGGTTTTTTAAACCATATGAAGGTGATACTTCAAACACCGGGCTGCCGAACGATATTATACTTGACGGAGTACTTAAAAAATGGACATCTGCGGCTGACCGGAATCATATCCAGGTATCAACTCACGCAATCGGTGACAGGGCTAATTCATATATGCTTGATTTGTATGCTCAAATTAAAAAAGAAAATCCTGCATGGGACAGAAGATTCCGTATCGAACATGCACAGCATATACAACAGTCTGATATCCCTAGGTTTGCAGATATTGGCGTAATTGCCAGCGTTCAGCCTACACACGCTATTGAGGATGGAGTCTGGGCTGTTAAACGGATCGGCAAAGACAGGATAAAATATACCCACCCATATAAATCTTTCCTTGAAAGTAAGGCAAGTGTCTGCTTTGGGACCGACTGGCCGGTGGTAACAATAGATCCCTTCCTCACTTTGTATGCTGCCGTTACACGAAGGACAGTTGATGGAAAGAATCCTGACGGCTGGATTCCTGAACAGAGGATCAGTATTCAGGAGGCAATAAAATGCTACACTCTTAACAGCGCTTATGCGGAGTTCACCGAAAAAGATAAAGGCAGTATTGAACCTGGTAAATTTGCCGACTTTGCAGTTCTAAGCGACAACCTGCTTACCATTGATCCGGAAAAAATAAAAGATGTGAAAGCTTTGATGACCATCGTCGGCGGTAACATTGTCTATGAGCGGTAATGCATCAGGATTTAAATAAGCCAAGAGCTACCCAGTCATCCATTCTGATCGTTTCGAGGTGAGTGAATCCTTTTGAAGTGTATTCATTCAATATCTCGTCCTCATCGTCTGCAAGCAATCCTGATAACAGGATTATCCCCTTCTGTTTAAGTCTGCCTGAAAATTCTCCCGAAAGTTCAAGCAGAATATTCTTCTGTATATTAGCAAGGATCATATCAAAATCCTTTTCCGGAACAATACTTATATCCCCTATCCTGACCTCTATTTCATCAGAGACGTCATTCATCCCCGTGTTCTCCTTAGCATTTTCATAACACCATTCATCAGTGTCGAAAGCCAACGCGCCTGCTGCTCCAAGTTTAACCGCTGCTATAGACAATATACCTGTCCCTGTACCTGCATCAAGTATTCTCATACCATTTGTTACATATTTTTCAAGCAGCCTGATAACTAATTTTGTTGTCTGATGCTCCCCCGTTCCAAAGGACATTTTAGGATCGATTGTAATAATGATCTCATCATTCTTCTTCTCATAACTTTTTGAGGAAGGCTTAATTACAATTTTGTCGGAGACATGGATTACATTAAGAGATTTTTCCCATTCCTCATTCCAGTTTTTTTCCTCAAATATAGATTCTTCTACTTTAAAATCACGGAGGAGGCTCTCAGATTTTAATTTTTCAAGCTGTGAAATCACCGTCTCTGTTTTCAGATTGCTTGCTATATCCGCAAATACACGAAGACAGTTTACATCTTCATTGATGCCGGTAATATCCAGTTCCCATAAAGTTCCGGAGAGCAGCTCGGCGTTAAATGGTTCAGCGGTAATAAGAAATTCTTTGTACTTTTTCATCTATGTATTAAAATGTAATGAATAAAGAAGAGTGACAAGTACATTCCCAACCTGCTGCAAAGTACCCTCAGAAATATTTTCCATTGTATCTCTGTCCGAATGCCAGTAATTCCGTCTTTCAACCGGAGTATCGGCTCCAACCAGTTCGGCATCGATAATATCCACCGACTTAATTCCCGCCTGGTTCAAAGGTATGTGATCATCATATATAGATTCTCCCTTCCGGGGAATGAATGCAGGGGCATTCAGCTGTGATGCAATATCCCAGACCAGGTTAACGATATCAGGAGCAAATTCCGAGGACGCTGCCTCTTTCATAAAAACGGCATCTTTATCACCTACCATATCAAGAAGTATGGCAAAGCGTGGATAAATACCGTCTGGAATATTTACAGAATAATATTTTGAACCCAGACAATAATTATCGAGATCATTTTCTTTTCCGTAATCTTCTCCATCCAGTAAAACAAGATCGACACCTATGTTTAATTTTTTCTCACTAATTATACGGGCGAGTTCAAGTATTACACCGCATCCGCTTGCCCCGTCATTAGCTCCAGGAATAGGCAGGCTGCGTTTTGTGCTGTCTTTAGTATGTTCTGAACGAGGCCTAGTATCCCAGTGAGCGCAAATCATTACCCGGTTTTTATTACCAGGGTTGTATTGAGCGATAATATTGGTGAGGTTTAATTCCTCGTTATAGCCGGCATAGGTGAATGACTGCAGCTTTACTTCATCAGCATACCTGTTAAGTTCATTCTGCAGGAATGTTAACGCCATAGCATGTCCCGCCGAACCCGGGTTCCTGGGTCCGAAATCAACCTGTGCTTTCGTCATCTCATAGGCATTCGTGCCGCTGAATGAAGGTAGACTATCGGGCTTCTGAATATCAAAGACCGGCCGAGTAATATTATTTTCCTCTTTTTTTTCACAGCCTGCAATAAGGAAAACCGCGAAAAGCAGCAGAAGTATTTTTCTTAGCTTCATTTGTAACTGTATATCAGAATTAAAAGAATTAATTTAATAGAATTCAGGGAGGATATAAAATCATTTACTTATACCGGGCAAGTACCTGGCATATTTTGTCCTGAATGTATCGTGCATAGGCTGTCTGGTCAATAAAGTTCTGTTCAAGTATTGAGAATGCCAGCAGGTGATCATTTTCCGCTGTTACATAACCTGAGAGACAGCTTACTCCTCTCAAAGTTCCTGTTTTAGCGTAAACCTTACCTTCCGCATCTGTGTCATTCATTCTTTTACCAAGAGTACCATCCAATCCTGCCTGGGGCAATGATTTTAAGAAAGTATTAAAAAGATAAGGATCAACAGAGTACATATATTTTAAAACACTAAGTATCTGTTCTGCACTCAGGAGATTGTAGCGCGAGACTCCCGAGCCGTCAGCCAGAACGTAATCGTTTCTAAGAACCCCTGATAGTGTCAGCAGGGAATCAATTACTTTAATACCCTGCCTTGCAGTGACAGGATAAACATTGAACGAGGCGGCGAGTGAGTAAAGTACCATTTCAGCACTCAGGTTATCGCTTCGCTTATTCATATATGTCATCACAGAATCATACGGCCTGCTGAATACCGAAAGCCATTTTGAGGTAGCGGGTTTTTTCTTCAGACCAATATCGCCCGTGATTTTGATACCGTTCTTAACCAGGTGTTCCTTAAAAAGGTTCAGGAAATATAAGTCGGGACTGTATATGTTTACACTGTTTTCAACAGTATCGTTGCTTGCAAATTGAGGAGGAAGAGTATTTCCGGATACATATATATCATTCTTCCTGTTCCGCCAATCCCTGGTTATTGTTATTTTCTGAGGATCAACAGATGAAGTAACGGCAGTGTTGATGATATTTACATATTTAGTTTCAGGGTCTGTCCTGACCAGGGGTCTTTCCCCCTGAACCGATCCTGTAACGTAAACATCTATTGAATTACCGTTAATATTCAACGCAGAAAGGTACGGGGCATCTGTCGACGGGTCATCATCCCACATCCAGCCCCACCCCCAGAATAAAGAATCCTTTTTAGATACATCACCATAAATGCTCCCTGTTATTTCTTTAATGCCCGACTTTCTGATATCCTTCAGAAATTTATCCAGGTCTGCAGTACTGAATACAGGGTCGAAACCACCGACAACGTACAGGTCACCGTAAAGTATATTATTAACAATTTCCCCGGTATACTGAACCGAAGTAACAAAATTATAACCGGACCCGAGGAAAACGAGTCCTGCAGCAGATGTTAATAGCTTCATATTAGAGGCGGGGTTCAGCAGTCTGTGTTCATTAAACCTGTACAGGTAATCACCCGCAGTAAGGTCATACACATCAATGGCGATGGTGGTAGTTTTGAAGAAATCATCTTGCAGCATTCCGTCAAGCTGAGCGTTAACCTGTTCCCTGTTCAGCTGAGGGAAAACGGCCGGGGAGATAAAGAGGAAACAAATTACAAATAAATAGATCTTTATCATATCAGAAATAGGGTCGTACCCTGAATTCCGCTCCAAACTTATTCTCAACAACTTCCTTTGCCTTGTTTATCTCGACTTCATCGATTGAGACCACACTCATAACCAGCGTCCCTGTATACTGCTTTACACTTTTTGCGAAATTAACCATTTCATTGAAGAACCGTGTGTCGAGCTTCATAATCTTTGCATATTGTCTCGGATCGACGGAATTAATACTAATTGAAACGGTGTCAATCAGCCCTTTAAATTCTGGTGATATATCCCTTTTATTTATAAAGCTGCCATGGCCGTTTGTATTCAGCCTGGTTTTGCCGCCGTTGTCCTTTATGTACTTTGCAATTTTCTTCACAACATCCCATCTGATGGTGGGCTCGCCGTATCCGCAGAATACTATTTCCTCGTAATCTGCGGGATTTCCTATTTCCTCAATATAAATTTCCGCAGGCGGTTCTTCATCTTTAGTCATTTTTAAATTATAACCGTGAAGCACAGCATCGCCCTTCCTGTTGCAGAAGAAACAGTCGGCATTGCATCTGTTTGTAATATTGACATAAAGATTTCTACCGATAGGATAGGTATAGCTGATTTTATTTTTCGCACTTATCCCGAAAAATCTAAAAGCATTAAATGAGGTAACTTTTGATATATCCTCAATTTTAACATTATGGACATCTGCCATTTTTTCAGCCACCAGTTTTACATTTGCGGGTTCATTCCTATGACCGCGGTGAGGTTCGGGCGTCATAAAAGGAGAATCGGTTTCGAGGAGAATATTATCAAGACTTATCCCTGCAAGTATTTTCCTGAGATCCTCTGATTTCTTAAAGGAAATATTCCCTGTGAAAGATACGATATGGTTCATCTTTATATATTCGAGCGCATCTTCCAGGGATGAATTGAAGCAGTGAAACTGGGCTCGTAGCTCGCTTCCGCAGTATGATGATATAATTTTCATCATATCTTCATCGGATTCCCTGCTGTGTATAACCACGGGTAGTTTAAGCTTTACCGCAAGATCAAGCTGGGATTTAAAGGCTTCTATCTGTTTTTCTTTAGGTGAAAAATCATAATAATAATCTAATCCGATCTCTCCTATTGCCACAACCTTAGGATGTTCTGCAAGTTCTTCAATTTCCTTCAACCATGAAGCTTCCCAGTTTTTCGTGTCATGCGGATGTACACCTACCGCCGCATAAATAAGATCGTATTTATCGGCAAGCTGGATTGCTTTTCGTGCTGAATCTATGTCGGTAGCCGGAACTATGATATAGTCTACCTTATTCTGCCTGGCACGTTCAATGACCTCATCAAGATCATTCTCAAATTCTGGTAAAAATAAATGTGCGTGTGTATCGATAAACATTGATTCCCCCTTTCAGAAATTAAATTGAACACTTAACGAATAATTCCTGACAGGTTTTAAATTTCCGATTAATTCAACATAGTTATAATTTAAAACATTATTCGCATTAAGAAAAACGGAAACAGGAATTCCCAGCGAATTAAGATCATACGAGGTCCTGATATCAAGTACATATGCGGCAGCACGAAGATCACCGTCGTTTATAATCCTCACCAGTTCATCGTCAATTTCCTCCATACGGCTCCAGAATCTGAAATCGGCGCCGAGGTTAAGACTTCCGTAATAATAATCGATTGAACCGGTAAAAGTATGGCGGGGTCTGTATTTAAGCGCCTTACGCTTATTTAAATCCCTGGCCCAGAGATAAGTATAGCTCAATGATAAACCAACGGTTTTGTCAAACAGTTCAGAACTTACATCTGTTTCGAAGCCCTGTATCCGGGCTCTTGTTAAATTACGGAATACGGCAAGTCCGTCTGTCGGATCAATTCCGGGTTCAATAAAATCATAATACTCGCTTTGAAAAACAGCGGCGTCTAAAGTCAACCCTCTGCCGAAAGGTTTATAATCTGCTCCGAACTCGAAAGTGAAATTTGTTTCTGATTTCAAATCAGGGTTTGGTTTAATCACTATACCGCTGGCAGTTGTTGAAGTAAATGCTTCGGCGAGTGAAGGTGCACGGAATCCTGTACCGGCAGAAGCCCTCAGGATGAAATTATCTGCGGCTTTATAATTAAGTCCGATTTTAGGAGAAACTGCATTTTCACCCTTCAGTGTATCGGCTTTTGAATAATCATACCTGATTCCGGCCGATATTGTAAGCGGTGAAAAATAAGACATATCACCATGAACATATACTCCTCCGCTGATCATATCAGGATTACCGAATAAATTAGAATTTACATTTGAGCTCAATCCTTCAACACCGGTAACCACAACGAGGTTATCAGAAAAGCTCTTATTTAGCTGTATCTCGCCCCGGTAAAGGTTTGTAATCGATTTATCAAATGCAGGAGAAGTATCGCTCCAATCAGTTCTGTAATAACTTGTTTTAATATTCAGAAGCAGCTCATCATTCAACACATTTTTATATATTGCTCCGAACAGGTACCTTGCAGTTGTAACCGTTTGTCCCTGCTGGTCGGCTGTTGGGATAAGGGCATGTCTTGAATCCTTCCAGTAATAAAAATTCCCGCCTTTCTTGTTAAGAGTATTCGCAAGAAGAGTGATGGAACTTGCAGGTGTAATTTCGAAAGTGCCTTTAAGGAATCCGATATATTTGTGAGAGAACCCGTTCTGCCTGTAGCTCATATCTTCAAGCCTGCTAAGTGTGAGTTCCAGTCCCATTCTCCCGAATTTCTGAGCATGGGCCAGGGTTAAGCCGTTGAAAAATCTGTTTTCCTTCGACCATCGCCACTCCTGGTAGGCTGGTTTATCATAGACTCCGAGATACGTCTTAACAAAACTAACAGGATGTTCCGGAATTTCAGCAGTAATCACGTTTATAACACCGCCGATTGCTGTTGAACCGTAGAGGGAACTGGCGGCACCTTTTATAATCTCGACTCTCTGAATAGCCGATGTCGGGATCATTTCCCAAATCGTTTCACCGGTATCACCGGTATAAAAAGGAAGTCCGTCTAGAGCCAGCAAAACCCTCGAGCCCGCTCCCCTGCTGTAGCCGCTTGAACCCCTGATGCTGATCTGATCTTCTGTCATATTTACTCCCGGCACATACCGGAGCGCCTTTTCAAGATCATATATATTTTTTTTAGAAAATTCATCAGCTTGTATAACATTGGCGCTGACCGGAAGATCTGAAAGATACTGCTCTCTTTTTCCTGCGGTAACAATAACCTGTGCAGATTCAACAGGCTGCTGTCTCAGAGTAACATCAATTACCTTCGGTTTTTCCTCCAGGCTAAAATCAATGGTTACCGGCGAATAACCGACAGCAGAAAACCTGAGTGAATATTTGCCAGCAGAAAGGTTTACAATTTTATAATGTCCTGTTTCATCGCTGGACGTTCCGATGCCCGTACCTGGAACAATTATATTAACTCCCAACACAGGCATTCCGGCCGTATCTGTAACCACCCCTGTAACAGAGTGGCTTTGTGCTTCAGCCCGGCCGCAAAGAAGCAGAATTACGATATAGGAATATATTAACTTCATCCTCCGCCTGTTGGTTGTGGTGGAGGGTTATTAAAATCGCATCGGATATCAATGTTTTTAATAAAGGATTTATCAGGAATTATTAATTTACCCGGGTGTGTTGTATCTCCGTAAGCATAATAAATTCCTGCTACTGTCCAATCA
The DNA here is from genome assembly GCA_963774455.1 of uncultured Ignavibacteria bacterium. GTDB lineage: Bacteria > Bacteroidota > Ignavibacteria > Ignavibacteriales > Ignavibacteriaceae > DATFVA01. The sequence continues at coordinate 1,536,087 of CAVZFD010000005.1, forward strand.
CCAGGTATCAGGGAAATATTTTCCGTTTTCTGTTGAACAACTGCTACATAGGAGAAAGTACCGGGACTAAGAGGTACGAATGCACTGTCCCTTGAATCAAAATCGTAAGTTGTTACTCCATAGGGAATCTCAGCACTTACAAACTTCAGGTTAAATATGTTGAAATCTTCCGGGGATTCAAGAAGGCTGTCGAACACTACAATGTGTGTTCTTTGAATACTGTCGGGCCAGGCGCCGATAAACGTAATCCTTCCGCCAAAACCCGGAACCTGGTCGGCAGGCCTCGGTTCAATTCCTTTATCACATCCTCCGGTAATTAATCGAACAAAGAATAACACCGGAAGTGTTAAACGTTTATTAAGCTGCATATCAGAAGGTTAAATTACTTCGCCGATCCTTAGTGGATGCTCATTTATTTCATTAGAGAGAGAAATCATTCTGCTTTCATCATCAGGTGATACAACCGCTATCAAGCCTATTCCAAGATTAAAAACATTTCTCATCTCTTCAAGACTAATTTTTCCTGTTTGCTGAATTAACCTGAATACGGCAGGTATTTCCCATTCATCCCATTTGATATCCAGCCTTAACCCTTCGGGCAATACCCTCCTGGTATTCCCGATTATACCTCCGCCGGTTATATGAGAGAACCCTTTAACTTTCAAGTGTTTATTCAAATGGGTTATTAGTTTCAGGTATGATTTATGCACCCTCAGCAGCTCATCGCCGAGAGTAGAACCAAGCTCATCTATTTTCTCATTTATTTTGAACTTCGGTAGAAGCACTTTCCTGGCCAGCGAATAACCGTTAGTATGAAGTCCGTTCGAGGAAAATCCGATAAGCACATCCCCTTTTTTAATGCTGCTGCCGTCTATCACACCTGATTTATCAACAATTCCAACGATTGTACCCGACATATCATACTCATCCTCCGCATAGAGACCAGGCATCTCAGCCGTTTCCCCGCCGATGAGGGCACATTCATTTTCCCTGCAGGCAATAGAAAATCCTTCGATTATCTTTGCAGCTTTATCCGGATTAAGCTTACCGAAAGCAAGATAATCAAGAAAGAAAAGAGGTTTTGCTCCGCATACCGAAATGTCGTTAACACAGTGGTTCACAAGATCCTGTCCTACAGTGTCATGCTTGTCAGTAGCAAATGCTATTTTAAGCTTTGTGCCAACTCCATCAACACTTGAGACAAGTACAGGTTCCTTTAATCCCGCAAGGTCGGGCTGGTAAAACGCGCCGAACAGCCCAATATCAGATAGTACATTCTTATTAAATGTAGATTTAGCAAAACCCTTTATTCTCTTCACAGTTTCATCACCGGCCTGAATATCGACTCCGGCTGCTTTATAAGTGGAATTTTCTGACATAGCTTTTACAAATTACTGGTTAAAAATCAGGCAAAATTTACGATGAAATGCAGTAGGAAACAAAATAAGACCACTTTTGGTACTAATTATCTAAGATTACCGGAATTTATCACTCTCAGATGACGACTGCTAAAATCTCCTCAAAATCTTGCGATTTTTAATTATTTTAGCACGTTTTTGGGTTAACAATTTTTACTTATTTTTTTTATATTAGCGCATTAAAAACGAAAACAGACTGATGGAACACGAAGAATTAAGCGATAGAGAAAAACTGATATTAAGATCTATAATTCAACAGTTTATATTGACGGCTTCGCCCGTCGGATCAAGGTTCATTACCAAAAAATATGATATCGGTTTTTCGCCAGCAACGGTGAGAAATATAATGGCCGACCTGGAGGAATCGGGGTTTATCGGGCACCCCCATACTTCTGCCGGAAGGATCCCAACCGACAAAGGATACAGGTTCTACGTTGATTCCCTCATGGAGATCCAGAAGGTCAGGAATTCCGAAAAGGGTATGATAAATAAAAGTCTTGGCATAGAACAGATTGAAACGGATGAAATATTGCGCCTAACCACTTCAATCCTGAGCAATATAACCAAACAACTGGCGTGTGTAACCTATCCACGACTTGATTCAGGTATCCTGGCAAAGCTGCAGATAGTCTCGCTGTCGTCCAGCCGTATTCTGATAGTAATCAGTATAAAAGGCGGACTGGTAAAAACCATTACCTTGGAAGTAAACACGGAAATTAAGTCTCCAGAAATTGAATCTGTACAAAACCTGCTGAATGAGAGGCTGTGCGGACTTACCTTCAAGGAAATACGAACAACTTTCACCGAAAGGTTCAAAGATGTTGAGGAAGATCAAAGACCCGTAATCAGACTTTTTGTTGATTCGGTAGATAAGATATTCAAAGATGTAAGCTCGAAGGATAATGTTTACCTTACCGGTGCAAGCAATATAATTAAGCAGCCCGAGTTTGAAGATCCTGAAAAGTTTCCGGGTATTGTTGAACTTATTGAGAATAAAGATATTATAATTCACATACTTGACAAAGGAAGCGATGCTGCAATTGACCAGGTATTCATTTCCATAGGAAGTGAAAACGAAGATCGCAAACTTGAAGAATATAGTTTTGTAAGCAAGGAGTATTCCTTCGGCGGTACCTCCGGAACTCTCGGAATTATTGGTCCCAAGCGTATGGAATACTCGAAGGTAGTGGCCATCGTTGATTATATGGCTAAAATGTTATCAGAAATATTAAAGAATGATTAATCGGAGAATCCAAATGAAAAAAGATAAAAAAAACAGTAGCCAGGAAGAAGAAGTAACTAATAATGGCGAACAGGAGCAGGATACACCGGGAATAGATGAAGAATTAATGAATAAACAAAAAAGAATTGAAGAGCTGGAGAATGAAATTTCTGATTTAAAAGACAAGTTGCTCCGAAGGGCTGCCGAGTTTGAAAATTATAAAAGAAGAACAGAGAATGACCAGCTGAATCTTCTTAAATATGCAGCCGAATCATTTATTATTAAATTGCTGCCTGTCGTTGACGATTTTGAAAGGTCACTTCAGCATATCGAAATTTCCAGTGATAACGAATCTATCGCAACTGGATTAAAGCTGATATATGACAAGCTCGTGAAAGTGCTCGAGGACCAGGGAGTAAAGAAAATTGAAGCGGTGGGTCAGCCGTTTGACGTAAATTTTCATGAAGCACTTTTACAGAGGAAAGCGAAGAATGTTGCCCCTCATACCGTTCTTGATGAAATGGAGAAGGGTTATATTTACAAAGACCGTGTAATAAGGCATTCAAAGGTCGTCGTCAGTGAAGAACAGGATGAGCAGCAGGGAAACAATAGTTCAAAAAATGAAAACAAAGAGGATTAACTTTCTGATATGTCAAAAAGAGATTATTACGAAATACTGGGTGTAGAGAAAAGCGCTTCCAAGGAAGATTTAAAAAAGGCTTACAGGAAACTTGCTATGCAGTTTCATCCCGATAGGAATCCGGAGGATAAGGATGCGGAAGAAAGGTTTAAAGAGGCTGCTGAAGCATATGAAATTCTTAGCCACGATGAAAAGAGGGCTAATTATGACAGATTCGGACATGCAGGCATGAGAGGCGGACAGGAAGGGTTCTCTGATATAAACGATATATTCTCCCATTTCTCTGATATCTTCGGCGGCGGATCTATATTTGATGATTTATTCGGAGGGGGACAAAGAAAAAGCAGGCGGCGTTCCGGAGGTACTCCTGGTTCTGATCTGCGTGTTACTTTGCAGCTTACCCTTGAAGAGATTGCCGAAGGAACTACAAAAAAACTTAAAATTAAAAAGCAGGTAAAATGTGGTCAATGCGGAGGATCAGGTGCCGAGGAAGGAACATCCAAAAATACCTGTCCCGTTTGTCATGGAAGCGGTGAAGTGAAAAGTGTATCAAGATCTGTCTTCGGTCAGTTTGTAAATATTACAACCTGTAATAACTGTAATGGAGAAGGCACCGTAGTAGATAAACCCTGCAAAAAATGTATGGGAGACGGAAGATTACAGGAAGAGGTAAGTATCAAAATTGATGTCCCTGCCGGGGTAAGCGACGGCAATTATATGACAATGCGCAGTGATGGTAATGCCGGAAAACGCGGGGGACCCGCTGGAGATCTGATAGTAGTTTTCCAGGAAACTCAGCACGAATATTTCGTTCGTGAGGGTGATGATATTTTATATGACCTATACGTAAGCTTTCCTGAGGCTGCCCTTGGCGGAGAGGTTGAAGTACCAACTCTTAACGGGAAGGCTAAATTAAAGCTTGATTCGGGAACACCATCAGGTAAGCTGCTCAAGATGAGGGATAAAGGAATAAATCATCTTAATCATTCAGGGCGGGGCAACCAGATTGTACGGGTTAATATTGCAGTTCCGAAAAAGCTTAATTCAAAAGAAAAAGAACTGTTAAAAGAGTTAATGAATACTCCTAATGTAAAATCATCTTCCGGATCCGAAGAGAAGAATTTCTTCAAACGATTCGGTCTCTGAGGCAAGTGTTCGTGGTATTGTTTTTCTTTTTATGTTATATTCAATATGATTTATCAGCATAATAATAGGGTTAACAGGGTTGTTTGAACGACTATCCGGGAAATTTGGATTTACCGTAACAGAAGTTAAAGTCTTGTTATTCCTGACTATAGTTTTTGCTGCCGGTTTATTTTATAAAGCCTATAATGCTGACCCAAAAGACGCAGATTACAAGAATTTTGATTATTCAGCGGAAGAGAGGCTTTTCGACCAAGCCGGGAACCCTGAAAATACAGGTTCTGCAGGATCAACAGATGATAAATATATTGACTCTAAGCAGGAAGTTTTAGATTTTACCACCAGAAATTTTCATAAAAAAGAAGCTTTAAAGCTCCCCGGCGAAAAGACTATAAATCTGAATACTGCCGGTATAAAAGATCTGGTGCTTTTACCAGGAATTGGCGAAAAAACCGCGCAGAAAATTATTGAATTAAGGAATAAAAAAGGCCGCTTCTCAAGCCTTGATGAACTATTGGAAGTCAGAGGAATCGGGAAAACCAAATTTAGTAACATTGAAAAATTTCTATATATTGATCAATCAAATTTTTTCAAAGTTCCGGAGGCAAAGTGACTAAGCCAGAACCCTGGTATCTTCACGCTATACTTTATTTCATTATTGTAGTTTTAGTTGTGATATTAGTTAAAGTTGCAATTATAGATCCCAAAGATCAGGTTGAAAAAGAAAAATATTACAAGCAGGAATCACACCTCAGGATGAAGAATATCAAGGAAGCCGAGATACTCTGGAATAAAAAGTATGGAACTTATACCGGAAATCTCGATAGTCTCATTAATTTTATCAAAACAGATCCTATGGTCGACAGTGTAATGAATGCTTTTGATTCACTATCGAGAAGACCCGCCAATCCATTTGTTTCCCTGACCACCGGACAGTTTATTCCTGATAGTTTATACAGGACTCCCAAATCCCATTCCCCGTATGTCCTCCAGATTGATACTTCGGTTGTTGCTGATACTATTTACGGCAGAAACAATCAGATCAAAAGGATTGATTCCAGCCTGGTAATAGGCAGCAGGTATTACCTTGAAGATCCCGACGGCTATGGCTCTGTAGGAAGTCTTGAAAGCGATGCTCTTAAAAATACAGCATCCTGGGAATAATTAAGAATATGATGACAGGATTTGAAAACCATGCCGGATTTACGCTATCTTCCTCAAGACTTCAGGTTGTCGAGATTGTTCAGAAGGAAGACCAATTTGTCCTTGAAAATGTCGATGAAACATTCCTCAATGAACCGCTGAACTTAGAACTTGATAAAGAAACAAAAATAAGCGCACTTTTACAGGGCGCTTTTGATGAAATACTCGTCAGAAATCGGCTTAAAAGCAGTACTGCCTCGTTCTCCCTGCCGCCGGAAATATTTAAAGTCGTTCAGTTGCCTTACGATAATACACTGCTCCACCAGGACCTGATTGAAGAATTCAGATGGGAACTTTCTCTAATTTATCCGGATATTGACGCGGACGAGCAGGTAATCCAGTACATTGAAATCGAGAAGAACAAGTTTATCAATCAGAATACTTCAATCATAATCTCCCTTTCAAGGAAATATGTTAAGCTGATTAAAGAATTTTGTGAAAGGAACAAACTTAAGTTAAAGTTCATTGATAATGTGCACCTTGCTTCTGAAAGAGCTTTGACTGCAACAAATCCCGTCTCCGAAAAAGGATTGATATTAAGTGTGTTCCTTGCCGGGAAGCATCTTTCAGTTATCTTTTCTTACCAGGGAAAACCGGTATACTTTAAAGTTCATTACCTCCATGATGCGGGGGAAATTGTAAAGTATATAACATCTGATCTTGAATCAGCCGGTCATCCCAATATCAACAGACAGCTGCTTGAATCTGCTTATATCAGCGGTGAAGAACTTTCAGGTTCCATGGTGGAAACTCTCAGAGGGAAACTTGATATTCCATTTATTAATTTTAACCCCTTCGCAAAAATAAAACCGAACCCAAAGCTGTTCGGGAACAGGTATTTTTCAGAGAAATTTAACTCGTTTTCTTCAGCAGCAGGACTTGCATTAAGATTAGCCTGATATCAACCCTCTTAAGATTTAATTAACTTTTGAACCTGCGCAGTTTGTTTTTTAATTTTAATTAAAGATTTTCGCTTAACTTTTATGAGAATGAGAATTATTTCCGGAGAATTTAAAGGCAGACTTATAAGGGTTCCGGATTCAAAATTCATCAGGCCTACTACCGATAGGGTCAGGGAAACATTCTTCAATCTCCTTAATAACCGTCTTTCATTTGAGAATATAAAAGTTCTTGATCTCTATTCAGGTTCCGGTTCTCTTGGACTCGAGTGCCTGAGCCGTGGTGCAGCATCAGTAGACTTTGTGGAGAAAAATTTTGTTATATATAAAAACCTGCAGGAAAATATCAGTTCATTAAACCTGGAAGCAAAAAGCAGCGTTCATAAAATGGAAGCTGTAAAATTCACTTCTCTCAGCAATCATCAGCAGTATGATTTGATACTTGCTGATCCCCCCTTCTTTAAAGACGATATCTATAAAGTGGTTGAAAATATACTAACTAATAGATACCTTGCCGATGACAGTTTCTTATTTATCGAGCGATCAATACAAACAAAAGAAAAGGATACTAATAATCTTAAAAGCGAGCCTTTTAAGATTATTGGAGACACATGTCTCTACCAGATCGGGTATTAATGAAATTTTTTACATTTATTTTATTCCTCAGCGGAATGCTGTATTCACAGACATTCCAGCGTGAACTTAATTCTATTCCCTTCAGCGATCAGCAGGGTCTCTTTGCGAATATTTTTTCGGGAGGCACGAACAATCCTGAGCCGCAGTTCATTGATATCGATAATGATGGTGATCCTGATTTATTCTATCTTGACAGCGATGGAACTTACGGCTGGTATAGGAATGACGGCTCTCCTTCAAATCCTGTCTTTACTTTATCACTTGATACGATCCCCGGTCTATATTTCAACGACTGGTTTTATTTTACCGATATCGATAATGATAAAGACTATGATTTGTTTACCGGTTCACCCGGTGCCTACATACAATTTCGCATGAATACAGGGACACCTTCACTTCCTTACTTTACACTTGAACAGGATACCTTGAAGGACAACAACGGCGATCCTATATACAGCGAGTTCGGCTGCAACCCGGTTTTCGCAGATGTAGATGATGACGGTGACAAAGATTTTGTTTCAGGCAATTCTGTAGGGACGCTGAACTATTATGAAAATATCGGAACCCCGTCTACTATTAACCTAAAGTTTATAACAAATCAATGGCAGGGAATTTACATTATAAGCAGCAAAAAAGAAGGCAGCAGACATGGTGCAAGTTCTCTGGATTTTGCTGATATAGATAATGACGGTGACCTGGATTTATTCTGGGGAGATTTTTTCAGCCGAAGTCTTTATTTCATTGAGAACCAGGGAACTTCATCTGTCCCCGATCTGCAGGTGGTATTTAATAGGTATCCCCACAATCAGGATAGTGTTTTTACAAGCGGATTTAATATGCCGAGGTTTACGGACATAGATGATGACGGAGATCTGGATTTGTTTGTTACTGTTCTTTATGATCCTACAGTGCCGCAGTCGCTTATGTTTTACCGGAATGACGGGAACGCTAATGCAGATGATTTCCATAAGGTGACGGAAGATTATCTGAGAACCCTCGATACAGGTAATGACAGCGCTCCCTGGTTTGGCGACTTGGATAATGACGGCGATCAGGATCTGTTAATCGGGTCAACCCAAAATCCCGACGGTACTTTGTTCTATTTTCAAAATACAGGTACCCAGGCACATCCTTCATTTTTATTAATTGATTCTGTTTACTTCGGAATTAAAAATGAACTGTCTGTTAGTCCTGCCGCCTCCGATCTTGATGGAGATGGCGATCTTGATTTACTCATCGGCTGTTTTGACGGCACAATCTCCCTTTATACGAATATCGGATCTGCCTCATCACCCGATTTCAAATTTTCAGGAAAGCTCGAAAATAGCAGCGGCGCAACAATCGACGTTGGAGTTTATGCACGTCCTTTCCTTTTAGATTATGACGGCGACGGAGATCCCGATCTTGCTGCCGGGGCATTTAACGGCAAATTTTATTTTTATAAGAATACCGGTACACAGCAGGCATTTGAATTTACAACCGATACAACCTTCATCCACAGACTTAATCCGCAGGATCCCGGCTCTCCCGTTATTGACGTAGGTGATAACAGTGCTCCTTTTTTCATTGATTACGACGATGACGGTGATTTTGATCTGTTTGCCGGAAACCGTGATGGATTTGTTTATTATTTCCGGAATGACGGCACAAATGTCCTTCCAATATGGACAATTGTCACTAATAACTTTATAGGCCAGGATTTCGGAATAGATGCATTCCCCTGTTTCGTTGATATTGACCGGGACACAGATCAGGATTTTTTTGTTGGTAATTTGAAAGGAGGTCTGTATCTTTACAGGAATCAGACCGTGACAGGTTTAACAGATACAAAAAATAAAATCAGAAATTACTTCCTGATTTCTGCTTACCCCAACCCTTTTAATCCTCTGACAAGGATTACCTTTGAGGCGGGAAAGCAGGATCATTATTCTATTGTCATTTTTGATCTTCTTGGCAGAGAAATAAACTCAATTTATGACGGCGAACTTTCACAAGGAGTTCATCAGTTTTACTGGAATGGGAAAAATAAAAACGGAATTTCCGCCGCTTCAGGTATTTACCTTTTATCGGCAAGGAATGAGGATACGATAAAGACAATTAAATTAATTCTACTCAAATAATCATCCGGAGAACTAATGAAAAAAGTCACTTTACTTCTTCTACTGATGTACATTGTAAGTCCATTATCCGCGCAGGAACTTAATACAACTCTCTTAAGCAATCTCAACCAGTATCCTTCTGCGGGATATAATGATATATGGGGTTACACTGATCAGAACGGAAGAGAATATGCTCTTCTTGGTGTGAATACGGGAACATCAGTAATAGACATAACAGATCCTTTGAATCCTGTCGAATCCGCATTTGTAACAGGCTCATCTTCAATATGGCGGGATATAAAAACCCACGACCATTATATGTATATGGTTTCAGAGGGCGGAAGCGGACTTCAGATAGTCGATCTTTCAAACCTTCCCGGCGGCGTTACTTTTATAGGGAATAATACTACCTACTTTTCAACTGCCCATAACCTTTTTATTGCAGACGGTTATGCATACGTAGTTGGTGCAAATAACGGAAGCGGAATACATATTCTGGATCTTTCGGATCCTGTCAACCCGGTTCAGACAGCTTATTATTCAACCAGCGGCTACGTTCATGATGTTTACGTTTATGATGATACGATTTATGCTTCCTCAGAAGACACTTATGATGTCGTTGACGTTACTGACAAATCAAATCCTCAGCTGGTCAGCCAGAGTGCAGCATTACCCGGTATTTACGCACACAGCGGCTGGCTTACAGAAGATAAGCGGTATTTTGTTGCCTGTGAAGAATTTAATGTCCGTGACGTTACCGTTTGGGATCTTCAGGACAGAACAAGCTGGGACCTTGTCGTTCCAACCTGGCAGATGGCTGAGAACACCCCCACGCATAATGTTTTTATCCGGGGACAGTATGCTTATATGTCATATTATAAAGACGGATTTGTCTGTCTTGATGTATCAGATCCAACTAATCCCATTTACGTGGGAAGGTATGATACTTATCCTTCGAATACAGGAACCTACGAGGGAGCATGGGGATGCTATCCGTTTTTTCCTTCAGGAAATGTGATAATATCCGATATTAGTACAGGACTTTATGTCCTTGATTTTCTTCCGGATAATGTGCCTGTAGAACTAAACTCATTCACAGCTAACATTTCGGGAGCATACGTTGAATTGACCTGGAAAACCGCTACAGAAACGAATAATAAAGGTTTTGAAATTCAGAGATCCTCTGATAAATCAGACTGGCTAACCATAGGATCTACAAAAGGTTATGGTACAACTTCTGAACTTCATTCTTATACTCATCTCGACAAAAATCCTTTGAATGGAAAATCTTATTACAGACTAATACAGGAGGATTTTGACGGAACACAGAAGACTTATGATCCTGTTGAAATAACTGCCGATGCTCCCGTTCAATTTACTCTGGAGCAGAATTATCCAAATCCATTTAACCCTGCCACAACTATTAAATATAATATAGGCGAGGATTCACACGTTAGTCTTAGTATCTATAATTCACTTGGTCAGAAGGTCAGAACCCTGGTTAATGAATTTAAACCAGCAGGAAACTACCAGGTCAAATTCGATGCCTCAGGTATTGCATCCGGCATCTACATAGCCAGGATTGAGGCGGGAGGATTTACCAAAATAATTAAAATGAATCTGCTAAAGTAAAGTAATCCCACTTGTTACCAGAGGCTGCCTCATAATTGTAATAATTAAAGAGACAGCCTCTTTTTTACTACTTGCCCTTTTTATTTAATAAACTTATAACCTGCTGTATGAACCGTGACTATATGTTCAGGGCTTGAGGGATCGTCTTCAATTTTCTTTCGGATTGAAAGAATGTAATTATCCACTGTTCTTGTAGTCGGAAATGCGTCATATCCCCAGACATCATCAAGAAATTTATCGCGCGTAATAACCTCTCCTTCATGCTCCACAAAATATTTCAGGATCTTATATTCTGTTGCTGACATCCTAATGGGAGCACCTTTTTTTTCAACCTCCATTTTCTTCAGGTTCATAAAAACATTTCCGAAGGAATACTCTGCCACTCCGGGAGCTGCAGGCTGAGCTCTCCTTAAAAGCGCTTTTATCCTTGCAAGGAGTTCCTTCAGACTGAAAGGTTTTGTCATATAATCATCTGCACCGATTTCCAGTCCAAGCACCTTATCGATTTCCTCATGCTTGCTTGTCAGCATCAAAATGGGGACGTTCTTCCCTGCCTGCCTCAGGTCCTTGCACACTTCAAAGCCATCTTTAAGCGGTAGGATCAGATCCAGAAGTATCAGGTCATATTCATTCTGCATCGCAAGGGTATACCCTTTCTGTCCATCTTCAGCCCTGGAAACTGCATACTTTTCACCGCTCAGACTTTCAGATAAACCTGTCAGCAATGCAGGATCATCTTCTACGATCAATATTTTTTTCATTTAACCCTCCTCTTCCGTTAGAGAAACGCTGATTAAACTCTGATCCTCAAAGTATGAGGTTTCATATACTTCGATAGGAAATTTCAGAATGAAGGCAGTCCCCTCCTCCGGCACACTCTGAACCTCAATCTTCCCTTTATGTGCATCCATAACATGTTTTATAATTGATAATCCCAGTCCGGTTCCGCTTATTTTCATATTCCCGGCAATCTGCGATCGAAAGAATGGCTGAAACAGGTTTTTAAGGTCTTCGGATTCTATCCCTATTCCCTTGTCTCTCACTTCCACACAATAGAAATTCGCGAGTCTGTATGTTGAGACAAAAAGTGCTTTCTGCTTCACAGAATATTTGATGCCATTTGTAATTACGTTTATTAATGCTTCCATTACTGCATCCGGATCAGCAGAAACCATCCAGTTGATCGAGCATATTTTTTTTTCTACAATGAAGCCCTGCATTTTAAGCTGATAATTGAGGGCTGACAAAGTTTTTTCTACAACCGGGTTAAGTGAAACGCTCTCGAAATTATAATGCCTCGTCCCCTTCTCTATCCATGCAAATCCGAGCACGTTATTTATCAATCGTGTAAGGCGGTCGGCCTCTCCCTCAATTATATTCAGGTAATCTCTCTGTTTTTCTGATGCCTGTTTATCATTTTTGAGCATCTCAGAAAAAACTTTGATGGATGCAAGAGGAGTCTTCAGATCATGGGATACCGTAGATACGAACATCGTCTTCTGCTTGTTCAGCTCTTCAAGTTTTTCTGCCTCAAGATTTTTCCGGATTAACTCTTCCTGGAGGTAAATCCTGGAGAGTGTCGAGGCAATACTGGATGCCACATTATTAAGCAGGTCGATATCTTCGATGGTGAACCGGCCTTCCGATTTTTTTCCACCCAGGACGAGGAAAGCATAAATATTTCCATCCCCCGTGCTTACAGGAATAACGAGCTCCATTCCCCATCTTTTAAAAGTAGCAATATCTGCAGTTTCAAAGGCCACACCAGCCTCAACCTTTGAAGGATCGGCAACAGGATTATTTAATTCCGATTTAAGGCTGGCCGAGTCAAAAGGCAGTCTTCGATTAACGAGAAGATCAAAATTATGATGAGCTATCAGCATTATATAATTATTCCTAAGCAGGAAAAAGCCGATTTTTTTAACCGGGATAAACTCCTGGGTTTTCTTTACTACCATTTCCGCCAGATCCGGGACAGTATGTATTTCTGATATATTCCTGATAAAATTTCGAAGTGCTTCCCTGAAATCATATTGTACCCTGAAGAATTTCTTATCAACATAAACCTGTACTCTTCTCCTGATTGGTTCAAAAAGCAATGCTATGAGAATAGCAGCGATTATTGAAGGTATCTGATGATTCAATAATGATAACTGGCTGCTGATAACCGAAATCAATGCAATGTAGATGATGACAAGGAAAAATATTACGATAGAGTAAACGATACTTCTGCTGATCAGAAGGTCAATGTCCATCAGATGGTACCGGAGGATCGCGATTGTAAAAGTGAAAGGGATTGAGAGCATCAGGACCGGGATAAGTATTTCAGGCATTATAGTTATCGATAAAGCGACCTGAGGAATAGTCCACAACGCAATGAAACTGAGCGGGCCGATTAGAAAACCTGAAAGCAGCCACTTAAGTTTCTTTTTCTCTACTTGATTGTCTGTCCTGAAATACGAAACAAAAAATATTGAAATTGCGGCCACTATATTAAATATTGCCAGGATGCGGTTCAGCATAAATACCGACAGGTAATTATCGATATCCGGTTGACCTGGTTGAGGAAGTATCCTGATAAAAAAGTAGGTGTTTATACCTGCTATCAGGATACCTGCAGTATAAGATCCCAGTATCAGGTAATTGAAACGTTTCTCCCTATCCTTCGGGAATGCAAGTGAGAAATGAAAAAAAGCTGCTGGCGTCAGTACATAGGCTAAATGAAATACTGACTTGGCCGCAATACCTAAACCCAGTGGATAAGTTGTATACTTTCCCCACGTTGTAAGAAGCATGATGGCGATACCAATACTTCCCCAGTGAAATATTTTTGCGGCTCTTAATTCAGGACAGTTAAGCAGTACAAATATTCCGAAAGCTATAAATAAAAATCCGGCCAGGCTGTTAGAAATAATGAACGACAGTGTATAAAATTCAACCAGTTCCGTCTGAACAGTGCTCTTACTGCCGTTCCGGAAATAATCAATTGATATTTTATCGCCGATGGATTTACTGTCGACATAAATCTCAAGTCCCTCTCTGCCGGTGAAATGCAGTCCCCCGAAGGAAATAAGAGTATCTCCAGGCTGTATACCATTTACCAGTTCACTGTTTCTACCCGCAGTAAAGATCCCATTATTATGAATTACAGAGATTGGTAAATCAGCTTTCTGACTCAGATGGAAGATTCCGATTATGCAGAAGAGGAAGAAGAATGCATCAAGAAGTAAAAACGAACGAACCTGCCAGTCTAACTTTCTCAAGTATATCCCCCGGTACAGATTCTGATAATATTTGAATTCAATTTAATTCTAACATAGTTCATTAGCAATAAATTCTTTTATTTACAGCCGTTTCAATTGTAGCATCTTCTAATGATCCGGGCAAATAGAGATCAGTTTAACAATACATTTCCTTATAAACCTGTGAAAAAGTGATAAAAGAATTGTCAAAAAAATGTCAAATCTTTGAAGAAAAGATGGGTAGGTGTTTATAATTGTATGAGAAAGGGGAGAACAAAAATCGTTTTTGTGTAATCAGGCAGAATAAATGAGAAGGAGGAAAGCATATCCCTTCTTAATCAAGGAATATGTTTCCTCCATTCACAATTTCAGGTTTGTCAAGCTTGAAATAATCCAATCAGGATTTATTGCCAGTCAGGCATAAAACCATTATCGATAATCATCCGCCGGTCAGTTCCGTCAGTATCCATAATCCAGATTTCGGGAGCTTTGGAGCCGTCATTAGGAGCATTATTAAATATTATTTTTGCTCCATCCGGGGAAAACCTGGGGTTGGTATCATTTGTTCCGGCAAGTTTATTTACTGAAACATCGATTGAATCGCCGCTGTTAAGAGGGTAAATGAATATGTGAGAATCAAGCTGTCTGCCGTCAAGTGACTGGTATCCTGATACATCGTGTGTGAACATTATTTTGTTGCCATCGATGCTGAATGAAGGGCGTTCGGTTATACCTGCTTCATTTCCCACAAATAATGTCATATTACTGCCGTCGGAATTCATAAGATAGATCTCGGAATTGTAAACCTCGCTGCCTATTGTCAGAACAACAAGTTTATCTCCCTGGGGTGACTGTTCAACCTCGCGGAAATTTCTGCCTGCAGGTGCCGTAGCTATTGCTGTTCTTCCTGAACCATTGATATCTATAGAATAGAGTTTATCATTATTTGCATAGAAAAACTTCCCGTCGTCGAAAGACCAGCAGAAACCAATACCGTAATTGTGATAACCTGAAACAGGTAAATTAGTTACTCTGAAGATATTAGATCCGTCAGGATCCATGGTATAAATATTCGCACCCACATTTTCGTCTGAAGTAAAAGCGATTTTGCTGCGGCGTGAATTAAACCTGGGCCACCATTCTCTTGATACCATTTCTGTCAGTCGTGCCATAGAGCCCGCAGATGTATCATTCGAAAAAATCTCATAATTATCATCGATCATTTTTGCATAAACAACGGGATTATCAGGAATAGGCATGGTTGTAAATGACCAGGTTTCACCATTCGAGGTGAGTCCGCTTGAGTCCTTTACAACAACCTGCCAATAATAAGTTGTTCCATATTCAAGGTTCTGAGCCACAACAGAAGTATCCCCAATACCCTCAGCTATGATTTCCCTGTCTATTGATCCTGATTTGTAAAGGTAAACAGTATACGAAAGTGAGTCGCCTGCGTCAGGATCAGAGGCACTCCAGCCAAGAGTAACGTTAACAGGCTGACTCACAGCTTCATTGGGTGGAACCGGATCAGACGGAGGATTAGGGGAAGTGTTTGTACCGTTATCCACTTCCAGGAAAATGGTTGCTTGTGTAGCAGCATTCTCCCTTACGCTTACGGATACGCTTCCTTTCTTATAGCCATTTTTCTGAGCAGTAATTGTGTAATTACCGACCGGGATATCTTCAATTGAAAACTTTCCGTCGCTGCCTGTGAGGATGGCGCTGGTAGGAGGACTGGTTGTGATGCTGGCGCCTTCAAGAGCAGAGGCGGCATCCTGATCCATTACTATGCCGGATATTGATCCGTATAATTCAGGCGCAATTGTATCTTCCTTACAGGAAGAAAGAAAGATGATGCTTAGTATTATGAATATGTTTCTGAATAATCCGAACTTGCTTAACATTGTTTCTCCACTATAGAAATAATTAGTGCTTTTGAATTTCTGAACCTTTTAATTCCAGTTCTTTGTCAGCCAGTGTGTTTTTCCCGCTCTGAACAACAAGGTGAATCTTGTAAACAGCATCCGTTGAGAAATCTACCTTACTTTGTGAAAGTGTTTTCTTACTTCCCGCAGGTATCTTCACCTCACCTGATTGAGCCGAAGATGAATTACCACTTTTACTTTGTTTATTAACTGTAAGGTGATAAGATACCTCGGCTTCAACAGAAGTATTATTGCTGTATATTCCCTCAACATTAAGATGATTACCGCTCACCCTATATTCAATATTAACATCATACTCTGATGTCTGACAAAAAGAACTATTATTAAAAACAATAAAAAATGCAGCTGCCGCAATTAGCTGAATACCAAACTTTCCTATATTCAAAAGCACTTAATGAATTCCCCCGTTAATAATCGTTAACCTCATTCCATTACCATTCTGATGGATCTGGATTGGAATCGAAGTTGGTTGTGTCTGAATCTGGTTTACCAGGTTGTTATTGCCGAATTGAATAATACCATAGGCAATTCCATCCCCGATTAAATCCTGCTGAACTGAATTCCCACTACCTATCTGCAGAACACCAGCAAAGTTATAATTGCCCACAACGTTAATATCAGCTGAATTATCCGAACCATACTGCCCGATTGCTGTGAGGTTTGAATTTCCAACCTGATTTGACGAAGCAAAATTCTTGTATCCCTGCTGATTTATTTCCGCAACATTTGGAAGAATTCCGGAATTATCAGCCTGGTTAATATTTGCTTCATTATAACTTCCAACCTGCTGTATCATCGCCGCATTATTCAGATTGAGGTTGGAATTAATGTTTTCAATATTCTGATGAATATTAAGAGAATCTATAAAGATAATTGTACTTGAGCAAATACCAGAATACGGAAAAATTACAAAAAAAATGAACAAGCAAGTATTCTTCATATTTTTTCCAATTCTTAAATAGAGTGGCAGGGAAACCTAATCCCTGCCAGATGTCTGAACTAGATCTTAATTTTTTACTTATCGAACTATACGTCTGTATTGATTAACAGTTGAATAATTAAAATTACCAGTTTGAGTGATA
This sequence comes from uncultured Ignavibacteria bacterium, assembly GCA_963774455.1. GTDB lineage: Bacteria > Bacteroidota > Ignavibacteria > Ignavibacteriales > Ignavibacteriaceae > DATFVA01. The sequence continues at coordinate 1,553,249 of CAVZFD010000005.1, forward strand.
ACTCCGGAATTATGCGAAGATGTTCTGGAATTAGCATAGCTCCGATTTTAATCGCCATCTTGTTTGCGTATTGTACTCATATGTTATCACTGAGCGGTTTGATACATCTGTCCTAGGTTCATAATTCCATACGTGACTAACGTTATCTTCATTCCTGTCTAGTCCTGTAGCAAAGATTCTTTCCCAGTATTTACATCTTGTATTCCATCCTCCTGCACTACATGAACCATGATTGTCATCTCCCATCTGAGATATCGTTGCTCAATTACTATTGGATGAAGTGGACCACTCTGTAGTTATATTTCCTATTATGTACGATTACCAGTTTGCTTCACACTTAAAGCCTGACATAAATTACCAAACTGTCCTATTATGATCGCTTAACGTCTTTATATTTGAGTTATTCTGAACATCGATGTTGTACTTGTCTCGGATATGATCCGTTTGGTATTCCTACCCATGATACCTTGTCTTGCACCATTCCAAGATCCAGTTTGTAATATTGAGCTATGATTCTTCATCCTGTTGATACAATTGTAGCATATTCCCTAAAATCCTGCTTGGTCAATGCTAAGGCTGTATTACGATTATTATTCCTGGACGTCAATGTTAGCGATCGTTGTGATCACTATTACCATTTCCATTACCTACCTGAGTAATAGTAGCATCATTATCCATTGGCTGAACAATTAATGATTCTTTATTATAATCCCCAGTTGATGGAATTAACGGCATTTACCGTAGTCTGTGTAACGTAGCAGTGATTATTCCAACCAGTTTGGGTTACACTGTTGAAGTATTCTGTGCCATCATAAATCCGGCGAAGAATACAACTGTTAAAAGGGCAAATAACTTTCTCATTAGAGTTTCTCCTAAAAATTTTAGAAAATAGTTTATAAAAATCCCCTCGGACATTGGGACTGATAAGTTTCATAAAAGCACAAAAACTTATCATTCCCGACTAAAGCTGAACATTAAGGAGAAATCACCAATTTACATTTAACTGATTTTTTTGAATATTAACCGGTCAAATGTTTTATTGGTGGCGCCTGAGTTTGTCAGGGACTTCGATACACTTTGTGTAAAGAAGTGCCGCTCTTGCGCCGCCTTATTGTTCAAACTTTTCCTCAATAAAATTACCCCCGTATTTCTTTTCCTACCCCCTCCTTTCCATCGCTGTTTTATCCATAATATGACCTCTGTAATGATTATTTGATTAGTTGATTATTTTTTTCTTTAATGTCCCTGGGATAAATCCCAGGGCAAAGGCTAAATCCCAGGGCAAGGATAAATCCCGGGAATTAATCTATGAGAACAACATTTAGCATTGAGATATAGATAAATATTTCAAAGAACCAGGAAGTTTTATCTTCCTATATAATACCGTACTCCGAACAGGGCTTCCCAGTAATAATCGTTGTACTTGCCTCTGTCGATTTTGTCGAGATTGTCTGAAAGTGAATAATTGAACGTCAGTCCCATATCAATCCCGGTCTTGCCGACCATATATTCAGCACCGGCTCCCGCTTTAACAGATGGATACCAGCGGCTATCAAATTCGAATAAATCATTATCCTGCACCATAAGTCCCACACCGGCAAGGATGAAAGGCGACAACTTATATTCCGGAAGCATAAAGTATTCAGCCTGCAGACCAATAGAATTCACAGTTGCTGAATAAAACCTGTACCCTGCCAGCATCTCTCTGCCGAATGATAGGGAAACCGCAAAATCGGGTTCAGGAAACCAGGATGCGGAAATACTACCGCAGGCTTTTGTTAAAGGATTAGGATAATCGCCGTTATATTGTGATGCTCCGAAGCTCAGCCCAACTGAAAAGTTCTTTCTGGGTGTCATTGATTCCATACCGAAATAATCTGTCCTTGCTGATACTTCTTTTTCATTCTCGTATTTCTGTATAATGGGTGAACTTATGTCTGCAGGATTCTGCAGAGCCCACAGGTTCTCTTTTACTCCTTCTATAACAAGACTCTGAACGGCCTTTTCTATGGCCTCGGTTACACACATTTCAGGGGGCTCATTATAGCTGTAGCCTGTTTCAACTTCCAGCAGCCGCTGGAAATTGACGAACCGGTAAAGTCCCACATCAACCGTCTGCGAAAGAATAGTTTTCGTTGTATAGACTGTCTTTAATATTCTACCACTCTGAGTTGAAATTGCACGAAGGTAAATAGTTACCCTGTCCTGTCTGTATTGTCCCGATGCACCGACACCGAAATACTTTATGCCTGATCCTCCGGTCAGAATATTTGTATCGTAAGAAATGATCCCCCCCTCCAGGATCACACCTGCAAATAAAAGCGGAGGCAGCAGCTGGGAATCTTCACCGGTATCACCCTGGTAATTTGCCCGGCTCGATCTTATTATTTTTCTTTCGTTAAGAAGATCCGACAAGCCTTCTCTTTCAATAACAACAAACCAGCCTGAGTCTTCAAGAGCACGCAGCAGTATGGATGTAGCTCCCTGGGTGACCGCGGTTGAAAAGGTAGAACTTGTTGAGGAAGATTTATACTGGCCGGTCTGATCTCTGAATTTATACACGGCAGCTACTATCTTATCCTTCGGCAGCGGAAGCGAACACAGGTCTTTGTTTACCGCGGACGGTGTTCCCAGAGTTGCATCTTTTGTCTTAAGCGGCTGCATAAAGGTTGAACAGCCGAACAAGGATACCATCGAAATCATAATCAGGAAATAACTTAAATATTTTACTTTATTCATCACTATACTTTCAGGCTTAGAAATATGGAAGAACTACTGTAGTCTGATCACCTGTTCCGGTATCAAAAATATCAATATGCACGCCGTCCCCGCCGGGAGTAATATCAATTGAGTAATCACCCAGGTCATAGTGTCCTTCTGTTAATCCGGCTTCACCGAAGACATTTGTCAGGAGCTGCCGTGAAAGCTGACTCAGTACCTGCCTGTTAAGGCTATTCTTAAAATCATCAAGAGGATTCTGCGAATAGGGATTGTAAGCAGAGCTTGAGCCCGCTGTAAAGCCGTTCTGCGCCTGTGCTTCACTTAATAATGTCTGTCCGTTAAAATAATATCCCCCGAATGAGGGGTTAACAGGAGTATAAATAAGCTGCTGTGCAGAGACATCTGCGGCTGCAAATAAAATCAATATGAATCCTGCTAATAATATTTTTTTCATTCTTTCCTCACTCTTTAGAAAATTCCAGAGCCCTTCAGATCGTCTCCAGCGAGCTGCTTCTGAATTGCTTCATAGTTCTGGATGTAATTAAAGGATAGTTCCACTCCGTACTGAGCCATAGCTTCAATGACGTCGTAGCGGGGCTGCAGTATCTGCTGGAAGATCTCGTTGTCGTTTATCTTAATTGTTACCTGGGTACCCAGCTGCGGCAGGGGTTTCTCTTCTATTACTATGGTGTAATCCCCGAAGTTGTCAGGCGGCTGCCAGCTAGAGTAGAAGAGATCGTAAAAATCGTGACCGATTTTTGTCTGTGTCTGATCTACTATCAAACCTTCTATTTCAATATCCTTGAATGTTTTTCCCTTAATGTTTTCTGTAAATACTTTAAGTGTGTCCTCACTGAACAGGGTGCTGTCTTTCAGGATTTCCTGTACAAACTTAGGGTTACGAATCTGGAGTCTTTGAAAAGGCACGATAACATCAGGATTAACTATCTCTCCCTTGTTATCAAAGAATATCCTCTTCCATTCATTCGGATCATTGTAAACGCTTTTCTTCTTTGCAATCTCCCAGAGGTTATCTCCCGGCTTTACGATATAATCAATTGCAGGGTTCTCCATTTCCCAATTTCTTAATTTTTCGGGAAGAATATCATATACTATTTTTTGAAAAGCAGGTAATGAACTCATTTTTAATAATTGTAGTGAATCGACTAACCCTGAATAATATTTTAGTGTGCTGTCCCTATTCTCTATTTTCTCAACCAGGTTCTTTAAATATACCTCGTAAGCTTTATGACTTGAGTCAGGTATATTTTGAGATCTTATGAAAGAGCTGCAAAGCAGGATTAAAAATCCTGTTAATATAATTTTCCTCATTGGCTGATCATTTATCTTCTATCAAAAAGAAGAACCCTCGTATTAGATAGGAATCGAAATTCCCTCAATTCCAAAGCCTATTTATATAGTTCAAAGCATATGCCAGTATTAATTCTTTTAGATTTAGCAATTAAATCAGACATATGAGACGAATCCAGTAAAATAATTTTACCTTCGGGTAAATTAATTTGACTTAGAAAGAACTGAATGAATGGACTTCCTTTGAAATCCTGTCATAATCCGGAAAATAAAATCTTTTCCCCTGTATGCTCATAACATATGAGACATACTCTAAATCAGTTGATAATTCCATCTCAACAGATTCTTCAATGAAAATTTTATCCAGTGAGATTATTTCAAGCACCTTATCGACATAAAATGAAACCTTCTGCCCATAAATCTCGAGGAAAAGAACCCGGCAGGAATCCAGTTCTTTAGCCGGTTCTAAGGTATAATATCCTGCAAAGTCTACCGTCATATATTTCCGTTCAGAAAATTCATGTGTGAGCCTGTTACCCAGTCTGTCTGTTTTTACTTCATATGGTTTCATAATGGCTGAGATGAGTCTGAGGTCAGTGCAGAATTCCATATCCCCTATTTGAAAAATCAGGAGACCGGAGATATTTTCTATAGACGGAGAAGGAGACATATTTAGACGAACCAGGTCCTGATATAATTAATTGTGAATTTTCCCTCGCAATATTTTTACAATTTATATACCAAAAGGAAATAATCGTTTTTTGGCGATAGATCAAAAGAAATGAAAAATGTGGAGGTTAAGATATATTACCCCGGGTAAAGGAATTTACTCGCAACTATAAACGAAAGGTCAATTTTTCGATATGTCATAGTCCCTGATCTTACTGTTCAGGGTAGGCTTTGATATTCCCAGGATGGTGTAAGCCTTCTTTTTATTCCAGCTTACCGAGTTCAGGACATTAATTATATGTTCTTTTTCGACCTCTGCAAGGGAGAGATTACGGCGTTCGCAGACGACATCTTTGCCGGGACTATCCTGCAGCAGTATGTTTTCTTTTTCCAGCACATCTCCTTTTGCGAGTACGACAGCCTGCAGGAGAATGTTTTCCAGTTCCCTCACATTTCCTATCCAGGGATAATTCTGGAGCATCTCCATAACCTCGAAAGGTATCTTACGGACTTTTTTATGAAGTTCATTATTTATTTTTTTCAGAAAGTGCACCACAAGCTCGGGTATATCCTCTTTCCGCTCACGGAGAGGCGGAATATTAATTGATAAAACTTTCAACCTGTAATACAGATCCTCCCTGAACTTCCCCCGACTCACTAATTCTTCAAGATTCCTGTTAGTTGCGGTTACAATCCTGGCTCTCATAGGAAGAGTATTTTCGCCGCCGACTTTTTCAACTTCTCTTTCCTGTATTACCCTGAGGAGCTTAATCTGCAGATCGGCCGAGATCTCAGATATTTCATCCAGAAATATTGTTCCTTCACCTGCCAGTTCGAATTTCCCTTTTTTATCTTTTATAGCACCTGTGAAGGATCCTCTGACATGACCGAACAATTCGCTTTCGAGCAAAGTTTCGGATAAAGCAGTACAGTTAACAGGAATGAATGGCTGGTCTTTGGTAATTCCCGAATAGTGTATCACCCGGGAAATCAATTCCTTACCTGTTCCGCTTTCACCCTGCACAAGCACCGTTACCCTGTTCATTGAAACCTGTCCCACCAGTTTAAAGATCTCCTTCATCTGGCGTGATTTACCTATCGATTTATTTTTTATATCATATTTCTCAAAGTCCTCTTCGATCGCAACGGTTAATCTTTCGCTTAGACTTTTACTTTCCAGTGAACGTCTGATAAGAGCTTTGAACCTGGGAGTGTCTATGGGCTTTTCAATATAATCGTAAGCTCCAAGCTGCATAGCTTTGATGGTAGAATCTATGTCTTCATAGGCTGTCATTATGATACAGGGGATGTTGTCATCTATATCTCTTATCCTCGCAAGAACTTCAAGTCCATCCAGGTCAGGCATCTTCAGATCTGTAATTACGAGATCAGGATGTTCCTTATGGACGTATTGAATACCTTCCATACCGTTTGAGGCTGTAGCAACATCATAATCCATTGTTGAAAGGAAAATCTTTAAAGATTCCAGAATTGAGTTTTCGTCGTCTATCAAAAGTATTTTTTCCATATATCAGGCCAGGGGCAAAGAAACCTGGAAAATTGTATTCCCGGGTTCTGAAAAAATTAATGAGATGGTACCATTGTGTCTTTCAATGATCTGCTGGACTATTGATAAACCCAGACCGGTACCGGTTTGTTTAGATGAATAGAAAGGTTCAAAAATCCTTTTAGAGGATTTTATTCCACAGCCTGTATCGCGGATAAAGATCCGGTGCATATTCTTTTTTACATCAAGAACAGAAAGGAATTCAATTTCACCGTCTGTTGCAATTGCATCTATGCTGTTTTCAATTAGCTGATGCAGCAAAGTTTTAAGTTCGCCGGGATCTCCTTTCACAGGTTCAGAGTTTACCTGGTTGATAATTTTTATTTTCTTCGTCTCGAGAACTGGGTCGAGGAGTGAAATTACCTGTCGTAGAATTTCGTCCAGTGACACGTTCTGAAGAAGCGTTTCACGCTGCTTTGAAAACTGGAGAACGTCCTTTAAAAGACTTTCCAGGCGTTTTATTTCTTTATTAATAATGCCAAAGGACTGTGAAGTTTTCTCTTCATCCTTCAACTGTTCCATCATTACTTCAATATTCAATTTAATCGCAGTGAGAGGCGATTTAATCTCATGGGACAAATAACTTGTCATCCGTCCGAGCGAAGCAAGGGTCTCAGAGCGTTTTAACTTTTCCTCGGCTTCTTTCCTGGCGGTAATATCTTCTTTAACGCCTACGAAATGAGTTATTTCCCCTTCTGAATTTTTAATAGGTGAAATAATGGCATGCTCGTGGAAAAAAGTACCATCCTTCCTTTTATTTGTAAAATCACCCGACCATTCCTCACCTGATAGTAGAGTCGACCATAATTCAGCATATTCTTCAGGTGATTTACTGCCTGATTTAAGTACCCGTGGAGTCTTCCCTATCATTTCTTCGGGTGTATAACCGGTAACTTCAACGAACTTTGGATTTACATACTCTATATTGCCCTGTTTATCTGTTATAATTATCGCAGCAGGATTTTGCTCCACTGCTTTGGAAAGTTTCCTGAGGTTTTCTTCGTACTTAAGCTGCTCTGTAATATCCCGTGCTACTCCAATATTGCCGATAGGTTCGCCGTTATCGTCTCTAACGACTGAAGTTTCAAGCTTTATATGAAACTCCTCTCCGTTTTTCGTAACATTTAGCAGTTCGCCCTTCCACCCGGCACCGCCCCGGATAATAATACCGGGATTCCTTGTATCGGGATTTAAAATAGCAGGGGTTTTTCCCAGTACCTCTTTTTCGGTATAGCCGTACCTGTCAAGAAAGGCCTGGTTTACAAAAATAAATTTATCCTGTTTATCTGTTATACTGACCATTTCGGAGATGCTATTAATGGAATGTCCAAGCAGCCTTAATTGCTCATACTGTTTTTCTTCAACAGATAAATCTTTAACCATAAGAATGGAATAAATCAGTTTCCCTTCTTTATTTCTAACTGCGGCTGAATGAATCTGAACCGGGACTATTTCCCCCGTAGATCTCATATATCTTTTTTTAATTTCGTAACTGTCTGTTTCTCCATTCTGCACTTTGTTCATTAATTGAAATGTAGAGCCGAGATCCTTAGAGCAGGTTATCTGTCTCAGATCCTTTCCGGTAATTTCAAGCAGCGTATATTTTAAAATTTCGCAGAGTTTCTGATTTGCATCAATTATCTTCCAGAAGGGATCAATAACAGCGATACCAAGAGGAGCATTTTCAAAAACCAGTTTGAATTTTTCTTCATATTCGAAAGGAAATGCAGATGAAGTATTTACAGAGTAGTCGTTATTATTGTAGGAACCGCTGCGTTCAAATGAGCTGTAAGTAATATTGCGAACCTTTCCATCCATCAGGTTACCCCTTTACTTGATTATTTCAGAATTTTGATAATTCCCACTTTTCCCATTATCCAGTGTGCCTAATATTTAAATTCACTGTAATTAAATATGAACATAATCATTTTCACCAATAAATTCTATAAAAACCCGTGCCATGGGGTTAAAATTTTTTACTCTAAGATTAATAGCTGTAATGATACGAAATCTAATATTTCCAGAAATGAAGAGCAGAGTAATGCATTTTTGTTGTCTCGCAATGATACTTTTGATGTCCTTTAATCTCAATATGTTTACACTTATTAGGCGTAAATGGCTAGATATGAAAGATGAAAATATTCTGGAACCTAATTTTATTAAAAAATACTTCCTTTTTTGTTGAGAATATTCTTAACTTCATTTCGCAAATCGAGCATTAAAATAATTTACAATTTTGATTCACAGGAGAACCATGAGATATTTTTATACTCTTCTGTCCGGATTACTTATTTTGTCATTATTTGCAGTCGGCTGCAAGGATAAAGTAACCGAACAGCCGCCATCGGTTGACGAGAACAATAATGGATTTGCAACCTATAAGGTGGCGGCAATTTTTGCTGATAACTGCGCAGTTGACGGCTGCCATAAAGGACCGGGTGCTCAACACGGTCTGTCACTTTCATCCTATTCTGAATTGATGAAAGGTTCCATAGGAAGACCTTTCAACGATTCAACGCATACACATAAGGCGGGGTTCACAGCTGCTGTGGATGTTTACGGTGGTGAAGCTGTTATACCTTACCACCCGGAGCAGAGCCTTCTTTATCACCTGATAACAGGAAATATAAGTGATTCATCAATGAGGATGCCGTATCAAAAACCACCCCTGAGCCAGGCGGATATCCAAACTATCAGGGAATGGATAACTGACGGCGCAAAGGATGTAAACGGTAATGTGCCTTTCGCCGGCAGCAGCAATAAAGTTTATTCGTGCAACCAGGGAAGCGACCAGGTTTATATCATCGATACCGATGCTAAACTTGTGTCAGGTATACTTGACGCAGATTTTAATCCGACTGTCATTGAAGCGCCGCATGGTGTTCTGATATCTAACGGGTATTATTACTTTACCGAGGTAGCGGGACAAAAATTCATCAAGGTGGATGCTTCGACGAACAGTATTATGGGAACTGTTGAAGGAATCGAGAAAGCTGGTATGATACAGATTACTGCGGATGGAAGTAAAGCGTTCGTCTCACGCTCATCAACAAGTGCTCCTGTCTACAACATAATATACTCAGTCAATACAGCCACTATGCAGATTGAGAATGAGATAAATCTCCCTGTTACCGGCGTACCGCACGCTCTTGCTTTACGCCACGATGAACGTTTCCTTTATGTTGCCAACATGAGCAAAGACAGGATTTCTATTGTGGATGCTGTTACTGACGAATTTGTTGAGGACATAGTATTACAGCATACTTTTCCTACACCCTACTATGAACCAATGCATATGTATATTTCTCCCGACGACAGATACTTGTATGTAAACTGCAGAACCTCCAGTTCAATACTTATTATTGACACGCAATCTAAATTGATAGTTAAGGAATTCCCCGTACCGGATCATCCTATGCAGGGAGTTGTCTCAGCAGATGGCAACAAATATTATGCGGTTTCACATCACGAACCATATCTTTCTGAAATTACAAAGACTGGTACCGACTGGACTATACAGGAATACCAGATCGATGCATTTCAGCATGCATACGGTGCTGACTTAACTCCCGACGGCAGGTATCTCTACGTCGGATGCTCTAATGATGAGAACGAATTTAAGCCGTACTTTCAGATTCCCGGAAAAGACCGGCCTTCTATAATGTGTGTTTATGATGTACAGAATCATGAACTTGTAAAAGTTATGGACATTGGCAGTTATGCGACGGGTGTTGCAGCAAGATAAAGACAGCTATGGTGCCGGGACTCGGATTTCAGGATCAGGTCCGGGGAAGATTATATTTTTCGAATAAATGTAAAAAACTATATTTTACACTTAATAATTTCTAATGTTTACTTCTGAGGAAATTCCATGAAGAAAGTAATCTACCCCGGGACTTTTGATCCAGTAACCTTCGGACATATCGATATAATAAAAAGAGCAATAGAACTGTTCGATGCAGTAGTGGTTACAGTTGCTGTTAATACAGGTAAAACCCCCCTTTTCTCTCTGGATGAAAGGGTATATATGCTGAAAGAAAGTTTAAAAGAATATGATAACATTATTGTCGATTCGTTCGACGGACTGGTGGTGGATCATGCCCACCAGGTTGGAGCAATAGGAATCATCAGGGGTTTGCGTGCTGTAAGCGATTTTGAATATGAATTTCAAATGGCGTTGATGAACAGAAAACTCGCAAAAGATATCGCAACTATTTTTCTGATGCCCGGCGAAAAATATACTTACCTTAATTCATCTATTGTACGCGATCTTGCAGCACTGCATAGCGACATAAGCGAGTTTGTACCAACTGTGGTTGCAGCAAAATTCAAAGAAAAAATAAAATAAATTTTATATCATTTGCAGTTTTCAGTAATAATACCGACGTATAACAGGGGCTGGCTGATAAAAGAATCTGTAGATTCCGTTCTCAGCCAGGACTTCAAAGATTTCGAACTAATTGTAGTAGATGACGGATCTACCGACGATTCAGTGGAAGTTCTGCGGTCTTACGGCAGCCGGATTAAGCTGATAACCCAGGATAATTCCGGCGGGCCAACAGCCAGAAACCTCGGAGCCCGGCATGCCTCAGGCAAATATCTCCTCTTTCTGGATGACGATGACCTATTCTTTCCTTACACCCTTGAGATATATAATAAGGTTATCCTCCAAAATGATTCCCCTCCTTTCCTGATGGGGCAGCCTGTTTTCTTTACTCCTCCGGCTCAGTGTGAATACGGGAAACAGCCTGAAGAAATAACTTTTAGCGCGTACAGAGACTTTTATTCTAAAGACAGAGCCACGTTCACTACCTGCAGTATGATAGTGGTAAGGAAAGATATTTTTACTGAGATTGGTGGCTTCCTGGAATTACACGAAAAAGGAATAAAGCATTTTCATGATGATTTCGGCTTCCTATTGAAAATCGGAGCTTATTCTCCTTCTGTCGTAGTCTTTTCCCCCCCACTTTTCGGGTACCGTGTTCATTCTACTAATAGTGTTAGAAATATCGGGAGAGTTCTGAGAAGTATCACTTATCTTGCAGAACAGGAAAAGAAGGGTACTTTTGAACGATACAAGGGGAGGAAGCAGGGACGGTATCTCATTATAGGCAGCACCGCATTATTCTGGATAACAAAATCAATAAAGAATAAATCATATAAAAGTATATCCCCTCTCCTCCTGAAATCCTTCTTTATGATAACTGCCGCAGTATATCAAAAGGTCATCCTAAAATCCAAAGGGAAAAAACCTTATCAGAGAATAAAAATCAATTCTTAAATGGTACGATGCGGAATGAATTTTCTGAGGCATCTGCAGAAATTCCTGACATCGTTCGTAATAAGTGTATGATCTTTCGCGGAATAGATTTCTTTTTATGTTTAACCAGGTAGCTTTTACTGCAGGCATTCATTAATGCAAAATCACCTTCGCTGTCGCCATAGCATATAGTCTGCCCGCCCGGAATTAAATGAGCGGCTCTCAATAATTTATTATCCGCGACGCAAACATCTCCCGATATTTTCCCCGAATAGACTTTATCTTTTTTTTCTGCTTCTGTAGCAAATATTCCATCAACAGGCACAAAATCTTTTAAAGGTTCCAGCAGAAACCCGAAGTTAGATGAAACTATGTATATTTTTTCTCCCTTTTTATTGTGGTCTTTCAGTATTTCTATTATTTGCGGATTAAAGAACCGGCGGGATGAAATTGAAGCAAAAAAGGCTGATGAAATTACATAAACCTCCTCATCATTCAAACCTTTTACCATATAAGCGCAGAGCATCTCCTTAAACTTATACTCTGAAATTATTTTCAGTCTGAAGGCAATGTAGGATGCAGCAGCAAAGGGAAATTTAACTTTGTTCTTTCTCCATCTGAGAAAAAAATAAGCAGCGGGAAGAATTGTATCTTCAAGAGTGAGAGTTTTGTCGAAATCAAAGAAAATAACTTTACCCGGCAATATATTGTCTCAGGTTTCTTTTAATATACAGAGGGATGCTTACAAGAAAGGGAACTACATCGTCTTTATAATAATCATCAAATCCGTCTACCTTTTCAAGGTAGGATTTAAATAAAGATATTTTTCTCGTGGTTAAAATCAGTTTGAAAAGAGCTATACTATCTCCTAATAACCATTTGAATTTGAAATCCATTTTGTAATCAAGAACGGGCGAAAAATCTTCACCCTTTGCCATTCTGTATAGCAGGTAGGGAAAATCAACCCCTGAATTTATTGCCAGTCCCAGTGAGCCCCAAAACCTTGGATTAACTTCCAGAAAATGTCCGGCGCCTGCTGCTTCATCGTATTTAAATTCAATCATAGCAACACCTGTAAACCCGACTGACCGCAGCAGACTTTCAGCATAGGATTCCAGTAATTCATTTTTTGTGCTGACCCTGATGGTACTGGGACCTCCACCGAACTGCAATTCTCTCAGCCTTTTATGCGTAAACCTGGCCTTTAATTCACCCCCCTGCATAAGGATAGAAACACCATACCCGTCCCCCTTAACATACTGCTGAAGAATGAAGTCATTATATTTAAAACCATTCCGATAAAGATATTCACCAAGATGACCCCCAAGATCCTTGCGGGTTAAATATCTCGTTCCCTTTGAAGAGGATGAAAGTATTTTTTTGATAACCACAGGTTCTCCAAACTGCCTTGCAAAGTATCGTATATCATCTTCATTAGCCGGAACCATCGTTTCAGGAACAGGTATGCCCAGTGATTTAGCCAGTCTGTGAGATTCTTTTTTACTATGCAGATTCATTAGTGTTTCATACGAGGAGATCGGAATCTTTAGATGATCGGTGTTGAACCTGTTAATGTTTTTAGCGACTGAAAATATTTCTTCTCCTGTCGGTATGTAAATTTCGCAGTTAACGGTATGGTGAACTATAAACTCAATGAACTTTTCTTCTTCATCCAGATATGAGGGATGTACAAAGTTGTAATGTTCCAACCTGGAAAATCTTCCGATGCCCGAATTTTTGTCGACACCGAATCCCACATTTATCCCCTTATTTGCAAGGCTTCTCAGAATATTATACGATATTCTATCCCATCCATTCGTAAGTAATACTTCACAGTGTTCAATTTTTTTCATTAATATGAGAAGTGCAGAAAATTAATAGCTAAATATTTTTTTTAATAGTGAGATTTGAGCTGAGAAATTTTGAGTTTCACTAATCAAGATTAAATGTAATCTGTTTATAAATTAATAGTTTTATATAAAATAATTTAATGAAATTTATTATTCAACTGGAAATAAGAAGTCAGAAAATTCTGTTGGGTGCTGTCGATCATTCTTTTACTTCTATCACGAATTTATAGCTTGATTTTTTAAATCTTTCCGGATGGAACAAAAATCAAAAATGGTTATAATAATAGCGCTTGTGGGCAACCTCGCTATAGCAGTAGGCAAGTTCATAGCCGCTGCTATAACCGGAAGCTCTGCCATCCTGTCGGAAGGAATCCACTCAGTTATAGATACCGGGAATGAAGGATTATTGCTGTTGGGATTGCATATGGCCAAGAAACCTGCAGACGAACTCCACCCCTTTGGACATGGTAAGGAGGTTTACTTCTGGAGCTTTGTTGTTGCAATAATGCTATTTGCTGTAGGAAGCGGCGTATCAGTATATGAAGGATTCCAGAATTTTCTTCATCCGGCACACATAAAAAATCCTCTTGTTAATTATATAGTCATTGGTATTGCATTTCTTTTCGAAGGAACTTCATGGACCTATGCTTTAATAAATTTTAATAAGGAGAGAGGCAAAAAGGGTTTATTCAAAGCGGCCCATGAAGCCAAAGATCCTTCAACTTTTATAGTACTATTTGAGGACAGCGCTGCATTATGCGGACTTTTCGTCGCGACTGTTGGTATTTCCCTTGAGCAGATGACCGGCAATACTTTGTATGATTCACTTGCTTCGATATTTATAGGATTAATACTAGCTGTTACTGCAACATGGCTTGCCTATGAAACGAAAGGACTGCTGATTGGAGAAAGTGCATCCAGTGAGATTGTTAAAGAAATTAAATCCATTTTGAATGGGTTCGATTCTATAGAACATGTTAATGAGGTGCTTACGATGCATATGGGACCACATTACATACTGGTGAACCTGAGTGTTGACTTTAAGGATTCCGTTTCCGCCGGGAAAGTCGAAAGCAGCATTGAAGAAATGGATAAGAAAATAAAAGAGAAAAACCCCGATATAAAAAGAATTTTTATTGAATCAGAGAGATATAATAAAAAACAAAAAGGTTCTTAGTTGATAAGGCACAATTCTTAATCTTTGCATTCTGAATTTCTTATCGTATATTTCACCGGTTTAGGAAACACACATTATAATTTTTTTCCGGCTCATTTTAACAATTTTTTCTTTAAGAAAGGAGCATAATATTGTTATCGGAGAGAGTCAACAGGATAACTGCGTCCCCCACGATGAAAGTTGCTGCAGAAGCAAAGAGATTAAAGGCGGAGGGGATAAATGTAATTGACTTAAGCGTCGGCGAGCCTGACTTTCCAACCCCTTCAAATATAAAAGAGGCTGCCAAAAGAGCTATAGATGAGAATCATACAAAGTACACTATCAATGCAGGAACAGTTGAGCTCCGGAAAGCGATAGCGGATAAATTCAAAAAAGATAATAACCTTGATTACAGGCTTAGTGAAATTATAGTTTCCAGCGGCGCTAAGCAGAGTATATTCAATGCGGTTCTATCAACTGTGTCTAAAGGTGATGAAGTAATTGTGCCTGCTCCCTACTGGGTATCATATCCCGAAATGATCTCGCTAGCCGAAGGAAAAACCGTAGTAATTGAAACAACAGAAGAAAACGGATTCAGAATTACTCCCGAACAGCTCGAAGCAGCAGTAACACCGAAGACGAAATTATTCATACTCTGCAATCCATCCAACCCGACAGGTTCGGCATACAACAGGAAACAGCTTGAAGAAATTGCCGAGGTAGTAAAAAAATATGATTTCCTTGTGATCTCCGATGAAATATATGAGAAGCTTCTATATGATAATTTCGAATTTATAAGTTTTGCTTCATTAAGCGACGAGATGAAAAAACGTACTATACTCGTCAATGGTGTAAGTAAAACTTATTCAATGACCGGCTGGAGAATCGGGTATACTGCTGGTCCCGAAGAAGTAATAAATGCAATGGACAAGATTCAAAGTCATAGTACCTCTCACGCTTCATCAATATCCCAGCAGGCCACTATAGAATCTCTCAATGGGCCGCACGAATACCTTAAACAGATGCAGGTAGAATTTCACAAGAGAAGAGATTACCTGTACGACCAACTTATGCTGATAAAAGGACTTTCCTGCTACAAACCCGAAGGAGCCTTTTATCTCTTTCCCAATTTATCGGCGTATCTTCATAAATCGTCGAATGGTACTACTATTAATAATAGTCTTGATCTCGCGATGTACCTGCTTAATGAGGCAAGAATTGCACTTGTTCCCGGGAGTGCCTTTGGAGCAGAAGGATTTATGAGGTTCTCCTATGCCACTTCAATGGAAAATCTGTCGGATGCATCGGAAAGATTAAGTGAAGCACTCGGTAAGTTAAGCTGATCATCCCTCTATCATTAATTCAAGCGAACGGGTAAGTTCGGGCACCGGCATAGATTCACCGGTCCACAGCTGGAAAGCTTTCGACGCCTGGTTTACGAGCATTTCTATTCCATTTATTACCTGGGCTCCCTGCTTTGAAGCTATTGAAAGCAGTCTTGTTCTGCCAGGATTATAAACCAGGTCGAACACAATCTGGTCCTTATTAAAATAATCCGGCTGTGACACTACAGCTTCGTCAATTTCCGGGTACATCCCCACGGGTGTAGCATTTATAATCAATCTTGAATTCCTCAAAACTTCTCCCAGGTTATCAGGAAAAAGCTCAAAGCACCTGATCGCATCGAACTTCATTTTTTCATAAAAATATTTCCTGACGCCTTCGGCTTTCTGCTCAGTCCGGTTAACAATATTGATAGCGGAAGGTTTAAAATATTTAATAAGTGTATACACCGCCGCGCGTGCACTTCCGCCTGCGCCTATTATTGTTACTTCTTTGCCGGAGAGGCTGTTTTTATATTTGTCCAGGGATTTCAGCACCCCGAATACGTCCGTATTGTATCCTGTAAGTATTCCGAGATCATTCACAATCGTATTTACAGCGCCGACTCCCGCGGCCTCGTCGGATACATTATTCAGAAGCTGAATGATATTGACCTTATGGGGAATAGTGACATTAAAACCCTTTATACCCAGAGCAACCATACCTTTTAATGCATTGCCCAGGTTAGCAGCAGGCACATCAAAAGGAAGGTATAGGTAATCAAGTTTCTTTATTTCAAAAGCAACGTTATGGATGAATGGAGAATATGTATGTTTTATGGGGTGACCAATTAATCCCACAAGCATAGTATTCATGCGGAGTGTATTTTTCATAAACCTTTTTCGGGATAAAATTTAAAGTACTGCAGTCACCCTGAAATGACCGGCCGGGATCAGAAGATCAGAGTTCCCCTAACAATTTTCTAAAGAGTTTGGAAGATTTAATCTCAGGGTACTCTTTTGCAAATTCCGATTTAATTTCAGGATCAATTACAAAAGCTTTTTTAAGGCATTCGACAGCATCCTGGGTCCTGCTAAGTATAAAATTGATTTTTGCCTTACCATAATAGGATGAAGCATCTTCGGGAGAAATCCTGATGCATTCATCAAAAGCTTTCTGTGCCTCAAGCCAATCTCCCATCTCAAAAAGTGTTTCTGCCAGGTTAAACCAGATCTCGTAACTTCCGGGTTCAATTTTTACAGCTTTCCTGTAGCTCCTTATAGCTTCCTGGAGTTTGCCGAGTGAATATTCAAGATCAGCCTTAGCATACCAGGCATCTGCTCTATCCTGGTACAATGAAATGGCCTTATTAAAATCCTTCAATGCGAGCTGGAATTTTCCTGCCGAATCATGGCAAAACCCGCGTGCGAGGTAAGCCTCATAATATTTATCATTGATATTAATGGAGCGTGAGTAATATTCTATCGCTTTGTTGATCTCTCCCAGTTCCTCATAAATATTAGCAATATTGTAGCAGGAAGCTTCATCAGATTTATCAATCTTAAAAGCCTCCTTGAAGCACTCAATTGCCTGCTGGTAACGTCCGAGATCGGCAAGAAGATTACCTTTATTAAACCAAGCGCCTGCAAAATCTTCCTTAATTGCTATTGCCAGTTCGTAGCAGTCGATTGCCTGCTCGAGCCGACCTAGTTTAGTCAGCACCACACCGCGGTTATACCATCCGTTGGAATTATATGGTTCTGCATCTATAAATTTATCATAGGCGTCAAGTGCGCGCTCGTTCTTGTCTAAATTTTCAAAACAAAAGCCAAGTTCAAAATAGGCATCAGAAAAGTCGGGATCATTCTGGATTGCACGGGCAAAAAATTCAGAAGCTACCTCAAAATTACCGCCTTTCTGGTACAAAAGACCCAGATTGAAAAGCGATTCCTCATTATTAGGTTCCTGTTCCAGGGCCGTTTCAAGAGATTCTTTCGCATCTTCCATCAAGCCGAGATTCTCTTCGGCAGCTGCTCTGTCGATAAGAGCATCCGAATCGCCGGGATTCAGCGAAAGGGCTTTATTATAACAAATAATGGCTTCACCAAAGCGGTACAGCCCGTTCAGTAAAGCGCCTTTTTTAACCCAATATTCTGAATTATAGGGAGAAACTTCGATTAGTTTTTCGACCAGGTACACCCCATCATCATATAAAAAGTTTTCTATACAGGTTTGAATGGTATCTTCGACAGTTTCCATGCAGCTGTAAATTCCGCCTTCATCTACCAACTGTCTGCATCTTTCTATTTCTTTGGATATTTCGCGTTTCATATCAGCATTGTCATCATTATTATAATTGCGTTCGAAAAATGACATTCAGCATTCTCCAAATAATTAAAAATTCGGAAAAAATGTATTACTAATAAAATCTAAAATCAAGATGATTTTAATCAACCTTATGCGTATAATATAGACCCTGTTTATAAAATTTCAGGCCAAAAGATAAAAGCTGAAAATCAATGATTTTCAGCTTTTTTTATGAAAGGATTACCTGGAAAGTACAGAAGTTACCTTCTCGGCGGCATCTTTAAGACTGCCGGCTACCTCAAAATTCAATCCCGATTCACTCAATAACGTTCCGGCCTCAGTAGCATTTGTTCCCTCAAGGCGGACAACTATCGGAACATTTATATCCATCTCTTTAGCGGCATCAATTACACCTTGTGCAACCCTGTCGCATCTTACAATCCCCCCGAAAATGTTAATAAGTATAGCTTTAACATTGGGATCCGATAAAATTATCTTAAAACCGTTCGCAACGGTAGTTTTGTTAGCTCCGCCGCCTACATCCAGGAAATTAGCGGGTTCTCCGCCGGCCAGTTTAATGATATCCATGGTAGCCATTGCCAGTCCTGCTCCATTTACCATACAGCCCACATTTCCGTCGAGTTTGATATAGTTAAGGCTGAATTTAGAGGCTTCAATTTCAAGTGGATCTTCCTCATCGAGATCACGGTATTCAAGGATATCTTTGTGTCTTTCCAGCGCATTATCATCAAAATTCATTTTTGCATCGAGGGCAATAACATCACCTTCTGCTGTAACGACGAGAGGATTGATTTCCGCCAGTGATGAATCCGTTTCCAGGTAAGCTTTATATAAGCCGGAAAGGAATTTGACGGCGTTCCTGTTCTGTGCTCCTTCGAGTCCCAGCGCGTATGCGAGTCGTCTTGCCTGGTATCCCTGCAGACCCACGGCTGGATCGACGGTTTCTTTAATAATCTTTTCAGGAGTTTCGGCGGCAACCTTCTCGATCTCCATACCGCCTTCGGTTGAAACCATTATAACATTTTTAGACGTCGCCCGGTCCAGTGTTATACCGACATATAATTCCCGGGCAATATTTATACCCTGCTCGATTAAGAGGCGTTTCACTACTTTTCCCTCTGATCCTGTCTGGTGAGTAACCAGCGTCATTCCCAGTATCTGATCAGCAAACTCTCTTACTTCGTCGAGACTCTTAGCGACCTTCACGCCGCCGCCCTTACCTCTTCCGCCGGCATGTATCTGGGCCTTCACCACCCATACATTTCCGCCTAACTCTTCCTGTGCAATACGTACAGCTTCATCAGCATTAAAAGCAACCCTTCCGTTGGGAACGGCAACATTATACTTACGCAGTATCTCTTTTGCCTGGTATTCGTGTATTTTCATTTGTATCCCTGAAGTTATTTTTTAAAAACAAAGGCTGCCTTACTGTACTTCAGAGGCATCCTCTCCAAATTTCCTCATTTATTCAGCTTCTTAAGTAAAATTTCAAAAGAAGAATATAAAAATTACAGTTTTTACGGTAGATAATCAATTTAAAGAGCTATGGAAATCTTCAGGGCGGAAGGGAAAATGTCCGAAGACTGGCTGCCGGGAAGGCTGAATCATAACCGGGGGACCAAAAAAGCGGGCTCCTGTGATAACTGAAAAAAATATATGAAGGAGTTTCGTTCATCCTGGCAGTCTGAGAGGTTTTTTAGAAAGAGGAAGAACTTTACCTTTAATCCCGATTAGGTTAATTTTGGATAAAGCAGGAGATTGGGATATAATGAGCAAAATTCAGTTATATACTATTGGTGTATACGGATCTAGCGCGAAAACTTTTTTCGGAAAGCTGGTTGAGAACAAGATTGATACTTTCTGCGATATCAGGAGAAGGCGCGGCGTAAGAGGGGCCGAATATTCATTTGCCAACAGCAGGAAACTACAGGACCATTTGAGGGAGCTGAATATAAACTATCTGCATGTACTGGATCTTTCACCGACTGATGAAATAAGAAAAATTCAGTACGCCTCAGACAAGGAAGAGCATACGTCCCAGCGAAAGAGGGATTCATTATCCGTGGAGTTTATTTCGACATATAAAAAGAAAATTCTGAATAAATTTGATTTTAAAAATCTTGCCGGTCAGCTGGAATCGTTAAAAGCACGAAGGGTAGTGCTATTCTGCGTAGAGAAAAATCCTGCTGCCTGTCACCGTTCCCTTGCTGCCGAACGACTTCAGCGTAAATACGGATTTCAAGTAAAAGACCTGTATTAACCGCCGGTAGCGAAGCCAGGGTAGAGAGTCATTCCCCCATCGACAAATATGCTTGTACCGTTTATATAATCGGCCTGATCAGAAGCAAGCCAGGCAGCAACGCGTCCTATATCCTCAACGTTACCGATTCTTTTATAAGGAATAAGGTTCATTAGATTGTGCATCCCGCTTTCTGAACTCCAAACGGACTTATTTATAGGAGTTTTAATTGCACCGGGACAAATACTATTTACCCTGATTCCGAAAGGTGCAGTTTCCTGGGCTATAGTTTTCATAAGCATCATTATTCCCCCTTTGGACGCGGCATAGTTCGCATGTCCTGCCCAGGGAATCACCTCGTGAACGGAACTTATATGAATTATCTTACCGGCGGCGCAGGAAATCTCTTTCTTCACACCCCTTCTTTTAAATTCTTTTACGGCTTCACGGGCGCATAGAAACTGGCCTGTAAGATTTACGCTGATCACCAGGTTCCACTGGTCAAGCGTCATTTCTTCAAACTTTGAATCTCTCTGCAGTCCGGCATTATTTACAAGAATATCTATTGTACCGAATTCCTTAATAGTTTCTTGAAACATTTTTATAACCTGGGGCTCGCTGCTGACATCAGCTTTATATGCAAAGGAATTTACGCCTTCTTTCTTAAGTTCTTCTACAACTTCTTCCGAAGCGTCAGTGTTATCAACGTAATTAACGACAACGTCTGCACCTGCTTTGGCCAGTTCCTTTGCTATTCCTTTCCCGATTCCTGAATTTGCACCGGTTACCAGAGCTTTTTGGCCTGTTAAAAGTCGTGGAGTTTCAACATCTGGTTTTGCAACTTCGGGCAATTGGTTCTTTTCATTATTCGCCATTCCAACCTCAAAATATTGTTTTTATGATTGAACAAATTAACATCTATACAATTCTATTTAATTTCCGTGAATCACAATTTCCAAAACAATTTGGATTGCTGAAATTCGCGCTTATGTTAAGGGGGCGAGTCTGACTGAAGATTGAGCAAGGTCTCCTCAATAGAAACAAAAAAACTAATACACCCTCACTGAACGACCTATCCAGCCACACAGACCCGACCTATCCATCTTTACTGAACCGACCCCTTGCAGGCCATACTGAACCGACCTCCTAGGCCTCACAGAACCGATCTCGCAGGCCTTCCTCAACCGACTTCTCAGGCAACGCTGAACCGACCTATCCCGCCATACAGACCCGACCTATCCCGCCCGCTGAACGACTTATCTTGCTACCTGTACGACGTCTCCTGCCCTCTGAACTGGCCTCTCGGGCCTAGCTGAACTGACTTATCAACACTGAACCACCTATCCCTCATCACTGAACGACTATCCAGCCTCACTTAACCGTCCTACCCTCCCCCCTGAACTTCACCTTCTCAGCTTCAAGTTGAAACACTGACATTTTGTCATACTATAGAGTTCTTCAACAGTGGAAAATCGTGTTTTTTCGCAATTTCTAAGTGTCTCATTTTGAGTCCACTAGGCTCATGCTAGGCCTATGAATACCAGGTAAATACAGGGTGTGACATTTTGTCATACTTGTTGATTATTTCTACAGAAAAATGACCTAATTAAATGGCTCGAAACTTCTCCAATGACCGCGTCGGAGGACATTGTTAAAACAACTTACTAAAATATACGACCTGCTGCTAAGAAACGATCTGCTTCAACTTTCCTACTCTTCCCTATTGATAATTTTTGCCAGTGATCATATCTTCTTATTCAAATTTGACGGAGTATTGATGTCTTTACTGAGGGAAAATAAAACTATTCCAGAACTCTACACTTTTCTGACAGAAGAATTCGGAAAAGATATGACGCGACCCGTTATGATGCGGAAAGTCGAGGGAGTTTTCAAAGGAATTACATATTCAGAATTTAAAGAACAAACTGATAATTTTGCTTATGGACTAACCGCGCTGGGGATAAAGAAGACCGATAAGATAGCAATTATTTCTGAGAACCGGCCGGAATGGGTATACTCTGATATGGGCATCCTCGCTTTAGGAGCAGTGGACGTTCCGATGTATCCTTCATTGACAGCTTCTTCGATCGAATTTATTCTTAATAATTCTGAATCAAGGGGAGTAATAGTTTCAAACAAGATGCAGCTCAATAAGATATTGAAATACAGGGAATCCCTGAGACATCTGAATTTCATTATCCTGATGAATGAAAAAGATATGCAGTCAGACATACAGTCACTTTACTCTTTCAAAGACGTCCAGGATATGGGAAAGATATACAGGAACAATCATCCGGGATATCTCAAAGAAAGCAAAAAAAATGTAAATGAAGACGATCTCTGTACAATCATTTACACTTCAGGAACGACGGGTGAGCCTAAAGGAGTAATGCTGACGCACAGGAACATACTTTCAAATGTGAATTCAGCGCTTGAGACATTTCCAATATCCCAGGATGATATATTCCTTTCCTTTCTTCCCTTATGCCATATTTTTGAAAGAATGGCCGGATATTACACAGGATTTTCGTCCGGCGGGATGATATGTTATGCTGAGAGTATAGAAACGGTAGCTCAGAATTTGCTTGAAACAAATCCCACAATACTTACTACCGTCCCGAGACTTTTCGAAAGGATGTATTCAAAGATCATTAAGAATGTTGAGACGCAGTCGCCGGTAAAACAAAAAATATTTTACTGGGCAATTGAAGTCGGTAAAAAGCACGCTAAAGCAAGAAAGCAGGGAAAGCCCAATCCTTTTCTTGCAGCGAAATACAAAACAGCAGACAGGCTCGTTTTCCACAAACTCAGGGAAAAGATGGGAGGAAAACTTAGGTTTTTTATCTCGGGAGGGGCAGCGCTTTCAGCTGAACTTGGAGAATTTTTTGAGGCAGTAGGAATTAAAATAGTTGAAGGATACGGTTTAACGGAATCCTCACCGGTTATCGCCGCAAACCGGGTGGAGGAATATAAATTCGGATCAGTGGGCAAAGTTTTTCCGGGAGTTGAGATTAAACTTGCCGCTGACGGAGAGATTCTTGCACGGGGGCCCAACATTATGAAGGGATACTACAAGAATAAAAAAGAAACCGACGAAGTGCTGAAAGAAGGCTGGCTTCACACCGGGGATATAGGTGAATTTGATAAGGAAGGATTTCTCAGGATAACCGACAGGAAGAAGCACCTGTTTAAAACAACCGCAGGAAAATATATTGCGCCTACACCCATTGAAAACCTCTTCTTATCAAGTAAGTACATAGATCAGTTTGTACTCATAGGCGACAGGAGGATGTATCTAAGCGCTCTAATTGTCCCCGACTTCGAAGCAGTAAAGGAATACGCCGATTCACATAAGATAAAATACAGCACTGAAGAAGAACTTTCCGACAAAAAAGAAATAAGGGAACTGATGGAGAAGGAGATGAGCAAGATCCAGAAAAACCTTGCTAATTATGAGAAGGTCAGGAAATTCACTCTCCTCGAAAAACCATTTACACTTGAAACAGGTGAAATAACCCCGAGCCTTAAAGTAAAACGGAAGGTGGTGGAGGAACGATATAGTGATAGAATCGAAAAGATGTATACCGGTCTATGATCTAAGACCCGTTATATCATTTTCCGTTCTTATCCTTCAATTTTATTTACTGAGGAATTCCATCATCCGGCTATGGATATGACCGTTGGTGGCGAGTATCCGCCTGGTATAAATATCTATTTCCTCTCCTTTAAATCCTGTAACCAATCCACCGGCCTCTTCAATTATCAGTTTACCCGCACATATATCCCAGGGATGAAGATAAACCTCCCAGAAGCCATCGAAAACACCTTTAGCGACATAACAGAGGTCGATAGCCGCTGACCCGAGTCTCCGCATTCCCCTTGACGCTCTGGTTAACTCTGCAAATTTCTCAAGCGCATTCTCCGGGTTATCGGATATATTATACGGAAAGCCTGTCGCCAAAACGCTGTGAGCCAGGTTATCATTCTCACTCACATTGATACTTTGAGAATCCTCAAACGCACCTCCGCCTTTTTCTGCAGAATAAGTAATATCCTGCATTACGTCATACACCACACCGGCAATAGTTTTACCTTTCTGCTGAAGTCCTATTGAAATCGAAAAAATCGGGAGTCCATGCGCAAAATTAGTTGTGCCGTCTATGGGGTCAACCACCCATAGGTACTCTGAATCATTTTTCGTTTCCCCGCCTTCTTCGGCCAGTACACTGTGGGATGGATATTTCTTCTTTATAAATTCCATAATATACTTCTCCGAAGCCTTATCAATATCAGTAACCAGGTTAGCCTCATTCGTCTTATATTCTATGTTGAATTTTTTCCCGAATCCTTCTCTTACTATCTCCCCTGCTTCATGAGAAATCTGAATTATATCCTGAATCATTTCTTCCTTTTTTTCTTGTAAATATATAAAAATGGGCAGGTATTTACCGTGCCGGAGTTACAGCCACCTTGTTGAATGTCATTTTAAGTTCCTTGATAGCCCAAAACCATTTTGGTATATTTCCTTACTTGAATAGATTTGAGAAAAGAAGGAGTTTACCTTGAAGAAAATGGATCAGATTGAAATTTCTGAATCAGGAGACAATTCGATTGTAGAAAGCATGCCGGAAATTCTACCGGTTTTGCCTTTAAGAGATATAGTCATATTTCCTTATATGATTTTCCCTGTACTCGTGGGCAGGGAACAGTCAATTAGGGCAGCCAATTTTGCGCTCGAAAAAACAAAATATATTTTCCTTGCCACTCAGAAAAAATCAAATATAGAAGACCCGAAGAAGGAGGATATATACAAAGAAGGAACAATCGCCAAGATCGTTCAGATACTGAAGCTCCCAAACGGACTTATGAAGATACTCGTCGATGGCCTGCTTCAGGGAAAGATCAAGGAATTCACCAATAACCAGAATTTTTTTGAAGCAAAGATTGAGGTTATTATACCAGTTGTGGATAATGATCATGAAATGAATGCGCTGGTAAGGCAGATGTCGCAGCTATTCAAAGAATACGTGAAAATAAGCCGCAACATTCCGAATGAGACGGTAACGGCCTTTGAAAATATTGAAGAACCCGACCGGAAACTGTTTTATGTGGCAGCCAATATCAACCAGGCTATGGATGTTAAGCAGACAGTGCTTCAGAAATTTATCCTCAAAGAACAGTTTTATGAAGTGATAAAAATACTTAACTCTGAGATCGACATACTGAAGATTGAAAAGGAAATCGACAGTAAGGTGCAGGAAAATATAGCAAAGACGCAGAGAAAGTTTATCATCCAGGAGCAGATTAAGATCCTCCAGGATGAACTAGGTGAGGATGAGGATACGTCTCCTGAGATCGCAAAGCTAAGGAACCAGATCAGAAAAGCAAAGATGACCAAGGAAGCGGAGGTGAAAGCACTTGAGGAACTTAATAAACTTAAGAAGACGCCCCAGATGTCGCCTGAATCCACTGTTATAAGGAATTATCTCGAATGGCTTACCGAAGTCCCATGGACCAAGAGAACGAAGGATAAGCTTGATATTAAGCATGTAAGAAAAATTCTGGATGTAGACCATTTTGCTCTTGAGAAACCTAAGGAAAGAATTATAGAACATATTGCTGTACTCAACCTTGTGAAGCATATGAGAGGTCAGATACTATGCTTTGTAGGACCTCCCGGAGTAGGAAAAACCTCACTGGGTAAATCCATTGCGAGGGCCCTGGGAAGAAAGTTTGTCAGAATAAGCCTTGGAGGCATCAGGGACGAAGCCGAGATCAGGGGTCACAGAAGAACCTACATCGGTTCCATGCCCGGAAAGATTGTACAGTCGATGAAGAAGGCCGGCACAATAAATCCTGTAATGCTGCTGGATGAAATTGATAAGATGAGCATGGATTTCCGCGGCGACCCGTCGTCTGCGATGCTGGAGGTTCTCGATCCCGAGCAGAACCATACTTTTAACGATCATTACCTTGAAGTAGACTATGACCTTTCACAGGTAATGTTCATCACTACCGCTAACGTCAGGTATAATATTCCCCTGCCCCTGCAGGACAGGATGGAAATAATAGAGCTCCCGGGCTACCTTGAGCATGATAAAGTTGAAATTGCGAAGAGGCACATCCTTCCTAAACAGCTTGAGGCCCACGGACTTGTAAACAAACACGTCGAGTTCAAAGATGAGGCTATCCACAAAATTATTACAGAATATACGCGTGAAGCAGGAGTAAGGAACCTTGAAAGAGAAATTGCCTCGGTTTGCCGTAAGCTTGCGCGTGATATCGTGTTAAGTGAATCGTCAAACGGTAAAGCTAAAAAGAAGTCAAGTTTCGTCGTGGATGAACTTAAAATAGAAGATTACCTGAAAGTTCCCCGCTACCGGCATCAGAAACACATTTCCGAGAAAAGGGTAGGCAGCGTAACGGGACTTGCATGGACAAGCGTAGGAGGCGAGCTTCTTAGTGTGGATGTGACGATTATGCAGGGTGCCGAAAAACTAACGCTTACAGGGCAGCTTGGAAACGTAATGAAGGAATCCGCGCAGGCTGCTTTAAGTTATATCCGTTCTAATGCAAAGAAACTTCACCTTAATCCCGACTTCTTCAAAGGAAAAGAGGTGCATATCCATCTACCTGAAGGCGCGATTCCAAAAGACGGACCTTCTGCGGGCATCACGATGACGATGGCCCTGTTATCCGCAGTAAGCGGCAGACCGGCAACGAACGATGTTGCAATGACAGGCGAGATTACTCTTCGCGGAAACATACTGCCTATAGGAGGTCTTAATGAAAAACTTCTGGCTGCAAAGCGAAATAATATCCGGAGAGTTCTTATCCCAAAAGACAACGAGATCGATCTTAAGGAGATTCCCATCGAAGTAAAAGAAGGACTTGAAATAATCCCGCTCGACCACATTGAGGATGCTATTCCTTATGTGTTCCCGGATATGAAAAAGCCGGTAAAAAAAGATGCAACGAAAAAACCCACCCGAGCTGCAGCTAAGAAGAGAAAGTAAATGTCGGAAACACTGATTATAAATAATGAGCTTTCTACGGATGAAAAATACCGTCTTCTCGGTAAACAGCTGATCTCTCTGCTAAATAAAGAAGAGAATATTTTATCCAACCTGTCAAACTTCACCGCAGCATTAAAACAGACACTCGATAAAATAAGCTGGGTAGGTTTTTATCTCTTTGATGGAAAAAGATTGTACCTTGGTCCTTTCCAGGGAAAGGTTGCATGTACGGTTATAGAAATAGGAAAAGGTGTCTGCGGCACAGCGGCGGAAAGAAGAGAAACTTTAATAGTTGAAGATGTAGATCTGTTTCCGGGACATATAGCATGCGATCCTGAGTCGAAGTCTGAGATTGTTATCCCTATTTTAAAAGGAAACGAACTTTACGGTGTGCTGGATCTTGACAGCAGAAATACCGGATCTTTTAGTGAAGTCAGACCAGAAATATTTAGAGGAATATTGCAGGTTTCTTTCCTCTGAAATAATTTAGAATCATTATCAAATAATTTTTTCGGTCCAGATGGCATATATTGTAACAGCGCGAAAATGGCGTCCCAAAATATTCAGTGAAGTTGTTGGACAGGAGCACATAACAGCTACGCTGAAAAATGCAATTAAGATGAACCGTATAGCCCATGCCTATCTGTTTACGGGTCCCCGCGGTGTAGGCAAAACAACAACGGCAAGAATACTCGCAAAAACCCTTAACTGTCTGAACCCTAAAGATGCAGAGCCGTGCAACGAATGTGAAATGTGCAAATCAATACTCAATTCACAGTCGCTCGATATTATTGAGATAGATGGTGCCTCCAACAGAGGGATCGACGAGATCAGAACGTTAAGGGAATCTGTAAAGTATGCACCTACCAGAGGAAAGTACAAAGTCTATATCATAGATGAAGTTCATATGCTCACGCGTGAATCTTTTAATGCCTTCCTGAAGACACTGGAAGAACCACCGGGACATACTATCTTCATCTTTGCAACTACTGATGTGCACAAAGTTCCTCTTACGATTATTTCCAGATGCCAGCGGTTTGATTTCAGAAGAATCCAGATGAATACCATCAAGGAACTGCTGGGCAAAATAGCACAAGAAGAAAAGATTGAAATAGATGATAAAACCCTCACCATAATTGCACGTAAGGCTGACGGCGCTTTGAGGGACGCGGAAAGTTATTTCGACCAGGTAGTTTCTTTCTGCGGAAACAAGATAGACGCTTCCACAGTTTCTCATATGCTCAATCTCGTTGACGATGAATTATTTTTTATGATATCGGATGCGGTGCTTGAGAAAAATTTCAAAACAGTATTTGAAGTAACGAAAATCCTTTATGAAAACGGCTGGGATTTTGTTGATTTCATCGACGGGCTCACAGAACATTTCAGAAATATCCTTACTGTAATCCTCACAGGAAAAACAGAATTAATTGAAACAGCTGAAGTCTACAGGAAGAAATATATTAACTACCTCGACAGCTTCACCGAAGGAGATATGTTAAGACTTCTGAATTTCCTTAATAAAACCAGGCAGGAGCTCAGGTTTTCTCAGAATCAGAAACTTAAGGTTGAGATATCACTGAGTCATCTGATAGGTCTGGAAAAATCTGCAACAATATCCGGGATAATAAATGGATTAGGTGAAAAAAAAAGTCCTGATGTAAAGAATCCCGAGTATCCCCCCTTCAAAGTAAATTATCCTGAAAAAACATCTGCCCCGCCGCGTACGACAGTTATGAACACCGGGAGGCAGGCAGCAAAGAAAAAATCACAAGAAGCTGATCCTCCTTCAACTTTAGACCTGGATTTAGTTAAAAATAAATGGGAGGGGTTTGTCGATTTAGTAATGAAGGAGAAGGCACTGATATTCGGACCTTTCCTGAACAGCGTAGAAGTTTCGGATCTCCGGGCAAACAATCTCGAAATTCTCTCTTCAAACTCTCACGCTCAAAGTATAGTGGAAAATGATAAAGACTATATTTCCAAAAAAACACTGGAATACTTCGGGAAAAAACTGAATTTTGTAGTTAAACCCGGGGGGGAAACCGGCGAGAAAGACAAGCGCCTCAAAATTACGAAAGCGAATGATAAGAGCGCCGATCCTTATGTTAATGCAATAATTACCGAACTTGGAGGAGAAATCATAGAGTAAGACCCCAAAAACAAGAAAAATCCATCACTTCCTTAAGCATTTCCCATCTTTCCTTTTTTGATAAATTTATGAATATGTGTATTTTAATAGATGTCCAAAAATTTGATTATTGCAATTGATGGTCCTGCCGGAAGTGGAAAAAGCACTTCTGCCAAGCTTGTAGCGCAAAAACTGGGCTATCTTTACATAGATACAGGTGCTATGTACAGAGCTGTGACTTTTTTATCTCTAAAAAAAAAGTTAGAATCTGAAGAAGATATTGCTCAGCTTGCTAAATCAGTTGAAATAAAGCTGAATTTTGAAAACGGATTTACCCAGGTTGTTGCTGATGGTACAGATATCACCGAAGAACTTAGATCATACGAAGTAAACACCAAAGTAAGTAATGTCAGCAAGATTAATGGTGTACGGGTTGCACTGGTACGCAAGCAGAAAGAATATGCAGACAGCGGTACAGGAATAGTAATGGAGGGCCGCGATATCGGCACAGTAGTTTTCCCGGATGCCGATGTTAAAATCTTCTTAACAGCAACAATAGATCAGCGGGTTGACAGAAGATCAAAAGAGTATAAAAGTAAAGGGATAGATATCCCTGTTGAAAATATTAAAGAGAACCTGGAACAACGCGACAGGATTGATTCTACCAGAGAGGTAAGTCCCCTTCTCAAAGCCTCAGATGCTGTCGAAATAGATACTTCAGCAGTCACAATTGAAGAACAGGTCAGGCTAATTCTGGAAGAAGTTAAAAAAAAAGAAAAGTTTATTAAGTCATCATAATCAAATTATGTTCAATTAAATATTTGCACTGATGTTCATTAAGATGACTTGGAACAATCAGCTGCAGAAAATTTATTTATTCAGGAGGATTAATGTCCGAAGAGACAAAAGTAAAGACCAGAGGTGCGGTAACAACTGACGACTACGAAAAAGCAAAGAAAAACTTTGAGAATGAAGAATATTCTCAGGAAGAATTTCTCTCACTTGCAAGACTTTATGCAGAGTCTTTCAGAGATGTTAAAGAAGGTGAACTTGTAAAAGGCAAGATTGTCCGGGTTCAGGGCGATTATGTTATTATCGATGTGGGATTCAAGTCGGAGGGTTCAATACCCAAGAATGAATTCCGTGAGGATGAAACGATTAAAATCGGCGGCGAAGTTGAAGTTGTCCTCGAAAGTGTAGAAGACCAGGAGGGTAACCTTGTACTAAGCAAACAGAGAGCAGACTTCCTCAGGATCTGGGAGAAGGTTGTAAACGCTCATGAAACCGGCGAAATACTGCAGGGTAAAATTGTTAAACGTATCAAGGGCGGTATGGTTGTAGACCTGATGGGAATGGAAGCGTTCCTTCCGGGCTCACAAATCGATATTCGTCCCATCAGAGATTTTGATGCTTTCGTCGGTCAGATAATGGATTTCAAAGTTGTGAAGGTTAATATCCCTACAGAGAATGTTGTAGTTTCACATAAAGTACTTGTTGAAGAAGAAATTGCCGACCAGAGAAATGCAATCCTTGAGAGTCTGGAAAGAGGACAGATACTTGAAGGTACAGCTAAAGCTATCACTGACTTTGGTGTATTCGTAGATCTCGGCGGAGTCGACGGTTTAATTCATATAACCGATCTCAGCTGGGGCAGAATCAATCATCCTAATGAAGTTGTTAAACTTGATCAGACGATAAAAGTAGTTGTTACCGACTTTGATGAAGAAAAGAAGAGAATATCCTTAAGTCTTAAGAAACTTCTCCCCCATCCATGGGAAAAAATCGAAGAAAAATATAAAGTGGGAGATAAGGTTTCGGGAAGAGTTGTTTCACTTACAGATTACGGTGCATTCATTGAAATCGAAAAAGGTATTGAAGGATTAATCCATAATTCAGAAATGAGCTGGACTCAGCATATCAAGCATCCTTCACAGGTTGTAGCTATGGGGCAGATTATCGAAGCGGTAATCCTCAGTCTTGATAAGGATGAAAAGAAAATCTCCCTGGGAATCAAGCAGCTTGAACCGGATCCATGGGAATCACTCATGCAGAAATACCCAGTCGGATCCCGACATGCCGGTATTGCACGGAACCTGACAAACTTCGGCGTGTTTGTTGAACTGGAACCAGGAGTAGACGGACTTGTACATATATCAGACCTAAGCTGGACGAAAAAAATACGTCACCCCGGCGAAGTAGTCAAAAAAGGTGAAAAGCTTGATGTGATAGTTCTGGGAGTTGATGTTGACCAGAGGAAAATATCTCTTGGCCACAAGCAGGTTCAGGAAAATCCCTGGAATAATTTCGAAAAGGATTACAATGTCGGAACAATAACCCAAGGCAAAGTTGTAAGAATTATCGAAAAAGGCTTAATTGCTGAACTACCGGAAGGAGTTGACGGTTTTGTACCGACAAATCAGCTGGCAACTAATAAAATAAAAAATATTGCAAACCACTTCCCTGTTGATGATGTTATTCCTTTGAAGGTTATTGAATTTGACAAAGAGAATAAAAAAATTGTTCTCAGCACAATAGCCGCACTGAAGGAAAGATCAGAGCAGGAAGTAAGAGAATACCTCGATAAACATAAACTCGACAGAGTTTCTGTTGAAGAGATAATGAATGCTGAAACGGGTGCTATTGACTCCTCCGATTTCCCGATCTTTGAGCTCCCTGACGATCAGCGTTCAAATCAGCAGAATAATTCTTAACAGAATTTTCGGGTTACTAAAGAGCGGGAATTATCACCCGCTCTTTTAATTTTAAAAGAACATAAATCTAAATGAGTAAAGCAGCATTACATACCCTGGGATGTAAATTAAATTTTTCCGAAACGTCGACAATAGGAAATCAGTTTCTTACCAGGGGATTCAGTATAGTCGATTTTAAGGAAAAGGCGGATGTATACGTCCTGAATACCTGTACGGTTACCGAAAATGCCGAGAAGGAATGCCGTCAGCTGATCAGGCGGGCACTTCGTCAGAATCCTGAGGCGTTTATTGTTGTAACGGGATGCTATGCACAGCTGCGCCCGGAAGAGATTTCCGCCATCGACGGTGTGGATGCTGTTTTAGGTACACAGGAAAAATTCAAATTGTTTGACATCCTGGGTGATTTTGAAAAAAGAGACCTTGCCTGCATTTTCGTATCTCCAAACGATGCGATCAGCGAGTTCGGACAGGCTCATTCCACTGATGCCGACAGCAGGACAAGAGCTTATTTTAAGATCCAGGACGGATGCGATTATAAGTGTTCTTTCTGTACTATCCCCAAAGCACGGGGGTTAAGCAGGAGCATGGAACCTGATTTGGTTATCAAAGAATTCCAGTCACTGCTCGACCAGGGATATAAGGAGATTATACTTACAGGTGTAAATGTTGGTGATTATGGTAAGCAGTACCAGACCGGGCTATATCAGCTGCTCCTCCGTATGACGGAAATCCCGGGTGACTTCAGAATAAGAATAAGTTCGATAGAACCCAACCTGTTGAGCGACGATATTATTCAATCTGACTGCTTCAGATGATAAAATGTGCAGACATTTCCATATCCCATTGCAGAGCGGAAATCCCCGCATCCTCAGGCAGATGAAGCGCCGTTACAAAGTTGAGGATTATAAGAAACTGATTGAGAAGCTTAAGAATGCTATTCCTGATGTCGGAATCGGAGTGGATGTTATTGTCGGTTTTCCCGGGGAAACCGAAGAAGAGTTTATGAGCACCTATAATTTTTTAAGGGATCTTGATATATCGTACCTTCATGTATTTACATACTCCGAAAGACCAGGAACATTAGCCTCTGATTTTCCAGAACAGGTTGATGTATTTGAGCGGAAAAGAAGAAACGGCGCTCTGAGAAGTCTGAGCACAAGGAAGAAGAATCTCTTCTATAATAACAACATTGGGAGAATCTCAGAAGTTCTTTTTGAAGCAGAAGATCACGATGGTATAATGAAAGGGTTTTCATCCAATTACATTAGAGTTGCAATGCCATACAACCCGGAACTTGTTAACACATTATCAGGCGTTAAAATCACTAAAGCCGCTGGATCCCACTGTTCCGGGGAAATAACAGTGATAAAAAAATCAGTTGACTCATTAGCTTCTTAATTATAAAATTAGAATTAAAAAATTATGAAATATTCTCTTTTAGCTCTTCTTTTCATCACATCATTAACATTCGCTCAGGTATCGGCTCCAAAATCATCTCTCGAATTAAAAAATATAGTTAAAGAAAATCTTAAACAGCAGTCAGCAGGGATAACCTTACCCGCTGAAAGAACGAAAAAGAATCCTGGTCTGGCAATTATCTATTCTCTTCTTCTTCCGGGAATGGGTGAATTGTATGCCGACGGATACTCAAGCGGAAAATATTTTACTATTGCTGAAGGAACATTATGGGGCGTCTTTATCGGGATGAATACCTACGCTAACTGGCAGAAAGACAGGTACCAGGCATACGCGATTACAAACGGCGGTGTTAGTTCTTCCGGCAAGGGTGCTGATTTTTATTCTACGATTGGTGATTATTCGAGCGTCGATCAATTTAACGAGGAACAGGCACTTAACCGGGACTTCAGTGCAATGTACGATGCAGAGTCGCATTATTGGAATTGGCCGACAACAGAGCAGAGGAGAACTTACCGCGGGATGTGGACATCAAGCGAACAAACATTTAACGATATAAGGTTTGTAGTCGGAGCCCTGATTGTAAACCGCATTGCAAGCGCGATTAATGCTGTCCGCCTTGTCTCAGCATATAATAAAAATCTTGATACGGATTTAAGCTGGAATGTTTCGGTAGGTCTTCAGAATAAAGCTGAGCTCCCAACTTCGCTGGTTCTGAATTTCAAGACATCTTTATAATTTCACACTTCGACAAACTCAGTGTAACAGACTCAAGGAGGTCAATAAACTCATACCTTCTTTCCTGTGGACTGGATTTCTACTTCTTTCGCGGGCCAACAATTTCAGGTTAACATAAAAGGCTGCCCTTTTGAGACAGCCTTTTTTTGAAGTAATCTTTTACTAGTTACTTAAGCAGGATCAACTTCTTCGTTGAAGTGAAATTTCCTGTGGTAAGAGTATAGTAATAAATTCCGCTTGCCAGGTTTGCGGCGTTGAATATCACCTTGTGGTTAGTAGATTCCATCCATCCGTCAACCAGGGAAGCCACTTCGTTGCCAAGTACATCGTATATCTTAAGAGATACGTGACTTCTTTCCGGAGTTGAGAACTCAATGGTTGTAGTCGGGTTAAATGGATTCGGATAATTCTGGCTAAGATAATACCTTGTTGGTTTATTTACGTCAATTTCAGCAACAGGAGAATAGGCATATTTACCGTCGAAGTCTATTTGTTTAAGTCTGTATGAATAATGACCTGGTTTTACAATATTCTCGTCGGTAAACGAGTATGCATGAGATTCAGTGCTGCTGCCATTTCCCTGGATAAAGCCGATCTTGTTCCAGACAGCTTTTTGATTTTCCGAATTAAAGCTTCTCTGGATCTCAAATCCGTTGTTATTTAATTCGGTAGCTGTTATCCAGCTTAACATAACATTGTTTTTGTTCATATTTGCAGAAAAAGAAGTCAGTTCCACAGGAATGTTATCAATCACCTCAACCGTTACTTCCCTTCTGTGAACCGGAATTGCTGTTACTCCCTCACCCTGAACTTTTACAGTATACGTTCCGTTCGGAACAGTACCGACTGTATGTACCGTCATTGTAATACTTCCGGGGAATGAATTAATTGTGTTTCCGGGATCAAACGTAATATCAAAAGCTCCCGTTGCAGGTGCAGGTTCGATGTTAGCAGTAAACATTGCCTCTCCGTCGAAGAGAGTAACTTCGGGAATTTCGATGGAATAATCTGCCTGGTCATTAGTATTTCCCACCGTATTATTCTGAGGAGAAACAAGCATTGAGAAATCAGGGAAGTAACCGGTATAGCTTCCAAAGTTTCCGCTCCTGAAATCAGTCCAAACCAGCATAGAGATATTACCCGCAGAAGTTATAGCGTCATAATCACCCTGGTATCTGGGTGTACCGCCGCCTCCGCAGGTTGTACAATTTATTTTCATTTTTGAGTTCGAGATTCTCTGATTAGCGACAAATGTTTGTCCACCATCATCTGAATAGCTCGCATAGATATATGCACTGTCGGATGTCGGTGTATCACGGGTATCCATCCATTTAATAAATAACCTTCCGGTTTCTTTATCGCACCAGGCTGACGGATGCCACTGATTATTATTTGCTGAATTCGGGTCATCATTAACCGTAACTGCAGCAGACCATGTAGCACCCTGGTTAGTAGAATACCTGCAGAAAATATCGGGTTTATTACCATTACCTGCAGGAGCATTGGATGTATAAACAAGGTAGAGTCTTCCCCTGTAAGAGCCATAGCTGTTATCTGCAGTTATAAACGGATAAGGTCTTGTCCTCATATTTTGAACCGAGTGTCTTCCATTTACGTCAGTGCCGACATAACCAGCAAAATTCTGCGATGACATCAGGGTAAAAGTGGAACCGCCGTCGGTAGAACGATAAAATCTATATGTCGCGGCGAAAGTATTGCCTTCATTCGTAACAAAATAGACACATCCACCCGGCACATCTCCACTGCTTACATTCGGTCCAACAGCAACCATTGCACCTGGCAACGGAGAACTGTTGGTTGAGAAAGTCTGGGTGAAAGTTGCACCGTGATCCGTGCTCCTGGCAAAATTATGACCGCCAAAACTTGTGGTAGTCATTGTAGCATAGACATAATTTGCATAAGGACCGCTAGTTTGATCTGCAGCCATCCAGCATTTATCACCGCCGCTTACTGCATTAACTGCAGTAGTCCATGTCTGACCGTTATCCGATGAACGAATAACCTTAGCACCCAGAATATTCCCATACATCTGCATATAAAACAGATTGCCGAGACTATCATAAGCAGTCACGGGATCTCCCTGTACGGCGACTCCGAAAGAAGGAGTAGAAGCCAGCCAGTCGTGTCCGTCGTAAGTCCTGTGAGCTCCGTTTATGTTGAAAGCATTAAAATATTCAAGGGGATCGGCAGGATTTGTCGACATATGAGGCTCTCCAAAGTCAACCCCGAGGTTAAAGTTATCATACCCGTCAACTGTGATGACGTCGGTAGCGTATATAATCGGAACATAAGACTCAACAACCTCCTGAGGAAGCCGGTCTATTCTCGAATTATCCACCCCCTGTGAATAGGAACTTGTTGTAAAGAATAACAACATAGGTAGAAGGAAAAGAAATAAGTATTTCCTGTATAGTTCACAACACATAACACCTCTCTTTTTAGTTAATATGACTGGTTATTAAATTGGCTTAAATAGGTCAATATATTTATTTGTTTTCAGGGTGAGTGTACAAATCTTTAGATAACAGCCTGCTTTCCAAATGCTTTGGGTCTGTAATTGAAAATATAAAATAATTTTTTAAAAGGGAATAAAAAAAGGATCTATGAAGCGATTATTTTTTCACGTTGAAAATTTTTTTGAACTCTTCAACGCTGTTTATTGCGCGTATCCGCTGTTCTTCTTCGTCCTTTTCATTTCTTCTGTTTAATTCTTCAGCAAATTCATCAGAAGAGATCACGGATGCGCTGCAGACCCTGGCAAATTCCTTCAGGTTGTTATCAGAAGTAACGAGGGTTATAAGTTTTGGATTTTTGGCTGCCGAGATCTCAGATTTAATTCTATCATCGGCAGTCTTGTTTTCAGAATAGATTATTTTTGCTGAGGCTATTTTTATTGGAATATTCTGATAACCGTCGAAATGAAGCGAGACTTTCACTTTCTTTCCCCGAAAATAACTTTCCACTAAAAAGGCCAGTTTCTCACGGGCCGACTGTTTATCATTATTCTGCAGCTTCTGAAGCGGCCTGATTTTCCCGATAAGGTTATTTCCGTCGATAATAAATTTATTCACGTTTAATAACCCCTTCCGCTGTAGAACTGATCCTGTTTAGTAACCTTCAGATCCTGTAACTGAGGTGCTTTTACCCTTATCTCGAACCTGTATCCACGGAAAGTACCTACAGGGGTCCAGGTAAAATTCATAAGCCAGCAATGCAGATCTCTTGAAATTCGTATTTGAGGGGCGGCAAACTCATGTCCCTGAATATCATAACTTCCGGTAAATGAGAACTTCCAGTTAGGTGTAAGGTTAAAGTTTATTCCCCCGCTGAGGTTTGAAACTTCAGTCTTTTGGGAAGGGACAGGCTTGTTAAGTGAATAATTATAAGTCAGACTAAGATCCCAGGGAATAGTAAAATCAGGTTCCTTTTCCGAATAAATTCCTTTATATACATTATCGCCGTTCTGAAGCTCATTCTCTCCCTCGGGAGGAGGCGGAGTATTTTCAGCCGACTTTAACTTCTCGCCTGACAGGCTGGTTGAAATTGAGAAGCTGAAGCTGGTAAGCCGCAGCAGTCCTTTGCCTTCATTCACCAAAAGCTTGTTAATCCGCGGGGTATTTCCCTGGTAGTCATAGGGAGTAAAATTAGAGCTGCCGGAAAAGTTGAACCAGTCGCCTACCTGTGTTCTATACTGCAGTCCCAGGTCAGAAAGCCTCATACTATCAGCAGCAAAGTTATAACTCATCGACGCCGATAAATTCAGAAGCTGTATCTTCTTTTCTTTTGAAGTCGTATCAGCCAGATCCGGCTGGGTTTTCATCTCAAAAATATTTCCGAGAGAGAAAGTAATCCTCTGTGATTCGCTGGAGGGAACACCGCCGAAGACCTCTCTCTGGAACTTATCATAATGAACAACGTTATTATTCGGATCGATATAAGATTCATAATATCCCCAGAACGGCCTTGAAAAATCGGGGTTATAATTATAGGAAATACTCGGATTAACAGTGTGCCTTATTGCGTTTATTCCGAAGCTGTTCACGGGGACGATCCCGTAAAACTTTGTGGAAGCTGTTACTCCCAGGCCGAAAGTTCTTACAAAATTGATCTCGTGTGCATCGTTTATAAAAGTTGTATCGTTACCCGTCTTCGGAGAGACACCTCTTTCGTATACGACCCTTTTATTGTACCATCTTTCCTGGTATCTCACCGAAGGAGCTATACTAATGTAGCCTAATTTAGGAGAGACTCCTGCAGATATCTGATGATTAAATCCTCCTCTTATATTCAGGTGTCCTCCCTGTTTGTCCCTGTCATTCTCAAACTGGCCTGAGTAATTATAGCCGAATAATTCATACCACTTCTGTTCACCCACTCCATTCCCCCGGAAAGGATAACTCTGAGATTTCGTAAAAGTTAGACTTGGAAGAACTTCATGAATATTACCCGACTGCAGCTCCTGGTTTCTTGTATAGCTTGCGGAAAGATTATTGCCGGATTCATCCCAGGTTTTTGAAAAAGTAGCATTTGAAACGATTTGATCTCTTAAAAGTTGATTAAAGTCTGTAATATTACTAAAGATCTGATTACCTGAAGTAAATTCCAGATTGGCATCGAATCGCATAGTAGGTGTGAACGATTGGTTATGACTCCACTTAAGCGACCAGAAAATATTTTCGGTTCTGTTTGGATCTAAAGCCAGTCCGGATATTTTATCCGAATAATTTCCCTGTAAAGTACCTGTAAAATTATATCGTTCGGCATAGCGGAAACGGGAGTTTGCTCCAAAGCTACCGCGTGTATAATAATCCCCGGTCAGGTTCAAGTCCATATAATCACTAATTGCCCAGAAATATCCGAACCTTGAGAAATATTTACCAAAATTAGGATCATCGCCGAATACGGGAGGGATAATACCCGATCTTCTTCCCGATTCCAGAGGAAAGACCGCAAAAGGCAGAGGAACAGGAAAAGGCACGTCACCGACAAAGAGCCAGATCCATTCAGCCATAACCTCCTTTTTTTGTACAACCTTCATTTTGGGTGAATAGAAGTAGTAATCAGGATGGGTTTTATCGCAGGTTGTATATATTCCGTCCTTAATGAAATATGTATCTTTATCTACCTTCTTAATCTTTGAGCCCGTATAGTATGCACCTTCATTTTCTGTTCCTGCTTCAGCAATAAATCCCCGCTGGCTTTTAAAATTAAACCTCATCCTGAAACCTTCATATTTTTCACCTTTATCAGTCATTACAGGCGTACCCGCATATTTCTCAGATGTATCGGTTGGAACACCCTCGGCCTCCACGCCCCCGGTGCCAAAATCTACCTTAATATTCGCGGCCGAAAGATCAGTCTGTTTATATTGTATTTCGCTTTTACCGTACAGGTACATTTCCTTTTTACCTATAACAAAGATCAACGAATCAGATGAGCTTGCATTTATAACGGTATCGATATCGCCGGGTTTCGTTTTAACAGAATCGGAAGTCAGCAGGGAATCAATTACCGGTGAGCTGATAGAATCGGACAGAACCATTCCAGTCGAATCAGTTTGCTGAGCAAATTCCTGTGAAGATAATAATATTAAGATCAGTAAGAAATTTCTCATTTCAGAATTGATATGAAGAATATTTCAAAAATAAGCCCGTCCTCAGGATTTATAAAACACTAAAGCCGATGCCCCTTTTATGCCGGCATCATTCTTTAATTTAGCAGGGTGTACCTCAATCCTGTCGCGTAAAGGCGTCAACACCCGGGAAGCAGCTGTTTCCCTGATAGAATCGAACAAAGGTTTGCCGAATCCTGAAACTCCTCCCCCGATGATAAAAGTACTTACATCAAGCAGGTTGCTCACAGAAGCAAGGGCGCAACCGATATAATAACCCATTTGCTTCACAATTGACTGAGCATAACCATCGCCTTCCTCGGAGGCAGTATCGATAAGCCTTGGAGTAAGCTCCTCAAGATCATTATTTATCAGCTCCCATATTTTTGAATCAGGATGGTCGGGCATCTCTTTCTTTATCCTGCTGATCAGGTAATGGTTGCCTACATATGCCTCTATACAGCCAAAAGATCCGCAATTACATTTAGGTCCCTTATGGTCTATTGTAACATGCCCTATCTCACCGGCAGCACCGAATTCTCCCCGGTATATTTTGTTATTTATGATAATCCCGCCACCCACGCCGGTTCCGAGCGTAACCATTATGAACGAATCATACTTCTTCCCCACTCCGAAAATCAGTTCCCCTATAGCGGCAGCATTCGCATCATTTTCAACAAAGACCTTTTTACTGAATTCCTTCTCAATGAGTTTACCAAGAGTTACTTTTTCCCATCCGGGAAAATTCGGGGGATTCTCAACAGTTCCCTTTTTAACCGAAACCACACCGGGAGCACCTATACCTATTCCATAAATTTTCTTCTTAGTTTTCCCGAGAATTTCGTGTATCCCTTTTTTGATCTGTTCCACAACGGCATCAGGACCTTCGGCTGCATGCGTCTCAACAGAAATTTTCTTATTAATCTTCCCTTTTTCAGATACAATGCCGATTTTTACGCTTGTACCGCCGAGATCTACACCCAGGGTATATTTTTCTGATTTAGCCATTATTATTCCGTCTTTTCCTTAAATATTATAAAGTTATCACTCAAACAATAAAATACTGAATTACAATAAACAAATATAAATTTATTAGGGATTTTTATTTCAAAATGGATGGTGAAATTTCAATAAATGTAATCAGTAATACACTTTGTATTTCGAACAGCGCTAAAGGCAAGGGCAGCTAATTCCTCATTTATTTGTAAAACTGAGACTGACTATCCTCAATTCCTGCGGGTATTGTATAGGTCCTATTGAAGTTGATACAGTAGGACGGGCGTAAAGGGCGAGGTCTGATGAAGAGCCCTGATTGCCACCGATTGCGAGTGCGAGGTTGATAAGATCCTCATATCCCTTATTCTGGAAGAATTTTACGAGATCCAAACTCATTTGGATGGGAATATTGCTGACTTCTCCCGTGCCGGGAATGGATACATCATTTTTCAGACCGCCCGATATTGTTTCCTTGTCGTTTATCAGCAGTCTCCAGGGAAAATTTGTAATTGTCGCATTTGTATTAGAATAACCACCTGTACCGTCATTCGGATTTTTCGCCTGAACATTCAAAACGAAGGAAACAGGAAGCGCTCCATTAGCGACAGCCTGTGATATCCTGAGAATATCTATTGAACTGAAATCAGATAATTTCGATTTACCGCTAAGACTAACCCCATTCAGAGTAAAACCATTAACTGCACCAAGCTTAAACTGAAGCCGAGATAGATTAACCAGCGATTTATAAACGCTGCATCCGCTTACAGTAAGAACAAGTATAAAAGCATAAATATATAATCTTTTCATGATCGTCACCATTTAGTTAGATAAAATAAGCTCCTGAGATTCCTGTATTTTCTGAAGTATCTGTTCAGCAACTCTCAATGCCCGCAATCCGTCCTCGCCGGTAACCACCGGTTTGGTATTAGTCAATACAGAATCGATGAACAGCTGAAGTTCATACTGAAGAGCATTCTGTTCCTTAATTTCAGGCTGTTCATAGATAACTCTCTTTTTCTTCTCCCCCACTCCCATCTCACCGAATGAAATTGTGGTACTGCCTGTATCCTGATCCAGCGGGACAAGTCTGTATACTTCCGAAAGTCCGGTAATAAAATCGAGAGATATATAATTATCTCTCTGGAAGATCCGCATTTTCCTCATCTTTTTCTGTGAGATCCTGCTGGCTGTAACATTGGCAACAGCGCCGTTCTCAAATTTGATCCTTGCATTAGCTATATCAATCGAATCGGAAACAACGGCAACACCGGATGCATCTATCTGCTGTACCTTACTTTTTATGAGACTAAGGATAATATCAATATCGTGGATCATAAGATCCAGCACAACCGCAACATCAGTACCGCGGGGATTGAACTGTGCGAGCCTGTCGGTCTGAATAAACTTAGGCTCAAGAATATACCGTTCAAGAGATACAAGGGCGGGGTTGAACCGTTCTATATGTCCAACCTGCAGATTAAGATTTTTATCGGAAGCCAGTTTAACCAGCTCTTCGGCCTGAGGTATTGTAGCAGTTATCGGTTTTTCTATAAAGACAGGTTTCCCGGCGTTCAGGCATTCTTTTGCAATATCATAATGAGCACTGGTAGTAGCAGCGACAGAGACAGCGTCAACCACTTTAAGCAGGTCCTGAAGGTTATCAAAATATTCAGTGCCGAATTCCTCACTTGCAGTTTTCGACTGAAGCTGATTAATATCATATACACCGGTTAATTTACAGTTCGGAATGGCCGTAAACATTTTAGCATGCAGTTTTCCAAGATGTCCTGTTCCGGCTACGCCGACTTTTAATCTTTCCATTTCTATCCGTTATTGTTTACTGAAAATTTTAGCATACCCGATTATATGGTCATATCCGCCCAAATCGGGATCATTATAATACAAAAATACGTAATAAATATTTGAAGTATCCCAGCTGTTTCCTTCCAGGGTGTACCAGTCGATATTGTTTATAGCATTCCCTGAGGTCTCGCCTATGACATACTGGTAATCGTAGATCCCCCGTTTAAGCTGGGTGGTCAGGCTATACACTCCGTCCTGTTCTTTCAACTTATAAGCCGGTTCAACCAGCCAGTTATTAAACGCCCCCACCAAAAAAATATCACTGGATATCGGGTCAGGCGGTCTTATTGAGAAAACAACATCCATATAAGTTGCATAATCGTTTTTATAATTTAACAAGATTTCTCCGCCGTTCAGATCAGGGGGACCCTCCTCAAAGAATCTTGAGTACTCAAGTCCATCAAACTGAGCTTTAACCGTTTCACCCGTAAACTTATTATAATTTCTTATATCAGTCTGTCTATATTCATTACCGGGTTGAATATCTCTTATTGTGAAAGTAAACTTTCTATTGCCATCCCAGTAGAACTGCCTCTGATTTGTATTAAAGGAGCGGTCAACCAGATAAGGATAGTCCGTTTTGTGGTTCTCTATGATTTCAAGATGATCTACAAACATAGGGTGATAATTCTGCGGTAGATTAATCTCTGAGGTTATATTAAAAATATAGGAAAGCTGAGTCGGAAAATATGTTTTATCTTCAAGCTTCTCATTGGTTAAACTTACATTCAAGCCAAGAGCTCCTTTCACCACAACAAACTTTCCGGAAGCATAAACTCTTGAGGTATCATAAGTATCAGTTATATAATACCGCCATTTACCCGACCATGGAAAAGTAATCTGTCCACCTTTATCAGGGAAAGATTCCTGGAAGTGATACCTTGCTTCCTTCACTGTCACGGGCAGTACATAATAATCAGGGTTATTAAAAATATTGTGTCCATGGTTCGCAAGAAACAAATTGCCTGCCGGCGTCCAGTTTTTATCGCAGAAACGAAAAACGAAAGTCAACTGAGGAACGACTTTAGCCTGCACATCAAATTCAATAGTAAGCCTGCCGTCTGCAATAACCGGAAGAGATGTTACGTCATCACCCGGGTATGCGATTAAAGATTTGATTGAGATATTCTCCTGCGCAGTAATTACCGCAGGCAGAATTGCAGTCAGAAAAAATAATATTTTATACAATGTTTCCCCTAAATGTTAAAGATTTCCACACATTTAATTGCCTGGTACGGAACAAAAATTCTAACCTGTTCGGTTTCCCTTGAGGTTTCAAGAAGAAGACCGTCGTCATAAGCTTCGGTTAGTTTTCCGGATTTAAAAACTATTTCATAAATAGGCGTATCTGAATTAGGATCCATTGTTAGTCCATAATTTTCGTACAAAGTAATATGCACTGTTTTGCCTAAAAATTTCTTCCATTCCATTTTCATTGATCATCTCCCTGGTTTAGGAACTGGTTTATATTTCTAAG
Source organism: uncultured Ignavibacteria bacterium (assembly GCA_963774455.1). Lineage (GTDB taxonomy): Bacteria > Bacteroidota > Ignavibacteria > Ignavibacteriales > Ignavibacteriaceae > DATFVA01. The sequence goes on from CAVZFD010000005.1 coordinate 1,597,653, forward strand.
AAAATCGTTAATATCAGCGCAGAGATAATACTTTTTTATGAATTGCGATGCAATAGTAACTTCTCCGGCATTGACGTAGTTTGCATACCCGGCGGCAATTGCTGATACATTCTGCCTGCTCAGGTTGCAGTTATACTCACCTGATTCGGTAAATGAATCCAGGTAATCGATAATATCCTCATTTTCCTGGATAAAGAGGTCATAGATATCGGAATTGACAATATAAATTTGTCCGCTTTCATATTTCCAGCAGTTAACAGGAAGGAAAATATCCGAATCATCATTATCGCTGTTAAAGTATTCAAAATCGGGGTTGCCGGTAACAATAATCTCTCCTCCCTCTTCATTCGAGAACATATCATAAGGTTCCATCGTTCCGCTCCGGATAGAATCGGCAAGCAGGAATTCATCAATTGTATTAAAAATGTAGAATGTGTAGTCGGGCAGATCTCCCGCGGAGGTCGAATCGATAACAATATACTCATCCACACTGTCGCCGTCGAGGTCAACTGTGTAATCGCGGGGATTACTGAAAGTCATCTCGAATATGATATTGTTAGTTTCATTATCAGTGACGGTAAGGAGTGAATCGTGTAACTGAGCAGAAAAAAGGTCGAATGTGAAAATCTGCTGAGGGAATGCAGTGCCGGCGGAAAGAGCAATTAAAACAAGAAAGAAAATTTTCTTCATAAAACCCGGATATTTTTCTTTCTCTAATATAGCTTAAATGAAATAATATAACAGTTCAAATAAAATATAATTATTCTAATCAGGAGAATTTATATATTACTCTGCCGAGTTCAGAGCCCGATATACCTTTGATATTCAGAGAGGAAGATAAAACCTGAATTCACTGCCTTCTCCAGGACTGCTTTCAACGGTAATTGAACCCCCCTGAGCCTGAACAAACTCTTTTGAAATTGCTAACCCAAGCCCCCAACCGCGTTCGGTTTTTTGACCCAAACGGCTGAACCTGCCAAAAAGCTTCCTTTGATCTTCCAAAGAAATGCCCGGGCCATAATCTTTTACAGAAAAGCGGACGGTATCAGTCTCCTGGCCGGCCGACAAAATAATTTTACTATTTTGTTTTGAATAGCGGATTGCATTATTAAGTAGATTGACAAGAACCCATACAGTTTTTTCTACATCTACCTGAATTGGGGGAAGATTATCTTCGATTCTTGTCTCTAGCTGAATATTTTTTTCAGATAGAAGGATCATTAATGCTGTAGCTGCATAATCAATTATGTCTTCCGGCAGGGCAGATGTATAATTCAACCTGATATTGCCTGTTTCAATTTGCGAGAAGTTCAGAATTTCGTTTATTACTCTGCTTAACCTGTTGCTCTGATCCTTAATTGATTGAATTAGTCCCTGTTGTTCATTATTTAATATCCCGATTCGTGAATCCTCTAAAAGTTTTATCGTAAGATTTATGGAGGAGATCGGAGTCTTCATTTCGTGAGAAACTGTTGAAATCAATTTCGTTTTTGCAACATCCCTTTCTTCATATCTTGTTATATTTTTTAACAATATCATATTGCCCATATTCCGGGCAGCGAGGTTTTCTGATTCTGTAATTATTGGTATGACTTCTTTCTCATAATAGAACTCTTTATCGCTTTTAACTATCCTGATGCTTTTTACATCATTATCTGTTTCGTTTTTGTTCGAAAATAAAGGTGAGATTATTTCCTTTATGAAATCATTTCTATGAGCTAATTCAGTTATAACTTCATTATTCAGTTCAGCCACACCAATTCCCGAAAGCTCTGCCATCACCTGGTTTACAAGCACAACCCTATTATTTATATCAAGGACAAGGATGCCATCCTGCATATTGTGAACTAATGCCTCAAGGCGTTTGTTTGCAGTAAGCAATTCTCCGATTTGTTTTGTCTCATATTCTTTTAACCTTTCAGACATCTCATTAAAAGCATTAGCCAACTGCCCAATTTCATCCGTGGAATTCACTTCAATTTTCTGGTCATACTCCTTCCGGCTTACTGCTTCAATTTTTTCTGTGAGAGCTTTTAATGGTTTAACAATACGCGAAGGGAATGTAAATACAAAAAATAATGTTATTGCAACACTTACAATTGCTGCAATCATTGTATAGATTATCACATCACCGGCTTTTCTTTCTGCGACCGCATTTTTCATTTTGATTGAAGCCATATTCAGCGAATAAATATTCACAATTGTATTTTTAACCTCTGCGTAAGATTTTTTAAACTCACTGAGTGAAATAATATTGACGGGAGATCCGGCAGGCCGCTTTTTTAAATAAATAGAATATTCCGATTGAAGTCTGTTTACCAATTCCCGTTCGCCCGGCTCTGTTATGTTTGATTTTTCACTGCTTAGGTTACTTTCAAAAATTTTCCTGGCAGTATTATATCTCATTTGCATGCTTGTGTCAGGCATGGTCTGCGAGGGGAGGCTATATTCCATCAGACTTGAGTACATTTCATCAAGAGATATAAGCATAGCTGTAGAATAATCAATTGTCCTATAATTATCGACAATAGTTCCTTTAGAATTCTGCGCGAGGTTATTAACAAAAACGATTGCTACAACACTTAAGGTTACTATTATAAAAAAAAGAAAAAGTACGCCGGAAAATATTTTACTTTTTATTGTTTTCATATGTTGACACCAATAATATATCAATATTCTTTTTTGAAGTTAGGACGGTCAATTCTCTAAATAAATCATTTGGTTTTAACCTATAAAATATGGAGAATTCCGGCTTTCCAATTATGATCAGGGCTGCTTCTTTCTTAACAGCAAATTCTACTATTGATTTTGCTATCTCAGCATTCTGAATTTCCTCAACTTCTGCCCCAAGCTCAGCTGCAAGCTTAAAATTATTCAACAAATGCCTTTGAAGTTCAGGATCAATCCTATACGGTTTTTCCTTTTTAGTCTGAATATAAACGACATACCATTTTGAACTATATAGTGCTGCTAACCTTGATGATCTTCTTATTAATTTTTTACCCGAATCATAATTTGAACTTAATGCGGTGACTATTGCATTCATTCTACCTCGTGCCGCAAGCGGGATCTCCTTTATTATTTTCCTTTCTACCTGCCTTGATACTTCTTTTAACGCAAGGTCTCTCAGCTGTAAAAGCTTATCTTCCTGAAAAAAATTCTGCAGTGCAATCGGCACTTTCTTCAGGTCATAGATTTTTCCTTCTTTAAGCCTGTCAATAAGCTCATTAATAGTCAGGTCAACATTAACTACTTCATCAGCGGAATGAATAATATTATCAGGGACTCTTTCTGTAATTTTTATCCCCGTTATTTTTTCAACCAGGTCGTTTATACTTTCAATATGCTGAATATTTACTGTACTTATAACACTAATACCGGCTTCTATTAATTCCTTAACATCCTGCCATCGTTTTTCATTTTTAGAACCCGGTATATTAGTATGTGCGAGTTCATCAACAAGCACAATTTCGGGTTTATGAAGATGTATTGCCTCTATGTCCATTTCTTCAAGCTGTTTCCCTTTGTAAAAAATCTTTTTCCGGGCTATTGATGGAATTCCCTCAGTAAGTTTTGCTGTCTCAATTCTTCCATGCGTTTCAATGTACCCGATCATAACATCTACTTTTTCCTTTGCCATTTCCCGGGCTTCAAGCAACATCCTATAAGTTTTTCCAACACCAGCTGCCAGGCCAATATAAATTTTCAGCTTTCCTTTTTTTGAGGAACGGATAAGCTCCAGAAATCTTCCGGCTGATATGGAAATCTGAGGTTCCATGATATTACAGTGTTAAACCAGCAACAAGATATGCTTTTTCGATTCGGGGATTTACGATAAATGAAACAAAAACCGGCATAGTCACGTCTTTTGAAAATAGAATGTCTTTAGTTGCTTTTATTCCTATATTGAGAACATTAAAATTTTCTGTGTTATAAAATAATGAATTCTCTTTGCTCCCGCCCGAAGCGCCGAAGAATATATTAAAATTAATATCATTTATTTTTGTATTATATGTCAATTCAATATAAGTATTGTTACCGGCCTTATTATAAAAATTATAATACCCTGCTAACATTATCGGGATATCGTTAGCTCCTATTATCAGTCCAGCCTCAAGCAAATGGGCGCCTGTAACAGCATCAAAATTAAAAAAACTTTTGCCGGCATTGGGATAATAATAATCTGTTATAATCGGTGCTATATTTACTCTGCCTAATTCTAAATTATAGCTAAGCCAGGTACCAATCTCGTCCGAGGAAGCCGTCTGATTAGATAAAGTGTAAGCTCCCCATAATCCAATATTAAAATTGGTGTATGAAAATATTATATAAGGCTGGGCGCTTGGTGTTGATGCGACATCAATTCCGCGCCAGACATAACGGCTGACTAAATCTATATTTGGCGATACAGTAAATTTGTCCTGAGAAAATGCCGAAGTTGATAATATTAAGAGCAATATTAGAATTTTACTATTCATTTTTTAAATAATGGTTAGGTTTTGATAATTCATCAAGTGCAAGATTTAATTTTAAGACATTCACTCTTGCAGTCCCAAATAATCCGAGCAGTGGAGGATCGATATTCTTTTGTACTAACCTTTTTAAATCAGCCCTATCTATTTTCCTTTCTTTAGCGATTCGAGGAATTTGAATGAAAGCTGCCTGTGGAGAAATATGAGGATCCAGGCCTGATCCGGATGCAGTTACCAATTCTGATGGTAATTCACTTCTTTTTACGTCTGGATTTTTCTCTAGGAAATCATCTATTCTCTTTTCTAATTCTTTAAGATAGCGGGGATTAGTTGATCCCTTATTTGAACCTCCTGCAGATGCAGCATTATAATCAACGGCTGAAGGTCTTCCCCAGAAATATTTATTTGTATAAAATTTTTGTCCAATATTTTCAAATCCGACCAGGGTTCCATCTTTGTAAACCGGGAGTCCTTTTGCCTGATTCTGAAAAATTAAACCTATACCCCAAATTAAAAGCGGATATATAACGCCGAATATTAAAACGGTAACGAAGTTACCAGGTTCTAAGTGAATTGAGACCAGGCATCATACCATAATGAAATAATGATTTTTCATTACGGTATTGTCAGATCAGGAGTAGAAATAAGGGCGGTTAAAAATGAAGCGCAATTTCAGGAAAAATTTATTGCAGAGGGAATCCTTTTTTACAAGAGATGCTGAAAGTAGAATGAGGAATATGGAAACTCCCGGGGGGCCGGGAGTTTCTCGGAAAAAGAGCGTTATAAATTACAGATTTTTTATTTCGTTGGTTAGCCTGGTCATTGCTTCTTTTGCGTCGCCGAAATACATCAGGGCGTTGGGGTAGAAGAACAATTCGTTATCGATCCCTGCATAACCTACGTTAAGTGAACGCTTGTTGATTACAACTGTCTTCGCGTAATCTACGTTCAGGATGGGCATTCCATAAATAGGACTACTCTTATCGTGACGGGCAGCAGGATTAACAACGTCATTAGCCCCGATAACTATAACAACATCAGTGTTGGAGAAATCGTCATTTATATCTTCCATCGCAAAGAGCTTATCGTATGGAACCTGTGCTTCAGCAAGAAGCACGTTCATATGACCCGGCATTCTGCCTGCAACAGGGTGAATAGCAAATCTTACATGAACTCCCTTCTTTTCTAGGACGTTCATTAAGTCGCGCACTGCATGCTGGGCTTGTGCTACAGCCATTCCGTAACCAGGAACGATAATTACACTGCTGACCGCATCAAGAAGCATTGCAAGTTCTTCGGCATCGATCGATTTAACATCTCCTTTTGGTGAAGTTGTGCCCGTAGATTCTCCTGTAGTACCGGCCGAAGCCCAACCTCCGAGGAGTACATTCATTAGAGACCTGTTCATTCCGCGGCACATAATAAGTGTAAGGATTATTCCCGAAGCACCAACCAGTGCGCCTGCAATAATCAATTCATTATTTCCAAGCACAAAACCGGTTGTAGAACCGGCTATACCGGAGTATGAGTTTAAGAGCGAAATAGCTACCGGCATATCAGCCCCGCCGATCGGAAGCACCAGCAAAACTCCAAGTAAAAGGGAAACCAAGGTAATAATCAATACCAATGAAATTGAACCGGGATTAATGACTAAATAAGTCCCTGCTCCAAGAACAGCCAGAACCAGGATAAGGTTAATAGGATGCTGCAGAGGATACTTAACAACCTTGCCGGTTACTATTCCCTGTAGCTTTCCGAATGCGATCATTGAGCCGGTGAAAGTTACACCGCCAATGAGCAGGCTGAGTATTATAGCCACACCCTGGTCAATCGGCAGGTTGAACGGGAGTCCCCGCTCAACCGGGTAATTCGGATTAAGTTTATAGTATTCTGCAAGAGCAACCAATGTTGAAGCGCCGCCACCGAAACCATTCAGCATACCGACCATTTGGGGCATCCCCGTCATCGGGACTTTAACAGCAAGGATAACACCTATGAGGGAACCGATTATCACACCTATAAGGATCCATTCAAAAGTAAGTACGTGCTGATCGAACAGCGTTATGATTATCGCCATTGCCATACCGATTGCGGCAAAAAGATTACCCTTTCGCGCTGTCTTCGGCGAACCAAGATATTTAATTCCGAATATGAAAAAAATTGAGGACACCAGGTAAGTTATTTCAATTACTACGCTCATTTTTCATCCTCACTTTTTCTTTTTAAACATTTTTAACATTCTGTCGGTAACGAGGAACCCGCCGACCACATTTATCATCGCAAAAATAACTGCGACCATTCCAAGGATCGTGCTTATTGTGAACTGCTCCAGCCCTGCACTTAGCAGTGCGCCGACAATTGTTATTCCCGAGATGGCATTGGAGCCCGACATAAGCGGGGTGTGGAGTGTTGGCGGTACTTTTGTTATCAATTCAAAACCGACGAATATTGCAAGCACAAACACATATATGTGCATTAAAAAAGTTAAATCCACCATAAATTTTTTCCTTCCTTAGGTTTGCCGGAACGTTTTGATTCTTCCAGGTATGATTTCATAACAGCAAACTACTTTAATAATTCTTTTACTCTTGGGTTAATCACTTCTTTGTTATAAGTAATGAGACTTCCTTTAACAATCTCATCCTCAAGATTTAATGTTACTTTACCTTCTTTCCCTATATGTGTAATAAGACCGAGAAGGTTCCTTGAATACATTTCACTCGAATGGGTGGGAACAAGACTCGGCAGGTTAGGTTCGCCGATTATATTTACTCCGTATTTTTTAACTGTCTTCCCTTTTTCACTTACCTCACAATTTCCTCCGAATTCGACAGCCATATCGAGGATTACACTACCGGGCCGCATATTTTTTACCATCTCTTCCGTTACCAGTACCGGGGCTTTTTTACCCGGGACCAGTGCTGTTGTAATTACAATATCTGCTTCTGTGATGTGTTTAAATATCAGCTCTTTCTGCTTCTTCAGAAATTCTTCAGATACTTCCTTCGCATAACCTCCGGCATCCTGCATATTCTCACCCGCCTCAACCTCTATAAATCTTCCGCCGAGCGACTGGACCTCCTCCTTCACGGCGGGACGAATATCGGAAACCTCCACTACGGCTCCCAATCTTTTTGCGGTGCCTAGGGCCTGAAGTCCCGCAAGTCCCGCCCCCATTATAACAACCTTTGCCGGGGAAATCGTTCCGGCGGCTGTCATCATTAATGGGAATATTTTGCCGAGAGTATCAGCACACATTACTACACTTTTATACCCCGCTATGTTAGCCTGGGAACTAAGCGCGTCCATTTTCTGGGCGAGGGTTGTTCTGGGGATCATATCCATAGAGATAACATTTATTCCCTTTTCTGCGCATTTCTTTGCTACATCCGGATAATTGAGAGGATAAAGGAAAGTAACCAGGATTGTTCCTGCTTTCATCAGATCTATTTCGTGTTTGTTTTGTTCCGGGTGCTCCAACGGTCTCTGAACCTTAAGCACTATATCTGCGGATGAATACAGCTCCTGCAGGCTGTCGATTATCTTTGCGCCCGCAGCTTTATATTTTTCATCGGTAAACCCGGCGTTGATTCCCGCATTTTTTTCTACGTGTACTTCAAATCCTGCCTTTATGAGTTTAGGGACGACATCAGGGACGGTCGCTACCCTGTTCTCTCCGGCAAGGATTTCTCTTGGGACAGCTATTATCAATGTGGTTCTCCTCCTTTACTTTTCATATTTTAATGAGTAAAACTAAGAGGTTGCAGACTAAATTCAAATAAAGTTAAATGTTTTGGTTTTGACAATTATTAGTACTCTACCATCAGAAAGAAGGGACAAAACTTTAGAAAGAAGGGACAAAACTTTAGAAAGAAGGAATAGAACCTTCAGGAAAGAGGATGAATAGAACCGAATTTTAAGCCGGCTGTTCGTGAGTAAGGCAGTGGAGTGTACCTAATCCCCAGACAAGATCAACTGAGTGAATACCTATTACAGGGCGATCGGTTACAAGTTCGGAAAGGATCCCAAGGGCTATTTTATCATTAGGATCATTAAAGGTCGGTACAAGCAGTGCATAATTTGAAAAATAAAAATTCGCATAGCTGGCCGGCAGCCGCTCGCCCTTAAAAATTACCGGAAAGGGCATCGGGAGTTCAACAACGTTAAGCGGGGTTCCATCATGAAGCCTGATACCTTCAAGTCTTTCACGGTTTTCTTTTAAGGGAGGGTAATTTGAATCATTCTGATTTTTTTCCTGTACAAGCACCACTGTATTTCTATTTACGAACCTGCAGAGGTCGTCTACATGTCCATGCGTATCATCCCCTGCAATTCCCTGTCCGAGCCAGATAGTCTGTTCAATGCCAAGATAATTTTTGAAAACTGTTTCGTAATCTTTTTTAGTAAAACCCGGATTCCTTACCTGTGTTTTCTGATCCACCAGGCATTCCTCGGTGGTCATTAAAGTGCCGCTGCCGTTCGTATCAATGCTGCCGCCTTCGAGAACTACGTGCCTGTTGTTATGGATAGCGGTAATTTTTTCGAGTCTGAATTTTTTAGCGATAAATGAGGGGAGTTTCTCATCATTTTTGAAGTTATCGTATTTAGCCCAGCCGTTAAAACGGAAATTGACTGCGGCTGTAATGACACTTTTTTTGTTATTAAGGAAAGCTGGTCCCGAATCCCTCATCCATCCCCTGTTTGTAGGAAGTCTGAAGAACTCAATGTTGTCCATATTAAGATCGACAGAATGAAAAACGCGTAATGCCTTCTTCTGATGGTCCTCATTTTCGATTATGATACGGATCTTTTCGCCCCGGGAAATATACCTTACAATTTCAGAATAAACCCAGGGTATGGGAGCGAATTTGCCGGGCCAGTCCTGCGTATTATGCGGCCATCCCAGCCAGGTAGCTTCATGCTTTTCCCATTCGGGTGGAAGGTAAAAGTTCTTTATATTAAATCCGGTTTCTGATGACATCGACGGAGGCATTTAATCCAGAAATCTTTTATCTAGTCCGACATAAGAATCGATCCTGCGGTCACGCAGGAACGGCCAGTTCCTTCTTATATATTCGATGCGTGCTGTATCAACTTCAGCCAGAAGGATCTCCTCTTTTTTGGGCGATGCCTCGGCTATCACGATGCCCTGGGGATCGGCAACAAAAGAAGAGCCCCAAAACTCGATGCCGGCAGTCGACTTATCCGGTTTTTCGAGTCCTACCCTATTAACCGCCGCCACGTAAACTCCGTTTGCAATTGCGTGGCCTCTCTGTATAGTTCTCCAGGCGTCGAACTGAGGCATTCCATGTTCCTTCTTTTCGTGAGGATGCCAGCCTATGGCAGTGGGATAAAAAATAACGCTGGCACCTTTAAGCGCGGTTAACCTTGCACTTTCGGGATACCATTGATCCCAGCAAACAAGAGTTCCAACACTGCCGAATTCTGTCTTAAAAGATTTATAACCGAGATCGCCGGGAGTAAAATAAAATTTTTCGTAATAGGAGGGATCGTCGGGGATGTGCATTTTTCTGTATAAACCTGAAACCTCACCTGTTGTGTTTATCATTGCGATGGTGTTATGATAAAGGCCCTGCGCGCGCTTTTCAAATAAAGAGGCTGTGATTACCACGTTATGTTTGCGGGCAGCTTCACCCAGAACTTCCGTAGAAGGGCCGGGAATCGTTTCCGCCAGGTTGAAGTTTTCGATATCCTCTTTCTGGCAGAAGTACTGCGATCTGAAAAGCTCAGGGAGGCAGATTACGTGAGCACCTTTTTTTGCGGCTTTTGCAATACGGTCGACCGCCTTCTTCAGGTTATCTTCAGGATCGGTTGACATCGACATCTGGATGAGACCGATGGTAAATTTATCAGGGGCTGCAGATTTTGTCTTCATAATCATGACTCCATTTAGTACACTTTTCCCGGGATTCATCCTTTGCCCCGGGATTTATCCTGATTCATTCTTCTTTTTCAATATTCTTTTCGGAGACGAGCTTACCGTCCTCTGAGTATTCTATGTTCTTAACAAGCTTTCCATCTTCGTAAGTCTCAATATACCACAAAGATCCATTGCTTCGGTAAATTTTAGTATCGCCATCAAGTTTATTCTTTTTGTAATTCTGTTCCGACCAGATCCCGCCATCTTCATAATATGATTTAGTTATTCCGTCTCTCACACCCTCTTCATACGCACTTTCTGATTTTATATTACCATTCTCATAGTACATTTTAACAGGACCGATCAGCTGTGAAAACTCAAAATTCTTTTCCGCCATCAGTTTACCGTCGGGGTAATACTCCTTAACACGACCATCAATATTTCCGCCTGAGTAATTATATGATCCTTTTAAGGCTCCATTATCATAATACCAGTTAGTTTTACCCTCCTGCACATCATTCGCATAATAGGCAGAGACCTTCATTAAACCGTTCGGATAATACTCTGAAGCCTTTCCTTCACGAAGTCCGTTCTTATAAAAATAGACTGAACTTAGTCCGCCGTTATTGTAGAAGGTTTTTATTGTATCGTCGAAGATGCCCGCTTTATAATGACCTGATTCTTTAAGGATACCTTCAGGATAATATGTTGAGTATTTTCCATCAAGTTTATTTTCATTATAATTCAGACTCTCCTTCAGCACTCCCGAATCATAGTAGCTCCGGCCGCTTCCTTCTTTTTTGCCCTTATTATAATTAACCACTTCCTTCAGCACGCCTGATTCATAATAATACCTGCACTCCCCGTTTAAGATGCCGTTAGAATAGTTCTCAACCTGTTTAATTGTGCCGTCAGGATAGGTCTGTTTAACTTCTCCATCCTGAGAAAAAATAAGAATGTTCCCTGCCAAAAAGAATAAAACAAAAAATAATTTAGCTTCCGATAGATGAAACAAGTTTTCCTCCCTCGTCATATATTTTACTTGTTTGAAGAACTCCGTCTTTATAAAATTCTTCTTTTTTAATAATACCATTTACAAAATAATCTCTGACGAAACTATTAAGATCGCCGGAAGAATAGTTTTCTTCTCTTTTCAACGTGCCGTTTTCATAGTAATAATACTTATGTCCATCAGGTTTGCCATTTACGAACATACATTCGGATTCGAGCGTTCCTTTTTCGTAGAATGTTTTATACTCTCCGGTTTTAATATCATTGTTATAATGCTCTACGAACTTAATATTTCCGTTCTTAAAATATGCAAGATAAATACCGTCTTTAACGTTATTATTATAGTTAACCTCCGATTCAATTAAACCATCGGGGTAGTAATTCCGGGTAATCCCTCTGCGGACACCACGAACATAATCGATCGAGGATTTCATCACCCCGTTCTCATAGTAAGTAAAAGAACGGTCATTCAGCGTATCGTTTTCGTAGTGGTATTCTTCCTTAAGGAAGCCGCTGTCATAATAATATTTTGCAAAATTTTCTTTTTTACCGTCCTTATAATATAATTCACTTTTAAGGGAGCCGTTACCGTAATATTCCCTGTCAGTATTTTCTTTCGCCTCAATCTTTCCGAGGTAATCATAGCGAACGCGGTTCTTTAATTCACCATTCTCATATGAATCTATCACTCTTATTTCGCCGGCAGAATCATAAATCTTTACTTCGCCCACAATCTTATCATTTTTAAAATAGGCATCCACAGCAACTGTACCGTTTTCATTATACACTTTAGTGGGTCCCTGCATCATTCCATTGTTAAAGGTTTTTTCGACTTCAACTTTTCCTGATTTGTAGAACGTCCTCGAGATTCCCTGGAGCAGTCCTATCGAAAAATTCCACTCGCCCTGAAGTTCACCGGTTTTATAATAAGTATAAGTAATACCATCGAGTACGCCCTGGTAATAATTCTGTTTCGCCCAAAGCTCGCCGGTTTCATAATACCAGAATGAAGTATCCTGCTTTACGCCGTCCTTATAATTCCACTCGGTGCTGACAATTCCATCCTCAAAATACCACGTCTGTATTCCTTCCTCTTTACCCTCGAAGAAATGCCATTTCTTCCAAACTTTTCCGTTCGGGTAGTACTCGTAATAATCGCCGTGAAGCTGGCCTTTCCAGTAAGTACCGGACGATTTAACAATACCATCAGGGTAGTAAGTTTTCTTAACATTCCCTGTAGTATCATTATCCTGTGCTGAAATAACCGATGTTAGGGAGATAAAGAAAAGAATGCTGAAAAGAATAAATCTGATTTTGTGCGTCAAACGGGGACTAATCCTTTTTATCTGAATATATTACGCAAATTTATAATTATTCCCGTATAAGAAAAACAGATAAAGGAGTACATAAAATAAGAGTAAGCCTTTCCGACTGATTCCATCTCAGTCGTTCCTTAAAGGCAGCAAAATTTGTAAAAAGTGCGGGCCTTCCAATGGCTCTTTCAGGTCAATTCCAGGTCCAACATTGTACCCAACGTGTTGTCCTTAATAATTTTTATATCCGATTAGTAAAAATACAGAATATTCCCCATATGGTTTTTGTGTTACACTTGCTGATATAATTTCAAGATTATTAAACCCCGCTCGTTTTGCAAAATTTACAAATTCTTCCCTTTCAAATCCATAATGGTACACACCGGTATCTTCTGTATGAAAACTACCATCCTCCAGATCCAGATCCGATATTGCTATAAATCCGTTTTCATTCAACATCTCATAAAAATAATGAAACATTGCGTCAATGTCCTTTATATGATGCATTGTCATTGATGATATTATTCCATCAAACTTTATTTCCGGCTTAGACTCTGATAGATCCATTTCCAATATTTCAAGGTCACAATCGATGGCTTCACTCTTAGCTGCTAATTCTGTATTCATTGATTTTGATATGTCAACAGCTGTAATTTTTCCAACTAACGGAGCTATTTTCTCTAATAACAATCCAGTCCCGGAGCCAAAATCCATAATATGCATCGACTTCTCAAACTCAATATTGCGTTTCATCGCATTAGCAATATTTTCAACATTATTAACTCGGTTTCTATCCTTCTCATAGTTTTTTGATTTGTCCTGAAAATAATCTTTATTCATATTTTTCCTTTTTTAATTACAACCTCTCTGGCGATTCGATCGGGATGATTGGCACATCCGGAGCAACCAATTCCAGGGCGATTTCGTCTTCAAATATATATGGTTCTGCATCCGCTTGAAGATGTAAAGCTCTCCATAAAGCTGTCCTCACAGCGGTGTTGTCCGGTCTTATTAATTTTCTATTCTGCCGCATATTGAATATTTTATTAGTATCTCAAATCGGAAGTGCAATTTTAACGTCCGCTTACCGGGCTTGTTAGCCGCAATCTACATTTGAACTGAGATTATAATTTAGTTTTCATACTTTAATTTTTTCTTCCGGAGCATATCGAAGGATGATACCACCCTTAGCAAGGGGACGTGATTCAAGTAGTTTGAGTTTTTTATGAGGGATTCCCTGATTGAACAAAAGTCTCCCTTTTCCCAGAAACACTGGTGCAACGCATAAGCGATATTCGTCAAACAGTTCTGCTTTCATCAAAGATTCAGAGAGGTTACCGCTGCCGAACACATACATATCTCCGTTGCCCTGCTCCTTCAATTTAGAAATTTCGACCACAGCATCTTTCACAACTGTTGTATTGTTCCAGTCTGCAGTTTTAAGTTTTCGTGAACATACAACTTTTGGAAGTTTGTTCATGTATTCTGCTATCTCTCCTTCATCTTTATCTACTTCCGCTTTAGTCCAGTAATCGGCCATACCTTTATAAGTCGTATTTCCAAAGATGAGCATGTCGGCTGATTTTAGCTGTTCATTACTGAAATCCTCAAGCTCTTTGCCCCAGACAAACTCGTGAAAGCTCAAGTCCCAATTTTTCTCACCCTCAAAAAATCCATCCAGGGTGACCACATTCCACATTATTAGTTTTCTCATAATATATTCGTACGATTAAAAGTGTATAAATTTTAGATAATCTTTCAACCTTTTTAAAAATTCTCCCAACCACTTTTTGAGCTGCTAATTTGTTATCAAATGAAATATACTCATAAACATCCTCTGTTTTAATCTTTGTGATTATTTAATAATCACGCTGTTACTGGTTTTTGAGCTGCCCATGCGCCAAATAATTGCAGCTGATAGATTTGTTCTATATTTATAAATCCAACGTTCTCCATAATTTCTACGATGCGTTTTTCCGGAATTAAAGAGTCCTCAATTGTTGCCCGGCGTCGGACGTTTTCCAGAACTTCTTTCGGTTTGCCTTGCAAGGAAACATACTCAAGCCAGGTTTTCAAACGTTTTTTAGCCCACTCTGTTTCAAGATCGCCGTAAATTCCGGCATGTATTAACCATCCGCCATTTGCCAGATTGTTAAAAATCCCTTCGATTAGATGATGCTTGGTTCCATCATCCGGCAGCAAATGTTCAACAAATATGCATGTGGCTAAATCGAATTTGATTTCTTTAGGGATGGCGTCCACTGTTCCTTTGATAAAAGTAACACGCTTTTGAACATTAATACTGTTCACTTTGTTTTTCGCAAAACTTAGCATCTGTTCTTCTGGATCTACGCCAACAAAAGTCCAATCTGGTCGGTGAGCAGCAAATGTCACAATGTTTGTTCCGGTACCGCAGCCAACATCAAGCAGCTTTGCGTTGCTGCCCGCAAGTGTGCTGAGATGCGATAACAATATTTTAGGCAACTGTGAATAAATGGGTATTACTGAGGATACAAAAGCTTCATACTGGGAAGCTTGCTCAAATCTGTTCTGAATTTCCTCTGCCATGTACTTCCACTTTCAATATTTACCTTATTAATTTTTACAACAAAGTTTACGTTAAAATAAATAATATTATTGTGATTGACGCCTAACGGTGTGTTATATTAAAACGCCAGCATTATTTAAATATATTTCATTCCCACTTGGCTTGTGCCTTATGGTTTATTGTTTAATTTGTTTAGTAGAAAAAAGCCGAACAAGTTAGCCGAGACGGAACAACTAACATTAAAATAAAAATGCCGAATGCGAAAACGCTGTCGGCTTGAAGCACTTGTTATATTGCGTTTTATTTCTTTACATAAATATTGCGTTCGTCAAAAACTAAATTTGTATTTATCCCATTTCTATTTTTTGAAAAATCTCCGATTTCAAATTTATACCAGCCGGTTCCTTCCAATATTATTTCCAGATTGTAATCATAAAATTCATCTTTCCATAATAGTTTTATATTCTGCTGAAGTCGATAAATCTGTTCTCTCCCTTTGGGGGAAATTAATTTAATATCTAACGGATCTTCAATATTCTCATTTATTTTTATAGTTAATTTTAATGAATAATAATCACTTTTATAATATGTAATTACTTGACTGGCATTACCATTATGGGCGGGTCCAGTACTAGCTTTTGTAGTTTCTGTTCTGAGAAAAACTATACCCGAAGATATTATTGAAATATCAGAAGTTGATTGCGCATTTATTTCTTGCGAAATAACAAATACAGAAAATAATACGATTATTTGAAAAATATTAATTCTCATATTTTACAATATGGTAGCATTTTTTTTCATTTTCTAAAATTATTATTTCTAATCCAACTTGTAAATAAATTCTTCTATTTCTGTTTGCCTTGCGTTTGCAAAACCTTTGTCCTTACCGATTTTTACAAAGCCACATTTCTCTAAAACCTTTTGTGAACCAAAATTGTCAAAAGCAACTCTTCCAAAAATTGGCCTGGTATTTTCAATAGTTAGTAAATATTCAAGTGCTTTGGTTGCTATTCCTTTTCCCCAAAAATTTTTATCAATCCAATATGTAACTTCGGCCTGGCCATCTATTTCAAACTTGGCAATACTTCCCACAATAAAATTGTCAATTATAATTGTCTGATTATTTACAGTTGGATCACTCAATAATTTTGTGTATTTGATTAAGTATGCAGATTTGTCTGTCGGATCCTTTGATGTGAAAGCAGCCAAATTAATTGCTTCTTTATCAAGTTGAAATTTAAAGAGGAACTCCAAATCATCAGCCTCTGTTTTTCGAAGTTTTATTCCACCAATATTCATAATTTCTTTATTTAAGTCTTTAATATTTTACTTTTTTAATTGTTACTTATTTACAATGATTTTACAATCATTTTTATTTTATAAACTGAAAATATTTTATCATCACCTAAAATATTCGCATAGCTTATAACGGCGTTGCGGTTAAGCAGCTGCCAGAATAAGAATGCTGCACCGAAAAACCCAAGCCGATAATTTTTAAAAACGTTTTTATTAGGACTACTTTGAACAAGATACTTGAAACGGAACGACCACATTAAATATTTATAAAATACCAAATGCGAAAAAAACAATCAGCTTGAACCGCTTGATATTTCCAATAAGTTAAAAGTTAATTTTATCATCATTCACAACTTTAACTTTGGAGGTATCAAATGTATTACACTGGTATTGATCTTCATAAATTTACTTCTTACTTAACCACTATTGACTCTTCAGGAGCAATCGTTAAACAGGAAAACCTGAAAAACGTTGCCCATAACTTTGTTCAGTATTTCAAATCTATTCCGGTTGAACATAAAACCACAGTTGAATCCACTATGACCTGGTACTGGCTCAATGATCTGCTAACTTTAAATAGAACAACCCCGCAGTTAGCGTGGTAAGTCCCGAAAGAGGTTTGGTTGCCTTGCAGCAATCTCATAGATATTATCGGCAGTAGTTGTTAGTAAAATTAGAAGATCATTAAATCAAAGAACAATTATAACTAAAAAACTCTTTGTCGCGGGATTATTTTATCCCCTTGACTTTTTACTTATTAAAGATGTTATACCGTTTATTATTATAGGATGAATCACTTTGGATTATTCAAAAAAACTTGATTTAACAATTGTATCGATTTTAAGCTGACGAAAATTTAAAATATTAGTTGTATCATTTTTCTCTGTATTTATCCATTCTTTTATTTCTTGATCAGATAATTGACTTTTATAACACTCAAGCGAAGACATTGCTTTCTTTTCACTTTCATCATCATATTTGATAGAAACGTTGATATATTTGGAATGAACTGTGTTTAAATTCAGATCTTTGAATTTATTTGCGTTTTTTGTTGACCAGGCGATATAATATAAAGGAAATCTTTCGACCCAACCTTCTTTTAAGATTATTTCTGTTACTATATCTCCGATAAAACGGTGGTCTGCGTGACCAGTATCTCCATCAGGTCCGAATGTTATTACAACATCAGGGTTTAGTTCTTCAATTTTTCTTGTAAGAACTTCTTTAAGTTGTCTTGATTGTTCAAGGTATGTGCCTACACCATTTCTCGTATCAAATCCATCAGTAAAGCCTAAAAAAATTGGTGCTTGTAAACCTAATATTATACAGGCACATTCACTTTCTGATTGCCTTATACTAACTAAAGAATCGCCAGTAGGAAATCCCGGCTTAATACCATATCTACCATCAGTTGCTATAATTAGATACACAGTGTTATCCTTAGCAAATTTTGCGAGTATTGGAGCAACTGCAGTTTCATCATCGGGGTGAGCGAATATAGCTAAGATAATTTTATTGTTCTGTTGTCCTTGAAATGATGTGAAAGATGTCCCTAAAACAATCAAAATAAATAATAATATTTTCATTTTTCACCTCATTTAAGCATTAAATTTTTACTGACGGTATAACGGCGTTGTGCTTAACCCGCAGCCCAGAACAAGACTGCCAAATAAAACTGCAACTACCAAAGATTAAGCAAACCGTGCTTATCTTTCTTTGCAAGCACGGTTTGCAAGTAAATTAATTTAGTATGAACACCTTGAACAAGTTAGCCGAAACGTAACTGTCAACATTAAAATTTGAAAAAAGCCGAATGCGAAAGAAGCGGTCGGCTTGAGCAACTAGTTATATGCGTTTTATATTTCTTTATACATATTTATTGAAAGCCATTTTTTACCATTTACAATAATTTCTTTTTGTTTTTCTCTATTAAATTGAAATCCTACTTTTTCATAACATCTTATTGCATTTTCATTCCAATCAAAAACATTTAACTCAACTACAGTTGAGCCATATTTATCTTTACAAATTTCTAATAATGATTCGACTATTTTCTGTCCCAGTCCTTTACCTCGATAATTAGAATTTCCAATTAATATTCTACAAAGTTTTGGTGAAGTATTTTCCGATACATTTATTTCTGCGTGACCAATATGATTATTTTCATACATTACTTTATAAGCTTCTACATTTGGGTCCAATATGTATTTTTTCAATTGTTCTTTGGAAAGTGGAAAATCAAATATTGAACCAGCAAATTGAATTAAGTCTTCTTTTGAAATAATCCAAGAAATTAAGTTATCAAAATCATTTTCTGAAAATTTCTCAAGTTTAAGCATTTTCATTTTCTTATTTAAGCATATTACGACGTTGCTGCTAAGCCGCAGCCCAGAACAACAATGCTGGTTTTGTTAAATAAATTTTATAATTAAAAAAAACTTTCTTAGCATAACTACTTTGAAGATACTTGAACGAAGCCAACAAACTTGAAAATTATAAAAAGACCGTGGAGTTTCAAGCTGTCGGGTGGAAAAGCTGGTTAGGTGTTTTTTAATAGTAAGCACTGTTATTTTATAATTATAGCTACCAATTATCAACTTCTATTTATTAAAGGTTTTTTAACTGAAGCTTTTCTATCTCTAAATATTACTATTACGTATCCGATGGCAAGAAGAGACTCAATAACAACACTTACTAAAATACCAGAACCTACACGACCTAATGAGTACTCATAGATTCCTAGTAAAGCTAAAAGAGATAATGTTACAGCTGCCCCAATACTTAAAGCTGTTCGGGTTGCTGACAAAGTCAAAGATCTAGATAGAAAAAAAATGATTGATAGACCAAGATAAAGACTTCCCATTCTTCTGCCAAGCAATAAAATGCTATTTGTTGGTTCAATTTGCCAACGACCAATTACAAGCGAACCAAAAAATAAATAACCGGTTCCAAGTAAAAAAGCAATAATTGCAGTAACGATTGCTATGTTTTTGAAGCTCATCATTCAACCTATTTTTAATTTTTGATTTAACACCTAACTATTAATTAAGCTGCACTGAAGGGCCTTCCTTCAGTCTGTTAGTTTTGCACTTTGTGCAAATGTAAAAATCAAATTATTTGAAAGATAATTTCTTATCTCTTTATGATTCATTTACTTATAGGACAAGATTCTGTTTTAAATAGATTATTATCAGGCAGATATTGCAAATCTAACAACCTATTTACTTATCTATCTAAAGGACTTATAACTCCAGCACCTTGATTAATAACATGTGTGTAAATCATAGTGGTCTTCACTGAATTATGCCCTAATAATTCCGTATTGTTAGATATCATATCCGCTTTCCAATAAATGTGTGGCAAAACTATTACTGTGAATGTATGTTAACTGTTTTCTTCGCGGGTCCCTTATCTAAGCTTTCGCTGTACATCACCCCGGATAATGTTAATAATAAACCGCCATTTCTCATTGCCAACATAATTTATTTAGGTTTAAGAGACAATAGAATTGTGTAAAATGGTCGTATACGGGAATGAGCGGCTGTGGTAGAGATTCCAAAACGGAATTTCATTGATGACTTAATTAATCCTGTAAATTTTATATTCCTCCATTTGTAAATAAATTGATATTCTAGCTCGTTTAAGATATTTTAATTTTTTAATTTAATTGCAATATGCAGCAGCAAACCCCCTTAATGACTCAATATTATAAGGTCAAGGAAGCTAATCCTGATACGATTCTGCTATTCAGGATCGGGGATTTCTTTGAAACGTTCGACCAGGATGCAAAGACTGCTTCCAAAGTCCTGGGGATTACCCTTACCAAACGGGCGAACGGGGCTGCTGAGGATGTTCCTCTTGCCGGATTCCCCCATCATGCAATCGACACCTACCTGCCCAAGCTTGTCCGCGCCGGGTACCGTGTAGCTGTGTGCGAGCAGGTTGAAAATCCTAAGTTCGCTAAGGGAATTGTAAAGCGCGAGGTTATTGAGGTTGTTACACCGGGAGTAACGCTGTCGGATAAATTACTCGACCACAAGAAAAACAATTACCTTCTTTCGATATATAAAAAAGATGACTTCGCGGGAATTTCGTTCAGCGATATCTCAACAGGTGAGTTTTATACTTTTGAGATTGCTGCCTCTTTGATCGGTCAGCAGGTTGAATCGATCTCCCCTGCCGAGATCCTGGTTCAGAAAAAAGATAAGGAAGAAATTACAAAGCTGGTTCATAAAATTAATCCTTCTATCAGGATTACAAAGCTGGATGACTGGATATTCAATTTTGAATATGCAAAAGACCTGCTGCTTATACAGTTTAAGACCGTAAACCTGAAAGGTTTCGGAGTTGAGAGACTTACTGCCGGAATAATATCGTGCGGTGCGGTTCTTAATTATCTGCAGGAGACACAGAAGGCAAATCTCTCTCACCTGAATAAGGTTTCTGTTTATAATCCTTCCGAGTATATGGCGCTGGATTATTCCACTAAAAGAAATCTTGAGATCACCTATTCGATGCAGGACGGCGGTCGCGAGGGTTCTTTAATTGCAATACTCGATAAGACTGAAACAGCGATGGGCGGAAGGCTGCTGAAGAAATGGATAACGGCTCCTCTTATTCAGCTTGAGCCTGTGCTGAAAAGGCAGGAAAGTGTAGAAGAGCTGCTTAAGAAAAAGACGCTTCGGAAAAAACTTATTGGCGAACTGAAAGAAATAGGCGACCTTGAGCGGTTGATATCTAAAGTCTGTACGGGTCGCGCAAATCCAAGGGAAATTGTTGCACTAAAATCTTCGCTTAAAAAGGTACCTCAGCTGAAGGCATTATTAAATGATACGAAGGTTGATACTCTTGTTCAATTGAATGAGAAACTGCTTCCGCTGGAGAAGCTGATAGAGACAATAGAAAAATCGATAGTTGATAGTCCCCCGTTAAGCATAGCTGACGGCGGCATTATAAAGGCCGGGTTCAGCATTGAACTCGATGACCTGAGAGATATATCGCTGCACGGGAAGGACTGGATTGCCAGACTGCAGAAAAGTGAGCGGGAAAGAACGGGAATATCTTCTCTAAAAGTTAACTATAACAGGGTGTTTGGATACTACATTGAGGTAAGTAACGCGCATAAGGAAAAGATCCCCGATAATTATATAAGAAAACAGACCCTGGTAAATTGTGAAAGGTATATTACTCCAGAACTGAAGAACTATGAGGACAAGATCCTGAACGCCGAGGAGAAGATATACGAACTGGAATCGCAGCTGTTCAATGAGATAAGATTGACCACCGCGGACGAAGCCGAAAATATTCAGCAGAACGCGCGGATGATAGCGATGCTCGACTGCTTTCTTTCATTCGCCCAATGCGCCGATGAATATCATTATGTTAAACCCTTGCTTGATGAAGGGGATAAAATTGAAATTAATGATGGGCGTCACCCGGTTGTTGAACAGATACTTCCTCCGGGAGAAAAGTATACTCCTAACTCCTGCCGGATCGACAATGAATCGGATCAGATCATTATTCTTACCGGACCTAATATGGCCGGTAAATCGGTTTACCTGCGCCAGCTGGGACTAATTGTTCTTCTTGCGCAGATCGGTTCTTTCGTTCCT
Source organism: uncultured Ignavibacteria bacterium (assembly GCA_963774455.1). Lineage (GTDB taxonomy): Bacteria > Bacteroidota > Ignavibacteria > Ignavibacteriales > Ignavibacteriaceae > DATFVA01. The sequence continues at coordinate 1,619,786 of CAVZFD010000005.1, forward strand.
GCAAAGGAAGCTCACATCGGGTTAATCGACCGGATATTCACGCGTGTCGGTGCAAGCGATAATATTTCAGCCGGTGAAAGTACCTTCCTGGTTGAGATGCAGGAAGCGGCTAATATTTTGAACAACGCAACTTCCCGGAGCCTGATCCTGCTCGATGAAATAGGAAGAGGCACAAGCACCTTCGACGGAATATCAATTGCTTGGGCGATAACGGAATACCTTCACGAAAATCAGCAGCTATCAGCGAAAACTTTATTCGCTACCCATTACCATGAGCTGAACGAAATGGCAGAGATATATCCCCGTATAAAAAATTATAAGGTTGAGGTAAGGGAGTACGACGACAAGGTCATCTTCCTTCATAAAGTTAATCCCGGCAGGGCGGATCACAGCTATGGGATCCAGGTGGGGCAGATGGCGGGACTCCCTGTATACGTAACCAACCGAGCAAAGGAAGTGCTGCAGAATCTTGAAAGCAAAGAACTGACTCCTTACGAAGAGAAAAAAGAAAAATTAAAGAAGCTGAAACAGAAGGACGATCTTCAGATAAGTCTTTTTGAAGTGAAGGATGATAAAATCAGGACTGAGATAGAAGATATTGAAATAAACAATCTTACTCCGCTTGAAGCGTTAAATAAGCTGAGCGAATTAAAGAAAAAAGTTAAAGAGAAAACGCAATGAAATCATTTATCTTACTGGGAATTATTTCCATCGCTGTGTTGTTTTATTCATGCGGCGAGAAAGGCACTCCTGAGGAGAAGCAGTACATTGATCAGGTTGAGCAGTTCAGAAATGAAAAAAATGATTATATGAAAAATAATCCTGAGTCTCCTTTCAACCAGGATACAACCATAAAATTTGAATCCCTTAACTATTATGATGTAGCCCCCAATTTTGTTTTCAAAAGCAGGCTGTTTGAATACCCTCAGAAAGACACCATTACGGTATACGGCACCAAAGGTGAAGAAAGGAAAGCGGTTCGGTACGGTTACATAGCATTCGACTACAAGAACCATCCCTATAAGGTAAATGTGTATAAAGGAACCACTTCCGGGGGCGAAGAGTATTACAGTATCTGGTTCACCGATAAAACGACCGGGGATGAGACTTACGGTGTCGGCCGCTATATAGATTTTGATATAAACCCCGATAGTAATTATGTTTACACTGTCGATTTTAACCTGGCTTACAATCCCTATTGCGCATACAGTGCTAAGTATTCGTGTGCCATTCCTACCAAAGAGGATCATCTTGACCTTGCGGTAACTGCCGGGGAGAAAAAATTTCACTAAGCTGATTTTGGAGAAATAAGTGGTTGTAGTACTGGAAAAAAACGTTTCTGATTCCCAGTTAGAGAATATTATTAAACATCTTGAAGATTTCGGGTTTTCTATCCATAAATCGACAGGTGATGAACAGATTGTTCTGGGTGCTATTGGCGTAAAGCCTGAATTTGACATCAGGAAAGTTAAAATACTTGATGGTGTAGCTGATGTTTTCCGGATTACAGAACCCTTTAAGCTTGCAAGCAGAACCTATAAAAAAGAGGATACCATACTGAAAGTAAAAGATGTTGAGATCGGCGGAAATGAAGTTATCGTGATGGCCGGTCCATGCTCGGTTGAGAACGAGGATCAGATATTCAGACTGGCTGAGATTGTATCTAAGGCCGGGGCGAAGGTGTTGAGGGGCGGTGCGTTTAAGCCGAGGACATCTCCGTATTCGTTCCAGGGACTTGGAGAAGAGGGCTTGAAAATGATGCGTGAAGCTGCCGATAAAAACAATCTTGTTATGATAACCGAGGTACTTGAAATCAACCATATACCACTGGTGGAGAAGTACACCGACATTTTCCAGGTTGGCGCGCGGAATATGCAGAATTTTTCCCTGCTCAGGGAAATCGGGAAAGCCTCAAAACCGGTGATGCTTAAAAGAGGGCTTGCTGCTACCATTGATGATCTGTTGATGTCGGCTGAATACGTCCTTGTTAACGGCAATGAGCAGGTGATGCTCTGTGAAAGAGGTATAAGAACATTTGAAACGAATACAAGGAATACATTCGATCTCTCCGCAATTCCTGTAATTCATAAGAGAAGTCACCTCCCAGTTGTAGCCGATCCATCCCACGCAACAGGGATGCGGGATAAAGTGCTTCCGATGGCTCGTGCGGCTGTTGCAGCAGGCTGTGATGCGCTGATGATTGAAGTTCACCACGACCCCGAAAATGCTTTATCTGACGGTCCCCAGGCCCTTCTGCCGGAAGACTTTACAGTACTTATGAAACAGGTCCGGGCCATAGCCGAAGTCATAGGACGAAAGATCAGCTGAGACCCTTGCTCCCGATAGTGCTACCCGGCTCAGATCGTGCCAAATCTGAAATTACCCCTTATTTCGCAAATATCCCTTATTGCGAAACTCCCCCGTATTTCTAAACTGACCCCGTATCCGGGAAACTAACTCCCGCTATCGAAACTGGCCTGAATCTGAATTCGAAACTGCCCCCGGATTTCTAAGCTTATCCCCTATCGAAACTGACTGACATTTATGTCATACTATTAAATTTTTCAACAGCTGAGGAAATGGCGTTTTTAGACAATTTTAACTGTCTCATTTTGAGTGCACAAGGCACATGCTAGGCCTATGCCCGCCTACTGTCAGGCCAACAAACTGGGTAAAGTAGATGTCTGCCATTTTGTCATACCTGTTTAATTTCACAACATAAGATTCCGTGAAGAGGAAATTCTTTTGAAACTAACTATAAGCTTAAAATGTAAGGTAATTTTGGATTTTCTCCTGATAATTCAGGTTGCTTTCAAATCTATATTTCATATATTTGCAGCCAATAAACTCAGTATAATCAGCTAATCCTAATCACAGCCTGAACCCGGCCAACAGGACATACTTGAAAGAAGCATATCATAAATGGTACACAAACTATCTTAACCGGGAGTTTGAATTACTGGAGTTCGGGCATTCGGGGTATCCTGTTATTGCATTCCCTACTTCCCGGGGCAGGTATTTTGAACTAAAGGATTTCGGACTGATAGACTCTGTTTCCCATCTCATAGAATCAGGGCAGGTTAAGATTTATTGTCCCGACAGTATTGATTCCGACAGCTGGTACAATTATTCCATCCATCCGGCCGACAGGGTAAAAACTCACATCGGATATGAGAATGTTATCCTTAATGATGTCATCGAATATGCAAAGCATGATTCGGGATATAGCAAAGTAGCTGTTGCCGGGGCAAGTTTCGGAGCCTACCATGCGGCCAATATTGCATTCCGGCATCCGGACCTTGTAAGTTATCTGTTCTGTATGGGCGGGGCTTTTGATATCAAGCAATTCATAATGGGCTACTATGATGAGAACTGTTATTTTAACAATCCGCCCGATTACCTGACTAATCTTAACGACGAGTGGTATCTGAGCAGGATCAGAAATATGGGTATTGCGCTGGGAACCGGCGATCAGGATATGTGTCTCCAGGAAAATATAAATCTTTCAAATATCCTCGGCCAGAAAGGGATAAAGCACTGGCTTGATATCAGGCAGGGTGCCGGGCACGACTGGCAATGGTGGCGGGAGATGTTTCCTGCTTACCTTTCACAAATCCGTATCACCGAATTTCGCTAATATTGTAATTCATTTTAAGAATAGTTACTTTAATTTCAGTTTTAGAACATTTCCATTTTTTCACCCTAACCCAAAGGCCGATTTCTAATGAAGAAAATAGGAATTCTTTTCGGACAGGAAAACACCTTCCCCCACGCTTTTGTTGAAAGAGTAAACTCCAAAAAAGAATCCGGAATTCAGGCAGAATTTGTTAAAATAGATAGAGTTGAACAAGGAGAGGATAGCGCATATGATGTAATCATAGACCGGATATCGCAGGATGTTCCCTTTTACCGTGCGTATCTTAAAAATGCGGCCTTGTCAGGTGCGGCGGTTATAAATAATCCTTTCTGGTGGACGGCAGATGATAAGTTTTTCAATAATGCCCTGATGACCAAACTTAACGTGGCGGTACCTAAAACTGTGCTTCTCCCTTCTAATCAGCATCCGCCCGACACAAATGAGAATTCTTTCCGGAACCTCGCATACCCGCTTGACTGGGAAAGTATGTTTGAATATGTGGGCTTTCCTGCATACTTCAAGCCGTTCGCTGGAGGAGGCTGGAAGAATGTTTATAAGCTGAATAATGCTGACGATTTCTTCAAAGCCTATAATGAAACCGGTCAGCTCGTTATGATGCTGCAGGAGGAAATAATTTTTGACACTTACTACAGGTGTTACTGTCTCGACAGAAAAGATGTTCATATTATGCAGTATGACCCGAGGCAGCCACATCATCTTCGTTATGTTAAAGGTAAAATGAAAGAGGAAAAGAAAGTACTTAAACTGCTTGAAGAAGCTGTTTTGAGCATCAACAGGGCGCTTGGCTACGATTTTAATACCGTTGAATTAGCAATGCGGGAAGGTGTGCCCTACGCTATTGATTTCTGTAACCCCGCACCGGATGCAGATATTCATTCTGTCGGTGAAGAAAATTTTGAGTGGATAGTTGAAGCTTCGGCTAATATGGCAATCAGGAAAGCAAAGGAACATAAGCCGGGTATGAATAATCTTACCTGGGGTAACTTTATGAATTCTTTTGTAAATGATAAAAGTTTGAAATAACAAACAATAAAAAATAATATGACCGAGCCCGGATTATTTACATTAGGAATTGAAGAAGAATTCCAGATAATCGACCCCGAATCTCGGGAGCTTCGCTCACATATTCAGCAGATACTTGAAGACGGCAAGATGATTCTTGCTGAAAATGTTAAGCCCGAAATGCATCAATCGGTAGTCGAAGTCGGTACCAACATCTGCAGGGATATACATGATGCACGGGAGCAGGTCACCAGACTGAGAAGCGACCTTGCCAAACTTGCAATGAAGAAAAGCCTAAGGATAGCTGCAGCAGGCACTCATCCTTTTTCTCATTGGAAGGATCAGAAAATTACTGAACACCCCAGGTATAAAACGATTGTCACAGATATGCAGCAGGTTGCCAGGGCCAACCTGATCTTCGGACTGCATGTCCATGTAGGTGTAGACGATCGTGAAACAGCACTTCACATTATGAATGCTGCAAGGTATTTCCTTCCTCATATTTTCGCACTATCGACAAACTCGCCTTTCTGGCTCGGAAGAAATACCGGGTTCAAATCATACAGAAGTAAGGTCTTCGACCGTTTCCCAAGAACGGGCATCCCAGATTATTTTAACAGTCTCTCCGAGTACGACAATTTCATCCGGCTGCTTATAAAAACGAATTGTATTGACGATGCAAAGAAAATCTGGTGGGATATACGTGCTCACCCCATATTTGAAACACTCGAATTCAGGGTATGCGATATCCCGATGCGCGTTGATGAAACAATTGCACTTGCTGCGCTTATGCAGGCTGTGGTTGCAAAGCTCCATAAACTGGTTAAACAGAACCTCGGGTTCAGACTTTACCGCAGGGCCCTGATAGCAGAAAATAAATGGCGCGCGGCCAGGTACGGGATCCAGGGAAAGCTTATCGATTTCGGAAAACAGGCTGAGGTCCCTACTATTAAACTTATTGACGAACTGCTTGAATTCGTCGATGAGGTTGTTGATGAGCTTGATTCGCGCAAAGAGATAAATTATATAAAGAAGATATGTGAGAACGGAACCGGGGCCGATCGTCAGCTTGAGGTATGGGAACAGTCATATGACACAAAAAATGTTGTTGATTTTATAATTGATGAAACTCATCATGGGTTAAACCTGGATTGATTAATTATCAAAACTAAAAGGAGAATTTTTGGCATCAATTAAAGCTGCAGTTATAGACTTATACAATAACGAACCAAATGAAGGGATCCGCTGTATAAAGGACATCCTTTCAGATATAAGCACTGAGAACGGTTTATCTTTTAATTATAAAGTATTTGAAACACGGTATAAAGATGAGATACCGGGTGAAGATTATGATATTTTTATCTCATCTGGCGGTCCCGGAAATCCTTTTGACGGAGAAGGCAAACGGTGGGAAAAAGTTTATTTCGACCTGGTTGACAGCATCTGGAATCACAATCAGAATAATCCCGAACGAAAGAAATATATCTTTTTCATCTGTCATTCTTTCCAATTAATGAGCAGGCACTTTAAGCTGGGACAGGTATCGAAAAGAGACAAAACCTCGTTTGGGCTTCTCCCCTTTTCAAAGACAGAGGATGGTTTAGACGACAGACTGCTTAAAGATCTGCCTGACCCATTCTATGCAGCCGACATCAGACAGTACCAGGTAACCGATCCCGAAAAGAGAGTTTTTAATGAACTGGGAGCAAAAATACTTTCGTATGAAATTCCTGTTGGGGAAGGGAAACAGGATAAGGCATTTACTGCGGTCAGAATGTCGGATGAAATAATAGGGACACAATTTCATCCTGAGGCTGACCCGGAAAGTATGCTTTATCATTTGAGGCAGGATGAACGCAGGAAGCAGATCGAAGATTTATTCGGCAGCGGCAAATATGAAAAGATGCTCAGCTGGCTTAATGATGAAGATAAGATGAAGCTTACAAGAAAAACTATTCTGCCGGGATTTCTTAATACAGCAGTTAAAGAATTAACCTCAACTTATTCCGTTTAATCAGGCCGATGATTCCCCAACTTAGAAAAGATTTCAATGCAGCTTTTACCAGGGAAGATTATGATAAATTCATTCAGGATATAAATACGGGATTAAAGTTTCCCGCTGATTTCAGAATATCCGAGACCCCTGTCTTCCTTACCAGAGAATTGACAAATGAATTGATAAAAGCTTCCGACGGAATTATTCAGCAATTAACAACAGGCAATTTTAAGGCACGGATGAAGCAGGCAGTACCTGAAGGTTTATCAGTGCCGGGTGAAGATGATCATCCTCTTTTTCTTTCAATAGATTTTGCAGTGTGCAGAGACGGAGATGGAAAGCTCGGTCCTTCCCTGATCGAGCTGCAGGGATTCCCTACTGTGTATGCTTACCAGGCATATTATGAACGCATATTGAGAAAACATTTCAGAATTCCTTCAGGATTAACAGCATACTTTAATGGACTTGAAGAAGAAAGCTATCTTAAAATGCTGAAGGATGCCATTGTGGGTGAAGCTGACCCAGAGAACGTAATACTAATGGAGATAGAACCGGAGAAGCAGAAAACGCGCATTGATTTTGCTGCGACTGAGGAATTCTTTGGGATCAGAACAGTAGATATTTCGAAAATAATCCAGGATGGAAAAAGACTGTTTTATAAACACAGGAACCGGCTGGTGGCTGTAACCAGAATTTATAACCGTGTTATCTTTGATGAGCTTAAACGAAAGAATATAAGTTATTATTTCGATCTGACAAAAGATCTGCATGTAAGCTGGGCAGGACACCCGAATTGGTTCTTTGAAATAAGCAAGTATTCGCTTCCGTTGTTAAAAAGTAAGTACGTGCCGGAGAGCTATTACCTGAATGAGCTTGAAGAATATCCCGATGATTTAAGCAACTACGTCCTGAAGCCTTTATTTTCCTTTGCCGGATTAGGGGTAAAAGTTGATATTACCAGGGAGCTGCTTGACGAAATAAAAGACAGGAAAAATTATATCCTTCAGAAAAAGGTGGATTATGCACCTGTTATTGAGACTCCCGGCAGCGAATATGCCAAAACCGAAATACGTTTGATGTTCATCTGGCAGAATAAACCGATCCTTGTCAACAACCTGGTAAGAATGAGCAAAGGGAAGATGATGGGAGTCGATTTCAATAAAAACAAAAGCTGGGTAGGATCCAGCTGCGCCTATCACCCTGTTTAATATTTCCCTCAAAAATCACTTCAAACTGTGAACCAGATCAGGCTTACTTTTAATCGATAAGGATATTTTATATTTTATTAAGAATAATCGAGCAAAATTCCTTTAACCATATGAAAAATCACTTTATTAATACCCGAAAAAATATTACGTTCGAATTTCACACTTCCTCAGAAGCCAGGAAAAAGTATAAACTTGATGAGAATTTATTTACCCTTACGGGAGATCTAATTGTTGCGGACTTTTCACAGGCAAGAAAACTTGCGGATAAAATCAACCTGGTAAAGAAAGAAGAAAAACATCAACAGACGCTGACCACACCGGGTCAAATAAATGCACTCGGACTTATTCACGAAATACTTCACTTTCTGCTTGGATATTATGAAGAGAAGATCAATCCCGGAGTATTTACAAGGAGCCTCAAACACTTCAAAGAAAATCTTACAATTAAAGAAACAGACAAAGTCCTTCTGAACTTTATTAAAGAATTCCCACCTCTTGATGTATATAAAGGACAGATTGAGGCTGAAGACTATTTAATCGGTACAACCGGGAATAAATCAAACCGGGAGATATTAGTTGAGGAAATAATATTGCTTCATCTCCAGAATAACAATCCCGCTGCCTCCAATCTTTCTGATCTGTATTCCGATAAACCGCTTGCAGCCAAAACGAGGTACCTCGGGTTCCTTGATGAAGCAGAAAAATTCTTTATTACGGAAAAGCCATTTGGAAAAGACAATCTGCCTTTGCTTCAGTTCCTGAGAAAACCAATAGTTAATAGTCCTTATAACCTTGAAGGTCAGCTCGATTTTATAATGAAAGAATGGGGCGTTTTTATATATGATAAATTTGGGAGAAAACTGCTGGGAGGAAAGGACCTCATCCACGAAGATTATAAGCTGTTCATCAAACATGGAGGCGGTGAAAAAGGAACTCCCCCTGTTCCCTCTTATGAATTTGATGAAGAATATTTCAGGAAACTAAAGGCAAGACTCGAAGCAGGCGAGCATCTGACTTTCGATGAAATGAAGTATTACCAGTCGGAATATGAAAAATTCACCGCGGATATTGAATGGATGCCTCGTGTGGTAATGCTTGCTAAAAATACGCATGTCTGGCTCGACCAGCTTTCAAAAAAATACCAGCGATCGATTAACAGACTTGATCAGATCCCTGATGAAGAACTTGACCAGCTTGCAAGGTGGAACTTTACAGCGCTCTGGCTTATCGGTGTATGGGAACGGAGCACAGCATCCCGTAAAATTAAGCACCTTACGGGCAATCCTGAGGCTGTATCTTCTGCATATTCACTTTATGACTACATTATTGCAAAAGATATCGGTGGTGAGGAAGCCTTCTACAACCTGAAGGAAAGGGCCGCCAGAAGAGGTATCCGTATGGCCAGCGATATGGTTCCTAATCATACTGGCATCTTTTCAAAGTGGGTAATTGAAAAGCCTTATTACTTCATTCAGCGGAATGAGCCTCCCTATCCTTCATATTCATTTTACGGACCCAACCTTTCTGATGATGACAGAGTATCAGTGAGGATTGAAGACAAATATTATTCACGTTCCGATGCTGCAGTCGTGTTCCAGAGAGTTGACAACTATACAGGGGACACAAAATACATATACCACGGGAATGACGGGACAAATATGCCCTGGAACGACACTGCACAGCTTAATCTTTTGATTCCGGAAGTGAGGGAATCGCTTTACCAGACAATTAAACATGTTGCAGGAATGTTCCCCATTATAAGATTTGATGCTGCAATGACGCTGTCAAAAAAACATTTCCAGAGGTTATGGTTCCCTGTCCCGGGAACGGCAGGAGCAGTACCTTCAAGGGCTGACTATGCAATGACCAGGGAGCAGTTCGACAATGAAATGCCGAATGAATTCTGGCGTGAAGTCGTAGACAGGATGAAAGAAGAAATGCCTGACACTCTCCTGCTGGCCGAAGCATTCTGGCTGATGGAGGGATATTTTGTAAGGACCCTTGGAATGCACCGGGTATACAACAGCGCATTCATGCATATGATGATGAAAGAGGAAAATGGGAAGTACCGGCTGCTTGTAAAAAACACACTCGATTTTAATCCTGAAATCCTAAAGCGCTATGTAAATTTTATGAGCAACCCTGATGAAGAGACTGCAGTTAACCAGTTTGGTAAAGGCGATAAGTATTTCGGTGTCTGCGTTACGATGATAACAATGCCGGGACTCCCGATGTTTGGTCACGGACAGATCGAGGGATTTGCTGAAAAATACGGGATGGAATATCAACGTGCTTATTATGATGAGTTTATTGACGATAACCTGGTACGCACTCATGAGGATCAGATATTTCCGCTGATGAAGAAGAGATATCTCTTCAGCCAGGTGGAAAATTTCGAGTTCTTTGACTTCATAGACGATTCCGGAAACCTTAATGAATCTGTGTTTGCGTATACTAACCGGAGAGGAAATGAGAGGGCTTTTATACTGTATAATAATTCTTACCAGGAATGTCATGGTACAGTAAAATATTCTATTGAAAAGGCCGGGGCTGACGGCAAAAGAAGTAAAACTCTTGCTGAAGCACTGAACATCAGATCTGATCACAACGTCTATTATATATTCAGGGATTATCATACTAAGTTTGAATACATAGCACCCGGACAGGATATTTTCAACTTCGGCAGGTATTTCTTTTTGAAAGGATATGAATATGTTGTTCTTCTTGATTTCCGGGAAGTCTTCGACACTGATGGAACTTATGCCGATCTGAATGAATATCTTCATGGTGACGGAGTGCATTCCATAGAAGATGCGAAACTTGAACTAACGCTCGCTCCACTTCATAAAGCACTATCTTCGCTCCTTGAACCAATGATCTTTAATGAAATAAGAGTCGATATATTTGAAGAAAAAAATCATTATCTGAGCAGCCAGTTTCAATCTGACCTTAACAATGCAGTCGATGAAATCAACAAGCTTAATCATATCCCCCTGGATAAATATGAGGTGAATAAAGATCTTCAATCAAAACTTGGATCAGCGAGGGAATTTACCAGGTTTATCGATGATAAAAGCGGATCAAAAAGGAAGACTGCCTGGTTTGAAGAAGCAAAAAAGAGCCTTGTGTACCTGGATGGAAACGGATCTGCCGAAAGCAGTAAGAATATTATTTCCGCCTCTTTTCTACTGAAAGAATTGCAGTCAGGCAAGCCGGCTCCAGGTGCAGAAAAGAACTTTTTCAGAAGGTTTCTTTTGGATAGAGTAATCCCCGGAAAGATGAGACAGCTTTCCCCGGCCCGAATAAGCAGCTTTAGTGAATATGATCTTGTTAAAGTTTTATCGGAGAGCAATACGGCTTCTAAATGGGTTGAGGAATGTAAATTCTTCAACACAAATGGCTCAGGCCAGGGGACCGGAAATGCTTCACTTTCACCGGTGGCAAATGAATACGTAAGCGGGCTAATGGAAAGTGAGGAACTGAGGAATTTTATCGGTGTACATAAACACCTTGACATCGTCTATTTCAATAAAGAAAAATATGAAACCGTACTTGATTATTTGTATACGTTGTATAACATGACTTCGCCGCTTAAATTTAAACCGGCAGATAAGAAGACAGCAGTTAAATCAGCTAAACCAGGGAAAGGTTCTGCTGTACCGGAAAAATATATAATGGATCAGCTAAAAAGCTCGCACATGTTTTTCAGCCGACTTAAAGTACTTGCAGCTGCAAAGGGCTACCGGTTCAACGACCTCAAAGCTGAATTCAAACCTGAAGAGACTAAGATTAAAAGACATATGAAGAAGAAATCTGCTGAAAATAAATCAGGCAGAAAATCAACAATAAAGAAAAGAGGAAAAGGTGAATAAAAAAGTTCTTTTACTTTTTACGATCATAGTTATCTTATCGGGGAAGAACATAGAAGCGCAGTTCACACTTCAGGAAGCATTTCCGAACCTTACTTTTGTAAATCCGGTTGATCTGCAGTATGCACCTGACGGTACCGACAGAATTTTTATAGTTGAACAATCGGGTATCATCAAGGTCTTTGAGAATAACGGAAACACTGCTGTTGTAAAAACTTTCCTTGATATAAGTGACAGAGTAACCAGCGGCGGAGAAACAGGTCTGCTAGGATTAGCATTTCATCCTGACTACGCCTCGAATGGATATTTCTATGTGGATTACACAACACCTAATCCTCTGAGAACTCATGTGTCAAGATTCCAGGTGACTTCAGATCCTGATTCTGCTGATGAGTCCAGTGAACTGGTGCTGCTTGAAATAGCGCAGCCTTTTGCAAACCATAATGGCGGCAGGGTCAGCTTTGGACCTGACAATAATTTATATATCGGAATGGGAGACGGCGGTTCTGCCGGTGATCCAAATGACAACGCTCAAAACCGGGCAGTTCTTCTTGGAAAGATTTTAAGGATCGATGTGGACAATCCTTCGGGAGGATTGAATTACGGAATTCCCACGGATAATCCTTTTGCCGGAAATACACAGGGATGGAGAGAAGAAATTTATTCGTTCGGAATGAGAAATCCATGGCGGTTCAGTTTTGATCCTTCTACAAGCAAACTATGGTGTGGAGATGTCGGTCAGAATACCTGGGAGGAAATAGACACCATTACCAGCGGCGGAAATTACGGATGGAGGTGTTACGAAGGAAATCATGAATATAATATGAGCGGATGCAGCGGAACTGACTATCTATTTCCTGTGTGGGAGTACAGTCACTCCAATGGTTGTTCAATAACCGGTGGATTCGTTTACCGCGGGAACAGAAGACCAGAACTTACAGGAACATACGTCTACGGTGATTATTGTTCACGAAGCATATGGAGCCTTGATTACAGTGGAATAGATTTATCAAATAACCTGATAGGAACAGCCACCGGATCAATACTTTCTTTTGGTATCGACATGAATAAGGAACTATATATCTGCTGTTCTAATGGAAAAATATATGAGTACCAGTCCGCCATAGCTGCTCCCACGAACCTCCAGGCTGGATCCGGAGGAACGGGAATAGTCGATTTAAGCTGGGATGATAATTCAGGAAATGAAGCTGGGTTCAGGATTCAAAGGAAAGACAGCACTAATATATTTTCTGATGTCGGGACAGTGAATGCAAACGTAACAACTTTTACCGATGACGTCTCAGATATCACTACATATACTTACAGAGTAATAGCTTACAACGATTCAGCTATGTCCAATTATAGTAATGAAGCTGAAATAATGATTACACAGATACCAGTTAACCTGGTATCCTTTTCCGGGCAGGTCTCCGGGAGCAAGGTGATGCTAAACTGGATGACGGCAACAGAAACGAATAATAAGGGGTTTTCGGTTGAACGAAGTTTCGGAGGTAATTGGGCTGAAACAAGCTTCATTAATGGACATGGTACAACTTCCGATCGTAGCAATTACAATTATATCGATGATTTTACCAATGAAACTTACCGTGGAGTGGTTCAATACAGACTGAAACAGATAGATTACGATGGAAGTTTTTCTTATTCAAAGACTGTAATGGTAGATCTCAACATAAACTTGCTGGGATATTACCTCGATCAGAATTACCCAAATCCTTTCAATCCTTCAACAAAAATTAAGTTTAATGTGCCCGAAGAGAGTCGCGTTAAGTTATCTATTCTGAATAACTTAGGCGAAGTTATCGAACAACTCACAGATGGTGAAACTACACGCGGCACATACGAAAAGGTCTGGAATGCTTCAAAGTTTGCTTCGGGAATTTATTACGTCTCAATGAGAGCAGAATCAGAAGTTTCAGACCAGACTTACTTCAAAGTGCTTAAAATTCTTTATCTGAAATAGTCTTAAAGGAATTCTGATAATTTCCGCAGCGGTTTAAGAGCTGGAAGGATCTGACAAACTCTGCGGTCCGGTAAACAGGATTATTTACTGACGATTGAGTGGCAGTACTATATGATTCTACTTGCCAGGAGGAAATATCTAATAACTCTGAGTTGGTTTCTGGTTATGTATTTATGTAAACTGCTGCTGCTTCAGCGCAGTTTTCTCCATCTATAGCTGCTGATACAATTCCTCCGGCGAAGCCTGCTCCCTCTCCCGAAGGAAATAAGCCACGTGCTCCCGGATGCATCAATGAAGTACTATCCCTTGGAATACGAATAGGAGAACTGGTTCTGCTTTCTACTGCAACCAGTATGGCATCCTCTGCAACATAACCCCTCATCTTTTTATTAAAGATATAAAGAGCTTGCTTAAGATAATGAGTCAGGTAAAGAGGCAATTCTTCGTGCAGGTTTGAAGATGTTAATCCCGGAATGTAGGAAGTAGAAGGCAAAGATTGTGAAAATTTTCCTTTAAGAAAGTCGGTCACCCTTTGGGCCGGTGCACTCTGGGTTTTCCCTGCAAGATCAAAGCATCTGGCCTCCAGCCGATGCTGAAGCTCAATACCTTTAAACGGTTCTTCCGCATCAACATCGTTCCAGTCATTTTCGTTTACAGTCACTACAAATCCTGAATTAGCGAAAGGTGAATCACGTTTTGATAACGACATACCATTCACCACTATCTCACCCGGTGAAGTTGCAGCAGGAACAATGATGCCGCCGGGACACATACAGAAGGAATATATACCCTTATCATCTACCTGGCAAGAAAGTGTATACGGTGCAGCAGGCAGATTTTCATGTTTATGTTTTGTATGATACTGAATCTCATTTATCAGGCTCTGCGGGTGCTCAATCCTCACACCCATAGCAAACGGTTTAGCTTCCAGTGCCAGATTCTTCCTGTGAAGAAGGTAATAAACATCTCTTGCAGAGTGCCCGGTTGCCAATATCAGTGCATCGGTTGTGAGCTCATCTTCTACATTGATTACAGCGCCTGTTATTCTTCCATCCTGCATTAAAAGATCAGTAAGTTTCGATTTGAAATGAATTTCTCCGCCGTTCTTAATAATCGTTTCCCTGATTGATTTAACTACCCCGGGAAGTTTATTTGAACCGATATGGGGATGAGAATCGATGACGATATCTTCCGGTGCCCCGTTCTTTACAAATATATTGAGAATTGCGCCGACGTTACCTCTTTTAGTAGCCCTTGTATAGAGTTTCCCATCGCTGTAAGTACCCGCTCCACCCTCGCCGAAACAATAGTTTGAATCAGGATTGACCTTATGAAACTGCTGAATCGCTCTTAAATCCCTTCGCCGGGTCTGAACATCCTTCCCTCTTTCAAGTATTACAGGTTTAATTCCCAGCTCAATAAGTTTTAATGAAGCAAAGAGTCCTGCGGGGCCCGAGCCCACCACAATAACCTTTTTGTTACCTTTGACAGGTTTATATTTTTCAACAGAAGAGATTTCTTCAGGGGATTCGTTTATATAAACATTAGTAAGTACCTTATATACAGGGTCACTGCTTCTTGCGTCGATCGACCGTCTGATAGGAACCACAGCCCTGATCTCTTCCTTTGACAGACTTAATTTAACGGCTGCCTTCTCATATAGTATTTCCTTATCAAAAATATCTTCAGGGGAAATTACAAGCTCCAGTTCCTTCCTCATAGTTCGATCGCCTTACAGAATAATATATTAAATCAGAACAAACCTTTATTCAAGCCGCCGTCTACATTCAGGGTTACTCCTGTAATATAAGACGCTTTCTTCGAGGCCAGAAATAGGACAGCCGAAGCAATTTCTTCCGGACCAGCCAATCTGTTTGCCGGAATTTCCTTTGCCATTGCTGCAAGTATTTCCTCGTGCGACAATTTTTCTTTTTTTGCCCTGGCAACGGAAAGATCATACAACCTGTTTGTTAAGGTATAGCCCGGAGCAACGTTATTAACCGTAATATTATATTTAGCATATTCCGTACTTAAGGTTTTTGCGAGTCCTGTAACCCCTGTACGCAATGAATTTGAAAGCACGAGGTTTTCAACCGGCTGTTTTACGGTGATGGAGGTTATATTTATTATACGTCCCCATTCATTCGATATCATATCGGGAATTGCAAAACGAATAAATCTTACAGCACTCATAAACACCTGGTCAAATGAATTCTGCCAGTTCCTGTCAGAAAATTCATTGAAGTACCCCGACGGCGGACCCCCGCAATTATTAACCAATATATCAATTGGGCCAAGCTGTTTGTGAACCGCTTCAACAGTACCTTCAATTTCCTTCGGCTTGTTAATATCACAGATACACCAAACGGCATCAATACCAAACCGTTTTTTCATATCATTGGAGAGTTCGAGAAGTTCTTCTTTGCTTCTGGCGCAGACAGCAACTTTGCAGCCTTCAGCAGCAAAGTTCTCTGCAATTGACTTGCCTATTCCTTTACTTGAGGCAGTTATAAGTGCGGTTTTACCTTTTATTCCTAAATTCATAAATTTTCCCGTAAAAAAATATTAAAATAAAGGAATTAAATGAATAAGAAATTATTTGCAGTAATTCAAATAATTTATTGATCAATCACGCCGGCGACTCATTATCCTGACCTGCTGACAAATTTTTATTTAGCCGGCTGAAGATTCATTTCACTCACTATTTGTGCAGTATCCAGGGCAATAACCAGTTCCTCATTTGTAGATATTTTCATTACTTTAACACGTGATTCATCCGAAGAAATAATTTCTTCGTGCTTATCGTTCCTGGAAGTATCTATGTTAATACCCAGGAAGTCAAGGTTGCTGCAGACGGTTTCTCTCACCATAGCTGAATTCTCCCCTATTCCGCCCGTAAACACAAGAGCATCCAGTCCTCCCATTGCAGCAGTATAGGCTCCAACATATTTTTTAATCCTGTAGCAGAATACATCAAATGCGAAATCCGATCTTTTATGGCCTTCTTTCATAGCAACCTGAATCTCACGCATATCGCTGCTTTCACCGCTGATCCCTATCAAACCGCTGTGCTTATTCAGAAGAGTTCCTGCCTCACTAAGAGAGAGCCCCTCTTTACCCATAATATAGAGAATCAATGAAGGATCAAGGTCGCCGCTGCGAGTACCCATCAGGAGGCCTTCCAGGGGAGTGAATCCCATTGTGGTATCAATAGATTTTCCGTTATTTACAGCGGCCATACTGCACCCGTTGCCAAGGTGAGCAGTTATTATTTTTAGGTCGCTAAGTTTTTTACCTAAAATTTCAGCTGCACGATTTGAAACAAAGTAATGAGAAGTTCCATGGAAACCGTATCTTCTTATCTTATACTTTTTATAAAGCTCATATGGTATACCGTACAGGTATGCCCTGGGAGGCATTTTAGTATGGAATGCAGTATCAAACACGCTGCACTGGGGTGTATCGGGCAAAATCCTTTTAACTGCCTGTATACCCTTAATATTAGGGGGGTTATGAAGCGGGGCGAGCTCAATGTTTTCCTGCAGCACCTGCATTACTTCATCTGTTATAAGCACACTATCAGAAAACGTTTCACCTCCGTGTACCACCCTATGCCCTACAGCTTCAATATCGCTTTTATCATCGATTACTCCGTGGTTTTTACTGAGCATTACGCCAAGCACATATTCAATTCCGATAGCATGATCCAGGATTTCACCGACAATCTTTATCTGGTCGCCATCATATCTCTGGTGTGTAAGCACAGCACTGCTCATGCCTATTCGTTCGACGATTCCTTTAGCCAGTGCTGTCTGTTTATCAGTATCAATAAACTGGTATTTTATTGATGAACTTCCGCAGTTAAGAACTAATATCTTCATATTTCAATTTCCTGGTAAATTTTATTAAGTTATTCGGAAATTATTCTTCCGTTGTTATCATACTTATAAAAACCTTCCCCGGTTTTTTTACCGAGTTTTCTTTCCCTTACAAGTTTTCTTAAGATAGGACATGCGCGGTAGCGCGGTTCGCCCAGAGTCTTCCAGAGGGTCTCCATCCACGCAAGCACCTCATCCAATCCCATCATATCTGCCATCTCAAGCGGTCCGTATGCAAAGTTATAACCCAGTTTCATTGCCGTATCTATATCCCTTGCGGTAGCAACCCCTTCAAGCAGTATATACATAGCCTCATTCAGCAGGGGCACGATAGCCCGTGTAGTTACGAAGCCCGGATATTCATAAACTTCAACAGGAGTCTTTCCAATTTTGGCGGCGAATTCTTTTATTATCTCCACTGTCAGGTTGGAGGTGTGAAGACATTTTACCAATTCCACAAGAGGGACTTTAGGAACAGGATGAAGGAAGTGCATGCCGATCACTTTATCCGCTCTGTTAGTACTCTCCGCAAGCTTCGTCAAACTGAGGGTAGAGGTATTGGAAACAAAGATCGTATCTTTCTTTATCAGTTCATCAAGCTGTTTAAATATTCCTTTTTTTAATTCAAAGTCCTCATCAACAGCTTCCACAAGCAGATCCGTTTCCTCAACATCGTCAAAGTCGAGATTCCATGAAATCCTGGAGAGGATTGATTTCTTTTCCGATTGAGTAAGGGACCATCTCTTTATTTCCCTGTCAAGCGATTCAGAAAGCTGAGCTTTAGCTTTTTCAAGAAAATCTTTGTTCTTTTCAATCAATCGTACTTCAATACCCGCAGCTGCTATTGTCTGCGCTATTCCCTGGCCCATAACGCCTGCGCCAATAATTGTTACATTATCTATTCTCTCGTCGTTGTCATAGTTTTTTGTCCTGCTAAGCAGGTCTTCAAGTTTCAGATTCTCTTCTACCATAATTTACCTTTAGATTTTTTACCCGGATTTTCAAGTTTGGTTAATTGTTGAATATCGTTTAGTTCATCGTCTGAAAGATTAAGGTGAAAACGGATCAGTTTTCCCTCCCTGTTTACATCCATCTTTTCGAAAAGTTTTCCCAGCCTGTAATTTTTCTGTGAGAGAACGTTCATAGCAATTGCACCATTAACCGCGGAAGCCAGAAGGTAAGCATTGCCGGCGCTGCTGCATCCCAGAACTGATTCTATCTCTGTTCCGCCGTTATATTCCGCCGATATGGTGAAATTATCTATTGAAGACAAGATCTCCGGTGAAAGGAACTTTGAATCTTTTCCTGCGAGGCGGTCGAATATGCCGGCTGCAAAGGCTCCTTTATCGGTTGCCATCCACAGGCCGTTCTTCTCTTTTATATTGTTGATTATCGAAATAAAATTTTCATTCGTCTTCAGCGTCTTACTCTCCACGCCCTTCAACAAATCTGTATAACCGTTCCCGTTTGAAACTATCATCATGTTTTCGCCCGGGAAATAAACCCTTACCGACGGTTTGTCTCTTATTGTGAATACACCGGGCGCATCAGTATTTTGAAAATCAGGAGACTTATCAAAATATCTTTTTACTCTTTCGTAATTCTTCTCAAATCTCACCACCAGAATGGCTTCATCCTCCCGGGTATTTGCAATTACGACTTCTTTAATCCCTTTTTTAATTCCGGTGCCGGTTTCTTCTTCAAATTTCTTAAGCCATGCGCCCGAAGGCTTTTGAGGAAGTGAGGAAATAAAATTTTCTTCGCCGTTTTTAGCCTTCCTGATCTCGCTCAGGTCGGCATACAAAAGATACTCTGTATTAAACGGCAGATAATCGAAAAGTTCCCATTGAGAGGAGGTGATGCTGTCTGTTTTCGTTTTAGTTCCACAGGCAGCACAAAGAAAAAATAAAGGTAATATTACCAAGTACCGATACATCTAAAAATCTTTTTTTCTGAAAACTATAATGCTTAATATCATCATCAAAACTAAAAATATGAATGAGCTTATTAAAGGCTGAAAGTCCTCTACGCCTTTACCCGTGGCCAGGTTTGCAATCATTGTGCCCATTAGCTCGGACGTTTTAGGAATAAAGTAATAAATACTTTTTATTATTCCTTTAACCATATCACTTTTGAAAAATATGTCAGCTCTTTCGTTAGCAAGTGCAAGCACTGGACTAAGTATCAGGAAGATGAAATATGCGAGCATCATCCCCAGCATTGAGCCTCTTGTAAGGATACCGCAGAACACAATAAGCGAATACAGAACAGCGAACGTAAATGTTATTATCAGGATCGACCACAAAAAGGTAGGGTCCCAGAAAGAAAATTTGAGAGCAATGATCAGCCAGATGCCAGTCACAAGTATGCCAATGTTTATGAGTACGACCAGCAGGCCGCCGGTAAACTTGCCCCAAAGAAGCTGCTGCCTTGAAACAGGTTTGCTGAGAAGGAGGTCGATATTTCCTTTCTCCAGCATATTGGGCACAAAGCTGGAGCTTGAAAATATAGCCAGAAGCAGTCCTAATCCCGCCAGCGGCGATATAATCATTATTTCCAACGTTGATACTATATTCCTGATAAAGAAATCGTTTCCTGTTTTATTTTCAAGGCCTGAAATAATTGACTGAGTATCAACAAGACTGAAAATAAGGGCAGTAATAATTATCGCTAGAAGTGATATTCCGATGAAGAACAGGAACACCTTCCTTGCCATTGCTTCTTTCAGTGTAAAGAGAGTCATCAGGTATATATTTTTCATATCGACTGCTCCGTTTCTGATTCTTTTATCAGTGATATGAACATATCTTCAAGGGTACTTTTCTCTTTTATAACACCTGATATCAAAACGTTGTTTTCCCTGAGATAATCGATAATAGAGTTCAGCTGTTTTGTATCAGAGGCTTTGACCACATATGTGTTGTCCTGCAGAGGACTTACTATAACACCGTTATAATTTTCGGGTATCTTAAAAGCAAATCCTGGTTCAATAGTCAGCCTGTATTCTTCTTTCTTTTCGGTTAATTCCCTTACAGTGCCCTCTCTTAATAGTTTCCCTTTATTAAGTATTGCAACGCGATCCGTCATCAATTCCACTTCCGACAAGAGATGACTATTAAGAAATATCGTTTTCGATTGTGCTTTTAACTCAAGGAGAATATCCCTGATCTCTTTTCTTCCGATAGGATCAACACCGTCTGTCGGCTCATCCAGGAAAATAAGCTCAGGATCATTTATCATTGCCTGGGCAAGTCCGAGCCTCTGCATCATTCCCTTGGAATAAGTTTTAACCTTAGCTTTCTTCCATTTTGAAAGTTTCATCAAATCAAGGAGTTCATCAATTTTTTTATTCAGGGAAGCGCCCTCAAGACCGCTGAGTTTTCCGAAGAACTTCAATACCTCTCCCCCTGAAAGGTAACCCGGATATCGATGATTCTCGGGCAGATAGCCGATCTTCCTTTTAACCTGGTAATCCGAAAGATCATGGTTCAGCATATAAGCCTGTCCTGAGGTCGGGAATGTTATACTAAGCAGGATTTTAATTAAAGTTGTTTTGCCGGCACCATTAGGACCCAACAGACCGAAGATCGTTCCCTGTTCAATAGAAAGGTTTAACCCGGAGAGGGCAAGAACCTTTTTAGCTCCTGATGAGTAGAATTTTGTAAGCTCCCTGGTTTCAATAATCGGCATATTTTAAGTTTATTTTAATAATCTAAAGTATAAATTTAACTAAAATTGATATGATCTGTTAGCAATTGATTGATTAATCGGGTTAAATTAGCGGATTATAAGGATTATAACGGAAGGTTTTACCCTCCATGTTTATATTTTCCACAGAATATTTGTCAGTAGATAAGGTTTTTATTCATCTAACAATGATTATGCTGCACGCCTGCCCGAGAACAGATTAATCAGGAGATGCTGCTTATGCTATTGCTGAGGACCGGGGTTAACTTATTGAAGGTTGAAAATAAAACCGGCTCACACACAACAATGGGTGAGCCGGCTTAAATTTTATTTTACAAGAACGATTTTGCGGCTGTCTTTGAACAAGCTGTGATTCTGCATATCAGAAACTTCTAGTGTATAGACATAAATTCCTGAAGCAAAATCTTTTGCATTCCAGGTTACCTGGTAATTTCCTGAAGCCTGTGCAGAATTAACGAGCTCGCTGACCCTCTCACCGAGAGAATTGAAAACAGACAGCGTAACATTAGCTTCAACGGGTATTGAATACTTTATAGTAGTTGCCGGATTAAAAGGATTAGGATAATTCTGTGCAAGAAGTACCTTGCCGGGAACAAAATCGAAATCTGCAGATACCTGGTTTGAGTATTCAAAGGTTCCATCAAAATCGACCTGTTTCAACCGGTAAAGCACACGACCCCCATAATTTTCAGTCATCGCATCATCCGTAAATCCGTATGAATGCCTTTCGGTTGAAGTTCCGTTTCCATTCACAAATCCTATCGTATTCCAATCCTGATTCTTAAGCTTTCTTTCTACTTCAAATCCCCTATTATTGGTTTCAGTCGAAGTTTCCCAATTTAGTTCCACATTATTTTTATCAACAGATGCACTGAAGGAAGCAAGCTCAACAGGCACATAAAAATCGATATAGGCCTCATAAACGCCTCTGCCATGGGTTCCTGCTCTAAGGGTGTGAGTCTGCGACGAATAATCAAGATGCATAACAAGGGTATTAGGAATACCGTCAGCCAGTTCAACCCAATTAACGCCGTCGTTCTGAGTAAGGAATACACCTATATCCGTAGCGGCAAAATAAGTTTTCGGATGTGAACTATCCTCTGTATAAATGAAAACATCATTAACAGGAGTATCAGGCAAATCACCATTCACGTTTTTCCAGTCGGCACCGCTAGTTTCTGTTGTATAGATCTTTGAGCCGCCGAGACCGTAAAAAGTTACAATGAAAAACCTTTCATCATCCGGGTGTACGTATATTGATGATATTGTTTTATTAGGAAGACCGGTGCTGATATTTGTCCAATTAACACCGCCGTCACTTGACGAGAATATCTTGCTGCCTGATGCAGCAAGCATAACAGAAGGATTTGATTTGCTGATTGCGAGTTCACTTACAGCACCGCTTCCGTTAATATTCCCCGAAATGGGAGTCCAGTTAGCACCATTGTTAGTTGATTTATATACTCTTTGACGGGCAACATAAAAGGTACCTGAGATATCGGGATGATGAATAATAGGTGCAACCCACACGACATTTTCACTCTGATCAATTCCTGTCATCGAGTTGTAGTACCAGTTATTGCCGTTATTGTATGTCCTTGTTAAACCGCCATTCTGTGTCTCCCCTATTATATAATTCTGATCAAAAGGATTAAAAGCCACCTCGCCGCCGTCACCGCCGAACGCCGCAGACCAGGCGAGAGTAGAAAATGTCTGCTGAGTGCCGTTATCCTGGGTACCGCCAAGCAATCTACCGGGGTCAAAGGGACTGGTTGTAATCCGGTAAAACTGGGTCAGCGTCAGGTTCTGGTTCATATTAGTAAAAGCACTGCCGTTATTAATTGTTTTGTAAATTCCGCCGTCATTGCAGATAAAGAAAGTATTCGCATCCTGCGGATCGAAGAAAAGATAATGCTGATCCGGATGAACCGAACCGTTACTATAAGAATTAGTTATGTTCACAAAAGAAGTTCCGCCGTTAGTTGTACGGAAAACATCTATCGTACCTACATATGCATCATCCGGATTGTTAGGATTTACAATGCAGTACATATCATACCAGGCCTGTCCTCCTTCAAAATCCGTTGAAGGAGATACCTGGGAAAATGTCACGCCAAAATCAGTTGATTTGAAAACTTTGAATGCTGAAGAAGAATAAGATGCAGAATACATATAAGCCGGGTTACTATAGCAATAGTCGAAATGATTCCTTTCACCCAGAGTCCAACCTGAACTGAATGAGGAGAAATTATTTCCTCCATCCACAGAACGCTTAAAGCCCGTTCCTGATCCTGACACAAAAACGGTGTCTCCTGAAGGAGTGAATCTAACTTCGTCACAACGTCCTCCCAGTTTTATTGACCATGAGTTACCGCTGTCAGTGCTTTTGTAGAGTCCTGCCGAACCCATTGCAGCAAGCAGCTCATTATTATAACCGGGACGAATAACTATTCTCGAAAAATAGGTATGAGCAGGCAGTCCTGCCGTTATCTGCGTCCATGAAGCCCCGCCATCGGTCGACTTCAATAAACCAAGACCCGAATAAGAAGCTCCGCTATATGTAGCTTCCCCGGTTCCTGCATACACAATCTGCGGATTGTCGGGATCAAGGACAATAGCCCCCATCGACATTGAAGCCTGGTTATCCGTTAACGGCATCCAGTTTATGCCTGCGTCGGTTGATTTCCATACTCCGCCGTAAGCAGGACCAATATAAATAACATCCGGATCCTGGGGATCATAGGTTCCCGAAACAATCCTTGAGGAAATTTTTCCATAATTGAAATATTCACCCGGGGTAGGACCAAGACTTACCCAGGTAACACTGCCGTCGGCAAAATTATTTTTTTCTCTCAGGGCATCACGCTGTTCGATAGCCTTTGCATATGCGTCAGCCGGTATATAATTGTTTGGATATGCGCGCTGCTCAAAGAAGCGCCACTCCCTGATAAACGCCTTTGAATGCTTTACCTGGTCAGGTGCGTTGCTGTAAACGGTATTCTCCAGTTGCTGGTCGCGGTACTCCACTTGTGAGAAAACCGCCTGAGCCAGGATAAATGAAAGAAGAATTGTAAATAGTTTCATAACAGGGGCCTTTTATATTTTATTGGTCGGATGGTAAATTTCCACATTATTATAAATATGCCGGGTATTGATCAGATAAATTAATATCAACATTACAATTTATGAAAATTATCTTTTTATTTGTAACTACACTTAAAATAAATTTATAGTATCAATGTCGCCCTCAGAAGCCCTGAAAAAATATTTTACCTTTGATAAATTCCGCCCCGCCCAGGAGGAGATAATTACTTCAATTCTTAAGGGCAATAATGTGCTGGCTGTGCTTCCCACAGGAGCCGGGAAATCAATATGCTACCAGATCCCGGCAATAATTTCAAACGACTTCTCCATTGTTATATCCCCTCTTATTTCACTTATGAAGGACCAGGTTGACAATCTTAACCGTGAGGGAAAAATTGCTGCATTCATAAACAGCACAATGAGCTTTATGGAAGCAGAAATGGTACTTCAGGACATCTCCTACGGAAAAATAAAATTGCTTTATGTAGCCCCGGAAAGGCTGGAAAATATCCTGTTCGCCGAGAGATTAAAAAAGCTTAATCCCGGTTACCTTTTTGTAGATGAAGCACATTGCATCAGCCAGTGGGGACATAATTTTCGTCCCAGCTACAGTAAAATAAAGGAGTTTGCCGACTTTATCCCGATCAAAAGAATTTCCGCTTTTACGGCTACTGCCACTCCCGAAGTTGTAAAGGATATTGTTAAACAGCTGGGACTTAAAAACCCGGACATATTCGTAAAGGGTTTCGAAAGAGAAACCCTTCATCTTAATGTTATACCCGGAACTAAAAAATTTGAAAAATGCGTTGAACTCATATCTATTTATAAAACCCCTGCTATCATTTATACTTCTTCAAGAAAAAAGACCGAGGAGATCTCCGAATACCTTCTCCTCCACCGCATAAACAGTGCGGCGTACCATGCAGGTATGCATCCGGAGGAGCGTAAAAGAATACAGGAATCTTTCATAAATGATGAGATAAAAGTTATCTGCGCCACTAATGCATTCGGGATGGGAATCGATAAAAAAGATATCAGGCTTATCATCCACTTTAATACACCGGGATCTATTGAAAGTTATTACCAGGAAATAGGGAGAGCGGGAAGGGACGGAAAGGAATCAAATATTTTTCTGCTGCACGATGATTCAGATCTTTCAATACAGAATTATTTTCTTTCAAATGCTTACCCTGATAAAAAACTAATCCAGGATGTGTATAATGCGGTATGCGACTACGGTAAGACGGCGATAGGCAGCAAATCAGAAAAAGAAATTCCCATAAACCCTGAATTTATAGGTGCCTTCACACAAAAGAAGTTGAACCGGGGACTTCTCTATTCCGCTTTAAGTTACCTGGAAGAAGGCGGCTACCTTAAAGTGCTGTCGGAGTTTGACAGGCGATCTTCTCTCCGGATCAATTACAATAAAGACGAACTTAGACGATTTGTTGAAAACGTCTCCGGCAATGCAATTAAGGAGACTATCCTTCTACTCCTCAGGGAATACGGCAGTATGGCGATGAGTTCGTCTGTTCAATTTTCGGTGTCGGACCTTACCAATTACCTTGAATTAACGGAACCAGAAATTGAAGAGGCCCTCATAGTACTTGAAAATCTCGGCGTGATAACTTACAGAAAAGCCCTGGCAAGCGATTCCGTAATTCTAATGTCACCACGTATACCGGAAACGCGCCTTTCTATTAATTTCAGGAAAATAAATGAAGCCTACCTCCATTCACAGAACAAACTTGATCGAATGGTGGAATATGTCTTCACGGCCGAATGCAGGTTCCGTTACATACTGAGTTATTTCGGTGAGAATGTTGAGGAATATAAATGCGGTAAATGCGACAGGTGCACCATGGAAGAAGAAGTCCCGGAATCCGTAAGGGAATACATTTCCGAGCTGATATTAAGAACCGTAAGGATATTGAACGGCAAGACGACACGGACGGTTCTTCTTAATGTTTTAAAAGGAAAAGGAAATGAGAGCAGCCTTACAGGAATTGCAACTTTCGGTTCATGCAGAAATTATGATCTCAATGAACTTAAGACGGTAATCCAGGACCTTGTAACACGTAAAAAATTAATCGCGGAAGGATCTGCCTTAAGAATAAATGACGGGGAGAATCTGTTTGTCGATGAAAACGATGATCTTCCTTTCAGTATTGAAACCGATTATGAGCGGAATCTTGAATTATTTAATCTCCTCCGGGAAATAAGGAATAAGGCATCGCGGAAATTTCTGCAGTCGGCATACTTAATCTGTCCCGACGATGTTTTAAGAGAGATAGCCCGGGTTCGTCCCAAAACGAAGGAAGAAATCCTCACAGTCACCGGTTTCACTAATCGTATGTTTAATAAAGTAGGGAATGATTTCCTGGAAGCTGTTAAATCTACAGACGATGAAAATAAGGGCACTTTAAAAGAAATGCCTTCGAATATCCAGGAGACCTACCAGCTGCTTAAAAAAGGATATGGACTGTCTGCTATCGCTTCTATGCGGAAACTTTCTGAAGCAGTCATCTCGATGCAGATAGAAACGATAATAGAATACGAGCCCGGAACGGCAATAGAAAAGCTCTTTGGTGATATTGATTATAAAAAAGTAATGAATGAAATAAAGCAGGGAAGCACCGAGATAAAAATGCTGAAAGAGAAATTAAATAACGAAGTTTCCTTTCCTCTGCTGCGGATCGCCCTTGCCAAACATAAATTTACTTCTTCTGAGTCATCAGACTATCAACGCGTGCAATAGCCTCATTATAAAATTGTTCCCACAATTCCGGGTTATCATTGTAGTATTCAAATGTTGATTCATATTGTTCTTCTGTAAGTCCGTGCCGTTTCAATATTTCAGCCTTCAGATCCCCGGTACCAGTGCTGTCATTCCTGAGCGTATCCTGTGCAATCCTTAAATCAACATAGGTATCAACAAATCTTTCGTGATCG
This sequence comes from uncultured Ignavibacteria bacterium, assembly GCA_963774455.1. GTDB lineage: Bacteria > Bacteroidota > Ignavibacteria > Ignavibacteriales > Ignavibacteriaceae > DATFVA01. Next base: position 1,647,122 of record CAVZFD010000005.1, read on the forward strand.
GCATCTTTATCAGAACAGGATACAATTGAAGCGGTTAGGAGCAGTACCAGAGTTAAAAGAATCCCTTTGGCAGCTGTATGAATAAATTTTTGTTTAATCAGACACCTCTGGTCTATTTCATCTTTTTACTGGCTTCAAAAAGAATTTTTTTCTCTTTCTCGGTCAGGTTCTGGTAACCCGACTGGCTTATCTTATCAAGTATCCTGTCAATCTCCGCCTGGGAGATCTCCTCCTTACCCTGTTTATCCTCATCCTTTATCTCATAAAACCGGGCTTCCTGTACATCGTCATTCTTTTTCTTAAAAGTGTCCTTAATCCCTCCAAAAGGGTTGTAGGTTCTTTTAGGTTTATCAGATGTGCTTCCGAAAATATTTCCCAGGGAAAAGGTAGTCTTCTTATCAACCATTAAATAAATAAAACCTGCAAGTGCACCGCCAAGATGAGCGAGGTGAGCAACACTGCCGCCCTGGGGAACAGCCCACAGTTCCAGCAGGATATACCCTACTATGAGATATTTAGCCTTAACAGGAATGAAGAAATATAGGAAAATGTAGCGGTTAGGAAAAACCATGGCGAAGGCAATAAGTACGCCGAATATTGCGCCCGAGGCACCAATAGTAGGAGCCACCTGCTCATTAAATAACGGGGGGAAAACAAGCTGTGAAATTCCCGCCGCAACTCCGCACATCAGGTAGAATATAAGGAACTTCTGAGAACCCCACATATTTTCTATTTCAATTCCGAACATCCACAAGGCAAACATATTGAACAATATATGCATGAAGCTGCCGTGCATAAACTGGTAGGTAATAAGCTGCCATATCTGAAAGTTATAACCGAGAGGATTAAGAGCGAACCAATGGTCCAGGAAATAAGTCCCGGGTACGCCCTGGAAAGTTAACCCCTGCATAATAAGCTGCAGGAAGAATACAACTCCGTTTATAATCAAAAGGTTTTTAATCACAGGAGGGAAAAGACTAAATCCGAATCCACCCGGACGATAATTATTACTCACTAATTTTTCCTTTAATTTTCAATTAAACTTATTTTGAATCACTAAGAGCTTCCACACCAGGAAGAGTTTTGCCTTCAAGGAATTCAAGCGAAGCTCCTCCGCCTGTGGAGACATGCGATACTTTGTCATCCAGTCCAGCTTTTGTTATAGCGGCAGCAGAGTCTCCTCCTCCTATTACCGTAACAGCACCTTTCTCAGTTGCCTCAGCCAGTGTTTTTGCAATAGCAAAAGTGCCTTCAGCAAAATTATCCATCTCAAAAACGCCCATCGGGCCATTCCATACTATAGTCTTTGACTTGATCAGCTCCCCGGCGAACAATTTAATTGTTTCATTCCCTATATCCAATCCCATTTTATCAGAAGGAATGCTATCAACCTTTACGGTTTCCGAAGGAGAATCGTTCTTAAATTCGGAAGCGACGACTACATCTACGGGAAGCAGGAATTTAATTTTAGATCCTTCCGCTTTTTTCAGCACTTCTCTAGCCAGGTCGAGTTTTTCTTCCTCAAGAAGGGATTTTCCGATTTCCTTCCCCTGAGCCTTAAAGAAGGTAAAAGCCATACCGCCGCCTATTATCAATGTATCAACCTTATCAAAGAGATTCATTATTACGTCTATTTTACCGGATATTTTAGCACCGCCAAGTATCGCGCAATAAGGTCTCTCCGGTTTACTCAGTGCAGACCCAAGATAGTCAAGTTCTTTCTGCATAAGGTAACCTGCAGCACAGGTTTTAATAAAATGAGTTACACCTTCCGTAGAAGCATGAGCCCTGTGAGCTGTTCCAAAGGCATCGTTCACGTAAACGTCACCGAGGCCGGCAAGTTTTTCAGCAAAAGCGCTGTCGTTTTTCTCCTCTTCAGGATGGAACCTCAGGTTTTCAAGCAGGATCACTTCGCCGTCCTTCATATCATCGATCATCTTTTTAACTTCTTCACCTATACAGTCAGGAGCAAGCTTCACCTCCCGGCCCAGCAGTTCACCAAGTTTTTCTGCCGCAGGCTTGAGACTGAACTCAGGTTTCACCTTTCCCTTAGGTCTTCCAAGATGACTCATCAAAACAGCCTTACCGCCGTCTTTTATAATTTTCTGAATCGTTGGAAGCGAAGCCGTTATTCTCCTATCATCGGTAACTCTCTGGTGCTCATCCAGGGGCACGTTAAAGTCAACTCTTACAAGCACACGCTTGTCTTTAAGGTTTAAACTATCTATTGAAAGCTTCTTCATTAATATTCCCTGTTTGACGTCTTATTTTGCAACTTTCTTAACCAGGTCGACAACGCGGCATGAATAACCCCATTCGTTATCATACCAGCCTACTGCTTTAACAAGGTTCCCGATAACCATTGTCGAAAGTGAATCAAATATACAAGAAGCAGGATTTCCAACAATATCAGCGGATACAATAGGGTCTTCTGTGTATTCCAGGATTCCTTTCATGGGACCGTCAGCAGCTTTCTTCATAGCTGCATTGACTTCTTCAACTGTTGTTTCCTTCTTAAGAATTACAACAAAATCAGTAATAGATCCGTCAGGTGTAGGTACTCGCAGAGAGAATCCATCAAGTTTCCCTTTGAGTTCAGGGATAGTTTTGGTAACTGCTTTAGCTGCGCCCGTAGTTGTAGGGATAATAGAAACAGCTGCGGATCTTGCTCTTCTCAGATCACTGTGAGGAAGATCGAGCAGTCTCTGATCGTTAGTATAAGAGTGAACAGTTGTCATCAGACCCTTCTCTATTCCGAAAGTATCATTCAGAACTTTTACCATCGGGGCGAGACAGTTGGTTGTGCAGGATGCGTTTGAAATAACTTTCTCGTCGCCCTTGATAACCTCATCATTAACGCCGAGCACTACTGTAGCGTCCACATCACCTTTGGAAGGAACTGTAAGTATTACTTTATTTGCACCTGCTTCGATATGCTTCATACAGGCTTCTTTTGTTCTGAATATGCCTGTTGCCTCAATAACGATGTCGGCTCCAAGTTCTTTCCACTTCAGGTTTGCAGGATCTTTTTCAGCGGTGATTTTGATTCTATCGCCGTTAACAATAAGATCATTTCCATCTACTTTTACTTCACCGTTAAATTTTCCATGTACAGAATCATATTTTAACAGATGTGCTAATGTCTTTGCGTCAGTTAAATCGTTTATTCCAACAAAGTCAAACCCGCCCAGCGCGAGACTGCGTCTGAATACCAATCTGCCTATTCTTCCAAAACCATTTATACCTACTTTGATTGCCATTCTGAACTCCTATGTTTAAAATTTTTATGGTTAATAAAATTACTTAAAGGGCGTCTGAATTTCAATTCTGAAACAATTGAATCATAATACTTTAATGGATTTGTGACAGGAATTAACAGTAAGCGGGTCGAATAAAATAAAACCCTCGAGCCAGCCGGAGCCGGCCCAAAGGTTTCTAGTTGAGTGGGCAGCAATTTCTTTCCCCTCCATAAAATGACACAGGAACTATCGGGGTAAAAAAACTTTCAATCTTTCAAATTCTCTTACGGAACTGATTCCGTATATTTTCAAACTCCCTGTATGTTTTTCAACTTGTATGCCATTGCTGATACCGTATTTTTGCCCTATTTCTTAAAGTTTGCCAGAAGAATTCTGATTTAAAATGAGATGTTGTTTTTTTTTGAGCGATGAAATATTAAAACACCAAAAATGACGGCATGAAAAAGACCGTCTTTACGGACGGTCTTTTTAGAATTCAGGTTTGATAGTACCATGACTATATTAAATAGTTCAGACTGTACCCGGGGCTTACTTCAAAAGGATCATTTTTTTCTCTGAGGTGAAGCTTCCGGCTGAGAGGCGGTATATATATATTCCTGTGGAAACTGACTGACCGTTATTGTTAAGTCCATTCCATTTAATATTATATTTTCCTGCCTCCCTGTCGCCGTTGATCAGCGTCTTAACTTCTTTACCGAGTATGTCGTACACAACCAGTTTCACATCTGACTTCTGCGGCAGTGAGAAATTAATTGTAGTTGCAGGGTTAAAAGGGTTAGGATAATTCTGCGACAAACTGAATGTGGAAGGCATCTCTAAAGATACATTCAATTCGTTTGAATAACTTACTGAACCATCGAGATCAATCTGCCTGAGCCTGTAAGTGTACTTCCCTTCCTTTATATCTTTATCCCGGTAGGAATATGATCTTTGTTCCGAGGTTGTTCCGTCGCCTTTAATGAAGGCGATTTCCTGATATGCCTCGCTGCCGGATTTCCTCTCAATCTCAAAACCTTTATTGTTCAGCTGTGTCGATGCAACCCATTTAAGGTTAACAGAGCGGCCTTCAGTTGAAGCAGTAAACGATGCCAGTTCAACCGGCACAGCATTCAAGCCGCCCGAATAGCATACAACAGAACCATTTTTGGTTCCAACAAGCAGTTCGTAGCTTGCATTCCCGTCGATCGAAGGGATAACATTAACCGAGTTAATCCTGTCCCCCGGGAAAGTATGACTGAAGAAAAGCTCGCTGCCTGTTCCGCTTATGCAGTAGAACGTTCCGTCCTGATCACCGGTTACAACATCATCAATGCCGTCATTATTAAGATCGGGCACAGCAGCAACGCCATACTGGTAGTTCATGGGGTATACCCATAGTTCCTGTCCGTTTGCACCGCTGAGACAAACTACGCCGCCCGAAAATGCCGCTATAAGTATGTCATCTATATTATCTCCATTTACATCTTTAATCCTGGCAATCTGGATCATACCCGTAAATCCATAATTATATGTCCATACCTGCGCACCTGTCTCTCCATCTATTCTGTATACGCTGCCGAAGTACTGGGATGAAACAACATCTGGCGTTTGTCCCGGGATAGGAAGTTCCACAAGTTCCTTGGGCTCATATCCTGAAACAGAGAATAACCATTCTGACTGTCCTGTTGCCCCACTCAGACAAATTACGTCGAGATCCGTTGTCCCGTTGTTGCCTACATTCAGAACCGCATCGGGGACACCGTCGCCGGTAACGTCATCAACAGAGATTATGGTCTTACCGAATGCGAGGAAAGGACCGGGATAATAATACTGCCAGATGATGTTTCCGTTAACGCCATTAAACAGGTAGGCTGTATGATATCCTGTACCCTGGTCATTACCGTCTGCAATAGCGAGAATGTCGGGAACACCATCGCCATTGAAATCACGCTGTCCGTCTACTGCTTCGAAATCACCAAGACTGTAGTTAATATCATCGCCGAATCCCCATATGATCTGTCCGTTCATACCATTTATCGCATAAACATGTTCATTTCCGCCGCCGGTTCCGATGACAACATCATTTTTTCCGTCGCCATTCAGATCGCTGACAATAGCAAGAGCATCCTGCACACCGTAATCCCAAGATTGACCGATAGAACCCGCATTAGAATTATTGAAGAAAGTATTGAGTGTCCATAAAGTATCATTATTTCCTCCGGCTGCACCGTCCAGAGCCATAAGGAAATAATTATCTGTTGCAATTATAACATCGCTGATGCCGTCGCCATTGATATCATTTATAGGTTTTAATCCTTCAACACGGTATTCCTGGGAACTTGTTCTCGGATTATCCGGCACCTGGTACGACCAGAACTGGAAGCCCACCGTATAGTTGCCGACGACCCCTGTTCCTGATACGGAAACAGTTTTAATAGGTATTACGGGATCATTTGATTGAATGAACAGCGTATCTACAAAACTCCCTGCGTGTGATGGAGTAAATCTCAGGCGTATAATCGAAGTGTCAGCGGGTTGAACCTGGAAAGGAATACTTTCACTTTCAAAGGAGAACTCCGGCAGATTAAAGTGCATATCCGATATATCCAGTGGAGCATCACCGATATTATAAATATTAAGATACCAGTAGCCATTGCCGTCATTGTTTACCCAGATATTACCGAAGTTATGAGAATCAGCGCTAAGAACAATAGAGGGTCCGTTTACCACTCCCTGTCCCGATAAATCCACATCAAAATAAGGGGTAACAACATCATTGCTTAATATCGTCATTGTACCTGTGAAAAATTCAAATGCAAGAGGATGAAAATCCACCTGAACATTATGGCTTCCACCCGGAGGTACAGTGAATGGAAATGATCCTTCCGGCGAGCTGAAAGCAGAATTAACAAAAGAACTATAATTTACATCAAGATCAGCCGTGCCGATATTTGAAACTGTAACTGTCAAATGCGAAGTATCGCCCACCGTTGTCTGAGGGAATATCAGCGAAGTTGGAGAAACCGTAATATGAGGTGATCCTCCTCCACTCAGGTCGTATTTGAATAATTGTCTTCCTGAAGTCGCCCCTAAGGGTTCAGCCATCAGCCAGAAATATGTACCGTCCCATGCGAGTCCTCGCGGGCTCTGTCTTGTACCGGGGACTTCAGGAACGTGCCAGGAAAAGAGCGTATCTTTTGTAGCCAGGTCAACCGCATAAATATTTTCAGGGTCTCCGCCAAAACCGTCCATCACGTAGAATAGAGTATCTCCCTTTACGGTTATTCCTGTGGGCTGAGTTCCGAAAACCTGGATAGTATCGACGATTTGTTTAGATGTAACATCAACTTTATATAAAGCCGCAAGGCTATCTGGATAATACACCGAGATCCATAAACCAGTACCGTCCCAGGCTGCTCCTCCAAGATACCATATACCGCCAAGCGACTGTATCAGGATTGAATCAAGAACATTACCCGCCTGCGATACTTTGTATAAGTCGCACCTGGACGTTTTTCTATCCACATACCAGAAATCCGTGCCGTCGTAAGCCAGTCCCTGAGACGCATGCATTGTCGGATAGTTAATATTTATCGTTGAAAGATAATTACCATTTGCGTCTACAGATTTGATTATACCACTTCCTACACTTGAGTTATCTGATGAGATCCAGTAGCTTCCATTGGCATAAACAAGACCGTAGCCTGAACTAAAGAAAGTTTCAGAAGGCAGGTCAACAGTTTCCACGAGGGATTGTGAGAAACCGTTTGTACAGAGCAAAAGAAACAAAATGAAGTATAATTTTTTCATTTGCATCTCCCTTATATTGTGGAAAGTAAGAATGAGTTAAGGTTTTATATACGGAAAATTTTTAATTACTCCTCGGATGTTCAGAAGACCATTTTTTTATATAGACAGCTATATCCGTTGTAGCAGCACCGGGAGTAAACAATTCACCTACCCCCATTTTCCGAAGAGCCTTAATATCCTCTTCAGGAATAATACCTCCGCCGGTCAGAAGCACATCATCAATTCCTTTTTCTTCCATCAGCTTTTTAATCCTTGGGAATATAGTCATATGCGCACCCGATAAAATACTTATCCCTATGACGTCTACATCTTCCTGGACAGCAGCCTCAACTATCATTTCAGGGGTCTGTCGAAGACCGGTATAGATAACTTCCATACCTGCATCACGGAGAGCAGCAGCAATTACTTTAGCACCGCGATCGTGTCCGTCAAGTCCCGCTTTCGCTACCAGTACTCTTATTTTTTTATCCATTACTTAAACCTTTATTTGTTACAGCATTACGAATTATTTCAGCGAATTCTTTCATAGAACCATCGGCATACGCCTTGAATCCCGGTCTGTAATTAAAATCGCTTCTGAATCTCGGTATAATATGAAAATGAAAGTGGTATACTGTCTGTCCTGCTGCCGCCCCGTTATTAATTATTACATTAAAACCGTCGGCTTTCAGGCTTTCCTGAATTGAACCCGACATCAGCTGGGTAACCCTGGTAAGTTCCGAAAGATATTCTTCAGGCAGTTCAAGGAAATTACTGAAATGCGTCTTCGGAATAACAAGAGTATGACCATAATTCACTGGCCGGATATCAAGAATAGCCATTACCATTTCATTCTCATATAATATTTCGGCTTCCCCCTTACGACTGATAATATCACAAAATATACAATCCATATCCAAAAATAATCTTAATTTATTTTTAAGGCAAAAACAGTTTTCAATCCTGGACCTAAGTCAGGTGTTTTAATCAGCAAGGTATTCATTTCTTCTCCCGAATACACCATATAATCCCCCGCTGTGAAGAAAGAGTATATTTACTTTGTTATTTTTAACGAGGTAATTGTCATGATAAGCATAGAAGGCTTTGCCGGTATAGGCGGGATCGAGGAGAACTCCGGTTTCTCTGAAGAACTTTTTTACAAGCCCGAGCTTATTACGGCTGATCTTCTTATATCCTTCTTCAGAATATCCATCTAATATCACAAGGTTATCAGGATTAACTTCTTTCGGCAGTTTATAATCCAGCACGGCTCCCTGAGCAAGCTGAAGTATTTTTTTCCGAATAATATTTTCAGGGTAAAGAACGTTAACAGCATAAACCTTTAAACTGAGATTATTCTGAGCCAGGCCTGCCAAGATTCCGGCTGCCGTTCCGCCTGTTCCGGCAGCTGTAAGTATGCCGCCTGTTTTAGTAATGTCAGTCTGGCTTAACAGCTCTTTCACGAATGATATATATCCCCAGATTCCAAGAGTTGTCGAACCTCCTTCGGGAATGACGTATACGTTATGTCCCTTTTCAGTCAGGATCTCATTTTCCTCTTGCATTATTTCATTCACGAAATTGTAGTTTTTCTTATTTAAAAATAATATTTCGGCTCCGGTAAGCTTATCAAGGAAAAGATTGCCATCAGCGGAAGGTTTATCCTTTCCCCACAGAAAAAGTTTTGTCTTCATACCCAGTTTTGCAGCAGCAATAGCGGTCGCTCTTGCATGGTTCGACTGATCACCTCCGCAGGTAAAAATATATTCTGCTTTTTCTTTTTTTGCCTGACCCAGAAGGTATTCAAGCTTTCTGATTTTATTGCCTGATAATTCTGAACCGGTCAGATCATCACGTTTCATAAGAAACTTTTTGTCCTCAAATCTGATTTCCTGAACAGGGGTCGGTATATTCGCCAACAGAATTCTTTCGGGTTCTTTCATTCTTTTTCCTTCTGCAGGCGTGAGTAATAAAGACGCGCACGATTAAGGTCATCAGGTGTATCTACGGCCAGGTTTTCATAGTTAGTTACCACTACTTTTATCTTGAACCCGTTTTCAAGCATCCTCAGCTGTTCAAGTTTTTCTATCTGTTCAAGGTCTGTAGGGGCAAGACCGGTAAATCTAAGCAGGTAATCTCTTCTATACACATACAAGCCGATATGCTTGTAAATATCGGCCTTGGTAATATGATCATACATTGTTTTAGCATCCCTCACATAAGGAATGGGAGACCTTGAAAAATATAAAGCAAAGTTATTATAATCGAATACTACTTTGGTTACCGCAGGAGATTTCAGATCATCTACAGTTTCTATTTTTTTAGCAAGAGTCGATACGTTGACGGATAGATCAAAGAGGAGCGGTTCAACGGCCTGATCGATCATTATTCCCTGTATGAAAGGTTCGTCCCCCTGTATATTAACAATAATTTCCACACCCGGAAGCTGCTTTGCGACATATGCAATCCTATCGGATCCTGTTGCTATATCCTTAGGTGTTATAAATACCCTGGCGCCGAAATTCCGGGAGACCTCGGCCACTCTCTCATCATCGGTTGCAATTATTACTTCGTTAAGGAGGCGTGATGTTTTTGAACTTTCGTATGTATGCTGAATCATAGGCTTGCCGCCGATATCTGCCAGCGGTTTCCCCATCAGTCTGCTTGAAGCAAAACGCGCAGGAATAATTCCGACTATCATCTTAACTCTCAATATTCACAGGATGCGCAGTTTTTCAACTGCGGTAATAATTAGAAGATATAATATCCCTTACTTTTCCCATAAGTTCAAGTTCATCACTACGGGTTTCAACTTTAGTTGTTGCTACAGGTTCACTGAATTTAATCCTGATCGTGCCTTTATTGATCCTGAGTGAACCTTTAGGAAGGAGCTTATCGGAATCACGTATCGTTACCGGTATTATAGGAAAACTGACCTGACTTGCAAGGTGAAAGGCTCCTCTTTTGAATGCCTGAAGCTCTCCGTCTTTACTCCTGGTACCTTCCGGAAACAGGATTACTGACACTGCTTTTGTTTTCATTTTCTGCCTTGCTTTGTGAATGCTCTTCAAAGCATTCTCAGCGTTCGTTCTGTCTATTACGATATGAGGTCCCGTCATCAGCTGCCACCCGAACAAGGGGATCTTAGCTAATTCTTTCTTGAAGACAAATCCCGACTTACCGGGGATTGTAAACTGAAGTGCGATTATATCGAACTGACTGATATGATTTGAAACAAAAATAAAGGGACCTTCCCCGTTTATATTTTCCAATCCTTCCGCCTTAACCTTCACTCCGCTGATGAACAAAATCCCGGCGCTGAACATTTTCGTTACATATTTATACGTGGAAAATGATCTGTCAAGCAGACCTGAAAGCAAAGCAAGAAACGAGATAAATGTAGTGTAGAGAATAATGAAGAAAATTTTAATATAAAACAACCTTATGTCTCCTCGAGAGAAATATTATCTTCCCTTATCCCGTACTGTAGTACATATTTCCTGATTGCATCCACACGGTTTGATATTGAAGGGTGGCTGTAAAAAAACCATTCGACTAACGGGTGAGGATTTTTATCCGCAAGGTTCTGATCTGTAAGCTTATTCAGAGTGGATATGAATGCTGCGGGTTTTTCCGTAACTAACACAGCATATTCATCGGCTTCATATTCAAACTTTCTTGATAGAAGGTTGGTTAAGGGAGTCTCTACTAAACCAATAAGCATTGCCCATAATGAAAGCAACGGTAAAGCGGCTATTTCCTGCAGCTTTGAGAATCCAAACCAGTTAATTGACAAACTATAAAAATATGCAACCAGGAACAGGGTTCCGAAGCTTGCCGCAGTGCCGATGATAATATTCTTAATTATATGTTTTCTTTTATAATGACCAAGCTCATGAGCAATTACAGTTTCAATTTCATCAGGGGAATAATTGTCAAGCAGTGTATCTCCTAGGATTATCCGTTTCGATTTTCCCAGTCCTGTAAAAGCGGCATTTGCCTTTTTGGTATTCTTGCTCATATTGAATCTGAAAATATTCTCAACTTTAATCCCGGCATCTTCAGCTAACCTGTTAATTCTTGCTTTTAGATCCTCGTTTTCAAGCGGAGTAATTTTATAAAACAAGGGCAGAACAATAACAGGAAGAAGCCTTGCAAAAACGACAGAAATAATGAAAAGAATAATTGCGAAGGGAAGCCACCACAATGCACCGAATTTATTTATTATAAAATAAAATATCAGAAGTACAGGTACCCCGATTACGAGTGAAACAACGAGTCCCTTAAAATTTTCAAATATCCATCTTCCCGGAGTCTGATTGGAAAGTCCGTACTTATGCTCAAGGTAATAATCCTTATAATAGCTAACCGGGGAAAAAAGGATAATGCCGCCCATACCTGTTACCAGTACGAACGCAATAAACAAAAAGTATGCATTGCTGATATAATGACCAAGAAAACTTTCCAGTGCCAGACTGAAATGAGAATAGACGAACGCGATGATCAGCACGAAGCTCACCACACTTTTGGTTATACTGATGCCAAGTTTTATGTTATTATATTTTTTAGATTTCATTAAAGCAAACTATGGAGAGCCTCATTTAAGTTCAACCTTCTACGTGATTTAAAATACAAAAGCTTTATTAAAAATTAAACAAAGATCTATATCATTTTTAAATCATTCTGCGGAAGCCATCCAAGCTTGCCGTCCAACAATTTTATCCTATAGTAATTGTCGACCTTATCCTCGATTTTAACTTTTAATCCTTCATGGATCACGAATGCATCTTTGCTGTCAGGATCAGGTGAAAGTTTAGCTGTAGCCGAAGGCTGAACCACTACCCCGTTCTTAATTTTGAACTCACGGTTATACTTAATTACCGAGATTGCGGTGGAAGCAGCAAGAAGGAACAAAACAGCAATACCGGTAAAGAAGGTTAGTCTCTGATAATCAGCACGGTCGGGTGAAGAAGTAGAAAATAATAATTCCGATTAAGAGAATATAAAAAATATAGGAAAGGTACACCCAGCCGGAAAAATGTTAATAATGCAAGAAAGCTTTCCCACCACTGAAAAATAAAAAAATCGGGAAGAGTATTTATCCTGTCGATCGTCCTGGAATTTGCAAGGGCAAGGTTATGCCTTATATCATCGTCGCCGGGCGACAGCTTAAGCGCCCTTTCATAGTTAAGTATAGCATATCCCAGGTTCCCTTTCCTGTAATAAGCATTCCCCAGGTTATAATATAATTCAGCACTTTCGTAACCTTCGTTAAGCACTTTATTATATGCCTGTACAGCTTTATCATACTGCTGCTTCTGATAGTAATCATTACCTCTTTCCATAAAAGTCTGAGGCTGGGCTGACAGAATAGCCGGGACAAAAAGCAGAAACAGAAGAAGTTTATTACACAGCATTTTTCTTAAGGGATAAAGATTTTTCAATTTCAGTTATTACATGAGAAAGTTCATTGTACATTTCGGCAACTGCCGCAGTCTCACTTTCCTTAGGTGCAAAACGTATGAACTCGCACTTATTGGCAACGTGTTCAAATTCTTCAACCAGTTCCCTGTTGAGTCCTCTTTTCTGCAGTTCAGAGGAAGCTCTGTCCACACTAAGTTCCGATTTCGGAATATGGAACTTATCCTCAAGGTATCCGAAGAGAGCAAGTGAGATCTCTGAATAGAAAGCATCATGGTCGCTGGCATCCATCAGGGCTTTTGCTTTTTTCAGTCTCAGCCTGGCAACCTTCTGAGCCCGCTGGTAGCGCATAAGCTGTACATTGCCGGCAAGCCTATCTTCTCTCTTTTTCCAAACCACAAGTCCCAATCCCAGGATAAAAGGAAATCCCACTGCAGCCCAGAAACCAAAGCGGCTGAGTATGAAATTCCCTGACCTGTGAAGAGATTCGACGTCAGTCTTAATATAACGTATATCCTCACCAAGCATTTTTACATCTTCTTTACCAGCATATTCCTGCGAATTGGCGCCAGTTCCCTGTTCCACATTAAGGGAATACGCAGGGGTACTAAGGGTGACATACGATTTTTTGTTTATATCGAAATAAGAAAACTTAACAGGCGGAATTTCTTTCTTTCCTGCATCGCGGGGAACAACGAGATACTCGGCCGTTTTTTTACCCGAAATTTTTGTAGTCCTGTTCACCTGTTGATTAACCTTAGGCTCATACTGTTCGAATCCTGCCGGAAGATTAATTTTCGGCATATCGAGCAGACTAATATTCCCCGTACCGTTTATTGTAAGTTTCAACGTTACAGGTTCATTGGTCTTTATCGTTCTTTTATCAACCTGTGAATCCATAGAGAAACTACCCACAGCACCATTAAACGAATCGGGCACATCGGAAGAAGGCAGAGGTCTGACATTTATTTTAAGCGAGTTCGATTTAGCTGTAAAGTCGATTGTCTGTCCCATCCCAAAGAAAGGATCATTAAAGAAATCATCGAAGACGTTATTACTTTGTCTTTTTTTCTGAATCTGTACAGGTACATCGAGCTCAAAAGGAGTAACATTAAGATCTCCGGTCTGCGTCGGGAAAAGAGCGACCTTCTTAAGTACGCCCACCCTGTACTTCTTTCCCTGGTAGGTTTCTGTCGTAAAGGAGATATTACCTGAAGTTTCCAATTCCTCTGCCCAGAAACCGGGATACTGCGGGAGTTTACTTATAGACATCTGGGAAGCGATACTCAGTCTTGTATACAACTTGTATGTTACGGTAACTTGTTCTCCCATAAACGCCTGCTGCCTGTCGGCAGTCGCCCTTACAAAAACGTTCTGCGCTATTTCATCGTTACTGACTCCCGAGGAATTCTGATTAGTGTTCTGCTGCGTTCCGGAACCGGATGAACCTTTTTCAACCTGTATAGTTATAGGATCGGTTTTATACGGATTACCTTTATACCTGATGGAGGCGCTGCCGATGGTGTACTTTCCTAAATTTTTCGGCTGAAGGTAAAACGAATAAGAAAGTGATGCCGAAACCGAACCGTTGATGATCTGCATACTGGTCGACTGGTTAGGGCCGCTTAACACCATGAAGCCAGCAAAATCAGGAGAACTAAAACCGCTGAGACTATTAACATCTGTCCCTTTGAAAGTGAAACTAACCTGGAAACGGTCACTCAGTCCTACCGTAGTATTATCCACCGAGGCAGAAAACGACTGAGCCATGACAGCCGAAGGGATCAAAAGCAAAGTCAAGAATATGTATGATAAATATTTATTCATTTCAAATAGAATTACCAGTCTTTATCCGTCTTTATCGGGGTGCCTTTCTGTTTCCTTAATTTCTTTTGCAGAGCCTTTTCATTATTTTTCAGTGCCTCAAGTATCCTTTCAGCTTCTTTTTTTGATATCTTATTCTGCTGCTGCTTCTGCTGAGTTGCATCCTGTTTAGCTTCCTGGTTTTTCTGATCCTGCGGGTTCTGCTGGTTCTGCTTGTTCTGTTGATCCTTTTTCTTCTGATCTTTATTCTGCTGGTCCTTATCCTTATCCTGATCCTTGTTCTGGTCTTTATTCTGCTGGTTCTTATCCTTGTTCTGTTTCTGCTGGTTCTTCTGGTTTTTCAACAAATCAAGGGCATATGACAAATTATACTTTGTTTCCTCATCATTTGGATTAAGCTTCAGAGAATTTTTATAAGCTTCAATACTCTCCTTAATCTGCTTCGATTTAAGAAGAGAGTTACCGATATTATGATAGACTTTAGCTTTTTCTTCTTTTGTTTTCGCCTGAGAGAGAGCAGCCTTATAAGTATTTAGTGCTTCATCATACCTCTGCTGCTGATAATATGCATCACCCAGGTTAAAGTTAGTAATAAAATTCTGCGGTTCTTCATCAAGTCCCTTTTTAAAGTTTACCTCAGCATCGGCAAAATTTTTGTTTTTATACTTATCCACGCCGGTATTATTCAGACTGCGGAGACTTTGCGCCTGCAGCACACTCATTGCTGAGATAGCAATGATAAAGCTTAATATTAAATTCATATACTTCATTCTTACACCTTCTGCTCTATTCCTAATTTCCTGTTAAGCCTGTCAAAAAGCAGCGATCTTCTATCGGAAATAAAAAATTCCAGCACCAGCAGAATAATCGCCGGAGCCAAAAAATAGTAAAACCTATCCTCGTAATCAGTAACTTTCCTGACTCCAAATTCACTTTTCTCCAACGATGATAGATCGCTGTATATCCTGTCGAGGTAATCATCATAAGTTGCTGCCTGGAAATACTTCCCGTCGCCTGCCGAGGCAATTTGTTTCAAAGTAGTATCATCCAGCTTAGTAAGAACTATATTTCCGCTCTCATCCTTTTTGTAGTCGACCTGCTGTCCCTGCGCATTATATACAGGAATAGGGGCCCCGGTAAGGGATCCAAGTCCTATCGTATAAATCTTTATAGTTTTATCCTTCGCTCCTTCAACCGCCTGCATTATATCGCCTTCATGGTCCTCGCCATCGGTAATGATCACTATAACCTTCTGTGTACTGGTTTTGTAATCAAACGATTTAACGGCAAGGTTGATTGCTGAAGCTATTGCCGTACCCTGCTGGGGCACCGAATTAACATCCACAGCCGAAAGAAAAAGATTAGCGGCAGAATAATCAGTTGTAAGAGGAAACTGAACATAAGCGTCGCCGGCAAAGATGATCAATCCAATCCTATCCCCTCTCAACTTATTTATGAGGTTAGATATCTGGTACTTCGCCTGGTCGAGTCTATCGGGTTTAATATCCTGCGCCAGCATACTGCGCGAAACATCAAGAGCGATAAAGACATCAATGCCTGTCTGTTTCACCTCCTGGACCCTGGTGCCGACCTGCGGATTAGCGGCAGCAAAGATCAGCAGAACAAGGGCAAAGAGAACCAGTCCGATCTTGAACCAGTTTTTAAGCATGCTGAAATCGGGAAACAGCACCCGGTGAAGTTTCCTGTCGGCAAATCTCTCAAGCAGCTTTTTACGGTTCCGGTTCAGGTACCAGAAAAGCAGCACCAGTACGGGAATCGCATAAAGCGCGTTTAAATATTCAGAATGTGCAAAACGAAACATATACTTAGCAATTAACAATTAAAAATTAAAAATTAAGAATTTAACCATTTAGCCAGTCAAACCATTTAACCATTCAGCCATTTAACCATTTAACCATTTAACCAATTAAATTATGGGATCTTTCTTAAGACTGTGCGTGACAGCGATACCTCAAGGAATAGAAGGAAGATACCGCCGCCAAGCCAGCCATAAAACAATTCCTTTGCATTTCTATAAGATGTAATTTCAACTCTTGTCTTCTCAAGCTTATCAATTCTATTATAAATATCTTCCAGGGTCCTGTTATCGGTCGCCCTGAAGTACTGGCCGTCAGTTATCGATGCAATTTTCTGCAGCACAGCCTCGTCAATTTCCACCGGCGCCATCTGGTACCTGATGCCGAATGGTGTCTGCACCGGGAAAGGAGCATTCCCGCGGGTTCCCACACCGATCGTATATATTCTAATCCCGAAGGTCTTCGCAATTTCAGCAGCAGACACAGGATCCACTTCACCGGCATTATTCACACCGTCTGTCAGCAGGATTATAATCTTGCTTTTAGCATTACTATCTTTCAGTCTGTTAACTCCATTAGCTATTGCATTCCCTATCGCGGTTCCATCCTCTATCATTCCGCTTTTAATCTGACCAAGCAGATTTCCAAGAACAGGATAATCAACAGTCAAAGGACACTGTGTGAACGCATCTCTTGCGAAAATCACAAGTCCGATCCTATCTGAAGTACGGCCTTTAATAAAATCAGCAATTACATTTTTAGCTGCCTCAAGCCTGTTTGGCTTCAAATCCTCTGCGAGCATACTGCCCGAAATATCAAGAACCATGGCTATATCGATTCCCTCCGTATAAATATTTTCACCGGAGGAGAAAGTCTGGGGACGGGCAAGCGCAACGATAAAAAGAGCGACCGCCAGGAGTCTGAGTATAAACGGCAGATGCCTCACTCTCTCCTTAAACGTAGGGGCGAAGCCTTTAAGAAATCCCAGGGAGGAATATTTAACCGAAGGCTGACGTTTCAGGCCTTTCCAGAAATACCATGCAGCCATGACCGGCACAATGATCAATGCGAATAAGATCCAGGGATATGCGAATGTTATATCATTGAACATCTTCAGTCACCGTAACTATTTCATCCGAACCGGACTTCGTTTTCTGTATTATATCCGCGGCCTGTTTCATCATCTCCTCATTAACAGATGCCATCGGCTGATATTTAGCAAATTTCACCAGGTCGGCATTGCTTAAAAAGTTTTCCGTATCTGTTATTATCGAATCAGTTCCTGCTCTCTTCCGCAGTTCATCGACAGCTTCACCGGAGGTCATTTCAAGCGCAGGCAGATCAAATCTTTCTTCAAAATACTTTCTGATAATCTCCGTAATCTCGGAATGATATTCTTTAACCATTCCCTTCTGCCACAACTGTTTTTCCCGTAAAGCCCTTAAAGATCTTAATGCTGCAATATGTGCAGGAACTTTAATTATCACCTTCTCAGGAACATAGCCGGCTTTTCTTTCCTGGTATTTCCGATAAGCATAGTAGGCGGCACCAAGTATAATTAGTCCAACCACCACCCACAAAGCGATCCACTTCCAGTCGAGCGGAATCTTCAGAGGATCCTTTACATCCTTTATTTCACCTGCAGGATTAACTTTTAAGGGGCGAACAGTAAAAAATACTTCGGCGGTAGTCAGCACCTTTTCAGCCGTATCACCCTTAGCCTTGTAGAAAACAGGGACAGGCGGAACAGTCACATCCGAGGAATCATACTTTGAAAAAGTATAGCTGTAAGTTATAACCTGTTTACCTCCGGTTTCCTCTTTTTGAGGAGGCTGCTGGCTGATAAGTTCCATACCGGCGAGAGTATCGCTAACGGCGGGGCCGTCAACCGTTAGTCCCTGCCGGGCCTTCACCTGTATCGTATAATGGATATAATCGCCGATCTGATAAGCGCTGGTATCAGTCGAAGCCTGAACAGAAATATTCTGAGCAGAAGAAAATCCTGCCAGCGCACAGATAACTATCAGGAGATTAAAAAATCTATTTACCATCTTCTTTCACGTAATCTGAAGAAATGAACAAGAGGTTTTACGTAATCGTCGCCCGTCTGCACCTCGATGCTATCGAGCCGGCTTGAAATAAACAGCGATTTTCTCTGCCGTATCATATTAGATCTTACTTCTTTCAGTCTTTTCTGAACCTTTGTACTGCTGGTATCCACCCAACGTTCCTCACCCGTTTCCGCGTCCGTTAATTTTACAAGTCCCATTGAAGGTATCTCACTCTCACGCTTATCATTCAGCACCACACCGATGAGGTCGTGTTTCTTCCCGATAATGCGGAGAATCTTTTCATAACCCGAATCCATAAAATCCGAAAGCAGAAAGACAATACTTCTTTTTTTGATAGTGCTGTTCAGGTATTCGAGGGCGGCTTTCAGGTTAGTAGATTTACCCTCAGGTTCAAACGAAAGAACCTCGCGAATGATTCGAAGGACGTGGCTGCGACCTTTACGGGGCGGAACGAATTTTTCGATCTTATCGGTGAACAAGATCAAGCCGACCTTATCATTATTCTTTAAAGCAGAAAAAGCAAGAATAGCGCTCAACTCGGCAGCGACCTGTTGTTTAGTCTTCTCAACCGTCCCGAAGATGAGAGAACCGCTTAAGTCTACCATGAGCATCACCGTAAGCTCACGTTCCTCTTCGAAGATTTTGATAAAAGGATGGCCGAACCTTGCAGTAACATTCCAGTCGATATTCCTTATATCATCGCCGAACTGGTACTCGCGCACCTCAGAGAACTCCATTCCCCGGCCTTTGAACACAGAGTGGTATTCACCGGAGAAGACCTGGTTCACCAGACCCTTCGTCCTTATTTCAATCTGCCTTACTTGTTTAATTAACTCTTTTGTCAGCACTTTTTACTTTTTCCTTTTACTTTTCCTTGTCTTCCTCTTCCTTTTTACTTTTTCCTTTTCCTCACTTTTTACTTTTTCCTTTTCCTCACTTTTTACTTTTTCCTTTTCCTCACTTTTTACTTTTTACTTTTTACTTTTTCCTTGTCTTCCTCTTCCTTTTTACTTTTTCCTTTTCCTCACTTTTTACTTTTTACTTTTTACTTTTTACTTTTTCCTTGTCTTCCTCTTTCTTTTTCCTTCTTCCTCACTTTTTCCTTTTTACTTTTTACTTTTTACTTGATCACGGCACTTCGATTTTATTCAATATTTCCTGAATAATATATTCCGAAGTAATCTCCTCAGCCTCCGCCTCATACGTAACCGCCACCCTATGTCGCAGAACGTCCTGGCAAATCGCGCGAACATCCTCAGGAATCACGTAGCCTCTTCTTTTAATAAAGGCCATGGCCTTCGCACCGAGAGCAAGGTTAATGGAAGCACGCGGGGAGCCGCCGTATGCAATAAGCTCAGTAAGATTATTCAATCCGAATTCTTTAGGAGAACGCGTTGCAAAGACGATATCGAGTATATATTTCTCGATCTTTTCATCAACGTACACATCGTGCACCAGGGTTCTTGCTTTAAGAATTTCATCAATAGAAATAACCGGATTTATCTTATCCTCAACGAAGTTTACATTATTGCGCATAATCTTTATTTCCTCATCGCGGGAAGGATAAGTTATTTTCACTTTCAGCATGAAACGGTCGACCTGCGCTTCCGGCAGAGGGTATGTTCCCTCCTGTTCAATGGGGTTCTGGGTAGCCAGCACGAGGAAAGGCTCCTCGAGGTAGAAAGTCTCCTCGCCAATAGTAACCTGGCGCTCCTGCATTGCCTCGAGGAGAGCGCTCTGCACTTTAGCAGGCGCACGGTTAATCTCATCAGCAAGGATGAAGTTAGCAAAGAGAGGGCCTTTACGGATAAAAAAGTTCCCTTCCTTCTGGTTATAGATCATTGTTCCGACAAGGTCGGCCGGCAGCAAGTCGGGCGTAAACTGAATCCGCTGAAACTTTGCCTTCATTGCGGCGGAAAGCGATTTAATAGCGAGAGTTTTCGCAAGACCCGGCACACCCTCAAGCAGAATATGGCCATTACCGAGCAGGCCGACTATCAGTCTCTCGACCATGGCCTTTTGACCCACGATCACCTTACCGATCTCGCCGGTAAGCAGATCAATAAAAGCGCTTTCATGTTTAATTTTCTCATTAAGAGCAGAAATATCCAAGATTTACCTCATCATTTTGTGAGTTATCGTTTAAAATAAAAATAGATTAGCAAAATACACCAAATACCCGGTAGTCAGATTAGACGGTCTCAAACATAAAAATGTTGCATTTCTTTTGCAAAAAAGTAGGCTACGGGAAAAATTTTGGTATGAATCGGCACAATACAATTTCAAACAACCGCAGATGTTTATGTTCTCTCCACCAGCAATAGACATTAATCAATTTTAAGATGTTTGCCTTCTTCTGATTTGTAAAATGCATTGTGGGCATCTAAGTAGTTATATAAATCATCCTAATTTTCAAAGTTGAGATTATCACTAAACTGATTTGCCTTTGTGAGCATTTCAACATAAGGAGTCAGGAAGTACATTGAGCACTTAATATAAAAAATCCGGCGAAATTAATCACCGGATTTAGGGGCGTATTTTTCTTTTTCTAACTGAAGCGACAGATGTCGTTATTTCAGAAGTATCATTTTTTTTAGTGATCTGTAAGAGGTATGATCAACTCCTTTTGCATCGATTGAATAGATATACAAACCACTGGCGAGGGTTTCTGCGTTAAAGTTCACTGAATGAAATCCTGCAGTTAAATTGTTATCAATTAGTCTGTTGATTTCCTCACCTAAAGCATTGAATATTCTAATTGTTACTTTAGCATCTACCGGTAAACTGAAATTAATTGTCGTAGCTGGATTGAACGGATTAGGAAAGTTTTGTTCAATGAAATATTGAGCCGGTATATTTACTTCTATTTCAATTTCGTCTGAATAAACAAATGAACCATCGAAATCAACTTGTCTTAACCGATATATATTCTTATCGTTTTTTGATTCAGTATCCGTAAACCGGTAAGAATGAGTCTCAGTTGAAGTTCCAAAGCCGGGGACAAATCCGATTTTTAGCCAGTTACCATTACTTTTCTTTTCGATATCGAATCCACGATTATTTGTTTCAGTGGCTGTCCTCCATACTAAGTCAACATTTTTCCCGATGACTGATCCCGTGAACGATACTAACTCTACCGGCACTGTAGACTGAAAAACAATATTGTCTAAAAATATTGGTGTAACAGAACTAATATTCCCATTTTCGAAAGCAATATAAGCATTACCTGCCGGTGGTAATGAAACTGTATACTGCGTGAAGTCATAATTCAATTGAATTTGTTCTACTAAAGTGAAAGAAGTGGTGTCGATAGGATCTGTCATCAAACCAACTTTTACAGGATTTCCACCTGTGGCCCAAAAAGAAACTGTTCCTCCATTAGGTCCGATTTGAATAAGAGGACTGACAAGAGCAACAAAAGCATTATAATCAGGTTGACCGTTACTGCCATCTAACCCATTCATGATAAAAACAGAATTTGGTTGAGATGGTGCTGATCCATGAGGCATTGTTTTAACCTCAGCGATATTATTTGATACTAAAACCTTTATACAACTGTTCCAGTCATTCGGAAGAGCCGGAGGTATAACTCCATCAAAATTCTCAAAGAAAGAAGTTAGTGAAGTAGATTCATCCGTTCCCAGTTTAACAAGCATTATCTGTGCGGTTGAACCGCTACTGTTTGTTCTTCCACCTAAAATATACCCGCCATCTGTCGTAGGTTGAATGGATTGAACCACATCATCAAGATTACTGATCTGATAAGTATGATCATAAATAACATTTCCGATTATATCTGTCTTTACTAGCCAGGCATCATTTAAAGCTACCTGGCTTACGAATTTAGTCCCCGCTGCAATGTAATTTCCGTTTGGAGTATTCTGAACTGACATAAATCCGCCATCCCCGTACATATTATTCCAGATAACATTTCCCTCAGAATTGACTTTCATCATCCAGCCTTTAAAACCGAGTCCCCAGAAAGGTTCTCTTTCTCCGGCAATTATATAGTTCCCGTCGGATGTAATCTGTATTGATCTGAAAATATCGACCTGTGCTGCACCGAAATGTTTTGTCCAGAGTGTATCACCAATACTATTAAACTTTACAAGCCATCCGTCGTGAGAAGTTGTATCTCCATAAGTATAATGTTTATCTCCTACTGCTATGTATCCGCCGTCTGATGTTTGTTGAAATGAATACAGTCTTTCCCATATAAATTGTTCGCCGAAACTCTTATTCCAAATAACGTTTCCATCACTATCCACTTTAAGTATCCAGGCTTGCCAATAATAATCCTGGTACCCACCAAAACCAAGAGCTATAAAACCACCATCGGAAGTTTCAATTACATCATAAAAATTATCCCATTCATTTTGTGTACTTGGATTGGGATGAAATCCTTGGTTCCAGATTATGTTTCCATTGCTGTCAGTTCTTAACAGCCATCCTTCACCGTACCAGCCAAATGCTGTTGAAGCACCGGCAAGAATATATCCGCCATCAGATGTTTGCTTGACTATATAAATTTCATCGATATAATTATCACCATATGTTTTTGTCCACAAGGTATCGCCATTCGCGTTCGTTTTTATTAACCATGCATCCATATTCAACGAACCATTATCTTTTCTTCCTACTGTTATATATCCGCCATCATTTGTTTGCACAGAATAATACCCCCAGTCCATACCGGAACCGCCAAAGGTTTTTGACCATGAAACATCTGGGGGAGTCTGCGCATCGATAGCAATTGTCAGTAAAAACATAGATAAAGTCATTATCCAGTTACTCATGTCCTTTTCTCCTTTATGTATTTAATTATTAGTTGAGAAATTCAGTCAATTATTTTTTTAAAGTAATCCACATTCATTTAACAGGAGTTCCACATAGAGTGAGAAATTCTGAAATTTAACCGGATATTTCTTCGAATAATTCTTAAGAATTTCTAAACACGATTCAGTTATCAATTCTGTTTCTTTAAGATCCAATACCATCTGACAATATTCCTGAGAATTTTCACTTTCATTTTTGTAATTATTGACTATCTCAGATAAAACCTCATCAAGTATTGGAGCGGAATCCAGTTTACCAATTATGTGAATAACCGGTTTTCCTTCTTCTTTAGTTCTATAAATTCGATTTATCATATCATTTGATGTATAAAAAGATATGCCATCAATTTTTCACTTAAATAATGAGCTTAATTGATGTTTTGGAGAGAAATTCTGGAAGACAGAGTGTGATATTTCACAATTCGTGATATTTCACGAAAGACATAAGACAAGATTCTATTCAGGCTTAATATGGATTTTAATTGATGAGAGTTTTAAAAACAGGAGTAGTAAGTGTTCGTGCAGCCAAAACTGAAAATGAGATTTATCAGGAATGTTCGATAAATTTGATTCCTAATTTTTTCATCCGGGACCGAAGAGTACTGGGATTTATACCGAGCAGTTCAGCTGCCCCATTTTTTCCGCTGATCTTGTTATCGGTTTTGGTCAGGATATGGATGATATATTGCTTCTCCATTTGTTCAAGAGAAACAATCTCTCTTTGAATACCGTCTCCCCTTTTATTCACTTCAGTATAGAGGTTTAATAAAATATCTTCATCTGAGATTACCTCTGTTTTTGAAATAATAACAGCCCTGTGAATTATGTTCTCCAGTTCACGAATATTTCCGGGGTATGAATGTGTTTTCAAAATATCCAATGCACTTTTAGTAATTGCACTTATTCTTTTATCTAGAATTTTAGAATAACGGTCTATAAAATATTTTGAGAGATGTTCAATATCTTCTTTGCACTCTCTTAAAGGAGGCGCATAAATTGGATAAACATTTATTCTATAGAATAAATCCTGTCTGAATTTTCCTTCCTTTACTCTTTCCTCAAGGTTATGATTTGTAGCCCCTATAATTCTTACATCAACAAATATCTCCTGATTGCTACCGATTCGGGTTATTTTTTTAAATTGAATCACGTTTAAAACTTTTGCCTGAACATTTAAATTCATATCACCGATTTCATCAAGGAATATGGTGCTGCCATCGGCAACTTCAAACTTTCCGATATGCAATTTATCGGCACCTGTAAAAGCCCCTTTCTCGTGACCAAATAATTCACTTTCAACTAATGCATCGGGGATGGCTGCACAATTCACAACAACCAGCGCCCGCTCTTTTCTCAGACTTGTGTTATGAATTGCCTCAGCAATTAAATTCTTTCCAACGCCTGTTTCCCCTGTGATAAGAACAGTTGAATCAGTTTCAGCTATCTGCAGAATCTTTCTGCGAACTTCATTTATTGCATGGCCTCTACCTATAATAGAACTTAATTCCTGAATATTTCCTTGCTTTTCACGCAGATAAATATTTTCTTTTTCAAGCCTGTCTTTTAATAACTGAATTTCTTTATTCGCTTTTTCAAGTTCTCGTTTTTCAACAAGTTCTTTTTGTGCTTCCACAAGGCGATGGTATTGCTCCTCTATCTGTACCTTACTTTTCTGAAGATCACTTGTTTTTTCTTCTACAATCTTCTCGAGCTGAAAATTTCTTTTACGGATATGTGATAGCCTGTAAATGTAACCTTTATACGCAATGAAAAGTAACAGTAAAGTTGAAATTGTGATAAACCATGGCCTTTTCCATACCGGTGCAAGTATTGAGAATGATATTGATTGCGGTTGGCTTGATACACCGAATTGGTTAACTGCTTTTATCAGGAAAGTATAATTCCCAGGTTCAAGATATCCATATGTTATTTCCGGATTTAATGAAACATTCGACCATTCTTTCTCAATACCTTCCAGGTAATATTGAAACTTAACAGCGTTCTCGTTATAAAATGATAATCCATCACAATAGAAATTAATTTTATTTTGTGAAGGAGACAGCTCTTTTCCAGAAATATCCGTTATGGAATAGGTTGAATCATTAACTTTTACGCCTGTTATATACGAATGAGGTGCAGCAGTGATAACACGATCTTCTGCCGGATTGTAAACAGTAAGTCCATCAAACATCCCGAAATATATTTTACCATTAGGACCCTCTGTTATAGAATTATTGTAAGCAAATTCATTGGACGAAATACCATCACGGTAAGTATAGTGTGAAATTAGGTCATATTTTCCATTGACTTTCTGAAGAACGAACAAACCGGACGCGTTTGATCCTGCCCAAAGTCTTTCATTATTGTCTATGTGTAATACAATGATATCTGAATTTTTTAGCGCATCAACTGTTTTTATTTGTTTCTGCTTGTCAATAATTAGTAACTCTTTCCCGATAGCCAGCAGTATCTCTCCATCTTTATCCTCGATCATATCCTTTAAAGGCAAAAGTGGGATTTTTGTTTCATCAACTCTTACAATTTTTCTTTCGCTGAATGGAATTGTACCATTTTCAACAATCACTAGTCCATTAGCTGTTCCGATATACAGATCTTTGTTTTCCACTTCCAGCAGCTTGTTTATTTCAATTCCTGATACGCCTAAATCTTGTTCAATAAATTCCTGCCTTGCTTTAAGATAGATTCCATTATTTGTTCCAACCCAGACATTTCCGAGGTGATCTTTTAAAGTTGTAAAAATTATTTTTTTGTCAAGCCCGATGATTTTGTAAGATGATAAGCCGGATAAGCTTACAATTCCGGGGGTAGAGCCTAAATATATTTCCGAGTTTGAATAAGGCAGCACGGTGAAATACCAACGTTTTGAAAATGGAGATCCCGGATTTACGAACTCAAATCTCTGTCCGTTGAATTTGAAAAGACCTTTATCGGCAGCAACAATGTAATTATCATTTACCTGTGAGACTGCCAGAATAGCATCTGAGATTAATCCTTCTTCTTTACCATAAGTAGTGAACATTAAAGACGATATTTTGGATATCCCTTTTTCAGAGTGACCAATCCACAAATTCCCCTCATAATCTTCAAATACCCTGAATATTATATTGCTTCTCAGACCATTTTTTTCCGTGATATTTATATAATTTGAAGATTTATCACTAATGTTTTTAAATCGGTATACTCCGTTTTCAGTTGCGAACCAATAATATCCGCTTTTTGTCTGCACTCCGTAATTCGTGGGAACATTTAAAATCCAATTCACTGCTGGATTCGTCTCATAATTTTCACTACGAATTATCCCAAGTCCTTTTTCAGCACAAATTATAAAATTATTTTTGTCATCGAAAAAAGAATATCTGACTCTTGAAGAAGCAAGATCATCTATTAATAATTCTTTTATGTGATCCGCAAAGTATCTGAAAACCTTTCCATCTCTGGTAATAAATAAGATACCGCCCACTTTATCTTCTGTGATACTTACTATTATCTGATTTTTAAAACCGTGCTCTTCAGAAAAATTCACTGTTGTAGTATCATGGAAGTATAATACATCACCCGGAAAGAACAGAGAATGAACCCAGATTCTGTTATAACTGTCTCTGAATAAGGTAAACTGACCTTCCGATTCCTTAAGTTTCCAGTTTTTTATATTACTATTGGAAATTCTGGAGATGCCATAATCGTAAGCGATCCACAAATTTCCTTTTTCATCACTCGTAATACCAAGAGGAATTTCATCCAGTAATCCGTCTTCGGTTCCAAATATTTTGTACGATTTACCATTGTATTTTATTAACCCCGAGGAGGTACAAAACCACATATAACCTTTATCATCCTGGTAGATTCCCCAAACCTGATTTCCGGGAAGTCCGCGGTCTTTTGTATAGTTCGTCACGGGATATTGTTGAGCGAATGAAATATCGAAACAACAAATTAAAAAGACTGAACAAAAGAAAAGTTTTGTGCTAATTATTTTCATATGCACTAATATTAAAACTCAATATTTTATACACAAATTACTTTTATTATGTCATTTTTTAATAACATATGTCAGATAATTCATTTATTGAATGTATGAATGAAATTAAAATGGAAAGTGAATCCGTGAGTTGAATATTTCCCCGCGCCGAACATTTGAGTTGCATTTATTTTCTTAACCAGAATAAATTATAATTCTGTCACTCACGATTTTATGCGATGAATAGTTATTCCACGCTTTAAAAAAAATCCTATCCTGCTGTAACAAACTTAAGCATTATGATTTTAATTGTCAGATTAAATTATTCTAACGGAAAATTTTTTCTATAATATTTAGAATTTTGAAATAATTTGAAGGATGTCCGGTCAATTCAAGCCCGTATTACGATTACTTTCCTTCGATATTTTCCATTTTCATCCTATGCTATTTTATAATATTTATTTATCTGTCGATCATTTTTTGATTGTTTTCAGAATATCGCGCTCCACGGATCTCTACTTTAGAAGCGGCGTCGTTAATCTCCTTCAGATCATTTGTTGATAATTCTAGTTCTGCGGAACTAATGTTTTCTTCCAGACGATGCAGCTTTGTGGTTCCCGGAATCGGGACGATCCACAACTTTTGTGCAAGGAGCCAGGCGAGCGCAAGCTGCGCGGGTGAGGATTTCTTTTGCTTTGCGATTTTCTCAAGTACTTCAACAAGTCCCTGGTTTGCTTTTCTGTTCTCTTCATTGAAACGCGGGACGGTGCTGCGAAAGTCTGATTTATCGAAGGTTGTATTTTTATCAATTTTCCCTGTCAGAAAACCTCTGCCGAGCGGACTAAAAGGAACAAAGCCGATTCCAAGTTCCTCAAGGGTCGGGATTATTTCATCTTCGGGCTCCCGCCACCATAATGAATATTCGCTTTGAAGTGCCGTAACTGGTTGTACTGCGTGGGCGCGGCGGATGGTTTTTACGCCTGCTTCTGAAAGTCCAAAGTGCTTCACTTTCCCTTCCCGGATGAGCTCTTTTACTGCTCCGGCAACGTCCTCAATCGGGACGTCCGGATCGACGCGGTGCTGATATAAAAGGTCAATTGTCTCCACACCAAGGCGTTTGAGTGAATCTTCTGTTGTTTTCCGGATGTATTCGGGACGGCTGTTTAGTCCCTTGCCTTCGCCTTCAGTGAGATTAAAACCAAACTTTGTAGCGATAACTACCTGGTCTCTTACAGGAGCGATAGCTTCGCCTACCAGGCTCTCGTTTGTAAATGGTCCGTAAATCTGGGCGGTATCGAAAAAGGTAACTCCCCTTTCAACGGCGGTACGAATTAAGGATATCATTTTCTGTTTGTCTGCGGGAGGACCATAACCAAAGCTCATTCCCATGCATCCGAGTCCTATTGCAGATACTTCCATTTCGCTCTTTCCTAGTTTTCTCTTTTTCATAAATTATCCTTCAAATACTTAGGTTAAGCTGTAAATTAAAAATTGTAGTACTAAAGTATTGTGAAATACTTAGCAGGACGGATACAAAAGGCGGGATTACTTATACATTTTGCGTATAATCAGCATAACCGAATAGTATGGAATTATACCTTTTCGGGTATAAAGTCAATTGGATTGAGTTATCTTATACCTGAACGGGTATATCTAAGGATTTGATCTTCTGCCGGGCTCTACGGATGCCTCACAACTTAAAATTCACCTGCACATTGTGGTCCTGGCGGTCATCGATGAGGGGAATTGCTTTATCGGGCTTCTGCTCTCCATCAACTGCTACGGTTAAATGAGTGTCAGCGTCGCGCACCTGGTAAACAGTGATGTGGTAAATGGTATCACGGTATCTGTAATTCACTTTATAGGTTTCCCAGTCGGCAGGTATGCATGGTTCAATGTATAGTTTGTCCGCTTCAAGTCTTAACCCAAGCAGTGATTCTACAATGAGACGGTAGAGCCATCCGGCCGAACCGGTGTACCACGTCCAGCCTCCGCGGCCGGTATGGGGCTTTACTGCATAGACATCGGCTGCAACGACGTAGGGTTCGACTTTGTATACGGCTATCTCCTCCGGACTTGAAGAATGATTCAGCGGGAGGATAATCTGCAGGAGTTCCCATGCGCGTTTGTTATCACCCAGGGCTGCAAAAGCCATTGCTGCCCAGATCGCAGCGTGCGTGTATTGTCCCCCATTCTCTCTTACGCCGGGAACGTAGCCTTTTATGTACCCCGGGTTTAAATCTGATTTATCGAACGGCGGATCCAGAAGCTGAATCAGCTTGTCATCGCGGTGGACAAGCTGATTATCGAGAGCGTCCATTGCCATGCGTGACCGTGCATTATCACCGGCACCTGAAAGCACCGACCAGCTTTGCGCGATTGAATCGATCCTGCATTCCGGGTTGACAGCGGATCCGAGCGGCGAACCATCATCAAAGTAAGCTCTGCGGTACCATTCACCATCCCAGCCGTTTTGTTCGATGTTTTTCTGCAATCCGGAAGCTTCAGCCTTACACCGTTCGAAGAATGGAATATCACCCTGTATTTCTGCAATCTTTGCGAATTGGATCAGCACTTCATAAAGGAAGAATCCTAACCAAACACTTTCGCCTTTTCCCTTAATGCCTACCATATTCATTCCGTCGTTCCAATCACCGCTTCCCATAAGAGGTAAACCATGATCACCAAATCTTAATCCTCTGAGAATAGACCTGACACAATGCTGGTATAAACTTCCGGTTTCCTCGGCAATGGCAGGAAGATCATAGTTGGAATCGACGTCAGGATTTAATATACGGCCTTCCAGAAAAGATACTGATTCATTCAGCACACCTGTATCGCCTGTACTTTGTACATACCTGCAAACCGCCAAAGGCAGCCAGAGATAATCATCCGAGCAATGCGTCCGTACTCCTCGTCCGGATGGCGGGTGCCACCAATGCTGTACGTCTCCTTCCCGGAATTGCCGGCTTGCGCAAAGTAAAAGGTGATTTCTTGTCAGGGCCGGCTCCGTATGAATAAGGGACATTACATCCTGAAGCTGATCCCGGAAACCAAAAGCTCCGCCCGACTGGTAATACCCGCTTCGTGCCCAAACACGGCATGCAAGTGCCTGATATGACAGCCATCCATTAGTTAGAATGTCCATAGCGGCATTGGGTGTTTCGATCTGAACTGCACCGAGCGTTTTATTCCAATAATTCCATACTGCTTCGAGTGCCTTGCGGGCTGTGTCAGAGCCCTGGAAACGGCGAAGTAATTTAATTGCATCATCCTCATCTCTCCCTGCGCCGAATTTAAAAATGATCTCATGTTCCTGCTCTTCGGCAAGCTCGAAGGAAACCATGATAGCCGCACAGGGATCCAAAGCAGCCCCTGTAATACCGGAAAGATTCATATTTGTCATAGCAGCAGGATTCTGAAGTGAACCGTTCCTGCCAATGAATTCAGTGCGATCACCGGTAAGACTGACGGGCGCGCTGTCTGTCTGAAGGAAGACAACTCTGCTGCTAAATTCTGTATTGTAAGGATTCCGTGCAAATATCGCAGAACCTTCCAGTCCGGTTTTTGTGATAACATGCATCCCCGTTTTTGGACGCAGATCACCCAGAACCAACTCCGCATATGCCGTAAAAGACAGCTTGCAGGCTTTGCCTGTCTCATTTCGCACTTTTAATACTGAGAACTTAATCGACGCATCTATTGCGGCATATATCCAAAGCTCCGTAC
Source organism: uncultured Ignavibacteria bacterium (assembly GCA_963774455.1). Lineage (GTDB taxonomy): Bacteria > Bacteroidota > Ignavibacteria > Ignavibacteriales > Ignavibacteriaceae > DATFVA01. The sequence goes on from CAVZFD010000005.1 coordinate 1,677,827, forward strand.
GGATACCATTTTCTGTATGTTCAAAAACGCTGTATCCGAAACCATGACGGCTGGCGTATGCACTATTTCCCTTAACAGGCGATGGTGAAGGCGACCAATAGTGACCGGTATCTTCATCGCGAATATAAAAAGCTTCGCCGCTTGAATCACTGACAGGATCATTATTCCAGGGAGTAAGCCGGAATTCATGTGCATTCATACTCCATGTATATGTCGGGCCGCTTTCCGATACGACTGTTCCGAAATCCGGATTTGCAATTACATTTACCCATGGAGCCGGGGTGACCTGATGCGGAGAGGTTGTAATTATGTATTCGCGGCCGTCAGGAGTGAAACCGCCCAGACCGTTAAAGAAAATCAGATCATTGCGGGGAAGAAGGGTATCATCATTGACGATTCGATAGTTCCGGGCGGCTTTGAAACGTTTGACCGGCGCCTTTTCAATTTTAAGCTTATTGAGCTGCTGTTCAAGGGTTCCCCATTGATCGGAAATAATGACATGCGCCACTGTCTGGATGAGAATCCGGTCTTCGCTTGATATCTGATCTGACTGTCTTACAAAAATACCACCTGATCTGTCGACCAGTCCTGCTTCTATACCCGCGGTAATTAGCATCAGGATCTGTTCCTGCAATAACTGCCTGTAGCCGGCACGGTCTTCATTCCAGATCACAAGGTCCACCGCAAGTCCTTTCAATCTCCAATATGAATGAGCCTGGACAAGCTGGCGGACAAGATTTATGTTTTCCACGTTTTCAATCTGAAGCAGCACAATAGGCAGATCACCTGAAATAGCATAACCCCACAAACCGGACTGCCCCCGGTGGTTTTTGATGATGGTCTCCGGATCAGCTCGCATGAAAGAATTTCTGTAGATGATCGAACTTGCGAGGCGCCGGAAAATTTGAGCATCACCTTCGGAGGCATTTAACTGCCGTAATGTTACCTGGCTATGTGTCCAGGCAAGTTCGAAGACCCTGTTGGCGAGACGCCTGTCCTCGTACTTATTAATCATAGTCAGGGCTGAATCCCGGGTATCACACATTCCAAAAACCAAATCTATTGATGCAGTTTCTTCAGGTTCAATAATTAATTTATAACGGATTGAAACTATAGGATCCAGAACCGAGCCCTGGCTGCCGGAAAGTGAGTTGGAATCTTTCATTGCTTCAGGGAAGACAGTTGTGTTCCCGCGGCCGATGAACTTCATCCGGTCTGTTTCAAAAGAAGTCTTTCCCTTATTTACCCCCCGCCCTGACATCATATGAAACATAAATGGGGTTTGCTCTTCCACTGATCTTGGCCTCCGCGTGCAGATGATCGCATTACGCTCAGGGATTATCTCAGTACGTACAAACAGGTTACTGAATGCAGGATGCAAATTGTCGGAATCAGCAGAAGCAAGAACAACCTCTGCGTAACTGGTAATTTCAATAGTCCTGCGTGTGCGTGACTTATTTGTAAGATGGATCCTGCGAAGTTCCGTGTCATCTTCAGGTGAGACAACAATCTCTGTATGCATATCGATGTTCTTATCTCTGCGCCGGAATTCCGCTAATCCTTCAGAGAAAATAACTTCATATGATTTTGAACGTTTCAGGGTCGGCTGATATGTTGTCGACCAGAATTCATCACTTGAATCATCGCGGATATAACAGAAAGTGCCCCAATTATCACGGGTGAAGTCTTCACGCCATCTCGTAACCCGGATATCTTTCCATTTGCTGTAGCCTCCGCCGGCGTTTGTAACCATTACGTGGTACCTGCCGTTAGACAACAGGTGAACCTCAGGGACGGGTGTATCAGGATTATCGATTACCTGCAATGGAATTTCCGTACCGCTGGATTTAACCGCAGTATCGGTAAGTCCGGCCGTGTGTGAATAAAATATTGTTGCCTTTGGAATTTTTTCCTGAAGCAGCAGCATTGTTGCTTCCAGCAAAGGATCCGATCTGAATCGCTTTTGCATCTGACGGTTTTGGATCAGATATGCAAGCGACAGAAGGCTCATTCCCTGGTGATGTGCCATGTAAGATTTAATTATCACACTCGACTGTCCGCGCGGCAGCCGTGATTTAGTATAATCCACAGCTTCATAAAAACCAAATTGTCCCAGCATACCATCTGCGGCAAGCCGCTGAAGATTTGTACAAGCGTCCTCAGGCTCAATCATCAAAGCAAGCGCCGTGGCGTAAGGAGCGATAACCAGGTCCTCCGCCAGTCCCCTCTTTAATCCCAACCCTGGAACGCCGAATGCACGATACTGGTAATTGAGATTAACATCAAAGATGTTATAACCTGATTCAGAGATTCCCCAGGGGACTCCACGGATTTTTCCATATTCGATCTGATACTTTACTGCGGCCTTATAAGTCTGGTGCAGTAAAGTGTTCTCGTATGTAGGCATTATCAGCAAAGGCATGAGGTATTCGAACATTGAACCGCTCCAGGAAAGAAGAATGGGATCGCCTCCAACAGTAGTAAGCAGCCGGCCCAATGCAAACCAGCTTTCCTGCGGCAGCTGACCCTGTGCAATTCCAATGAAGCTGCTTAATCTTGCCTCAGATGCTAGCAGATCGTAGTAGCTTGGGTCCCTTCGTCTTTCATTTACACTATATCCTACCGACAGTAAATGGCGCAAATTGTCGTAGAGAAAATCATAGTCCATAAGAGCAAAGCTGCCGGCTTGTGCCGCAAGACCTTCAATGATTGATATACGCTCACTTGCGCGGGAAGCAGCCTGGCGGATAATACGAATTTCATCATGGTGATTGTTTTTTTCGGAAATATCATCAGAAGAATCTCCGGAGACAGCAGTCAATTCAAGTTCTGCTATTCTGCGCAACGTTGGTATTTCATCGTCCATCATAAAATGACCCGGGGCGGTGGAATCGGGCTCTTTAAGCCAGGGAACAAGAGATGTTAACTCATCAAGTGAACTGCGGCATTGATTCGCAAGCGCACCAGCCCACTGGTTAATTTCATCATTATTATATTTTAAAAAATCATTTTCTATTTCAACACTTAATGATGCAAATTTGTCAAGATTTCGTGAAAAATCTTCAAGCGTATTAAGCGGAGAAATGGTTATTGAATCCAGGTCCTTCTGAAATTGGACAAGCCTGTCATCATGAATCTCCTTTGCAGCACTAATAAGAATCCTTAATGTATCACTTATCCCTTCGAACACTTGCCGACTTACTATTTTTTTATCGGGAAGCGAGGCAAGCCCCTGCCTCAGTGTAAGGAGATGACCCATGAGATTTCCGCTGTCAACAGATGAAATGTACAGAGGAGACAAAGGTGTTAAAGAATGCGTATCATACCAGTTGAAAAAATGCCCGTGATACCGGTCAAGGTTTTCCATAGTGTTAAAAGAATTCGATACACGGTCAATCAATTCTCCGGTAGTTATATAACCAAAGTCGTAAGCGGACAAAGTAGACAGAAGCGACAAGCCAATGTTTGTGGGAGAAGTTCTATGTGCAACCGCGCCGGCGGGTTTCTCCTGGTAGTTATCCGGAGGCAGCCAATGATCCTGGGGACCCACAAAAGTATGAAAGAAGGACCAGGTTTTTCGGGCGACTTCTCTTAAAAATAATTTTTCAGCAGTGGATAAAATAAACCCGGGGCTTACAAGCGGCAAACTGATCCACCAGGCAACATACGGAGACAGGACCCAGAGAAATAATACAGGCAGAGCTGCAGCAGGCAAACTATGTTTCTCAAACACGAAATAGATAATTGCAGAGATAACTATAGCTGGGGCGACCCACATTTTCCGGAACGAACCGGGCAGAGTAATTGGAGTGCTGCGTTCATTGGATGGATTCCACTCGAGAAGTTTTTTATGCGAAATCATCATTCGCCATAGGGTACGAATAATCGCATCCAGACTAAAAAACATCTCATAAGGGAGAGTAATAATCGTAAAGACTGCCTGAGAAATATGCGCACTGGTAGATCGTAAAGCAGCAGCGAGGTGTTGAGTGAATAGTACATCTGCCGGTTTGTCAAAAAAGTCAACGATGGATATAATCAAGGGAGGAATCAGAATGATCCCGATTACAGACAACGTCCAGAACCATGGTTGTGAAAGTATAGTCCATCCCAAAAGCAGCAGCAATGTAAGTGCAAAGGGCGAGAGACTGCGGCGTAGATTGTCAGCAATTTTCCAGTGAGAAAGCCAGGACAGCGGGTTTCTGTGCAACCCACCATTAAGAGATGGAACTACCGGCAGCAGCCATCTTATTAATTGCCAATCACCGCGAATCCAGCGGTGCCGGCGTTTTACATCTGTATAATAGTGTGACGGATATTCTTCAAATAATTGTACATCACTCAACAATCCCGCCCTCGTATAACAGCCTTCTATAAGATCATGGCTCAGGATCTGGTTCTCAGGAAATCTTCCCTTCAGAGCCTGCTCAAACATGTCAACATCATAGATACCTTTACCGATAAATGACCCTTCGTCAAATAGATCCTGGTAAACATCTGAGATAGTTCGTGTATAAGGATCAATTCCGGGTTCGCTTCCAAAGAGACCCGCATAACGGGAGCGATTTGTTCCCGGAAGGCTGACTGCAATCCGCGGCTGTAATATAGCATGGCCTTCAAATACGCGTTTTCTTTTCTCATCGTACCGCGGACGGTTAAGAGGGTGGGCCATTGTTCCTACCAGCTGTCGGGCTGAGTCACGTGGTAAGTGGGTATCGCTGTCAAGAGTAATTACATATTTAACCTGCGGCAGAATATCGGTTTTACCGACAATTTTGGAGAACCTATCTTTTGAACCGCCACGGAGCAGTGAATTCAGTTCCTCGAGCTTTCCCCTTTTACGTTCGTAACCCATCCACTTCCGCTCGTGTGAATTCCATTGCCGGGAGCGGTGAAACAGAAGAAAATTATCACCTTCATATTTTGCATTGAGGTCCTCAATCATTTTAACGGCATGCTGCAGAAGAGATTCATCCTCCGGAAGAGATTCTTTATCTGAGTCCTGAAAATCAGTAAGCAGGCCATAGTAAAGATTGCTATCCTGGTTACCGAGGAAACGTATTTCCAATGACTCGGTGAGTCTTCTGATATCATTTTCATCAATTAACATTGAAGGAATTACGATAAGGGTTCGCGATTCCGCCGGTATCCCTTCTGAGTAATCCATTCTTGGTAATCGGCCTGGCTTCACAATCAATGTGGAAATCCAGTTAACAAGGGCAACCGGTAAATTAGCGGCAGCTGTACAAAAAAGTATCCCCAAAAGAACAAGCTGGAAATTTCCAAATCCATTATCATAAACCTGCTCCAACATAACGGCGGTAAGGAGGAAAGTAAGCAGTATGATTGAAGCGCTATATAGCATTAACGGAACCCTGCAGCCTATTTTTGCCAAAGCTCCTGAAAGGGAAAAACGCACATTACAAGTCGATTCCAGTTTAGTTAAACCCTTATCCACCAGATAGTATCCCACGTGTGCGGTACGGGCATCAGGTCCGTTTACTGCGCTGCTCTCCTGCGAAAGACGGATCGCCGTCTGAGCAGTTTCCTCTTCGGAAAGAGAACAGTTCTTGGCTATTTTTTCGACGACATGACGGTACTGGTCGCGTGTGGCGAAATCCATTTGTCCGTATACTTTACCCGGATCTTTCATCAGAATTTTTTCAACAGCACTCATCGTTTCAACGAAACTTTTCCAGTCCAGGGTTTCGAGGAATCGGAGGCTCCCGATACTATTGCTGATTGAGACCTGATCCGCCGCCTGCTGCTGATTTCCAAGCTGTATCAACTCTTCAATTTTCTGACCTGAATCAGAAAGCCTTTGTTCGATCCATGTCAGTGCAGAAGACAGGGTATGGCTTAAACCCTGAAGTTTCCGGGTAAGTTCAGACACGAAAGATGTCGTCATTGGCGGGTCAGATCGCGACATGTCAGCAACCACCTGGATCAGGTTTTTAGGATCTTTCTCAACCATTTCGATCATTTCGTCTGCCCAGGTATCAGCCAGGTTACGGTCGATCCTTCCGGCAGCAACCTTTACGGCAACACGGCGAAGATTCTCAATGAGAGCCAGCCGCAGCATAATCGGGATTGCCCATAATTCACCTATTTTCAGCACCGTTACAGTCTGATAGGCAGAGACGAAGCGGAAAAGATTTTCCGGGTCAACCCGTCCATCGCCATGCGATATAATTTCCTGAGCAATGTCATAAACGCGGGGCAGACCTTTCGATAAACCCTTTGAAAGACGGGGTAATTCAAGGCTATAACCTTTAGGCAGGTGTTTTTTGCCGGTGCGGATCTGTTCTTCGATCAGGTAGAAATTATCAAGCAGCCATTCCTCGGCCGGTGTAATTGCACGCTTCGCTTTAAGTGTTTCACTTAATAACTCCTGAACTCCAAAAAGAAAAACCTCATTTTTTGCAAGGCGTCTAAGAAGTACGGGTTCAGTTTTAATATCGAAAATTAAGGTATGTCTTCCCGCAAGAACTTTGCCGTGCTGCTCCATCTGGTCGGCACTAAATAACTCCGCGCGCATCGGAGGTTTTGTTTTAGCAAATTTTCTAATGAGGGAATTTTCATTAAGCTGCGACTTAAAACGTAATATAGACTCATTTACATTGGGTTTAATTACCTTCATGCTCTCCGGACCATTATCGTATAATTTTAAATATAAACAAACTTCTGCAGTCATAACTTGTCGGGAAATAAGTCCCGCCCCGGGAATTCTGACTTCTGGGGAGAATAAATGAACGAAATTAATGA
>CAVZFD010000006.1:0-243641 GCA_963774455.1 uncultured Ignavibacteria bacterium
ATCTCTGGTAATTCTTTGCCTGAGTATAATGGGGATCGTCAAATCAGTGAACAGGCCGGAGCCGTGACATTTAATGACGACCAGCATTGCTTCCCTTTCCATTGAGCAATTTGACCGCCTATGTGTTTTACGCCGATCACTCCTGGGCTGGTTTGATTTTCTTCGGCTTCCCATTTTGAATAATAACCTGTTGCGTAATGGTTTATCCAGTCGTTCTCGTGATCCTGATTATACGCTATCAGGTCAAATTCTGAAAGATGTGGGCGCGTCTGATCAGAAGCATATTGTACAACTGTATTTAATCCTGACTCTGTCAGCGTGTTATACATTAGCTCTGATGTACGGGAATGACTGCTGAGATATGTGCCCAGCGGAAACCTGGGCGAGGTTGGATTTTCCTGAGCCAATACTGGTGCTTTGCAGATAATAACTGCAAGAAGAATAAAAGAAACTAAAGTAAGGTTTCTCTTCATTTATTCTTTATCCCTTTGCTATTTATGTTTTGTACCAGATGGTATTACTTCAAATAGACCATCTTTCTTAATATCCGAGAAAACAGGGAATGTTATGCTCGTTCTGTACCATTATCTGGTATATATAAATTCCTGATGCAAGTCTCTGAATCCTGGACCCAGTCCCATCTGAGGGAGATCCGGTGAACATAACCTCATAATAACCTCTTTCCTGCACTTTATTAACCAATGTCTTGACAAGTTCTCCTTTTATGTCATAGACGTAGAGTTTGACATAGCCTCTTTCCTTTAACCTGTAGCCAATCCTTGTGGACGGATTAAAGGGATTAGGGTAATTCTGGAATAATCTGTAACTGTTAATTCTAAATTCTTCATTGCTCTTTATCCCGGTTAGTATAATATGTAGTTCTTCGGAGGGTTCTGATTGATTTCCCTGGTTATCAACTGCTGTAAGCTTGAAGTACAGGTTATTTATTCCTTCGGGTCTTATGTGAAGGTAGAAGTGTATCTTCAACCGATGCCACAAATGTTGCTGAATCTGCTGTAAAGTTCTCTGTTGTATCCCTGTAGAGATTATAATGATTTATGTCTGCCTCTGTGTTCTTTTTCCATCTTATCAGGATATAATCAGTATCTACTGTTGCCGAAAGGTTAACGGGTTGACGGGGAGGAAGGTCCTGATAGTGTATAGTTTCCACCGAATGGGCCTCCGTATAAGCCAATATCGCTTCTCGAACTGTCTTTATCCAGTATATGCAGGGTCACCTCTGTCAATCAGCGGTGAGAACATCTGAAGGTGGAAGTCAAGATCACCTTTGCTGGTGTCGTCATTTACCACCATAGGATCAACCGAAAGATTTGTTGTATCCCCTGTAAAGCCCAAATAATTTAACTTCGTTATTCCAGAGGTTGTTATATCGAACAATAAGGTTTCCCGACTCCCAGGTTCCAATTCCATTTTCGGCATTAGTTACAACATTATTTTTAACTTCATTATCTGGGCCAATTTCTATAGCATAATGATTTGTTCCCTGGCTAAATCTCCCCCGGAAATAGTTGTTATAAAGTTTAAGGTAGTGAATACCGAGATTTGAGATTCCATGATAGGTACTGTCCTCGGCAATATTAAATTGTTAAAACTTTCCCCGAATCTGAAGTGCTTAGATCATACCCGCGGTCTTCTCTCATTTAATATAATTATATTATTTGATATGATGGGACTCGCCCCGAAAGATTTTATATTCCCGTATGTATAATCGAGTATAAATACACACCGTTAGCAATAATAGTATTCGAATCAATAACCGGGGTGTAGGTGAAATCAAAGGCTCCAATGTCAATTCCGGCTACTGAAGCGGCTTGAGAATTGGGATCAGTTGAGATATTATTCATTCTTATGGTCGAGTTTGAATTAAAAGCCCATACTCCCTTCGTTTTTATATTCTCGAGAACGTTATTGTCATCCAGCTCGAATTAGAGGTTATCCAAGAGAAGGATTTGGGACCTTATTTTCTTCTATCAAATTGTTTGATCCACTGCCTTATATTCCCCAGCCGTTTAGAGTGTTCAACGTGATAATCTGAAAACCCTTTAGCAGGCAACTGTCTATTACTGTATCGGGACGGGATACCAGTTCCCTGTAAGCTGATCACACAGCTATCCATCCCCGCCCCGATTAGCGATAAACCGGGTATCATAACAACCTGTTCTTCATAGACTCCATTTGCCACATAGATGGTATCACCGAAGGAGGAAACATTTATTGCACTCATTATTGAGTCTGCTGCGGTTTCCCAGGAAAGGTAAGGTGGTGTGCTGCTGCCGGAGTGACTGACATAGCGGATTTCCGCAATGGACAATGAACAATGAAAGATTAACAAAACAAAGAAGAGCATAAGGTGTTTCATAACTTGCTCCCCGGTAAAAATTGATTATACAAATGAAGACATATCATAGGGCCCCGGAACCTTCATATTTCCAAGTATAATTTAGAAATCAGAAATGTTGAAATCAAATTAACCTATTTGTAATCGTTATTTAAGAAAGATCATCTTCTTTATATCTGAGAAAACAGGTATGTTGTGTTCGTTCATTGCTATTATCTGGTATATATAAATTCCGCTTGCCAGATTACTTTTTCCTTTTTCCTTTTGACTTTTTCCTTGAATTATAAATTCTTCATTTTTAATTACCCCGGTAAGTACAAATTTCCTAAGAATCAAATCGTAGAGGAATCACGAATCACCCTTGCCAGAGAACCCGTATCCTCTTTCCTTTAACCTGTAACCAATTTGGGTTGATTACGCCGCCATTTCCAAATATTAATAATAAGTGATTTTACTGATGGTTAATTATTGTGAAAGATTTCATCCCTCCAAATTGGATAAATTCTTTTTTGAGGATATATTTTGATTGATTAAAAATTATTCAAATAAGATGAAAAAAATATTAGTTGTTTTTACAGGTGGTACGTTTTCAATGAAGATTGATAAAAAAACGGGTGGTGCTGTACCCAGATATTCAGGGGATGAACTGCTTGACAAGATTCCCGAAGCAAAGGAACTGGCGGATATTACCTGCTATGATTTTGGTAAATATCCGGGACCTCATATGACTCCTGCCCTGATGATGAAATTATCAATAAAAATCAGGGGACTGATGCAGGAGGAAGATTTTGCAGGAATAATTGTAACACATGGAACTGATACCCTGGAGGAAACAGCATATTTCCTCGATCTCACTATTAAAACAGAAACTCCCATCGTAGTAATAGGCTCAATGAAGAATAGTTCAGAACCTGATTGGGATGGTCCAAGGAACCTGCTTGATGCAATACGTATCTGTCTTAATGATAACTGCCGGAACATAGGAGTACTGGTTTGTTTAAATGGGGAGATAAATGCTGCAAGTGAAGTAACAAAAATTTATACCGAACAGATAGACAGCTTTACCAGTCTTGATTTTGGAAGTCTCGGTTTCGTTCAGAACGGCAGGGTTATATTAAACCGCCTTCCGCGGAAGCTTGAGACCATCGAAACCAAAAACCTGGTTACGAATGTTGATTTACTTACAGTTTATGCTGGCATGGATGATAAGTTCTTTAAATATTCAGTCGACAGCGGTGTTGAAGGAATTGTTGTTGAAGCGCTAGGAGTTGGAAATGTGCCTCCGCCGGCTTTTGAGGGAATAAAGTACGCAGTTGAAAAAGGGATTCCTGTTGTACTTGTGTCGCGCTGTCCTGCCGGTGAAACACTTGACATATACAGTTACCCGGGCGCCGGAAAATGGCTTCATAAAATCGGTGTCATCTTTGCCGATTACCTTAATGGCCAAAAGGCAAGAATAAAGTTGATGCTTGCACTTGGGATTACTAAAGATAAAAAGAAATTAAGGAAACTTTTCGAGAACTAAGATGCTGAATCAAGCTCAGCATGACACTTCCCTAAACTTTTCGAGAACTGAGATGCTGAATCAGGTTCAGCATGACACTTCCCTGATGAATCCACAGATTTAGGATTATGGCCGCGAATGATTAAGAAAATTCAAATGTTCTACTTCAACTTTGTGAACTTCCTTAACAGGATTTCCAAGAAATAATTCTGCAACTTCCCTGAATTTAGTTGGAATATCGCTGACATATAACTCCTGGTTGCCAAGTCCATAACTGTTTGTATGAAGGTCCGTCCTGTCAAGCTCGTTCTTTATCATCTCCGCTGCAACAATGCCTGAATCCACCAGCGTTACGTCATCGCCGATTACTTCCTGGATTACTTTGGATAGAATAGGATAATGAGTACACCCGAGAACCAGGGTGTCAATGTTCTCATCACGTAAGTCATGGAGGTATTCTTCTGCAATTTCATAAGTTGCTTTATGATCAATCCACCCTTCTTCTGCAAGGGGAACGAATAAGGGACAGGCAGTTTCAAAGACCTCTATTTCAGGGTTAAGCTGCCTGATCTCATTAGAATAGGCTTTATTGGAAATGGTTGCACGGGTTCCGATTACACCGATCCTGTTATTTTTGGTGGTTCGAATTGCAGTTGCAGCTCCCGGCACGATCATTCCGATAATAGGAACATTAAAGTTTTTTTTAAGCTCTTGCATTGCGACTGATGATGCGGTATTACAGGCTACAACTATTGCCTTAACGTTTTTCTGCATCAAAAATTTTGCGTCTTCCATTGAATATTCAATAACTGTCTTGTTGGATTTTGAACCGTACGGCACCCTTGCAGTATCGCCGAAGTAGACAATATTTTCTTCAGGAAGCACAGCTGCAATTCGTTTTACCACCGTAAGGCCGCCGATGCCGGAATCGAATACTCCTATCGGCTTTTCTTTTTCCATAAAGTTCAATTTTAAATCCTACAATATTTGAGATATAGCTTCTGTAAGCTCAGTTTGGATGAGATCATAATCGCTCGGAGAGATCTTTTTTCCGCTGGCATCAAGAACGTAAAATGAATCAACTATATCATCACCCCTTGTGGCGATCTTAGCAAAATAAATGCTGAGACCAAGCTGGTTCATTTTATTCGTTACCTGGTACAAAAATCCGAGCCGGTCAGGTGAAAAAATATCTATTATTGTATACTTCTCATAATTCTCGAATTCTATTTTCATCTTACCGGTACGTTTAAAGAGCCGGGTTTCAATCCTCCACCACCTGGATTTCATCTTTGCAAATTCCTGGTTCAATTGCAGAAGACCTGAGATAACAGATTTCATATCCTTCCGGATTTTGCTGAAGCGGTCTTTCTCAATTTTCTTCCCGGTATTAAAATCTGTTACGTTGAATGTATCAATCACTATTCCGTCTTTCCTGGTAAATATCCTTGCATCTTGTATATTCACACCGTTAATTGAAAGAACGCCGCACACTTTGGAAAGCAGGGATGAAAAATCACGCGTAATAACCGTTATGTTCGTAAAGTCATTAAGCTCCTTAAATGAGGTAGAGATGGTAACACCCTTTTGGATCTCCTCGACATGTTTAGCTATTTCTTTTTCCGTAAAGTTATGAGCGTAAGCTATATCATTGATAGAATCAATATGTTCCTGAACGTTATCTTCTGATATTACGTCCGAGTGTTTGCTTATCTCTTTAGGAATAACATAGGTACTTGAGATCAGAAATTCCTCGCCGCTGATTTTTTCTTCCAGCATCGCGTAGGTTTTACGGTACAATTCAGCCAGCAGGTCACTTTTCCAGGAGGTCCACACTGCAGGGTTCACTGCGGACAAATCAGCATATGTTACAAGGTAAAGCAGGTTCAGCTCTTCGGTTGAATTAAACCGCAGGGCAAAGTTGTTAAGTGTTTCAGGATCATTGAGATTCCTGCGGAAAGCAACCTGCTCCATTACGAGGTGATTTCTTACAAGCAGGGAGACCTTTTCAATTTCCTCTTCAGAATATCCCAGCCTGTACATGACCGCAGCTGCAACCTCTGCCCCGATAATCTCGTGGCCTGATACGTTTATCGGTTTTGCTATATCGTGGAAAAGCAGTCCCAGGTAAAGAAACTCCCTGTTCTTCAGACTTGTGAAAAGCTTCCCGAGTTGTGAATGCTCACGTTCGAGTTTTTCGACATTCTTAATAGTAGTCAGGGTATGCTCGTCGGCAGTATAAAAGTGGTAAACCCCATGCTGCAGGAAACCGATCATATCTTTAAATTCAGGCAGAAAGGCCGCAAGCACACCGAGCTCATTCATTGCAGAGAGCGTCTGCCCTACATTCCTCGGGAGCTTCAAAATCTCTCTGAAAAAGACAGAGGATTCGGTCTCGTGAGAGGATTTCTGATGCAGTTTTTCGACTGTCTCTATTATCCTTGCGCGTAAATTTTCATCAAACCTGGCATTATATAAACCGCGGTAGTAATAACCCCTGAGAATTGAGGATAAGGTAAAATCTTTTTCTCCCGCATAAGAGATTATGTTTCCCTTAAAGATATAGTCGTCGTCAAGCTTTATCGAAAGGGTATCGGGGAGAGGATTAACAACCTCCTCCCGGAATGTCTTTGCTATAGATTTTGAAAACCTGTTAATCACGTTTGCAGCTGTATAATACCTGCTCATAAAAGCAGATATGGCATTTTCCGAGTTGTAAAGCATAGCAGCTATCTTTTTCTGATCCTGGAATTCCAGCCTGTCGCTCTTCTGCTGATTCATAATATGAAGGATATTACGCACAGTAATTACAAAGTTATAGCTTTCCAGCAGTCTCTTGCATTCATCAGGTTTTGTGTATTCATCTTCATTAAGCTGCTGAATAAAGTTCTCGGCCTGGGTCATCTCGTTCTGCTTATTGAGGAGTGTTTTGTTAACAAGCATATACATCCATTCCACAGCCTGAAAATCTCTTAGTCCCCCCGCAGATAACTTTACATTCGGCTCAAGTATTTTCGGCGAATCATCGTACTTATCGTACCGGTGCTGAATATCCTCCAGCATCGCGTTTATAAGTTTAACCTTAACTTCCTCCGTTACCGCATCAAGAAGAATGTCGTTCCATAAAAGGTATATTTTATCATTGCCGAGAAGGAACCTGGTTTCAAAAAATTGAGTGAAGGTATGAAGGTCGCTTTCGATAAACTTCTTTATATCAGAGAACTCCCTGACTGTATGTGAAACTTCAATCCCGTTGTCCCATAGTCTGGTTACGAACTCTATAATATCCTTTTCATTTTCAGAAACTGAATCGGTAATGAACATCAGGTCGATATCAGAAAAAGGCGATAGTTCCCGTCTGCTGAAACTTCCCGCGGATGCAAGCGCAAAGTTATATTTGCCGTCGCCAGCCAGGGAACGAATAAACTCTTCAACAAGCAGACTGAACGCAAGGCTGAATTTCAACGACGCATTCAAACCTGTGTACTCTGAGAAAAGCTTCTCTTTCTTTGCGCTGAAATCCTGCTTAATCCTATTTGCTGCCTCAAGCGAAACCATTACTTCTTATACTCTGCCTTTACTACTGATGATATACCGCCTCTAACATTGAAGGAGGCTGTAATTAGCATATACCTTGGTTTACACACTTCTGCAAGATCGTCAAGTATTTTATTTGTTACACTTTCAAAATATATCCCGTCATTCCTGTATGAATTGAGATAAATTTTTAATGATTTTAATTCTATGCACAGTTTATCGGGAATGTATTCAATAACCATAGCGGCAAAATCCGGCTGACCGGTTTTAGGACATACGGATGTGAATTCCGGAGCTGTATGAATTACAGAGTAATCCCTGCCGGGGTAAGCATTATCGAATACTTCAAGTAGTTTTAATTTGTCGTTCATTGTCCGTTTTTGTTATTAAGTTAAACTTATGAAATAAACCAGTCATGCTGAATTTATTTCAGCATCTGCATCTGTTTCGCTGCCTTTCAGGTATAAACAGGCCTCACTTTATATTTTATAGGATCCTCAACACCCGCCTGCTGAAAGCCGCGCAATCGCAGAGCGCAGCTGTCGCACTCGCCGCAGGCCTCATCTTCATTCTTGTAGCACGACCAGGTAAGATGGAGAGGTGCGCCAAGCTCTAAACCCTTCTTAACAATTTCCGACTTTGAAAAGTTTATTACCGGTGTTTCTATTTTAATAATTGTTTCGGGTTTTGTTCCCAGGTCTATCACCTTTTCAAAAGCCTTGAAAAACTCAGGGCGGCAGTCGGGATATCCGGAAGAATCCTCATAAACCGCACCTATAAATATCTTTTCAGCGCCCAGTACTTCTGCCCAGCTGGTACAGGCCGATAAAATATTTCCATTTCTGAAAGGCACATAGGAAGAGGGAATATTTTTATCGGAAAGATCAGCCTGTCTCACCTCCAGGGAAATATCAGTCAGGGATGAGCCGCCGATTTCTGCCAGGTGTGTATGATCGATTATGAGTCTTTTATCAACTTTATAAAAATCTGCTATATCATTGAAAGCATTCAGCTCTCTCTTTTCAGTCCTCTGACCATAGTTTATATGCAGCAGGGTAAGATCATAATTGTGTGCTGCAATAGCGGTGGTTACGCAGCTGTCCATCCCGCCGCTTAGCGCCACGACAGCGATATTTCTTTTACTTTTTTCCATAATTATCCGGTTAAAATAAGAAAATACAAGCTGTGAAGAAATGAGGAATGGCTGCCGCATTAACTTACCTTCATAATATTTATATTATTAAGTATTCAAATTCACCGAAGAAGGAATTAATGTTAAAAAAATTTGATCAGCAGATAACAGAAGGAATTTTATTTACGGATCAGTATGAATTAGTGATGGCGCAGCTGTATTTTAAGATGGGACTGCATGAAAGAAAGGTTCAGTTTGATCATTTCTTCAGGAATTACCCCGATTATGGTGTTCATAAAGCGGGTTATTGTATAAATGCCGGACTTGAATGGCTGATCGACTGGATGCAGAATACCCGTACAACTGATAAAGATATTGAATTGATGGCAGGACAGAAGGACAGCGATGGCAAACCGGTTTTTGAAAAAGATTTTCTCGATTGGTTCAGGGAAAATGGCAACTTTGATAAGATTACACTCAGGGCAATACCTGAAGGCCGAGTAGTTCATCCAAACGTTCCATTGACGGTAGTAGAGGGTCCTGCCGCTATGTCCCAGATCCTTGAAACAGCCCTGTTGAACCAGTTGAACTATCAAATCCTCATCGCAACAAAAGCCTGCAGAATAAATGAAGCAGGAAGGCACCAGATGCTTCTTGAATTCGGAATGAGGCGGGCGCACGATCGCGGGGCAAATGCGGGTGTCCGTGCAGCACTTATCGGCGGAGCCGACTTTTCTTCCAATGTCGGGATCTCCCACCTGCTGGGGTATCCTCCCAAAGGCACTCACGCACACAGTATGGTTCAGATGTTTATGGCCCTGGGAATGACAGAGGAGGAGGCCTTTGAAGAATTTGCTTCTCTTTATCCGGCCGATACAATACTGCTGGTAGATACAGTTAATACTCTTGAGAGCGGCGTGCCTAATGCAATAAAGGTTTTTGAGAAGATGAGGAAGAAAGGACAAAAGCCTCTTGGAGTCAGACTTGATTCCGGTGATCTTGCCTACCTTAGCATACAAACAGCAAAGCTGCTGAATGAAGCAGGCTTTGAAGATGTAAAGATTGTTCTTTCGAACGAGCTGGATGAAATGAATATCTGGCAGATAATAACGCAGATAACTGATGAAGCTCCTAAATACCAGCTTGATCCTGAAGGGATTATTAAAAGGCTGGTGTACGGTGTGGGAACACGATTGATTACCTCATACGGCGATCCGTCGATAGGCGGAGTATATAAACTGGTATCTGTCGCAAATGAGAAAGGTGAATGGCTTCCTGCTATTAAAATTTCAGAATCTGTTGAGAAGATCCCCAACCCCGGGAATAAGAAGGTTTGGAGACTATACAACTCGAAGGGAAAAGCTAATGCCGACCTGCTGACACTTGAAGATGAGGAACCTTCCACTAATGACGACATCCTACTTCATCACGCATCCAGTCAGAGCAAGAAAAGAATTTTAACAAAAGAACATATTTCCAGGATAGAACCACTGCTTGAGACTATACTGGATAACGGAAAGCAGGTATATGAGTTTCCTTCAATTGAAGAGATGAGAGAGAAGAGGAAGAAAGATATTGAATGTCTCGATCCCGGAGTGAAAAGGCTTATCAACCCTCATTACTATCACGTATCCATTTCGGAAAAACTTTATAAAATGAAGATGAACCTTATTGATAAAATCTCCTAATTCTATTGCATTTAGTAAAAAAAAAATAACTTGGTAATAAATAATGCGGGGAGGTTATAATGATAAGACTGCTTACATTGGTTTCCTTTCTCTTCTTTTCCTCACAAGTGCTCCCTCAATGGGAAGATCGAACAAATAATCTGCCTGAATGGAATAATTTTGGAATGGCGATGGATGCTGCGGACAGTCTCACCGCAGTAATTGCTGTGATTCCTCAAAACCCGGTCAATGATACCACTCTTTACCTTACCAAAGATGGAGGATTAAACTGGAATGGTATTTTCGCGAATTCCACTATAACTGATGTGGCAATGGTTGGGCAGAATAATATATGGTTTTGCACTGCTGAACCAAATGAGATCTGGTCATCAGCTAATGGTGGAATTAATTGGACCAAACAAGTTAATCTTGATAGTTCTACAAGCTTTATGAACTATATTGAAATGTTTGATCTAAATAATGGTGTAGCTATGGGTGATGCACCCGGGACTTCCATGCCGGCCCTGTTTATAAAAACAACTGATGGCGGGACGCATTGGGTTTCGGTTAGCGATTCATTTCCGGGAGTATCTTCGGGGGATGTGTGGAGAAGGATGGATTTCCTTAGTTCGGGAACCGGATATTTTATTCCCTGCTGTTCACCTCTATCATGGTACGGCGGTTTGTATTCCACAATAGATAATGGTCAAAGCTGGAATCAGGTTCCGGGTAACTTTGAACTTACCAGCGTGATTAAATTTTATGATGAGATTAATGGGATTTTATCCAGAGGTAATTACATCTATCGTACAATTGATTCAGGACAATCCTGGGATTCGGTTCAGGTAAGTTCCAATAATAATTTCATCGGAACGGATATCGAATTTGTGAAGGATGATGCATCTAAAGTTTGGTTTTCAGGCAGGGAATCACTCTTCTTCAGCAGTGACAGCGGAAAAACCTGGGCGGCTGACCCTCTCTCCGGAAACTTTCAGATGGGAAGCGATCTGGCAGCAACTGACGGAAAGGTATGCTGGCTTTTGTGTGAACGGGTATATAGGAATTTAAATGCGGATCATGTTACTGGTATAAAAAGCCAGTATCCTAGTACCCCTGATCAGTTTATATTATATCAGAATTTTCCTAATCCGTTTAATCCTGTAACAACAATTAAATATGGTGTGCCTTCGGAATCAGGTGGAGGGTTAATTAAAGTTAAGCTGAGTGTATACGATATCCTTGGAAACAAGTTAAAAGTACTTGTTAATGATGAGCAGGGTTCCGGGTTATACGAGGTTAAATTCGATGGTTCAGGCTTAGCAAGCGGTATATATTTATACAGGATTCAGGCAGGACAATATTCGGATACAAAGAAGCTGGTTATATTAAAGTAGTCTCAAAGAATTGAGGCTGTTTTAATCGATTATCTTAATTAAAATGAATGTACCTATTCTGATATATCAGTGAATGTGACGGAGATCAATTAATTACCAATCTTTTTTTTGAACTTGCTCTTCACTAATTCAATCAGGCTGCCGGCAAGTATCATCTCAACCTGCCGTGCACTCATACTATGTTCTGTCTGAATCTCCAGGTTTTTGGTTTTATTTGTTACAATGATTTTATCTCCTTCTTTAAGTGACTTAACGAGGTTTTCAACTGAGAGTATATCTTCCTGATCAATTTTGTTGACGTCATCTGGATTAAGAAAAGTAAGCGGAAGTATCCCGAAGTTAATGAGGTTCTGCCAGTGAATCCTTGCGAAGGATACAGCAATAACCATTCTTAAGCCGAGGTAACGCGGGGCAAGGGCTGCGTGCTCACGACTGCTTCCCTGGCCGTAATTTTCTCCACCTACCACAAAAAAACCCGCTTCCTTATATTTCAATGCTCTGTCATAGAAAGTTTCATCAACCTGACTGAAGACAAATCTGCTTATTTCTGGTATGTTGCTTCTGTATGGAAGTACCTTTGCACCGGCAGGCATAATTTCGTCTGTTGAAATATCATCCTTAACCTTTAACAGTACAATTCCTTCAAACTCATCCGGAAGCGGCTTAAAGGGAGGCAAGGGTTTTATGTTAGGCCCTTTTTCAAGCAGAACTTCCTGATTTTGATCAGTGGGCGGAACAAGCATTTCGGTATTGATAATAATTTTATCAGGTTCTCTGAAGCGGGGATAACTGATGCCCAGGGTTCTGGGGTCGGTAATTACCCCTGTCAGGGCGGAGGCTGCCGCAGTTTCCGGCGAACAAAGATAAACTTTGTCTTCCTTTGTACCCGATCTGCCCGGGAAATTACGGGGAACAGTACGAAGACTGATTTTATCCGTAGCCGGCGCCTGTCCCATCCCTATGCAGCCGTTGCAGCCTGCCTGGTGAAGCCTGGCTCCTGAATGAATCAGCTTGCCCAGCAGACCGGCTGACATAAGGTTTTCAAGTATCTGGCGCGATGTAGGATTAATATCGAAAGAAACCCTGTCGTTCACCTGCTTTCCGTCTACCATCAATGCGGCGATGGCAAAATCCCTGTATCCGGGATTTGCCGAGGAACCAATGTAAGCCTGGTAAATTTCATTGCCGGAGACGTCTCTGACGGGTACAACTTTTCCGGGACTTCCGGGAAGTGCAATCAATGGCTCAAGTTCCGAAAGGTTTATTTCCTCGTACTCATCGTACGCGGCACCTTCATCTGCAGTAAGTTCCACCCAGTCATTTTCTCTTTTCTGGATCTTAAGAAATTTTTTAATTTCTTCGTCGGATGGAAAAACAGTGGTGGTTGCGCCAAGTTCCGTTCCCATATTAGCAATAACATGCCTGTCCATTGCAGAAAGATTTTTTAGTCCCGGACCGTAGTACTCAATTATCTTATTTATTCCACCGTCAACGTCGTGTCTTCTGAGCATTTCAAGTATAACATCCTTTGCCGACACCCAATCTGGCAGTTTACCGGTTAATTTCACTCCCCATATTTTCGGCATTTTAAGATAGAGAGGTTCTCCGGCCATCGCCAGGGCAACTTCAAGTCCCCCCGCCCCAATAGCCAGCATTCCAAGGGCACCTCCGGCGGGAGTGTGACTATCAGAACCAAGCAGGGTTTTGCCGGGAATTCCAAATCGCTCCATATGAACAGGATGGCTCACACCATTTCCTGGGCGGCTGAACCAGATCCCGAATTTCTTACACGCGCTTCTAAGGAAAATATGGTCATCGGGATTCTTAAAATCCTCCTGTATCAGGTTATGATCTACATATTGAACCGACAGCTCTGTCTTCACCCTATCTATGTGCATAGCCTCGAACTCAAGCATTACAAGGGTGCCGGTTGCATCCTGGGTTAAAGTCTGATCAATTTTAATCCCTATTTCCTCACCGGGGATCATTTTTCCCTCTATGATGTGAGATTCTATAAGCTTTTGAGATACGTTCATTGACATATATTCTTCTTATTTAAATGATAAAAATTTAAAGAGGCACTGATTACCGGATTTCAGAATTTATACAATATAATAAAAGAATGACGCCTCAGAAGTTCTGTAACGCACTATTCAGTCAGGGCAGTAGAATTTTATTCCATCAACAGTTAAATTAGGGTATTCACACCTTAAACCATTTTGATTTTTCTACGGCTTAAGATGTATGGTGGGTTCGGCATTAAATCATCATACTCAGCGGGAGGAAGCCATGAAAACATTTATTTTACTAACCAAGTTAGCTCCGGAAATCTCTAAACAGATGAAAGACCGTGCAAGGCTGGGCAGAAACTGGCTGGAACAGGTAAGAGAAAAATGTCCTGAAGTAAAATTCATCGAACATTACGCCCTGCTTGGTCCGTTCGATTTTCTGGATATTTATGAAGCGCCTGATGAAGAAACCGCGGCAAAAGTTTCAATGATAAGCCTTTCAAACGGTGCTTTCGAGGCACAGAGTCTGATTGCTATTCCTTATAAAAAATTCCTTGACCTTGTTGAAAAAATATGACGCCAACAGAATCAAAAACAAAACTTTGAGAAAGGAGTTGAGAAGATGGCAATAAAAAAACTGATAGAATTTTTGGATGAAAACAACGTCAGGTACATAACCGTATCGCATTCACCTGCATATACGGCACAGGAGATTGCGGCTAAGGCGCATTTGCCGGGAAAGGAAATTGCTAAAACAGTACTGGTTAAAATGGACGGTAAGCTTGCGATGGCGGTGCTGCCGGGTTCCTTCAAAATAAACTTTGACAACCTTAAAAAGGTACTGGGTTCAAATAATGTACGGCTGGCGGATGAACACGAATTCGTTGACAAATTCCCCGACTGTGAGGTAGGAGCGATGCCTCCATTCGGAAATTTGTATGGGGTGGATGTCTTTGTGGCAAACAGTCTTGCGGAGGATGAGGAGATTGCGTTTAACGCATGCTCGCATTCACAGCTTATTAAAATGTCGTATTCAGATTATGAAAAGCTGGTTAAACCAATAAGATTAGATTTTGCCTTTCAATCAAAACTGTAATTTGCTTATACTGTTTCCAATATCCGGATGATTCCTGTGGAAAATCATGGTTTTTATATCCTCTTAAAAACTCATTATATTACTTTATCAAAAATTTCCAAACTATATTAAAGGTTTCTGATGGCTGCTAAGAGACAAAAAGGAAAAATACTAAAATATTCACTCCTGGTCATTTTCTTATTATTAATCATTATACAATTCATTCCGGTAGACAGGACCAATCCGCCTGTTGTAAGAGAACCTAATTGGGATTCGCCCAAAACAAAAGCATTTGCTGAAAGAGCATGCTTCGATTGTCACAGCAATGAAACAAAATGGCCGGCTTATTCGTATGTAGCGCCGGTTAGCTGGCTTGTTGCCGACGATGTTAAAGAAGGGAGAAAACATTTTAATATGTCAGACTGGAAGCCGGGTAAAGGCGATGAATCCGCGAAGGAAGTAAGGGAAGGTAAAATGCCCATGTGGCAATATACTTTAATGCATTCGGAAGCAAAGCTGACCGATGCAGAGAAAAAAGAATTTATTTCAGGCCTGATAGCAACGTTTGGAGAAGAAAAAGAGCATTCGAATAAAAATAAGACCGACAATGGAAAGAGAGACAAGACCATCCGTTTCTCCGATGAGGATGAAGATTGACCGGTTAACCATAGCAACAAAGATTTTATAATAAGATGATTATTTTCGCTTTAAATGATTTTATGTTTAAGGAAAACGGGAAAGTGAGTTAATGTTATGAAATTAAGTTTAATCGTTCTTATTCTTTCAGCCTTTTCTTTTATATGCTGTCAAAACAAAAGTGAAGTTACTAATGGAAAGCAGGAGACTATGAAGGAACAGAATGTGAAACCGAATAATCCTTACTATTCAAGAACTGATACAACGAAGCTTGATATTCCCGATTCGGAATGGAAGAAGGTTCTTCCGGAGGATGTTTATGAAGTTGCCCGTAACAAGGCAACCGAGAGAGCCTTTACAGGTAAGTACTGGGATTATGATGGCAAAGGATCCTATTATTGTGCTGCCTGCGGGAATCCACTATTTCGATCAGACGCAAAGTTTGCAAGCACCTGCGGATGGCCGAGCTTTTTTGAGCCGATGAGGAAGAACAGTGTGCTTTACAAATCAGATGATTCATATGGGATGCACCGTATAGAAGTTTTGTGCGGAAGGTGCGGCGCCCACCTGGGACATATATTTGATGACGGCCCTCCTCCCACCGGGAAGCGATACTGCATGAACTCGATTGTCCTGGATTTTGAACCCGATTCAACAGCCGGTAAATGAAGTCCGTATTCTTCAGGAAGCAAATGGAATTAAGAAAATGGTTCGAAACAAACCATGACAAAAAAGATGAGCTGCTTGTCGGCTTCTACAAAAAAAGTTCCGGCAAACCCAGTATAACCTGGGAGGAATCTGTTGATGAAGCGCTCTGTTTCGGGTGGATAGACGGTATAAGGAAATCGCTGGATGAACTAAGCTACACAATCCGTTTCACGCCGCGCAGGGAAAACAGCAAATGGAGCACGAAGAATATAAACCGGGTTGAGGAACTAATTAAACTGGATCTGATGAAGCCGTCCGGACTCGAGGCTTACAAAAAGAGGAAAGACGAAAACAGTCATACTTATTCCTTTGAGCAGCGAGTTGTAAAGCTTGATGGTGGATATCAGAACCTGTTTAGAAAAAATAAAAAGGCATGGGAATATTTTGAATCTCAGGCACCTTCTTACAGGAGACCGGCAATCCACTGGGTTATGAGTGCAAAGCAGGAGGCAACCAGGCTAAGGAGGCTGGATACTCTTATTGCCTGTTGTGAAAGGGGCGAAGTTATTCCCTCGATGAGATGGAGGAAAAATAAAAAAGTCAGGAAGGATTAAGATGCAGGTAATTTTAGGATCGGGAGGAGTAATAGGAAAAGGGCTTGCTGAAATTTTACCCCGTTACACGGACAAGGTGAGGCTCGTCAGCAGAAACCCTGCTGCCATCAACAAAAATAATGAGCTTGTAAAGGCTGATCTTACAGATTACAGTCAAACCGAGAAGGCGGTTGAGGGTGCGGATATTGCCTACCTCGTTCCAGGTATGGAATACAAGCTAAGTGTCTGGCAGAGAGATTGGCCTAAAGTTATGACTAATGTAATAAACGCCTGCAAAAAATTTGATACTAAGCTGGTCTTTTTTGACAATGTTTATTCATATGGAAAAGTAGATGGGCGGATGACCGAGCAGACACCGATGAATCCCTCAAGCAAAAAGGGTGAAGTCAGGGCTAAGATAGCAGAGCAGCTCATAAATGAATATAAACAGGGAAACATAAAGGCAATTATTGCCCGCGCGGCAGATTTCAACGGACCGACAAAAAGCAGTTTCGTTTATCCTCTGGTTTATGAAAAAGTAATGAACGGAAAAAAAGCCCAATGGTTCATCAATGCTGATTTGAAACACTCGCTTACTTATACTGCAGATGCTGCCAAAGCAACAGCCCTCCTGGGCAACACTCCTGATGCCTACAACAGAACCTGGCATCTGCCGACTGACAAAAATGCGCCAACCGGCAAGGAGTTTATTAATTTGGTGCAGGAAGTTTATGGAAAGGATACCGGTAACACAACTCTTTCCAGGTGGATGCTCAGAATGGTCGGTTTGTTCATTCCGGTTATCCGGGAAATGGATGAGATGATGTACCAGTATAACTCTGATTATCTTTTCGACAGCAGTGATTTTGAAAATCATTATTTCAAGGCGACACCGGTTAAGACAAGTATTGAAGAAACCGTGAAAGCTCTAAAAGCTCTTTAAGTTGAGGTATTATTCTGCTTCTGGAGTTGAATTGGTTTTCATCCTAAGTTCAGTCAGGGACTGATAAAAACTACACTTTAAGGCCGGTAAAAAAATCGCTTCCCTAAAAAAATCACTTCCCCTCCTCTGCCATTTTGTCACATTGTTTATTTTTTCTACAGGCGAAAATTGCGTTTTTTAGATGATTTTCAACTGTCTCATTTTGATTCTGCTAGGCCTATGCTAGGCACATTCCAAGCCTATAAATACCTGGTGGATAGGGAGTATGACAGATCTGTCATACTGTTTAATTTGTCAGCAGTCTGTTTAATGAATAAATTGTATAAAAAGTACTTTAATTTTGAAGAACGGAGAAGGGCATTAGGGGATAGAGAGTAAATCAGGGTTTTGCCATCTACCTAACTAATCGTCATTAGAATTGAATATCTCCCCGTCATTTCATATAGTTGTTCTTTTATTATCGACAAGAACCACTGCAGGATTAACGCACCGAGTAGGAAAAATACTTGTCAAGTTTTCGGTAGAGATAATACTTCACTCTTTTTATGTTTGATGCTAAAAAAAGGCAGGTTCTATGATTTCCTTAAATTTATCCGATGAAAATGCTTACAAAGCATTAGTGAACAAAGATCCGCAATATGAAGGTTTATTTTTCGCTGCGATCAAAACCACCGGAATATTCTGCAGGCCGACATGCAGGGCACGAAAACCCAAAAGAGAGAATGTTGAATTCTTTGAGACAGCTAAGGAGGCTATGGCTAACGGTTACCGTCCCTGTAAAATATGCCGTCCACTTGAATATCCTGATGAAATACTCCCGGAAATAAAATCGTTATTAAAAGAAATAGAACAAAATCCGTCTTCGAAAATAACTGATTACAGACTAACTTCGAGAGGAATTGATCCTGCCCATATAAGAAGATGGTTCATGAAAAATCACGGAATGACGTTCCATGCTTACCAGAGAATGTTCAGAATAAATAATGCGCTAAGAAATTTTAAGGAAGGAGTTAAAGTCATCGACGCAGCCTATGATGCCGGTTATGAATCATTAAGCGGGTTTCAGCATACTTTTAAGAAAGTAACATCCGGTAGTCCTTCGGAAACCAAAAATGAAACGGTTCTTTCTTTCGAACGCTTCACGACTCCGCTTGGACCTATGATGGTGATAGGAAATGAAGAAGGAATTTATCTTCTGGAATTCACCGACCGCAGGATGCTGGAAACAGAATTAAAACAGCTTGAAAAACATTTTAAGTGTCGTATACTTCCGGGAACCAACGGGCACATCAAAGAATTAAAAAAGCAGCTCAATGAATATTTTGAAGGCAAAAGAAAAAACTTTGATATTTCTTTAATAATCTTCGGAACGGATTTCCAGAAAAAAGCATGGGACGCATTAACCAAAATCCCTTACGGTACCACCTGGTCTTATAGAAAGCAGGCTGAATCAATAGGCCATCTAAAGGCAGTCAGGGCAGTGGGTTCAGCAAACGGCCACAACAGGATAGCCATCATTATCCCTTGTCATCGTGTAATCGGTGAGAACGGCAAGCTTACAGGTTACGGAGGAGGTTTATGGCGTAAGCAATGGCTGCTTAACCATGAAATGAATAATCTGTAGTCAGCTCACGCCGGGAAATTATTTTATTGCTTTATAGCAGAATTCCCCATAACTTATGCTCCCCAACAGATATACTTTAAACATCATTTAACGAGGAGTTCTATGAAAAAATTCATTGCTTTTTCAGCTTTTCTGTTTCTAATAGTATTTTGTTTACCTGTTTTAGCCCAGGATGAAAATTACCAGGAGGAGATGAATAAAGCCTGGACCGAATATATGACTCCTGGTCCTATGCATGAACTTCTATCAAAAGGTGTCGGACAATGGACTTCTGATATTAAAATGTGGATGGACCCATCCCAGCCTCCTACCGAATCGTCAGGTGTTTCAGAAATTAAGTCTATCCTTGGCGGAAGGTATTTTGAAGGGACTCACACATCTGACTTTAGCGGTATGGAAATGAACGGCAGAGAAATTTCCGGCTACGACAATGCGAAGCAGAAATTCTTCTCTACATGGATCGATAATTTCGGTACGGGTGTAATGTACCTGGAAGGCACATATGATGCGGGGACGAAAACATTTACTTATACAGGTACCTCGGTTGATCCGCTGAGCAAAAAGGATATCCCTGTCAGGCAGACAATTAAAAAGGTGGATGATGATCATGAACATATGGAAATGTTTATGACCGATAAAGGACAGGAATTTAAAACAATGGAGATCGATTTTACCAGGAAGAAATAGAATCTTTAACAGGCTGTCTGGGTTTGTCGTAATCGGCAACTAAGACAGCCTGTTTTATTTTAAAATAATGAGAAAATTAATATTAAATCTTGCAGTGAGTCTCGACGGATTCGTTGAAGGACCGAACGGCGAATTCGACTGGTGTCTCACCGACCAGGATTACGGAATGAAAGATTTTCTTAAACGTATAGATACCATATTTTTCGGTCGAAAAAGTTACGACGTTCTCATTGGTATGGATAAGAATCCTTACCCGGATAAAGCAAAATACGTATTTACAGAGAATCCAAACTATATTGTTAAAAATGCCATATCAGTAAAAATTGATCCTGTTAAGATTAATGAAATAAAAGAAATAAGGGGAAATGATATCTGGCTTTTCGGTGGTGCAGAATTATTTAACAAACTTCTCGATCTGGATTTGGTTGATGAACTTCAGCTTGCGTTTCACCCCTTAATTCTGGGGGGCGGAACGCCACAATTTACATCCAGGAATAAAATTATTAGATTTAACCTGGTTGAATCAAGACCGTATTCTTCAGGACTTGTTCAACTTATTTATAATAAACCGGGTATTAAATAATATGGGAAAGCGGGGAGCTTATGAAAGTCATTCTTCTCCTGGTTATAATAGCAAATTTTGCGATTGCCCAAACCGATACTCTAACTGAAGCACTAAAATATTATCCACTTCAAACAGGAAATTACTGGGAGTATGTAGCATATTCTTACGAAATCATTCCTTACAATGTTGACTCATCTTTTTATTCATTGGAGGTAACAGGGGATACAACACTATCAAATAACAAATTATATAAAGTTATCACCCATAAAAATATACCATTCGATGGATATATTAGCAAAACATACGAGAGAATTGATTCTGCAACTGCCTGCGTTTATAGATTTAGAGATGATCCTTTGTTTGTAGATAATGAATATCTTATAGACAGCCTGCTTGTTGAACCCGGCGAATATTTCGGAGGATCGTATACCGGCTTTACTTCAACCCAGGGAGTATTTTTAACCCTATGTCTTGATATATATGAAGATAGTGTTCTCAATTATCCGACCAAAATCCGTGAGTTAGAAGATGAATCAGGTATACCCGCAACTAATTTATTATTTGCAAAAGGATTTGGCTTTATTAATAGTTCATCCTGTGAATTTACTTGTGGAGCCACTGTTCTGAGATATGCAAATATCGACAGCGTTGAATATGGAACGCAAATTACTGCAGTATCTGATAAAAAAAATGAGCAGCCTGAAAATTTTCTGCTTTACCAAAATTATCCGAACCCGTTCAACCCGGTTACCAATATAGAATTCCTTCTTCCCCATCCCGGTTTTGTAACACTTAAAGTTTATGATGTTCTTGGAAATGAAATCAGAACCCTAGTAATGGAAGAGAAAAACTCCGGCAGGTACCAGGTAACCTTCGATGGTGCTAATCTGTCGAGCGGATTATATTTCTACGTGATGAGGTCAGGGAATTACGTTCAATCAAGGAAGATGCTTTTAATCAAATAGTGCCAAATGGCACTGTAAATAATTTCAAATGTGAAAATCCGGTAGGGAATTATTTAATAAGAAGGTAGTTAACCTTTACTAAGTTCTATCCTAAAAGCTCTTTCAGTTTTTCCTGTACCTGGTTAAGGTCAACATCGAACCTTTCACCCGATGCCCTGACTTTTACTTCAACCTTAAGGTCCTTCAGCTTTTTATCGCCAACGATGACCTGAATCGGCATTCCGAGAAGATCTGCATCCTTAAATTTGAAACCAGCCTGGGCATCTACCCTGTCATCGAATAAAACTTCGTAGCCTGCAGCCGTCAGATCATCATAAAGCTTATCGCAGGTTTCGATTATTTCCTGCTTCTTCATATTTAATCCCATTAAATGAACCTGGAACGGTGCGAGGGTTTTATCCCAAATAATCCCGTAATCGTCATGATGCTGCTCAATATAACAGGCCAGAACGCGGTCAACCCCGATACCATAGCTTCCCATAATAATAGGATTTTCCTTGCCATTCTCATCCAGGAAGTTAGCGCCCATCGAAACAGAATATTTTGTACCCAGCTTAAAAATATGACCAAGTTCTATTGCGGTAAAAACCGCAAGCTTATGATCGCATCTTGGACAATTTTCACCTGAATTTATAGAGCGCAGATCAGCGTATTCAATTTCCTTAACATCCCGTTTCAGATCGATTCCGCCAAGGTGATAATTGGTTTCGTTAGCACCGCTGAAAAGATTATTCGCATCCTTAAGTCTGAGATCAGCAATGATTCTTCCCTTATATCCCACAGGACCAATTGAACCCGCCTCCGCACCTGTTATCTCAACAAGCTCTTCCGGTTGAGCAGGGCGAACAGCACCTCCAAGTGCGCGTTCAAGCTTGGCTTCGTTTACGTCTTCATTACCCAGCATAAGCACAAGCACTGCATTTCCGCTATGGATATAGACCCTCGACTTAGCACACTGAGTCTCATCTATCTTCAGAAAATCACAAAGCTCATTTATAGATCTGACATCAGGTGTATGTATCTTCTTTATGTCCTCACTCTTTTCATCTCTCTGCCTGCTGCTAATTTTAGAAGTTGCCACTTCAAGATTTGCAGCATACCCGCAGTTCTCACAATGAGCTACAGTATCCTCACCGGCATCCGACTTAACCATAAATTCCTCGGAACCTGAGCCGCCCATTGCACCGCTGGATGCACCTACAATAAAGTAAGATAAGTGGCACCGGTCGAATATATTTCTGTAAGCCTTGTCGTGAAGACTGTATGAATGATCGAGTCCTTCCGGTGAAATATCAAATGAATAAGCATCCTTCATCAGGAACTGGCGTCCCCGTATTATTCCGCTTCTTGGTCTCGATTCATTCCTGAACTTAGTCTGTATCTGATACCATATCTGGGGCATATCCTTGTAGGATTTCAGAACATTCCTTGCGTGGAAAGTCATTATTTCCTCATGAGTCGGAGCCAGAACATATTCCCGGTTAGCAATATGGAAGAGTATATCACCAAAAGCTTCAACTCTGCCGGTTTCCTCCCAGATTTCTCTTGGGTTCAAAGCGGGGAGGTGAAATTCCTGTCCTCCTATAGCATTCATTTCCTCACGGATTATTTCAGATATTTTCCTGACTACGCGGTAGCCTACAGGCAGGAAAGAATAAATACCCGCGGAAACCATACGGATCATACCTGACCTTAGCAGAAGAATATGACTGGTAACTACGGCATCACTCGGAACTTCCTTTAATGTCGGGACAAAGGATTTGCTTAATCTCATAGTAGTATAAATGAATAAAGGATAATAAAAACTTTAAATAGTTGTTAAAAATAAAGATTTGATGATGCTTATCAAAATAAGCCTCATTGGAATTTTATTTGCCCTTTTTAAAGTATAATTTCGAAGAGTAAAATTTATAAGGAAATTATGAAACTCGTAAGCAATCCATGGCATTCGGTGACGCCGGGAAACGATGTTCCCCGGGTGGTAAACAGTATTATAGAGATCCCCAAAGGTTCAAAAGGTAAGTACGAACTGGATAAGGCCAGCGGACTCCTGCGGCTTGACCGCGTTCTGTTTTCATCGGTACATTATCCCGCAAATTACGGATTCATTCCGCAGACTTACTGCGATGATAAAGATCCGCTCGACATACTGGTTATATGTTCAATTGATGTTGACCCGCTATGCATAATTGAAAGTAAGGTAATAGGAGTTATGCATATGACAGATGAAGAGCAGGTAGATGATAAGATAATTGCTGTTGCTAAAAACGATATGTCGGTTAATTATATTAATGATATTAACGAACTTCCCCCTCATACTGTGGTTGAGTTAAAAAGATTCTTTGAGGATTATAAAAAGCTTGAGCAAAAAGAAGTGCTTGTTAAAGATTTTCTGGGCAAAGAAAAAGCATATAAGATAATAAATGACAGCTTAGAACTTTATAAAGAAAATGCAGAAGAACTGAGAGCTAAACCATAGGCTGTTCAGATTTTTTTACCTGAACCTGCTTTATGAGATAAACAGCATCCCGGGGACGGACAAGTTCGTTACACCTGATTGTAACTTTTTCTCCTTTTGATGCCGAGTCTGCTTTCTTATTATCATCGTATAAAATATTCTCTGCTTTAATCTGCACCACACCTGTCGTTTCCCCGATTATATATAATTCGTCTCCCTCTTTCAGAGTCCCGGTCTCAATCGAAATATATACCACCCCAGCCTGTTTATAATAATTTACAACCCTTCCAAGAAACTCTTTCCTGGTATTTGCCCTGCTTCCGTAAATGCCGGCATACTCCTCTGAACCGGGAGTGTTAAGATAAAAGCCCGTTGAGAAACCGCGATTAAACACTTTTTCAAGTTCTTTAATAAGTCCTTCCTTAATCTCCGGTGTGAGTTTGTCTTCGTAATAAAGATCAATTGCTTTCCGGTATGCTGCGGTCACAGCGGCTGCATATTCGGGACTTCTCTTCCGGCCTTCTATCTTGAAAGAATCAACCCCTGTCTCAATCAGTTGATCAATGAAACCCAGGGTACACAGATCCTCGGGAGACAAAACATAATCCTCGCCTACTATCATACTTTTGCCAATAGTGGGATCATAAACCTCATATTCCCTCCGGCATGGCTGGATACACTCGCCGCGGTTGGCACTTTTTTCAAAAAGGTGGTGACTCATAAAGCATCTGCCGCTGACAGCAATACACATAGCACCGTGTACAAATACTTCAATTTCAAGGTCGGTAAGAGAGCGTACTTTTTTAATATCCTCGAGCGAGCATTCCCTTGCAAGCACTATTCTTTCTGCACCAAGCGTTTTATAAAAATTAGCCGCAAGAGAATTAGAAACAGATCCCTGAGTAGAGATACAGAACGGCATTCCCGCCTCTTTACAGAGTTGAACAACTGAAAAGTCCCAGCATATAATTCTATCAACCCCAGCTTCTTTAGCTTTTAAAATTATTTCACGAAGCTGGTCCAATTCTTCTTCGTAGACAATCGTATTCAGAGTAAGGTAGGTACGTACGCCTCTTTCCCTGCAATAGGATGTTAATTCAGAAAGGTTATCGGATTTAAAATTGGAAGCTTTCGCCCTCATATTCAGCTTTTCAGTGCCGAAATAGACAGCATCAGCCCCTGCCCTAACCACCGCTGTAAGCATGGTTTTGCTTCCGGCAGGGGCCATAAGTTCCGGTTTGTTTTTATGAAGCATAATTAATCTGTTGACCTATTTATACGTATCCGGCTAAATGCTTTTTTTTACTGAGAATATAAGTTATGACTTCTCTTCCCAGATTTTGGCAATTTCAATAATCACTCTTACAGCCATTTCCATATCCTGAATAGCAATCCATTCCACCTTTGAGTGGAAACTATGTTCCCCGGCAAAGATATTAGGGCAAGGCAATCCCATGAATGAAAGTCGTGAACCATCCGTACCCCCGCGTATCGGGTGCATAATAGGTTCAATATCAAGATTTTTCATAGCCTGTTCCGCATAATCGGTAACCTGCGGATGCCGGACAAGAATTTCCTTCATATTACGGTATTGTTCAGTTACATCAAACTCCAGCTTTGCAGCTGGATATTTCTTTACCGTCTTCTCTGCGAGTCCTTTTAATAAAGTCTCATATTCTTTTAGTTTGGGAGTTTCGAAATCCCTGATGATAAACTTCAATACGGCGAGTTCTTCATTGCCATTGATATTGGTGCAGTGAACATAACCTTCACGACCTTCCGTCGTTTCAGGAGAAAGTCTGTCTTTCGGCAGGCTCTCGATAAATTCAGCGGCAACTCTAACAGCATTGACCATTATTCCCTTTGCGTAACCGGGATGAATATTTTTTCCGTGTATCTTAATGGTAACAGCATCTGCACTGAAAGTTTCAGACTCAACCTCGCCGCGGCTCTGACCATCGACAGTATAAGCATACTTTGCACCGAATTTCTTAACGTCAAATTTTTCTGTTCCCCGTCCAACTTCTTCATCGGGGGTAAAGCAGATTTTTACCGGTCCGTGCTTAACTTCCGGATGTGTAAGCCAGTAATTGACTGCATCCATTATTTCAGCAACACCGGACTTATTATCGGCGCCGAGAAGGGTGGTTCCGTCAGTAGTTATGATATCGAATCCCTTCATATTCTTAAGATCGGGATTCTCACTCTCAAGAATAACCTGGGAAGGATCTTTAGGAAGTTTGATATCTCCTCCCTTGTAGTTTTTATGGATTACGGGATTTACCCCCGCACCGGTAACTGCAGGAGAAGTATCAACGTGAGCAATAAAGCCAATTGCGGGGACTTTTTTATCAGAATTAGACGGAAGGGTTGCCATCACGTAACCATTTTCATCCATATGAGCATCTTCCAGACCCAATTTCTTTAATTCCTCTGCGAGGTCTTTGGAAAGTATTTTCTGTTTTCCAGAGGAAGGAAAGGAGGTTGATTCTTCATCAGATTGAGTATCGTATTTCACATATTTAAGAAACCGATCTACGCAGGTAAATTTATATTTATCATCAAACATTGGGACCTCTTATTTTTAATAGTTGGATTGACTAAACTATCTAAAATCGTCAAGATTCGCAACCAGAGGCCGGCAAGAGGGTTACAAGATGAAGGCAAATGGATCTTATAGAAATTTGTCGCTGCTTTATTTCAGGAGCAGTATCTTTTTGACAAAAGCTGATTCTGAAGTAACAAGAGAAACAAAATAGATTCCTGAACTTAAGCCTTTGCCGTCGAACTGCATACTATAATCTCCAGCGGTCAAATAACCGTTATGCATAACTGAGACAGTCTCACCAAGGATATTTGTTATTCTCAGCAGCACATTTGTTCCATAAGGGAGATAAAAGCTTACAGTTGTGGTAGGGTTGAATGGGTTGGGATAATTCTGGTAAAGTCTGATGCGGTTCGGACGGATTTCTCCTTCCTTTACAGAATTTGGTGAAGAAAACAATAACGTAATGTTCCCAATGCTGGTCATAGTACTATCTATAATAATTTTATCGCTTACCGCATCTTCGTACCCGATTTTCTGAGCAACCAGATAGTAGCTGCCGTATGGCAGAAAATTCTCCCTGAAATTTCCGTCGGCCTGGGAGAAAGCATAAGTTATTAAGTTGTTTTCTACTGACTGTGCATAAATAATTGCATCAGTTATTATACTATCTCTTTTACCGGTAATCCCTACCGTGCCCGAAATAATTCCCCCTCCTACAGAAGAATCTCTGGGCATATAAATGTCCGCATTTAGTATTGGCGAACCGATATAAATAGAGTCCGCCTCCTGCCAGAATCCGGGGTTATTGCCCAAGGTGTCATAATATGAAGGGACATAATAATCGGAAAACGATTGTACATAATAATATCCGGGGTCGATAATATCATCAACCGTATAAGAACCATCGGGGTTTACAATAGCTGCGTAGGTACCTCCAAGGGCGGGAGAATTGAGCTTGCTATGTATAATTTTATCGGGAGTATGAGTTCCGCTTCTTACAATTACAATTCCTTTTTTTAATGGATAGATGGCAAGCGAATCAAATATTCTTCCTGATACTGAGTTTTGAGTTGGAGTCACCCTGACTAAATTCAGATCTGCGGAGGAAGTCCCATTGGTGTCAACGATCACCTGTGTTGCGTTGAGAGGATCAAACTGCTGATCATAGAAGGAAACATAATAGGAGTCTTTCGCCGCTGCTATCGTATAACTTCCTACAGGAAGTTCAACAGAATAATTTCCGTTAGCATCAGTAATACTCTGTGCAATTACAAAATTACCACCATACAGGAAATAAATATCAGCTGAAGGAACTGGGACTCCTTCTGTACTTACATTTCCCTGCAAGGTACCGGAATAAAAATTATCTTCATAGTAATCAATTTTTATCTTGAGATATTCGTACGGGTTAACACCATTATTATATATAAACAGTGTATCCTCTATATCTTCATAAGTATAATTCAAGTAGCCGGAGAGGATGCAATCCATCATTATTGAATCTCCTGGTTCAATGGTAATGGGATATCGCCAGGATCTGTCAAACCTCAGGTAATAGAAGTCATTATTTCTGTAATAAATGCTGTCAATTACAAGCGTCTCGTTCCCTGTATTGATAAAATATGAATTCTGGAGTCTGTGAAATATATCATTATATTCCAGTTCATCCGGATAAATCTGCAATACAGGCTGGGCTTTTACTGACAGGCAGAGAAGAAATACAATAATTCCTGTAGTTAAAAATCTCATATATATTGTTTAACTTGATTATAATAATTATAATAATAGTAATACAATTAAGTCAATAGTGACAAAATATTATATCCCCCTTGGCTGAACAAAAGTTAAATTATATAAATTTTTCTAAAAATGAACTGGATGAGCTTTTTACAGAAGCAAAAAGGGGGAATTCGTCAGCATTCAGTGAATTATCAGGATTAATAAGGGATATTTCGTACAGCTATTTCCTTTCGAAATTAAGGCATGGAAAAATACCCAACACAGAAGATGTAGACGACCTTTCCAATAATGTGTATCTTTCTTTTGCCGAGCAATATCACAAAATAGAAAGCCTTGAAAACTGGCTGAGAAGGGTTTTATTCCTTACCTTCGTCAATTGGTATAAAAAATCCAAAAAAAGAAAAACCTTTGAACTTGATGAGGCCTATTACGTTGAGCAGAAGGATGAACACCCATCAGTCAAGATTGACGCCGAAAAAATAGTCTCAATTCTTAATACTCTAAGCACAGATAAACAGCAAATTTTCAAGATGCGATTCTGGGAGGACCTTAAATTTGCTGAAATTGCAGAGAATCTTGGAAAATCCGAGGACGCCATTAAAAAGATGTTCTACAGAACCATTGAGGAACTTAAAATAAAAATATGAGGTTGTCACTTTATTATTACTGAATTTACTAATTGTTTATAAACCTGATAAATAAAAAAGAATGGATAAGAAAGAAAAATTATTAAAGCTCCTGGAAAAGAAGAGCCTGACTGCCGTAGAGAAAGATGAGCTTGAATCACTTGCAGACAATGATAAAGAATTGAACGAATTAAAAAACACCTATGAGCAGATTGGGAGAGTTGTCAGTCATTCCTCACATTTAAGCGAGGAAGAACTTTCTCAATATACCCTTTTCAAAAACGGAATGACGCCGGATGATA
This sequence comes from uncultured Ignavibacteria bacterium, assembly GCA_963774455.1. Taxonomy (GTDB): domain Bacteria; phylum Bacteroidota; class Ignavibacteria; order Ignavibacteriales; family Ignavibacteriaceae; genus DATFVA01. The sequence continues at coordinate 29,013 of CAVZFD010000006.1, forward strand.
GTTCAGTAATCAGAAGAATACCGTTTATTGAGAAGCATTTGCGGAAATGTGCGATATGTTCGGAAATTTTCAGAGAATTTAACTCGGAATATTCCGACGTTGACAACTTTTTGTCTGAATCAATAGCAGAAGGAAGGGATCCTGCAAATCGATATCCGGATTCCCGGCCGAAAGTCGTCTTAAACAGGAATAAAGCTCCCCGATATGCTTTTGCATCGATCATTATCATCGGATTTGTTTACGTCGCATTGTATATTGTTTCATCTTTTACCACCCCGGCCTTTTATAATAATGCAGCAATCAAAAATGATTCGCAATTTTCGATCAACAGGGGAAGGGCAACGGAGAATTTCCAGAACAGTCTTAAGGCTCTTGAAAACGACAACTACAATGAAGCAATTTCTTACCTTCAAAAAGATATTAAGGAAAATTCCGGGGACGAAACGATTTTTTATTCTTATTATATAATGGGCTTATCGTACCTTAAAACAGCAGAGCATGATTTCCTGGGATTGTTTCCCGGTTATAACCAGGAAAGAGCAGCTAAAGGCGCACAATACCTGGAAGAAAGCATCCGGAAGAATGATACGGGCAGGTTCGATAATATAAAACTTAACTCTTACTTTTACCTCGCTAAAGCCAGTATAATGTTGAAAGATAGAGAATCCGCAAAGCATTATCTTACGATGGTTATAAACGGAAAAGGAAGCAAGATGGAGGAGGCAAAATATCTCCTGGGGGAAATGGAGTGAATTGTGTTAAATGATTATACAAAAAGTAACAATATTATTTATAGCCTTTATATTCTCTCTTCTGCAGCCGGCCGGAGTTGAATCCAGACTTCAACAAATTCCATACACTCATTTTTATAATTCTCCCGATTCACTTTTATTACAGGTACGTAAAGACGGATGGAACCCGGAACGGCTAGCTTTAATGAAATATTATCTGACGGACTCCTATGCCACCGCTGATAATGATCTGAAATTAATAAAGGATCTAAAAAACGATTTTCGCAAAGCCCTGCTGCAGGCCTTATTACTGAAGAAGCAGAATAAGTATACAGAAATGTATGATACACTTGACTCCTATCTGAATGCAACGCCTCATTATCTCCCCTATTATGAAGAACTTGTTTTTGCGGCCAATGCCTCATCCCGTTTGCAATTGTTTGAATCCAAAATTGAAGCTTCGGAAAAATTCCAGCCGCGCGAAAAAAATTATCTGCTCGGGTTGATAAGTTATCAAAACGCCGATTATAATTCTGCAAGGGAATATTTTGAGAAAAGCCTTAATTCGGACTCAAATGATAAATATATATTATACCAGCTTTCTTATTCATACAGAAGCCTTGGAGATTATGATAAAGCAATGACCCTGATAAAAAAGGCCGGAGATATGGCTGCAGGAGATAGCTATTTCCTGGTTGAAGTCTATCTTGCTGAAGGAGCTTTATATTTTCTGTCAGGAGAATATGACCTTGCCGACAGTATCTATAAAAAAGCTTTTAAGGTGGCTCAGGATAACCATATGCAGGAGAATTCGGGCCGTTCTTACGTTGCTCTCGGAATTATGGATGATATTCAGGGTTTTATCGAAAAGGCGCGGACAAAATATCAAAGGGCAGTTGATATTGCTGAAAAGATTCATGCTCAGGAACTCAAAGCATATGCATTTTCAGAGCTGGGAGTATCATTCAGCTATACAAATGAATTAATTGAGGCTAAGGAAAATTACCTAAAAAGTTATGCGTTGTATAAACAGATGGGTAACCGCCGAAGGTTAGCTCTTCTTTCCGAAAACATCGGAAAGATCTATATGTCGATTTTTAATTATGAGAGCGCCATAAGCTGCTTCAGGGAGGGTATTGAGTATGCTGGCGATGATAAACGCTCCATTGTCCTAAACCTTACAGGACTCGCAGATGCGTATTCTAATCTTTCTAACTATTCGGAATCATTGAAATATTATAATGAAGCAAAAAAGCTTAGCGAAGATATTAAAGCTGTAGAGCTGAGTATAAAAATTAATAGCGGGCTGGGAGCACTGAATTATAATCTTGATCGTCCGGATAATGCCCTGGGTTATTACCTTCAGGCCGAATCAGAATGCAGTAAAATTAATAATCCTTTCCTCACTGCTGATATATATGATAAACTCGGAACAGTATATTCATCACTTGATAGTCTGAATTTAGCGGAACAATATTTTTCAGAAGCCGAAAAGCTTGCCGGAGAAAACAAGGCTAATTATACCGCCGTATTAGCTGCTGTAAACAGAGCAGAAGTTTTGGTTAAAAAGGTAGAGTTATCAAAAGCATTGGTTTTGCTTAATTCAATAACTAAAATTTCATCCGCAGGAAACTTTCCCTATTTGCAGGCGCGAGTTGAGAACCTGAGAGGGAGCATTCTGGAAAAGCGCGGTGATACTGATGGTGCGAGGGCTGAATACAACCGTACACTCGAAATAGTAAAGAATCTTAATGAGAAGACTCTTGAGATTGAAGCTTATTTCAACCTTGCTAAGCTGAACGATTCAGTAAGTTTAAACGAAGCAGCAGAAAATTATTACCGGTCGGCAGTCGCTTTAATTGAGGATGTTTCCCGTCCATTATTCAGGCAGGAGGATGTTCAGATCTCATATTTTTCAGGCAACCGGAATGTTTATGACTCATTTGCCGAACATTATCTCCGTCTAAAAAAATACCGCAGGGCATTTGAGCTGATCAATAAGTCTCACTCACGGAGTATGCTTCAGAACCTGAACAACCTAAAACTGCAGACCCTTTTAGGAGACAGCACGGTATTAAACAAGCTGTATGATTATGACTGGACCATTCATTCCGGGATCTACGGCAGAAAAAAAACTGAAGAAGTAAAAGGGATGATGGCTGAATTAAAGCAATCACTGATTAATTCAAACCCGGAGCTTAGACCTTATCTTAATATGGAGAACTGGCCCTCGATAGACGAGATCCGCAATTCTCTAACGAAAGATGAGAATCTAATTTCATATTACTCAGATGGAAACCGCCTATATGCTTTCCTTATAAATAAAGATACTTTTAAACCTTTCATATTTGACATTTCATCAAAGCAGCTGGCCAGGATGATTGCGGCAATATCACCCTATTTTGAAAACCGTCCGGGAAGGACAGATGCGTTTTATAACCAGGATTTATTCTCTTTTAATGCTGAAGCCTCAAATATCTTATATAAAAAGATAGTTGAGCCTGTAATAAAGGATATTCCTCACGAGCAGAAAATAATTTTTTCACCAAGTACAGAGCTGATATCAATACCCCTGGAATTTCTTGTAACTTCCTACAGCGAGAATGAGAGTCCCTACTCATACTTAAACAAAAAATTCTTTTTATCAGATTATGATATCTCCTACTCTCCTTCAGCTTCCGCATTTCTGCAGCAGAAAAAAAATAACCTTAAAAATAACGGCAAGGTGCTTTTGGTTGGTGATCCATCCATAAATATAGGATCCAGGGAATTTGCAGAAAGAAGAGGACTCCTGGATGAAACACCGGGAGTACCAAGAAACCTGTCACTCCTTCCCTTGAAATATTCAGGTGAGGAAGTCAAAAGCATCGGGGAGATCATAAATGCCAGCACTATTCTACTGAATAAGAATGCTACAGAAACCAATTTCAAGGGAAATGCTGAATTGAGCAGGATAATTCACCTGTCAACTCATTCATTTCTATATAAAAAACAGCCTTTAATATTTTTTTCGAACACTTATGATGCGGAGAATGATGGCTTCCTTGAAGCAGGGGAAATAGTTAGACTTAAACTTAACAGCGATCTGGTTGTGCTCAGCTCGTGTAATTCCGGTCTTGGCAGTGTTGACAAATCGGAAGGTATCCTTGGATTGACTAAAGCTTTTTTTGAAGCAGGTTCGAAAAGTGTAGTCGTTTCCCTATGGGATGTAAACGATAGGTATACTTCGAAGCTGATGACCCTATTTTATGAAAAACTTAATATGGGTTATGATAAATCAAGGGCGTTACGTCTTGCAAAATCTGAGTTCATAAAGAAATACTCCCCCAATCCATACTACTGGAGCGCATTCGTGCTATCCGGGAATATTTCTCCTGTCACGCTAAAGCCTCATAAAAATGTTTCGCTCTCAATTATGATATTATTAACAATTATAGCGGCATCCATGGTAGTAGTGTTAATAATAAACCGGAAGCGACTTACTTCTTAATACCCTCTCATCATGACCTTTTCAAGGTCAGATTTAATCATAATTTTGACAAGCTGGTTGAAGGTTGTTTTGGCTTTCCATCCAAGAACTTTTTTTGCTTTTGCAGGATTACCTATTAACAAATCAACTTCCGTCGGTCTGTAATAATCAGAATCGATTGCAATAACTATCTGCCCCTTTTTTAATTCCTTTGAGAAAGTGTACCTATATTCAGCATTCGAACTGTCTTTAGATAAAAGTGCATTGCCTTTATCCAAGTTTATTTTTTTTATGAGGCCTTTTTCGTCAGCGCCTTTCCCTTTCCATGTTAGTTCTATACCGATTTCATTAAAAGCAGATTCCGCAAATTCTTTGACAGTATGAGTTTCACCTGTTGCAAGGACAAAATCTTCTGCCCTCTTATGGTTAAGGATTTTCCACATACCCTCACAATATTCCGGGGCATACCCCCAGTCGCGCTTCGCATCCAGATTACCCAGAAGAATCCTGTCCTGCAGTCCTGCAGAAATTCTCGATACTGCCCTTGTAATTTTCCGGGTAACAAAAGTTTTACCGCGCCTCGGTGACTCGTGGTTAAACAGAATACCATTTGAGGCAAAAATATTATATGCTTCCCTGTAATTAACGATGATCCAGTATCCGTATAATTTTGCTACCCCATAAGGTGAACGGGGATAAAAAGGTGTTTCTTCTGTTTGCGGAACTTCCCGGACCTTTCCGAAAAGTTCACTTGTAGAGGCCTGGTAAAATTTAACTTTCCTTAGGCCAACCTCCCTGATAGCATCTAAAAATCTCAGGGTGCCGAGTGCATCCACCTGGGCCGTGTAATCGGGCACTTCAAATGAAACTTTGACATGGCTCTGTGCAGCGAGGTTGTATATCTCATCAGGTCCTATTTTTTCAAGGAGACGGTTTAAGGCACTTGTATCTACAAGATCTCCGTAATGAAGAAAAAGTTTTTTATCGAGTATCTCCTTATTGCTGTAGAGGTGGTCAATTCTTCCTGTGTTAAAGGAACTGCTTTTTCTTATGATTCCATGGACTTCATATCCTTTATCGAGTAAAATTTCGGTAAGATAGCTTCCGTCCTGTCCCGTTATTCCTGTAACTAGCGCTTTTTTCATGTCTCCTCAACTATTTAATATTAGATTTAAACCACGCATAGGTCTTTTCAATACCATCCCTAAGGTTTGTACTGTGTTTCCATCCGAGCTTATTTATCCTTGAAACATCCATTAGCTTCCTGGGTGTCCCGTCTGGTTTGGTTGTATCATATTCTATTTTGCCGGAAAAACCAGTCACATCGGCAATAAGATGAGCGAGGTCCTGGATAGTAAGGTCTTCACCCGCACCAATATTAATATGAGAGATTCCCTGTTCATAGATATTTCCGGCTTCAATATTTTCCATCAGGAAGACTATCGCCCCGGCAAGATCATCAACATAAAGGAACTCCCTCATCGGCCGGCCCGTTCCCCACAAGGTAACAGTAGGAAGGTTTTTTTCGGCTGCATCATGGAATTTCCTCATAAGGGCAGGAAGTACATGTGAGGTCTCGGGATTAAAATTATCATTAGGTCCATATAAGTTAGTCGGCATAACTGAATAAAAATTGCAACCATACTGCCGGTAGTAATTCTCACAGAGTTTTATCCCTGCAATTTTAGCAACGGCGTAAGGTTCATTTGTATATTCCAGGTAATCCGAAAGCAGAAATTCCTCTTTAAGGGGCTGTGGAGCAAGCTTGGGATAAATACAGCTGCTGCCGAGGAAGATAAGTTTTGCAGTCTTATTCACATACGCCTGATGTATTATATTAGATTCAATCATCAGGTTGTCGTAGATAAATTCAGCCCTGTAGGTATTATTTGCCAGGATACCACCAACTTTTGCGGCTGCTACAATTACTATATCAGGTTTATGGTCTGTAAAAAAATTCTCAACCTGGTCCTGTCTTATCAGGTTAAGTTCAGAAAGGCTTTTAGATATGAGATTAGAATACCCCCCGGATTCAAGCTTTCTTTTAATTGCCGAGCCTACCATACCGGTATGCCCGGCAATATATATTTTCTTCTCTTTTAAATTTCCAATCATCCTATAATCGAAACGAATTATTTTTTTATAAATTCAGCAATGGTATCCACCACAAACTTCTGCTGTTCCCCGGTCAATTCCGGATATATTGGAAGAGCAATTGAATCATCAGCCGCTTCTTCTGACAGGGGGAAATCACCCTTTTTATAACCTAGAGAAGAAAAACATTCCTGCAGATGAAATGGAACAGGATAATAAATCTCTGAACCGACTCCTTTATCAGAAAGGTGTTTTCTTACGGCATCTCTGTCGTGCACTCTTATAATATATTGATTATAAATATGATAATTCTTAACCCCGGAATCCTTGTACACAGCCTTGGGCAGAAGTACCGTGTTCTTATTATCGAATTTTGTTTTGCCTGTTGATTCAGCAAGACCGGCTTCAATAAAGAGTTTTGTATACAATTCTGCATTACCGCGCCTCTGTGCCGACCAGTCATCCAGATAAGGCAGTTTTACATTCAGCACGGCAGCCTGAATAGCATCCAGCCTGAAGTTGCCGCCTATAACTTTATGATAATATTTAGGTTTGCCCCCATGTACACGCAGGATACGCAATTTCTCACCAAGCTCATCATTATTTGATACAACAAGGCCTCCATCGCCGAAACAGCCAAGGTTCTTACTGGGGAAGAAAGAATAGCATCCAATGTCGCCTATAGTACCTACTCTTTTGCCGTCCTTATATTGTACACCGATTGCCTGTGCGCCATCCTCAATCACTTTTAGTTTATGCCTGTGAGCAATCTCCATTATTTTATCCATTTCACAGCTCTGACCGTAAAGGTGAACCGGAATAATAGCTTTTGTTTTAGGTGTTATCCTCTTTTCGATATCATTGGGATCTAAATTAAAAGTAACAGGGTCAAGTTCTGCAAAAACCGGGATAGCCTGCATTCTGGAAACCACTCCTGCGGTTGCAAAGAAAGAATACGTCGGAACAATCACCTCATCACCAGGCTGTATATCCAATGCCATTAATGCTATCAGCAAAGCATCCGTGCCTGAAGAAACCCCTATAGCATATTTGCATCCAAGATATTCGCAGAATGCTTTTTCCATTTTTTCAACTTCAGGACCAAGAATAAAGTATTGCGATTCTGCAACCCGGATAAGGGCTTCATCTAGTTCATTTTTTAATGAATGATATTGCTTTTTTAAATCTAATAATGGAACGGTCATATTATTATCTCCATTTCTATATTTTCATCTCTGAGTAAATAAAGTCCCTGTCTATTTCATTAAGTGATTTCCCATTTAAATCCTTTTGTGAAACGACAGGATTATCGATATGCCAGTCAATGTTTAACTGGGGATCATTATAAACAATAGTTCTTTCATGTTCTTTGCTGTAAAAATCTGTGCACTTATAAAGGAAAATTGCGTAATCAGAAAGCACAGAAAACCCATGCGCAAACCCGGGCGGAATCCAGAGCTGAGTATGATTCTCTTCAGTTAATTCCTGTGCAACGTACTTGCCGAAGGTCGGAGAGCCGAATCTTATATCAACAGCAATATCAAAAACTCTGCCTGTGATTACCTGGCAAAGTTTTCCCTGGACTCTATCCCCGGCTTGATAATGCAATCCCCTGATAGTTCCTCTGCCTGACCGGGAAATATTATCCTGAACGAAGTTTGTCTCAATATTATTCTCAGAAAACCTTGCTTCATTAAAAGATTCAAGGAAATATCCCCTGGTATCTTCAAATACATCAGGTTTAATCAGAAGCACTTCCGGTATTTCTGCCTGTATAATATGCATAATTTATATATGGTCCTTAAGGTATTTCTCAAGGTAATCCCGGTAAAGAGATTTTGGCATGGAAGAAATCAGCTTTTTAAATTTCTTTTTATTTATATACTTCATGTTATAAGCGATCTCTTCAATACATGCCACCTTCAGACCCTGTCTTTCTTCAATTATACCGAAAAAGTTTGATGCCTGCAGAAGAGCTGTGGGGTTCCCTGTATCAAGCCACGCAATTCCTCTTCCTATCTTCTCTACATTCAGTTTTCCTTTTTTCAGATAGGCATTGTTAACATCTGTTATTTCCAGCTCACCGCGTTTGGAAGGTTTCAACGATTTAGAGATTTTCACTACCTCATTATCATATACATACAATCCGGGCACAGCATAATCCGATTTTGGATGCCTGGGCTTTTCTTCAATAGATTTCGCTTTGCCATCCCTGTCAAAATCAACAATACCATACCGCTGGGGATCATTCACACGGTAACCAAATATTGTAGCACCGTTGTCATGTTTCTTAAGAGCCTTATACCAGAAATCAAGATAGCCGTAAAATATATTATCGCCAAGGATGAGACTTACGCTTTCTTTTCCGATAAATTTTTCCCCGATGATAAAAGCCTCTGCAATCCCCCGGGGGGCCTCCTGAACGGCATAATCAATCTTCAATCCAACCTGAGATCCATCCTCGAACAGCTGCCTGTACAGGGGGATAGTTTCCTTGTTAGAAATTATAAGGATTTCATTTATCCCACCCAGCATAAGGATAGAGAGAGGATAGTAAATCAAAGGTTTGTCGTATAACAAAGCCAGCTGCTTGCTGTATACTTTTGTAATAGGGTAAAGACGGGATCCGGAACCTCCGGCTAGTATAATACCTTTCATATTTCCTGACTGTCTGTGAGTAATAACATTAGACCTCTTTTACCAGGTTATTTTCTAATTTATACTTTTTACCTGATTTCTCGCAGAACGCGAAACCATTGTTATCGAAGAGGAGTTTCTTGCCGGCTTCGCTGTACCATCCTTTTACTTTTGCAGGATTACCGACTACAAGTGCGAAATCAGGCACATCTTTAGTAACTACTGCACCGGCTCCCACAAAGGCAAAGCGCCCAATAGTTATGCCGCAGACAATAGTCGAGTTAGCACCTAGAGAAGCACCTTCCTTCACCAGGGTCTTAATATAAAATTCTGCTCCTACCTGGGGGTATTTTGAACGGGGATTAAGTATATTCGTAAAAACCATCGAAGGACCGCAGAATACATAATCCTCTAACTCAACTCCTTCATAAACTGATACGTTATTCTGGATCTTTACATAATTCCCGATGATCACATTATTTGCAATATTTACATTCTGACCAAGTATACATTTTTTCCCAATCTTTGAACCCGATTGAACATGCGTAAAATGCCATATTTTGGTATTTTCTCCCAGCTCAACGTTATCGTCAACCACCGCATACTGATTGACATAATAATTTTTATTTTCCATTTAGTTCTGCTCCGGTTTTCGAAGTTGTTATATTTTATTTAACCTTTGCAATAGACTGGTCTGCTGATAGACATGCCTGGGCTTTCTCAAGAATTTCAAGCACTTCCACAGCATGGACACCATCTGTCAGAGGTTTTTTATTGTTAATTATAGAATTGAAGAAATGTTTTTGTTCTTCAGCCAGGGGCTGGAGGTTTTCAAATTCAACTACTTCAAAATCTCCTTCAAATTTCTGAAGGGATCCATTTATATTCCTGAAACCTTTCGGATAAAACTTCAGCTTATCGGTCTTAAGACTATCTTCAAAAACAACCATACCTTCGTCACCAATAACAACAAGCCTTTGTTCTTTGAAGGGATGAAGCCAGCTGACGAAAATATGGGCGTGTATATTACCAGGGTAGGAAAGAAAAGTGATCGTTGTATCTTCAATTTCGTTCTGAAGAATAGTCGCCCCCTTTGCATCAACATAAACCGGGTTGCTTTCCAGCAGATACTGGATTACAGAAATATCATGGGGGGCAAAGCTCCAGAGTATATTCTCTTCTGTTCTGATTGAGCCCAGGTTCAGCCTGTTGCTGTAGATATACTGCAGCCTGCCTATCCTGTTTTCCGCTATCATTTCCTTTATCTTTTTAACAGCAGGATGATATAAAAGAACATGCCCTACCATCAGCTTCCTGTCTTTCCTTTCGGCTATTTCCACAAGCTCTCTTGCGTGTGTTGAGATCAGAGTAATGGGTTTTTCAACCAGTACATCCTTACCGTTCATTAACGCTTTTTTTGCAACATCATAATGGGTTTCTGCAGGAGTTGCAATTATAACAGCATTTACTTCAGGATTCTCTATGATGTCTTCCAGCTTCGTTGTAAACGGAATTTCAGGAGAAATACCTTTTATTCTTTCTGAAGCGGCCGGATTAAAATCGCATACATACCGCAGGTTCTTCCCTAATATCCCGTTTGCAGTTCTTACATGATTTATTCCCCACCTTCCCGCACCGATTATACCTAATCCGATTTCTTCAAACATCTTATGCCTTTACAATTTTACTATTATTAATTATTCCATGTTTGACAAAAGCATTCCTGCTGTCAACAATCAAATTTGCATTTTCTGCAATCATTTTATAATCATAATCTGAATGATCTGTACTGAGAACAACAAGGTCGAATTTCGCCAGGTTCTTCTTTGTAAGATCAACAGATTCCATATCAAACTGGTATTTACGTGTTTTGGGCAGTTTAGTGACATATGGATCGTTATATGAAACTTCGCACCTTTTCTCCCGGAAGAGCTCTATGAGTCTGAGTGAGGGAGATTCTCTCATATCGTCGATGTCCTTTTTATAAGCAATCCCGAGTATAAGAACCTTTGAACCATTCAAGGATTTCTTTACACGGTTCAGAGCTTCTACACCTTTATCCACAACATAGTAAGGCATATATGTATTAATTTCTCCTGCCAGTTCGATAAACCTGGTATGAACTTCAAACTCTCGTGCTTTCCAGGTTAAATAAAAAGGATCTATGGGTATACAGTGGCCGCCTAAGCCGGGACCAGGGTAGAACGGCTGAAAACCAAATGGTTTGGTGGATGCTGCTTCAATTACTTCCCATACATCTATTCCCATCCTGTCGAATACCATTTTTAGTTCGTTTACAAGTGCAATATTCACCGATCTGTAGATGTTTTCGGTAAGCTTTGTTGCTTCCGCAGCCCTTGTTGATGAAACAGGGACAGTCTTCACAACAACAATATTATATAATGCAGTAGCAACCTTAACACACTTGGGAGTAACTCCGCCGACAACTTTAGGTATCGTTGCGGTATTAAAACTTGGATTGTTAGGATCCTCTCTTTCAGGGGAAAATGATAGGTAAAAGTCCTTACCTATTTCGAATTTTTTACCTCCATCGCGCTCACCCGCTTTTTCAAACATAGGGAGTAGTATCTCATCAGTAGTACCTGGATATGTAGTTGATTCGAGAGAAACTAGCTGACCTTTCCTGAGGTATTTTGCAATTGTTTCAGTAGTTTTGATTATATAAGTCATATCCGGTTCACGGTGTTCATCAAGGGGGGTAGGAACACAGATGATAATTGCGTCAGCTTCGGGCAGTCTGTTGAATTCATTTGTTGCGGAGAATTTTTGTTTATCGACTACATCCTTAATTCTTTTAGAATTTATATGCTTAATATAAGTCTTGCCCTCATTCAAATTATTTACCTTTGCTTCATCGAGGTCGAATCCCAAAACTTTGAAACCTTTAGATGCAAATTCCAATCCCAGGGGCAGTCCGACATACCCTAAACCAATAATTCCAACAACAGCTGATTTATCCTGTATCTTCTTTAATAATTCCATAATTATCCTTTTTTGATATGAATTTGGGGAATCTAAATATCTGTCAAATTCCAGGCCGGATACTGAATAAGACTGAACCGTATATCCTTTGCTTAATTTTTTTCAGAATAGCTATTAATTTACTTAGGAAAGCGGAAAGGACAAAATAAAGGAGGCCTTATTGATGTGACTCAGATTAAAAATGAGTACTATTTTAAAGCAGAGTACCTCTCAGGATAAAGATGGCGACAAGGAAGTAGATTATAAGTCCTACTACATCTACCATAGTAGCAACTAAAGGGGCGCTTGAGGTTGCCGGATCGGCACCTAGTTTTTTAAGAATAAAGGGCAGCATAGATCCCGAAAGTGTTCCCCATAAAACCACTCCTATCAACGCAATCGAAACAGTCATTCCCACAAGAAGCCAGTGAGCACCGTAAACATTCGAAAACGCCTGCCATATAGATATCCTCAAAAATCCGATTATCGCAAGAATCGCTCCCAGGATAACGCCTGTTATTATTTCTCTCCGCATTACAAAAAGCCAATCCTTTAAGGATATTTCACCCAGCGACAGCGCACGTATTACCAGGGTCGAGGCCTGGGAGCCTGAGTTACCGCCGCTGGAAATAATCAAAGGAATAAACAGTGTCAAAACGATAGCTTTGCTTATCTCACCCTCGAATAGTCCCATAGCAGTTGCAGTAAACATTTCGCCAATAAACAATAAAGCCAGCCAGCCGCCCCGCTTTTTAATCATCTCAAACAATGAAATTGAAGAATATGCTTCCTCAAGGGCAGTCAAACCTGCTATCTTATGAATATCTTCAGTGGCCTCTTCTTCGGCGACATCCAAAACATCATCAACCGTAACGATCCCAAGCAGAACGCCGAACGAATCTACCACAGGAAGAGCAATGCGGTCATATTTCTTGAATATTTCGACCGCGGTTTCCTGATCATCATATACATTAAGTGCGATATAGTTCTCATCCATCAGGTCCAGTATCGGTTCGTTAAATTCTGCCAGCAGAATATCCCTGATTCTCACATCATCAATTAACTTCCCTTTTTCATTCACTACGTATAGTGTGTTGATCGTTTCCTTATCTCTGCCATTTTTTCTTATGTAGTTGAGAACGTGTTCTATTGTCCATTCAGGTTTTACGGCGAGGTAGTCAGGTGTCATCAATCTGCCTACGCTGTCTTCCGGGTAGCCCAGCAGCGTCCTGGCTATTTGCCTTTCCTCAGCCGAAAGGAGCATCATCATCTGGCGGGCAGCACTACTCGGCAGATCTTCAAGCAAAGCTGTACGGTCATCAGGCGACATTTCATTTAAGATGGAAGCTACTTCCTCTTTACCCATAGCTCTCAGCAGGGTAACCTGCATGTCAAACTCAAGATATTCAAAGGTATCAGCGGCGAGATCATAGGGAAGTACTCTGAAAACTACGGCCTGTTCGTTCTCGGTAAGTTCAGTAATAAGTTCGGCTATATCGGCAGGAGACCAGTCACTAAGAACTTCTTTGAGAGTGCTAAGCTTACGCTCATCAATTAACGACTTGATTTCCGGTTGCAGCAGTTGACTCAGCATATTTATCTCTCCTACAGTTTACAGTGAACTTATATATTCTACATATTCATTATCTTTTAAAAGTAATTTAGAAAAGGTTGTAAAAAATATGTTTTAATGTCTCAAAAAACAATGTTTGAATCTATATAATAATTAAATAACCTTAAATCTAAGCGATGTATAAAATTCTTGCTGATGAAAATATCCCTTTTGCTGAAGAGGCCTTTTCAAATTTCGGGTCTGTTCGACTCCTGCCCGGCAGGGAAATAACTAATGAAATCCTCAGAGCGTATCATATCCTTATAGTCAGGTCCGTCACAAAGGTCGATGAACAACTGCTGGAAGGAACTAATGTAAAGTTTGTAGGGACGACCACAATAGGCCTGGATCATTTGGATACCGACTACCTGCAGAAGAAGGGTATAAAGTACGCTAACGCCCCGGGCTGCAACGCTGATTCAGTTGCGGAATATATTTTTGCAGGACTTTATAAAATAGCTTCTGAAGGGAAATTCCCCCTCGAAAACTTCTCTATGGGCATTTTAGGGTATGGTAATATAGGCAGCAAAGTTGCAGGGATTGCCTCAGCAATAGGTATGAAATTGTTCATTAACGATCCGCCTTTGCAAAGACAAAAAGGAGATTCTTTTTTCTGTACCTATGAGCAGGCACTCGGGGCTGATATTATAACCTATCACGTTCCTCTTAACATCGGCGGAGCCGATAATACTTTTCATATGCTCTCTTCTGCTCAGCTGAATTCTTTTAACAGTAGTAAAATTATTCTGAATGCCTCCCGCGGAAGTGTTGTCTCGAACAATAATCTTAAGAAATTTTTGCAGAAGGACGGTAATAAGGTGATCCTGGATGTATGGGAGGGTGAGCCATCAATTGATAAGGAATTATTAAAACTTGTATTTATAGGTTCGCCGCATGTTGCCGGATATTCCCTTGAGGGAAAAGTAAATGGAACTATAATGATTTTTGAGGCACTAAACAGGTTTCTTAAAACCGACAAAAATTGGCGGCCCCTGATGCCGGAGATAAAAAATGCCCATATCGATTATCCTGAATCAGGATCTCCAGAAAAATCTCTCGATAACCTGATTTCGAAAATATATAATATAAGGGGAGACGATCAGAGACTCAGGGCAATCTTCGATAAAAATAATTCCGGAAGTTATTTCGACAGCCTTAGAAAGAATTACCCTGTCAGGAGGGAATTTTCAAATTACACCGTCAGTATTAACAAAAAACTTAAAAAAGATATAAAAATACTCAATGCTTTACGATTTAAACTCAAGGAAGATTAATCCTTGCTATCAAGTTTGAATTCCAGGGGTATTATAAGCTGAGTTTTAACCGGTTTTCCCCTGATCAAACCCGGATTAAATTTTGCATATAAGACTGTAATCCTTGCCGCATCATCACACCCGTAGCCAATACCCTGCTCTACTTCTGCCCGTGTAACATCCCCGTGCTGGTCTATGAAGGCTCTTATCTTAACAGTCCCTTCAATATCTTTTTCTTTTGCATATGAAGGATAAATCAGTTTCTTTTGTAATTCAGCTATCCCTCCCTTAGGCTCAGGCATAACTTCAGCACTCAGGTAATAGGCAGGATCATCATCAAAATTTTCCTCCTGAACAGCCGGTGGAATGGTTCTTTCATCCGTTTCCTTAACCTTGCTCTTTTCAGTGGTTTTTTTGGTTTCCGGAGTCTCACCGGCGACAGGCTGGGGACTCTCAACGATTTTCCCAGACTCAGGTTCTTTTTCAACTACAAGTACTCCGTTCTCAAAATTCCTGTCTACGGTCCAAACTCCTTTATCATCAAAGTATGAGGTCGGTCCCTGCCTTTTACCATCCTCTAATGTATAAAGTTCTTTGAGCAGACCATCTTCGCTATAGTCCCTTACAACCCCGTCGACTTTACCATTCACATAAGTCAATTCTTCTTTAAGATGCCCGTTCTCATAATAAAACTTCGCGTCTCCCTGCCTGATATTTCTCTCGTAATTTATTTCTGATTGCAGGGTGTCATTCGGATAATATGATTTATTAAGTCCTTCCTGCGCAAAGGAAAGGTTAAAAACCAGAGATGTAATAATTAATAAAACAGCTTTCATTTGAATTTTTTTTTAATATGAAGTGCTAAATTATAAATTAATCTTTAATTATAAGAGGCAGAAATAGGGTAATCGGAAGAATAATCACTGATGATCTTTAATCGGGAAGTACAATTAGTAACGACCTGTATAAAGGAAGGAATATTGATAAGGCACAATTTTTAAGATGAATTCTAAGTTGCCTTTTTTAGGATACAGCCTTTGTATTTTCCTGAAGCGCAGTATAAGCCTTTTTATCAGCAGATTTTTTGAAAACAACTTTGAATGTGGTTCCCTTGGTTTTTTCGCTCTTTACCAAAATTTCAGCATCATTTAATTCCACATATTTCTTAACAAGCGCCAGTCCGAGTCCGTTCCCCTCAAATTCACGTTTGTACCCCATATCTTCCTGTGAGAATGGGGTGAAAAGCTTTTTCAGGTATTCTTCCGACATTCCTATACCTGTGTCTTTAACTTCGACGGCTATCTTACCGGGTTTTTCTTCCAGTATTCTAACCTCAATGCTGCCTGCCTGGGTGTACTTGATCGCGTTTCCAAGCAGATTCTGGAAGATCTGGTTTAGAGTATACTTATCTCCCTTAATGAGGGGGTCGTATGCATGATTGGTAAAACTAAGTGAGAGATTCTTTTCCATCGCCAGAGACTTCATCTCATCAACAAGCACCTTAAGGTCATCGCTGAGATTTACAGCTTCAAACTGGGATATATAATTACCGCTTTGAACAGATGACAGATTTAGGATCATATCTATAGTTCTCTGCAGTCTTTTGCCCGCTGAATTCACGGAATCAAGCAGCACACAAATATCTTCATCCTCTGTTGACAGGTCGTCTGCCAGCATTGGGGTTGCAGTTAAAATAACATTCAGAGGAGTTCTTATTTCGTGCGACATCTGTGCAAGGAATGCACTCTTCAGCCTGTCCGATTCTTCAGCTTTTTCCTTGGAAATTATAAGCTCTTTTTCAACTTTTTTACGTTCGGTTATATCAATAACCTGCTGTATTATATGGTGAGGATGATTGCTGGCATCCCTGGTCATAACTGATTCAACAATCGCGTGAATGCTTAACCCGTCTTTCTTATTTAATTCCTTTTCAAAATATACATGGGAAAGTTGCCCGCTCAGTAAAGCCTTATGCAGCTGCTTATCATATTCCACATATTCGTCCTTTGTAATATCCGAAATATTTTTCGTTTCGATCTCCTCGGAAGTATAACCCAGTGTCTCGCAGAAAGCACTGTTGCTTCTTATAATCTGACCCTCAATTGTAGTTATAACCATTCCAATAGGTGCTCTTTCAAATAAGAGACGGAACTGCTCCTCGCTTTGCCTGAGTTTATGCTCTGCCAGCCTTCTCTGGTTAACCTCAAGGTTAAGTTCACCTATTTTGTCCTTCACAACGGTTTTAAGCTCTTTATTTAATGTTGAAACCTGGCTACTTGCTTTATCCAGATGATGAGCAAGGTAGTTGACTGCCGCGGCAATAATTCCAAGCTCACTGCTGCTGTTGTATCTTGCTCTAAGGTCAAGATTCCCGGATGAAATTCCCTGCGCCGCCCATGCAATCTTGCGCATAGGACTGGCTATGAATAACTTATTAAAAAGAAATAACACCAGGAATCCCAGAAGCATTAATCCCCCTACGAACGGAAGAACTGTTTTATTTTTTTCCTGCAGGTAATCTTCTATAAACTTACCATTTATTCCAAGATAAACAGTAAAGGTTTTTCCGTGCAGCGTGACTTGTGACTTGATCATATACATGGATATTGAATAATTATATGCACCTCGTGTATCTGAAGATAAATACTTGCTGTTCAGCGCCTCTGTGTAGTGATAACTATTTAAAACGTTTAATGAACCTTTAGATAAAACACAGTACTCGATACCGTTATCTTTTATGTATGTACGGAATAATTCGGATACTTTCAAAGTGGAATCTGCAGGAAGGAGTTCTTTATTCACAATTTCTTCGGCAAGCTGAGATGTCCTGTATTTTGACTCTGTAAGCTTTTGAGATTCAAGTTCTTTCATAAAAAAGATGTAAAGACCGAACCCCAGGCCTGTAAAAATGAGAAAAATGGTCAGGTTTGTCAGGAATCCTAATTTAAGTCCTTCTATTTTTGCTTTATCTTTGCGTAACATAATTAAAGAACCATTCGTAATGAATGTCTTAAATCCAACATTTATGCCATTCGGTTTATTTAACTATTAAGCAAAACAAATAATTTATGGTGTTTCATAATGAGAAAGGAGCTTCATAAAATTGTCCGGATTAGAATGGATACGAAAATGGCAAAGCGATTTTTCAGAAAGTCACTTTATCGGCATTATTCAATAGACGGAAATGTAGAAAATATTACCTAAGCAGGAGAAGTTTTTTTGTAGTTTGAAAATTACCTGCCCGCAAAGTATAAAAGTAAACTCCCGAAGATAGATTTTCCGGCCGGAAATTCACTTCATATTTACCCGATGCCTGTTCAGAATTTACTAGTGTCTTTACCTCTCGTCCTAATGCATCGTAAACCTTCAGGGTTACAAAAGAACTTTGACCAAGGGTGTATGTTATCTGAGTTGATGGATTGAATGGATTCGGATAATTCTGTGATAAGGTGAAGTCATAGGGTGCACTTTCAGTTGCATCTTCTGTACCCACTACCGTTTTATCAATTATAGCCGACCAGACCTGGTATATTCCGGAATAATCTGCCATCCAGAATATGTTTAGATTATTATCGGTAGATATGAGAGCAATATGATCCCCCTGGTAATTTGATGCTCCACCGACTATCCCATAAGGTTTAAAGGTTGAATTTTTTAATTCGAATTCGTTCCAGTTATCCCCTCCGTCTGAAGAGGTAGAAATAAATACGCTTGCCGAATCGGAAGTTGTATTTCGGTCATCGTAAAAGATCATATTTAATCTTCCGGTATCATCGACTTCAAGGTGTGGGAAATACTGTATTTTTCCGTTGTTCAGAGCGTCCTGGTTAACACGGATACCTGCTGACCATGTTTCCCCTTTATCAGCTGACCGATATAATATGATATCAGGATCACTTCCTGCCGGCGCATGATTTTTCTCTGTGGTAACTATATAAAGCCAGCCGTCCCTCGTTCCTCCGCTTCTGTCCATCACCATCTGCGGTATGCTGTTCACTCTTATATTGTCTTTCTCAGGCAGCAGTCCGGTAATTCCGTTAATATCGATTATGTTCTGTGTAAATTCCCATGTTTGCCCTCCGCTGCTTGAATGGGCAAACCCGATATAGTCCTCATGTGTATCGCTAGATGATGTAATGCCCGCCCAGCATAAATAAACTGTACCATCAGGTCCGGTTGCAATTGAGGGACCGGTGCTTCGGGTTGAAGGATTAGGGTTAACCTGTGCGGGCTGACTCCAGCTGTCTCCATTGTCGGCTGAAACTGAGATCTGGACAGCAGTATTTACGTAGTCTACATACGCAAGGTACAGCCTGTTCTGATAGGTACTCTGAGCCGAATTGTCGATCTCAAGTGTACCTTTGTCCTCAACCGGATTGTTTGAAATAGTATGATTAGATGACCATGTAGCTCCCTTGTCATCCGAATAATTTGAAAACATACCCGGGAATTGTAGTCCAATATGTGTAAGAATAAACCTGCCGGTATTTGTTATAGCTACTCCGGGGTCTCCGCCGTGATTATATATTGAGGCACCGGTGCATACATCGTTTCCGGTCCATGTTAATCCGCCGTCCTCAGAGAAATAAATCCCTTCGCTCTTGAAGCCTGTACTTACATCAATTGTAACCGCACTTACAAACATCTGATTCTTGTCCGTGGGGGAAACCGTGACTACAGGTTCAGTCTGCGTAATTGTTGAAGGATAAATCCTGAATTTCGGAATATCAAGTACGGTCTGTGACAGAACTGTAATATTAATCAGAACGAGTAAACAAATAATTCTAAACAGCATCAGCCTACCTAATGATTATAGATTCATACGAATGTTAATACCGGAATAAAAACTCCGTGGTTCACCTGATTCATAATACCTGCCCAGGTAATCATTTGTATTAATAAAACCAACATACTTCTTATTGAAAATATTATAAACACCGCCGTAAAGCACGGCGCTGATTAATTCATTCTGGAAAGTAACTCCGCCCATTATGTTGCCGTAAAAATATCCGGGGGCTCTTTCGGTGTTAGCATCATTCACATACATCCGGCTTATATAATCGCAGTCCCACTGCAGAAGTCCGGAAAGGTTATCATTAATTTCAAATTCCTTATTAAAAATGAAATTTACTATCTGCTGCGGAACAGATGGTTCGTAATTGCCTGAGTAATCAACAGCCAGGTTGTCAGCGGATGGTGTGGAGATCGTGGTTATGTAACTGGTGTACTTGAAGTCCGTATAAGTGTAGTTAACGGTAACTTCTGTCTCCTCAAAAGGTTTTGTATGTATCCCTATCTCTATGCCGTCACGCCTTGTCTTTGCGGCGTTTTTAAAAAGTGCCTGTTCGCCGATAATGATGTAGGGAACTATCTCATCCGAGATCACATAATGGAAATAGGTGATATCGAAAATAACTTTTTTCATGAAATCAGAATCTTCATTGATTATATTGCCTTTTATACCGAATTCAAAATTAAGTGACCTCTGTGGTTCAAGTTCAGGGTTTAAGGTATATCTGTCAGGTAACGCGGATCTTATATCCAGTTCACTTAGCGCAGGAAAATCATAACTCAAACCATATGAAGTGTACAAGGCAATAAACGGCAGAAGCTTATAATTGATCCCTACCTTTGGTGTAAATCCTGTAAATACCCTGGAGGAATCTGTTCGCCCGTACGGCTGAAAAGTGTTCTTTGAATACGTACTGATGTCATACCTGCTGGATACAAAAAGTCCGAGGTCTTCCAGCAGATCTATATGATCCAGGAAGTAAAATCCTACGTTTCCTACGCTTGCATCATAAGAATCCTTGATCGAAAAATCCGGATTACCGGAAACATTTTCAAAAGCGGTGAGAGGACCGCTTTGATATGCATAGTCAAATCCTGCTGTTATAATATTTTTCCAGTTAAGAATGTGTCCCCGGTTTGTGTAACGGGTCAGACTTCCTAATGAATATCTTGTAGAGACTGCATACAAATCATTATCGACCTTCGTAAGTTCCTTTAATCCGCCGTAGGCAGCTATTTCAACTTCATTTTCCTCAGGAGCCCCGAAACCTGTTCTGTATTTTACGGCAAGCCTTCCCTTTTTGGTTATTCTCCTGAAATCCTGTGCCTTTGCAAGGGGACTGGCCATATAAGGATCGGTATCGTACTCTTCTTTGGTTAAAGGACCCGGAAGCCTGTTAAACCCGTCAACATAATCTCCAAGCAGAGTTATGGATGATCTTGGTCCGAGATAACCTTCATAAACAGTATTAACCAGGTGCTGAAATTCCTCGCTATGCTGACGGTATCCGTTTAGATTACGGTAATAGTATGAGATGAAAAACCTGCTGCCGCTGTTTTTAAGTCCCATCTTAAAACCGTTCTGCCTGAACCCGAATTTTCCAACCTGGTTGTAAGTTGAGACATAATCTTCATTGAAATAGTAATCGGTTTTGAAATCAATTACTCCCCCGGGCGCGTTTGCATAAAGAGATGAAAGGTTTCCCTTTACAACCTCTACTCCGGAAAGGGAAGTGAAATCAATAGCATCAATTACAGTCTCGCCGTCGGGTTCTGATAAAGGTACCCCGTCCTGAAGGATCCTGATCCCGCGTATGCCTGTATTCGATCTTGTGCCGAATCCCCTGATTGATACGCGAAGATCCTGGTTGCCGTAACGCGACTGTAAGAACAGTCCCGGCACGTCGGCAAGCACATTCCTTGCCGATACCTTCTTTCCGTAAGCAAGTTCTTTTTTGTCAACGCTGAAAACCGAATATGGGATATCTATTATTCTTTCTTTGGTGCGGGTGCCGACTACAGTTACCTCTTCGAGTCCATACTCAAGGGTATCGGCCTGTTCTGTTTTATTTTTTTGATCTTCAGAATTTTTGTTTTCCTGAGAAAAGATTTGTTCCGGAATTAAAAGGGAAGTAAATAAAATAATAAGAACGGTAAGGTGAAGATTCATGAGTAAAGTATGATTATGAAAAATTTCAATGACTAAAAATAATGATATTATTGAAAAAGTTCATCCGTAATACCGGATTCTTTTATTCTCTGAATTCCGGCATTCATCGGAACAGCAGTAATCATACTTCACTTTGCATTCATGACAGCAGACAAAGAGTTTATCGCACAACTGGTTATGGCAGTTTATATAATAGGATGTGGGCTCTCCGCAGTAATAACATTTTGCAATATGCTTTATTTCCTCACGCCTGTTTGGGGTAACAACCCTTCTTTCGTCAAACACAAACATCCCCCCTTCCCAGTATGTATCCGGGTATTGTTTTATAAAGTTTACTATCCCCCCGTCAAGCTGGTAGACATCCTTAAAACCATTTTCCACCAGGTAAGCGGAAGCCTTCTCGCATCGGATCCCTCCGGTGCAGTAAGTAATGATAGTTTTGTCTTTTTGATCCTTCAGATCTTCGGCAACCTTTTTCCATTCCCTGAAGTTTTTCATCGGAGGGGTTAAAGCATTTCTGAATTTCCCTATTTTACTTTCGTACCAGTTGCGGGCATCTATGATGATAAAATCCCTGCCTTCTTCATAAAACTCAAGTAGTTTATCGGGTGGTAATCTCCTACCGCCGTTCTTAAGAGATACTTCCTCTAATCCGCTATGCACGATTTCATTTTTTAATCTTACGTGCATCTTAAAAAATGCATGTCCTTCGGCCGCGTCCTCCTTGAACCGGATGTCACCGAATTCGGCAAAACTTCTCAAATGTTCTTGATATTTCCCGATATTCTCCACCGTACCTGAAACGGTACCGTTTATTCCCTCTCCGGCAATAAAAACCCTTCCTTTTATTCCGTTTTTAAGACACCATTCAAGGTGCTTGTCAACAATTTCCTGCGGTTGTTCAATCCCGACGTACTTATAGAATAGTAATACGCGATAGTTCATTGGCCTGTTAATTTAATTCTTAAAATCAGGAAGGAAAATAATAATTGCAGGTATACTTTGAAAGGATAAAAATACATCCGGATGTGCAAAAGAATATGTTAAATCGAGAAATATGTTCCGAATAAAACAAATTGAAAAGGGTGTCCGGAACTTATATAGTGAATCGGGTGAAGGTGAAGCGCATTTAGTGCGCATTTAGTGCGCATTTAGAGCGCATTTAGGACGCATTCAGTTGCCTTTTGAAAAGCATACAATGGGTTCCTGCTGGTAAAATAATAAAGAGATGCCCGCGATTTTATGATCTATCGGAAGGATGTTATCAATCGTGATGTTTTTGAATGTAAGTATCGATGTCAAATTTTCTTTTAGCACCATTCCTGTTCATATACCGGATTTTCCCGAATACCTCCCTTTCAGACCAGGGACGATCATGCAATCCGCCTATTGACCAGGCACAGCCGGCATATCCATTCGGATCACGACCGTCAATTTCATATTTATCGTTAAGTTGAATGGCAATCTTAAGTGCTTCGTTGGGTGAATCAGTCCATTCAAGGATTTTTTTTGCCCAATACATTCTCATATACCCGTGCATTTTTCCAGTAGTTACAAGCTCTTTCTGCGCAGCGTTCCATAGATCCTCATGCGTTTGTGCTTTTTCAAATTGAACCTGAGTGTAGATGTATTCCCGCTTATCGTTTTTATGCTGCTTAAGTGTTTCTTTCGCCCATTCAGGAAACCCGGAAACAGAATCATATTCAGTATTATAAAAACAGAAATTGTCCGACAGCTCTCTTCTTACAATAAGTTCTTCAAGGAAAGCCTTTTCGGATTCCTGATCTCCGCCTGACTTTTTTATTTCCAGCGCAGCCCGCTGAGCTGCTATTTGTCCGAAATGAAGGTACGGGGATAAACCCGATTGTGCATCTTTTACCGGGTCGTTTCTGTCTGTTGCATAATTTTCAAATTTTACTTCAAGAAATTCTTTCAGTGTTTGATGAGCTGAATGTTCTCCGGGTTTTATCCAATCAACTCTCCCAACGCTCCTGTCAGCATTAATACTCTTATAAACCTTTTCCCAGTCTATAGGATCCGCAGAGAAGGCTTCCGAAGTTTTCATCTTTTTTACGGCAGGGAATTCAGTAAGAAACTCAGGCAGGTGATTATGGATTTTAGGACGAAGGGTGTACGCGGCAAATTCCTGCTTTACAGAAACATACCTGCAGGGAATTATGTTATGTGAATCCACTTCGAAAAAAGGGATTTGGATTCTGTCCGCGACTTCCTTCTTCCATCTCCTTTTAATCTTCAGCGGATCAAAATCTGAGACAAGCGTGCTTATACCATTGGATTCTATAAAACCTGCTATTTCTCTGGCAGGATCACCTGTCAGCAGAAAAAAAGGAATATTGTATTCCTTAAGTTCGTTTTCCAGTTCCTTAAGTCCTTTAAGCATAAAATCATACTGCCGGAATGAGGCGCTCAGGAAGTCAGGTACGACGTTGAACATAACTCCAAATGGAGTTTTTCTCTCCAATGCCAGTTTCTGTGCATAAAGAAGGGCATAATTATCATGAACCCGCTGATCCCTGCTCATCCAGTAAATAACGGGACCTTTGCCTTCTGTGCCTTCTTTTAATATCGTTACCCTGTTTTTAAATTCATCCATATCATTTTCTGTTTGCCTTAATAACAAATCAGGGGTTCGATAAGTTCAAAGTGAAGGATTGCCGACCATTAAGCCGGGAAGATAATCGAAGTTATAGATGATCAGGAATCGAAGTTATAGATGATCAGGAATCGAAGTTATGTAGGATCAGGAATTGAAATTTCAATACCGATGGGACAATGGTCGGATCCCATAACATCAGGCATTATAAATGCAGATTTAACATTATTTCTAAATTCTTCATTTACAAAAAAGTAATCGATACGCCATCCTGTGTTTCTTTCACGTGCACGGGTGATTACATGCCACCAGGTATAGTGACCTGGTTCGCTGTTAAACATCCTGAAAGTATCCACATATCCGCAGCCGCAGAACCTATCCATCCATTCTCTTTCGATAGGAAGAAATCCCGATGTTGTTACATTCTGTTTCGGATGCGCAAGGTCTATTTCCTTATGGGCCGTATTAATATCACCGCAGATAACGAGGTTTCTCCCTTCAGCCCTAAGTTTTTCTGCATAGTTCATAAACGCATCATAAAAATCCATTTTATATTGTAGTCTCAGTGGAGAAGCTTTACCATTGGGGTAATAAATATTCAACAGAACGAAATCTTCATAATCAGCTACTAGAATTCTTCCTTCAGTGTCAAATTTCTCTACCCCGAATCCTTTCTCAACTTTCACAGGTTTATTCTTTGAGTACACAGCAACGCCGCTGTAGCCTTTCTTTTCGGCGCAGGAAAAGTATGAATTATACCCCGCAGGATTTCTGAGTCCGTCGACGAGCTGCTCTTCGGAGGCCTTTGTTTCCTGGAGACAAAGAATGTCGGGACTCTCGGAGTTAAACCAGTTAATAAAACCTTTTTTATGTACTGCCCTTATACCGTTAACATTCCATGATAATAATCTGAGTGTCTGCATAAATAAAATTAGTTGTTAATGTTCAACAGGTATCGCCAGAACCGGTATCCTTACCCTGTGCCGTAGTCCGTCAACTGTTGAGCCGTAAATAATATCTTTCAACATCTTGTGACCGTGACTCCCTACAATCAGCATTTCCAGCTCTTCCTTTTTAGATATACGGGCTATTTCGTCCTCTGGTTCCCCGCCCCCTATAATTGTATGTGCTTGAATATTATCTTTTCTTAATTCAACTGCGAAACCTTGTAGATATTCCTCCATCTCCATTGCGCTTTTATCTGCTACAAGATCACCTATGAACCTCCCAGTAGCCGATTCCACACAGTGAATCAGGTAAATTACAGGGTTTAGTGATCTTACCAGAGGCAGCGCTCCCTTTATTATCTCTCTGTCTCTTTCAGCCTGACCCTCAAGAGCTATTCCTATTTTTTTATACATAGAAGGATATGTCTTCTTGTTTTCGAAGAATGATAATAGCACCGACTTTTTGCCGATTACTCTGGCTATCTTTTCCTTCTTTAAATATGGTTCGAAGGTTATCCAGAATAATAATATAACCAGGAAAAACAACAAAGGCAGCATGGCATATCTTGTTAATATTCCTCCGATGCCCTGGGCATTCAAATTTTCTAAAAGAAAATCATATACCAGTTTAAAGTTAAGAACTATAATCAAAACAGCAGAAAACCACGCAGCCAGGCGCAGAAGAAGCCGCGATGCAAATTCATTCATCCTTAACTTGCTGTTTGTAAAATGAAGCAGAGGGATGAGGGCAAATGGAAGCTGTAATGATAAAATTACCTGTGAAAGGATGAGCAGCTCATCAACTGCACCAGAACCAGAAATTTTTATTACAATTACAGCCGGAATGATTGCAAAAAGTCGTGTAATTAATCTCCGGAGCCAGGGCCTTAGTTTTAGTCCCGTAAAACCCTCCATCACTATCTGCCCGGCGAATGTTCCAGTGATAGTAGATGATTGTCCCGCCGCCAGCAGTGCGATACCAAATGCAATGGGCGCAATATTACTTCCAAGCAAAGGAGCAAGTAATGCGTGGGCATCTATAATCGATGCAATTTCTGAATGTCCTGTTGTGAAGAAGACTGCTGCAGCCAGAATTAAAATCGAAGCGTTGACCAGAAATGCTGCATTCAAAGCTACAATCGAATCGATAAGATTAAACTTATTCGCCTCTCTTAGGCCGGTATTTGTTCTTTCGATGCTCCTCGACTGAACAAGCGCAGAGTGTAAGTAGAGGTTATGCGGCATTACAGTAGCCCCTATTATCCCGAGAGATATAAATAATGCTTCACCGTTTAACGCGCCGGGAACAAATCCACCGACGATGCCGGGGATATCGGGCTGCGATAAGAACATCTCGAAAGCAAAGCATATCCCGATCGTCGCCACAAGTGCAAGTATAAATGCCTCCATCTTCCTGATCCCGAACGACATCAGGGCCATCAGTATTAATACATCCAGTGCAGTTATGGCAACTCCCCATATCAGGGGAATATTAAAAAGCAGGTACATACCAACAGCAGAACCAAGCACCTCGGCAAGGTCTGTAGCCGCTATTGCAATCTCAGTTATGATCCATAAAACATAATTAACAGGTTTCGGATAATGATCGCGGCAGACTTGTGCCAGGTCCCTCCCTGTTACAATCCCCAGCCGGGCCGACAGTGTCTGAAATACTATAGCCATAATATTTGCGAGAAGTATTACCCAGATCAAAGTGTAGCCGAATTTCGCACCCCCGGCCAGGTCGGTTGCCCAGTTTCCGGGATCCATGTATCCGACTGAAACCATAAAGGCAGGACCGGTGAAGAAAAGCAGTCTCCTCCAGAAACTGGATCCCGGTTTGATCGTTACAGATGAATGTATTTCCGAAAGAGATTTATCCATAGATTATTTTTTTATCAATTCGACAAATACGTTTTCGGCAATCTTGCGGCTGATGTTACAGCCCTTCCCGCCTACTTCAATTAACATCGATTTATCAAAATTTCTTACAGCCTTCATCTCAATTATCTCATTCAGGTTTATTCCTATCTCCGCTATGTAGGCAAGAAATCCTTCGTTAAAGTCATTCACACGAATAACTTTTCCGGCCTCACCTTCCTTTAAAAATGTAAGGGCCATATTTTTTCTGAGCTTCGGAACTTTTCCCTCCTTTGAGGGAATAGGATCTCCATGCGGATCATATTCGGGAAATTCAAGCATTTCCTCCATCCTGTTGATCAGCTCATCAGAGGCAGAATGCTCAAGTCTGTGTGCTTCATCGTGAACCTTATCCCATGGTATTCCTACAACCTGGTTAAGGAATACTTCCCATATCCTGTGCCGCCTGACCATGTTCTTTGCGTAGTTTCTTCCTTTCTCGGTAAGAGTGATGCTCTTGTACTTTTCATAATTGACATACTTCTCTTTGGACAGTCTCCTGAGCATATCCGTAACTGCGGCATTGGAAATTCCCAGCTTTTCAGCAATTATATTGGGCTTTATATTCCCCGACTCATCCTGATGCTTATAAATAACACTCAGGTAGTCCTCTGTTGAGATATTAGGCATCTTTATAAAATTTAAGCATTGAATGGAATAAATTTAAGTAAGCTTAAATCTAAAAGCAAGGGAGCAGTTTCGCACACTGACTAAATACAAAGTAAGTTTTCAAATTCTTTTTTCCGGCCTTTTATATTTTAGTCGCGTATTGATAATGATTTTTTCCCCATATAAGTTTGGTTTATACCTTCAAAGTGTAAGGAACTACCGGTATCATTAAAACCAGACATCACCACGATGATAATTAATCACCATAAATTTGTGTCGTCTCAAAAGGAAGTTTTGAAGCCTTCTGGAACCGGGGTATGGTACTGAAAGTCTTTGACAATGGTAAGGTAAATTTTTAAAGTAAATATTAACTGTAACTATGTTCACTTAAACCCACCGGAGGATAGTTATGAAAGTATTGCTGCTGGTTCTTTTTTTCCTTGTCCAGATAGTGTCATTTCCTCAGAATGATGTACCGAAAGCCGGGGAGGTATCCTCAAAAGATGTATTTAATACCAACCTTCTCAGATCCATTATGTTTGAGAACGCAAACAAAGTAAAAGATATAACTGTGCTTGATTTCGATTCTTCCAATACTATGTTCACAAGCAATTTTCCTTTCGCCGATAGCTACTCGCTTTCGCTTAGCGATGCGGGCGACCTTGCCTTCATAGGCTCGGGCGGTGGAATATTCATTACTGATATAAGCGATCCTGCAAACCCGCGGGTGATCTCGGAAATCAGGACAAGATCGCTTGTCGATTTCTGCAGGTTCGACCAGGCAACTAACCGCCTGTATGTGTGTGCGTATTTTTCGGGAATAGAGATATGGGACCTCTCAACTCTCGATGCCCCTGCCCGGATGTCGCGTATTCCAACCGAACCGTATCCACGCTGGGGAATTGATTTTATAGGCGATTTTCTTTTTGTAACTACCGATTTCAGTGTGTATTCGATAAATGTTTCCGATCCATATCATCCAGTCTTTGTAGATGAGTTAAATCTCGGCACCGACCTTCTCAATCAGCAGCTTCTCAATGGAAATCTGCTTTATGTAGAGACCGGTACACAGGGATTAAAACTGATAGATGTATCAGACCCTTCAAACCTGACCCTTGCAGGTTCATCTTCTTACCTCTCAGGGGCAAAATTCTGCATCCAGGGAGATTATCTCTATGCAATAACTTCTACGGGAGTAAGAATACTCGATATAAGCGACCCGGGAAGTATCTCAATCGCCGGGAACCTTTCCTTAACGGGATATCCGCAGGACCTCGCTGTAAAGGATAATATATTATACGTGGCTAAAATGAGTACCGACGGAGGACTTCAGACAATAGATGTAACCAATCCCTCCTCTCCCTCTGCTATAAGTATTTACCCCGGCAACTTCCAGCACATAAGGGTAAACTCCAACTTTGCATTCCTGAGCTTTTCTTCTCAGTTCACTGTACTGGACATCTCCGATTCATCCGCAATTACCTATACAGCGGGCTTTGAGATGCCGGGATTTGTTTCACAGGTAACTGCTTCGGGTAATTATCTTTACACAGGCAGCAATGGTTTCAGAGTGATAGATATTTCTGACACCACCCACCCGGTCCAGGCTGGATACATTGACCTTTACGGTGATCTGACTGCAATGGTTACTGATTCGCTGGTTGTTTATTGTCCCCTCAGT
Source organism: uncultured Ignavibacteria bacterium (assembly GCA_963774455.1). GTDB lineage: Bacteria > Bacteroidota > Ignavibacteria > Ignavibacteriales > Ignavibacteriaceae > DATFVA01. The sequence goes on from CAVZFD010000006.1 coordinate 58,523, forward strand.
ATGAGTGCATCCAATAATGTCTATACCATAGATGTAAGCGATCCAACAAATCCGCAGGTACTCGACAATTTTACATGCCCGGTAATGACGGTAGACCTGGCAATCAAAGACAACATAGCTTTTGTTGCATGCTGGTGGGACGGTGTAAGAATCTTTGACATCAGCGATCCATCTAACATCGTACAGCTTTCGCATACAATGGGCTGGACATCGGGAGGCGTTCCCGGCGAGACGTACTGTTATGCCCAGGCAATAGCGGTGGAAGGCAATTACCTGTATATAGTTGATTACGGTCCATTTACAGAAGAAGATACATATGGCTTGTATATAATCGATATAAGCGATCCATCGACACCGGTACTGGTTAACCGCTATCAGGGAATAGCCGGTCACCCGGTAGATGCGACTGTAAAAAAATCCGTATTATATTCAGCTGACGGTTATGGGGGAGTAGAAGCAATCGATGTTTCAGATCCGCTAAACCCTTTATCCCTTGCTTATGTCACCCTGCCTGACGGGGCAACAGGAATAACAGCCGATAGCAACTTTGCATATGCCTCGAATTATATACTGGGAGGAGTGGAAGTATTGGACATTACCAATCCCGCTGATATGTCACTTGCCGGCTGGTATAAGCCCAGCGGCTGCTTTGCTCTAAGTGTAGCGTCTCAGAATGGCCGGATCTTCGTGGCCGACGGTCTCGGCGGAATTCAAATATACAGGAACTTGCTGGTGCCCCCGCCCCCGCCCATTTCAGTTGAACAGAATCCGGAGAAGATCAGCGGTTATAAACTTAGCAGCAATTATCCGAACCCGTTCAACCCATCTACCATTATAAACTATCAGCTTCCCAAAGCAGGGAATGTTGAATTAAAAGTCTATGATGTACTTGGCCGGGAAGTAGCTGTGCTGGTTAAAGGATATAAAGATGCCGGCAGGTATAGCGTAAACTTCAACGCTAAAAATTTGTCGGGAGGCGTATATATTTATAAGCTTACTGCCGGCAGCTTCACCAGCTCCCGCAAGATGCTTCTCCTTAAATGATTTTTATATAACGCCGTAATACATAACTGCCGCAAATTCCCTGCGGCAGTTATTTTTACTTTAGAGGGGAAATTTGTTAGTAGGTAATCATTTTTTAAATGGATAACCTTAAAATAGATCAATAGATTTCCGCAGATTTTCAGTTTTGAATATAGCTTCTTAGTCAATCTCTTTTAAAGATATTATTTCCGGAAAAGTATTTCGCCTGCAAGAGGTTGAAACACTTCGGATGGATTGGCTAATTCATTAACATACCCGAAACCTGGTTTGCCACTTTCTGGTTGTACTCGCTTGCCAGTCTTTTATGATTTACGATATCTACGATCGTACCAATCAGGCAGAGCCCGCCGGTAAACAAGTAGAGTAGTCCCATTCCCATCTGGTCAATAACAAACCTCTGCACGCCGGAAACTCCCAGGAATCCGATCAGGGTAAGGAGAAGTATAATCTGGGGATCCTTTCTTCTCGAATTATATATGTTAGCAAACTGCCTGATCTGATCGTCACTGAAATCTTTTACCATCCCCTGTATGTAGTGCAGTTCTTCAGGTTCCAGGTTAGGCATTAGTTGTAAAAGATTGATCATATCTGTACTCCGTCTTTGTGGTAGAAAGTTTATTAGAATTGGTGAATGAAGCATTGAGTAATTCATAAATCCTGCGTGCAAGAACAGCAATACCTATTCTCAGAATCTGTTAGTCCAGGAAAGCAACTGTCTATAGGCTTTTATATGGATTCAATACATGTTTTCGTTCAGAATAATTCTAATCCAGATGAAAATATTAACCTGACACTTGGGTTGATCGAAAGTAACAAATGGTATAATTTCTCAATTGAATATGATTTTAGTACTCATTTATGTTCATTTTTCATTGATGGCATTAGAAAATTCGAATCGACTTTTACAGTTTCCTCAATAGATTATTTTTATTTCGGGGACTGGTCTTCGAATTCTGGTCAGACATTCGACAAGATATTTTTTATTGATGATATTCAAGTGTATAAGCGCTAAAATCCATTCCATAATCGCAGGAATAGACCAGTTAATTCTGTTCCTGCTTTATGGTTTAAATCCTCTGTCGTTTATCCATTTGCTTTTCTTCCAGTAGAGCAACTTATCTTTCTGAATTTTGATATATGCCTTTGTATCAGTATAAGGAGTATCCAGAATTCCGGCAGTGACCAAACTATCCCTCACCATTCTGAATTTATCGGTAACTGAGATATCAAAAACATGTAAATTACTATGCAGACTGTAATGGAAACAGTCGATACCATTAGCCAGCGAAATGAATTTTATGATCCTGTTAGTTTTATCATACTTTAAAGTACCAGGTAGCATCCCCGGGATTCTCGCACCTACATATTTTTCATAATCATCTTTTGGTATCCTGATATAAAACAGTAAATCAGCTTCTTTAAGATTTTTGATTTGATACTCTTTTGTTGTCGGCCGGAAGCCATTCATATTCTCCAGGGAGACGCCCCAAATGACACCATCATTATAACCATTATCTGCTCCCGCCCCGATAAATATTTTTTTCCCAGTGTTGTTTTGCTCAATCACCATCCCATCCCAGGTATATCCCGAATTCCACAAAGTCTTATCTATTCTTTTTCCATCTGATAATTTTAATGCAAAAATTGCCGAACTGAATGATGTTTCATTATTCGCATCGCAAATTAAAACCCGGGAATTATGAATTGTTGCAGTGTCGATCAGAAAAACATTGTAATAGGGCTCTAAATTCTCCCGTTCAGAATAAACTGTATCATGAAAATTATATTTCCAAATTATCTTTCTATTCTTTCTGTAACATAATACTGTAGCTTTATCTTGCCTTAAATTTTCCGCATCATTAACTGTCTGTACAAATATAATTTCATTTTGACTGTCATTATCGATGTCAACAATTCTGGCATAATTCTTAAGTAATTCATTGTTGGATAATACAGCCGGTTCGAGATTCACTTTTATATTCCAGAGAACCCTTCCATTTTTATTCTTTATGTATAGGGCAGTACCATCTGTGTATAATATTTGCGGGTTATCATCAAAATCGAAAGTAAATAATAAAGTAAATAAGAATGTTAGCAGAACCACCGATGATGCACTTACCCAGTTCTTCGTAATGAATTTTCCTGTTCTTACTGCCAGGTTCCTTTTTTTAATTTCAACAAGATTACGTCTGTTCAGAACATCATTAATATCTTCTACAGCAACAAGTTTCAGTTCTCTGCGTGGATATTTATATTTTAACACATTAATTTCTTTTGAAACATTATTCTCTTCCGCTTTGGGAAAAACGAAAGTCTTTATATCAGAATAAAAAACAGCTGCCGTTTTTTGTTTTATTATTTCACTCCCGGTAGCTTTAATTTTACCGTCTTTTGAAACGGACCCCGTGAATGCAACTTTGGATGAAATAGCTAAGGAATATATAGGGTTATAAAAGTTCATCAACTGTTCGATAAATGAAATTGTAAGTGCTGTACCCAGTGAATCCCCTTCATAATATCCTTCCTTCTTTTCAAAGCTTATGATGATTTCGCAATACTTGTAAGGGTTCCTGACATATTGTTTCAGAATTTCAACAGCCAGTTCCCACGAAGTTTTGCATTGGTCAATTATTCTGCTGTCTATTTCCCTTTCGCTTGGAATAATTATAAACTTATTTTCGACAGATGATTTGCTTATCCTGACGGTTACGAAATCTATTATGCCATAAAATCCCCAAATATTATCCCGATCGATCAGTGGAAAGTAGGCTTTTTGATTAAATGATTCGGTTTCCCTTCCGTTAAGGATTGAAAGTAATTCAATTCGCTGTTCTTGCAGACGGGAAATAATATTGCTTAACACAGAAACATTGGAGGAAAGAATCTCCCGGTACTTCAGCTCATTTAGATGAGCAATAAGTTTTTCAATAAATTCAGGCTCTGTTCCTGTGACCTCAAATTTTGATAATGAAAATAAATAATCTTCAATAAATTCTTTAAGAAAGGCATCTTCGATCATGCCATCATTATATTTAAGAATCCCTAAAAAATAATTATAAAACTGAAATACTCTGAGGGTAAATGAGGAAGTTTTTACTATCTTTCCAATCAGTTCAGATCGCTGATCTTCCAGAGCAAAATAGTCAAGCGACATCCGGAAACAACTTTCCAATAAAAAGTATAGAGCGAAAATAATGATATTTAATAAAATTTATATATAATTTTCGCAACATTCATTATTAATTATAAATGATTTTAGCGGGCTTCCCTGCAGAGCGAAACAGTATTTCACTCCTTAAAAAGATTGAAAGAATTCGTCGAACCTGTCTGCCAACAGCAGATCGCTTTACTATTGGAATAAGCAACTTAACAAATCAATCCAAATTGGGAGAACTGCTCTATCTCAATCTTTCTCGGGAACACTTAACAATCGAATAAATTCTTAGTTCTAATAACCTGCATTCACGCAGGCCATACAATTTTCAGAACCAACCTTCTATATCCAGTCGTACGAATTTTGTATATTTATTCGTTAGATTCACCATCAAGCATATCCAGCAAGGTGTGAGAGTCCCAACCTGATGAATAAGTAAACCTATTTTATTAAATTTAATTTATCTACAAATAGATTTCAGCTAATAAGCATACCCGAAACCTGGTTTGCTACTTTCTGGTTGTACTCGCTTGCCAGTCTTTTATGATTTACGATATCTACGATCGTACCAATCAGGCAGAGCCCGCCGGTAAACAAGTAGAGTAGTCCCATTCCCATCTGGTCAATAACAAACCTCTGCACGCCGGAAACTCCCAGGAATCCGATCAGGGTAAGGAGAAGTATAATCTGGGGATCCTTTCTTCTCGAATTATATATGTTAGCAAACTGCCTGATCTGATCGTCACTGAAATCTTTTACCATCCCCTGTATGTAGTGCAGTTCTTCAGGTTCCAGGTTAGGCATTAGTTGTAAAAGATTGATCATATCTGTACTCCGTCTTTGTGGTAGAAAGTTTATTAGAATTGGTGAATGAAGCATTGAGTAATTCATAAATCCTGCGGACAAGAACAGCAAATGCAAACAGTCCCAGGGGATGAGCAATTAACGACTTCTCAATCTGAAAGGAAAGGAGATAGTGAATTGATTTTCCCAAACCGCAGCCGGGACAAAAATCGATTCCTATATTCTTAAAGGGACAAACAGAGAAGTGAGAAGATCCGTCAACATTAATAAAAGCCAGTACCAGTATCCCCGAAATCCAGATTAAAGCCTCCGGATGAATTACATTGAAAAACCTGATAAAATAATTTTTCATTTGAGGTTAACATAAGAGATTCGGGGAGGAAGTTCAATAAAATTTTGTTAAGCGGTGAATTCCTTCTTCAGGTAGCTGTTAAGGGCTTCTATGGTGTTAAAATAGTGAACATCTTCATATTTGTTTAGAATTTCAGCCTGGCCATTTAGTTCCGCCCTGCCGCCGAGGATAATTCTCTGACCGGGAAAATTATTCTTTATTTCCCTTACAACATCAAAAAGCTTCATAACATTTATATAAAAACTGAACGAAAGTCCCACAATTTCCGGTTTTTTCAGATCTATATATTTAAGTATTTCTTTATTCGGTGTTGAAGCACCTAAGAAATAAGTTTCCCACCCATTCAGCACAAAAACATCGGCAGCCATCCTTGCACCGAGCTTGTGATATTCTTTATTTACACAGGTAACAAGGGCTTTTTTATTAAGCTGCCTTACAGGTGTAATACGCGATGAGCAATAGTAAAGAAGTTCTTCGGTAATCTCTGTTCCGAGGTGTTCATCCCCTACTGAAAGTTTGTTCAGGTCCCACATCTTTCCGACCTGGTAAAGAGTCTTCTGAAAAAGTCCAGTATATATTTCAATAATGTCGGTTTTCTCTTCCAGCAGCTTGTCTACAATCCTTCGGCACACGTTCTTATTGCCTTCAAGCAGGCCGTTAAAATAATCCAGGTAATAAACTTCTCTTATCATATCACACCGTTTTATATAAGTTAAACCCGAATAATGACTTTAAAGTTCAATATTTCAGTAATAAAATAATAATTTTCAGGATTCAATGCCCTTCCTTGAAGTAATTCCTTTTGTATAATAATGCTTGATTTCCTTCATCTCAGTAACCAGGTCAGCAATTTCAATTATCTTTTCCGGACAATATCTTCCTGTCAGTATGAGTTCCACCTGCCCAGGTTTCTTTTTTATTACATCAATAATTTCATCTTCTGTAAGCAGCTTGAAATAAACAGTAACAAGTATTTCATCAAGAATTATTATATCATATGTTCCGCCTGTCATCAAACCCGCCGCTTTCTCCAAAGCATTCCTTGCCTTTGTTTTTTCTTCTTCTGAGGGAAGTTCCCGCTTATAAACAAAATCATCGCCGCCTTGCTGCTGAATGGTTATCCATTCAGACAGGTATTTCAGCGAGTTCAGCTCACTGTATGGATATTCCTTCATAAATTGAATAATATAGGTTTTTAAACCATTTCCAGCGGCTCTTACAGCCTGCCCGATCGCAGCGGTTGATTTTCCTTTTCCGTTTCCTGTGTAGATCTGGATAAAACCTTCTTTTAGTGCCATCAGAGATCCTGTTGTTTTATATCTTAAATTGAAACATAATTATAATTTTAAAGCATTATTTAGAATGATCTCAACAAAAATATCCTCATTTCGCCACATTAGGGAGGATAATTCTTGGTATGAAATTTTAATGACCTAAACTACCTCTCATTCCGGTTAAATTGAAATTTTTTACTAAAAGGGTTAAGACCATGCAGATTATATCTGATGCAATGACAATTATATTTTCTATTACTCTACTTGTTGTATTTGTTCTTGCAGCATTAAGCTTCACGCGTGAAAAGCAAAATAAAGATTCGCATCCTTATTGATTCTGAATAAAAAGCCTTAAATTCAGGTGACGGGGTTAATATGCACATCGGCTGTGTGTGTTATCTTATATTCAAAAATCAGGTAAAATATGTCATTCACTGAAATTATAATCCTGCTTATTATTGCGGGGATTTCCGGCGCTATAGGACAAGCATTAACAGGGTTCTCCAGCGGAGGCTGTTTCCTTTCAATCGTCGTGGGTTTTATAGGAGCTCTCATCGGAACCTGGATAGCACACAAAATGAACCTCCCCGAAATCTTTGTAATAAATGTGGGGGAAGTAGCATTCCCCGTAGTATGGTCAATATTGGGCGCCGTGGTTTTCACAGCAATCCTTGGTCTCCTCTCCCCGCGGAGAAGAACATAAAAAAATTCTTGATTATTCAACTGTTAAGCGTTAGCTTCGCTTATCTATTAAATTTATTAAGATGGGCACACATCATAAAGGTTCTGAAAAAGAGGTTACGGCCCTCAACACTTATATAAAACTGGTACGGGCAGTTGAATCATTAAATCGAAGATTATATCCTTTTCTTACAAAACATTCCCTTACCGAAAGCCAGTTTGCAGTCCTTGAGGCCCTATATCATATAGGAACGCTGAACCAGAGAGAGTTGAGTACAAAACTTTTGAGAAGTCCCGGGAATATTACGATGGTAATTGACAATCTCGAGAGAAGGAAATTCGTCAAACGCGAGCGGGGTGAAATTGACCGCAGACATTATATCATTCATCTTACTTCTGCAGGCAGGGAATTTATTTCAAAGATCTTTCCTGAACACCTGGAGGCTATCGTTAATGAACTCGGAGTTTTATCCGATGGGGAACAATGTGAGCTTCAGAAGATGTGCAAGAAGATAGGGTTGAAGGAAAAGTGACCTGTTTATTTGTGTTTTATTAATTCTTCCCTGATCAACGGCAATACCTTGCCGGCTTCACCATAAAATGATTTATCAGCCAGGTAGGAGATTTCCGTCTCTTCAATATTTACTTCAATGATATAAGCTCCGTTATCCCGGGCGATATAGATGAGGGATGCTGCCGGGTAAACTACAGCCGATGTTCCGACAACAAAGAAAACCTCACAGCTCCTTGCTGCTTTTTCCGCGGCAGTAAATTGGTCTTGCGGCAGGTATTCTCCGAACCAGACAATATCGGGTCTGATCAACCCGCCGCATTTGGTACACTTCGGAATCTTCCCCTGCATGGGAAGCTCATCATTATAAAACGTTTTACATCCGATGCAGTAATTGCGCTCAATATTTCCATGCAGCTCATACACTGTTCTGCTTCCCGCCCTGCGGTGAAAATTATCGATATTCTGTGTGACTACCGTGACTTCATGAAAAAGATCCTGCATTCCGGCAATAGCTTCATGAGCTTTATTAGGATGAGATTGATGGATGATCTGCTTCCGGTGGGAATACCATTCCCACACCATCTCAGGATTTTTCAGGAATGCATTAAAATTAGCAAGTTCTTCCGGTTTGAGTTTATTCCATATCCCATCCTTCCCCCTGAAGGTGGGGATTCCGCTCTCCGCAGATATGCCTGCACCTGTAAAAAACACGACAGATTCTGCTTCCTGAAGTCTGTTTATTACGCTTTCGGGAATATCAATCATATTCTAATCACTAAGATCATTCAACAGCTGCTTTGCCTCGGCAAGAACCTGGTCATCATCCTGGTCTTTCTTCGGCGTATCAACTACCTTTTTAAGATAAAATTTTGCTTTATCATAATCATTATCCTCAAGGTATGCTTTTCCCAGTTCCAGGTAGAACATTCTGAAATCAGGGTATATTTCGACGGCTTTCTTTAGTTGAACCAGACCGCTGTCTTTGTCGGCCCACCCCAGACCCAGGACCGCCCTTGCAGGAGCCCATTTCTCGCTAACTTTTTCATGGGTTCTTCCCAGGATATAATGAGCTAATGCCATGGTATAGGCATCACCGTTTGCCAGCTTAATTGCTTTTTCACAGTCGTCCTTTACCTGGTTTACTACTCCGCCTACAGTAAAAACTCCTTTAAATAATGCAATCCTGCCGTTCACCACAGCACGCCTGACGTATACAACCGACTGGTCTTTTGCCAGTTTTACAGCCCGGTCAGCATATGAAAGAGCCTTCTCAAATACGGCAAGCTGTGCATCCTCCTCATCACCGTTTGCTGTCGGCATTTTCACACCGATATTTACATATGAGCGGCTGATCCTCCATAGTATTTTCCAATTATCAGGGGATAACTTATCAGCTTTCATGTAGGTTTCAATAGCTTTTTGATTATTAAATCCCTCTGTATACTTGTCCCCTTCCTGTATTAATGATTCAACTGTCTGGGCCCCTGCGGCAGCGCTTAAAAGAAGAATGAATGAAAAAATTCTCACGATGGATTTTGTAAAAATAAGCATAGCGGTCCTTTTTATTAGTCGAAGAGTGATTTACTTATCTCTCCATCAATTTCGGGAGAGATCCCATGATTGAAGAGATCTGTGGAGACGAGACTGATGTACCTTGTCCATTTACTGTCGTTTTTCTGATTAAGTATCGCATTTTTGTATGCATTTACTTTGGCACTAAGCTCATCGGCCTGGTATAACGTAATAGCTTCAAGAGTTTTGGGAACCACGGGGGAAGCAAACTCAAGTTTTCCCTGGTGACTTAAAATTACATGTATAAGACAATCCTTGAGGTCTTCAGGAAAGTCTTTGATTTTTTTAGATTCTTCATTTACCATCATTGCTGAAATCACTATATGTCCCAGCAATTTACCTCTATCGGTATATTCGAAAACAGGTTCATAGTTAAGCTCTTCGGTTTTACCGAAATCGTGCAGCATTGCACCGCAGATAAGTATATCCCTGTTTATCTCCGGGTGAATATCGCACATAAGATCGCAGATCCTGACTATTTCAAGGGTATGCTCAAGCAGTCCATGTATGTACGAATGGTGCCATAATTTACCAGCAGGCACATTTATAAATTTTTCGAATCTCTCCCCCTGGAAAATGATTTCCATAAGCTGCCGCAGAAAAGGATTATTTATTTTATTCATCCTGGCAGAGAATTCATCTTTCATTTCCTGCAGATCTCTTTTTGAATGAGCAAGGAAATCGCCGGGAGTAATACCATCTGCAGGAACTGCAAGTCTCATAGCTGTTATTTTAATCTGGGAATTTCCAAGGAATTCATCTATCACACCAGCTATTTTAACAACAGTACCCGGTTTAAGTTTAACCGAGATCACTTCAAAATTATCCCACATATTTGCGTTTAAAGTGAGAGACTTATCACCCACATCAAGTGAGAGATACTGTTTATTGGTTTTTGTGAGGCGGATTTCACACTTCCGTATCATCAGGAAATGATTAAGTGAATCCCCTTTATTTAATAAGTTCAATTCTTTCTGATTGAGCATTTCGGAACGCTGCAAATATTATTTGATAATTTCTATGATACTTTCCTTCGGGAGGTGAGCAATAACAGAACGGTTCAGTAATTCGATCGAGACAGAAATTGTTTTGTCATTTTCACTCTCCTGATATGTGCCCTCAACGCCGGCAAATGGTCCTTCTTTTATCCTGACCTTTTTCCCGGGAACCAGGCCATTCATCACATAAAAATCTCCATCATACGCAAGCATTTTTTTAAGATTGTCAATCTGCCACTCCGGTATTACCGCAGGCCTGCCTCTTTCGGTTACACATCTTACAATTGAGTATTGTTCAAGAGCGAGAAGCCTTTCTTTTTCATCGGCTTTAATGAAAATATAACCGCGAATGACGGGCTCGGTGATCTTCTTTTTACGGTCGCTCCATTGTTTCAATGTCGTTAAAGTTGGAAGATAATGATTTATTTCGTTTGCCTCCAGCTGTTCGGCAGCTTTAAATTCGCCTCTTGGTTTCGTATAAAGAGCAAACCAGGATTTTAGGTTATTTTCCCGGGTATTTTCCTGTACCATCTATCTACCAATAATTGATTTTCTTCCGATAGAATAATATGTAAATCCCATATCTTCCATCTTGGATAAATCATAAAGATTACGTCCGTCGAAAATTACTGGTTTTTTGAGTGACTTTTTAATCTTCTCATAGTCGGGTGTCCTGAACTCATTCCATTCAGTAACGATAATCAACGCATCGGCCTCATCAAGGGCCGCATAAGGGGTTTTACAGAATTCGATTGTATCCCCGAGAATTCTGCGGGAGGTTTCCATAGCCGCCGGATCATATGCTTTTACCTTTGCTTTATTTTCCAGCAGCGTCTGAATCAGTTTTAATGCTGGTGCTTCACGTACATCGTCAGTGTTGGGCTTAAAAGCGAGTCCCCATACCGCGAAAGTTTTTCCCGCAAGGTCCTTCTTGTAATGATTTTCAATTTTGTTAAAGAACCTGATAATCTGGTTCTTATTTATCTCGTAGACGGATTTCAGGATCTTGAAATCATATTTATTTTCCTTTGCGGTATTGATAAGTGCAATGACATCTTTCGGAAAGCATGAGCCGCCGAAACCTACACCAGGAAAAAGAAACCTTTTGCCGATTCTTGAATCCGAACCGACACCTATCCTTACCTTATCTACTTCCGCCCCGGTGATCTCGCACAGGTTGGCGATTTCATTCATAAAGGAAATTTTGGTTGCAAGAAATGAATTTGCGGCATACTTCGTAACCTCGGCCGACTTTTCATCCATAAAGTAGATCGGGTTGCCCGACCTTACGAAAGGTTCATAAAGCTGCTCCATAATATCGCGGGCTTTTTCATTGCTGGTTCCGACAACCACGCGCTCCGGCTTCATAAAATCATCTACAGCCATGCCTTCCCTTAAAAACTCCGGGTTAGAGGCAACATCGAAATCAAAATCGGGTGCGTGCTTTTTAATTGCATTCCTTACCTTATCGCTTGTACCGACAGGAACTGTACTTTTATTTACAATAACCTTAAAACCCAAACCGGGATTGCCTTTAAACATCTTACCGAGGTCATCAGAAACCTTTAAAACATACTGAAGATCAGCGCTCCCGTCGTCATCCTGGGGGGTGGGAAGGCACAGGAAAACAAGTACGGAATGCTTAACCGCTTCCTCAAGTTCTGTGGTAAATTTAAGTCTTCCGACCTTTAAATTTCTATCGATAAGCAAATCAAGTCCCGGTTCGTAAATCGGCACTATACCCTTTTTTAATTTCTTTACTTTTTCAGCATCGATATCAACACAGTAAACGGTATTACCGGTTTCGGCAAAACATGTGCCCGTTACCAGTCCTACATACCCGGTTCCAACAATAGCTATATTCATTAAGTTTTTCTATTCCTTTATAATTTAACTTTAATATTCAGATATCCTGCAGTTCTGATCTCAGGTCAGTGCCCTTTAAAGATTTTTTTAAGATTTTCTTAACACCAAGGTTCTTGTAACGTGCAGCAGACTGGTCCGGCAGATCTTCAGCAAATAAACAAACGGGTATTCCGGCTGTCCGGTTCTCCGCCTGGAGTATTTCCATAAACTGAATTCCATCCATCAGCTGCATTTTATCATTCAGGATTATCGTGGAGGGCATTTTCGATTTTATCTCATCAATAGCTTCAAAACCATTCGGGCAGGTTCTGACAGAATAGGAAGGTTTTAATTCTTGAATCAGATTTTTGATTTCAGAGCAGAGTCCATTCTCTATCCCCACCAATAAGATATTTTCCCTGAAAAGGGGAAATGTAAAATGAAATTCAGAACCTGATTCTGATTCAGAAAAATACCAGATTTCTCCGCCGTGTTTTTCGATAATCTCCCGGCATAGAATAAGTCCCAGTCCCGTACCTTTTTCCCCGCCTGTTCCCTGCGTCGAAAATATCTTATTTATCTGAAAAAGCTTATGCTTATTTGGTTCGGGAATTCCTTTCCCTCTATCCCTGATAACGAATTCAACAAACTTTTCATTAAAAGGTGAAGTTTTGATATCTATACTCTTGTTTTCGGAAGAATACTTTATAGAATTCTCAAGCAGGTTTAACAGAACCTTGGAGAACAATATTTCATCTGCTTCTATATACATATCTGACGGAACATAAACCCTGATCTCAATATTTTTCCTGACAGCCTCACCGGTAAGAGAAGACACAGCATTATACACGGCATTTCTAACGTCCATTTTAGCGAGTTCCGTATGAGATCTTCCGGTTCTTAAGCGCGACCAATCGAGCAGGTTATTAATAAGCTTCAGCTGTTTAACGGAAGAAGAATGAATCAGGTTCAGGTATTCGTTCTTCTCGGATTCCGGCAGTTTTGGCTCGTTCAGAAGTATCTCGGAGAAGCCCAGGATACTTGTAAAAGGGGAACGAAGATCGTGCGAGAGGATTGCAATAAAATCATCCTTTGAATAATTAGCATCCCGCAGCCTCCTGATCTCATCATTCAATGCTGATTCTCTGTTCTTCAGGTCAGATATATTCTGTACAATACCGAATGCATTCTTCAGTTTACCGGAAGGATATTTTTCCGCATAAACCAATTCTCTTACCCAGATATTTGTATTATGCTTATTTACTATCCTGTAGTCGGCGGTATACTGATTCAATGAAGAATTATTTATGAGATCATTGAATTTTATTCTTAAGGGTTCAATATCTTCTTCATGAACCAGGTTATACCATTTCCCGCGCATTCCTCTGAGTTCAGAAGGATCAAACCCGGTGACTAAGGCAACATTTTCAGAATAATTAATTTCCTCAATGTCCTCTTCAAGGGTCAGAAGCCAGGTAAACCTGTCCTCAAATTCACAATAGTTTCCGGATAAAAGGTCAGCGGGAAGGCTTTGAAGTGTATGTTTTTCCAAATTAAATCTGCTTTTTTATCTTCTGATACTTACAAACTTTATAAATAAACAACGTTAAATATAAAAATAATCCCTCCATCAGAAAAATTAATAATCCATCTCCGGGAATCTCCTATAACATAAATTCGGGGTGCATTTCTCATATCCTTGATCTTCAGAATTCTTACAGGAATGAACTCTCCATCTGCTTTGCAGCAGGGATTCGTCTTTAAATTAAAAAATAAAATTGACTTTTATTTTTTTTTTTTCTATATTGTAGTAGGAATCAAAGGGATTCTGATAAAAAGTATTTGCGCTGCTATTTATTTTGAATACCTTAGAACTTTAAACTAATAATTTGTCACGGGGTTTAGTATGAAGATTCTATTGTTGTCTGCGGCGTTATTAATTTCATCTCTTGTTTTATGCTCCTGCAAAAAGGATAATCCAATCCGGCCTGAAAATCAGCAGCCATTAAATTTAGTCTTGGAAGATACAAGCTGCACAGAAGCCTGGATAAAACTATCAGCTGCAAATATAAGTTTACCTGCAGAAGTAATTCTAAGGCAGGATGATAGCGCAGCTCAGACTATCAGTCTGAATAGTGCAGATACATTACTATATGTAAATTCACTCCTTCCAAACCATACATACAAATTCCAATCAGTCATACAGTCAATCAACCAATCAAGCAACCTGCTTAACGTTACAACTATGGACACCACTTCTCACAACTTCACTTTTGAAACTTTTACTTTTGGCGGAACAGCAGGCAGCAGCACATTATACGATTGTGCAATAATAGGTGAGAATGACATTTGGGCTGTTGGTGAGATTTACGTTGCGGATACAAGCCAAAATGGCTACACGATGTACAATGCTGTTCATTGGGATGGGAGTATCTGGACAACAAAAAGAATTTCAGTTAATTACAAAGGAAACTTGATTACACCTCCACTATATGGAATTTACTCTTTTTCTGCAAATAACATTTGGCTCTCCTCCGGGGTTCCAATTCACGGAGATGGCACAAATTGGGTTCAGTATCATTTATTTGATATGGGAATTTTAGGACAAGATGATGGTTATCTAACTAAAATATGGGGTAGCTCACCGGATAACATATATTTTGTGGGCACCCTTGGAACTATCGCCCACTACCAAAATGGGCAGTGGAGCAGAGTAGAAAGCGGAACGGATTTGAATATAAACGATATTTATGGTGCTTTTAATGAAAAAACCAATGAGTATGAAATACTTGCTGTGGCTACTGATTATCCGAGCGGTATAGAAAAAGCTATCCTATCAATACGAAATGATATGGTTGTACAAGTTTCAACTAATCCAATTATGTGGCCTTTGTTTACAATCTGGTTTATACCAGCCCGCGGATATTACTCCGCAGGGAGTGGAATTTATCAAAAACATCTCATACAGGATAGTTCCTGGAATAATAAAGTCCTCGATATTACGACCTTTACAACAACATCTATGAGAGGTAATAATACAAACGATGTGGTAGGAGTTGGTGCATTTGGAGATTTAGTTCATTTTAACGGCTTAAGTTGGAAAAATAACTACTCCGAACCATTACTAAATAATGGTTCATATACGGATGTAGCGATGAGGGGAGACCTGGTTGTAGCCTCAGGTTCCAGTCAAGCATCATTAAACTCAGAAGCAGTAATACTAATAGGGAGGAGGTAAAAATGAGCCCGCCGAATTATGTAAAAAATGTGTAGCGATGCGCTAACATCGCTACACAAGAAGTACAAATAAGAAAGGTTGGGATAAAATGATTCTGAGAATCATTCTGCCTTTTTATTTGCTGCCATAATTTAAAACATTTTTAACAAAATGATATAAGGAAAATAATATGAAAAATTATATTTTCAGCTTACTAATTATAATTTTGCTTCAATCAACTGAAATACTCGGGCAATATAATTGGGGTCCAAATCAAACGATTACAGAAGGAGTTTACATAGGGATCTGCATGGTGCAATTTTCGGCGGGAATCTGGAACAGCTTAACACACAATTCAAAATTGGTCGTGAATCTGGCCCAACAATTTGGAGAGATGTTTATCAATGGAATATCCCCGATGAAGAAATCCCTGATAATTCTACTATAAAATTTAGTCCGTTTATATTTAATTATACAAATGGCAGTACAACATCTGATCTATTCGCAAATTTCTATAATATTAGCTATGATATGATAAGCGAAGATAATTTTGATAATATTTTTATGGAGATGTATTATGAAATCAATCCTATACGGGCTCAAGTATGGGAGACTATAATAATATTACATTTGAATCATCGGATCCTAATGCTACGTTTAACAAAGCTATTCAAAATATGCTGCCAAATAATAAATTCGTCCTTGGAATAAAATGGGGAAATGATACATACAATAATAATAATAACTGGAATATCAATAACTACTCCTTAACCTTATATATAGAATATACACCTCCGATTCAATCAGTCACCGTGGAGCAAAAACTTTCAAATGATTCGAATGTAGATTCGGTTGGGTTATGGAATTCTTCTGAAAGTAAATTCGAAAATTTTTTAGTACCTGGCAATTTCGGTTGGCAAACGACATCATCCAAAACTTTACGCGGCTCACAAAAATTACTGAGCGATCAGAAGTATTTTCATTGGGAAAATAATTCATTGGTTGATAATGATGTTTCAAACCATAAGACATTTCAGATTATTCCAACCACATCGAATCTAACTTCGCGTTTTAATCCAACCTACCAAGGCATAACTATACAAAACTCTCTTGAGGGAACTCAAATCGATCCCGGAGCAGATTCAATAAGGTTTGCCGATCCCTGGTATATCGATTATGCTGATCCTGCTTATGGAGAAAGTTCGAGGAATCGCGGTATGAAAAATACGTGTACAGATGCTTTGCAATACAGACAAAGAACATCGCCATTTTATCCGGATAACAACTATGTGTATCAAAACGGAAATGATCCCTCCCACGCATACCAGGGTGTCTTCCTGCATCAAGACCCTAACTTTCTTCCAAATGTTCCGATTACTACTCCGTGCAGGCGATAAATTCACAGGACATACCTGTAGGAGGTGCAATAGGGACAAGAAAGTTTTATTTCCAAAACTGGTCTGCTGAACCTTCAAACGGTGCTTCATTCCAAAGTGCAACATCTTTAACAAGCGGGGTTGTATTTAACAGTGATGGGGTAACGGTTAGTGCCAATCTTCACGGCCAAGGATTATCAAATACCTCTGACGGTATTTCAACTCCCAATCAAAGAAAAATTGTAAGAACCGCCGATGGCAAATTTCACCGTGTTTATGAAAGTATGGACCACGTCTGGTATGAAATGAGCAGTAATAATGGACAGACCTGGACGTTAATGAATGACGGAGAACCCGCTTGACGATGGAAGTGGTGAAAATCCTTCCATTGCGGGTGTTCGTATTGATAATATCTACGATTATGTGGTTGTTGTATTTCAACAGAATGAGCGGAGGAATAGCTGACTTTGACTATTCAATTCAACTTAATGTTTTCGGTGGTCTTATGCCGAATAATCCCTTATTAGGTTACCAAAGAATACAAACAAAGACAATTTATAGTTCAGGATATCAATATTCTCATACTGAAGCAACACCGGTTCTGGCTATTAGACCGGTGTAAACACTGCTTCAGTGGAAGTTGTTTGGCATACAAATGAAGGACTTCGCATTCAGGACGGAGGATTATCCTATTTAAATTCACCGCCTTACAATACGGTATTATCACCCTATATGGTGCCTAATACTACATTAAGCTCAATTAATCCATCTATAGCTACCCATATTCAAAACAATACCCCGGGTTATTTTTATCTGGTTTGGGAGGAAAATCACATTATTAAATATATCGATTTTCATTCCAGACAGTTTTCTCAAATGATTTCTGTCTCTAATTTCGATGGGTATACTACTGACGAAACGCCATCTCTGATTGCCCTGGATGATAACCTGGCCCGGATCTGCTGGAAGGGAACACGGTTTGTCTCGCAAATTGATCCCGATACTAAAACTGATAATTCTTACTGGGATATCAGAACTATTTTCAAGGGAATCAACAGCAACCGTTACTGGTATTTCGGAAATAATGTTACCTCACCAAATATAAATAAAGCAGATGATCAGGGTTATTATGGTATAATCTGGAATCAGAACGAAAATTCCACATACTTTGCTGACAATAGCCTTAGCACGATCCGCCAGATCAACGGACTTCCCGGCAGTGATGTCTCATTAAGCAATGGACCCACCAGTTCTGATATGTATGCGGATATTTTTAATACTGCCTCAGCACCCTATTACCTTGAAAACCTCAAATAGCCTTAATAGTTATTACATTCCTCAGAAGCCTACTGCTTATTATTTTGCCAGCGGAAGGGAGGGTACGATAATCAAGGATTCTGCACAGTTCTATTTTGCATTGGGGGATATTATTGTTGACGATCAGGCGGTTGATTTTGTTGAAATACCTGACAGCATAATTTTTAATTCAAACGAAGCTCTAAATACCTGGCTGATCAGTGAGGATTTTCAGCTGACCAATAATTCCAGTTTCCAATACAGCATACAATATGGAATCGGCGATTCCAGTTCTGCAGCTGCCTGCCTTGCTAATTTAAATAGTTACGTAAATTTCAAACTGCATTTGGTTGATGCACAGACATCAGAGGTAATCGGAACCTATGATGAAGTAACTTTTGATCAGTCTAATATTTATCAGTACAGCAGTCTGTCTTACCAGGTAAATACCTCAGGGATTGGTAACCGAACTGTTTATTTAAGACTAGTGACTGATGATGATATAAATGCCGGATATTCTCTTGGTGAGATATATGCTGCAGATAACGCATTAGGAAAAGCAACTGTTAAAACGAAAAATTACGATGGATTAAACTCTGTTACGGAGTATACTCTTTCTCAGAACTTCCCGAATCCATTCAACCCGGCAACGACTATAAACTATCAGATACCTGAGACATGGATTTGTAACACTTAAGATATATGATATACTCGGGAAAGAAGTCACGACACTTGTCAACGAGCAGAAGAATCAGGGAAGATACTCGATTAACTTTGATGCCTCGAGGCTGGCAAGCGGTGTATATATATACCAGCTGCGGGCTAATGATTACGTAAGCTCGAAGAAGATGCTGCTTTTGAAGTAACGACATATGTCGCCTTAGGAAGCAGAAGATGATAAATTAAAAAGAGGCTGTCTTCAGGCAGCCTCTTTCCGATTTTTTACGATGGTACTTAAAAAAATGTTATTTTAATCAGGCCTCGGTCACTTTTGCGAAGGTTCTTTTAATACCTTTATGATATTTTACTTTGGGATACCCTATGATAAGGAAAATACCGCTTTTACACTTGCTGTTTATATGATATTTTTGCTTTAGCGAAGTGCCGCCGTGTTCGAGGAAAGGATGTATACTTCCTATCATACATGTTCCAAGTCCCAGCGATTCTGCCGCAAGCATTGCATAGGAAGCCGGAATATAAGGATCAGCGCGGTCTGAATAGGGGGAACCATAAAAGTACAACGCAAGCGGGGCATTATAAAGAAGCCAGTCTTCACCCTTTTTATTCCTTTCTACTACAAAATCAATCAGCGGTACAAGAAAGGATTTATACATTTCATAGTCAGCACTCGAGATAAAAGGTCTCCAGAGAGGGAGAGTCCACTTTGAAAACATCCACTTAATGCTCTCCAGGTACCGGATGAAATCATTTGAGAATGCTTTGACCTTCTCTCTTCCTTTAAAAATAACAACTTCCACATCTGAAGGAGGAATACCCATCGGTGAGGTAACTGCTGCTTTCATGATTTTGTCGATAACTTCCTGTTCAATTACTTTATCCTTGAAATCCCTGATACTCCTGCGCTTGAACATCAATGAATATATTTGCCCGTAATTCGCTGCAGTTTTTGCTTCGGGAAGAGGAACGAAGTCGTCCATCGTAATCGTACGACCTTCAACTTCGATGCAGTCCTCGGGACAAACAGCCACGCACTGGGCGCAGCCCACGCACCCGAATACCGGATTTTCGTCTATTGTAATTTTTCCGTTCTTCATCTGCAGTGTAAGATCTTTGCAGACTAACGAACACAGACCGCAGTCGCTGCATTGACTAAAATCAATCTTTATTTGAGCATTTTCACTGGTACGCGATGTTGTAAGAGCCATATTCCTTCCCCGGATATTTTATTCCCGTTATTTCTTCACCTGAAGATATTTGTTAAAAACCGAAGAAGCAATAACAATTTTACAGCAAATGCCTGAAAGAAAATGTCTTAAAAGATTTTTGGATTGGAACTTTTCTCTACGAACACTTTTGCAACGTCGTAGATGAGGGAAGGATTGTTCACAAGGGCTGTAGTGAATAATTTTTTAAGCGTCCTTTTTTCGTAGGGAACTTTGGAGAAGCTGCGGGCGATACTGTTAAATTTTTCATCTGAGAAATTATAGATTCCATTCTTTATCCTGTCAAAAATCTCGTGACGTTTTCCTAACCGTTTTGCCCACTCCTTATCATATGTCAGTATATGATCGGGATTGTTCTTCCTGACTGAATCTGCAGCAATTCGTCCTGCTATACTTCCCCCGATCATCCCGCTTGCGATACCCCCTCCGCTTAAAGGATTGACCTGCCTGGCTGCATCTCCTGCCAGCATAATGCCAGGCGCTGAGATCTCCGGTAGAGTAATGCTGCAGGGTACTCCTCCTGCTATAGTTGTAAGCACAGGAGCCTCTGGATAATGCTTATTCATAAAGTGATTCAAAAATGATTGTGCAGACTTCCTTTTTCCAATTAATCCGCTCACTCCAAGTCCGATATTAGCCTTACCATCTCCTTTAGGGAATATCCAGAAATAGCCATTGGGCGCGTATTCCTGACCAAAATAAAAGTAGAGTGCATCCTCTTTAACCGGAATATTAGCAGCGGTAATCTGAACGGCGCTTTCCATATCACGAAAGTCTATGTGAGTTTTTAATCCTGCCCACCGGCCCACGCGTGACTCCACTCCGTCGGCTGCAATCACTGCCTTCGCATTAACCTCTTTTTGTTCTCCATTAAACTCATATTTAACGCCGCTTACCTTACCATCTGTGAAGAGCAATCCGTTCACATAAGCCCTGGTTAAAATTTCCGCGCCTGCTGCTGCGGCCGTTCTTGCCAGTTCATAATCAAATATCCTGCGCTCAAGTACATACCCAGCATCACCGAATTCTATAATTACCTCATTTCCATCGGGAGCATTAAAGGAAAATTTACTTATTACAGCAGCAATCCATTTGGGATCCGGCTGAATAAATTCTTCAAGTCCTGCCTTGCTGATCGCCTCCCCGCATCTCACAGGGTAACCTACATCGCGGTCCTTCTCGAGCATGAGCACTGAAACTCCCTGCTCAGCCGCCGTTCTTGCCGCAATGCTTCCTGCAGGTCCTGCCCCCACAACAACCAGGTCATATTCCTTATTCATACCTCCTCAACCTTATAACCGTACCGGCACCCCTTCCTTTTTAAATTCAATAACCTCAATGGGACAACTCCAAACGCATTTTGCACAATTGGTGCACCGCGGATCAATAATACTTATTTCCGCTTCTTTTAATTCAATAGCGTCTTCGGGACAAACGCCCACGCAGCATCCGCAAAAATCGCATTTATTGGGAATAATATTAATTAAAAGCTTTCCGTTTTTGGCCTGTCTATACTGCATAATTGATTTTAATCAGATTGGAGCGAAATTAAAAATAATTCGCTTAAAACGATATACCGGGAGTATTCTTTAGGTAATCAGGTTCGGCCCATAAAAAAGCCGCAATATATGCGGCTTCTGTGCCCCTGCCTCTGATTTATTTACTAATCAGATGAATTTCATATACTTAATAGTGAAAAAAACACTGAATTCGGAAAACACATGGAAAATATTTTGGATATTTTTCTGAATGGGCGAAATCGGCGGGCGGGGAGGTCAGGAATTTATCAGTAATTCAGGATTCTATATTACCAGGATTGAGGGTTTTTATTTTTCGTAAGGGACGTCTTCGTCTTCCAGATCTTCTTTTATGAGCCTCTTCTCCCGTATCAGGTCTCTTATCTCTTTCAGCAGGTCAAGTCGTTTTTCTTCATCAGTAAGGGATGACATATTATTGTTCAGGACAGCTATCTTATCCTCAACCTGCTTTAACTTAAATTTTTTTACCGCATCCGATGAATGCTTCTTTAATATTTTTTCGAAATCATCCGAAGGATTGATATCATCCCAGTTTTTGCTTATCTGGTATTTCTCAAACGACAATTCCCTTGCGTAAGTTCTAGCCTCCTCCTGATCAAGCTTTTCAATCAGCGACGCGGCAGTCAGGTCTTCATCATGTAAAACAGCGGAATGTACAAGTCCGGCTAATTCCTTATGAATACTTATTTGGAATTCATCAGGTCTTATGTGCCTCAGTATGAAATCGCATGTTTCCCTGCTTCCTTCAAGGAGAAGCTTAACCAGTTCTCTTTCAAGGCTTACAGTTTCCAGAGTCAGCTTTACTTCCGACTTTAGCACACTATTCTCTTTTTGTGCTGTCTTCTTCTGCTGCCTGTTGTCTTCAATTGTTTTTTGCCTGTTTAATCCTGCTTTAATTTTATCATATTCACTCTCTATCAGTTTTTCTCTCAGGTTAAACTTTTTAGCGATGTTTTTAATCAGGATATTAACCTTGAGTTCATCATTTATTAAGGCAAGAGGCCTTACAAGATCACGGATCGCTTCAGTTGTCTTTGCGGGATCTTCAAACATTCCCAGGGAGGCATAATAGTCTGATTGATACTCGAGGAAATTCTTCGCCGATTTTATCAGTTCATCAAACTTTTCTTTTCCGTAATTGTTCACATACGAGTCGGGGTCTTCGCCCTGCGGGAGCGAAACAATTTTGATCTCAAAATCTTTTCTAAGCAGGATCTCGATACTTCTCATAGCAGCCTTTATTCCAGCTGTATCCGCGTCAAAAAGAAGAACAACGTTCTTTGTATATCTCGATAAAAGCTGAACCTGTTCTTCGGTAAGAGCCGTGCCGGATACCGCAACCACATTCTTAATGCCGCTCTGGTACAGTGAGATAAGATCCATATATCCTTCCACAAGAATCGCTTTATCAAGTCTTCTTATTTCATCCTTGGCGTGCGATAATCCGTAAAGGATCCTCCCTTTTACATATATAAGCGATTCGGGGGAATTGAGGTATTTTGCAGACCCTTCTTTATTCTCAAGTATTCTGCCGGCAAATGCCACCACTCTGCCGTTTGGCGAAAAAATAGGGAAGATAATTCTCGAGGAAAACTTATCGTATAATCTGCCTTCCTTTGATTTTCCAATAAGTCCCAGATCAAGAGCCTTATCGATATCTATTTTCTTTTCCTGCAGAAAGTGAAGGAGATTATCCCAGCCGTTAGGAGCATAACCCAGACCGAAAGCCCTCATCGTCGCGGGTTTTATCTTCCTGTTCTGGAAATAATTAAGGGCAATCTCGCCCTCATCTGAATTAAGCAGGTTTTTTGAAAAGTATCTTGCGGTTTCAGTATTTATATCGTAGAGGATTTCCTGTTCCGACTGACGTTCATCCGACTCCTGCTGTTCAGGTTCAAGAGGAATTCCCAGCTCCTCTGCCAGCTCCTGCACAGCTTCAACAAAAGATATCTTCTCATATTCCATCAGGAATTTAAAGACGTTGCCGCCGGTATGGCATCCGAAACAGTGAAAGATCTGTTTTTCTTCACTTACAGTAAAAGAAGGAGTTTTCTCGGAATGGAAAGGACATAGTCCAAGGAAGTTTTTCCCCCGCTTCCTCAGCTGCACATACCCCGAGATAACATCCACTATACTCGCCGCGGATCGTATTTCTTCTATTTTATTCTCTGAAATCCTCATACTCGCATATCGGCACTAAAAATCATTAAAATTTAACTGGTTTCAATTTAATCAATAATCTAAAAAAATCAGTTCTAAAAATACCATAAATTCAATTATACAAAATGCAATTTAGGTATGATCCCTTTCTTATAAATTAAGGGAGCTTTCGCTCCCTTAAATTGTAGAGTAGGACAAGGGCGCAGTACTCACGCGTGAGCCTGTTTCCCTTGAACCCTCGTCAAACCGTACGTGAGGTTTTCCCTCATACGGCTTTCCTAAATAATTTATACTTTCAACTATAGCCATTGAACACTGTAGTTATAGAACAATCCAAACCTTTCGTATATTTCACCGTTGCTTATCCTTTTCCATCCATATCCATTTCTTCCTCTGTTCCTTTGAAGCAGCCGTCTTACTCGTTTCATCCTCTAAGAAACTTGTTCAAGTTTCCTATTTGGTCTTGAACTTTCAGCGGCAGCTTATGACTGACAAGGTTCCTTATCTGCTCTCTGCACCGCTTCTGGCTCCTCGGACTTGGAGATACCAGTATTAACCGGTTCTTTGTTTTCTTATTTTCAACCCGGTGGAATTCAAATCCTAAGAACTCTACTTTCTTATCCTCTTTGAGATTAAGCCTTCTGCTTTTCTCTTTATTTAGCTTCAGACCTAACCTTTCTATATAGTTCTCAAGTATTTCTACTCCTTGTCCCAGATTCTTCTGTGCAAGTATCAGCATATCATCTGCATACCGCACAAGATGTATTGAACCTCTACTGATATTCTTTATCCCATTCCTCTCAAATACTTTGTCTACCGGATGCAAATATATGTTTGCAAGCAGCGGACTTATCACCCCTCCCTGTGGTGTGCCTCTCTTACTCTGTCGATGTTGATTATCCTCCACATAACCGCAGCTTAACCACTGCTTTATTACGTGCAGTATCTTTCCATCTGAAATTCTTCTTGCCAGCAGCCGCATCAGTTTCCAGTGCTCTACTGTATCGAAGTATTTCTCCAGATCAACATCATAGATTTCCTCACACCCCCAGTTAAGGTATTTATATATCTCTCTTACCGCATCGTGTGCACTTTTCTTTGGTCTGAATCCATAACTCGATTCTGTAAAGTCAGCCTCGAATATCGGCTCCAGTACCATTAAGAATGCAGTCTGCACTATGCGGTCACGAATAGTTGGAATACCCAGTGGTCTTTTCTTTCCATTCGCCTTCGGTATATACACCCGCTTTACCGGCTTTGGCTTATACTGTTCTTCTTTCAGTTCTTCCTGAAGTTCTGCTAAGTATTCTATGATGCCCTTTGCCTTTATATCCTCAAAGGTCACCCCGTCTACTCCGCTTGCTCCACCATTGGATTTCACTCTGCGATAAGCTTCTTCCAATATGTCTGTCCGATAGGTTTTATCATACAGACTGTAGAACCTGAACTTCGGGTTGGCTTTTGCCTTTTCGTACAGCTTCCTCTGAAACTCCTGGATTTTCTCTGCTCCTCCTCCTGTGAGTTGGAACTGTCTTATGTTTGTTAGCTCTTGCAATACATTTTCCGTTATTTCTTTGAAGCTATTATTTAGCAGAGATCCTTCCCTACGATAATGTTTTGCTGCATCACCATTCCATCCCTTCCACTTCCGGGATTCCGGTACTATGATCTCATCCGACTCCCTGCCATCTCTTATCCATTTCGTTGCCTTATAGGATAAGCCTTAGCTGATAGCGAGGGTCTCCCAAGTTCCTGAACCTTCTGTCTGTCCGTGTCGTCACTAACACCCCGGAGATGCCATTAAACCCTGCTCTAATCATCTAGGGTTTAATGATGCTGACTTCACCCATCAAATACTGGCTCGTCCATCTCTTTTCTCGTTCTTTACGAGGCTACCTTTGTGTTCACTTTCGTTACAACCCGGTCTTTTGCGTCGCATCCTTTCTTCCCGTCTTTTCGGGAGTGATTACTTTGTCAAGCCGCTTAGAGTATAGCCGTTTCCAGCTATACTCCGGCTTCTCGCTACGTGGCTTTAGAGTTTTACCACGATCGGGACTTGGCAGGTTCGCAACTTCCTGCCTCACCTGATTAGAATAGTTCAAGCTTTGCTTGGCGCTCACTTAATTAATAACATCTTCTTCGAGCCGACATAATCTTTCACCCGGAGCTGATATATGTACACACCGCTTGCTAATCTTGATGCATCAAAGTTAACCGAGTATCTTCCCTGGTTCTTCTGTTCGTTAACAAGTGTTGCTACTTCTTTTCCGAGTATATCATATATCTTAAGTGTCACTAATCCTGTCTGCGGCAGCTGATAGTTTATTTTTGTTGCCGGGTTAAAAGGATTGGGATAATTCTGGCTGATCTCATAGGTGGATGGTACTTTATCTCCGTAATAGCTGGCATTCACATAGTTTTTCTTTGCGATCTCTGAAACATCGTTCTGTATCAGTCCAAGGTTAAACTCTGCCTCCCCGCTTACTTCGGAGACCAGTCTCAGGTAATAGCTTCCCTGCAGAATATCACTGCAGTTTATCTCATACGAGATATTTTCATACTTCTCCAGGTTATTTTTGTTATATGTTATCTCATCAAATACACCCATTATCTCCTCTGTAGCTGAGTTTACCAGCTCCAGGCGAAAGGACACAGCCTCATCCTCGCTCAGGCTGTCGGCAAGTTCAGGGTTAAGCACATAGTACAGGTTGCTGAACCTTAGGCTTGAACTGCTGTTTAGTTCAAAATCAACAGTTCTCATAGCCTCATTCAGCTCTTCTGCTGTTTGAAACTGGTTGGTATCAGTTGTTGTCACAAAATTAACGACACTATCGCCTGAGAGGATGTCTCCTGTGTTAAATACAAAGTTTATCCCCTTTACCATTATCAGTCCCGATCTGCCGTAGAGAACTGAGTTTTCCCCGGTAATCGAGCTTAGCTTCCCTATTTCACCGCCCCCGCCTCCGCAGGCTATTGAGAAATCAGCATCCGACTTGTTTATGACATATGGCAGGGATTCAGTATTAAAGACGAGAGCCTTCATATCTGCAAGGCTTCCTCCGCTGCTGATTACCGGCATTATTCCATTCGGGCTAAGCAAGGATGAATTACAGTAGCTGTCATTTATTCTCTTGACAAACTTTGTAGTCGTATTATTGTTTTCATTCCAGGCAATGACGGATTCATCAGCAGAGGAGGAAGAAGATGAGTTATTAAAGGTATTCAGTACTTCACTGCCCGAGATAAAGAAATTACCCCAGCTTCCTCCCACACGTGGTCTTACGACCACTCTTTTTGAAGGGAGCTGGGTACCGGTAAGCTTTCCTATCCCGGAGCCGTTATCTGCCGACCAGCTTACTATCAGGCTGTTCTTTCCCGTTATGCTGATAGAAGGTCTATGATGATTGATAAGCGGGCACTGATAAGAAAGAATTGTCAGATCAGAAACTCGTTTGTTTGGATCATTATAAAAATGAATATATTTTATCTGACTGGGCTGATCCTCCCAACAGATATGGAGGCTGTGATCTGAGCTGTTTTTCTCTGCTGCTATGCTCACGTTTGATGAGGTTGATGAAGTACCCGAAAGGATACCCGATTGCCAGGTCCAGCCATTTGTTCCTAAGGAATAATACTTATAGTAGATTCCGTGAGTATTATCCTTTTTGTAAAGGACCACAATCATACTGGTCTCCCTGACCGAAGGCTGCAACCACGGGCTTGGCATTACCGAAAAAGCTGGAATTATAAGTGTCAACTACTCTAGGTGAAAGAGTAAAATAATGATCAGGGTAAAGGTCGGCAGCCAGACAGATTTTTGAGACAGAGGGATCAGCAGGGTCGAAATATTCAAAAACCAAATACAAAGAATCATTTGAGAAGTATTCATATGGATTTTTTGCTGAACCTGTCGATATCCCCATACGGTCCAAAACATTAAACTCAGGATCCCATTGGTTAAAATTATCTGCTGATAAATCCCAGATAGAACCCAAAGATTCATAAACCGTAGTATATATTCCGGATCCAAGGTAATGTAAGTTTTTTTGATAAGAATTATAGGATACATCAGAATTAGAGCGGAAATGACCTTTGTAGTTAGCGGTGAAATACCCCGAACCTGGAATGCTGTCTGGTAGTTTAAGATTATTCCTTGTGATATTGGTCGATCCATTTTCCCAATCCCAAAATGTCCAATCTGTACCAAGATATCCAGGTGGAGGAGCTACCGGGCTGATTGTATATTCATCTTGATTAGACTGGTTAAATATAAAGGCATTATAACTTTCCCCGGAATTGAGGTTCTGAGGATCCCCGGGTTGCTTATCCCAGGTTACAGTGTAACTTCCTCCTGTTCCTCCTTCCAGATTATTTGTAACAGTAAGGGGGAGAGTAGGCTCATAGATTACCTGCATTTGAAATGGGTCGGATTCCCTTGTATATGGGTAAGATTTAATTAAGTGATTACCAAATGTATTTGCATAGCTCCAATTTCGACAAGCCCACCCGCTAATATTCCCGGTCACCAGAAAGTCGATTTGCTTAAAGGTATAAGAGTTACTATAATTAAGGGGATTACCCCCGGCAGGTATATTCGTAACATTTCCATTAATATTTATTTCGACAGGACTTGACGAAAAGTTAGTTCCTTGGTAGACGGTTAGATTTAGATTAACCTTATTCGGTACTGCAGCGCATTTAATTACCGTTGGGTATTGAGTCCCAACCAGTGTATTCGATGTAAAAACTGAATAGATCATATCTTCAGTTGAGACCAAATTAATGTAATCGCCTACAAAACCAGCATTTGAAAAACTTTGAGAGAAATCAAAATGATCTACTTCCTCGAAAGTATTTTCCTCGAATAAATAAAGTAGCGAATAGATCGAGCTACTGGAAAGATTAATTTCCTCACAAGTGTAATAAGCAAGACATAGCTTTTTATCTGGGGTGGAAGTCATCCAAGGGAAAAATTGCTGCCCGGTAACTGGAGGTATGTTTTCAACATTTAATACTTGCCAGCTGTTGCCGTAATCGGTTGATTTCGAAATTGCTATGCGATCTGTTCCATTGACTTTTTTTGCCCAGGATATATAAATTATATTATTTATAGAGGTTATCGAAGGGAAACTATTTACTCTAAAATGCTTGCCAGCAGGTGTACCATAAATGAACTGATTATGTTCTACATCGTGATATCCTATATGTTCAAAACTACCGCTTACATTAATGGGAGAGTTGAAGCTCAACCCACCGTTACTTGATCTTGAAACTTTTATGCAAAATTGAGTGTCTGATAATTTTTCAATGAATGTAACATATACGTCACCTGAGCTTGAGCAATAAGGAATTGGACTTTGGATATCGGAAGTAGAAGAGACAGTTCTAATCGAGTATGGATTAGAAAAATTATTTAGATCTGCTGCCGATGCATTGACTATCTGTATATATTTATTTGTGCCATTATCATATCTAAAAGCCACAAAAATTTTTGTCTCGTTCAGTGTGCTACCCTTTTTGACATATAGATAAGGTTTATCTATCGAAGTTGCTCCTGGGGCAGATCTAACCTCCACAGAGTTGGTTAGCCAGGTCTGACCAAAATTTGTACTTTTATTAATAAATACACCGCTGTGAGTGGCGGTACTCGATAAGTATACAAAATAAACTGCCCCAAATCCGTCGAAAGCCACCGATGGGTCAGAATCATCTATGGAAGAGCCGGTAAAACCTTTAGGTATATTTATCTGAGTCCAACTATTTCCTTTGTCATTCGAATAAAAAGAGCAGACTCGGTTGATATTGCCCCAATTATTATAATTGCAGCCCACAACGACATAATTATTGTATGCAGCTACAGATGGCTCGTTCGTGAAAATTGATGGGTCACCTGTATTTGAGACATTATGAGTATAATCATAAGTTTGCCCAAATACCGGGAAATAAAGAATTAAAAACAGGAAAAATAACTTCATTACTCTTCTCCCTTCGAATTATTGTGTTACTCCTTCATAGATAGTGTTATTCCCCACTATGAATACTTTATTTTCTGTAACATAAACCCCTCTCAGTATTATGCTGGGGAATCCATTGAAGATTTTCCAATCAACTCCGTTATAGTGTGCAGCCAGTCCAAAATGACCGCAGGCAAATAAATTATTACCTGCAGAACCTCTTATTTTTTCAGTATAGACTCCAAAATCAAAATCTGTCACCCAGCTATTACCTCTTCTTACTTCAAGATCATTTCCCTGGAGATATAATTCGCTTGGGTTTATTCCCCAGACCGAGGAAAATGGTCCATAAGTGTCGTAACTGATTTTATTAGGTCCGCCTGTCCGGATTATTTCCCACTGAACGCCATCGAAATGATATAATTCGCCGAGGGATTGGAATACATCCCCTGCAACTGCGTAGATATCATTCTCTGAGAAACCCCATATATCTAAAAATGCTCCCACGTTTGAATGTACATTCATTACTTCTGCTTTCGTTCCATCCCAATGAATAATTTTCCCCCAAGTACTCCCCAGATACATATCACTGCTGCTGGTTCCCCAGATGGAGGTGTAGGGGGTGTTGTTATTTAACACCGGATCTGATTCCGTTATTGTATACCATTGAGTTCCATTATACCGCCAAATTCCACCACCAACAGACCAAATATCATCTTTGCTGAAGCCAAAAATTGCTTGCAATCCTCCTATCCTCTTTTCAGGTTCCCATTGACTACCATCCCAATGTAAAACCCCATAGACTGTATCATTTATTGTTACTCCACCCACTGCATAGACATTATTTTCATCTATACCCCAAACATCATAGAGGGCACTGCCGAAATCACCTATTGTGTATTCCTGCCAGGTGTAGTTATGTGAGGTTGGGGCTAGGGTTTTGACAGAAATTGTATTGCTGGTGTCTTTTATCTCTCCTGCGGTGTCTACTGTTACTGCATAATAGGTGTACTCTGTGTTAAGCTGTAATCCTTCTCCGCTATTGTCATCTATTATGGTTGTATCTTTTACCAGAATAGGATATTCTGCTGCCAGCGTATCTGCTGAACTGAATGTTCTGAATAGTCTGATCTTCAGTGAGGAATCATTTACTGTAGACTGAACTCTTAGCGCAATGCTTCTGTGTGTGGTGCCTTCAACTGATATTGTAACAGTATCTTTTACCACCGGCGGCGGCTCAATAGGAGGGATGATGGGATTATCTTTCTTACAGGACGAAAAGAGAAGTATAAGAAATAGAGCTATACTAATAAACATCCCTGCGGTTGTAATTTTTGTTTTATTCATAGTTATGATACCTGATTACTTTAGGAGCAACATTTTCTTCGAGCTCATATAATCATTAGCCCGAAGCTGATATATATAAACACCGCTTGCCAGCCTTGAGGCATCAAAGTCAACCGAATATCTTCCCTGGTTTTTCTGCTCATTAACAAGGGTTGCTACTTCTTTGCCGAGTATATCATATATCTTAAGTGTTACAAATCCATTTTGCGGCAATTGGTAGTTTATCGTTGTTGAAGGATTGAACGGATTCGGATAATTCTGCTCTAATGAATATGTGGCAGGCAACTCAGAACCTTTGAAATCTACCTTCTGGTAATTTTTTTTCTCAAGATTGAACACATCATTTTGTATGTCAGACAGGTTGTATCCAGCTGATCCCTGTACTGCTGTTACCAATCTCAGGTAATAATCACCTGCTTCTATGCTTGTTAAATCAACTTCGTAATCAATATTGTCATAATCATCAAGGTTATTTTTATAGTATGTGATATTATCAAAGGTTCCAACGACTTCCTCATTTATTGATCTGACAAGTTCTGCTTTGAAGCTTACGATATCATTTTCTGTAAGTGAGGTATCCGCAAAATCCTTATTATTTACATAATAGAAATTTGAGAAGAATAAATTTGTATTCGGTGAAAGATAAAAATCACTGCTTTTAACAGCACTATTTAATTCTTCTGCAGAGGAATATGAAAGAGTATCCGGGTGTTCTATAAAGGATATCACACTATCTGCAACTAATATATCACCGATGTTGTAAATAAATTCCACTCCCTTCTTAATTATAACACCGGATCTGCCAAAAGTAACCTCACCGCCGGCAGCGATTTTGCCCACTCCTCCGCCACCTCCTGAGCAAGCTATCGGGATGCTGAAGTTCATTGATGACAGGTCAAGTACATAAGGTAAGATCGTCGTGTTTAATAAGGCCGCTTTCATATTCGAGAGTGATGTTCCATTACTAACACCAATTTGTATCCCATTTGTACCGAAGCAATAATTATTCGGCAGATACGAAGTGCCGATTCTCTTTGCTAATTTTGAAGCTCCGCCATTGTCTTCGCTCCAGCAAACAACACTCTCGGCATTAGTAGATGTGACAGATTTATTAAATGTATAGTTTACATTGTTACCGGTTTCAAAAAAGCTTCCCCAGGTAAATCCCGAAGCCATTGATATTATTTTCACCCGGGGATTTGAAGCCCCTGTTTCCTTTTTTTCTTTTTGTATACCCTGCTGTGGTGAGCCGGTCCAGCTTACCACCGGCAAACTTGCTGCCAAACTGATGGATGGAAACTGATTATAATAATATCCGCTGCCGGTTGAAATATCTGAATACTGACTAAAAGTCCGGTTATTTCCCTGCAACCTTGAATATAAATATTTGATAGATCTGTCCCCGCTTTGAAACACTATATGAATTTCATTCAGCCCGCTGACTTTAACTCCGGCAACTGAAGGATATTTCGAGAAAGAATCAGAGTTGGGCAAACTGGCTTCAGTCTCCCAATTACTCCATCCGTTTAATGTCACATATCTGCGGATATATTTTAAGGGACTTGTAAAATCCTTCTTATACAATATAAACTGTTCATACGGGGTATATGCGATAACTGGCAATGCATTACCGAAAAAGGAAGAAGGGATGTCAATTAACTTCGAAAATGGTTGTCCAAATAGATGCCTTTCATAAATTCCATATTGGTTTACCGGATTATATGCCTCAATAACAATCTCAATATCATTATTTAATATGTCTACAGAAAAACTTTTGACAGTATAATCATACTCAATTTGATCATCCTGTGCCCAGTCACCATTAAAATTAGATGTTAGACTGTATGTATACCAGAGTTTATCCATCGAAATGTAGAACAGGTGATAAATACCGTTGTCATCTCTCAACAGTTTGCTTTGTGTGTTTTTGCTGAAAGCATTTGTTGAGTTGGAACGAAGATGACCTTTGTAGTTAGCGGTGAAATACCCCGAACCTGGAATACTGTCTGGAATTTTAATGTTACTCCTCATACTATTTGTTGAGCCGTTATCCCATTTATAGAATGTCCAATCAGTGCCTAATGTGTTTAAAATAGGAGCAATTATTGTATACTGATCTTCATTGTTTTCGTATAAGAAGGCATTATAGACTGTGCCATATTGAACATTTTCTGGTGGCGTGGGATTCTGTTGCCAGTCTAATCCATAATTATCATTTGAACTTCCTCCTTCCAGATTATTTGTAACAGTAAGGGGGAGAGTAGGCTCATAGATTACCTGCATTTGAAATGGGTCGGATTCCCTTGTATATGGGTAAGATTTAATTAAGTGATTACCAAATGTATTTGCATAGCTCCAATTTCGACAAGCCCACCCGCTAATATTCCCGGTCACCAGAAAGTCGATTTGCTTAAAGGTATAAGAGTTACTATAATTAAGGGGATTACCCCCGGCAGGTATATTCGTAACATTTCCATTAATATTTATTTCGACAGGACTTGACGAAAAGTTAGTTCCTTGGTAGACGGTTAGATTTAGATTAACCTTATTCGGTACTGCAGCGCATTTAATTACCGTTGGGTATTGAGTCCCAACCAGTGTATTCGATGTAAAAACTGAATAGATCATATCTTCAGTTGAGACCAAATTAATGTAATCGCCTACAAAACCAGCATTTGAAAAACTTTGAGAGAAATCAAAATGATCTACTTCCTCGAAAGTATTTTCCTCGAATAAATAAAGTAGCGAATAGATCGAGCTACTGGAAAGATTAATTTCCTCACAAGTGTAATAAGCAAGACATAGCTTTTTATCTGGGGTGGGAGTTATCCACGGGAAAAATTGCTGTCCGGTAACTGGAGGTATGTTTTCAACATTTAATACTTGCCAGTTGTTGCCGTAATCGGTTGATTTCGAAATTGCTATGCGATCTGTTCCATTGACTTTTTTTGCCCAGGATATATAAATTATATTATTTATAGAGGTTATCGAAGGGAAACTATTTACTCTAAAATGCTTGCCAGCAGGTGTACCATAAATGAACTGATTATGTTCTACATCGTGATATCCTATATGTTCAAAACTACCGCTTACATTAATGGGAGAGTTGAAGCTCAACCCACCGTTACTTGATCTTGAAACTTTTATGCAAAATTGAGTGTCTGATAATTTTTCAATGAATGTAACATATACGTCACCTGAGCTTGAGCAATAAGGAATTGGACTTTGGATATCGGAAGTAGAAGAGACAGTTCTAATCGAGTATGGATTAGAAAAATTATTTAGATCTGCTGCCGATGCATTGACTATCTGTATATATTTATTTGTGCCATTATCATATCTAAAAGCCACAAAAATTTTTGTCTCGTTCAGTGTGCTACCCTTTTTGACATATAGATAAGGTTTATCTATCGAAGTTGCTCCTGGGGCAGATCTAACCTCCACAGAGTTGGTTAGCCAGGTCTGACCAAAATTTGTACTTTTATTAATAAATACACCGCTGTGAGTGGCGGTACTCGATAAGTATACAAAATAAACTGCCCCAAATCCGTCGAAAGCCACCGATGGGTCAGAATCATCTATGGAAGAGCCGGTAAAACCTTTAGGTATATTTATCTGAGTCCAACTATTTCCTTTGTCATTCGAATAAAAAGAGCAGACTCGGTTGATATTGCCCCAATTATTATAATTGCAGCCCACAACGACATAATTATTGTATGCAGCTACAGATGGCTCGTTCGTGAAAATTGATGGGTCACCTGTATTTGAGACATTATGAGTATAATCATAAGTTTGCCCAAATACCGGGAAATAAAGAATTAAAAACAGGAAAAATAACTTCATTACTCTTCTCCCTTCGAATTATTGTGTTACTCCTTCATAGATAGTGTTATTCCCCACTATGAATACTTTATTTTCTGTAACATAAACCCCTCTCAGTATTATGCTGGGGAATCCATTGAAGATTTTCCAATCAACTCCGTTATAGTGTGCAGCCAGTCCAAAATGACCGCAGGCAAATAAATTATTACCTGCAGAACCTCTTATTTTTTCAGTATAGACTCCAAAATCAAAATCTGTCACCCAGCTATTACCTCTTCTTACTTCAAGATCATTTCCCTGGAGATATAATTCGCTTGGGTTTATTCCCCAGACCGAGGAAAATGGTCCATAAGTGTCGTAACTGATTTTATTAGGTCCGCCTGTCCGGATTATTTCCCACTGAACGCCATCGAAATGATATAATTCGCCGAGGGATTGGAATACATCCCCTGCAACTGCGTAGATATCATTCTCTGAGAAACCCCATATATCTAAAAATGCTCCCACGTTTGAATGTACATTCATTACTTCTGCTTTCGTTCCATCCCAATGAATAATTTTCCCCCAAGTACTCCCCAGATACATATCACTGCTGCTGGTTCCCCAGATGGAGGTGTAGGGGGTGTTATCGTGGAGTATGGGATCAGTATCTTCTACCCCCGTCCATTTTACCCCATCAAAATGAAAGATGCCTCCTCCTGCAACCCATATATCATCTTCGGTAAATCCATAAATGATGGTTCCACCTACAGTACTGTCTGGGATCCATTCGGCTCCATTATAATGCAGAGCCCCATAGAATATGTTATTAATATAAACTGAACCTACGGCCCAGACATTATTTTCATCTGTACCCCATACATCATCGAGGATACTGCCGAAACCTCCTATTGAATATTCCTGCCAGGTGTAATCGTGTGAAGTTGGGGCGAGGGTTTTGGCTGTTACTGTGTTGCTGGTGTCCTTTATCTCTCCTGTGGTGTCTTTGGTTACTGCATAGTATTTGTATTCCGTATCAAGAAGCAGTCCTTCTCCATTATGATCGTCTATTATTGTTGTATCCGTTACCAGAATAGAATATTCTGCTGCCAGGGTATCTGCTGAATTAAATGTTCTGAATAGTCTGATCTTTAATGAAGAATCATTTACTGTCGACTGAACCCTTAGTTCAATACTTCTGTGTGTGGTGCCTTCAACAGATATTGTAACAGTATCTTTTACTACCGACGGCGGCTCAACAGAAGGGATGATGGGATTATCCTTTTTGCAGGAGAAAAGGAGCAGGGATGAAATTAATAAAGCCGCCGCAGATAACAGAAGAATCTTCATACTAAACCCCGTAGTTATAGTCTAAAATTCTCAGGTATTCAAAATAAACAGCAGCGCAAAATACTTTTTATCAGAATCCCTTGTTTTCCAATAACAATATAGAAAAAAAATCTTAAAGTCAACCTTCTCCAAATATTCAAAATCAAAAATCCCGTTGCAGGCGAAACAATGTTAATACCTGCAAAGAAATCCCTAAAGTTCAGAATTGCAAAGCAGGCTAAAGATGCCGTAGCTCCTCCTAAGAAATAATATTCTTACCTTGAAATGAAAAGAGGCTGCAATTGGGCAGCCTCTTCTTTATTCACCTCAACTGTTAATCCATTATTTCAATAATAACATCTTCTTCGAGCTGACATAGTCATTAACCCGGAGCTGGTATAGATAAACACCGCTGGCAAGATGAGATGCATTGAAGTTAACTGAGTGCCTTCCCTGGTTTTTCTGCTCGTTAACCAGAGTTGCTACTTCTTTACCAAGTATGTCATATATCTTAAGTGTTACAAATCCATTTTGCGGCAATTGGTAGTTTATCGTTGTTGCCGGGTTAAAAGGATTGGGATAGTTCTGGCTGATCTCATAGGTGGATGGTACTTTATCTCCGTAATAGCTGGCATTCACATAGTTTTTCTTTGCGATCTCTGAAACATCGTTCTGTATCAGTCCAAGGTTATACTCTGCCTCTCCGCTTACTTCTGAGACCAGTCTCAGGTAATAGCTTCCCTGCAGAATATCACTGCAGTTTATCTCGTACGAGATATTCTCATACTTCTCCAGGTTATTTTTGTTAAATGTTATCTCATCAAATACACCCATTATCTCCTCTGTGGCTGAATTCATTAGCTCCAGGCGAAAGGACACAGCCTCATCCTCGCTCAGGCTGTCGGCAAGTTCAGGGTTAAGCACATAGTACAGGTTGCTGAACCTTAGGCTTGAACTGCTGTTTAGTTCAAAATCAACAGTTCTCATAGCCTCATTCAGCTCTTCTGCTGTTTGAAACTGGTTGGTATCAGTTGTTGTCACAAAATTAACGACACTATCGCCTGAGAGGATGTCTCCTGTGTTAAATACAAAGTTTATCCCCTTTACCATTATAAGTCCCGACCTGCCGTAGAGAACTGAGTTTTCCCCGGTAATCGAGCTTAGCTTCCCTATTTCACCTCCTCCCGCCTCCGCAGGCTATTGAGAAATCAGCATCCGACTTGTTTATGACATATGGCAGGGACTCAGTATTAAAGACGAGAGCCTTCATATCTGCAAGGCTTCCTCCGTTGCTGATTACCGGCATTATTCCATTCGGGCTAAGCAAGGATGAATTACAGTAGCTGTCATTTATTCTCTTGACAAACTTTGTAGTCGTATTATTGTTTTCATTCCAGGCAATGACGGATTCATCAGCAGAGGAGGAAGAAGATGAGTTATTAAAGGTATTCAGTACTTCACTGCCCGAGATAAAGAAATTACCCCAGCTTCCTCCCACACGTGGTCTTACGACCACTCTTTTTGAAGGGAGCTGGGTACCGGTAAGCTTTCCTATCCCGGAGCCGTTATCTGCCGACCAGCTTACTATCAGGCTGTTCTTTCCCGTTATGCTGATAGAAGGTCTATGATGATTGATAAGCGGGCACTGATAAGAAAGAATTGTCAGATCAGAAACTCGTTTGTTTGGATCATTATAAAAATGAATATATTTTATCTGACTGGGCTGATCCTCCCAACAGATATGGAGGCTGTGATCTGAGCTGTTTTTCTCTGCTGCTATGCTCACGTTTGATGAGGTTGATGAAGTACCCGAAAGGATACCCGATTGCCAGGTCCAGCCATTTGTTCCTAAGGAATAATACTTATAGTAGATTCCGTGAGTATTATCCTTTTTGTAAAGGACCACAATTTCATACTGGTCTCCCTGACCGAAGGCTGCAACCACGGGCTTGGCATTACCGAAAAAGCTGGAATTATAAGTGTCAACTACTCTAGGTGAAAGAGTAAAATAATGATCAGGGTAAAGGTCGGCAGCCAGACAGATTTTTGAGACAGAGGGATCAGCAGGGTCGAAATATTCAAAAACCAAATACAAAGAATCATTTGAGAAGTATTCATATGGATTTTTTGCTGAACCTGTCGATATCCCCATACGGTCCAAAACATTAAACTCAGGATCCCATTGGTTAAAATTATCTGCTGATAAATCCCAGATAGAACCCAAAGATTCATAAACCGTAGTATATGTTCCGAAGCCAAGGTAATGAAAGTTTTTTTGATAGGAATTGTAGGATCTATCAGAATTGGATCGGAAATGTCCTTTGTAGTTGGCGATGAAGTCTGTTGGGGCATTGATGGCATAATTTAGGACAGGATTTATTGAAGAGCCAGTACTCCAATTAAAGAAATACCAATCCGTATTTATACTAGTAAACTCTGGTACAAAAATAGAATATCTATCGTTCAATTCGGGCTGATAAACGAAAGCATTATAACCTTCACCTGAATTAATGGTATGGGGATCTTCGGGCTGCTTATCCCAGGTTACGCAGTATTGACCGCCCGTTATCGCGGCCTCCACCAAATTGTTCGTAACAGTCAATGGGAGCGTGGGCTGAAATATTACTTGGATGTGAAATGGCTCAAATTCTTTTGTATATGGGAAAGATTTAATTAAGCGATTACCATATGTATTTGCAACGTCCCAATTTCTACAAGCCCACCCACTAATATTCCCGGTCACCAGAAAGTCGATTTGCTTAAAGGTATAAGAGTTACTATAATTAAGGGGATTACCCCCGGCAGGTATATTTGCAACATTTCCATCAATATTTATTTCGACAGGATTTGAAGAAAAATTAGTTCCTTGGTAGACGGTTAAATTTAGATTAACCTTATTCGGTACTGCAGCGCATTTAATTACCGTTGGGTATTGAGTCCCAACCAGTGTATTCGATGTAAAAACTGAATAGATCATATCTTCAGTTGAGACCAAATTAATGTAATCGCCTACAAAACCAGCATTTGAAAAACTTTGAGAGAAATCAAAATGATCTACTTCCTCGAAAGTATTTTCCTCGAATAAATAAAGTAGCGAATAGATTGAGCTACTGGAAAGATTAATTTCCTCACAAGTGTAATAAGCAAGACATAGCTTGTTATCTGGAGTGGGAGTTATCCACGGGAAAAATTGCTGTCCAGTACCTGGAGGTATATTTTCAACATTTAATACCTGCCAGTTGTTACCGTAATCGGTTGATTTCGAAATTGCTATGCGATCTGTTCCATTGACTTTTTTTGCCCAGGATATATAAATTGTATTATCTATAGAGGTTATCGAAGGGAAGCTATTTACTCTAAAATGCTTGCCAGCAGGTGTACCATAAATGAACTGATTATGTTCTACATCGTGATATCCTATATGTTCGAAACTACCGCTTACATTAATGGGAGAGTTGAAGCTCAACCCACCGTTACTTGATCTTGAAACTTTTATGCAAAATTGAGTGTCTGATAATTTTTCAATGAATGTAACATATACGTCACCTGAGCTTGAGCAATAAGGAATTGGACTTTGGATATCGGAAGTAGAAGGGACAGTTCTAATCGAGTATGGATTAGAAAAATTATTTAGATCTGCTGCCGATGCATTGACTATCTGTATATATTTATTTGTGCCATTATCATATCTGAAAGCCACAAAAATTTTTGTCTCGTTCAGTGTGCTACCCTTTTTGACATATAGATAAGGTTTATCTATCGAAGTTGCTCCTGGGGCAGATCTAACCTCCACAGAGTTGGTTAGCCAGGTCTGTCCAAAATTTGTACTTTTATTAATAAATACACCGCTGTGAGTGGCGGTACTCGATAAGTATACAAAATAAACTGCCCCAAATCCGTCGAAAGCCACCGATGGGTCAGAATCATCTATGGAAGAGCCGGTAAAACCTTTAGGTATATTTATCTGAGTCCAACTATTTCCTTTGTCATTCGAATAAAAAGAGCAGACTCGGTTGATAT
The DNA here is from genome assembly GCA_963774455.1 of uncultured Ignavibacteria bacterium. Lineage (GTDB taxonomy): Bacteria > Bacteroidota > Ignavibacteria > Ignavibacteriales > Ignavibacteriaceae > DATFVA01. The sequence continues at coordinate 98,703 of CAVZFD010000006.1, forward strand.
TGCCCCAATTATTATAATTGCAGCCCACAACGACATAATTATTGTATGCAGCTACAGATGGCTTGTTCGTGAAAATTGATGGGTCACCTGTATTTGAGACATTATGAGTATAATCATAAGTTTGCCCAAATACCGGGAGATAAAGAATTAAAAACAGTAAAAATGCCTTCATTAATCTTCTCCCTTCGAATTATTGTGTTACTCCTGTATAGATAGTGTTATTCCCCACTATGAATACTTTGTTTTCTGTAACATAAACCCCTCTCAGTATTATGCTGGGGAATCCATTGAAGATTTTCCAATCAACTCCGTTATAGTGTGCAGCCAGTCCAAAATGACCGCAGGCAAATAAATTATTACCTGCAGAACCTCTTATTTTTTCAGTATAGACTCCAAAATCAAAATCTGTAACCCAGCTATTGTTTCTTCTTACTTCAAGATCATTTCCCTGGAGATATAATTCGCTTGGGTTTATTCCCCAGACCGAGGAAAATGGTCCATAAGTGTCGTAACTGATTTTATTAGGTCCGCCCGTTCTGATTATTTCCCACCCTGACACCATCGAAATGATATAATTCGCCAAGGGATTGGAATACATCCCCTGCAACTGCGTAGATATCATTCTCTGAGAAACCCCATATATCTAAAAATGCTCCTACTGTTGAATGTACATTCATTACTTCTGCTTTGCTTCCATCCCAGTGTATTATCTTTCCCCATTCATTCACCAAGATACAAATCACTGCTGCTGGTTCCCCAGATGGAGGTGTAGGGCTCGTTATCAAATAATATTACATCTATTGGAATAAGTTGATTTCCAGAAAATCTGGCATCCTTCCTTTCCCAGGTATTTCCATTTAAATGATATACTCCTCCTCCAACAACCCAGATATCACTATCGCTAAATCCGAATACGGTAGTTCCACCAACTGTATCAGTGATAGGTGTCCAGTCTGACCCATCATATCTTATAACGCTATAATGTTCACTCCCTATATATATAGTGCCAACAGCATAGACATTATTCTCATCAGTACCCCACACGTCATCAAGGTACTGCCGAAATCACCTATCGTATATTCCTGCCAGGTGTAGACGTGTGAGGTTGGGGCGAGGGTTCTGGCAGTAACTATATTGCTGGTGTCTTTTATCTCTCCTGCGGTGTCTACTGTTACTGCATAATAGGTGTACTCTGTGTTAAGCTGTAATCCTTCTCCGTTATTGTCATCTATTATAGTTGTATCCGTCCTGGTTATAGGGTAAGCAGAAACCAGTGTATCTTTATTGTTAAGAGTTCTGTAGATCTCAATTGTCAATTGATCATTGTTCGTTGTAGATTGAACCCTAAGCTCTACGCTTCTGTGAGTTACGCCTTCAACTGATATTGTAACAGTATCTTTTACCACGGGGGCGGCCCAATAGGAGGGATAACGGGATTATCCTTTTTGCAGGAGGTGATAGAGACCAGACTCAGCAGGAGTACAGTCAGAATATATTTCATTTGAGGACTCCTATATAATAAGGGAACCTTCGCTCCCTTAAATTACTTAATTAATAACATTTTCTTCGAGCTGACATAGTCGTTCACCCGGAGCTGATATATATATACACCGCTGGCAAAATGAGATGCATTAAAGTTAACCGAGTATCTGCCCTGGTTTTTCTGTTCGTTAACCAGCATTGCTACTTCTTTACCGAGTATATCATATATCTTAAGCGTTACAAATCCAGTCTGCGCCAGTTATATCAGCAGCAGATATTTTAATAAAAGCTTCAGTACAGCTTACATCAACAGGACTGAGAGTCTTTTTTTTCATTGGACTAGTGCCTTTCCCCGATTATTATTTGTGCTTTTGTGTTACTTTCGTCTATTCCGACGATAAATGCTTTATTTCCCGTTGTGTATACTCCGTAATTTATTCCACCGGACGGAGTGTATAGTTCATCGTAAAAATGTAAGTCTATACCATTATAATGCGTTACGGTGCCGTAACCTCCGACTGCTAAAAGATCAGTGGATGAATTTCCCCTTACCTTCTGTATTGATCCTCTGTTTATATAAGGCAGGATAATCCATTCACCGGTACTCTGCCTGTAAAACATTCCATTGCCGCCTACAACTACTTCCTGCTGGTTAAAGGGTAAGACCGATCGCAAATAAGAAAAGCCGGTAGGCAGCTGAACCTGGGCCCAGACGATGCCATCAAAATGAACAATTATATCCTTAAGCTCGCTTGATTTGACCGCGGTTACCCAGATATTATCCGCATTTGTTCCGTTAATGTCTGTTATCCAAGTACCCAGGTCGTCTATTACTTCAGCCTTATTCCCATCCCAATGAACAATTTTCCCAACCTGGTTTCCGAAGATAAAGGTTACTGCTGCTGGTTCCCCAGATGGAGGTGTATGGGGCGTTATTGAATAATATAATGTCAAGAATTGTGACGTGACCATTTTTAATGCTTGCATCTATTCTTGTCCATTCATTTCCATCCCAGCGCTCGACGGCTCCGCCTACCGCCCAAATATCATCTACAGTAAATCCGAAAATAGCTGATACCTCTCCTATTTTTTTGTCAGGCAGCCATTGACTTCCGTTCCACTTCAAGATACCATACGCAGTGTCATTGATCATTACTGTGCCACAGGCCCAAACATTATTCTCATCAGTTCCCCACACATCATCGAGGATACTGCCGAAATCACCTATCGTATCTTCCTGCCAGGTGTAGTTATGGGAGGTTGGGGCGAGGGTTCTGGCAGTAACTGCATTGCTGGTGTCTTTTATCTCTCCTGTAGTATCCCTGGTTATCGCATAGTAGCTGTATTCGGTGTTGAGTTGAAGTCCTTCTCCATTGTGATCGTCTGTTATGGTTGTGTCTGTCCTGGTTATAGGGTAAGAGGAAACCAGCGTATCTTTATCGTTAAGAGTCCTGAAAATCTCAATTGTTAATTGATCATTGTTCATCGTAGATTGAACTCTAAGTTCCACGCTTCTATGGGTTACCCCTTCAACAGAAACAGTGACGGTATCTTTCAGAACAGGTGGTTCAACAGGCGGTGTAACAGGGTTATCCTTCTTGCAGGAGGTGAGCAGTGATTGGGATTAAGAGTAAAAGACTAAATAAAACTTTCGGGAAATATTCCCCAAATTTTTTTTTTCATTTCAATTATCCTCACTATGTACGAGTTTAAATGGCATACAGATACCTTAATGTCCGAATAATATTTTTTCTACTCAAATCATATAACCTCCTTTCTCTTATTTCTGCAGGGCGGGAATAATCATCAGAAATCGGTGTTTAAGCATTCCCATCCTCCGAAATCGATATCTTATTCTAATTATTGTATTCACATAAATATCCCCGATGAATACTGAACTAATTGTGGGTTTCAGGAAATGCAGCACTCAACCCATTTTTTCATAGTATCCCTCTTGTGAGCGCATCTCAAATAACGTAAAAAATCTGGTTATAGTCAAACACAGAGGGGAAGATTTTAACACAATTATGCATTCAATGAGTACGGGGTATTTGTTATATTTGCTGATGTGACAGGTTTGAATTCGGAACTTTTTTTAATAAAAAAGATCTAATATTATATCTAAACCGGTAAGAATATTAATGATTGAATCGATAAGTAAGGCAAAAAAATACTGCAATAGTCTCACCTCTTATTCACGTTATAAAACAAGAGTTGTAAATGTAGGAGATACCCCGCTTGGAGGAAACTACCCCATAAGAATTCAGTCTATGACTATTACCGATACGATGGATACCCAAGCTACAGTAGAACAGACGATTAGAATGGTTGAATCGGGATGCGATTATGTAAGGATTACTGCCCCCAGCAAAATTGAAGCACAAAACCTGGAAAATATAAAAAATGAATTAAGGCAGCGTGGTTATAAGGTACCTCTTATTGCCGATATTCACTTTACACCCAATGCTGCTGAAATTGCTGCAAGAATTGTTGAAAAGGTAAGAGTTAATCCAGGTAATTATGCAGATAGGAAGAAGTTTAACATAATTGAATACACAGATCAGCAGTATGAAGAAGAACTTAACAGGATAAGACAGAAGTTTACCCCGCTTGTTAAGATATGTAAAGAATACGGTACCGCGATGAGGATAGGGACTAACCATGGGTCTCTTTCAGACAGAATTATGAGCCGATATGGCGATACTCCGCTTGGTATGGTTGAGTCAGCCCTGGAGTTTGTCAGGATATGTGAAGACCTTGATTACAGGGAGATCGTTCTTTCAATGAAAGCCAGTAATCCCAAGGTGATGGTGCAGGCATACCGTCTTCTTGTAATGAAAATGGAAGAGGAAGGGATGAATTATCCCAACTCACCTGGGAGTTACAGAAGCTGGCGGAGGTGAGGACGGAAGAATAAAATCTGCCCTGGGTATTGGAACTCTCCTCGAGGACGGTATCGGTGATACTGTGCGTGTTTCGCTCACCGAGGATCCTGAATTTGAAGCTCCTGTTGCTATTGAACTGGTTGAAAGATATAAGGATCGTAAGAACCATAAGGAAATTATTCCGGTTACAGATGTGCCCGTAGATCCTTTTGAATATAAGAGAAGGCATACTTTTGATGTGCTGAACATCGGAGGATCAAACGTTCCAGTAGTCGCGGCTGATTATTCAAACCGGAGTATTTCAGAACCCGGGGACCTAGCTGATATTGGATACCGCTATAATGCTGAAACCGACAAATGGAATGTAAGTGACAGTGCAGCTGATTTATTGTTCACAGGAGATCAGAATACACACTTTGAGCTCCCTTCGGGCCTGAAGCAGATAAAGAACTATGAAGCGTGGAAAAAAGACCGTAAGGGCTACCCGCTGCTTACTCCTGATGGTTATTTAAATACAAAAGATCTTCTGATTCCCTCAATATCGTTCAGCTTGAATTAAAAGAACTTACTCCGGAAATTTTGAACAGACTTAAGGAAGATTTAACAGCGGTAATTCTTCTAACAACTGAAAATCTGCATGGAATGGCTGAACAGAGAAGGGCTTTCTTTGTGCTGATGAACAACGGAGTCGAGAATCCGGTAATCATAAAAAGGACCTATGATAATATCGACATTGATCAGCTTCGATTATTTGCCTCCACAGACCTCGGCGGCCTGCTTATCGACGGACTGGGGGACGGGGTCTGGGTTACTTTAAAAGGTAAGTTAAAAGACGAAGAAAAAGAGTTTAATGATCACAACAAACTGGTAAGAAAATTTGTAAATATTCAAGAGTCGTATGAGACAGTTATTAACCGTACACTCTTCGGGATTCTGCAGGCGGCAAGGGTAAGGATATCGAAAACGGAGTATATTGCCTGTCCCTCCTGCGGAAGAACACTTTTTGATCTGCAGATAACGACAGAGAAAATAAGAAAACGTACGGAACACCTGAAAGGTGTGAAAATAGCGGTAATGGGATGTATTGTTAATGGTCCCGGTGAAATGGCAGATGCAGATTACGGGTACGTGGGATCTGGAGTCGGGAAAATCACCCTATACCGCGCTAAGGATATTGTAAAGAGAAATGTGCCGGCTGAAAATGCTGTAGATGAATTGATAGAGCTTATAAAAGAAGATGATAACTGGATCGAACCAATAAATTAATCGGGGCACTGGCTCGATTGTTGATTCTTACGTATTGATCTGGTATATTTAAAGACTCAATATGAATAAACTAATTTTAGAAAAACTTAAATTTCTTGATCTTGTTAAATATTCTGCTCCCGAAAAAACCATAAAAGCAGAGAAATTATAAAAATGCACTTCAAATCTTAGAAGTGCATTTTTTTTTGCTATGAAGTGCATTGAAATAATTAAATATCTGGAACAATGGGCTCCTAAAGAAACAGCCTGGGAAAGGGACAACGTAGGATTGCAGGTAGGATCAGGTGAAAGAGATATAAAAAATATTTTCCTCTGTCTTGATGTTACACCCTCCGCGGTCGATGAAGCCGTAAGGAAATCCTGCAACCTTATTATCTCGCATCACCCTTTATTATTTAATACTCTCAGAAGAATTTCAACCGATACAGATCCCCGGTCCCGGATCATTGAGAAACTTATCAAAAATGATATCACACTTTATTCGGCGCATACTAACCTTGATTATACAAGAGACGGCGTAAGCTTCAGACTTGCAAAACAGCTCGGGCTTAAGGATATAGATTTTCTTACCAGACTTCGCACTAACCAGGTTAAACTCGTTGTTTTTATTCCCGAAGATTCTCTCGAAATAGTTTCGAATGCAATATTTAACGCAGGCGGCGGCAGAATAGGAGAATACTCAAACTGCAGCTTCAGAACCCCCGGGAAAGGAACATTCAAGGGTTCGGATAAAACTAATCCCGCAGCCGGGACAAAAGAAGTTTTCGAAACAGTAAATGAAATAAGACTTGAAGTTATTGTCGATCCCTGGAAATTAAAGAATGTGCTTTCCGAAATGCTGAAGGTTCATCCCTACGAAGAACCTGCATACGATATATATCCTCTTAATAACGAAAATGTGAACCACGGGATTGGTGCGGCAGGCACAGTGGATAAAGCAATGGGTACCGAAGAATTCCTTTCATATGTAAGCGATAAGCTTAAGCTGAAAAACTTCAGGTATTCCGGCGGTGGAAAGAAAAAAATAAAGAAGGCTGCTGTCTGCGGCGGTTCCGGAAGCGAGTATATAAAAGATGCTGTTAAAGCAGGCGCTGATGCATTTATAACGGCCGATGTTAAATACCATACTTTCCAGGAAGCAGAAGGAGATATTTTATTGATCGATGCGGGACACTATGAGACAGAGATCTTTGCGATGGATGAGGTAAGCGAGAAACTTGAAACTCTGATAAATAAGCAGATAAAAATTTTTAATTATAGTAAAACTACAAACCCGGTTAAATTTTTTATAAATAAAAAGGAGAATGGATAAATTGGTAAACAGATTAAAAACCCTGTATGAATTACAGCAAATTGACGACCAGCTTGATGAGCTTGAAGAACTCAGGGGGGATTTACCAAACGCCGTTCAGGCACTGCGGGATAAAATAGACGGCATAAGGGAGCAGGTAACAGAAAAAGAGACTAAACGAAAAGAGTCGCTTGAAAAAAGAGAAGAAAACGAAGAAGAAGTTGATAAGCTGAAAGCAAACCAGAAAAAGTTTAAAGCCCAGCTTTACCAGGTCAGGAACAATAAGGAATATGATGCTTTAACTAAAGAGATTGATCATACGGAAGAGCAGATGACCAGGCTTGAAACTGAAAACGACGCACTGGCTGATCAGAGCAAGACGCTCGCTGATGATGTTGAATCTCTTGAGCCGCAGCTTGGTGAACTCAATGAGGAGCTGAAGGTAAAGGAAGCTGATCTTAAGGAAATTATTAAAGCCAACGAAAAGGAAGAAGCAAAGCTGCGTGCCCAAAGGAAAGAAATTGAGGCACAGACAAAAAAACCCGATTATTCTGCTTATATGCGAATCAGACGAGCTAAGAAAGGGAAAGCTGTTGCTACCATCAGAAGATCTGCCTGCTCGGGATGCCATAATATTGTACCCTCTCAGAGACAGCTTGAAATTAGAAGGAATAACAGGCTTTTCTTTTGTGAATATTGCGGCAGGATATTGGTTTCACCGGAAATAGCTGAGCTCACTGAAGAGTAAACCCGGGATCGAAAAAACTAGATTTATTTTTCTTCTGTTTTTAGGGGAAATCTACATAAAGACTAACCTCAGGATCTTTTCTGCTGACTTATGCCGTTAAATTTATTATATTCGCTTCAGTTAAATATTAATTATCATTTCTTTTAGTTTAAATAACTTAAGAGATTGAAAAGAGTTTAAAGAATAAAAATACAGTTCAGAACGGGCAATTGCTCTTCCGGTAAAACGGGAGGGAGGAAAGTCCGAACTTCACAGAACGGAGTGCCGGGTAACACCCGGGAGTTGTATGGAGAAATCTTATAACTACGGAAAGTGCCGCAGAAAAGATACCGTCCGGCAGCTGCCGGATAAGGGTGAAAAGGCAGGTTAAGAGCCTACCGCGGTAATGGTAACATTACCGGTCCCGAAAGGGAGCCCGTTTTCGGGTCATGGCAAACCCCACTCGAAGCAAGGTCAAATATGGAGATTCAACTTTTAATAGTGCGTAGCTGTTCGCTTCGATATCCGCTGATAACGGATATGATCTCCGGGTAGACCGCTGGAGTTCTGCAGCAATGCAGAACCAAGACAAATAATTGCCGTCCGGCAGCTGCCGGATTACAGAATTCGGCTTATAGTTCTGAGCAGTGTTTTGTTCTTTTATAATTTTTTATCTCTTAAAAGAGTATCATGCCAGAAAAACGCTGGAAAATAAGAGAGGTCATCGACGACTATACAACACGGTCGCTGGCTGATTCGCTCAATATCTCCGAGGTATTGTCCAGACTTCTCGTTTTAAGAGATATAAGAACTTTTACCCAGGCTAAGAATTTTTTCCGCCCCTCAGTTGATTCACTTCACGATCCATTCCTCATGGATGGAATGGAACCGGCAACTTACCGTGTTATCCAGGCCCTAACAGGAAATGAGCGGATTACAGTCTATGGTGATTACGACGTAGACGGTACTTGCTCCACAGCATTGCTTTATCTCTTCCTGAAGGAATTGGGAGCCAATGTTGAATACTACATCCCTAAAAGATTGACTGAAGGCTATGGAATTTCTGCTGCTGGAGTTGAGTATATAAAGAACCGCGGCACATCCCTCATGATAGCAGTCGACTGTGGGATTACAGCAATCGAAGAGACAGACCTTGTGAATAAACTAGGGATGCAACTTATAATCTGCGATCATCATCAGCCTAAGGAACAAATCCCGAATGCCTACGCTGTCCTTGATCCTTTAAAACCAGTATGCAATTATCCCTTTAAATATTTATCGGGTGCGGGAATCGCTTTTAAACTTGCACAGGGTGTGGCTGAAAGGATCGGCAAGAGAGAAATGCCGATGCAGTACCTCGACCTTGTGGCTCTTGCTGCGGCAGCTGATATCGTCCCACTTGTTGATGAAAACCGCGCGCTGGTGAGTGAAGGTATAAAAATTATCAATGATAATCCCCGTCCCGGTGTGGAAGCTCTGATTGCAAAAAGTAATATTCATCCCGGTAATCTTAACACGGGGCAGATAGTTTTTACTCTCGCTCCAAGAATAAATGCTGTGGGCCGGCTGGGAGATGCCGAACGTGCTGTTGAATTGATGATAACAAAGGATAAAGCTGAGGCCCTTAAACTTGCACAAGTTCTTGAGACAGAAAATTATGAGAGAAGAAAAATTGATGTTGATACGTATGACAGCGCTCTCGACCTGGTAGCAAGTACAATTGACCTCAAAGAAGAATTGTCGATAATTCTTCACCAGGAGGCATGGCACCCGGGCGTGATTGGTATAGTGGCTTCAAGACTGGTTGAAAAATATTATCGTCCTACCATAATGCTGACAACCGTGGATGGAGTGGCAAAGGGTTCCGCACGGAGTATATCTAATTTTAATATTTATGAGGCTCTTAAGAAGTGCGAGGACCTGCTGATTCATTTCGGAGGCCATCAGGCAGCGGCGGGTCTGGCAGTGGAAGTTGATAAAATAGAGGAGTTCAAGTTAAAGTTTAACCAGATAGTCAGGGAAACTGTAACTGAAGCAGATCTTTTTCCTGAGGTCCATATTGACTCTAAGCTTAAATTTTCAGAAATAACACCTAAGTTTTTGAGAATTATTGACCTATTCTCTCCGTTCGGTCCCGGTAATACGAGACCTGTGTTTTTATCAGAGGAGGTAAGCGCGGCGTCGCCTCCAAGAATTGTGGGAACTGATCACCTTCTTGTTACTTTGAAACAAAACGGATGTGAAAGAGTGTTCGATTGTATCGGATTTAATATGGGAAGCTTCTGCGGCATTGTCGGGAAAGACAGCCAGCTGTTCGATGTCGTCTATTCCATCGATAAATCTGTGAGAGACGGAAGGATATTCCCTCAATTCAAAATTAAAGATTTGAAAGTATTAGAAAATAAACAGGAGACATCTTAAATGTCAGGTCACTCAAAGTGGGCAACGATTAAAAGAAAAAAGGGTGCACTGGATGCTAAGCGCGGCAAAATGTTCACCAAATTAATTAAGGAATTAACTATCGCCGCAAGAGAAGGCGGAGGTGATCCGTCGGCCAACCCCAGGCTGCGATTGGCAGTTGATAATGCTAAAGCCGCCAATATGCCCCAGGATAATATTGAAAGAGCAATAAAAAAAGCTACCGGTGAACTGGAGGGAGTTACCTATCAGGAACTTACTTATGAAGGTTATGGACCGGCTGGTGTGGCAATACTCGTTGAGGTGGCTACTGATAATAAAAACAGAATTGTTGCCGAGGTAAGACATATTTTCAGTAAATACGGCGGCAGTATGGGTGAGAACGGATCGGTTGCATGGATGTTCGACAGGAAAGGCGTTATCTCTCTTCCGAATCAGGGACAAACAGAAGATGATATTATGGAAATTATCCTGGATGCGGGAGCCGAAGACCTCCAGTCAGAAGAGGAATATTTTGAGATACAGACTCCCCTCGAAAGCTTTGAACCGGTTCGGAAAGCGCTGGCAGATAAAGCTCTTTCAATAGAGAATGCATCCCTTCAATGGATTGCAAAGAATACTGTACCAATTGCCGGTGAAGAGGCTGAGAAAGTAATGAAGTTGATTGAAGCAATGGAAGATAATGATGATGTACAGAATGTCTACTCCAATGCTGATATTGACGAAAGTTCTATTAACTAAAAGCGTTCTGCGCTTAAATTAAATGATTATTCTCGGAGTTGACCCCGGAACAAATTTCACAGGTTTCGGGGTAATTAATTACAGCAAAAATAACTTTAACCGCGTAACTCACGGAATAATTAAACTGCCTGCCTCCAAATCTTTATCCCTCAAACTCGAAATAATTTATGATGAACTCGACAGACTAATTAAGCTGTATAAGCCTGATGAATTTGCAATCGAAACTGCATTTTACGGTAAGAATGTTCAATCGGCAATGAAGATAGGTTATGCACGCGGTGTTTCGATACTGGCAGCAGCTCATAATAAAGTGCCTGCCAGTGAATACTCCCCCAGGGAAGTAAAGAAGTCAATCGTAGGAAACGGTGCTGCTTCGAAGGAGCAGGTGGGATTTATGATAAGAACCTTGCTTGAGATTAAAACAGTAAAGATGAAATTTGATGAAAGTGATGCGCTTGCAATTGCACTTTGCCATGCATTCAGATTAAAATCGACATCAAAAAAGAGTAAAGACTGGAAATCCTTCATTGAAGCATTTCCGGATAGAGTCATTAATGAATAATTGTACATAATTGCACATGATTGGATTTTTAACAGGAAAAATAATCTCGCTTAAGCCTACAAAACTTTTACTGGATGTAAACGGTGTAGGATATGCTGTGAATGTTTCTATAAATACTTTTGAGAATATCTCCGATAAAGAAACGGTTTCGCTGTTTATTTATACGAATGTTAAAGAGGACTCAATCACTCTCTATGGTTTCTTCACGGAATCAGAGAAGCAGATGTTCGAGCTTCTTATATCAATAACCGGAATAGGTCCTAAATTAGCGCAGAGTATTTTATCGGGCATACAGACAGACGATCTTAAAGATGCGATCCAGCGGGGCGATGTTTCAAGAATAGTAGCAGTACCCGGGATCGGCAGGAAGACGGCCGAGAGAGTTGTGCTGGAATTGAAGAATAAGGTTGACCAGGTGATTGAAGAGGGTACCAGGGAGATTCCTTTCAGCATAAAAAATGAAGCGGCAGCGGCATTGACCACGTTGGGTTATAATTCAAAAACAGCTGATAAAATCATCAGGGATATTCTCTCTGATGAACCTAACCTGTCCCTCGAAGAACTTATAAAGAAATCCCTCTCCAATCTGAATAAATAATAATTTCTCGATATTTTGAATTGAGCGAATTTGCGAATTGAGCGAATTTGCGAATTGAGCGAATTTGCGAATTGAGCGAATTCTAGATCACCTCACATTCCAGTGAAGCAATTCCCGTAATCTCGGCGTAAAGCTTATCCCCTTTAACAGCTTTATTAACTCCTGCCGGCGTTCCTGTAAAAACCAGGTCGCCTTCCTCAAGAGTCATCAACGAAGAAATATATTCCACAATCTGTACTGGCGGAAAGATCATCTTATTGAGTTTTTCATGCTGCCTCTCGGTATCATTTACCCTTAGTATAATTTCCTCATCTAAAGTCAAACGATAATCGTTCACAGAAATAAAATCCGAAAGTACCGCAGAGGTATCAAATCCTTTTGCAATTGTCCAGGGATGCCCTTTCTTTTTCAGTTCCGTCTGAACATCACGAAGCGTCATATCAAGACCCACACCATAAGCTATGATTGCTTCTTCCGCTTCTTTTTCATGAGCATCCTTAATTGTTTTCCCGATCAGCAGAACAAGTTCTGTTTCATGATGCATGTCGGTTGAAAAAGAAGGATGAATAATTTTATCACCTGAGAAGATCACGGCAGAAGCGGGTTTTAGAAAAATAACTGGTTTGGAAGGCACCTCATTTCCGAGTTCTTTAGCGTGTTCAGCATAATTGCGTCCCACACAAACAATTTTCCCGATAGTATAAGTTTTTTTGCTGTCCTTAATTTTAACCTGTTTCATTTTCATCGCAATATTATTTCAGAAAACTATTTCCCTAAAGATAGAAAAATTCAGGCAGTTCATTAACATTGAACGTCAACCTGACGTGCCTGGCCGCTTCGGGGGGTCTCAGCTTCTAACCTGAATAATCAGATTCCGAAACAAGTTCGGAATGACAATCTGCCGTCAGGCTCGGAATGACAGATCCCTTAAGCCGGAGACTAATAATCTTTGTTACTATGTCTTACGTTTTCTGCTTTTTCTTTGTGGCAGCAGGAAACAAAACGTTATTGAGTATCAGCCGGTAGCCGGGAGAATTTTTATATAAAGAGAGGTCTGTCTGGGGATCGCCGACAGCATGCTGGTAGTCTTCAGGATCGTGACCGCCGTAAAATGTGAATGTTCCCCTGCCGTAGTTTCCATGAATGTATTTTACCTGGTCGGTGCCTGGACGTTCGGCAAGAATTATTACAGATTTCTTAATAAGCTCTTTACGGAACATTGTTGTCTGTCCCATAAATCCTTTTATTACATTTGCATGATCCTGTGTCAGCATAGTAGGAACGGGATCATATTTCGCAGAAAATTCAAAAAGAGTGAAATAGTCATTCGCAAAGTTTCCGACCTCGGCGGGTTGAATATCTATGTTGCTGTATTCGTAGACATAAGGATTCAGTTCCAGTTTGAAATCTGTAAAAGCCAGTGTATTTGAGAAGTCGAGCTTACTCTGTGCATCGGGATCTGCGGCATCACCATCATACATTTCTGCACAGATATCGACATTATGAGCGGCAAGTGCTATATCATAGGAATCAGTAGCTGAACACATTGCAAACAGAAAACCTCCCTGCCCCACAAAATTCTTTATATCCGTTGCGACAGATTTCATCATTTCAGAGACTTTCTTAAATCCGTTCTTCTTCGCATCATTTTCATACATTATTTGGTTGTCAATGTACCACTGTGCATTACTGAAGCTTGCATAAAACTTTCCGTATTGACCCGTAAAATCCTCATGGTGTAGGTGAAGCCAGTCGTACTTTGAAAGATCGCCCCTGAGGATCTCATCATTCCATATTTTATCATACGGGATTTTCGCGTACTCAAGCGCCAATGTTACTGCATCATCCCAGGGCATAAATCCCGGCGGGACGTACACTGCTATCTTGGGAGCCTTCTCAAGTCGAACCACATCCATATTATTATCTTCGCTCTGCACAGTTGAATACACATCCGCAGCCTGCGAAGTTGAGAGAAGATCAAATGCCACTCCTTCCACCCTGCATTCAACAGCAATCTTATCGGTATAATCGATCATAAATGATCCGCCGCGGTAATTTAAAAGCCAGTCGGATTTAATGCCTTTTTGCAATGCATGAAAAGTGATACCGTAGGCTTTAAGATGGTCAGTCTGCTGCAGATCCATATAGATCAGTATCTTTGATTGGGCAAAAACACTTATGGAGGTTAAAACAAGTACGAATAAAATCTTTCTGAACATATAAAACTTATCTTTTAAAAAAATAAAGGCGATTCAAATAATCGCCTTCATAAATAAAACGAATCCGGAAAACGATCAAGCCGATTTTCTGTCCGCATCAAGATATATCGGCTCCGCACCTTTTTCAATTACATCCCCTGTTATGATGCATTTATCAACATTTTCCTTATTAGGCAGTTCATACATAACATCGAGCATAAATTCTTCCACTATCGATCTTAAGGCACGCGCTCCTGTTTTTCTTGCCTGTGCTTTTTTAACGATTGCATCTATCGCAAACGGATCAAATTCAAGCTCAACGTTGTCGATCATAAATAATTTCTTATACTGCTTGAGAATCGCATTCTTTGGTTCGGTCAATATACTCTTAAGCGCTTCTTCATTGAGTGAATGAAGCGGTGCAGTAACCGGGAGCCGTCCGATGAGTTCAGGAATCAAACCGAAACGAAGAAGGTCTTCGGGCTGAGTGTAGGCAAGCAGGTCCTCTTCTGTAATCTTGTCTTTCATATCCTCTCGCGAGAATCCCATTTTGTTCTTGTTGATCCTCGATGCAATAATTTTGTCGATGCCGTCGAAAGCTCCGCCGACGATGAATAAGATGTTCTTCGTGTTAACATTTATGAGACTCTGTTCGGGATGTTTCCTTCCGCCTTTGGGGGGAACCCCGGCAACTGTACCTTCAAGGATCTTCAGCAGCGCCTGCTGAACGCCTTCACCGGATACGTCCCTCGTTATTGACGTGCTCTCGCTCTTCCGTGCGATTTTATCTATTTCGTCGATATATACAATTCCCTTCTGAGCACGTTCAAGATTGTAATCCGCCGCCTGGAGAAGATGCACCAGCACGGTTTCAACATCGTCGCCTACATATCCTGCCTCAGTAAGAGTGGTCGCATCGGCTATAGCAAAGGGAACCTCAAGGACCCTGGCAAGCGTCTGTGCAAGTAGGGTTTTACCCACTCCTGTCGGTCCTATTAAAAGGATATTACTTTTTTCAATTTCTACATCATCAAGCTCAAAGAAGGAACCTTTTGAGTTTATTCGCTTATAATGATTATGAACCGCAACAGATAATACCTTCTTTGCTCTTTCCTGTCCTATTACGTATTCATCCAGGGTTTTCTTAATTGAGGAAGGTGCGGGAATCTCTGATGCTTTGGTCTTTGTATTTGAATAGGCAGCAAGGTTGTTTCGTAAAATATCCACGCTGCTGGATATGCATATATCGCATATATAAACATCAGGACCGGCAATCATACTGCCGACTTCACTTCCATCACGGCCGCAAAACGAACATTTTACAATTTTCTGGCCTTGTTTTTTTCCCATACTTAACTCGCTTTGTTTCTTAATTTAACTATTTCATCCCTTGCATCATCGAGATATAATGAGGATGGATATTTTGCAAGAAGCTCCTCATACTTTTCAATGGCTTTAGACGGCTCATTTAAGCCGAATTCGTAAATATTTCCCAACAAATATAAGGCTTTATCTGCATAAATGTTTTTACTCTCCTCACCTGCAACAAGCTCCAGCATCTCAACAGATTTATCATTATTCCCTGCAGCTAGTTCCATTTCAGCTTCTCTCAGCTCAGCTATATTTTTCAGCATAAATGCCTTCGGATTTCCGGCAACCTGGTGATATTTTTCCGCGGCTTCAGTGAATTTCTTCTGATCAGCCAGGAATTCGGCATCAGCAAACCTTACTAATTCAGATGAATCATTCATCGTAGTATTTAATAAAAGCGATAATTCTATGGCATCATTGGCATAGTTGTCACCCAGATTATTCAATATCTGTACCAGCTGATTTTTTGCCTCCTTAAAGTTTCCTTTGTAAAAATCGATCCTGGCTAATAAATATTTACTGCTGTTTTTCTGATCTTCGGGAATTTTGGGTCTCTGTGTGACTTTTTGGAAAAAACCGGCGGCAGCGTCGAGGTTTCCCCTCATCAGCTCAATTTTCCCGGCGGCAAGCTCTGCCGGGGCTCCGAATGCTGAAAACGGGGCTGTTGTAAGAATCTTGTTATAATATTCCTCAGCACCGGGGAGGTCTCCCTGACTGTATAGTTTTAGATTCCCAAGCTGCAGATAGGATTCAAGCGCAACATCGGAATTCGGGAACTGATTAATTATATCATTATAAGTGTTTACTATTTTATCGATTTTATCAGGACTAACAGAATTGAACCCACGGTATGGTTTCCAGCTATCGCCTGTACTTTGTTCAACCTGCGCTTCAAGGGTTTTTGCGTAACCAAGCTTCGCGGAGGAAATAACGGGTGAACCTGAAAACCTGTCGATGATCTCAGTATAAAACTTTTCAGCTGTTTTATAATTACCCTCGCTGTACAGTAAATCTGCAAGTCTTACCAGGTCGGTTCCCTGTTTTTTGAATTCTTTATCAAGTTCCAGGTATGAATCAAAAGCTTTCTGATAATTTTTATTTTCTACATATAACCTGGCGAGAAGGTAGCGTATTCCCTGGTTATCTCCGGCATTGTTCTCAAATACCTCAATAGTTTTCGGCAGGGCATCCGTTTTATTAATATAGTTGAACATCTTGTTCTGAACATTTGAAACCTGCTGCGGATTCTGATTCAGTATGAAGATATATTCTTCGGCAGCTTCCGTGAATCTCATTGTCAGTGCGTACAGGTCGGCAAGCTGGTAGGAGAAAACAACAGGATCATTGCTCTCGTTCTTTCCCTTTTTCAGTATCTCAATTGCTTTATCAAAATCTCTCCGGTCGAGTACATAATTTGATATTATGCGGTATTTCATCGGGTCGGGGGGAAGTTTCTGAAGACCCTCATCCCATATCTTGTATGCTTGTTCGGAGTTACCCATAAGATAATAGGTGGAACCCAGTAGTCCGTACATATTGGCATCAGGAGTAATTTTCTGCATCCTGTCCTGAATAATCCTTATCGAGCCCTGGTAATCCTTCAGCTGTAGATAGACATTGTTTAATGCTTCGAAATACTGAAAATTATTCTGATCTTTATTGTACAGCTCCTCATAAATAGATTTTGCTTTTTCGAGCTGGCCGGCCTGCAGGTATCCTTGTCCCAGCATATACCTCTGCTGAAGCGTGGGGTCGTTCTGGGCTGACAGAAGCACCGGGATTAATAGTAAAATGAATAATAATTTCTTATACATAAAATTAAATATTGCCAAATAAAGCCGCACGTTCAAGGGGATAAACTAAGTAATTAATACAACCAACAGGATGATTTGTTCCTTGTATAAAGGGTAAAATTTGGTCGTAATAAAAAGTAATGTATGGTTGAATATCCATATTATAATATGTATAATTAAGGTGTTGAGCCCTGATATTGTCTTTAATTTCAACTTTTGAATGTGATGAAATAAGAATAAACTGAATCTGCGTAAGCAAGGAATTTCTTTCGAAGAGGCGCAATACCCAATATGAACAAAGAAGAATAGCGAAGGACGTAGAACATAGTATGGATGAAGAAAGATATTATTGCTTCGGTAAAATCCATAATTATGTGGTAACAGTGCGTTTTACATACAGAAATAACAAGATCAGAATTATTGGTGAAGGATACTGGAGGAAAGGAAAAACGATTTATGAAAAAGAAAATAAAATATAGTGACGAAAAAATTGGAGAAGTTGAAATTGTAAAGGACTTCTTACCCAAACCGGAAGATCTTGTTTTTAAAGAAGAAACCGTAAAAGTTACTCTGAATCTAAGCAGATCAAGCGTAGATTATTTCAAAAAGATAGCCAGGCAGCATGGAAGTCAGTATCAGAAAGTAATAAGGAATTTATTAGATAGATATACTTCACATTTTTCTTAAATAAACCTTCCCTTTATCAATCACCGATCTTAGTGATTTTGAAGAATCAAGGGAACTTTATGCTGAAACTTATGAAAAGATTGTTCGGAGATCATTATATGGCAATATCAACGCGAGCAGAAATTCCGCGTAAGCTATAACATCTTTGATATAAACTCACCGATGAAGTAGCCTGCGGCTGCAATTCCGAAACCAACAACAAACATGTCGAATCCGCTGCGGAATATACCTCTGCCTGTAAAGAAGCTTCTTGCAGCACCGACACCGAAATGCGCCAGCATGGAGATTGTAAAGGCTGTCCACATAGCAGTACTGCCCGTAAAAAAGAAAAATGGAAATACAGGAATAAGCGCTCCTACAGCAGTTGCGAGTCCCGTTATCCATCCCTCCCGGAAAGGACTCATATTTGCTTCGTTAATTCCGAGTTCAATTCTTACCTTTTCCTCTAGAGCCTGAGCAGGATCTTTCATCACCTCGGCAGCAAGGTTATCTGCATCCTCTTTACTCATACCTTTTGATTCATAGATGAGGGCAAGTTCTTCAGTTTCAAGCTCGGGCATAAGAAGGATCTCTTCCTTCTCCATCTTTCTTTCATGATCATACACTTCTTTCTCGCTTATTGCCGCGAGATATCCCGATGAACCCATTGAGAGTGCGTCGGCGATCATTCCTGATATACCTGAAATTAAAATTATATGAGGAGCAACTGCTGCACCGATAACACCTGCAATAAGACCGAAGTTGGCTGTGAGTCCGTCGTTAAAACCGTAAACGACATTTCTTAAAAGTCCACCGGATTCCGAACGATGCCATGGTTCTTCAGTAGTGCCTTTTATATCCATCAGCTCGTTAGCGTGTCCGGCAGAATCTTTCGCAAGCTGAAGTGCAATGTCTTTCGTTTCCTTGTCGGAACTTGTTTTATGCAGACTAAGATACGACCTGACCTCTTCGGCTTCCTCATTCATAAGTGCTTTTGACAAAATCCATGGCCCGAACCTGTTTGACAGCCAAACCAGTGATTTAGCTTTAAAGGAAGGCACCTCATCTTTCAGCTTTTCATTATGTTTTAACAGTAAATCACGCCAGGCTTTGATATGCTTCTGTTCAATGACCGAAAGTCTCGAATAAATATCCTTCTGCTTTTCATCAGGCTCCATCCCGGAAAGAATTTTATAAAGATATGACGCATCTATTTCCTCCTGTAAATGCGACTTCCATATCGTTACTGATTTATCGTCCGCCATTCTTATCCTGGTATTATTAAAGTGCAAAAATACTAAGAATCTGGGACTTGGCAGAACTTAGGGTCCTATTCGTCTTTCCGGGAAATAAATGAATAATATTGACTTTTATTTTATTTTTTTTTCTATATTGGAAGTGGAATACAAAGGGATTCTGATAAAAAGTATTTGCGCTGCTGTTTATTCTGAATACCTGAGAACTTTAAACTAAAATTTGTTACGGGGATTAGTATGAAGATTTTTTTATCTGCAGCGTTATTGTTTTCATCACTTATTTTATACTCCTGCAAAAAGGATAATCCCAATCCCGCCTGAAGATCAGCCGCAATTAAATTTAGCATTAGAAGATACAAGCCGTACAGAAGCCTGGATAAAATTAACCGCTGCAAATATCAGTTTACCTGAACTTGCAGATTCAGCTCTTCCCGAAGAAGACTTTGTGAGCTTTAAGGACAGAGCTTGTAAATGCCAGCACAAATTCTGCAGCCGGAGTTTTTGATGAGATTACATATACCAGGAATAATCTCGATGATTATGATAACGTAAACTATCAGGTTGATTGTTCAGGGATAGCTGAAGGTGAATATTACCTGAGGTTGGTAACTTCGGTTTCAGGGGACGCGGTTTATAACCTGCAAATGTTCAGAATGATGATCCGGGATTGGAAAAGAGAAATTATAAAAATGTGAGTTCCGATGGTACTACTACTCCAGCTTTATATGATTTATCTCAGAATTACCACAATCCTTTTAACCCGGCAACAACGATAAACTATCAGCTTCCAAAGAATGGATTTGTAACCCTTAAGATCTACGATATCCTGGGGAAGGAGGTTGCGACCCTTGTGAATGAGCAGAAGACGCAGGGAAGATATTCGGTGAACTTTGATGCTTCCAGGCTTGCAAGCGGCGTGTATATATACCAGCTGCGTGCTAATGATTACGTCAGCTCGAAGAAGATGTTGTTCTTGAAGTGATGGAATAGAAATTGGGGTGAGGAAAGAAAGGAGGCTGTCTATGGGCAGCCTCACTTTATTTAATACTTATTGCACAAATTTAATTCTGCTAATACCACAAATGAAACTGCACCAGGAACGTATCGTTCATTATAGACGGATGCTCCATCTGAAAGCGGTACTGGGGACGAATTTCCACAAAGCTGTATGGATGAACCTCAAAGCCTACGATCAGCCTGCTTATGTCATCTTTATCCCTTGAATCCAGGGGATCGAAACGGTCATACCTTACAACAGCCTCAAGTCCTTTTATAAGTCTGTAGGAAGCTTCTATCATTAAAGCAGTCGAGGCTGAGTCCTGTTTAACATAATTATTGGCAATATCATATTCTCCCATCAGCGTAAAATCGCCTATACCTATACCTGCGTAGCCGCCGTACATCTGTACCTGTGGAAATTTAACACCGGATGCCTGGAATACCTGCTGCCTGAAAATTGCAACGGATCCACCAAACATCAGTGCCGCAACATCGGAAACAGTAGGATAGAACATCACGTTTGCCATGTATGTCGGATCGGTAACAAAGACATTCGGGGAACGTGAATTTCCCACGCTTGCAGTGATAAGGGCAAAATTAGAAATATACTGCCCTACTTCAACCCCGCTTTCGACATAACGCGGATCGAAGATCAGTCCTCTTTTCGAAGCGCCCGGCGTTACAATTCCCAGGTCGCCTCCTCTTGTATAGGCAGTATGATCATCTAACCTGATCCCATAGTTAGGGGAGAAACTGCCTCCTTTGATATAGCCGTCATTTGGCAAAATATGTGCAATTCCGTAAGCTTCCCATATCTGCCATATAAAATCATATCGGGCGAATGCGCTTATTTTTTCGGAAAAATCAACATTGGTATATACAGAACCGGTCATCCTCTGGAAATCTATTCTTTTGGTTGAATCAGTCATATAGAGGAGTCCGTTTCCTCTGAAATCCAGTCCGAACTGAATATTTTCATTTAATTTATCGCTCATAGGAAATTCTTTGCTCGGTCTTTCCATTGGAAGGACGTTCTTTCCGAAATTCCAGCCTCCCGAGTTCCTCATTAGTCCTCCGGTGGGATTAACATGACAGTCTGTACAGCTTCCGCCCATCTGCAGGGCATACCTGGGCAGAGAATAAGTATCGGAAATAAAAAAAAGTACCGCAGACATAAATAGCAGAACTTTGAACATTCTCATAAGCCTCCCAAGCGAAATGAATTATTTTACGATCTTTGGTGTTTTAATCTAAATAGTGTCTGTGATAAAATCATCACACATTAAGTAAATTGTAAACTTTAATTTCTTAAATAGTAATTTCAGACAAAAAAAAGTGCCGTTAAGTTATCCTTTTATATAAAAGTCTGTAGGTGGAAAACCTGCGAAATACATTGCTATAAAAGGCATACTTAGTTACTTTTATTGTCTATTTTTAAATAGTTTGAATGAAAAAATTAATAATTCTGGGATCTACCGGTTCAATAGGGATAAATGTTCTGAATGTAATCAGAAATTTTCCTGACAAATTCCATGTAACCGCACTCACTGTCAATACAAGGATTGATCTGCTGGAAAGGCAAATAAAGGAATTTAATCCTCCTTTTGTTGTGGTAAAAAACAAAGAACTTGCGTCGGAACTGGAGAAACGAATAGGCAGCGGGACGAAGGTGCTGGCTGGTGAGGAGGGACTGGTTTATGCAGCCTCAGAACTTGACTACGATATTCTTGTTGGTGCGATGGTAGGTTTTGCGGGACTAATCCCGACTATTGAAGCCATCAAACGCGGTAAAAGAATAGCTCTTGCAAACAAGGAAACTCTTGTAGTTGCCGGTGAACTGGTTAAGGATCTTTCAGAAAAGTATAAGGCCGAAATTATCCCTGTCGATTCGGAACACAGTGCGATTTTCCAGTGTTTAACAGGCGAAAACCGGGAGGAAGTTGAAAAGCTGATACTAACTGCTTCAGGCGGACCCTTCAGGGAAATGGATAAGAAACAATTCGATAGGGTTACAGTTGAAGATGCTCTTAATCATCCAAACTGGAAAATGGGGAATAAGATTACTATCGACTCGGCAACAATGATGAATAAAGGCCTTGAAGTAATTGAAGCTCACTGGCTTTTCAATCTGCCAAAAGAAAAAATCGATGTGGTTATACATCCCCAGTCGATTGTTCATTCAATGGTACAGTTTGTCGACGGATCAATAAAAGCGCAGATGGGTCTCCCCGATATGAAGCTTCCCATACAATATGCTTTAACTTACCCGGAAAGACTGAAAAACGATTTTGCAAGAACGAGTTTGCCCGATATTTCAAGTCTTACTTTTTCGAAACCTGACCATAACCGGTTTGAATGCCTTGACCTTGCATACAAAACACTCGAATCCGGCGGAACTGCCCCATGTATCCTGAATGCCGCAAATGAGGTGGCTGTCGATAGATTTCTTAAAAAAGAGATAAAATTTTCCGATATTCCTGCTTTAATTTGTAACGCACTTGATCATTTTGATAATCATAAACACCCGGACCTCGAAACGATAATCGAACAGGACAGGCAGACGAGAGAATTTACAGCAGCCCTCATTTAATATTATGAGGAACAATTTTTGCTTATGTGCATCTGATTTATAACGGTTTTTGAAAAATAGGAGAACCTCGCTTAATGGAGTACATTATATATTTTGCGATAACGATCGGAATTCTCGTGTTTGTGCACGAATTCGGTCATTTCGCCGCGGCAAAACTAACCGGTATGCGTGCCGATGTTTTTGCTATCGGATTTGGAAAAAGGCTGTTTGGGTGGAACCGTATTTCGGGTTTTTCTTTCGGCGAATTGCCGAAGGATTTTGACGGCCAGGGAAATACCGATTATCGTCTTTGCCTGCTTCCACTTGGCGGATATGTTAAGATAGCCGGAATGGTTGATGAAAGCTTCGATACCGAATTTGCCGATAAAGAACCCCAGCCTTATGAATTCCGGGCTAAACCTACATGGAAGAAAATAATAGTTATTACCGCCGGGGTAATAATGAACCTGCTGCTGGCCCTTATCATTTTCTGGGGTGTGAATTTCTTCCAGGGAAAACAAATTATAACGACCACTAAAATTGGTTATGTCGAACCGGGGAGTGCAGTTGATTCGCTTGGATTTATGCCGAATGATAAAATTCTCGCCATTAACGGTAAACCGGTTGAGAACTGGGACGATGTAAGACAGGATATTTTTGTAAATACGTTAGGCCAGGACGTTAATGTTAAACTGCAGAGAGATCAGCAGACAGTGACCATTACTATACCAAGGAAGGTTATTCCCGAAAATGAAACCCAGGAACGTTTCTTAATACCTGAAGGATTTCAGCCTGCGATTGGTGAGGTAACAAAGGATTCTCCTGCCGAGAAAGCGGGCATAAAAGAAGGTGATATTTTCCTGAGGTTAAACGGTCAGAAAATCTACAGTGTACAGCAGACAATAGAAATAATCTCGGGGAATAAAAATACCACAATGCCCCTTGTAGTTGAAAGAGGACAGGATACCGTACAGTTGTCGGTTACTCCTGATGAAAAGGGTTTGATTGGAGTAGGACTGGTTACTAATCCAGACGCTCCTGTTGAATTCCAAACCTACGGATTTTTCGATTCGTTTTATTATGGCTGGATGGATATCGTACGTATGACCGATCTTACCTTCAGTATGGTAGGAAAGGTAATCGGCGGACAGGTAGCATTCGGAAAGGCTTTCGGCGGTCCTGTTAAAATTGCCCAGCTTGCCGCAAAATCAGCCGACACAGGATTTCTTAATTTCCTTTTCTTCCTTGCACTGCTGAGCCTCAGTCTTGCGATAATTAATATTATGCCCTTCCCCGTACTGGATGGAGGACATCTTATAATAATTCTTATTGAAGGAATCACCAAACGCGAGATTCCCATCAAGGTGAAGGTTGCAATCCAGAACACCGGATTCGTAATCCTGTTATTGCTGATGGCGTTTATCATCTACAACGACATTGTAAACCTCTAAAACAATTCTTATAAACAGCAAAAGCCCGGTTAATTCGCCGGGCTTTTTTGTTGATAGTATCCTGCTTTTTGTGGGAGCTAGCAGCAAAGATACTGTATCTTAATTCCTAGTTGATCTTATAAAATCTCTCGCTGGGAGTCATAGATATTCCGCATCTCTGAGGAGCAGTACTTGCATAAGTATTTCCGCAGGTTGAACAGACGTAGTACACAGACGCAAGAGTAATTTCCTTGTTGTTGTTCAGTTTATCAAGAGCTTCTTTATAGAAGTCCTTGTGTTTCTTCTCTGTCTGGTATGCATAATTAAATGATATGAGGGCTATGTTCACTTTACCGTCATTTGCTGTCTTGATAAATTCAGGGTACATTGTTGCAACTTCATATGATTCACCGTTTATTGCATCCTGTAAGTTTTCCTTTGTGGATTTTACTATGAATTCCGGCTTAATTTCTCCCATTGATTCACCTAATTGTGAAAGTGCTGCCCTGTGATTACCCGCATGAATGCTTTCTGATTTTGAGGCGGCCTCGAATAATAAAGCTATGTTTTTATAGCCCTCCTCTTTAGCCTTCTCAGCGTAAGCTGCATACTTTGCGCTTGCAGTGGTTTCGCCTGTTATCGCGGCTTTGAGGTTATCGATGGTCTTCATTGAATCCTTTTTATCCAGGGTAAAGTTCAGACTAAAAGCTGCTATAACCAACACCAAGACTGTGAATAATACGTTTTTCATTTTTTTCTCCTTTTTTTTATAAATAATTTCCTGTTCAAACATAATAGGGCCTTCTAAAACAAGTCTTAATGAATTCTTAAAAACCGCTTAAAAGTTAGTGTGGATTGCTTAAAATCAAGTAGGCAAATGAAGTTTGAAATTTGTCCCTTTTCCTGGTATACTTTCTACATCTATTTTAATATCCTGAATATCGCAGAGCTTTTTACTTATAGCAAGTCCGAGACCAAATCCTCCTGCTTCCGAACTTCTTGATTCATCCGCACGGTAAAACCTGTCAAATATGTTTTTGATTTGTTGTTCCGTCATCCCGATGCCGTAATCCTTAACCGAAAACAGGATGCCATTTCCATTTCTGGCTGCCATTAGATCAATCGAATTATTATTTCGTGAATATTTTATTGCGTTCGTCAATATATTTTCAAGAATGATCTCGGTCATTCCGGAGTCAGCATTCAATGTTAGCTTTTCATCAATATCTCTATTAACTGATATTCCTTTATCTTCAATTAGCGGATATAATCTTTGGAGCACTATATCTATTTTTTCAGAAAACAGGAATTCGGTTTTAACGGGTGTAATTTTATCGGTATCATACCGCGCCAGAAGCAAAAGTTGATCGATCAGTTTGGTCATTCTGTCCGTTTCAGATATGCAATAGCGTATTTTCTCTTCGTATTGACCAACTTCCCTGGGTTTTCTAATAAGTACTTCTAGTGTACCTTTTATAATCGAAAGAGGTGTTCTGAGTTCGTGTGAAGCATCTGAAGTAAATTGTCGTTCTCTTAAGAGGGCGTCTTCAAGCCTGTTTAATAGACCGTTGATAGTAGAAGTTAATGCATAAATCTCATCATTATGAGGAGGCGGTGAAATTCGTTCTGAAATATTCTCTTTAGATATCTTATTAGCTGTATTGATGACATTATGAACAGGAGCAATGCTTTTCCCTGCTATTAACCTAGTTACCAGGAAGAGTATAAGGAGGATAACCGGGAATGAAATTAATAGAGCTTCACGAAGGTTACTTAATACGAGAGCCGATTCCTCAAGAGGGACAGCGATAGACAAATAGCCCTGCAGAATGTTATCAGCATCATAATAAGGATATTGTACCTGTCTTATAGGCGATCCTGAAAGCTCAGAGTCGAAGTAAATTTTTTTACTTACAGCATTTCTGTATTCAAGTGAATCACTTACAAGATTCCCCGTCTTTTTTATGATCCTGCCATGCTTATCAGAGACCTGGACGAAGGTAGGGTTTACTTCAATCTGGCCATGTTCCCTCTCATTCCATTCAAAAGGATTCGCAAAAATTAGTTCTCCGCCGGTGCTTACAATGCTGTTTCTGACTTCCTTTAATTCCAGGTCAAGATCGGAATCCAGGTGAGAGTATACTGTATTATTAACGATTATATATATGGCAGAGAATAGACCAGCAATAAGAAGTGCTGTTGCAACAAGGTACCATGTGGCGATCCTGTTTCTGAAATTCAGTTTCATTTCACTTCCCGGGCAATATAACCAACTCCTCTTACGGTCCGGATCAGGTCATTAGAACTTTCAATATTTAATTTTTTTCTGAGAAAGTTGATATAAACATCTATTACAGAAGTGTCTGCCTCAAAATGTATATCCCAGACATGTTCAATAATATTGGTGCGGGTACAAACTCTCCCCTTATTTCTTAAGAGGAATTCAAGCAGGGAGAATTCTTTTTGAGTCAGCAGGATTTCTTCTTCGTCTTTAAATACCTGGTGCGTATCAGGATTAAGAGATATATCTGAGAGAGTCAGTAATCCGCTTTCGGAATTTTTGGGACGTAACTGGACCTTGATGCGGGCGAGCAATTCTTCAAACTGAAATGGTTTTCTTATATAGTCATTTGCGCCTGTCTCAAGTCCAAATACAGCATCCTGAACAGTGTCTTTTGCTGTAAGAAAAATGATCGGAAGCTCAGGCTTTTCTTTACGCACCTGCTTCACAATTTCAATCCCGCTGAGGGCAGGCAGCATCCAGTCGACGAGCATAAGGTCGTAGTCATTTACTAGTGCCATCTCTAATCCCTCCCGACCCTCGTTAGCCACGTCTACGGCATAATATTCTTCAACTAATCCGTCTCTGACAAAATTAGCTATCCCTTTTTCATCTTCAATAATAAGAATCCGCATTTTAGCTGTTTTTAATCCTCATCATCCGTATTGATATTTAAATTCTGGGCATCCGGGTTATCGAAGCCGAGGTTAAACTGAACTCCTGCTGCATGCTTATAAACCAGTTCCCCGCCATAATAGCCTGTACGTGCAATTGACAGAACGCCAATCAAAAATAAGGCAAAAGCGACCCATTTTAAACTCCCGGAATATCTTTTAACTGCCACAAAGCCAATTCTTACCAGGGCTGCAAACGACATAAGCCATATCGATAACTCCGCAGCATCCTCATGTGTCTCAAGAGCCTGTTTCAAAGAACCGGCTTCCGTTACTCCATCACCAGCAAGGTTGCCTGACAAATAAGCAGCAATTACTCCAAGCGTACCTAATATTAACAGGTAGAACCCGGCTTTAGAGAAAAACTCTTTCTTTAAGAACAATCCCGCTGCATCAGCTAGCAATCCCACGATCAGTAACGCAATGGGGAAATGTACTATCATTGGGTGAATATGCTGTGTGTCAATCATTTCATTCTCCTTTTTTGATCTCAACTTAATTTTTATCCCTTAAATATCTCTAAGAGAATTCTTAAAATTGGCTTAAAACTAAGCTCGCATTTTGAATTCCCCGAAAGGGGCTGACATCATTCCGGTCCTTCCGATAGTTAGCTCACCAAAAAGCAGAGTTAGCAACCATTTCCCTTTTTCCTTGTTCCTTGTTCTTCCCTTTTTCCTTTCCCTCTCCTTTACCATTTATCCTTCCATAAAACCGGTGGTAATAAAGAAAACCTGCTTGAGGAACAATAAAGCTAATTTTACAGTGCCTGACTGTTATTTTTTATTAACAGGTTATAATTTCCTTTTACTGACATTACGACTATATTTATGACTGATTTTACGCACCATATTAATCTTGAAGCCGGGACTGTCCCGTTAAATTTTAGCAGAAAAAAACAGAGCGGTGAGAGTATTTCAAGGATGAGCAGAAATAGAGCCTACTGGATCTCACAGGCTTCGGGATGGACATTCTACGCTGCCGTGAACCTCATTGCTATGTTCTCTTTTGAATCTTTTACCTGGCAGAAAGGTCTGCTTTTTCTCTTTATCTGTATTTTGGGTCTTCTTTCCACCCACTTTCTGCGCATGACCATTAAGAAAAAAGGCTGGCTGGAACTGCCACTGAAGAAAATCGTTCCAAGGGTTCTTATATCAAGCCTTCTAATTGGTATTCTGCTTTCTATTGTATTTTTTTCGATAAACCTTAGCGGCAGTTTTTACAATATGTCGGAGTTTAAACCTGCTACTCCGCTCATATGGACATTCAACCTTAGCAGCGTAATACTCCTCTGGCAGCTTATCTATTTTTCTGTTCACTTTTTCCAGAACTACAAGAAGGTTGAAATTGAGTCTCTAATATGGGAAGCCGCAGTAAAGGATTTTGAACTGAAGACATTGAAGAGTCAGCTTAATCCCCATTTTATGTTCAACGCCCTTAACAGCATAAGAGCTTTAATTGAAGAAGATCCGGCCTCGGCAAAAATTGCAGTTACAAAACTTTCGAATATTCTACGTTATTCATTAAGAATTGAAAAAAGCGAGACGGTTACACTTGAAGATGAGATGCAGACAGTTGTAGATTACCTCGATCTTGAAAAGATAAGATTCGAAGAAAGATTAAATTACAGTATAAAAACAGAACCGAAAGCAGCGAAGACTGATATACCTCCGATGATGGTGCAGACCCTCGTTGAGAATGGTATAAAGCATGGTATATCAAAGAAAACAAACGGCGGAAAGATTTCGGTTGAATCCTTCATTGAAGACTCAAAGCTGCATATCCTGATATCGAATACCGGCCAGCTCAGCGAAGAGGATCTTAAAAATGCGACCGGTTTCGGAATTCAGAATACAAAGCATAGGCTGAACCTTCTTTATGGAGAATTCGGTTCATTCAAAATTCAAAATACATCACAAACTGAAGTTCTTGCAGAAGTTATTATCCCAACAGGAGGAAAAATAAATGAAAGCTTTAATAGTAGATGATGAACGTCTCGCGCGTACTGAACTGCGCAGACTCTTAAATCCTTTTAAAGAGATCACAGTAGTGGGCGAAGCTGTTAATGCTGAAGATGCCCTGACCAAGATTACTGAACTTAATCCCGAGCTTATCTTCCTTGATATCCAGATGCCGGGTAAGAACGGATTTGAGATGCTGGAAGAACTGGACAGCGTACCGACTGTGGTTTTCACAACAGCTTACGATGAATATGCCCTTAAAGCATTTGAATATAATGCAATGGATTACCTGCTTAAGCCCATAGAACCGCAGCGGCTTGAAGACACAGTAAAAAGGCTGCTTGAAAAGAATAAGAAAGATAAAATTGAAGCAGACGACACTCCGGTTCTTACCGAAAACGACCAGGTATTTGTAAAGGATGGCGACAGGTGCTGGTTCGTGAAGCTTTCCACTGTGCGTCTCTTTGAATCTGAGGGAAATTACGTAAGGGTATACTTTGAGGATAACAAACCTCTAATCCTAAGAACCCTTAACTATCTCGACGAAAGGCTCGACAGCAAAGCCTTCTTCCGCGCCAACAGGAAGCACATCGTAAACCTTAAATGGATCGAAAGCATTGAGCCCTGGCTCAATGGCGGTCTTCTTGTAAAATTAAAAGGCGGCAATAAGGTTGAAGTATCCAGAAGACAGGCAATAAAATTCAAGGATATGCTGAGCCTGTAAACTTTTTCTCGTATTGTCACTGCGAACAGTTTTCGAGTAGCTTGTCCCGCCCTGCGGGAAAGTAATCTCTTGCTTTGTCCGTCATTGCGAGTCCCCTCCCATGAGAACCATCTTATTTCACTCAGCAATTATTCTTTCAGAGGCTGCTCTGAAAAAATCCTTAGACCATATTTCCAGTGAGCGAGGATCATTTACAAATGCTGCAACTTCATTGCGTGCCAAGTCGACATCTAGCCTGTCAGTAGCTTCATTAAGCATTTTTATCATATTTTTTTTTGTAAGCGGTTCATTTGCCGTATAATGGCCTGATTGCCTCATTCTTGATTCGAGATGTTTAAGATTTAGCTCCGGATAATGAGAAACATACCATATTAAATCGTACCAATCCCGCCCTTTTACACGGCTTTTCCAGTTTCTACAGAGCACCGCATGCATTTTACCCGCAAAAAGTGAAGGCAATGAATAAGATCGCACTGCGAATTGGACTGGTGAAAAAACATACTTCATTTCTGTATTAAAACCAGGTGGTGGATTTGTATCGACTTCGAATTTAATTTTTAAAATTGCGTTTTTATTTATACCTGAAATGATTTCCTTTGGAGCTAGTATAGTCATCAACTGATTATAAGTATTCCCTTTTAAGAAGGCGGAGTTGATGAATGTTTTAGAAGTTTTTTCCTTAATCTCAAAGCTTACATCAAAACCAAATGCTTCCAGTTCTTTAATTAATAATGTACGATATTTTTCGAAATTAAAATTTGTGGAAGGTTTCAAGAGAGAAAAGTCCAGATCTTCGGAAAAACGATCTAACCCGTAAAGAATTCGAAGAGCGGTACCGCCATAAAAGGCCGTATGCTCAAAGAATTTAGCCCTCCAGAGTCCAAGCAATGAAATTGATTGAAGTACTTCACGTAAAATTCTTAATACCCCTGCTTCCGAAGGAGGCAGTTCAGAAGGAAGCATCTGTTTTATTAAATCATTCATTACGATTTCATGATTTTTGATCAGGGAAAATTTTTTCTGTTAAAAATTTTATTAGCCATGTTATCTTCCGTGAAGAATATACTTTGTCTAATTCATTCAACTTATCAATGGAATCAGGTAAACCTTTTAATACCGTCTCGTCAATTCGAAGATCGTTAAAAAGATATTCGGAGTATGAGGATGGAGATGTGGGATTAAAACGTTTATCCAGCCACACCTTATCGGCTAATGCTTTTAACGGCCCGGAAATGAACCAGGTGCCCGCATCTGTTTTTTTAATGTTCGCGCCGTATGAAAAACGTTTAACGTCAATATGTTCATAAGTATATCTGCCGACTGGAGTTTCATAAATACGGGATCTTCCGGTGGTTATTGATGTAATAGTAGTTACTCCTTCCGGGATTAAGCTGTATAGAGAAAGTGCATAATCGGTACTTATAATAGAAGGCCCATAAATTAAATTTGCTAATATTTCAGGATTAACTTTCTTTTTACGCCATCTGGCATCGAAAATATAAAGTCCCTTTCTTATCCGTATTATATACCCTTTCTTTAACAGGGAACTAATCCCATCCCGTGGTTTTTTATAATCTTTTAAATGCTCAAGAAGCTGAGTATAGGTAAATACTTCCTGATCAATGTTTTGCCTTATGTGTTCAAAAATGCTCATTTTATGTACCCAATGTCCATTTTCTCTGGACATTGCCTTCAAAAGTAATTGAATTTCTTTACAGAATCAATTAGCGAGTATTTTAAATATCGTCCAGTAAATAGATCATTAATCCTCGAAAGATTGAGCCTGGTTCAACCGCGGTCTAATTGTCAAATTAATAGGCAGTCACTACCTTTTCCTTATTCTATTACTATTTTTGATGTGCAAATTCTTAATCCGTGAATAATAAAGAAGGAAAACGTTTTGGAATTAAATGTACCTCTTATTCCATTAGAAGATTTTTTTAAGAACCCCGAGAAGACAACGTTTCAGCTTTCGCCGGACGGTGAACGCCTCGCTTTTATGATGCCATGGAAAAACAGGCTTAATGTGTTTATTCAGAAAATAGGACAGGATGAAATCAAAAGACTAACCTCTGCTGAGGAGAGAGACATTGCAGGCTATTTCTGGGCTAATAATAAGCGTATCGCCTATGTACAGGATAAAGGCGGGGATGAGAATTTCAGACTTTATGCGGTAGATATCGACGGCGCCAATCAGAAAGATCTTACTCCCTTTGAAAAGGTAAAGGTGGAGCTTATCGATGAACTGAAGGATAATGATGATGAACTGCTGATTGCTATGAATAAAAGGGATGCCAGGATATTTGATGTGTACAGGATAAACGTTAATTCCGGCGAAATGAAAATGATAGCACAGAACCCCGGGAATATTACCGGCTGGGTAACGGATCACGACGGAATATTAAGAATCGCTGCAACAACAGACGGGGTGAATACAGGTATACTTTACAGGAATAATGAGACAGAAGATTTCAGGCTGGTAACAACAAGCAATTTTAAGGAAACATTTTCACCAGGTATGTTCACATATGACAACAGCCTTATATATATGATATCCAACAAAGGCCGTGATAAACTAGCAATCGTTAAATATGATATTGAAAATAACAAGGAGCTTGAGGTTATTTATGAGCATCCCGAGGTCGATGTTTCAAACCTGCTGAGTTCCGATAAAAGAAAGGTTATTACCGGTGTTTCGTTTGTAACGGATAAACTACATTACCATTTTTTTGATGATGAGAGAAAGCAGCTCCAGCAGGACCTCGAAAGCAGACTCCCTGGCTATGAGGTTGTTGTCTCTCATTCAAACCGGGATGAGGATAAAGTGCTTGTAAGAACATATAGTGATAAATCGAGGGGAGCTTATTTTTATTACGATCTCAACAGCAAAGATTTTAAGAAGCTTGCCGATGTTAGTCCCTGGCTTAATGAAAACGATATGGCAGATATGAAGCCCATCGAGTTTGAATCGCGCGATGGACTGAAGATCCATGGTTATCTAACCCTGCCTAAGGGAGTGAAGCCGCAGTCGCTTCCTGTGGTGGTAAACCCTCACGGAGGACCCTGGCACCGCGATACATGGGGATTTAATCCTGAGGTTCAGTTCCTTGCTAACAGGGGATACGCGGTTCTGCAAATCAATTTTCGCGGCTCAACAGGCTACGGAAGAAATTTCTGGGAAATCAGCTTTAAACAGTGGGGAAAAGCTATGCAGAATGATGTTACCGATGGGGCGCTGTGGCTGATAAAACAGGGAATTGCGGATGAGAAGAAGATAGCTATATACGGCGGATCCTATGGCGGCTATGCAGTACTGGCAGGACTTGCATACACTCCTGATCTCTATGCCTGCGGGGTTGATTACGTAGGCGTTTCAAATCTTTTCACCTTTATGAAGTCTATCCCTCCCTATTGGGAGCCTTATCTGCATATGATATACGAAATGGTTGGAAATCCTGAAGAGGATAAGGAGCTTATGGAATCGGCTTCTCCGGTTTACCATGTGGATAAGATAAAAGCCCCTCTCCTGATTGCACAGGGAGCTAATGATCCCCGTGTGGCTAAATCAGAATCTGATCAGATAGTTGAGGCGCTAAAGAAAAAGAACATTGACGTTCCTTATATTGTAAAGGAAAATGAGGGACATGGTTTTCATAACGAAGAAAACAAATTCGAGTTCTATACGTCTATGGAGGAATTCCTTGCAAAACACCTGGGAGGACGAACAGACTGAGACTGCAGGCTTATTTCAGAAGATCCTTAAATGTTTTTCCTGTTCTCTGATGATACAGATCGTAAGCAAACAGAACAAAGAAAATAGCATACTCGGTGAATATCACCGGGAAATACTCATGCCATACTTTCCCGAGGGGTGTAAAATTAGACAGGTTAACCGTGAATAAAAGACTTAATACGGAATAAAACCCCACGAATGGATTTACTGCACTTATCCATCCAAGATACCATGGATATAGCACCGGAGATAATATTAGTACCGCAAGTAGCACTCCAAAGGCACCTTTCACAAAATCTTTATAATAGCTGGCAATATAACCAATAGAAATGAAGAGCAGGATCCCGCAGATGAGCCTTGCCGTTTCCCTGTCGGGGATTACAGCAGCAAGCAGGTAGTAAACCGAAGCGTTGAACTCCCACTTATTCGCATATATACTTAACATTTTTGTTACTGATTGACTTCCGTTAATGAAAGGATAATAAAATAATATGGAAGTGAAGATAAAGATCAGTATGAAATACATAAATCTCTGTTTTCTTAACTTTTTAACGAGCAGCGGTATTAAGAATACAGGATATAGTTTCGTAAGAAAAGCGAAGGTGAAAGCAAACACCGCAGGCAGCATCTTCCCTTTTTCAAGGAAGTAAAGAAATAGGATAAGCAGCATAATTCCTGCCGCATCTATATGAGCATTAACAAAGTATTCCATTACAGGAAGCGGAAGCCAGGCATAGAGCATCACTAAATTCGGGGTCATTCCCTTCAGGGTTAAAAGCTTCACCAGGAATATCATAGTAATGATTTCACAAAGGAGGTAAATTAGTTTTAGTCCTGTTAGACTATTCCCGGTCAAGCTGTAAGAGGCAAGAAAAATGATCTGAGCGGCTGGTGGATAGATCGTCGGCAGGTTCTTAAAAGTAACCTTTGCGTAAAGATCATCCCTTAGCTCCGACAGCTGCTCTGCATCAGGGGAATATTCATAAGGATTATATCCATTGTAAATAATTTTACCTTCCCAGATATACCGGTAAACATCCGGGGACGTTGTGGGTGCGGTGGGAATCAGCGTAACCCTGAATAATATTCCAAAGAGAATTATTAATGCCGGAAGAGTATAATTTATTCCTTCAGAATCGCCGCCGGCAAGTATTCTTCTCAGGAAAGGCAGCGTCTCCCCGCTGATGGGGGCGGCTTTTTTTATTATATAGTACCCGAAGAAAAAAATGATAAAGGCCTCAAAGTAAATAAACATATAAAGGCCGATATCTCCGCTGCCGTTATTAAGAAGGAAGAAAATATATAGAGCTTCAAGAAAAACGCCGGCTGTTATAAGAAGTAAAAAGGAATTCCGGCTATTTAATTTTAAGGATTTCAATTTTATGGTAAGACTTAATTAAACAGTTCCCATGATACCCCGAATCGTATTCCTCTTCTGTACATGGGATAATAAGGAACTATATAATAAGTTTCATCGAGCAGGTTTTCCCATCTGAAATATGCTATAGCCACTTTTTGAATTTCTCCGGCAAGGGTGAAGTCGACAGTGGCAAACTGACCGGCAAGGTTGTATTCCTGTCCTGAAGAATATACTCTCTGTCTCGAATTGTAGTTGACAGCAAAGCCGGTCTTAAGGTTCAGGTTATCGGCAAAGAAATAGCCATCAAGATATATTCCGCCTCTCAGCTTGGTTTTAGGTGCAGCTGCTGAAAGCACAGGCTGACTTCCGAATGCATTATGTTCAGAAAGATCATAGTAGGAACTTCCCTCAAGGAGAATCTTCCACAACTTAACCGAAGCGCTTCCTCCAATCATCGTCGTACCGAGGTCCAGGTAATAATGTTCTTCAGCCAGGTACGGGTTGGCGTAAACTAAAGCAAAGCTTTCAGTTCGGTTAATTAAATTAATTCCCAGGGTAAGGAATTCATTATGATAATAGCCTGATAATTCCAGTGTATTAACATTATTGCTGAGGCCGGCGGATTTATAATTGGAATAACCTCCGTATAATTTTAGTTTATTAAACAGATTAAGAGTGACATCAAAACCAATACCATTATATATGATTGAACTGCCTCTCTGGATTTTATAATAAGCGGCCGGAATGATGAGGCTGTCGAGGAGATTTAAACTGATTATAGGAGAAAGGCTGAAATAATCGGAATTATATTCTGATATTGCACGTGGGACTGTATATTTAAAATTAGTTCTTTCGTACTGAGCAAGTATTTTGAAATCTGAGAAGGCAAGATTAAAATCCTGTCCTAGTAATACGCCACCCGTCTTGTCTTTATTTTTTCTGGGGTAGTTTAAGACATCAAGAGGATTGTTTATTTTGTCGTCGCTGAAACGGTAATACAAACTCAGATCTGTTCGTGAATTCTTTATGGGTTCTGCTAATAATCTTAAACCAAGATTATGCTGAAGGATATTAAGGCGTCTTTGGGTATAATAAACGGGAGCCGCCTGTTCATCATATAGTACCGCATCAAGGTTTAAGCCTGCCTGGGTTATGCTGTCTACATCCACACCTCCATTCAGTCCAGCGTCATAATCATTATAGCCATAGGAGGCCGTCAGGTTCGCTTTATTAGATAAGAGATATTTGAAGTGCGCGCCCCCCTGCCAGATGTTGAAGTTACTATTGGCATAACTAAGGTCGACTTTACGGTTCGCTATTTCCACCGTAAAAGTAAAATCCTTAAAGAGAATTGAGCTGAAAGTAGCGTCGATGAAAGCCTCGCCTGCGGGACCCTCATAATATTTGATTCTTGTATAAGGTCTTACAGAAAGGATATCTCTTTCAAGGAAATTGACGCTTACAGGTTTAGTGACGGGTCCATACAGGAATCCCCTGGGGGAAGGAATTATCTCTATCGAGTCGATCATTTCGGAAGACTGCAGATTAAGATTGAAGTTTCCCGAGCTCCTGTTGTTCAGATATATTCCGTTCTGAAAATATCCCACATCGCTGGTACCGTATAGCATCAGCTCATTTGGATGTCCGATAAATCCATAGTTCCTAAGAAAGCTGAGTCCCATTGGCTCAAACAAATCCCCGGTATACCTGTAATCGAGGAAATTCATCTCTTTTCTGCTTATAAATTCACTTTCTGAATAGAAAGGGTTTTGATAGATAGGAGCAATGGTATCAACCTTCGCTATTTCCTTCGAAGTACTCAGCAGTCCGGTTGTATCCGAGGCGACGGTATCTACCACGCCTGCCCTGGTCGTATCAACATACACCGAATCTTTTGTCTGCGGGTACGTCATCATCGCTAAAAACAAAAACAGGAATAAGCCAAACCACTTCAACATATGCAGAACTGCACTCTTTTTATTTACTTAAATGAAAAAATAAATAAATAAGAGATAAGCCACAAAAGCCCCGTCAGCAGGCTTTAACAGGGCTCATAATAATTTTTAAAAACAGGAGATTCTATTTTTGTTTAGAATTAAAAATTTATAAATTTCGCAAAGAGTTATTCAAACAAAAAAAGAGAGGCAAGCTATGGCAGTTTCTAAACCAATGACCAAAGGTCAAATTCTTGATCATCTTTCAAAGAAGACCGGAACAACAAAAAAATTAGCCGGTCAGTTTCTTGAGGAGTTAGTAACTTTATCTTATAAAGAAGCTAAAAAATCTTTTGTAATTCCGGGACTTGGTAAATTGCTGGTTGTTGACAGGAAGAAAAGAATGGGAAGAAATCCCGCTACCGGCGAAACGATGGTAATACCTGCAAAGAAATCCCTGAAGTTCAGAATTGCAAAGCAGGCTAAAGATGCCGTAGCTCCTCCTAAGAAATAATATTCTTACCTTGAAATGAAAAGAGGCTGCCCAACGACAGCCTCTTTCTTTTTTAATCTCAACTGTTCACCCATTGTAGAGTAGGACAAGGGCGCAGTACTCACGCGTGAGCCTGTTTCCCTTGAACCCTCGTCAAACCGTACATGAGGTTTTCCCTCATACGGCTTTCCTAAATAATTTATACTTCTGTCTATAGCCATTGAACTTTATAATTATAGTACAAACCATATCTTTCATATATTTCTCCATTGCTTATTCTTTTCCATCCATATCCACTTCTTCCTCTGTTCCTTTGAAGCAGCCTTCTTATCCTTCTGATAACATATGTGCTCATTTTATGAAGCACCTTTGAGGAGTTGCCCTCTGACCGTGTCGTCACTAACACCCCGGAGATGTCATTAAACTTGGCCTCTAATCATCAAGTGTTTAATGATGCTGACTTCGCTCGTAAAATAACGTCTCGTCCATCTCTTTCTTTGCTCTTTACGAGGCAAATTAATAATTAGTATACTGATAAATTTCTTTTTCATATTATTTTTCCCTTTATCATTTAGTAATAAAATGCTTAACTTATGCCAGCAAATAAAAAGGCAGAATAATTCAGTGAATTATTTACTCCAACCTCTTTATTTGTATTTTCTGTGTAGCGATGTTGCCGCATCGCTACACAAATTTTATAGAATTCGGTGGACTCATTTTTTACCTCCTCCCTATAAGTATTACAGCCTCTGAGTTAATTGATATCTGATTGGAGCCTACAGCTACAACCATATCACCTTTGGTTGAAACGCTTGTGTACGCGCCATTATCTAACAACGGTTCAATGTAGTCGTTCTTCCAGCTTACCTCGTTAAAATGATCAAAATCTCCGAATGCTCCCACTACAAAAACATCATTTATATTATTCCCCCTTATTGAGGTTGACGTAAAGGTCGTAATATCGAGAATTTTATTTTTCCAGGCACTATCCTGTATGAGATTAGCGGTTGCTGTTTATTCCCTTGAAGATGGTTCTTATATCCCAGTAGGAATTATCGGTTTTAGTATCGGGATCGATCTGGGAGACATACCTTGTTCCTTTCCAGCAGATACGGGCAAGATTATCATCCAGGGCAATAAGAGATGGTGTCTCGTCAGTAGTATATCCATCTAAATTAGATACAGAAATAGGTTGAGAAAACTGCCGGGAATGAAAATCAATATATTTAATAATATTATTTTCCTGCCAAACCAGATAGAAATAACCGGAAGTATTATTTTGGCTATGGGTAGCTAAGGATGGATTGATCGAAATATTAGCGGTATTTGGAACCTTGTATATTAAATTTATGGGATCATAGGGGGGAGAGTTTAAGTAAGATAATCCTCCGTCCTGTATAAATAATCCCTCATTCTGATGCCACAAAACTTCAACCGTTGCGGTGTTTATTGCGGGTTTGATAGCAATAACCGGAGAAGCTTCACAATGCGAATATTGATATCCGGAACTGTATATTGCAGCTGTTTGTAACCTTTGATAGATTGGTATAGGATTATTCGGTAGCAGTCCGCCGAAAACATTCAGCTGAATTGAATAATCAAAGCCAGCTATGCCTCCTTCATTCTGTTGAAATACAACAACCACATAATCGTAAGCATTATCAATACGAACATCCGCAATTGAAGGATTCTCACCCTTTCCATCGTCAAGTGGTCCCCCGTCATTCATTAATGTCCAGCTCTGCCCATTATCACCGCTCATCTCATACCATACGTGATCCATACTTTCATAAACACGATGTAATTTCCCATCGGCGGTTCTAACAATTTTCCGCTGACTGGGAGATGAAATACTGCCGGAGGTATTTGATAATCCCTGGCCGTGAAGATTGGCATAGGCCGTAGCGTCACTGCTGTTAAAAACAACTCCGGTGGTAATGGATTCAGCAGTTTCAAATGAAGCTCCATTTGAAGGATCAGCTGACCAGTTTTGAAAATAAAATTTTCTTGTCCCTATCGCACCTCCCACCGGTATGTTCTGGGTGTTTACTGCCTGTACGGAATAGTAAGTTGAAGTTTGAGCCGGGTCTTGATTCAGAAAGACTCCACCGTATGAATCATCAGAATTGTTATAAGTAGTAAACGGAGAACCATAAGTTTTAGGTACATTATCCTGATACCAGATATTATTATTTTTATAGTAAAAAAATGGATCAATAAAATTAATATTTCCTTGGCCTTCTACCATTCCTTCAAGATTGTTTACAACATTTACTTTTGCCGTAGCATCAAAATTAGCCTTCATTGTAACGGGGATGGTTGAACCGGCCTGGAAATCATTATTTAAAACATATTTATTATCCTGATCACCATCCAGATGCCAGAACAGGTGTTTTTGCGTAGTCCCGGATTGGTTCCAGTTATAATCAAAAGGTAATTCGTCAGTACGAATTGTATTGCTGGAACCCCAACTGGGATGCTTTGTTGTGCCTGAGGGAAAAGGGTTTTGGTAATCATTATTGAAGACCAAGTCACCATAGTCCTCGGTATTCCCAAATTTATTGAAGAAAGTATAGTTCTGTGTTGGTGTTGTATAGTTAAATGTGATACCAATTGAGGGGGAAGTTGTTGAACTACCGTCATAGCCATATATAGTCCAGAATGGGTATCCTTCGTTCTCGTCTCTGACAGCCAATGTCATATAATGATTACTATTAGTAATCGCTTCCTGAATAGCATTAAACCAATTGCCACTTGTGACTGTTTGCTCATAACTAACATATCCGGAAGTATTTGAATTCTGACCGTCTTCAAATACTAATCTATTGTTATTATAATGGATATCGTGTGCATAAGTATCAAAATCAATTGTCGAACTCCAATCTTCGGGTATCCAGTGAAGAGTGAAATCCAAATTTCTTTGTGAATAATTATTAGTCTGTGCTCTGAATTTAATGTTTATGGATGTCAAAGTGGCTTCATTGGGAATGTTCATTTCATTCCATTGCCAGTTAACAAGGCATATATATGTAACAACTTCTCCTCCGCCTGCATTATCGCCAATATAGTGTGGTCCAGAACCAGATGAAGCACTGTAGGCATATGTATACCAGTTCTGATCTTTTACTGGCCCATATGAGTGTTGTACCTGCGGATAAAGGTTAAGAGAAGTGAAAAATAGGAAAAGAGAAATAAGAAAAGGTTTCATTTTATACCTCTAATTATGTTTTATTAGAGGGCGGATATAGTTATTTTAGCAATGCAAACAGGGAAGCTCATTTGTACGCAATATAAAATGGATGCTTTCACTATTGTTTGCAATTATACTCCTGGTGCCGCCCGCGCCAGGAGTTTATTTTTTAATCAGCATTACTATTGCAGAGTTCCCCTCATAACCTACAGCTACCGTACAATTTTCTGTTGGATATATTGTTTCCCAGCCAATATCACTGTCCGGGCTATACGGGTATCCAACCTGTTTCCAGCTAACACCGTTAAAATGCCTGAGTGTATTCCTGTCTCCTACTATCCACATATCATTGGATTTAACCCCTTTTACATCTGCAATGTATCCTCTGTAATACAAACCCGGGTCACCTAGAATAAAGTTTTCAGGCAATGAATTCACATAATCCCACTTACCGAATTTATATTGGTAGAGTAAATTTCCTGCAGCATAAAGTGTGTTCTTTTCATCCAGCCAGATCGAAGGCAGAGAACCATACAGGTCGGGTTTAAATATTTCAGCGGGGGTAAGATAGCGTGAGTTAATAATTGTTTCCCAGCCTGAAGTACTCTTTTTAAGGATTAACCCTTTAATATGACTTGCATCAGCACCGCAAATAAAAATATCACCATCGGAAGTTCCAGCTATATCCGCAAGTGCCATCTCAGTGCCGCTTTCCTCTGAACTCCAATGCCCGTTCTGGTAATGAGCGATGCTGCCTGAGTTTCCCATACCATACAGTTTATCAGCCTCTCCTAGTATTTTTTCTATTGTTCCCTCAGCATTTGGCAGGCTATTTCGCGAAAAAACAAGTTGAGCGGTTGAGGAAATCCCGTCCCAATGAAAAATACTTCCAGCAGCAAGATAAAAATCATCAGGACCTAGGCTCAATATTCCGCGAGGAATAACCATTATATTATTATCGTATGTCAGCTTTAATAGTTGCCAAGATGATCCATTCCATTTAATAACATTATAAGATTGTACCAAGCCGAGGGAGTCTCGTACGGATATCCGGCCAACTGCCCAGATGTCGTTTTCATCGATGATAGCTACATCGTAAAGATTACAGCTTCCGACTTCACCACCGAATGTCCAGGCCTGCCAGGTGAAATCCTGGGAGGTTGTGTCCATTGTGGTAACGTTGACAAGGCTGCTCGTCTGATTAATCGATTGAATAACTGATTGAAACTTATAGCTATGATTTGGGAGGAGAGAGTCTACATAGAGCAGTGTGTCAGAACTGATTAAGGTTATATTTTGAATGCTGCTGTCATCTTGTTTTAGTGCAACCTCTGCAGGCAAACTAATATTTGCAGTGGTCAGTTTTATCCAGGCTTCTGTACAGCTTGTGTCTTCCAGGGTTAAATTTATTTGAGGCTGATCCTCAGGAGGAATCGGGTTGTCTTTATTGCAGGAGAATAAAGCAAGTGCTGACACCAAGAACGCTGCAGATAACAGAAGAATCTTCATACTAATCCCCGTAGTTATAGTCTAAAATTCTCAGGTATTCAAAATAAACAGCAGCGCAAAATACTTTTTATCAGAATCCCTTGTTTTCCAATAACAATATAGAAAAAAAAAAATCTTAAAGTCAACCTTCTCCATAAAATATTCAAAATCAAAAATCGGCGAAACAATGTTAATACCTGCGAAGAAAACTCTGAAGTTCAGAATTACAAAGCAGGCAAAAGACTAGTCCCTCCAAAGAAATAATATTGTCCTGAAACGAAAAGAGGCTGCCATAAAGACAGCCTCCCATAAGCTAACTAGAGCAACTCTGAAATCTCAACCCTGTCATCCCGACCGAAGGTAGAGATCTTTTAATAAAATCACTTGAGCAGCAGCATCTTCTTCGAGCTCACATAGACATTAACGCGAAGCTGGTATATGTAAACACCGCTTGCCAGTCTCGAGGCATCAAAGTTAATCGAGTATCTTCCCTGATTCTTCTGCTCGTTGACAAGTGTCGTGACTTCTTTCCCGAGTATATCATATATCTTAAGTGTAACAAATCCTGTCTGAGGTATCTGATAGTTTATCGTTGTTGATGGGTTGAAGGGATTAGGGAAGTTCTGTGAAAGAGAATACTCTGTTACCGAAGACAGTCCATCGAAATTCTTTGATTTGACAGTTGCTTTTCCCAATGCATTATCAGCCGCATATATTTCACCGAGAGAATATCCCGGGTTTAAATTATCTTCCGTAACCAGTCTTAAATAAACATTCCGGTTACCAATTCCGGCAGTATTCACTTCGTAAGAAAGACTGCTGTACTGGTATATATTTGACTGATCGAAGGTAACTTCATCATAAGTGCCTATTACCTCTGATGTCTGTGCATCGACTAACTGAAGTTTAAAATTCACATAACTATTCATATTGGCAAGACAGGCTGCAGCAGCGCTTGAATCACCTATTCCATACTGAATGCTATACCGGAAGCTGGAATTATCAGTCAGCGGGAAATCCTCACTGATCAGCCAGGTATTCAGTGTTTCCTTTGAATTAAAGACTATGCTGTCGGGGATTTCAACAAAGTCAACCGCCTGATCATCAACCGTCATAGCCATATATAGTCCAGAATGGGTATCCTTCGTTCTCGTCTCTGACAGCCAATGTCATATAATGATTACTATTAGTAATCGCTTCCTGAATAGCATTAAACCAATTGCCACTTGTGACTGTTTGCTCATAACTAACATATCCGGAAGTATTTGAATTCTGACCGTCTTCAAATACTAATCTATTGTTATTATAATGGATATCGTGTGCATAAGTATCAAAATCAATTGTCGAACTCCAATCTTCGGGTATCCAGTGAAGAGTGAAATCCAAATTTCTTTGTGAATAATTATTAGTCTGTGCTCTGAATTTAATGTTTATGGATGTCAAAGTGGCTTCATTGGGAATGTTCATTTCATTCCATTGCCAGTTAACAAGGCATATATATGTAACAACTTCTCCTCCGCCTGCATTATCGCCAATATAGTGTGGTCCAGAACCAGATGAAGCACTGTAGGCATATGTATACCAGTTCTGATCTTTTACTGGCCCATATGAGTGTTGTACCTGCGGATAAAGGTTAAGAGAAGTGAAAAATAGGAAAAGAGAAATAAGAAAAGGTTTCATTTTATACCTCTAATTATGTTTTATTAGAGGGCGGATATAGTTATTTTAGCAATGCAAACAGGGAAGCTCATTTGTACGCAATATAAAATGGATGCTTTCACTATTGTTTGCAATTATACTCCTGGTGCCGCCCGCGCCAGGAGTTTATTTTTTAATCAGCATTACTATTGCAGAGTTCCCCTCATAACCTACAGCTACCGTACAATTTTCTGTTGGATATATTGTTTCCCAGCCAATATCACTGTCCGGGCTATACGGGTATCCAACCTGTTTCCAGCTAACACCGTTAAAATGCCTGAGTGTATTCCTGTCTCCTACTATCCACATATCATTGGATTTAACCCCTTTTACATCTGCAATGTATCCTCTGTAATACAAACCCGGGTCACCTAGAATAAAGTTTTCAGGCAATGAATTCACATAATCCCACTTACCGAATTTATATTGGTAGAGTAAATTTCCTGCAGCATAAAGTGTGTTCTTTTCATCCAGCCAGATCGAAGGCAGAGAACCATACAGGTCGGGTTTAAATATTTCAGCGGGGGTAAGATAGCGTGAGTTAATAATTGTTTCCCAGCCTGAAGTACTCTTTTTAAGGATTAACCCTTTAATATGACTTGCATCAGCACCGCAAATAAAAATATCACCATCGGAAGTTCCAGCTATATCCGCAAGTGCCATCTCAGTGCCGCTTTCCTCTGAACTCCACTGGCCATTTTGGTAGTGAGCGATAGTCCCAAGTGTTCCAACAAAATAAATATCGGCTGAAGATTCGCCCCATATTTTAGTAAGATAACCGTCTTCTTGACTTAAAATCCCCATATCAAATAAATGATACTGAATCCAATTCACGCCATCACCGTGAATAGGGACACCAGATGAAAGCCAGATATCATTAGCGGAGAAGGAGAATATTCCATAAAGAGGTGGAGTAATTTGACTGTTATTATGACTGACAGATATCCTTTCCAATTCCCATTGGCTTCCATCCCAATGTATTGCATTATAAGTTGTATAACCGTTTATGCTTGTATCTGCAATATTTATCCGACCTACTGCCCAGATATCGTTTTCATCAATGATAGCTGCATCGTAAAGATTACAGCTTCCGACTTCACC
The DNA here is from genome assembly GCA_963774455.1 of uncultured Ignavibacteria bacterium. Lineage (GTDB taxonomy): Bacteria > Bacteroidota > Ignavibacteria > Ignavibacteriales > Ignavibacteriaceae > DATFVA01. The sequence continues at coordinate 143,589 of CAVZFD010000006.1, forward strand.
ACCGAATGTCCAGGCCTGCCAGGTGAAATCCTGGGAGGTTGTGTCCATTGTGGTAACGTTGACAAGGCTGCTCGTCTGATTAATCGATTGAATAACTGATTGAAACTTATAGCTATGATTTGGGAGGAGAGAGTCTACATAGAGCAGTGTGTCAGAACTGATTAAGGTTATATTTTGAATGCTGCTGTCATCTTGTTTTAGTGCAACCTCTGCAGGCAAACTAATATTTGCAGTGGTCAGTTTTATCCAGGCTTCTGTACAGCTTGTGTCTTCCAGGGTTAAATTTATTTGAGGCTGATCCTCAGGTGGCAGCGGGTTATCCTTTTGGCAAGAAAGTAAAGTAAGAGCTGAAACTAATAACGCTGCAGATAACAGAAGAATCTTCATACTAATCCCCGTAGTTATAGTCTAAAATTCTCAGGTATTCAAAATAAACAGCAGCGCAAAATACTTTTTATCAGAATCCCTTGTTTTCCAATAACAATATAGAAAAAAAAAAATCTTAAAGTCAACCTTCTCCATAAAATATTCAAAATCAAAAATCGGCGAAACGATGGTAATACCTGCAAAGAAATCCCTGAAGTTCAGAATTGCAAAGCAGGCTAAAGATGCCGTAGCTCCTCCTAAGAAATAATATTCTTACCTTGAAATGAAAAGAGGCTGCAATTGGGCAGCCTCTTCTTTATTCACCTCAACTGTTAATCCATTATTTCAATAATAACATCTTCTTCGAGCTCACATAGACATTAACGCGAAGCTGGTATATGTAAACACCGCTTGCCAGTCTCGAGGCATCAAAGTTAATCGAGTATCTTCCCTGATTCTTCTGCTCGTTGACAAGTGTCGTGACTTCTTTCCCGAGTATATCATATATCTTAAGTGTAACAAATCCTGTCTGAGGTATCTGATAGTTTATCGTTGTTGATGGGTTGAAGGGATTAGGATAGTTCTGGCTGATCTCATAGGTGGATGGTACTTTATCTCCGTAATAGCTGGCATTCACATAGTTTTTCTTAGCTATTTCTGAAACATCGTTCTGTATCAGTCCAAGGTTAAACTCTGCCTCCCCGCTTACTTCCGAGACCAGTCTCAGGTAATAGCTTCCCTGCAGAATATCACTGCAGTTTATCTCATACGAGATATTTTCATACTTCTCCAGGTTATTTTTATTATATGTTATTTCATCAAATACACCCATTATCTCCTCTGTAGCTGAGTTTACCAGCTCCAGGCAAAATTGCATCTCCCGTTCTGGCAAAAACTAAATCATATGGAGTTACAATATTAAAATTTTCATCATAGTAAAATTCTCCAGGAATTTTCTCAAATCGTAAGACCCACTGTGAACTGCCGAAACCAGCGACTCGGATAAAGAATTCACCGTTAGTTGCTAACAAGCTGCTTAGCGGTAGAAGCATAAAAAGAATGAAAATTACTATCGATTTTTTCATTGGACTAGTTCCTTTCCCCGATTATTATTTGTGCTTTTGTATTACTTTCGTCTATTCCGACGATAAATGCTTTATTTGCTGCTGTGTATACTCCGTAATTTATTCCACCGGACGGGGTATAAAGCTCATCGTAAAAATGTAAGTCTATACCGTTATAATGCGTTACGGTGCCGTAACCTCCGACTGCTAAAAGATCAGTGGATGAATTTCCCCTGACCTTCTGTATTGATCCCCTGTTTATATAAGGCAGGATAATCCATTCACCGGTACTCTGCCTGTAAAACATTCCATTGCCGCCTACAACTACTTCCTGCTGGTTAAAGGGTAAGACCGATCGCAAATAAGAAAAGCCGGTAGGCAGCTGAACCTGGGCCCAGACAATGCCATCAAAATGAACAATTATATCCTTAAGCTCGCTTGATTTGACCGCGGTTACCCAGATATTCTCCGCTTTGGTTCCGTTAATGTCGGTTATCCAGGTGCCTAGATCATTTATAACCTCGGCTTTATTCCCATCCCAATGAATTATCTTTCCCCGCGTACTACCAAAATACTCATTACTGCTGCTCGTTCCCCAGATGGATGTGTAGGGAGTGTTCGCTATTAAATTGGACTCATTTACCTCATTCCACTCTGATCCATCATAATGTATAACCACTGAACCCCCAACTATCCAAATATCAGTATTTGAGAACCCATAAATAGCTGAAAAGCCTGCATTTTCCTTAAATGGCCGCCATTCACTTCCATCCCATTTTATAACACCATATGGATTACCATTAAGGATAATCGAACCGCAGGCATAAACATTATTCTCATCAGTACCCCAGACATCATAAAGGGCACTGCCGAAATCACCTATCGTATACTCCTGCCAGATGTAGTTATGGGAGGTTGGGGCCAGGGTTCTGGCAGTAACTGTGCTGCCGGTGTCTTTTATATCCCCCCTGGTATCTACTGTTACTGCATAGTAGGTGTATTCTGTGTTAAGCTGTAATCCTTCTCCGTTATTGTCATCTATTATGGTTGTATCTTCTACCAGGATAGGGTATTCCGCTTCCAGTGTATCTGCTGAATTAAGTGTTCTGAATAGTCTGATCTTCAGTGAAGAATCATTTACTGTCGACTGAACCCTTAGTTCAATACTTCTGTGAGTTACGCCTTCAACTGATATTGTAACAGTATCTTTTACTACAGGCGGCGGCTCAACAGGAGGGATGACGAGGTTATCTTTCTTGCAGGACAATAAAGCAAGTGAAAAATACAACAGCGTTAAAGCTAACAAGATTTGTTTCATAAGATCCCCGGTTATAAAAATCAAAAGTAATGGGTTTTTGAAGTAGTCCCGAATGCCCACTATAAAAGAACCCTAAAGAAGCACATCTGTAATTACAAGATTCAAATTTCAAAGTCAACTATATTTTTAAAGAATAAAGATGTTGCAATTGCTTAATGATAGCAAATGATGGGATGCTGAGATTGCTTCGCTGTGCCCGCAAAGACGAGTTAAGAATTGCTTTGATTAGTCCATATGATGCATCATTGTTTTGGTTCCCATCATCTTTGGGCTGAGGTAGGGGATTCCGAGATTTAGTCCCCGTAAAATAAAGATCAATGCGAGCATAAATGCTAATACGGGTATCGCTCTGCTGATCTTTTTCCTCACATTAAGACTGATGAGTTTGCCGAAGAGTGAGACCGCAAGCATCGCTGGTACGGTTCCTAATCCAAATAGTATCATAAACAGCATTCCTGTTACAGGAGAACCCGTGGCGGCGGCTCCTGCCAGTCCTATGTAAACAAATCCGCATGGGAGAAAGCCGTTCAGGAAACCTATTAACAGGAAGGAAGGCAGACTGGTTCTCTTGAACAGCTTCCCGATTGATCGCTTCAGGGGTTCTGTGATTTTCAGGATGATGTTCATTCCAAGGAATTTGTTTTTGTATTTAGCGGGTATTACAAGGAGAATTATGATGATCACTCCCAATGCGATGGAGAGGCTTTGCTGGTACCCCCAGGCAACAAATCCTTTACCCAGGAAACCAAATAATAATCCCATTATGCCGTATGAGATCAGTCTTCCGAAATTGTAAAGAACTCTCCCTGTGAAGAAAACGATATTGGAGGATTTTGGTACCGGCAGTGCAACCGCAATTGGCCCGCACATCCCGATACAATGAAAGCTGCCCAGGAAACCTATTGTTAACGCTGTTAGTAATTCCATTTTAATTTATGATAATTGATTTTTCAGTGTAAAAATCTTTTCCTCCCATACCCCATTCTACTTTTACTCTCCATAACCCTTTTTCGAGTGCCGCAGTGCTGACCAGCTGAGTATTGTTATCCAGAACAGCTACAGGAACAGTGAAGTCTTTTTTAGATCCTGAAGGACGATAGAAATAAATAGTGCCTGAGGCTTTTTTGTCAAATACCGAATCGGGAAATGTAAGACTTACAATATTATCTCTGAAAAGTATATCAATCTCTTTTCCAAGTTCGGTGGTGTTGTTGATTTTATTTATCCGCTCCTGGTAATTGAGCTCTTTGCTGTAATAATCCTTTGTAACGAGATCAACATCCTGGTTCATAAAGACATAGACAATGCTGACCAGGATCGCCATAAACACAATGATCGACAAAAGTATCCCGGTTCCCCAGTTCCATTTAATCTTTTTCATCATGCTCCTTTTCTGCCGGTTCTTTTTCTACAGGTCCGAGGAATGAGGTTTTAAGAACATTTAATCGTTTCCCGTTTGAATAGACGCCTATGTCTAACGCGGTATTCATAGTTTTAATTTCGTGCTGATCAAGTACAACCATAAATTTACCATCATAAATTTCCTGCGGTTTCAGATCGATGGGTCTGCCTATAAGTTCAAGCTTTCCATCCATATTCTCAAGCTTAAGTTCGATATTTGTTTCCTTGTATGTCTTATTGACGATATTAAGATCATAGAGATTGCTGACTTTATGATCGGCCTGTTTTTGGTAAAGCATACCGGGGGTGCGGAGGACGTTGAAATCATAATCCGTTCTCGCGGAGAGCAGGTAGCCCAGCACACCAAGTAATACTACCAGGATGATAGAGTAAAAGATAGCTCTTGGCGTAAAGCGGAATTTTGATTTGTTCTCAATGGAATTAAGAGAAGCATATCTTATTAGTCCCCTCGGCCTTTTAACTTTATCCATTACCCCGTCACACGCATCTATACAGGCTGTGCAGTTTACGCATTCAAGCTGGATACCGTTCCTTATGTCGATTCCGGTGGGACAAACATCCACGCACAGGTGACAGTCGATGCAGTCGCCCAGCCCCGACTGTTCCTCATTCTTGCGTATTTTTCCTCTGGGTTCTCCACGCACGTTATCATATGCTATTACGACAGAATCCCGGTCAAGAAGAACACCCTGGAGCCTGCCGTAGGGACAAACGATGGTGCAGGCCTGCTCGCGGAAATATGAGAATACCCAATAAAATACTCCTGAGAATGCCAGGATTGAGATCAGTCCCTCAATATGCTCTGAAGGAGGATCTGTTATTATCTTAAGAAGATTGTCCATACCTATCAGATATGACAGGAATATGTTCGAGATGATGAATGATATGGCAAAGAAGATAACATACTTGGTTACTTTCTTAATCGTTTTCTTAGAATTCCAGGGAGCATCTGATAACTTCTTCTGCTGCAGCCAGTCCCCTTCCAGCCAGTATTCTATCTTGCGGAAAACCATCTCCATAAATATTGTCTGGGGACAGGCCCATCCGCAGAATACCCTTCCGAATACCGCCGTAAAAAGGATGATAAATACTATTATTGCAATCATCGCTATTCCGAACAAATAAAGGTCGTGTGGTCCAAATGGAATACCAAAAAGAATGAAATTCCTGTTCAGAAAATCAAAAAGCATAAACTGGTGTCCGTTTACCTTTATAAACGGCATACCAACAAGTATAACTAACAGCAGGAAGCTCACCAGCGTCCGTGCGTTATAGAATCTGCCGGAAGGTTTTTTAGGATAGATCCAGTTCCTCTTTCCTTCTTTACTTACCGTAGAAAGCTGATCCCTGAAGGAATCTTCCGTTTCGATCGTTTTAGTATTTTCTTCCGAAGCCATATCAATCCGTATCTTAAACTAAATTCCTGAAGTTATTGGTTTACCTGCGTACTGTCTCCCTCCCAGATTGTTCCCTGCGGTTCTTTGGGATTTGCAGGATGCGTTCCCTGCAGAGAGAGAACAAAACTGGCTACCTCCTGCATCTGTTTTGGATTCAACTGGGTCTGCCAGCTTACCATACCTTTTGCTGGAACGCCGAATTTAATAGTTTTAAATACATTTTTTATACCGCCGCCATGGATCCAGTATTTATCCGTCAGGTTAGGACCAACAACACCGCCCGCATCAGGACCATGGCAGGGGACGCAGTTTGACTTAAAAATATCCTTGCCGGCTTCAAGATCATTTTGATCAGTTAACCTGGTAACAGTTTCTTCGGTAACAAAAGCTCCGGATGCTTCAAGCTGGGCTCTCTGTAAAGCATAAGACTGCATTTCCGCTTCATATTCATCAACCTGTGATTTTCCTGCAGAAAATACTTCGTAGTTAAACATATAATAAACAGCAAAGATTATCGTCACAATAAAAAGATAATTGAACCAGGGCGGAACACTATTATCCAGTTCTCTGATACCATCATAGTCATCTTTCATCAGGATCTCATCCTCTTTATCGAGCGGTGCGGCTTTTGTCATTGCCTGCCGTATGCGCGCCCACAAAGAAGCTTTTCCGGGTTCCTCAACAGCTTTCTCTTCTTCCTTTATTTCCTCTGTGCCGAAGTACATAAATCCGTATATGATTGCAATGATCAGGATGAAAAAGAGTATCCCGAGAACTTTGTAGTAAGTGGGTCCAATAGCTCCTTCTTCTACAGTTGTTGCCTGCTGTGCCATTACAAAACTATATTGAAGAAGAAAAACAGTAATTGTTAAAAAGATATTCATTGTAAACTTTCTATTTATCTTCATTATAATCACCTGTAAGGATTTTTTGCTGATTATTTTCGGGATCGAGAGGAAGTTCTCCCATCTTTTTAAGGTATCCTTTATCTGCCCGCAGAGCCCAGATTAACAGGGCAACAAAGAAGACAAAAAAGACAACGAGAGAGAACAGCGGGTATGCCGCGATTCCTTCTATCGATTCGAGATATTTACTTGCCATTTCCATAATAAATCCTACTTCTTCTCTGTTAAAGAATTACCTTTAATATCGGTACCAAGTCTCTGCAGGTAAGCAATCAGTGCAATGATCTCTTTATTGGGTTCAGCAGGAACACCGCTCTTCTGAAGGTCTGCAGCTATTTCTTCCGACTGTTTTCTTAAGTCATCATTAGCCGCATTTTCATAACTTTCTCTGTATGGAACACCGACCGATCTTAATCCTCTTATTTTCGACCGGGTATCCGAAGTATCGAGATCCTGCGTCAGCAGCCACGGGTAAGAAGGCATAATTGAACCCGGCGACATTTGCCTTGGATCCTGCATATGCAGGTAATGCCACATATTGGGGTATTTCCCTCCTTCCCTGTGAAGATCGGGACCTGTTCTTTTTGAGCCCCACAGGAATGGATGATCATAAACATACTCTCCTGCCTTTGAGTATTCACCGTACCGTTCGGTTTCTGATCTGAAAGGACGGACAAGCTGCGAGTGGCAGTTGTTGCATCCCTCCCTTATGTAAATATCTCGCCCCTGCAGTTCGAGCGGTGTATAAGGCTTGACACTCGAGATTGTAGGAATATTGGATTTAATAAGAAATGTAGGAAGGAATTCAACAATCCCGCCTATCAGGATAACTATCGTAGAAACAATAAGGAAGTAAATCGGTTTACCTTCCAGCCACCTGTGCCAGGTTCCTTTTGCAAATCTGTCATTGACCTTTATTAATGCAGGAGCCTCAGCTTCTTCCTCTGCTTCAAAGCTGCCCTGCTTTGCCGTTTTAATGAGGTTATAAACCATCATTATTACACCGGAGAAATAAAGGAGCCCTCCAATCGCCCTTATGATATACATCGGTATTATCTGCAATGTGGTCTCAAGGAAATTAGGATATTGAAGCAGGCCAAGCGGTGTGAACTGTTTCCACATTAACGATTGGGTTATCCCCGACCAGTACATAGAGGCGGCATAGAATACTATGCCCAGCATTCCGATCCAGAAGTGTGCGTTTGCAAGTTTCTTTGAGAAGAGTTCTGTTTTATAAATACGAGGAATCAGCCAGTACAATATTCCGAAAGTTAAAAATCCGTTCCACCCGAGTGCGCCGATATGAACGTGAGCTATTATCCAGTCAGTAAAATGCGCAATCGCATTAACATTTTTAAGGGACAGCATTGGTCCCTCAAAGGTCGCCATACCGTAAGCGGTAATAGCGACGACCATAAATTTGAGAATTGGATCTTCTCTTACTTTATCCCATGCTCCTCTTAAAGTGAGGAGACCATTTATCATACCTCCCCACGACGGGGCAATGAGCATTATGGAGAATGCGGTTCCAAGAGATTGAGCCCAGTTCGGCAGTGATGAATAAAGAAGATGATGAGGACCAGCCCATATGTAAATAAAGATCAGTGCCCAGAAATGGATTATCGACAGCCTGTAAGAATAGATCGGCCGGTTTGCCGCCTTTGGAAGATAATAGTACATCAGTCCCAGGTACGGAGTTGTAAGAAAAAACGCCACGGCATTATGCCCGTACCACCACTGAACCAGCGCATCCTGCACACCCGCATAAACAGGGTAACTTTTCATGAAAGAAACCGGAACTTCGATAGAGTTCACAATGTGTAGGACCGCCACCGTAACCCATGTTGCGATATAAAACCAAATGGCAACATAAATATGATTTTCCCTCCGCTTAAGGATTGTTCCGAACATATTGATTCCGAAAACGATCCAGACGATGGCAATGGCAATATCGATAGGCCATTCAAGTTCTGCATATTCCTTGCTGGTTGTGAAACCCATTGCAAGAGTAAGGGCGGCGGCCACAATAATAAGCTGCCATCCCCAGAAATGTATTTTGCTCAGCAGGTCGCTGTACATTCTTGCCTTGCACAAACGCTGAAGGGAGTGATAAACCCCCATAAATATTGCGTTGCCCACAAAAGCGAAAATTACGGCATTAGTATGAATAGGGCGTATTCTGCCGAAAGTTGTGAACTGAAGATTAAAGTTAAGGGAAGGTAAAAACAGCTGGGAGGCAATTGTGAGTCCAACCAGCATACCGATTACTCCCCAAAAGGCAGTAGCTATAGCAAAATTCTTTACGATTTTATTATCGTAACTGAACTGTTCTAACTGCATAAATGCATTCTCCATAGAGTGAATAGGGAACTATTTTTTCTTTTTTTCAATATCTTTATCAGGTTTTTCCTTCTTATCCTCAAAGAGCATCCTTACAGAAGGAGTATATGTATCCTTATACTGGCCGCTTTTTACAGCCCAGAGAAAAGCAGCCAGAAAACCTATTGCAACGAGAAGACTAAATCCTATTAAAACGACTATTACCGAGATAACAAGCCTCGCTTTCCCGCGATGAAATTCGTTGTAAGGGTTGTAAATAAAACCACTGAAATAGAACTTAGCGGCATTAAAATAGCTGCCACTAAGGGTGACAGCATTCCTTCAACCGCAAATGTTAGTCCTGCGGCATTGTACAGGAACGATATTATAAAACTTATTATAATAATGTGTACGCTTGTTTTTGAAAACCTTATAAATTCAGGCAGCAGGGAAAGTTTATCAGCATCAAGTATTGCATCGCAGGCAGGTGAAAAGCTGCTGATGTTTTCTGTAACAGCAACACCGACATTGCTTTTTTTCAGTGCACCTGCATCATTCAACCCGTCACCTACCATCAAAACATTTTCATTTCTGCTTCGTTTCTCTTCTATATAAAGGAGCTTATGATGGGGTGTCTGTCTGAAACGAATTTCAGCTTCCTTACCGAATAATTTCAAAAGTCTTTCTTTTTCACCTTCATTATCTCCCGATAGTACTGAAAGTTTGTAACTGCCGGATAAGTCATTTATAACCCTTTCAATACCATCACGGTAATAATTGTTTATTTCGAAGTAGCCGTAGGTTCTACCGTTAAAGGAGACATATACTCTTGGGTTTTCCTGGTTAGCCGGTTTAAAGTTTGCAAGAGAATCATCAACGAAGGCAAGTGAACCGAGTTTTATTTTATTGCCCAATACCGATCCCTCGATTCCCTGTCCGGAATATTCCCTGTATTGCGAGATCTCAGGTTCATTATATTCCCGCAATGAATTATAGACTGCCATGCTTAGGGGGTGAGTGGAATTTTTCACAAGCGACTTTATCATTTCCATTTTAAAGTCGTCAAGGTAATCTCCCGTAAAATTAACTTCTCCTTCTCCTGCCCTGGTAATGGTCCCCGTCTTATCAAAAACCACTGTATCAATCTTTGCCAGGTCCTCTACGACAGAGCTGTTTTTCAGGTAGAATTTATTTCTTCCGAAAATCCTTACAGTATTGCCGAAAGTAAAGGGAGTTGATAAAGCCAGCGCACAGGGACAGGCAACTATAAGCACTGCCGTAAATACATTGATGGCTGTATGTATACTTGACTGGACCCAGAATAGAGCAGAAACAACTGCGATTAAAAGGATGACTGCGGTAAAATACTTGCTGACAAGTGTGCTGATTGTTGTAAAATAGCTTTCATCTTTTTTATTGAACGATTCATGATTCCACAGCTGAGTAAGGTAACTTTGAGATACTTCCTTCACGACTTCAAGTTCAATTGCACTTCCTTTCTGTCGTCCCCCGGCATAAACAAGTTCACCAAGCACCTTGTTTACAGGTGATGATTCACCGGTAACAAAGCTATAATCAATATTCCCGTTTCCGCTGAATAAAATTGCATCGGCAGGTATAATCTCATCATTTCTTATTACTATTCTGTCACCTACTTTCAGCTTCGCAACCGGGACAGAAGTTTCCTTATTCTCCTTTTTCACGGTAACCCCGAGAGGAAAATATGATTTATAACTCCTTTCAAAATTGAGCGTCTCGTAGGTCTTCTCCTGGAATAGTTTACCTATCAGAAGAAAGAATACCAGTCCGCTCATCGAATCAAAATATCCCGCCTGATGATTGATTACCACTTCGATTACACTGCGCAGGAATAAAACCAATATTCCGAGTGAGATAGGAAAATCAATGTTAACTATTTTCTTTTTAAGTCCTTTGTATGCCGAGCTGAAATATTCCGATGCAGAATAAAAGAAAACCGGAAGCGCGAGCACCAGGTTCAGCCAGGCAAAGATATTCCTGTAGTAGCTATCATTAATATCTATCGATAAATACTCGGGAAAGCTGAGGAGCATTATGTTGCCGAAGCAAAACGCTGCAATACCGATTTTATAATAAAGATGTTTACGATGGACGTCCGTTTTTTCTTCAGTGCTATCCAGCTGAAGCTGAGGTTCATAGCCTATTGAAGCAAGCAGCTGAACGAGTTCTTTCAGAGTGATCTTTGAATGGAAATATTTGACTGAAAGTTCTTTTTTCAGGAAATCGGCGTGAGACTGACTGATCCCGGGATTCAGCTTATACAGGTTTTCGAGCAGCCAGATGCAGGAGCTGCAGTGCATCTGGGGAATGCGAAAAGTAATTGAACTTATCTTATCATTCCTGAAATCAATCAGCCGCTGTATAGTTTCCGGATCATCCAGGTAGTCAAATTTCCTAACGGGAATATTCGCAGGAGAAATTCCGGGGGTTGTTTCCAGGGAATAATAGTCGCACATCTGCTTTTGATTAAGCATTTCATAAACTGTTTTACACCCCAGGCAGCAGAAATACTTGTCATCCAGATGCAGGCTTTCATCCCGGCAGTTATCTCCGCAGTGAAAACATTTTATTTCACTTTTAACTATATCTTTTTTAATCATACGGTCAGAATTTTTAAATTTATCCCGGACAATCCTGTTTGAATATTAGCGTTTTTTATCGGAAAGAAGGAAATTGACAGAAATTGTGCCATCAATGCGCAAATATAAAAAAAATGAAATTTGATTGAACTATAATAATTCGGACTTTTTTATTCTTTTTTTAGAAAATCTATTCTGTTTTATTTCTCAAAAACAGGAAACCATAAATTTCTTGGAATTCCTGTCGATTTTTTGCAAATTTGAATCCAATATAATTGAGAAGTGAATATGGCTTACCTGGTATTTAAACTCATACATATTTTTGCGGTTATCCTGTTCCTGGGAAATATCATTATTGATGTTTTCTGGAAAAATCATGGCGACAGGAGCAAAGATCCCGGCATAATGGCTCATACGTTGAGGGGGATAATCAGGGCCGACAGGTTTTTTACAATGCCGGCAGTCGCATTTCTAATTCTTGCGGGATTCGGCGGTATGGGAATAGGTTATATTCCATTTGAGACGGGATGGATTTTGTGGGGCTTAATAATGATTGTTATTTCTGCCGCTGCTTTTATGGCTAAAGTTGTCCCCGCCCAGAAAAAATTATTAAAGATAGCTGAAACTGATCCCTTTGATCAGCAGCTTTACGACGCGGTATCAAAAGAGTGGAACTTATGGGGAAGCATCGCAACCATTGCCCCGATAATTGCAGTTGTATTAATGGTGCTCAAAGTACCTTCATAAAATCTTCAAGCTGACACCTTTCGGCCTCTGTTCGGCCTCTGCTTCGGCCTCTGCCCGGCCTGTATAAGGCATGTAACCGGCCGACAATAGGCTTATATTTGGATTATATGCCCACGTATGCATCCCCCTAATACTATTTTATATTGCGTCCCTATTCATTATTTTAATCAATTCAAATGAAACTGCTTTACACATACCTCAAAGGTTACTGGAAACTAATGCTGCTGGCTCTTCTGCTCGCGGCCGTAAACCAGGTTTTCTCTCTGCTTGATCCCTATATTTTTGGTAAGGTGATTGACAAATATGCTACAAAATTTGATTCCTACACTACTGAACAATTTCTTAAGGGAGTAGGACTCCTTCTTGCCGCAGCCGTGGGTGTTGCTTTTATATCAAGAGTGGCTAAGAATTTTCAGGATTATTACGTTAATGTGATAACTCAGCGTCTCGGCGCGCAGATATATACCGATGGTATTAAACATTCATTAGAGCTTCCCTATTCAAAATTTGAAGATCAGCAGAGCGGAACAACATTGGGAGTACTGCAGAAAGTTAGAATTGATGTTGAAAAACTGATTTCTTCTTTTGTTAATGTTCTCTTTACTACGGTGGTCGGAGTTATTTTTGTAACTGTTTATGCCGTAAATGTACACTGGATTATTGCACCAATATTTTTTGCTGCAATTCCTATTCTGGGGATTGTTAGTTCTGTTTTAAGCCGTAAAATAAAAAAGATACAAAAGGTTATAGTGTCTGAGACAACTGCCCTTGCAGGAACGACTACGGAATCTCTTAGAAACATCGAGCTTGTTAAGAGTCTTGGACTGGGAAACCAGGAAATAAACCGGCTTAATTCAACAACCGATAAGATCCTCCTGCTTGAATTAAAAAAAGTTAAATATATCCGGACATTAAGTTTCATCCAGGGTACAGTAGTTAATTTTATCCGCACCACTATCCTTTTCTTTATGCTTTACCTGATCTTCACAAGAGAGATCCAGATAGGACAGTTTTTCACTTTAATGCTCTACTCATTCTTTATTTTTGGTCCTCTTCAGAGCCTTGGGGACATTATAAATATTTACCGCGAAGCGGAGGTCTCCCTCGACAATTTTGATGATTTGCTGAAGCAGCCCATTGATGAAAAACCCGTAAATCCCGAATCCATAAGCACAATTCAATCTCTTGAATTCCGTAATGTCAGCTTCAGGCATCAAAGCTCAAGGAGCAACGCGCTTAAGAATATTTCATTCAAGGTAAGGATGGGTGAGACTATTGCTTTTGCCGGACCGTCGGGGGCCGGGAAGACTACCCTCGTAAAGCTTCTGGTTGGCCTCTATGCTCCGCAGGATGGAGCTTTAATCTACAATGGTATCCCGGGGGATAAGATTGACCTTGATGAATTACGTGAAAAGATCGGTTTCGTTACCCAGGATACTCAGCTTTTTTCAGGAACAATCAAAGAGAATCTTTTGTTTGTTAATCCCGCGGCCACTGATGAAGAATGCCTCGATGTACTGGAAAAAGCAGCTGCCGGAAACCTGCTGGCCAGGGCAGATAAGGGTCTTGATACTCTTATAGGTGAGGGCGGTGTAAAGGTTTCCGGCGGAGAAAAACAGCGTCTCTCTATAGCGCGTGCTCTGCTTCGGCGTCCCCAGTTACTGATTTTTGATGAGGCTACATCTTCACTTGATTCACTGACAGAAGAAGAGATCACCTCGACTATAAGGGATATATCTGACAGGAAAGATCTTATTACAATCATGATTGCGCACCGTTTATCAACTGTTATGCATGCCGATAAAATATATGTACTGGAAAAAGGACAGATTATTGAATCGGGTAAACACGCTGATCTTCTCGGGCAAAAAGGACTTTACTACGCTATGTGGCGCCAGCAGATTGGCGAGCGCGAAAGGAAAAGCGAGACGCATGATTATAAATCCGCTGTTAACTTTGAAGAGGATTAAAGGACTTTAATGAAAACAAAGGGAACCCTTATTTTATTATTACTTGCCTTTCAGTTGGTTATTTTTCCTCAGGGCATAACAGATATAATCAAACCACTTCATCTCCATGCAGGAAAAACCGATACGGTTCTTATCAGCGATTTGTTTTATTCGGAGAATTATAATGTAAGTATTATTCCCGGCGATAACATCAAGGCCGTTTATAACCGGGAAAGCAAAAATCTGGCGGTTGAACCTGAAAGCAAATTTGAGGGTTTTGGTTTAATCAACTTTACTTTGAATGATTCTTTTTATGCTATCCCTTTCTATTCAGACATTGTTCAGAATCATACCTTTTATTTGAATCTTAAAGACCATCCCGAAAGGGTAAACCTGTTCGCGAGCTTCAACGGCTGGAACAGGGAAAACCTTCCAATGAACTATGACAAAAAAAAGAAAACATATAGCGTAACTGTCCCCCTGGAACCGGGGACTTATCAGTATAAGTTTTACGTGCAGGGAGATGAATTTATTGATCCTGAAAATCCCGACAGTATTCCGAACGGACTTGGGGGATATAATTCAGTTATAAACATTCCCAATCCTCATCCTGAAGAAAGTTACCTGTTCGTTAACGGGTATGAGAAAACAAAAGAGAGGATTACTGTCAGTTTTTCATACTACAACAGTAAATACAGATCACCCGTTAAACGGGAGGAAGTCTCTGCTCTTTATAATAATTCTGTTCTATCCGGTGAACGAATCTCAACAGCTGCAAATAAATTTCTGGTTACTCTTGATACTGCAGAACTTAGAGGTGAGAGCGTCCTCAGGGTTGCCGTGAACAGGAACGGACTTGCATCCAATATTCAGACCTTAAGATTTTATGACGGCGAACCGGAAGGCAGAAACGGTCACCGTACAGAATATGATAATATCATTTACTCAATAATGATTGACAGGTTCAATGACGGAGACTCAAGCAACAGCATCCCGGTGATTAACCCGAATCTTACCGAAAAAGCAAATTATTTCGGGGGCGACCTACAGGGTATTAAAGATAAAATAGATGACGGATATTTTGATTCACTTGGCGTGAATACATTATGGCTTTCACCTGTTGTAGATAATACAGACAGTGCATATAGGGAATACCCTGAACCGCATAGGTACTACACCGGTTACCATGGATACTGGCCTGTATCCTCTGACAGGGTAGAGGAAAAGTTCGGTAATATGACGCTGCTGAAAGACCTGGTTGAAGATGCTCACAAGCATGGTATTCATATCCTGATTGACTATGTGGCCAACCATGTCCATGAGGAACATCCATTTTTTAAACAGCACAGGAACTGGTTTGGCCACCTGGAACTGCCTGACGGAAAGCTGAATCTCCGACTCTGGGATGAACATAGACTTACTACATGGTTCGAGCCCTATCTGCCCTCATTTGATTATGAAGGCTCACCGGAGGCGCTGGATACAATGACAAGCAATGCCGTCTGGTGGCTGCAGGAAACTGATGCGGATGGCTTCAGGCACGATGCTGTTAAACATGTACCTAATGAATTCTGGCGGACATTAACCAGGAAGATCAAAAGCGAAGTTGTAGTTCCTGAGAAAAGAGATATTTTCCAGATCGGGGAAACTTTCGGCAGTTATCAGCTGGTAAATTCATATGTCAATAACGGGCAGCTTGATGCTCAGTTTAATTTTAACCTTTATGACACTGCAATCCCGGTTTTTATCGATTCATCACTTTCTTTCAAATCCCTTGATGATCAGATGAAAAAGTCATTTAATGTTTATGGTGTGAACCACCTTATGGGGAATATCATGGATAGTCACGATAAAGTACGTTTTATGGCCTATGCTGACGGAGATATCACCCTTAATGAAGGAGATGCCGCTGAAATCGGATGGAAGGATCCTCCGGAGGTAGATAATAAGTCGAGTTACGATAAACTTAAATTATATCTTTCCTATCTTATGACAATTCCCGGAATACCGATAATTGATTACGGAGATGAGATCGGGATGACGGGTGCGGCAGACCCGGATAACCGCCGGATGATGCGCTTTGGATCGGGACTCACAGGCCTTGAAAATGAGACTTTCCAGGCTGTCTGCCGGCTCATAAAGATCAGAAATGAAAATTCCGCACTCAGGTACGGTGATTTCTACACTCTGCGGGCAGATAAAAATATATATGCTTTTGTGCGTTCAGATTTAAATGAGCGCCTTCTTATCGTGTTAAATAAGAGTAATACTTTGAACAATACGTCGCTTGAATTACCTTATGCTTTTAAGGCGGACTCAATAATTGACCTTATCTCGGGTATAGAACTGCCTGTAAGGAATTATAAAGTAAATCTACATATGGACCCTTACGGGTATTCAATCTTCATGTTAAAAGAAAATTCCAATAAGGATAAATGATGCTGAAAAAAAATATTTTCCTCATATTATTGACGGCTTTATTTTTTATTTCCTGCGTTGATAAAAACGAAAAACAACCATCAAGAGAACTGGATTCTAAAATGAATAAAATAGCAGAAAGTTATGTGAAGGTGATATTAAGGGTCGGCAAATTTGATCCTGACTACGTTGACGCTTATTACGGTCCCGATGAATGGAAACCTGACAGTACCTATAATGCCGATTCAACCGCTTTAAAACACCTCAATGCTGAAACAGACTCTTTGCTTGACAGCATGGAATCGCTGGGAAAATATAATGCAGATGAAATGCAGACTTTGAGGTTCAGGTTCTTATTCAAACAAACGCTCGCATTGAAAACAAAGATATTTATGCTGCAGGGAGGGCATCTTCCTTTCGACCAGGAAACTAAAGCCCTCTATGATGCAGAGGCCCCGCAGTATTCAGAAGAACACTTTAAGAAAATTATTGCAGAACTTGATAAGATGCTCCCGGGAAGCGGCAGCGTGACAGACAGGTTTGAAAAGTTCAGAACTCAATTCATTGTACCGAAAGATAAGCTTGATAAAGTCTTTACCGCGGCAATAAACGAATGCCGCAGCAGAACACTCGATCATATCCAGCTCCCGCGGGATGAAAACTTTAAAGTGGAATATGTAAATAATAAACCCTGGGGAGGATATAATTGGTATAAAGGAAATTCGTACAGTGTAATACAGGTTAATACTGATCTGCCAATCTATATTGATCGTGCTGTTGATCTGGCAGCTCACGAAGGATATCCTGGACATCATGTATATAATACACTTCTGGAAAAAAATCTTGTAAGACAGCGCGGCTGGTCCGAGTTCAGCGTATATCCTTTATTTAGTCCTCAGTCGCTTATAGCAGAGGGAACAGCAAATTTCGGTATCGAAATGGCTTTCCCCGGTGACTCAAGAATTAAATTCGAAAAGGAGGTTTTGTTCCAGATTGCCGGACTCGATTCCTCGCAGGCTGACGAATATTACCGTGCGCTTGAGCTTACCGATGAGTTGAGCTATGCAGGCAACGAGGCTGCGCGCAATTACCTGAACGGTGACTGGAACAGGCAAACAGCTGTTGAATGGCTGCAGAAGTATGAGCTCATGAGTAAAGAGAGAGCGGAAAAAAGAATGAGCTTTGTTGATAAGTACAGAAGCTATGTGATTAACTATAACCTCGGGAAAGAAATCGTTAAAAATTATGTCGAACGAAACGGGGGAACGAAGGATGATCCTGCAAAACGATGGGAAATATTTGAGAAAATAATTTCGACTCCGCAGACACCCTCAGGACTTCAGGAGATCAAGAAATAAACCGCGCAGGTTGCAGGCATACATATATTATATGGGATTGGCCGGAAAGAGTGAGATAATATATCCTATTCTTTCAGTTTAGTTTTAAGATATTCAAATTCCTCTTTTCCCATCGATACCTCGCGGAAAATCTGCCTGATTATATCTTTGTCAATTTTTTTGAAATCCTTTTCAAGGGGAGTTACCAGAACTCCTCCAAGATCAATGGAAGCGGGACTGACGAGAATATTTTCATCGTTTTCTTTAAAGTAAGCATCAGGACGGTGCTTTTTACGGAAGAATATAATTATTCTCCAGCCGGTTTCCGGTTCATATGATGAGATAATATTCATCATAGGTTCAACGTGACTCTTTGAAATCTGTGCGTAAAGGGAATATATTACATCAAATATTTTAACAAGAGATTTTGAAGAATCAGATTCAAGGACGAATATTTTCCTGATTCCATCATCTATAGCATAGATTGTCACCCCGTTGTTTGTAATTTCTTCCCCAAATTCATTTTTGAGCCCTTCATAATCTATATTAATCGGAAGCGATTCTTTTTTACAGGCCTGGAAGTGAAGGTGATCAGGCGCTGAAGCACCTGATTCAGGACCGTTATACATAAAACTATAATCAGGAATGTCATTACTTATTTCCAACAGATCTGTAAAATATTTCTTTATCCTCTGGGGTATATGACTAATTCCGCTTACAGTCAGATGATTTTCAAAAATTGGGTATGGGTTGCAGAGGATCGAGTATTTATCTTTATAAATAATCCCCTGCTGTTCTACCGGCAGATTCTCAGTACATAAAAAACACTTCCGTTTCTTAACTGCTTCAGGTGAAACATTTGCCATCGTGGAATTTATCCTGCCGGGATTAAACTGAGTATTTATCTCATAACTATCAAAGAAATGTTTTTTGAACTCAACGGTGGATAAAGATTCGGTTCCCATCTTCAACAGGGGCCACTCTTCGCTTTGCTGATCGTAAAACAGCGATATAGCCTTAGAATAATTGTCTGCCAGGATAAGATCCTGTACCTCCTTTTGGAGCTTATTTCCGGATTTCTGCATTAAGTTTCTGCCTGGCTTTTATTTCATAAGTTCTTATAGAATCTTTATAAAAGTTAAATTTATTTTTCTTTTCAACCGTCAACTGAGAATCAGAATTTCCCTCCCATCTGCGGCAAATATATACTGGTTCATATATTCTGCTGATTTCATATTTCCTGGAGATTGCAAGCGCGACAGCATAATCCTCACCATAACCGACATCGGGAAATTTGATTTCCCTGAGAACCGGGGTATAAAATGCCCGCGGGGCACCAAGTCCGTTAATACGCAGCGCATTATTTCTGCCATTAGATCTGGTCCATTCCCGATGATCAATTATTCCGGGTGGTATTTCATTTTTATTGAAATCGGTTAGTTTATAAGCGCCGATAACCATTGCACTTTTTTCCTCGCTAAATACATTAATTATTTTTTGCAGGGTATGCTGATCGGCATACAGGTCGTCGCTGTCAAGTTGAACGGCATATTTACCGCAGTGTTCATTAAAGACAGCTTCATTCCAGCATCCTCCTATGCTAAGATCCTGAGATGCGGGAATCAAGTGAATGATCCGGCTGTGCCTTCTGCATAGTTCTTTTACTATTTCCGTAGTACCGTCTGTTGAATGATTATCAACCACGATCACGTTATAAGAAAAATCCGCTGCCTGGTTAATGGCTGAATTTATAGCTTCAGCTATGGTCTTTTCACGATTTTTTACGGGAATTATTATTGAGGATGTATATGCAAAATTCCGTTCTGCTAAGTTGACCCCGCTAAAAACAGGTTCAAGGTATGCTCCTATCAATTTAAGATGCTTTGTTGCAGCCTCTTCCATTTCAACCTGCACAATACGGTTACGAGGATCAAGATAAGCAAACTGTTTACTTTCGCCCTGATCGTCGGTTGAGGTTTTTACTGTATATAGAAACTCGGGGATTCGCAGTATTTCGTTATTACGGGATATAAATAATCTTAGATTATATAAACCTGCATGCATAAGATCGGTTTCATTGTCCAAAAGAAATTTTTCAAGGACCGGTTTCCTTAAAACAATTACGTTTCCCAGATCAAAGTCGTCCCTGATGCTGCCGGACTGATGATCAATCAAAGGATTAGGATACAGTGTACTATTTTCCAACCTGTAGAAATCAGAATATATTAATGCTGCCCCCGTAAGTTCCGCCAACTGAAAAAAACGATTTAAGGAAAATCTTCCGAACGTAACCTCCTCCGGTTTCAGAAGCAGGAGGATATATTCTGATTCGGACGCATTAGAAATAGCCCTTAATGTCTGAGTACTTGTAATATTGTCTGAAAACAGAACCTGGGAGGATTTCGGAACTTCAGTGGATTCAGCGCTTATTAGAAAAACTTCTTCAATGAGGTTTGATACCCGCAGCGCGTTAAATGCTTCCCATATTTTTATATTCCCATTATATGGAACGAATACGGTGAAAGGGAAACTCATAAATCCTCCTTTGAAATTAATAACGACTCAATTAAGAGGAGGCTGTAAAATAGAAAAAATAAAGCCGGCAAAAAACCGGCTTGCAGGAAAATAAAATTTATGTTTTCGCTATTCAGGTATTGTAATACTTTTCTGGTCCAGCAGCTTATGCCCTGTCTGATCTGTAATTCTAAGGTCATAAGTACCGGGGGCCAAATCACGGAAAGCAGTCCTTGCCTTTTTTATACAAACACAATTATCACTCGCCGTATTTGTATTGGAAACCTTCAACAAGATCTCGTTCTCGGTCTGGGTCATATCCATACTTAGTGTAGAATTGCAGTAAGCCCTGACATCCATTGTAACATAAACCAGTTTATCCTGCTGGTCGATCACAACGTTATCTACTGTCTCACCTGTATACACATCGCTTGATGTCAGATCGGTTTGTTGAGTACAGTCATCAAAACGGGCAGGGTCCATTGAAACCATTTTTGAACTGGAACACGCAGCAAAGAGAACTGAACTTAAAAGAATGGTCAATAAATACTTCATTTTTTCTCCTCCATAATATTATTCTTTAATAAACACTTAAAAAATACAACTTTAAGTTTATTAAATAGTTAACAATGTCACAATGGTGTAAATTCTTTTATTTTTATGAGTTAACCAGGGATTATATGTTTGATTTATGGGATCAGCTGCCTGTATAAGGCTATGGTTTTTTCGGTAATGGAATCGATATTGAATTCTTGCAGAACTCTCTGCCTGGCAGCCAGTGAAAACTTTTTCCTTTTACCCGGATCAGAAATTAAAGATTTAACTTTAATCGCAAGATCTTCTGCATTCTGCTTCTCAAAAAGTAAGGATGTTTGTCCATCGAGGGCAATATCAAGAACACCTTCAGAAGCAGAGCAGACGGATGGCTTCTGCATTGCCATTGCTTCTATTAATGCTATCCCGAATGCCTCGGCATGGGAGGGAAAAACAAATATATCCAAACCCGCAAGGAGCTCCGGAACGTCGCTTCTGTAACCCGTAAAATAAAGGTTATCTAATTTCAGTTCCAATGCATATGCTTTAATCCGGTCTGCATATTCATCTTCGCCTCTACTGGCTTCTCCGATTATAATATAACTTAAATTGCTAAACTCTTTATTTAAATCAGACGCTGCTTTAATAAATTCCTCATGACCTTTACCGGGACTAAACCTGGCCATCATTCCTATTAATATTTCATCCTTCCCTATTCTGAATTCTTTTCTGACCTCATTTCCTGACACCAAATCAGGATTGAATTTCTGTGTATCAACTCCATTAGGTATGAGCACGATCCGGTCTGCACTAAGGGGTGTAGTCTCCAGCATATTATTTTTAATTGCCGTGCTAATTGCTATTGCTTTCGTAACATACCTGTAAAGCCTGCGGTGAAGGAAGTCCTTCTTCTCAATAAATGATCCGATATGCTTGGTAAGGATGAGGGGGATCCTTCTTCGAAGAAACTGGAGAGCCGGAACAAGCACCCATAAGTCTTTCGAGGCTTGTGTATGAATAATATCAAAATTTATCTTACGGATTATAAAAGCGATCCTGAGTGATGTTAATGGATGGAAATACCCACGGGCCTTTACAGGATGAAGAATAATGCCGAGATTATTAGCCTCGATATGAATCCTTGACTCAGCGGCACACAATAGTTCGACATGAATTCCCCTTTTTATAAGCTGTTTAATGCCTGTAATAGTGACCATTTCCATTCCCCCCCAGCTTCGGGATAAACATGAATATAAAATCTTCATTTAATCAGTATATCTTATTTAATCTTGCATTATGGAAATAGTGAAGTAGAATCTCATCGAAAGAATGACCCCTTTCGGCCATAACTGCAGCACCGATCTGGCATAGGCCTACTCCATGTCCCCACCCCGCACCGTATATAACGAATTGCCCGGGAAGATTATTCTCTATGTTTTGTTTTTCAATCACGATGGCAGAGCTATAAAGATGAGTCAGCGAAAGCAGCCGTCTGATTTCAAGCTCTTTACCCACAATTAATTCTTTTTCAGTACCAACAATCTTTAATTTAATAAGCCTGGAGGAATTGCCCCTCTCGACAGGAATAAGGTCTACGATCTCTCCGAAATTAATACCGCTGTTTTTGGATATGATCTCAGAGATTTCATTTTGACTATAAGTAACCTTCCACCTGAAAAAATCTTTTGTTTCCCTGTCGTAATCAATTAAAACCTGTGAGAGAATTTTGTCCTCTGAAGTATTGCAATAAGCCGAAGGATTTCCCTTTATCCATTTTACGGCGTTGCCTTCCACTGAGAAATCCAGGGTATAGTTCTCGGGTTCATATTTATAGTCGATTACTGACGTAAGGTATTCGTGTACAACCGGTTCCCAAACGTTATGGAATGACTCGGTAATTCCACCGCAGCTCTTTGAAAAACGGGCATCACATATTTTGTCATTAAACAGTAATACGAGACCAAACGTCTCTTCAACAGCTTGCCTTGCTGACTGTGTAGATATCTTTGTGATTCCCTGGTAGCGCTGACAATGATCGTCGGCACAGACATCAAATAACTCATGTTCTTCACGGTCATACCATTTTATATACTCAACTTCCGTTCTTGATTCAGAAGAATAGACTTCCATTTTAGCCCGGATTATTTTGGATTTCTCTATTTGAGCAAGCAGCCAGCTTCTTGAAACGACAGCAAGTGATTTCAACATATGCAGAGAAGATTTTGCACTCATTTCCGACGATATTACACTAACGAGATATTTTTCCACAGGAATGCTGTTTATGACAACGATCTTGTCCCCACTACGCAGTAGTCTTAGAGTACCTTGAAATCTCTGTTTCTCCTTTCTTTGCCAGTGGAACCTCACGCCTATAGTTACATCTTTTATTAAAAATGATTCGAGTTCAATATCAACGGGTTCAAAAATTATTTCCTTATCTGCTTCAATAGTGTCATCACCTCTTTTACACCTTATTTTATCATTTATAATTTCGGCTGTAAATCTTCCGCTAAAGAATTTCTTAATACCCCTGACTTTGAAATCGCCGTAAAGGTCAAAGTTCACCAGTTTTTCGGTGATTATTCCAACATTGATCGTTGGTTCTTTACGAAATGAAGGCATAAAACCAGGTTTCCTGTATGCAAAGAGTTAATTAAAATGAACCTAAAATATACTAATTAAAGGAAAATGTTGTAATTCAGGATTTTCTTTTAGTTATTTACGTACTGCAGATATATTGACCGGTAATCGTTAAAATTCTTCACGATGGTATAGATTGGTAAATGTGTTATAAACTTTTTAATTTGATTAATGATTTTTTACAACTCATATCATAAATCCCCCTTATGAAGATAAAAAAACAGAGCAAAGTAGTAAATTTGATTGGATTTCCAATGGATCTGGGGGCGGATAGAAGAGGCGTCGATATGGGACCTTCAGCCCTTCGCATCGCCAACCTGAAAGGAAAACTTGAGCAGCTCGGGTATGAAGTGGTTGACAGCGGGGACATATTTATTCAGAATGTTGAGAGACAGAAGGTTACTAATCCCCGCCTGAAATATGTAAATGAGATTCTCAGGACATCAAAAATCCTTGCCGGAAAAATAGAAAAGGTGCTTGAAAAGGAACAGTTTCCTCTCTGCCTCGGGGGTGATCATTCTATGGCATTGGGTACAATCGCAGGCATAGCCTCATATTGTAAAAAGAATAGGCTGAAGCTCGGCATAATCTGGATCGATGCGCACGCTGATATGAATACAGATGAAACTTCTCCATCAGGAAATATTCATGGAATGCCTATGGCAGCAGCGCTGGGACTTGGAAATGAGAGGCTTGTTAATTTCTATGGATTTGCACCTAAGGTTAAGTCGGAGAATTGTGCACTCATTGGAGTTAGAAGTATTGATATGCAGGAGAGAATGAATATCAAAAAAGCAGGACTTCCTGTTTTTACTATGTCCGATGTAGATAAACTAGGTATCCACAGAATAATCAGCAGGGTTTTAAAACAGTTCGGGGAAAAGGTTGACCATATTCATGTCAGCTTTGACCTTGATAGTGTAGATCCGGATGTGGCGCCTGGGGTAGGGACACCTGTTTCAGGAGGGTTAAGCTACAGAGAGGCTCATTTACTGATGGAATCAATAGCTGAGTGCGGTTGTATGTCTTCTCTTGAAATTTCTGAAGTGAACCCAATCCTTGACAGGAAAAACAGAAGTGCTGAATTTGCAGCTGATCTTGCTGCATCAAGCATGGGACAAAGAATACTTTGATGAATTTGGAATAGAAGAAGATCTTAATGATATTGATCTTATAATTGTTCCATCAATTACAGTTTCAAGAATTCCAGATCTATGATAAAATAGAATATGAAAGACGAGAAATACGGTATACACAGAATCGTAGCAGAGAAGCGTATTATTAATATCCGGAAGTTTTATTAACAAAAGTAATGTAATCCAGGTGAAACATTCTCAAATTATGATTTTTACGCTCCTGCTTCTATTCGCGGCGGTATCTATTTTTCTTAATATCTTCGGCATTCTGGAAATAGATTCAACGACGTTCTTTGGTTACGGATTGATATTTTATGGAGTGGCCTCAGTTTATACATCTTTTGGTGCAAAGAATAAAATCCTCATCTTCATTGGATCTGCAGTTTTTCTCGCAGGAATTGTGATATCACTTCCTTCACATTTTGATTTTATACGTCCGCTAAATGTATTTATTCCCGCATCTATCTTAATAGCCGGCATAAGCCTTTTTATAGTATACTTTGACGACACCAGCAACAAAGTTATACTTTTCGCAGCATTAATTTTGCTTTTAGCGGGAATGATTTTCATCCTCGCCGACCGTAACATACAGCCTGCAGTTTTCGGGGAATCTATCTTAAAAATAGTAGAAATCTATTGGCCTGTACTGCTGGTAATTTCAGGAATAACTATTATCCTGAAAAGATAGAATTTACAGGATGGATCCTGTTAAGAATACTTTATTCCCGGGCTGAGCAGCCCCATTTGAGGATTCTTCAGTAACAAGAAATCCGCTGATATTATTTTCCTGGGATTGGGGAATTTTAAAAGGAAAATATTGAACTCTCCCAGACGGACTGAAAACTCCCAGCGAAAAATATCTGCCATCCGGCATCTGCATCCATAGTTGGTAGGAATTGTTCCTGTCCAATGCAGGCATATCCGAGAGCTGCAGATAACCTTTGTCTTGGGATACGCTAATTATCAATTTTCCCTTCCCTTCAGGACTGATTCCTGTTCCTTCTAGGTTTACAACTTTTACATCTGCCGATTCCAGGATGCTCTGGATTTCCTGGGTGCTATTAAACTTTACAGACAGATCATTTACCTGCTGTTTGAGCGTATCATTGGTGAATTTCAGATGCTTAATTTCAGAGGAAAAATTGAGATAAAATACCAGTAAAGCCAGAAGAAGAATGATAAATAATGAAATGCTCATCCAGAAAGCCAATCCTTTATTTCCAGAGGAGGTTTCCTCTGTTACATATCTCCTTTTATAAGCTTTTTCAAAACTTTTTCCGCGCTCTCTGGTGGAAGTCTTCATATAAGGTGTTTCCCTTGTAGATTTTTTGTAAGCCGGCTTTTCTTTTGTTACCACTCTTTCATATGTCCCAATTTTATCCCTTGTAGGAACTTTCACTTGCGGACTATCTTCATCATCCTGTTTTTCTTCAGGAACGTTTTCAAAGTTTCCTTCGAGAACTTTTTCACGGGTTGATTTAAATGATTCGAAAGTATTACGTGAAGGTGTGACAGGTTCAAAATCTTCTGGGGAAATTTCTTCTGGATTTTGCCCGGAGGCTGTTTCTTCTATCCGAACAGGCTCAGAAGCTGCAAGCTGTTCTTCAACTTCCTCATTTCCTGATTTACTACCGATAATATCTAAATCTTCGGGTTGCGTAGAAGTGGACAACTTGTCTCCCGGGGTGAGTGATGACTTTTTGTTTTCCCTTGAATTATTATAAAATAATTCAGCCGGACTTATATCGCTTTTATCCGCGGTAGCCTTTGCCCGGATCTCATCTTTAATCCGGTATAATTTCCTGGCAACTTTATCCTTCAATTCCGGATCGGGATTTTCTGCATGCAAAATGATTGGGAGCATTGCCGCTATATTTTGAAATTCACCAAGGTTTGAGGGTAGTTCACCTCCGCCGCTTATATATTCATTTAATTTGGTTTGATCTGCTCTGTCGAGGCATCCTAAAACACCGGCATAAATCAGCTCGGCAGCTTCCTGTCTTGTCATCATATGCTGTACCCCTTCGAAAGGTTTTCCTTAAGATTTGTCAGGGCGATCCTGATTTTCGATTTAACAGTAGATACAGGAATATTTAGTTTTGCTGCAATTTCACCTTCGGTTAACCCTTCAAAATAAGCAAGATGGATCACGTATTGTTGCGCATCCGTAAGTTCTTCCATAGCTTTCTGCATTTTTATAGTTCTGTCCAAAGCATCCTTAAGCTCAAGGGCTTTGCCGTCTTGCTTAAGAACAGGCAGAATAAACTTATTTTCGTACTCATCGGAATATGGCTGGGTTTCAACACCGCTTTTTTTAACCCTGACAGTATCCACTGCTTTGTTACGTGCAAGGGTAATAAGCCAGGTATAAACATTCCCCTTCTCGAAATCAAAATGGTTTACTTTCCGCCATATGATTACAAAAACATCTGAAAGTACTTCTTCAGCTAATTTTGCATCTGATACAATTGTTTTAATCAGGGTGTATAAAATTGATGAATACCGGTTGTATAATGCTTCCAGTGCTTTTGAATCATAGGAAGCAACCTTCTTCATTATTTCAAGATCAGTTGTTGTTGAAGCAGAAGTCAAAATGCCCACTACCTAATTCTTAGTTAAATGCAAAACTATTATTAACAGCTTAAAAAAGCAATCAAGTTTATATCAGATCAGCAAAATTCCTGCCGAAAAACAGGTCATACTACATTTATATATCTTTTTGGGGTTAATTTGCTCAATCACGGTATTTATTTAAGCTTATGATGATATTTATTATCTTTACACTTCAGTAAATATTTCAGGATTTTATGACTTCAGGAGAAATAAGACAGCAATTTTTAGAATTTTTCGCTAATAAGGGGCATCGGATAGTCCCAAGCGCCCCGGTTGTTCCTTTTGACGATCCGACGCTTTTGTTTACGAATGCTGGCATGAACCAGTTTAAGGATGTATTCCTTGGGAAGGGCAGACGGGAGTACAGCCGGGCTGTAGACACCCAAAAGTGTATACGTGTAAGCGGTAAACATAATGATCTTGAAGAGGTGGGAAACGATACATACCACCATACTTTTTTTGAAATGCTTGGAAACTGGTCATTCGGCGATTATTATAAGGCAGAGGCAATAAACTGGGCCTGGGAACTCCTCACGGAGGTATGGAAACTTCCTAAAGAAAGACTATGGGCTACGGTTTTCAGAACAGATGATGAGGCATTTGAATATTGGAAAACAAAAACCGACATAAATCCCAACCATATTCTCAGATTCGATGAAAAGGATAATTTCTGGGAAATGGGAGAAACAGGTCCCTGTGGACCCTGCTCGGAAATTCACATAAACCTCGGAGAGGATTATAATAATCCAAAATATGTTAATGCTGGTACATCTGAATGCATAGAAATCTGGAACCTTGTCTTCATTCAATATGACAGGGACGAAAAAGGTGAGCTTCATGATCTCCCATCAAAACATATAGATACAGGGATGGGATTCGAAAGGGTCTGTGCAGTTATTCAGAATAAAGGATCTAATTATGATACTGATATCTTTATGCCCCTCATAAACAGGATCTCAGAAATCTCAGGCATCAAGTACGAAAAAGAAACAGATAAAATTCCGATGCGCGTAATTGCTGACCATATCAGAGCCCTTACCTTTGCTATTGCTGACGGTGCTGTTCCGGGGAATGAAGGACGCGGATATGTGTTAAGGCGAATACTGAGAAGGGCTTCACGGTACGGCAGAAAGATAAATCTCCATAAACCTTTTCTTTTTGAAATTGTGGATGTGCTTGCGAGTACCATGGGAAGTACCTTTCCTGAACTGAAAGAAAAGAAAACTTATATCAAAAAAGTAATCAGGTCTGAAGAAGAAAGTTTTAACGTAACTCTGGACCGGGGCATTGAATTATTTGATGAATTAATAAAGGGGTTAAAAAGAGATAAGTTAAAAGTGATTCCCGGTGAAGATGTTTTTAAACTTTACGATACTTTTGGGTTCCCTGTCGATTTGACAAATATAATGGCCCGGGAAAATGGTTTTAGTATTGATGAAGATGGCTTCAATGAATTAATGAGGCTTCAGCAGCGTAGGGGAAGAGAGGCTTCAAGGGAAAAACTGGCTTCAATAAATATTTCCACTGATGATCTGGATTCTTTTGAAATTAATGAGCCTGCAGCATCCGAATTTACTGGTTACGATGAACTTAAATCAAAAGGGAAAATTATATGGTATAAAAAAAATGAGGATAATGACCTTATTATACTCGACCGGACCCCTTTTTATGTGGAATCTGGTGGGCAGATTGATGACAAGGGTCAGCTGATCGTAGACGGAAAGATGTTTTCCGTGGTTGATGTTACGAAGATTGATAATAAAACTGTACACGTGGTTGAGAACGAAAATAAGGATCTAATTTCTCCAGGTCGGGATGTAATTGTACAGGTTGATGAAAAGAGAAGATGGGACATAATGAGGAATCATACGGCAACGCATTTTCTTCATGCCGCTTTAAGAAAAGTTCTGGGAAATCATGTTCATCAGGCCGGTTCTTATGTGGGCCCTGACAGACTTCGCTTTGATTTTACTCATTTCGCAAAACTATCAGAAAGCGAGATTAAAGAAATTGAATCCATGGTAAATGAGGAGCTTAGAAGAAATCTGCCGAAACAGCATCATAGAAATATTCCTTTCGACGAAGCAAAGAAGATGGGAGCATTGATGTTTTTTGGTGATAAATACGGCGATAGGGTTAATGTTGTGCAGTTCGGTGATTTCACAATGGAATTCTGCGGTGGTACCCATGTTAATAATTCTGCAGAAATAGGATTATTTAAGATAATAAGCGAATCATCAATCGCCAGCGGTGTCCGAAGAATTGAAGCAGTGACTGGACGCGGAATTGAAGATTATATTGAAGGACAACTAAACAAAATAAAGGAATCAGAGGAACGTGCGGCTATACTGCTTGAAGAGAAGAAGAAACTTGAAAAAGAATTATCTGAATTAAAACTGAAGGAAAAGCTTGGTCAGGTAGATGATATCCTTAAAAAACCTGTCACGGTGGAAAATATAACTGTATACAAGGGTGAAGTTAGTGCGGATAGTATGGACGAGCTTAAATCTTTCGGGGATGAACTGAGAAATAAGACTAAAGAGTCTGTAGGGGTAATGATATCACGTATTGAAGATAAAGTCGGAATTGTATGTGTGGTCAATGATGAACTTATAAAGAGTACAAAACTTAGTGCAGGAAAGATTGTCGGCTCTCTTGCAAAAATTGCCGGCGGCGGCGGAGGGGGAAAACCTCACCTGGCAACTGCCGGTGGAAGGGACGTTTCTAAAATACCTGAAGTCTTAAGGGACGTTGAAAAAACAGTTCAAAGTTTTTTATAAAGAATGAAAACCCGGCCAAGAATTAAATATGTCTGCTCGAACTGCGGTTATGAATCGTTGCGCTGGCTAGGCAAGTGCCCTGAATGTGAAGAATGGAATTCCTTTACTGAGGAGATCCTTGAAACTCATCCGCGTAGAGCTTCTTCGCCATCCCGGAAACCATCCATTCCCAGGATAAGTGAAATTTCAGCCACGGAAGACGAAAGGATTAAAACGGGGATCTTAGAATTCGACAGGGTGCTGGGCGGAGGACTCATGCCAGGGTCTGTTGTATTGTTCGGAGGTGATCCCGGGATCGGGAAATCAACGCTTGCGATGCAGGCAGCAGCAAGAATAAATCGTAAAGTGTTATATGTCAGTGGAGAGGAATCGGCCAGGCAAATCAAGCTGCGTGCTGACCGTTTAAAAATATCATCCGATAATTTTTACTTTCTCCCTGAGACTGATATGAATACAATTATCGGGTCAATAAAAGATACCGGACCTGCAGTTGTTATAATTGATTCTATTCAAACTATGTACAGGAGCGAGTTTGAAAATTCTCCCGGTACGGTCACTCAAATAAGGGAATCTACCTCGCTGCTTATGGATGAGGCTAAGAAAAATCACTTCTGCGTTATAATCATTGGCCATGTCACTAAGGAAGGATTTATTGCAGGACCGAAAGTTCTTGAGCATATTGTCGACGCTGTAATCCAGTTTGAAGGAGAATCGCACCATTCCTTCAGAATACTCCGTGCACAGAAAAACCGTTTCGGCAGTACTAACGAAATTGGCATTTTCGAAATGCATGAGCAGGGATTACAGGAGGTCAAAAATCCCAGTGAGCTGTTTCTAAGTGAACGCGGCACAAAAATCTCCGGCTCGGTTGTTACTGCAAGCGTGGAAGGTACACGCCCTATTTTACTTGAAGTGCAGGCACTGGTTACCCCGTCTAATTATGGAAACCCCCAAAGAGTAGCTACCGGCTTCGATTACAGAAGATTATCTATCCTCCTTGCCGTACTTGAGAAAAGAAATGGTTATAGACTAAGTGCAAATAACGTTTTTTTGAATATGGCAGGAGGAGTGAAGATAGATGAGCCAGCTGTCGACCTTGCCGTATGCTGCAGTATTGCATCCAGCCTTCTGGATAAACCTGCCGATAATTCTATCGTAGTGATAGGGGAAGTTGGGCTGGGAGGAGAAATCCGGAGCGTGGGGAATATTGAAAAAAGAATATCAGAAGCAGAAAAGCTGGGTTTTAAGAAGACGATTATACCTGCAAATAACCTCAAGTCATTGAAATTAAAGGATTCCTCTAAAGTAATACCCGTAAGTTCCCTTTCGGAGGCAATTTCGCATATTTTTTAATAGTTGATTAAAATCACATATTATTTTCGTCTCTCAAGTTCCTTACCCCTCAAAATCGTCTGAAAGAAAATTTTCTTTGTTTTTTTATTTAATAATGGTATTTTTCTGCACGGTTTAAACACCGTGGTTATTTTATCAATTATTTTTCAGAGGTAAGTTAGTGAGTACTAAGCTTTTTGTTGGATCACTTCCCTGGTCGGTTAATGATGATTCCCTTCGCACGGCTTTTGAACCACACGGTACAGTAGTTTCTGCGAAAGTTATTACCGATCGTCAGACCGGTAGATCCAGAGGTTTCGGGTTCGTCGAAATGTCAAATGAAACCGAAGCAAATGCTGCAGTTTCTGCACTTAATGGTTCAGAACTCAGCGGCCGCAGCATTATTGTCAGTGAAGCAAAACCTAAGAGTTAATTCCAGGTTAGCTTTCTGTTTTTCAGGCGCTCTTTTCCGGAGCGCTTTTTTATTTTAAAGTACTGACTAAAATAAAACCGAAGTAACTCCTATTCTGATATTATTCTCACCAAAATAATTTAGTCTCCATGCAAACTCAACTTCCAGAGGTATCAGAACCTGAGATATTCCTATCCCCGCCTCATAGAATGGATGAGAGAGTGTACGAACATGGACCGGCAGATATGTTGTGGTTTCTTTCCCTATATCGCTGTATGCTGCACTGAAGAATGTGTTCAATTGAATCCCCCAATCTCTTAATCCGGGAATTTTCAGAGCTCTGAAAAATAAATCCTTGAAATCGTGTTCCAAATTAACAGTTATAACCCTGCTGCCGAAAATCTCATTGACATTTAAGGTTCTGAATGATAACTGCTGAAAAAGTATATCAATATTTCCGGGAATTGCATAGAGTGATTGAAAATGCAGACTCCCACGGTTATACATTCCCATAATCTTGTAATCCAGATGCAGGGATTTTAAAGTGTTTAATGACCCGCTCAGGATCATCTTATAGGTAGTATAATCGAGTCCACTTTTTAAGATTTTTTTGTCGGATAATTCGATATTTCCTCTGACAGTTATATAAGATTCTCCCCGTGAAATTCTTCTTCTGAAGTAGCCGTCTTCAATATAGTCCCTGAAATCTAATTTAAATCCTCCAGATATGGAATTTATTTTAGTTTCATAGATAACCAGATTGGGAGGGTATGTTTTGTCACGATTAAACAAGGAGAATTCAGTTTTTTTTACTGTACTGTTATCAGTATGGTTTTTATAGCTTGCTGTTAATGTTAATACAGGAAAGACTTCACCAGATAAATTAAATTTGAATCCATTCGTATAATAGTAATTTCTGAATTCGTATTTAGAAATAAGAGCCAGAAGTGAGGGAATAAGCTCACCGTATTCCTCAGATTCGCTGAAGAGGACGTTTAATTTATTAAAGACATTCAGTCCGATATAGTATGTTCTGTAATCTCCCAATAAATATTCAACTGAAAGATCTCCTTTTAACTTTTTGTCGGAGAATCCGTAGGAAAAGTTCATTTCACTATTCAGCCTTTTCTCTGCTGCATCCTGAAGGAATAAACCAAAATCAATAGTATGTCCCTCAACCCGATTAAAATGATACATCCCTAAAGGTGCGCTTACGGCAAAATGCTTGTTTAGGTAAACCCTGGAGGAAAGAAACGAGAATTTATCCCAGAAAGTTTGAGGAATGTTTTCAAGACTGTCTATCCTTTCATAAGCTTCTTCCTCCGCCGGTGTATTGGGAATGCTCTGAATAGAACTCCAATATGTCGAATCCTTGTCGTCTGCCCCGGGGACAACTTTAATGACCGCTTTTCCAAATTCACTATCCTCAAGAAAAGGATTTACTTTATAATCGTAAAGTATCGTCGTTAGTTCGAATGCAAATCTTGCCAGGCCTAGATAATTCGCTTTTACATAAAGCCTGTAATCTACGGGCATCACTATAGAATCGGTAAAAGCTGTAAACTGCTGTAAAACATAAACGGAATCGAATAACCTGCCTGTATTTGCAGCGTCATTAATGTTTAGACCGACCTCCAGCAAATCATAGGAATCTGCCGCTATATAAATACTACCCGTAAAACCAGGATCATGATTATCTTCCGGGGCTATATGAATCCGGTATACAGTAGTGTTATTTATAGCAAGTGTATTCTCGATATAATAATAGTAATATGACAGGGCGTTGTCTGATAGAGGTCCGGGCAGATCCTCTCCGAGAAAGTTTATCGTTTCCTCATAAAAATTCTGAATCAGCCTTCCGCCGGTTAAGATATTTATAGATGAAGGGAGATTTGCTGTCTGCTTTCTTGCAAGGATCAGTTCCTTATATTCATCCGGTTTTTTATAGAATCCTTCACTCTGATTCTCAATGATTGCCGAGATCTTCAGCGGTATTGTATCATTGGCCCCAATATTGATTCCTATGCCATTGTTTCCGGAGCTGATATCTCCCTGGGTTTTAACTATTCCTTTCGTATAAGCCAAAAATTTATAACTATTTAATAAGCCATCACGCACTTTTTTCCTTATAATTGCCTTCCTGATGATCTCCAGGGCGGGATTCACACCCGGCAGAACTGTAATTTGAGGAAGACTAATATTGGTCTGCTTGAGGGAAAAATCTCTTCTAACTATCCCTGAAGCAGCTTCAACTTTAACCGTGTCCGAGATATACCCGATATAGGAAGCAATGAGTTCATAAGTACCCGGACTAAGCTTAAGCTCGTATTCCCCCCGGCTATTTGTTGACGTACCGAGAGTTGTACCGCTGACCCTTATGTTAGAAAAAGAAAGTGGGCTTTGAGCATCATCAGTAACATTGCCTTCTATCAAAATCTGTTGTGCAGAGACTGACGCGAGGCATAGTCCTATGGCGAATAGGATGAAAAATGGCTTCATTAAAATTTTATTAAATTAAGGATTAAATATCGGCAAATCATTACTAATACAATAGGAATATTAATAGAAGCTATTGACAAACATGGTGAGAAAAGAATCACCGTTATGCGGGGGTCTGCGCTTATATGGTTCCCCAAAGGGTAAAATCTTATAGTATAAACCGCAAAAAATACCTTAACCGGTGAAATGGGCCTTCCCGGATAATGAAATGCTTCATTTTTAATTTTCAAACTCAAGCTCCATATTATAAATCGCTAAATCACATAAGATACAGGAATCTCTTTTAATGTTTAATTATCGTGATAATAATCCTATTTTATATAATTCATGTTTACAAAATTATGGTTTATAAAGGATACCTTATGAATAGGACATCACTTTTTCCGTTGCTTATCCTGATGCTCTTTATAACGACAGCCTCCGCACAGACAAATGTAGATTTCACGGAGTATAACCTTGACAACGGACTGCACGTAATTCTCCATCAGGATAATTCCACTCCTATTGTTGCAGTATCTGTGATGTACCACGTAGGATCAAAAAACGAAACACCTGATAGAACAGGCTTTGCTCACTTCTTTGAACATCTGATGTTCGAAGGATCTCCGAATATTGGCAGAGGCGAATATATGAAAATGGTTGAAAATGCAGGAGGTGAGCTTAACGCAAATACCGATTTTGACAGAACATATTATTATGAAGTACTCCCTTCAAACCAGCTGGCACTTGGATTATATTTAGAATCGGAGCGCATGCTTCATCTGAAAATCGACAGCACGGGCGTAGAAACCCAGAGGAAGGTTGTAAAAGAGGAAAGGAAACAAAGACTTGATAACCAGCCCTACGGGAAGATATGGGAAGTTACTTTCCATGATGCTTTTAAAGTTTCGCCCTATAGATGGATGCCGATAGGTTCTGCCCAGTATATTGACCAGGCAAGTATTGATGAATTTAGAAATTTTTATAAGACATATTATGTTCCCCGGAATGCAGTGCTCTCGATCGCCGGAGATATTCAGATCGAACAGGCAAAAGAATTGATTGAGAAATACTTTTCTGAAATACCCAGGGGAACTAAAGATATGTACAGACCCCCGGCTGAAGAGACTATTCAGCAGGCAGAAATAATCGATACAGCATATGATAATATACAGCTGCCTGCTTTAGTTGAAGCGTATCATATTCCCGCTGTCGGTACTGAGGATTATTACCCTTTAGATATGCTTACCACTCTATTATCCGGTGGAAGAAGTTCACGCCTTTATAAAAAACTGGTTGATGAGACTCAGAAAGCTGTATACGTAGGAGCCTTCCCCGCTGCTCTGGAAAATCCGGGTTTGTTTATTTCTCTTGCTATTGCAAACCAGGGTGTTGATGCTGATGAACTTAAGGATTTGATTGACCGGGAAATCGAAAAAGTTAAAGATTCTGTTATTACTGATGACGAGATGCAGAAGCTTAAAAACCAGGTTGAAACCAATTATGTTAATAAAAATGCAACGGATGCCGGAATAGCAGAAAATCTTGCTTATTATTATACTATTTATGGAAATACAAACGCAATTAATACAGAGCTGGATAAACTGATGAATGTTACAAAGGAAGATATTAAGCGGGTTGCTGATAAATATTTAAAGGATACCAACAGGGTTGTTCTATATTATCTTCCTGAAAGGAAAGGAGGGAAATAATTATGTATAGAATAATAACTTTCCTGACAACATTAATGTTTATCATCCCCCTAACCGCACAGGTTGACAGAAGCAGACCGCCCATGCCCGGTCCTGCCCCTGAAATTAAACTCGGAAGTTACGAACGTTTTGAACTACCGAATGGTTTGAAGGTTTTCGTAGTTGAAAACCATAAGCTGCCCAGGGTATCTTTTTCTCTTCAGATCGACAGAGACCCGATTCTGGAAAATGATACTGCGGGATATGTCTCAGCAGCAGGTCAATTACTCAGAACGGGAACTAAGAGCATGAGCAAGGAAGAATTAGACCAGGCCATAGATTTTATCGGGGCCTCTCTTTCTACTTCCTCAACCGGTATTTATGGAATAAGTTTGACTGAACATGCGGATACGCTTTTTAAAATAATGTCGGATATAGTTCTTAATTCGGACTTTAATCAGAAAGAGCTCGATAAAATCAAGCGAAGGATGAAATCAGATCTTGCCAGTCAAAAAGATGATCCCGATGCGATTGCAGAAATAGTTAAAAACGTTGTTGACTTTGGAAAGGAACACCCTTACGGTGAACCAGAAACGGAACAAACGGTTGATAATATTACACTGGATAAATGCAGGAAGTATTATAAGACATTTTTTGCTCCTAATATATCCTATCTTGCGGTCGTCGGTGATATAAATGAACAGCAGGCAAAAGACCTTGTAACAAGATACCTCGGAAGCTGGATGAAAAAGGACGTTCCGAAATATACCTACCCTCTACCTGAACCACCTTCACAGACCACAGTTGAACTGGTTGACAGACCGAACTCTGTTCAATCTGTCATCAATGTAACTTATCCCATTCAGCTGAAACCCGGAGATAAAGAAGCTATTCCTGCTGGTCTGATGAATACAATTCTTGGAGGAGGTACTTTCAGATTATTCCAGGATTTAAGAGAGAAGCATTCCTTCACATACGGAGCTAATTCAAGCCTTTCTAAAGACGAATTTATCGGTAGTTTCACTGCGTTTACAAATGTAAGGAATGCTGTAACCGATAGTGCTGTCAGCCGCATCTTATACGAAATGAACAGGATTAAAAATGAGACCGTGCCGGATAGTGAACTGCAGGTTATAAAGAATTATGTTACCGGTAATTTTGCAATTTCTCTTGAAAATCCCCAGACTATTGCTTCGTTTGCAATAAATATAGATAAGTATAACCTGCCGAAAGATTATTACGCTGATTACCTTAAAAATGTGGCTGCGGTTACCCCGGGTGAAATTCAAAACGCTGCTGATAAATATATAAATCCGGATCACGCTAATATAGTTGTTGTGGGCAATGCAGACCAGATAAAAGAAGGGTTGAATCAATTCGGACCTATAGTCTATTACGATAAATATGGAAATATAATTGATAGCTCACACTCCTCTGTCCCGGGAAATCTTTCAGCAATTGATATTATAAATAAATATGTGATGGCTATCGGCGGAAGAGCTAGTCTTGCAAATGTTCACGATAGAATTACAACAATGACTGGAACTGTTCAGGGTTTTGACGTAACAACAAAAATATTCCAGAAAGAACCGGATCTTTTTAAACAGGAAGTGGATGCAGGCGGGATGACACAGGAAATAATTTTCAATGGGCAGAAGGGAGAAATGCTGACAGGAGGTCAACAGCTAAAAATTGAG
This sequence comes from uncultured Ignavibacteria bacterium, assembly GCA_963774455.1. Lineage (GTDB taxonomy): Bacteria > Bacteroidota > Ignavibacteria > Ignavibacteriales > Ignavibacteriaceae > DATFVA01. The sequence goes on from CAVZFD010000006.1 coordinate 181,276, forward strand.
GGCAATGAACTTGAAAAATTAAAAAATGAAGCGACACTTCATCTACTGCTAAACCTTGACTCGCTTGGTGTTAAACTTAAACTTACAGGAATGGAAAAAGTTAACGGTAAAGATGCTTATAGGGTAGAAATGATGTTTCTTTCCGGAACAAAATGGATACAATACTACGATCCGGAAACAGGCTATAAGATAAAGGAGTCAAAAAATATTACAACTCCTCAGGGTACATTCACCCAGGAGGTATTTTACAGCGACTATAGGACGATTGACGGTGTTAAATATCCCTTTTCTATAAACCAATCTATTGGTCCCCAGCAAATTGAATTTCAGGTGGACTCTATTAAAATAAATACAGGAATTCCTGATAAAACTTTTGAGCTGTAGTGCCTATGTCCGGTAAATTTTCAACAATAGTATTTGATCTGGGAAATGTACTTCTGCCCTTTAACTACCAGCGGGCTGTTGAGAAACTTGAGGATATAGAAAAAGGATTGGGAGAGCATTTCATTAATTTTTATAATAATAATTATGAATTTCACAGGGCTTTTGAAAGAGGTGACATGCCTGAAGAGGAATTTATTGAAATAATGCTTTCCTCTTTAGATCATAAAATAGATAAGGAATCTTTCTGCAGATTGTACTCCGATATTTTTACCGTAAATAAAGAAGTTGTAGATTTACTGCCTAAATTAAAAAAGAACTTTACCCTTGTGATGCTTTCTAATACCAATATTATCCATTACAAATACGGCTGGCAGACTTGTAAGTTCATAGGTGAGTTTGATAAGGTGGTTGTCTCTTATAAGGTTGGGGCTATCAAGCCGGAGGAGAAGATTTACAGAATTGTCGAATCTCTTACCGGTGAGAATTCCGGAAGTCACTTCTTCATTGATGATATAGCGGAATACGTAAATGCTGCCAGAAACCTGGGCTGGGGAGGTGTACAATTTATAGGCTACAAAAATCTTTTGACCGAACTGATCAACGAGGGGATCCTAACTTACAGAGATTAACTTTTCTATGATAATAAACCTTTCCTCTGTGCGGAATATAAACCTGCTTTTTCTTGTTATCGCTCTAACCCTATTTTGGGGATGTGAAGAAAAGAGTGAAAGATCTTCGTCTGAACGCTCTGATACAGTAAATGTTAATCAACCCGCAAAACCTGAGCCTCCCCCATTGAAAATAGTTTTTACAAAGGTTCCTGTTACAAGTATACATATGTTATCTGAACTTACAGAGCGGTTCGGGGATGCTGGTATGCGGGAGGTTCTTGCTATCAACAGGCTCGATACAAGGCATCTGGTTATCCGTGATACGCTCTGTGTACCTGATACATTACCTGATAATTTTCTTTTTTTTTCTCCTTACCCAAAACACATCTCAATGCTAGACTCTATACCAAAAATTTTAATATTCTCATATCCGGTTCAGGCTTTTGCCGCATATGAATATGGAGAATTAGTAAGGTGGGGTCCAACAAGCATGGGAAAAAGAACAACACCTACACCGACGGGACTTTATTTTACCAACTGGAAGGCAAAGGAAACAATTAGTACGGTTAATGAAGAATGGATTCTTCCCTGGGCTTTTAATATAGATAATTTTAACGGGATCTCAATACATCAGTTTGAACTTCCCGGATATCCTGCCAGTCATGCCTGCGCAAGGCTGCTTCAGCAGGATGCCGAATGGATCTATTATTGGGCAGAACAGTGGATTCTTACAAAAGATGGAAACAAAATTAAAGCGTATGGAACACCCGTGATTATTTATGGCAGGTATGATTATCATTCCACTCCGCCCTGGAAACGGCTGGCTGATAATATAGATGCTGATAAACTGAATATAGAAGAATTAAACATAACGATTGGGAAGTATCTTCCAACAATAATCAGCAGAAAAAATCAAAGGGATTCGTTAATAGCTTCTTTCAGATCTGATTCATTGGCTTCGGTAATTAAGAATTAGTACACATTATTTTTAAAATAATAAACCCCGAAGAATAATCTCCGGGGTTTGGTTCTGTTTCATTCCCCTGAGGTCAAAAGGACTTACTCATCTCCAAAGGTCATTCGTACAACTTGTTTCAGGTCGTCTTCCCCAAAAGGCATCATCAAAATCCTGAAGCCGTTTTTTTCTAAATGTACAGATTCGTTGTCCGTCGATAAATATATTGTTGGAAGATTATACTTCCTTGCAAGACGTACGGCCGAAATTATTCCTTTATCGTCAATTTGTTTTTCTATTATCATCAGCTGAAACCCCTTTTTCAGGGCCTCTTCAATTTTAACTTTGTTGAAGGGATTAATTATCTCAGTATTATATCCATATCCATTTAATTGTTTTCTTATATCTAATCCGATTATTCCATTTTCAATTACGATAAGAATATTTTTATTCTTCAATGTTTTGCTCCTCAGAAATGACACATAACCAGGTATAAGGAGGCAAATCCGGTGCCTTATGAAAAATTTGCACCAAAAGTCACTTTTTCACTGTTTTTATTGTTTTAAATGCGCAATTATTTCGCCCTTGCACATTTTGACCCTTGATCTGACTCATAATTTGAAGGTTTACCTGAAGCACCCTTCAAGGGGAGAAAATTCCTTAAACCTTTTAATTATTCTTATATTTATAACCTTAAAAATAATTTCTAAAGATTACGGAGAATATCCCGGATGGGTCTGAGTATTGGTATTGTTGGACTGCCTAATGTTGGAAAATCAACCTTGTTTAATGCTTTAACTAAAGCCCAGAATGCAGAGTCGGCAAACTATCCTTTTTGTACAATTGAACCTAATAAAGCAATCGTGCCTGTTCCCGATAGCAGGATTGAGCAGCTAGCTAAACTCGTTAATCCGGCTCGCCTTGTGTATAGTACTATTGAATTTTTTGATATTGCAGGCCTTGTTAAAGGCGCAAGTAAAGGTGAGGGTCTTGGAAACCAATTCCTTAGCAACATCAGGGAAACTGATGCTATATTGCACCTTGTCAGATGTTTCGAGAATGATGATATTGTTCACGTTGACGGTAGTATAAATCCTGTCAGAGATATTGAAGTCATCGAAACTGAACTCCTTCTTTCAGATATCCAAACTATGGAACGAAAAATTGAAAAATTTCAAAAGCTTGCAAAAGGTGATAAAGCTGCTAAGCAAATGCTGGATGATGCAGAAAATTTGCTGAAATATCTGAACGCAGGAAATCCTGCTTCATCGTATCCTGAAAGAGAAAAAGAATCACTCAAACAGCTCCTGAATGAGCTGAGACTTATGACGGCTAAAGACGTCATCTACTGCGCGAATGTTGATGAGTCTGAACTTCTTGAGGATAATTCATACGTAAAAGCTGTCAGGGATTATGCGGAGAAAAAAAGGGCTGATGCTGTTAAAATTTCTGCAAAGGTCGAAGAAGAAATGATCGGACTGTCGGAAGAAGAACGAACAGAATTCCTTGAATCGTACGGAATAAATGAGAGCGGGCTGGAAAAAATTATCCGGACAGGTTTTCATACTCTCGGTTTGATAAGTTATTTTACAGCAGGACCTAAAGAAGTTAGAGCCTGGACTATTCATAATGGCTGGCGGGCTCCCCAGGCGGCTGGTGTTATCCATACTGATTTTGAAAAAGGATTTATACGGGCCGAAGTTATAAGTTATGAGGATTATATTAAATTCGGCTCCGAGGCTGCTTGTAAGGCTGCGGGGGTTATGCGTATTGAGGGGAAAGAATATATGGTGAACGATGGTGATGTTATGCATTTTCTTTTTAATGTCTAAAACATTTTAAGTTTCGTTACAGACTCTTAAGCCTATTTTTTTATTTTAATGAATATCAGATAATAATCTTCGTTCAATTATATGGATATAAAAATCTTGCATGATCAAAAGAATCACAAATTCACTGTGACTGTTGAGGGAAGTGAATGCTATTTGAATTATAATCTGCCGCGCAGTAAGGTGATAGATTTTTATTTTACTTATGTTCCCGGTGAGCTTAGAGGCAGAGGAATAGCTGCTATGCTTGTAGAGGAAGGGTTAAAATATGCTGAAAAAAATAAACTGCGGGTAATTCCTGGTTGTTCCTATGTGAACACATATATACATAGACATGAAAATTATAAGGGACTCCTGGAATCTGACTGAAGAAATGGTGAATTGTCCAACCTCCCCTCTTAATAACATCCTATATTAAAAATAAGAACGAATTCGAGGATATTCAAAGCGAAGAATAAAAAGGCTGTTCCTGCCGAAACAGCCTCAATTATTATCTACTTCAGTTTGGCATCCAGGATCATTTCTACACTTTTTAAGGCTTTAGAAACAGGACAGCCTTTCTTTGTATCTGTCGCGTGCTTCTGAAAAGTTTCATTATCAATTCCTTCAACTTCTGCTACCGTTCTTATATCTATCCTTGTAATAGTAAATCCATCATCAGTTTTTTCGAGATGTACTGCATCTTCTGTGTTTATTGATTTTACCTTAAACCCTGCCTTTGAAAGTGAATTGGCTAAAGCCATTGAGAAGCATCCTGCATGTGCTGCTCCGAGTATTTCTTCGGGATTGGTTGTTTTGCCGGATTCAAATCTTGACCTGGCATCATAATTCGTATTTTTTAACACACCGGTTTCAGTGTTCAGAACTCCTTTGCCTTCCGCCAGGTTTCCGCTCCACTGTGCACTGCCTTTTCTTACGGGCATTCTGTTCTCCTTTCTTTTTCAGTTTAGAATAAACAAACATAATAACTTCAGAAGAACTGAGAAAATGAATGCTTCAAATATCACAAAAAATATTAAATCATATTCCTACAGGGAGATATCTTAAGAAAAGATTGGGAGTGAAGCGCATTTAGTGCGCATTTAGAGCGCATTTAGTGCGCATTTAGAACCTTGAAGGAAGGTATTTAGAAGTATTCTAGATAGGATCTTTTAATGATAAATGCCGCAACGCTTAACAGGTTTAGATGCAAAACCAGTTCCCATTGCGGCATATTAATATTTACTAAGATTACTTCCTGCGATGAGCGGAGAATTATCTCTTAATACAGGATATCTATTTAATTATTTTATGGGTAGAACCTTATACCAAGCCCTACATCAATGCCTGAATCAAAATCAGGAGCAAGAGCCAGAAGGACGCCTAACTCAAAAAATACTTCTATGGGTGTGTCGCGCGGAACAACGTTTACACCAACTACTCCTCTAGCGCCGATCCCGACATCCCCTTTAGACCGGTGATATTTACCATCATACCAGAAACCACTACCTTCTCCAATACCTATAACTCCTCCCGGTCCCGCATATAAATTAGCAATTTGTGATTTGAAAGCATTAAAATGCCATAAATAATCTACTCCGATTCTTGGACTTCCGAAATAGGATGCTCCAATATCAACTACAAACGCATTGTCCTTTTGCGTCCAGAATTTCAAAGTTCCGCCAAGCGGATCGCCCACCATTATTCCGAAGCCGAACTCCTTCCCATACGGCGAATAAGTCTGGGCTTTCGAAATTCCTGAAATTGCTATAATTGCAGCAAATAGAATTATATATCTTTTCATTTTTTTTCCTTTTCTTTTGAGAAATCAGACTCTAATTTTTGAATATAATTCGGATTAAAAAATCGACAGAATCACATAAATAGTGTATTTTTAAAGAAAATAAACACCGATTTCGAGTGATAATGTTGTCTCACTCACTTTACTCACTCATGAATAAGGTTAACTTGGAGAAATAATATATAGTCTTTTTATTAATCCAGCTTAATTAACTTTTTTAAAAAAAACAAGGAATACTATGGACAGTAATGTTGAAACTTTGCCGGTATCAGCAGGAAAAAGGCTGTATACTGACCGGCGCTTCCTTCTGGAAAGATATAAAGCGGTACGGAATTTTTTTAATATTTTATGTGAACCATTAGAAACAGAAGATTATGTAATTCAGTCAATGCCTGATGTAAGTCCCACAAGATGGCACCTTGCCCACACTAGCTGGTTTTTTGAGGCATTTGTCTTGCAAAAGGCTATTAAAAACTACAAATCGCTTCATCCCCAGTATAACTTTCTCTTCAATTCCTATTATGTTCAGATTGGTGAGCGATTCACCAGGGCAAACCGGGGATTTTTATCAAGACCGACGGTGAAACAGGTTTATGATTATCGGGAATATGTTGATAAAAATATTATCGATTTTATTTCAAATTGTAACGAAGACAAGCTTGCTGAGTATGGTCCCATCGTTGAAATTGGAATAAACCATGAGCAGCAGCATCAGGAATTAATGCTGACTGATATAAAACATGTGTTTTCTATGAATCCCCTGAATCCTGTCTATTATGACGGATATCCTCCTGTGGTAGATCATATTCCGGAAATGTCATTCAAAAAATTTGCTGAAGGAATTTATGAGATCGGGCATCCGGGTAATGATTTTGGATATGATAATGAATTTCCAAGACATAAAATATATCTCAAATCTTTTGCACTCGCTGACAGACTTGTAACTAATCGTGAATATATCGACTTCATAGATGACGGTGGTTATAAGAAAACAGAGCTTTGGCTTTCAGACGGATTTTCAAAGGCTGAACAAAATAACTGGCAGGCCCCTTTATACTGGGAGAAAAAAGATGGAGAATGGTGGAACTTCAAATTAAATGGATTCCATAAAGTAGATTTTAATGAACCTGTATGCCATATAAGTTTTTATGAGGCTGATGCATTCGCAAGATGGTCCGGATATAGATTACCTACAGAAGCAGAATGGGAGAAGGCCGCCGAAAATATACCGGTATCGGGAAACTTTGTGGAAGATGGTTATTTTCACCCCGTACCGTTATCGGGAAGTGAACTGCTTAATCAAATGTATGGTGATGTGTGGGAGTGGACTATGAGTCCTTACGTACCTTATCCCGGCTATAAAACTCTTCCCGGAGCCCTCGGAGAGTATAACGGAAAATTTATGTCAAACCAGATGATACTGAGAGGTGGATCCTGCGCAACATCCTCTTCACACATACGCAGGTATTACAGAAATTTTTTCTATCCCGAAAGCAGGTGGCAGTTTATGGGTCTTCGGCTTGCGAAAGATATTGGGTAACGCTATGTATTTTACAGAAAAAAAAGAAAACGAAGTTGAAAAAATCGTTCGCGAGGGGTTAACCGGACCGTTTAAAGAATTGCCGAGTAAATTATTTTATGATGAAAGAGGCTCCATATTATTTGATGAGATAACCAGGCTCAGGGAATACTATCCCACAAGAACAGAAATGAAGATAATGCAGGATAATATTTCCGCGATAGTAAAACTTTTAGGCGAAGGGACTGTCCTGGTTGAACTTGGGAGCGGAAGTAGTAATAAGATCAGACTGCTGCTGGATAATATACCCGGTCTCGCTGCCTACGTTCCTATTGATATCTCAGAGGAACATCTGCAGAATTCGGTTAATAAACTTTCTAAGGACTATCCGGAACTTGAAATAATTCCACTCTGTGCTGATTATACCAGGGCGATTAACTTGCCTAAAATACCTAAACCTTATGATCATATATCCACTTTCTACCCTGGTTCAACTATAGGAAACTTTAACCCCCCGGATGCAAAGAATTTTTTAAGAAGGGTGGCGCGACTTATCGGCGGGAATGGTGGAATGATTATCGGTGTCGATATGAAAAAGGATAAAAAAATACTGGAAGCTGCATATAATGACAGTAAGGGAATCACTGCAGAATTTAACCTGAATATCCTTAGACATATAAATGATGAAACGGGCTCCGACTTTAAGACAGAAAATTTCAGACACCATGCTTTTTATAATTCTGCCCAGGGTAGAATAGAAATGCACCTGATCAGCCTGGCTGACCAGCGTATAAATTTGAACGGATCGGTTTTACATCTGAAAAAGAATGATGATATCCTTACTGAGTATTCTTACAAGTATACACCTGAAGAATTTGAAAACCTGGTAAGTGATTTCTTCGATGTAAGAAATGTCTGGATAGATGAAAATCGGTTCTTCAGCGTGCAATATCTAAGGGTAAAATAATAATTATCACTTATATGCAGAAAGAGGGCTAATTGCCCGCCCTCAACTTCAAAATGACCCGCCCGTGTAATCACATATAAATTTCGCTGCATGGTTTAAGTTGCTGATGGATTGAAAATTAATACGAATAGTTAGGTATAGATATTGCAGCGTACTAATTACTATAACGATAAACTCCTATGTGGCCTATTATATGAGTAATGTAGAGCAAAATGAATTAAATGAACTTATACATGAGTATCAAAATGAGAATTTCTCTTCTATTAGATCAGGATATAAGTCTTTATCGATAGTTGAAGGAAAACCCGCGACTCATTATGATGAATGGGTTCAATATATTGAAAAGCATAATGACGCAACGATATATAGTCATCCCATCTGGCTTAGAGCGCTGGAAAATGAATATGACAAAGAGAGCATTGTCCTGTTCTGTGTGGATGAAAATTCTAAAATCAGAGGAATACTGCCTCTCTTGCCGACATCAGGTCTACCTTTCAAAAAACATGAACCTGTTGCTGCGAAAAGGCTGGCTTCACTTCCAAGAACTCCTCTAAGTGGGCTTCTTTATGATAATGATGAAGTTCGCAGGTTATTATTAAATGAAGCTTCATTAAAGGCACGATTTGAATTCAATGCCCTCCTGCAGATAAAAAGTTATTGTCCTTCTCTCGATGCTGGCAATAACGAAATTCAGAAAATCGGCTGGAGAGATTCATATTATTTTGAACTTCCAAAGTGTCCTTCAGACTTGAGATTCGGAAATAAAAAACAGAATCATAATGTCAGATGGGGAGTAACAAAGGCAAAGAATTCAGGCCTGACGGTTCGGGAAGCTGATTCTGAAAAGGAACTGCAGAGATGGTATATACTTTATCTTGAAACCATGAGATGGCATGTCGTTCCGGCAAGACCCTATAGGTTCTTTAAATATTTGTGGGAGAACCTTAAACCTAAAGGACTGATGAAATTGCTCATTTCAGAAACCGATGGAAATAATAAAAAAGAAATGCTTGCCGGATCAATATTCTTAAACTATAATAATACCGTTTTTTATGCTTTTAACGGACGTAATGCGTCTGCACTCGCATTTCATGCTAATGACCTGATTCAGTGGGAAGCTATTAATAAGTCATGCGAAGAGGGATATTCATTCTACGATATGGGTGAAGTAGCTGAAGGCAATGGCGGCCTTGCACAGTTCAAATCGAAATGGGGATGCGGAACCAGGATGGTCTATCATTATTATAACGATTCTACCCCGAAAGATATAGATATTGTTAAGAATATGGATCTATATAAAAGGATCTGGAAGAATCTGCCGCTTGGATTGACAAAAAATATAGGGACATTAATAAACCGTTACCTATGAAACTAAAAAGGAAAAATACCCTTTCTAAGAAAGGGTATCCAGAATATCGTTAAGTTTTTTCAGGTTTTTTTCCCAGTCGGCTTTTTTTTGCCTTTCCTTCTCAACTACTTCTGGAGCGGCATTATTTACAAACTTTTCATTAGCCAGTTTTTTTTCTATCCCGGCCAGTGAACCTTCAAGTCTGCTTATCTCCTTCTTAAGACGTAACCGTTCGACATCAAGATCGATCAAACCTTCCAGCGGAATGTATATCTCACATCTGTTTAAGACAACTGATGCACTGGCCTTTGGTTTTTGTATTTTTTCATCGACTATCAATTCCTCTACTCTGGCAAGTTTTTTAATATAATCAAGTTGGTGCTGCCCTACAGAAGAGGATTTAATAAATGCTTTAATCTGCTTGGAAGGCGGGACATTCATTTCCCCGCGGATTACCCTGATCGACGTGATAATATCCTGAACAAATTCCATTTCTTCTTCGGCCCTGGCATCTATTCTGTCACTTGCAGGAACAGGATAATCGGAAATAACAATGCTTTCTCCGACCTTCCTCTCGCGGATTAATTGCCATAGTTCTTCGGTTATAAATGGCATAAAAGGATGAACAATTTTGAGAAGATTCTCAAACATTATTAATAACCTGGTCAGTACTGCAGATTTAACCTCATTATCATCGGAATAAAGCCTGTTCTTCGATAGTTCAATATACCAGTCGCAGAAGTCGTTCCATACAAATGCATAAATGATCTTTGAAGCATTATTAATCTCAAACTTCTGCATAGAATCCTGAAGCTGAAGCAGGGTCTTGTTGAACCTTGAAATGATCCACCTGTCAGCAAAGTCAATATGTTTTTCTGCAAGGCTTCTGTCAATCAAAATTGATTCGCGGTTCATTAATAAAAATCTGCCGGCATTCCATATCTTATTTGCAAAATTCCTTCCAAGTTCACATTTCTCCGTACTGAACATGACATCCTGTCCCATCGGGGCAAGGTATATTATGGTAAATCTTAGAGCGTCTGCACCGTAATCCTTTATTACTTCAAGCGGATCAGGAGAATTTCCAAGAGTCTTACTCATCTTTCTTCCCTGGACATCTCTGATAACTGAAGTAAAATAAACGCTGCTGAAGGGAATATCATTTTTAAAATGGAGTCCCGCCATAATCATCCTGGCAACCCAGAAGAATATAATGTCAGGAGCTGTTACAAGTATATTTGTAGGGTAGTAATAATCTTGTTCTTCCCTGGTTTTGAATACTGCGTGAGCCCAAAGCCAGCTTGATGCCCAGGTATCAAGTACATCCTGATCCTGCCTTAAATTAGTTGAACCGCAGTAAGGGCATTTCTCAGGCTTTTCGGCTGCAACTATGGGGTTTTTGCATTCCGGTTCACAATGATCATCTCCGATACAATACCAAACCGGTATCCTGTGTCCCCACCATAACTGCCGTGATATACACCAATCGCTTATATTTTCCATCCAGTGTTTGTAGGTCTTTACCCAGTGCTCAGGATAAAAATTCACCCTGCCTTTTTCAACAGCTTCAAGGGCCGGCTTTGCAAGCTCCTCCATTTTCATGAACCATTGCTCGGAGAGATAGGGCTCAATGGGAACTCCTCCTCTTTCTGAATAACCTATCTTTGTCTGGTAGTCTTCAATCCTTTCGAGAAGCTTAAGGTCTTCCATTCTCGCTACTACTTTTTTCCTGACTTCATACCTGTCAAGATCTGTCAGGAAATCCGGAACATTATGATTTGTAGTTCCATCCTCATTAAAAATGTTTATGGAATCCAGACCGTGTCTCTTACCCATTTCATAGTCATTAATATCATGAGCGGGAGTAACCTTAACAGCTCCTGTTCCGAAATCCATATCTACATAATCATCGGCAAAAATGGGTATTTCTCTATCCGCTATAGGTAGCTGAACCTTTTTACCAATTAATGCTTTGTACCTCTCATCATTTGGATTAACTGCTATGCCGGTATCACCAAGCATTGTTTCGGGACGCGTGGTTGCAACTACAATGTACCCGATGCTGTTTTTTATCGGGTATTTAAAATACCAAAGCTTGCCGCTTACATTCCGGAAGATTACCTCTTCATCGGAAATAGCAGATCTGTTCGCTGGATCCCAATTCACCATTCGGTAACCGCGGTATATTTTTCCTTCGTTATAGAGACTAACAAACGCTTTGACTACCTCTTTGTAATAGTCATCATCCATTGTAAAACGTTCACGGTCCCAGTCGCAGCTTACCCCGAGCTTTTTCAGCTGCTGTATAATTATCCCGCCGTATTTCTCCGTCCATTCCCAGCAGAACTTAATAAATTCGTCCCTGCCTATACTTTTTTTATCTATACCCTGCTCTTTAAGGTAATTAGTTACTTTTGTCTCTGTAGCTATTGAAGCATGATCCGTTCCCGGCACCCAGCAGGTATTATAACCCTGCATCCTTTTCATACGTATGAAAATATCCTGTATGGTATTATTAAGGATGTGCCCCATCGTAAGTATGCCGGTAACATTAGGCGGAGGTATTACAATTGTAAATGGTTCTTTTTCATCATCAACTTCTGAATGAAAAAACTTATTCTCAAGCCAGTACCTGTACCATTTATCTTCTGCCAAAGCGGGATCATATGCCTTTGGAATTTCAGTCAGAGACATTTTTTTCCTTTGTTTATAAACTGATTTTAAGCTGCAAATATAAGGATTTTTTTAATTGGGCATGTAGTAAAAAGCAGTGATCACCCCACCTGCTTTAGAATGAAAAAGGCGTCTTCCGGGGTTACTCTTAGGATATCAATAAATGATATACATATAGTTGGGGATTTTAACCTGGATTCCATGATGAGGACCGTTAAGATCACTCCATTGGTCCCCTACAGTACCGGCAATTATATATCCCCTTTCAGCAAGTTCTGATCTTTTATCCGATTTATACTCTTCGGCCGTTTGTCCGGAATATTTCTCTCCCTTAATAATCAAAGTATCGAACTGTGTATATCCGGCGCTGACCAGGTTCTTATACGTAGGTTCATATTGATATTCTTTTCTTCCGGTAACAAATATTATCTTAAAATTCTTTTTTAAAAGATAATTGTAAAGGTCAAGAACCCCGGGAATAGCAGACGCTTTGGCGCTGTCAACCCACATATCAAAATACTTGGGAACATATCCGAAATCCCATTTTTTATAATAATCATAACTGGCAATGGCAGTCTCATCAACATCAAAAACTACAGCTGAATTCCGGCCCGGTTTTATGCTGTTGAACTTTTTTATAGCCTCATTAACAGCTTCCCTGGTATCGATTTCGTACTTCCCGCTGTTATAATAATTAATTACCTCGTCTTTTGCTACCCCAAGATTAATTAGTCGGGCAGATTCCGGAGAACAATGCCAGCTTAGTAAAGGAATCGTTATAAAAAGAGATAATAAAATAGCTTTGAATTTTCTGACTGGTAGTTGTGATGCGTCCATTTTGAAATTTTTATTTCCCTGAATTATTTCCCAAAGAAAAACACTAAAGGCCTTTCCATCCTCTCTGCCCAGGCTGACTCAGTGTGTTCTGCCTGCGGGACATAAAAATAATCAATATTTGTCCCTATTAAAAATCCCTTTTCGCTTAGCAGGGTAAACATTCTTTGTCCTCTTGTCAGACCATCCTCACCATGATCAATATAAATTTTTATCCCCGGCCCGGGCTTGCTGCTGTCGCGGATGGTTTTAAATATCCTGTCATTATTATAATAAAAGGAACTTGACATACAGCCGCCCATTGAAAAAACAGAGGGATTTCTCCATACAATCAACAATGAAATTAAGCCTCCCATTGAGGATCCCATAACCGCTGTGTTACGGGCGTCGGGAATTGTACTATAAGTAGAATCTATAAAAGGTTTAAGTTCCTCAATTATAAATTTTATATAATTATTTCCTTTTTTGGAATCGCTGTATTCTTCCAGCCTGTCTTCAGTATTATTTATCCCCACTATTATTATTTCATGCATCTTTCCCGCCTTAATTAATCCGGATACTGTTTCGTCTACCTGCCAGTCCGTTCCTGAAAAAGAAGTTGTAGGATCCATAAGGTTTTGACCATCATGCATATATAACACCGGATATCTTTTACCGGGGACTATAAGATAAGAAGGAGGAAGCCAGACAAATACATCTCTTTCATTATGCAAATATTCCGAATGGAACTTTTTATGATACCTGATATCCCCGATAATTTTTTTTCTTCCCCGGTATGTTTTCGATTTTTTCCTGAAGCGTTTTTTTAAAAGCTGTTTTTCTTCCGGCATATCTTGCTATAATTTGTTTTGAAACCTGCAAATATAGAAATAGCGTATAAAATGACAAAAATAATTGATTCTCATCAAATTTCCCTAAGTTTTAGGGCACTTTAAATGGAATATTTATAATATTTTATGGATTTTTAAACCTCATTCTTTTACAGTTTTTTTAAGGAGAGATTGTTCAATATGGCAGTTATCAGACCCTTCAAAGCATTAAGACCTTCAAAAACTAATGCCGAAATAGTAGCCAGTGTACCATATGATGTTGTAAACAGAAAGGAAGCCAGGAAAGAAGCAGAGGGAAATCCGTTAAACTTTTTACGCGTAACACGTTCTGAAATTGAGCTGGATGATAGCATTAGTCCCTATTCCAAAGAAGTCTATCAAAAAGCAAAACAGAACCTGGAAAAACTAAAAACTGAAGCTCCGCTTATCATAGAGAATTCGCCCCACTTCTACCTTTACAAACTTGAGATGAACGGAAAAGCCCAGGTAGGTATAGCAGCGACATTCTCTGTAGATGATTATGAAAAGGATGTGATCATGAAGCATGAGAAAACAAGACGCGAAAAAGAGGATGACAGGACAAATCATATTGTTACCACCGAAGCGCAAACTGGAGTTGTGTTCCTGACATACCGGGGGGTTGATGCGGTAAATAATATCGTTGATGATACTATAAAAAATAATAAACCCGAATATGATTTTACTTCAAAAGACGGAATCAGACATACAGTATGGATCGTCCCTGAGAAATATAACGAGAACATAATCAACGAATTCAGTAAAATAAAACACCTGTATATCGCGGACGGCCACCATCGCGCTGCAAGTGCTGCAAGAGCAAGAAATGTTAAGCAAGAAAATAATAAAAAACATACCGGACAGGAGGAATATAATTATTTTATTTCGGTGATCTTTCCTGCTGAACAGCTAAATATTTTACCCTACAACCGTGTTGTTTCCGACCTTAACAATCTTTCAAAAGACGAATTCCTGAACAGGATCAGTGAGAAGTTTGTTATTGAAAAAACCAGTTTGAAAGAACCGAAAGAAAGAAGAAGTTATGGTATGTTTCTCGGGGGAGAGTGGTATATGCTGAAAGTCCGTTATTCTGTTTTGGCAAGTAATACCCTTTCTCAATCTGTAGCCGAAACTCTTGATGCCAGTGTCCTGCAGGATTTCCTCCTGAATCCAATCCTTGGTATTGATGATCCACGAACAAATGCACGGATAGATTTTATCGGCGGTATAAGGGGAACAAAAGAACTTGAGAAGCTTGTAAATGAAGGAGAAGCAGCGGTTGCCTTTTCTTTATATCCGGTTTCACTGGATGACCTGATGAACATATCCGACGCAGGAGAAATAATGCCTCCAAAATCCACCTGGTTTGAACCTAAATTGCGAGACGGACTGCTTGTTCATACTATTTAATTATTAATCAAATACATTAATTGAAAATCAGAAGGGAATATCTCAAAAATGGAAAATAGAATTTATAATTTTAGTGCGGGCCCTGCAATTCTGCCTGAGGATGTGCTTAAGGAAGCACAGGAAAATTTAATGTCGCTTCCCGGTGTTGGAATGTCAATACTGGAAATCAGTCATCGTTCAAAAACATTTGATAAAATAATCGGTGATGCTAAAACTGACCTTAAGGAACTTATGGGGATCAGTGACGATTATTCTATATTGTTTCTTCAGGGCGGTGCAAGCCTCCAATTTTCAATGGTTCCTCTGAATCTTATGCCTCCCGCAAATAAGGCCGATTATATAGTAACCGGCAGTTGGTCAAAGAAAGCAGTTAAGGAAGCAAAGAGAGTCGGTACCGTAAATATAGCGGCATCTTCAGAAGAAGGAAAATTCAAAAGAATTCCTAAACAGAATGAACTTAAACTTGACCCGGCGGCGTCATACGTTCATTTTACTTCAAACAATACTATATATGGAACCGAATTTCATTATGAGCCTGAGACAGGTAACGTTCCTCTTGTCTGCGACGCTTCTTCCGATATCCTTTCGAGAAAAATAAATGTAAATAAGTATGCGTTGATTTATGCCGGCGCGCAGAAAAATATGGGACCTTCCGGCGTTACTTTTGTAATTATCCGCAAAGATATGGCTGAAAGAAGCAGCGATTCACTGCATACAATGCTGAATTATAAAACACATATAGATACTGATTCCCTTTATAACACACCTACGGTATTCGGTATATATATCATTGGTCTTGTTACGAAATGGCTTAAGAAGAATGGCGGGCTGGATGCAATGTATAAAACAAATAAAGAAAAGGCTGAGATTCTGTATAAATGCATAGACGAGAGCGGGGGGTTCTATAAAGGCCACGCGGAAAAAGACAGCCGCTCCTTAATGAATTTAACTTTCAACCTTAATTCTGAAGATCTTGAAAAGAAAATTGTTGATG
The DNA here is from genome assembly GCA_963774455.1 of uncultured Ignavibacteria bacterium. Taxonomy (GTDB): domain Bacteria; phylum Bacteroidota; class Ignavibacteria; order Ignavibacteriales; family Ignavibacteriaceae; genus DATFVA01. The sequence goes on from CAVZFD010000006.1 coordinate 197,428, forward strand.
AAGCAACTAAAAACGGCTTCAGCGGATTGAAAGGTCATAGATCAGTAGGCGGAATAAGAGCATCAATTTATAATGCCTTCCCTAAAAAGGGAGTTGAAGACCTCGTAAGTTTCATGAAAGATTTTCAGAAAAAGAATGGTTAGCTGGTAAAAATATTTATTCCGGGAGGCCCAGAATGAAGTCAATAATACTTTCGTCCTTTTGCTTGATTCTTCTGATTGGTTCATGTGGTAAGGAAGAGAAAAAACTTGCGGTTTTTAATGCCGAAGCCTTCGCATATGACCTGGGTGATAGCTGGGAGGTTGACGCTACTACAAGAGTTAAGGGTTTCAAACAAACCGGGGCCGATAATAAATTCAAAGCTACTCTCAGTTATGATATCGACCTGGTAAAACCTGCCGGAGATACAATTAAAGCCCTCATAAGTAAAACGGAGGATAAGGTCAACGATGAAGAAGTTATGGATGTTCCCATTGAGATACAGTTTGATCTCGATTCAACTTACAGAGATGGTGATTATAAAATAATATTTAATATGAAAGATGCTGAAACGGGTCAGACCGCTTCAGCATCTGCTTCTTTTAGTCTTAAAAAGGATTAAACCTGATAGCTAGTCCTTTTCATAACTTAGCCTGGTGTTCATGGATGTTCCCTCATTCGCGCCTTCAAGAATGACTATCATAGAATCATCCTCCGTGTGCATATACGTAATCTTACCGGGATATCCGTCTTCCAAATTCTTAAATACAGCTGAAGAATCTGTTACGTCAGTAAGCTTTAATGTCTGCTGCTGATCGCCGGGAAGTGTAATAACATAGTAAACCTGGTTGTTATTTTGTTCTATCCGCATATCCTGTGAATATACCCTTCTGCCGTGTTCGTCAGTTGTATAACTTATTCCTTCAATCAGCCGGAAATTTTTTTTATGCCAGCTTTCGTATAGCTTTGCGTCACCTTGTTTTCCCCGCCAGATATTTTCCACCCAGCCGAGTTTGTTAAATCTTCCCATATCCTCGGTTTTCTGTTCCTGTGTATCACATCCTGATACTATTATAAAAAGGAGCATGGCTATCAGGATTGTATTTATTCTTAAAACTTTCATATCCAATTCTTCTCGTTGTTATATAACCATCTAATTGATGCGCGTAAGGATTAGTGTGAAATGTAAAACAAAAAATCTGAAATGTGAGAAATGCTGAAATAAAATTTTAATTGTGATTAAGGTATTTTTTTAGGTATAAGTTTTCTTCCTGCATAGCCTTTGTCGATCTCATGATAGAAACTGATGTCATCCTCATCACTTCTCCAGCAAAGAAGAACTTCCTTTCCCTCTATAATTGCGGGAAAATCCACCAGCCCGATGGAAAAATTCCAATCTTTATAGAAACAACCGATTTCCTCAAGTTCCTCCATAAAGCCATTAAGATCATTTACAAACTTTTTAACTTCAGGATCTGATTCAATCACTCCGTCTTTGTCCTCAGTAAGAAGTCTTATTTCACGGGAGGTTTTGAGAATATCGTCAACAATTTTCCTTACCAGAGGAAGGGTCTTGTGAGCTTCTTCAGGGGTAAAAAATCTGGTAGCTGTTATCATTTAGGTGTTATTCCTTCCTTTGCTTTAACTCTCTTAAAATTACAATTTTATTTATTCAAAAAAAGTTCAAAATTATCACATTTTGTGATGGGGTCAGAATATCTTGCCTCAAATCAAATAGGTAAACTTGTTAAATTTATATGATACTTATCATATCAGTTTAAATTTAGAAAATGTACAGAAAATTTCTTGTTTCGGTATTATATACTATTGTTGCCGGACTAGGCTTTATAGATAGCTTCGCAACCAAAATTGATGCTCCCGGCAGCGAGCTTAGAAGGATGCGGGAGACAGAAAGCTCTTCATTTCCCCTTGCTGTGGTCGGCGACCTTCAAAGGACCTCATTCTGGGAATATATGATGGGAAGAGAAAGCAATGACTTTGAAAGAAAGGAAATAACTGAAAATATTTCGGAGCATAACCCCGGTTCAGTCGTACTGCTTGGCGATATGGTCTTTGAAGGTGATAATATTGACCATTGGAAGTACTTTGACACTGTTATGACTCCTATTATAAACAAGAATGTTCCCGTCTTCCCTGTTATCGGCAATCATGAATATTGGGGAAAGAACAGAATCGCTCTTCAGTATCTCACACAAACATTCCAGGTACTGAAAGGAAGTCATTGGTATACGGAAAGATGCGATAGCGTGGCATTGATATTTCTTGATTCAAATGATCTGGAATATTCCAGTGAGGATTGGCAGACTCAGCTTGACTGGTTCAAAAATAAATTGCTCCTGTATGATAATGATCCGTCCATAAGAGGGATCCTTGTATTCGCACACCACCCTCCCTATACAAATAGCCTGATCACGGGTGATGAGATGCAGGTTCAGCTCGGCTTTGTGCCAGCCTTCGACAAATCCCCCAAAACTCTTGCTTTTATTACAGGACACGCGCATACATATGAAAGATTTATTGAAAATGGAAAAACCTTCATAGTTTCAGGCGGTGGTGGGGGCCCACGGGTGGAATTGAAGACGGGACCAGACATTCATTACGACTACTTCCAGGGCCCTTCACCCCGACCATTTAATTACCTTCTGATCAATAGGGAAGCAGATGGTCTGAGCGTCACAGTAAAAGGTCTAAAAAAGGGAAGCACTGATTTTTTTACGCTTGAGCACTTCGCCCTCCCATTTGGTAAATAATATTGGAAATGATGAATCTAAATGCGGTTTTCTGCTTCTAATAAAAATATAAACAATTTTTAAAAGAGAGCAATGATGGATTTTTTATGGCTTAAGAAGAGAATTGATGAATCAGGTATTTCCTACCAGGAATATATTAAAAACACCGTAAAAGAAATTTCCGAGACGAATATTGACAACCTTACACCATCTGAATTAAAAACATTAAATATCAAATCACTTAATCTTCAGCGCGGCAGCAGGATCTCCCGGCTTTATAAACCAAGTGATGAATTAAGCAGATTGGTAAAGGGAATTTCCGAACCAAACCTGTGGATGGTAATTACAGAAAGCTGGTGCGGTGACTCCGGTCAGAACCTTCCTTATATTGCAGTTATAGCCGGGCAGAATCCGCTAATAGACCTGAAAATAATATTGCGTGATTCTAATGCTGATATAATGGATCAGTTCCTTACTAATGGAACACGAAGCATTCCTATTCTGGTTGCATTCAATTCTTCCGGCGAAGAACTTTTCCGCTGGGGTCCCAGACCTGGGGCGGCGGTTGACTTAATAAATCAGTGTAAATCAGAAGGAATGGAAAAAGCTGAGTGGATAGAGAAACTGCACTTCTGGTATGCAAAAAATAAAGGCTGTGAATTGGAAAAAGAATTTTTGGAATTAATTGAGCCTGTTCTTCATTAGTAAAAGAGACGCACCGGCGGTGCGTCTCTACGAATCTATTTTTCATTCATAAAAGGATACTGCCAGTTTTTCGGGGGAACAAAGGTTTCCTTTATTGATCTTGCAGTCATCCATCTTAATATATTCATCGCACTTCCCGCTTTATCGTTCGTACCGGAAGCCCTTCCACCTCCGAAAGGCTGCTGACCGACAACAGCTGCGGTCGGTTTATCGTTGATATAAAAATTCCCGGCAGCATCTTTAAGCTTATCAGACATCTTTACCAGGATTTCCCGGTCCTGTGACCAGATTGCGCCGGTCAGAGCATAAGGCGAGGTAGTATTACAGAGCTCCAGGGTTTCGTCAAATTTATCATCTTCATAAACATAGATAGTCATTACGGGTCCGAATATTTCCTCCTGCATAGATTTAAAATTCGGATTAGTTGTAACAATTGTGGTCGGTTCTATAAAGTAGCCTTTCTTATCATCACAATTACCGCCTGTGATAATTTCTGCGTCCTTTGCCTCCTTTGCATAATCGATATAAGATTTAATACTTTCATAAGCACCCCTATCAATAACTGCTCCCATGAAGTTTGTAAAATCTTCTATATCTCCCATCTTTATCTTTCCAACTTCAGCTGTATATTTCTTCTTAAACTCATCCCAGGTTGACCTGGCAATGTACATCCGTGAAGCCGCAGAACATTTCTGTCCCTGGTATTCAAAGGCTCCTCTTATTGCCGCTACAACCAGTGCATCAACATCGGCTGATTTGTGGGCAAAAATGAAGTCCTTACCTCCTGTTTCTCCTACAATTCTTGGGTAGTATTTTGAGTTCTGGAGATTATCACCGATCGTTTTCCACATTCCCTGGAAAACGGGGGTTGACCCGGTAAAATGCACACCGGCAAGGTCGGGACTGGCCATAACGGGGTCGCCTACCTGGCTGCCTGAGCCGGGAATAAAATTAATGACTCCTTTGGGTAATCCGGCTTCTTCCCACAACTTCATAAGGAAATAAGCTGAATAAACTGCACTAGATGCTGGTTTCCAGAGTGAAACATCACCCACTATAACCGGTGCAGTAGGTAGGTTTCCAGCAATAGAAGTAAAGTTGAATGGGGTTACCGCAAAGATAAAACCTTCAAGGGGACGGTATTCCATTCGATTCCACATTCCTTTCGGAGAATATGGCTGCTCGCCCATTAACTGAGTCATATAGTAAGTATTAAAACGCCAGAAATCTATCAATTCACAGGCTGAGTCAATTTCGGCCTGGTATGCGGTTTTCGACTGTCCCAGCATCGTGGCGGCATTGATTGTTGCACGCCAGGGACCGGATAATAGTTCGGCAGCCTTATGAAAAATAGAGGCTCTGTGTTCCCATGGCATTTCTGCCCAGGTTTTCCTTGCTATAAGGGCAGCTTCTATGGCCATTTTTACTTCTTTTTCACCGGCTTTATGGTATATACCTAGCTTTTTCGAAAGGTTATGCGGAACTCTGATCTCGGCAGTTTTACCGGACTTAACTTCCTCTCCTCCGATGATTAAGGGAATTTCAATCTCTTTCGACTGTAAGTCCGCAAGTTTTTTCTTTAATTCTGCTTTTTCGGGACTTCCGGGAGCATAATTTAATATTGGTTCGTTAATCGGTACTGGTAATTTGAAATATGCATTTGACATCTATTTTCTCCCTCTTCGCTTATATCGAAGTTTATAGTTTTTTTGGATTTTTGAACTGTAAAATTACGGCATTAATGCCTCATCTTCAATGAATAATGATGTGCAGCAGATGCAGTTCCCCGTTATTCAAATGACCCTGAGTGAAAAATAAAATTCTGTCTCGCCGCCGGGTGATGAGTTCACATCTATTTCGCCGCCGTGCAATTTGATTATGGATTTGACTATAGAAAGCCCTAGACCGGTCCCTCCTGTTTTCCTGCTCCTTGATGTTTCAATCCTGTAAAATCTGTCAAATATTTTAGTCCTGTCTTCTTCACAAATTCCTTCCCCCTTGTTGATGACTGAAACTTTAACATTCTTCCCTGATTTGTTCGCGCTTATAATAATCGGCTCATCTTCATATCCATATTTTATTGCATTCTCTATCAGGTTCGTCATTACCTGCCTGATAAGACCGGGATCAGCTTCAACCTGAATATTATCATCCGCATTCAGTATCAGTCTGTTGTTCTGATCTGATGACAAATATCCCAGGGAATCTATAGTTCTCTTCAGAAATTCTTTAAGATCAACCTTTTCAAGATTAGCCTTGATAAGTTTATTATCAAAACGTGAAACAAGAAACAAGCGGTCTACTATATTTATCAACCGAAGCACCTCTTCATAATTGCTTTTAAGTATCTCCCTGTATTGTTCGGATGTTTTGGGATGACGTAATGCAACTTCAACTTCTCCTCTTAATATTGTAAGGGGAGTTTTTAATTCATGTGAAGCGGCTATGGAGAATTCATTCATATAGTCGATTGATGTTTTTATTCGTTTAATCATTCTGTTCATCGTATGAACTAGTCTGCCGTATTCATCATTAAATTCCTCCCCGGGAATATTTTCATCTAAGTTCTGAGTTGTTATCTCATCAGTCCTTTTAGTGATTCTATCTATCCTTTTAAGAGAGCCGGCAGAAAGGATTGACCCACCGACAATTGATAAAATAAAGAAAAGAGGGGCTGCTATTATATATATATCGGTCAGGTTCGTAAGAGTTCCTTCTATCAGGTGAGAAGGATAAGCTACTGTTATCTTATAATTATTCTTCTTTAGATATGCTGCTCTTATAGGATATTCTGACAACTGGTTGTTTAAGATATTTTTAATAATAGTTTTACCCGAAGGCATTTCAGGAAAAGGGATCTTCTGATCTATAAGGTTCTGGGTCTTAAAAAGCATATTATCGTTCAGTTCAACCTGCACATAACTGTTTCTTGGATTTAAAGCCACTGCTTCAAATATCAGGTCATAAACCAGCTCATCTGCAGAAGAGTATACGGAATCAGGCTGAAAGCTGGAAAGATCTATTTTACTTTCCTCAACAAAATGATAAATCATTTCCGCCTGTTTGGAGAGAGATCTGTCAAGCTCATTCTCCAGGTTATGCTTCAGGTAAAGAAATACCGTTATACCGATTATAATTTCGAGGGTAAGAAATAATCCTGAGTACCATAAGGTAGTCTTAAATCTTGTAGACTTAATAAGATCTTTTATTTTCACAGGCTTTCTTAACTTATTCACCGTATAATACTCTTTTAATTCAAGCTTTACAAAAAAAAAGGAGAGCATCAGTATTGCTCTCCTTGCCCTCCTTTTATCTACCGGGTAATCATTCGCTCCTATTTAACCAGTCATAAACTACTTTTTTTCTTCATTCTTTCTCAAAGGAGGTAATAAATATATTGAACCAATGACTACAAGCTAATCTGTGAATATTAAACTTTTCTTAAAGTTCTATTAAAATTTTTTAATTTTTCTCTTTTAAGATGTACCCGACGCCGCGGATCGTATGCAAGAGAGGATTATCGAATTGTCTGTCAATTTTGTTACGTAGTTTATTGATATACACATCTATTACATTTGTGTCGGAATCAAAATGATAGTCATATACATGCTCAGAGAGCAGGGTTCTTGAAACAACACGGTTTTTGTGCCTCAAAAGGTATTCGAGAATAGAATATTCCTTGGGAGTAAGTGTAATCTCAATTCCCGAACGAACTACTTTATGAGACTGTGTATCCAGCACAAGATCGGCAACCTTTAATTCAACCGACTTGCTTTTTTCATTCCTTCTTAAAAGTGCTCGTATACGGGCAAGCAATTCCTCAAAGGCAAAAGGTTTTGTAAGATAGTCGTCAGCCCCCGAATCAAGTCCTTCCACCTTATTCTCAATTGTATCTTTGGCTGTAAGTAATAGAACAGGAGTGCTTATTTTTTCCGTCCTGATGTCTTTAAGGAGAGTAAATCCATCTTTTATAGGAAGCATTACATCCATGATCATTAAATCGTAATCTTCACCGAGCGCAAATTTTAAACCTTCTTTTCCATCATAGGCGACATCGACTGTATAATATTCCTCCTCAAGCCCTTTCTTTATAAAAGAAGCTACTTTTTTCTCGTCTTCAATCAAAAGGATTTTCATAGAGGAAAAATATAAAAAAAAGGAGAGTTTTTATACTCTCCTTCAAATTTACAGCTCATAACTGCAAATTTATTTTTTTTGAGGAGTATTGCTCTCTTTTTTCTGGGTCTTCTTTTCCAACTTTTTATGATGAACTACTTCTTTCTTGTTCAGTTTCGTGGAGGGTTCATTTTTTAATGTTTTTTTGTCTTTAATGTTTACAGCTTTTTGGATGACTTTTTTATTATTTGTTTTTACCGCATCATCCTTAATCATTTTCATCTGGTGAGTTTTGGTAGGTTTAGTAAGCTGTTTTTCCTGTATCTGTTTCGTATCCTTAGCTGAGGTCACCGTTTTTTCCTGTGCATAAGAAGATATATTCACACTCAAAAAAATCAGGGCAGCGCAAAGAGAAAATACTAATCGGGATTTCATTTTTTACCTCTAAAAAATTATTTGTTATCAAAGCTTATTTACGACTGAAATCTAATTTCAACAGATGAAAAACATCTTAAAAAAGGATTAAAATAAATTAATTATATTATTAGATATGGCTAGTTCGGCAATTAACTGCATTTATCAATAGCCCCATCCCTGATTTCTTTGCATTCTTTGCCCAACCTCACGTATGTGACTGGTCTAATATTTTTAATCTTTCATAATATCTATATATACCTCAAAACAATCTGGTGTATTAAATGCGTGCTATATGGTCAGGAACAATCAGTTTTGGTTTGGTTAGCATCCCGGTAAGGCTATTCAGCGGTTCTGAATCTCATTCACTGGATCTTGACATGCTGAGGAAGGATGATCTTTGCCCTGTAAAGTATGCGCGGGTATGCCGGTCTGACGGTAAGGAGATTCCTTATGAAGATATCGTAAAGGGATATGAATACAGTGAGGGCGACTATGTTGTTCTAGAGGCGGAGGATTTTGAGAAAGCCAACGTTAAAATGACAAAAACTATTGACATTCAGGATTTTGTGATGGAGGCTGAGGTAGATACAATATTTTATGAAAAACCGTACTACCTGGAGCCTGATAAAGGCGGAGACAAACCGTATGCACTCCTGCGCGAGGCATTAAAAAAATCTAAAAAGGTGGGGATAGCGAATTTTGTAATGAGGAATCGTGAACACATTGCAGTAATAAAACCTTACGGAAAGCTTCTATTGTTAAATCAGTTAAGATACCATGATGAAATCCGTGATACGGAAGGATTAAACCTTCCTGAATCCAAATTAGTAAATGATAGGGAACTTAAAATGGCTATGTCCCTCATAGATCAGACGACAGCAAAATTCAAACCTGAAGAATATGAGGATACATACATAGAGGATTTGAAAAAAATAATCGAGGCAAAGGCCAAAGGTAAAAAGCCGAAAGTAAAAGGGAAAGAACCAAAGAAATCTAACGTGGTAGATATGATGACATTATTGAAAAAGAGCCTGGAAGAGAAGAAAAAACACGCAGCGTAAGTAAAGATCAGGAGAATAATATGAATAGATATGTAAATAGAAAGATAAAATATTTAGCCTGGGAATTGGTTCTTGTAATTGTGATTGTGTGGTTGGGAATGCAGATAAAAACGTATAAAACGACGGATGGTTCGTACGCTGCTATAGTGATAACTGAAAATGGTCCCGAAGATGAAATTGCGGCAAAACTTTCAATGTTTATTGAGTTTGTTAAAAATCATAAATCTACAGATCCGGACCTCGACCGGAAATACGTTAATAAAGGATTGATTTTCCTTTCGGGCGTTTTAAATGCAATGATACAAAATCATTATCAGGATAATTCCGGGATGAAGGTTCAAAGCGAAAAATTATTGAGTTTAAATGTGAAAATACTTAATAACGACTCTTTATCGGCGGAGAATCTTAAAGAATCTTTATTAATGGCTTCAAAGATTATCGCACGGATACAGTCCTATGAATTTCCCGATTTATCTGACGCTTCAAAGGATCTTATAAATTCAGCCATGGAAATAGAACAGAATGAGACATTTGATATACTTAAATTCAGAACAGCTGACTTTTTTGAAAAATCGAGCAATATCTTTATTGCCATGGCTATTATAAAAGCGCACATAAATAATGAGATAGAAGATAATTTTTACAATATTAAGAGTACCTGATAGTTATTGACTTAATGCTGCAATAATAGGATATTCAGGTAAACACCCTGAATTATAATTTTAAGCCAAGGAGAACTCATGTCTGCTCCAGCCATTATGTTTGCTCTAAGTTTTTTGTTTGGACTGCATATCTTATTTAATCTTTTCACCGGGAGGGACGCACCCATTACTTCTGTGGTACTCCATATTTTTGCTTTTTTGTCCGGTTTTATGATCATAAATATTCCGGGCGATCTTTATAAAGGAGGCGATCTTACAGCAGCAGCTGTCTTAACCTGGCTGGCTCTTTTTATCGGAGCGGTTTTCCTTTTTAAAGATGTACTGTCTAAAACAAGACCCTCATCCATTTTAGGCGTAGTCTATATTCTCCTCATTGGTGCAGGTACATTTTTTATACTTAGCTCTTAAAAGGTTTTTATGCCCTTAAATAAGTACAAGGAAAAGAGAAATTTCAAAAAAACGCCCGAACCTTCAGCAGGAAAAAAATCACAAGGCGATGATTTAATCTTTGTGATTCAAAAGCATAATGCTACTAATCTGCATTATGATTTCAGACTTGAGGTTGATGGCGTTCTTAAAAGCTGGGCTGTACCTAAAGGACCGTCGCTCAATCCTTCAGACAAACGGCTTGCAATGATGGTTGAAGATCATCCATTTGATTATAAAGATTTTGAAGGAATTATTCCAAAGGGTGAATATGGCGGAGGTGAAGTGATAATATGGGATAATGGGACTTATCACGCGCTCTCCACCCCGGATAAGAAAGAATCAGAACAACTGATGCGTGAGGGAATTAAAAAAGGCGAAATCAAATTTGTACTTGAAGGCCATAAATTAAAAGGTGAATTCGTTCTTGTTAAAATGAAGGGGAGGGGAGAAAATGCATGGTTATTAATTAAGCATCGCGACACCTTTGCTTCAAAAGAAAATATCCTTGACAAGGAGAATTCCGTAGTGTCGGGAAACAGCATTGAAGATCTGCAGAACGGTGATGTAAAAAAAAAATCCCGGAATTAATCTCTTCTGTTAAAAAATACCTGGATAAAGCTCCTTCTAAAAAATATCCAAATAAAATAAGTCCTATGCTTGCAACGCTGGTGGATGAACCATTCGACGACGAGAACTGGATTTTTGAGATTAAATGGGACGGTTATCGTGCGATTGCGGAAATAAAAAACGGCGATGTAAATTTATATTCAAGAAACAATAATTCTTTCAATCAGAAATATAAACCTGTTGTAACTGCACTTAAGGCTGTAGAAAAAGACATGATACTGGACGGTGAAATTGTGGTGCTGGATAACAATGGGGGAGCCGATTTTCATAGTCTCCAGAATTTTGGCAGCGCCGGAAAAGGACAGCTTATGTATTATGTATTTGATCTTATATATTTTGATGGTAAAGATTTAACCGGTCTACCCCTTGGGTCACGCAAAGAAATATTGAAAAACATCCTGCCCGATATTCCCGGGGTACGGTACAACGACCATATACTTAAAGACGGCAAAGCTTTCTATAACCTCGCCAGGGAGAAACAGCTTGAGGGAATAGTAGCAAAAAATATAACTAGTAAATATTACCGCAATAAAAGATCAAAAGACTGGTTGAAAATAAAAATAAAAAAACGCCAGGAGGCAGTTATAGGGGGTTATACTAAACCTAAAGGAAGCCGGAATTATTTCGGGGCGCTGGTGCTTGGTGTTTATAACGGGAAAGGTGAACTGGAATATATAGGTCATACAGGCGGAGGCTTTACGGAAGAGGATTTGAAACAAATGTATGACAAAATTAAACCACTTGAGCAAAAAGATTCACCTTTTATTAAAAAACCAAAAACGAATATGCCGGCGGTCTGGTTAAAACCTGAACTTTTATGTGAAGTTGAATTCTCCGAGTGGACTGGTGAAGGCATGATGAGGCACCCTGTTTTTATTGGTCTTCGTGAAGATAAAAAGCCTGAAAATGTCGTTCGTGAATTGCCGGATAAAAAAAGCGGCTCCCAAAACAGAAAACGCCGGGAAGAAAGAGACTATTAACTCAAAAGTGCTGAAATTATCAAACCTCGATAAGGTTTATTGGCCTGACGAAGGTTATACAAAAGGTGATCTTATAGAGTTTTATGAAAAAATAAGCGGCTATATTCTTCCCTACCTTAAGGATAGGCCCGAATCACTATTAAGGCACCCCAATGGAATTAATGGCCAAAGCTTTTTCCAGAAGGATATAGTACAGCTCAATGCAAAATGGCTGAAGACAAAGAATATCTTCTCTGAATCCAATGATAAAAATATTAAATACCTGATCTGTAACGACAAGGAAACCCTGGTGTATATGGCAAATCTTGGATGCATTGAAATTAATCCCTGGTTTTCCAGGATAGATAACCTTGAGAATCCTGATTATTTTGTTATAGATCTTGATCCTGAAGAAATCGAATTCGATAAAGTCATTGAAACAGCCCACTGTGTAAAGGAAGTCCTTGATGAGGCAGGAGCCCAAAGCTTCTGTAAAACTTCAGGTGCCACGGGTCTCCATATTTATGTCCCGCTTGGAGCGAAATATGACTATGATACTGTAAAGGAATTCGCACATATCATTGCAAAACTTGCTAACGCTAAAATACCGGAGATTACAAGCCTTGAAAGGAGTCCATCAAAACGGAAAAGAAAGGTTTACCTTGATTATCTTCAAAACAGAAGAGGACAGACCCTGGCTGCACCATACAGCGTAAGGCCGAGACCGGGCGCCCCGGTTGCAACGCCTCTTGAGTGGAGTGAGGTAAAAGAAGGAATAAAACCCTCAGATTATAACATTAAAAACATCTTCCGGCGGCTGGGAAAGAAAGGAGATATTTTTCAAAAGATTTTAGCTGAAGGAATCGATATACAGAAGTGTATCGAAAATCTTAAAGGCTGATCCTTCCCGCTTTTGATGTTGTCACTTAAGGTGGTTCTCCAGGTAATCAAAATATACATTCAGCATAAGCATATAATTTGTCATACTGTAAAATGCTCCATGTCCGCCCGGCGGATATATCCTTAAGTCCGCATCTTTACCGGCATTCGTTAATGCGGTAAGCATCTGCATTGTGTTCTGAACATGAACGTTATCATCCATAGTAGAGTGTACAATTAACAAATTTCCGTCAAGATTGCCTGCATTATAAACGTTAGAGCTTTTATCATAGCCTTCTTTATTCTGATCTATTAAATCCATATACCTTTCGGTATAAATATCATCGTAGAGTCTCCAGTCGGTCACAGCTGAATTTGCTATACCGGTTTTAAATACCCCCGGGTGCATCAGCATCGTATAAATTGTTATATATCCCCCGTAACTGCTTCCCAAAATAGCTGTTCGGCTTGTGTCAACATATGGAAGCGTAGAAAGATAACTCATTGCCTCAGTGAAATCATTACTTTCCCATTTTCCGAGTTGCTTGTATACTATTTTCATAAATTGACTGCTGTAATTGCCATTCCCGCGGCTATTAACATCAATTATTATATAACCATTCTGTGCCAGCCACTGGCGCCAGCCATCGGTTTCAAATGAATTGAATACGCCTTGCGAACCAGGACCGCCGTACACGTCAAAAACTACCGGATATTTCCGGGTTGAATCAAAATCAAAAGGAAGGACCATCTCGCCGTCGAGTCTTGTACTGTCACTTGTGTTAAAACTGAAAAGCTTTGAAGGAGTATATTTATGAAATTGAATAAACCTGGTTACTCCCTCATTATCTTCAAGCCTGGTAATTAAACTCCCGTTTGTATTCCATAATTCCACCTGTTTTGGAGTATTTACATCTGAGTATACATCAATATAATAATTTGCGTTCGGAGAAAGATTAAATGAATGCCTGCCGGGTGCTTTTGAAATTTTTTGTTTCCCATTTCCATCAATTCCTATCGAGTATAAATGTCTTTCAAGGGGAGATACTTCAGTTGATGTATAATAAATCAGCTGTTTCCCGGCATTAATACCCTCAATGCCCGTAACATTCCATTTCCCTTTTGTAACCTGGTTTACCAGTTTGCCGTCATAATCATACCGGTAAATATGCTGGTATCCGTCTTTATCGGAGATCCAGAAAAATTCCTTTGTATTATCGGGGAAGTAAATAAAATCTATAACACCCTCGAAGAAACTGTTGATGTCAATCCAGCTTTCTGACTGTTCTTCAAGAATTAATCTTTTACTGCCGTCCAGAACATTAAAAAAGTAGAACTTCATATCATTCTGCTCTCTGTTCAGAGTCATTACAGCCAGCTGATTCGGGACACTAGTCCAGTAAATCCTCGGAATATATTCTTCACTAACATCCAGCCATATCCTGTTTCCGTCAGTAATATTGACAACTCCTATTTTGACCTTTGCATTAGGATCACCAACAAGCGGAACTCTGAATTTCACGTAATCCGGATGCTGGGTCTCATAATCCGTCATCTGAAAGACCGGCTCATTACTTTCATCAACCTGCCAGAAAGCAATGTATTTGCTGTCGTGAGACCATTCCCACCCTTTAGCTATGTCAAATTCTTCTTCATAGACCCAATCGAAATGACCATTGTAAACTGTATCTGAGGCATCGTCTGTAAGAGGCTTTTCGAGTCCTTCTTTAATATTATAAACATACAGGTTGCCCTCCCTTTCAAGGCCTATATGGGATCCATCGGGCGAAAGTTCTGCAGTCCGGGCTTCGTTGACTACCGTCTTTAAGGTCTTTTCTTCTGTTGAATAAAGATAATAATCTGAGACTCCGGAGTAACGGTGTAAGGATCTGAAATTTGTCTCAAATAATAAATGCCTGAAATCATTTGACCAACTGTATGATCTGTAATTAAAGGGTTCCCCGGTTAATGGAAATGTCATTTCTCCTGTATCTAAAAATAATTTATCCTTTTGAGATCCGGGAAAGAATTGCCTTATCTCTTTGCGGCCGGTTTCCATATTTTTTACTGTGTAAGAATAACTTGTTCCGTTTTCCATCCATTGAACATTTTGGGGACCGGAGCTTCCCCTCAGGATATGTGTGGCAGAGAAAGCCTCCGGTATGCCGGAATACTCTTCCTTTACCTGACCCATAATGAGGATATTGCAGGCTAAGAGTATAGAACTGAAAATAATTATATACCGGGGGTGAATTTTTAATGGCATCATTATCTTTCTATTTTTGTACTGCTAAATTATTAAAAAGTATAACCTTATTTAAGCTCCGGGGCAAACATTTGATCACTGACAAAAGAGAATCCCTGACCCTGAAGAAAATATTTATTTTCTGGCTGCCTCTGGCTGCCACATGGCTGATGATGTCAGTAGAAGGACCGTTTCTCGCAGCTTTGATTGCGAGGTTAAGTGAACCCAAGTATAACCTTGCTGCCTATGGGGTAGCATACTCTTTTGCATTAATCATCGAAGCTCCCGTAATTATGATGATGAGTGCATCCACGTCACTTGTGAGAAATTTCCATTCCTTCTCAAAACTCAGGACATTCACCTATACTCTCAACCTTCTTGTTACACTGGGAATGATTGTACTGATCCTCCCGGCCGTTTTTTATTATATTGCCCTCAATCTTATCGGCCTTCCCTATGAAGTGGCTCAACTTACCCATACAGCGTTGATTATACTGCTTCCCTGGCCCGCGGCTATTGGTTACCGCAGGTTTTACCAGGGGATATTGATAAGGAATAACCTAACAAAAAGGGTAGCATATGGAACAATTGTACGATTGACATCGATGGGACTTACTGCTTTGGTTCTATATTTATTTTTTAAGGTTGATGGGGTGATTTTAGGTGCTTCCGCACTTTCAGCGGGAGTAACGGCTGAGGCTGTTGCAAGCAGGTTCATGGTTTCACCAATTCTGAAAAGAATTAAATCAGATGTACCATTGGACGATAATCAACTTGATTATAAAGTAATTTTTAATTTTTATTATCCCCTGGCGCTTACATCAATGATTACTCTTGGGGTTCAGCCGCTGGTTACTTTTTTTATGGGACAGAGCAGAATGGCACTTGAATCGCTGGCTGTACTACCCGTGCTTACATCCTTTGTCTTTATTTTCAGAAGCCTCGGTTTATCATACCAGGAAGTAGTAATAGCTCTGCTGGGTGAGAATAGGGAAAATTATATTATTCTGAAAAAATTCGCGCTTATATTGTCGGCTTGCCTGGTGGGTGTTCTTTTCATAATTGCATTTTCTCCCCTGGCTGATATCTGGTTCAATTACGTATCCGGTTTATCGGTAGAGTTAACCATGTTCAGCATTATTCCTCTTAAGATTATGGCTTTTTTCCCGATGCTGACAGTATTAATAAGTTTTCAGCGGGCGCTGCTGGTGCATGCAAGAAAAACTAAACACATAACTTTTGCTACCGTAATTGAATTCAGCGGGATTGTTGTTAGTCTGGTTATCGCTATAAAAATACTATCTGTAGTAGGAGTGATTGCGGCTACTTCAGCGTTCGTACTGGGAAGGATTTTTGCGAATATCTATCTGGCAAGACCGGCCACTAATGTTATCCGGAATGTCTGAAAATGAGCTGATCCGGATTGATAATTTATTTAAATAGTTTTTGAATGACTTCCCGGGCTTTTTCAGGCTGGTTGTTTTTATTATACGCCTCTGCCAGGCTGGAATATATATCTTCAATTTCACCAGGACTAAACTTATCGCTGCTCTGTTGATTCCTTTCAAGTGAACTGTTGAGGAACTGGATCGCCACATCAGGCTTGCCAAGAAGTAATTCTGTTTTTCCTAATTTATATTCAATATATTGGTTTGTATTGAATTTATTAGCTTTCAAATAGTATGCTTCAGCCTTCTCATAATTACGAAGCTGGAGGGCCATATCCCCGGCAAGTTTAAGAACCATTGGATTATCTTCATCCGAAACAAGTATTGCTCTGAGTTCTTTCAAAGATTTTGCATAATAGCCGAGTGTCAGATAATACTTTGCCAGGTTTAAATGAGCAGCTGCCCAGGATGATTTGTGCAGAACAGAATATTCATAGGCCACCTGTTCTAATGCAGTTTTAGGTGTAAAACTAAAAGCCGAATCTGATTTTGTAAAAGGGGGTCTGCTCTTAAGCTCCATAATTTTAATAGTGCCTATCAGGCTGTCTAAATCAGTAACCGCGCTTTTTGCCCATATGAGACTGTCGCTCTCTTCAGGATTTTGCAGGGGACCAAGCAGGTTATGCTTCTTAATGCTCTCATACCAGGTTTTAGAAAGAAGAAAGTATCCCTGAATGTTAGGATGAACATGATCAACAAGTAACCCCAAACCTATTATACCGTTCGCAGAATTCTTCTTAAACATTTGTTTGACATCTGCCACCGGGATGTTATATTCGTTACCAAGACTAAAGATTATCTTATTGAATTCTGAAGGTGCTCTGAACCGAAGTCCGTCCAGATCGGCAGTCAATGAGTATTGAGCTTCTGCCTCTGTATAACGGCCTGATTCCTCAAGACATTTTGCGAGTGCATAGTGAAAGTTTGCCGGCATTGAATCAACAGCTATAGCCCGGCTGAGTAAATCTTCTGCAGCAGAATATTTCCCCTCATTCATACTATCAACGCCACTTTTGAAAAGTTTTTCGGAAAGAGTTTTCGCAGAATCACTTAAACTATAGGAATGAAACGAAACAAACGGGGGAAGGTTGTTCTCGTTCCTTACAAGGCTGGAAATTAATATCGGTATGTTGTTTTCACGTGCGGTATTGATTATTTCACGGTAATTTTCCCGGAAGGTGTTAACTCCCGTATTAAAATCATCGCTGTCATACCGTATGGAGGTATTGGCCATCTCTTCCATTAAAACTTTATTTTCATGTGCATTATCCGGACCGAACCAGCCGCTGACAGAATTAATTATATTTTTCAGCAGGATGAATGTTTTAAAGTTCTCCAGCCAGAGGTACGCTTTTATGATACTCCGGTTTTTACCAATTGAAATTGTTGAGCCCACTCCATAGACACCGTAGTATTCATTTTGTCCCATATAAATAATAAAAAGGTCAGGCTTATATTTTACCAGTTCGTCAGCAAATTCATCAACAGTAAAGCTGTTGGTAGCGGCAATCGCGGTATTGATAACTTCAACATTTTTATCCGGGAAAGCAGCTGCTAATCTGTCCCTTAAAAATTCTGAGGGAATAGCATTATATTCGTAAGGAAACCCCGCCGTTGTCGATTCCCCAAAGCAGAAAACCCTAATGGTCTGAGGTGATTTATTTACTTCAAAATAATCATGGGACCCTTTCCTGTAATACATACGGTCTTTATTAAAATATCTCTTCCCGACTAACTGGTTTATAGTATAATAAGCTTTACCATTCCTGTCAATTTTAGAAACAAGATTAAGATCGTCCGCATAACCGGAAATCCTTAAGATCAGTTCTATAAGCACAAAAAGAACTATAGGAATGGATATCAGAATAATTCTAAAGAGGAATTTTTTACTATTTTTCATTGTGGCTATGGTTTAGTCCTTCTATAGAGATACTCTTTATTAGTCTTAAGATCCCTGATGCTCATCATATTTCCCTGGACCCAGAAAGTATGGACTCTTTTCGTTTTCTTTTTATCATTATATATCATTGTTAGGGTGTCTTTATTAACCTCAAAATGGCCTGTGTTCATTTTTCCGGTAACTGAAAAATCCCAGGTTTGATCATTATGAAAGATCTCGACGGCGGTATCCTTTGAAGGATAAGTCCATTTCCATCGTCCGATAAGGGCGTTCACCGGCTCATGTCCCGGTTCAGAATAACTATTATCTTTTATCATATAAAGCGAATTTGTCTTACCTGATTTTCTATAGGTTCTTATTATTGTATCTTTTTTAACAGTTATGAAACTTGTATCTATAATTGTTTCTGAATCAGGGTATGAACTCTGCAGAAAGCTTATCAGCGTGTCCCCTTTCAGCTGATAACTATAATTTGCAGCTAAGTGCCGCTGTACAGAGAAATTTCGGTTCCCCCTGAACTGAAGATCAACGTCCCATTGCCTGGTATTCTTAATCAGTTCCCACTTACCGATCAGGCTGTCAGTGCTCTGTGGAAACAAATATGTAGAAAAGATAATAATATGAAGTTACACATGGGAGAGGGATTTTTAGACAAATGTGTGTTAAGTTCATTAAGACTAAATTCAAACAAAGTTAATAAAAAACGGTTTCCCATTTTCATGAGAAACCGTTTAATTTAACAAATAGTATGGCTATTTAGAAGCCAAAACTTAATGAGAAAACATTATTTGCATCAAAATATTTAGCAGGAACATAAGCATAATCTACCGACAGATTAACACTGCTGAATGATTGGGTATTTACTCCTATACCCAGCGTATAATTCTGCCAAACGTTAGGAGTTGCATCAGTAGCCTGAGGGGTTGCCAAGTAACCGGCCCTAACATAGAGCATATCTTTGAAGTTATATTCCGCCCCAATTTTATAGTCATCATAAGTGTAGTTATTGTTCTGGAATGTTCCTGATACCATAACAGCATTCTGCTCATCAAATTGTTTTCTATAAGAAAGACCAATTCCGATTTCAGAAGGCAAATCAGCTGATGACGCTGAAAATTGGTAGAATGTAGGTCCTCTTTGAGAGCCCTGGTCGTTAGCCTGTATATATGTTCCGTTTCCGCTGAATGTCATAGCAGGACCTAAATTTTTAACTACTACTCCAACAGCAAATCCCTGAACATCAAACAGGTTATTGTATTCAACGCCGAAGTCAAAGCTGAACCCGGTTGCATTTACTCTATCGATACTTTCGTTTATAAGGTTAAAGTTAGCACCAATAGATATTCTGTCAGTAAGCCTTTTTGAATAAGTTAAACCAAGCACGAAGTAGCTTGGACTGATTATCTGACCCGTACCATCAGGCTGATCCATCGTTGTTACCGGAATATCACCGATATTAAGGGATCTGAATGACAATCCTAATGATCCAAGTTCGCCCAATCTTCCGCTAACAGCTGCAAAATTCATACTCATATCAGCGATATACTGACGATATGAGAACATTGCATTTGCATCTGTTCCACCGAGGTCCACTCCTGCAGGGTTCCAGTATATAGCTTCAAGACCGGAAACATTTGCAATAGCCGAACCACTCATCGCAAGGTACCTGGCTCCAATAGGGATCCTTAATTCAGGAGCGCCCGACGTGCCGGCACGATTCTGACCACTACCAAAAATCTCTGATCCTGAGAAGCCTAGTATCAGAAGGATTAATAATAGTCTTTTCAAATGATACATAATTCCTCCAATTAAATTAAAAATTTAAAGGATGTCCCGTCACACGGGACATCCTGATATCAATCAATATACTTTCAATATCTGCTGTTCCTGAATGACAGCAAGTTTTAAGATTTTCGTAGTGCCTAAATCCGGCATATCAATGTAAACAACATAGATTCCGCTTGCTACAGGGTAACCTGAATCATTCTGCATGTTCCACTTATCAAATTGTCCGTTAGAAGCTGAGTGCTCAATTGTTCTAACCAGAACACCGCTAAGATCGAATATTCTCAAAGTGGCCTTTGAAGGAAGATGACTGAATGTGACATAATGCTCATCTCTTGATTTTTCCCTGTACTGATATCCATAATAAGGATTGGGGAATACATTTATTTTCTTTACATCGTCCTTGGCAACTGTAGTACCCTTGGCAGGTGCGGTATAAGTAAAGGAATCGTTTAAACCGTTAGGTTTGGTACTGATAAGTCTGTAAACAGAACCTGTCGGTGGTACCTGCTGATCGATATTTGCAGGGAAGGAAGGATCACTAACGCTTCCGCCGTTCATATTTACAAGTACCATCCTTGCCATAACCTCATCACCGATTTGAGCCTCTGCAGTTGCAGTATCACCGGCAGCGAGGGAATTTACGTAAGTATCATATCCCGTAGCTTTATCTACCGGATTATACCAGTAAATCCAGTCTGTTTCCGGATCATTATCTCCGCCTGAGATTGGGTTATCCGTTCCATCCAGGTTGAATACATCATCCTCTAAATTATCCAATACTAAAGGAATCATTCTGTAATCATCACTTGGATCGTCAGGAGTAGCAATACCGATATTCCATATTTCAAAAGGAACATCAACATTCAATCCGTCAGTAAAAGCGAGATTAGCTTTTCCGCCTTCAGCGGTAAACCTTAATTCATAATCAAAGGGGATTAACCTTAATCCATTATCACCTCTTAACACTCTTGATTTGAACCACTCATAATTGAAGCTGGCATCATCAGCATTTCCGGTCTGGATTCCCCAGGTTGTACCTTCAGGGTTTGGAGTAGGTCTGTCAACATCCGGTGGGAATGACGACGGGAATCCGCTGCCGTTAAATGTGAATGATGCATATGTTGGATCATGTGGTCCGGCTGAATTTGAGACTTCAAGGAAATCTTTAAAGTCGGGCTGGGGACCTGTTACTTTCACCAGGATTCCGTCCACGATAGGATAGGCCTCATCTCCGGTCTGATCTATCACGCCGGAAACCTTAACAGTGCTTGTTGTTTGATCAGTTACGCGCCAGGTAGTCTGTCCGCCTGATGTATCGAAAGTAACTGTATAAGTATCGCCTGTCAGCTGTGTAGGATCTACGATAATTGGAATTACATTACCATCACTCGGTCCATCGTGTGTAATAGCCAGAGTGTCTCCCGGTGTACCGTTATATACTGTGCCAGGAGGTGGAAATTGAGGGATTACAGTATGAATTACAACAGCCGAACGCAGTGCATGGAAAGGCAGCAATGGATCGGGGTTGTAAGCATAAGGCACAACCGCAAAGTAATATTCCTGGCCGTTATGCAGTGCCTGATTTCTTATTTTATCCTGGGTAATCGTTAAATATCTCTGAATACCGGCATCTTTTCCGTCAACTGAAAGTACCGGAATGGAGGTTCCATTTGGATCACTAACCGTATCATATATTGCAGTTACACCGTTTACAATATCAAATACTGCTAGAAGAACACCATCTTCAATAGTTGCAGATGAAGAAGGAAGCTGGTATACTTCATATCCTTCAAAGGAGTATCCTAGTCCCTGGAAGTTTTCTATCTGATTTATTGTCTGAGGATCGGATCCCCAATCGAGAACTATTTTCTGGTTCAGCTCTGCAATGTTCATAGTTGGTGGAGGCATTGTAGGCAGCTGGAATAATATATCGAATACTGTTTGAGCTGTTGCATCATTGGTTCTCATCTGGGAAACACTGTTCAGATGATCAGTTCCAAGTCCTCCCACAAGTGCAACAACTACTTCAGCTGTATCTCCTAAGTTCATGGAGATCGGACCGTTTGTAACCATAATCCTTCTATCGCCGGCGGCATCGACCGATCCGTCTAATTTTCCTGTACCCGTCACAGGATCGCCAGTCAACAGGTAAGTTCCATATGGTGTGACATCCGAAACCGAAGTGGGGAACGGATCACCAGCCGGATAAGGAGGGTCAGGTTTATATCCTCTCATGAGGTTATAAAATTCAAGAGTTCCTGTATATGTAAATGCAGGATCTGACCATGTGCCGCTTGCTGCAAAGTAAGCATAGGAACTCATAGGTTTGGGATTTATGTATTTATATCCGTGTCTCCATTTCAGGTTGAAGATAGCGCTGTCGTTAGGGTCACCGGTATATTTAGATACTCCCTGGAGGAAATCGTATCCAACTGCGGGGGGGGCTAAATTTAATCCCTGGTACACAGCATCAGGATCCGTAGAACTATAAGCATATCCAAGGTTCAAAGATGTATCGCATCCGGCATAGTCATCACCTGAGTTACCAACATCAGGATCAGCCCACTGAACAATATACATATCCTGTATATTCGAGTTTGCTGCTGAAGTCGGAGTTCCTTTATAAACTATATCGACTTTCTTGTAAATAACATTTCCAAGTGCACCCGTGTACGAATAGGCCCAATAAGTTTCTGAAACTTCCAGCCCGATTGCGGGTGCCCCATAGAGAGGTGTCTGATTATCATCATATTTTATGAAGAGTGTCTGTGAAGCTGCAGGCACACCAGGAATATCAATGGTCGGATCATAAGAGCCGTTACCATCAACATCCTCGTAGGGAGCACCTTCATCTGCCGGCCATTCATTCCAGTCTGTTTCGTACTGGGTTCTAAGAGCCTGGATATCACCTTCAGTAACAGCACCAGTCCCGATGCCATTAAAATCAGCAGCATCCTGGGTCAGGTTTCCTGTTTTATAATCAGGACGAACACGGAACAAACGGGTTACTGGTGCGCAGCCTGAACCGTAAGTATTACCGTTAACTCTTACGACAGGAGAATTACCGTCATTTACCTTACCTCCCCAAACTATACCTTCGGCGAAGATAGCACCGGCATTAACTCCATTGGGATAGGCACCATTCCATGAACCGCCGACAAGCCAGTCATGGTATCCGTCTGAACCAACCCAGCAGGTGATATTGTTTATATCAATCAAACTCTGCTGAGGATTATCCGTAACTTTTGAAAAGTGTGATTTTTTATTCCCCTGGCCGTCCTTCTGCTCAGCGTAAGTTCCCGCGGATAACATAAGGGCCACAGCCAGGATTATTAAAAAGTTTAGATAATTAATTTTATTCATATTAAATAACCTCCACAATTTTATATTTTTCATGAGGCAACATTAAATTCTCCTTTTAATAATTAATTAACACACCAACACGAAGCTGTCTCGGCGTTCCAAATAAATCCGTTCCATATACCTGGTACGAAGCCTGCCTGTTATCATAATTTAATGCCTGGTATAGATCAGCAAACCGTTGTGTATATCTTTCACCGGCAATAATCTGTTGACCATCAGGTGAATTCAGGAATCCGTCGTTATACGCATTCCCTGTTTTCTCGTAAACATTGATAACATTCTTAGTATCCAGAAGATTCTGAACTGCTAAGTAGAAGTTTACATCAAGGTTATAAATACTAACAGTTTTATCTATACGTAAATCCAGGTTATAAACCCATGGTGTGTTTGATGAATTAGGAGGACCTATCGGTCTTCTGTTTCTTGGATCCTGAGCCGGTATCAAACCACCTGTCCATGCAGATGATTGTCCAAGACCGGTGAACTGTGCATATGTGAATGGGTGTCCGCTGTTAAATGTGAAGAGAAAATTAACTCCTAACTGCTGTAATATAGGACCGCCATCATCTTTACCGAATCTGTAATCAAGGAAAATTGAGCCTCTGTGGGTCTGTTGATAACTAAGAGGTAAGATTACAGTAGGAACTTCTTTATTAACCTGCTGAGAACCAATACCGCTTCCTGAGAATGAGTTTGTACCGGCAGCATCGGAATAAGTATAATTTACTTCGGCTCTTATTCTTTCAGTTCTTCTCAGGTGGATAGCTAATTCAACACCCTTGGTTGTGGTAAAATCCTGGTTAACAAATGCCTGATAACTAGCTCTTGCAGCTCCAGGGAGATTATAAATAATCGAATACTGCAGCTGGCCTTTTATATCTTTGTAGAATGCTGTCAGATCAAAGGCAGCAAAATCAGTTATCTGCTGAGAGAACCCGATCTCATACTGTGTTGTCTTTACAGGAGCAGGGTTGTATGCGATAGGATTAGTAAACAGGTTAGTTGCCGTCATAATCTGGGCAGCCTGGTATACACCTCTGTATGCTATATCAAGACTCGGAGACTGAACGAATTTACCATACTGTAAGTGGAATACTGTCTTATCTGTTACAGGGAATGAAAATCCCAAACGTGGAGATAAATAACTATAACTATCTCCATTAAGTAGCGAAGAATCAGGGATGGTGTTCAGCTGAGTTGTCTGGCTGGTATCAATCTGCGGTAAGAGCGGGTTTGACCATGCCCAACTATCCATATCTATGAAATCATACCTTAATCCGGCATTAATAATAAGGTCACTTACCTCTATCCTGTCTTCCAGGTAACCAGAAGCAAGTATAGGATGTTTCGGGGCAAATTCTCCGGCATCAGTTTCATTACCGAAAATATCATATCCGTAATTATTATAATCTCTGTATAAATATTTAGCTGTAAGGAATCTCATTCCTTCTTCGGTTCTGGCCAGATCAGGCTGCTGACGAATTGTCGTCAGGAAGTTGCTGGCATCGAGTTCCTGGAAGCGTCTTACGGTCCATCTCTGAAATGATCCGCCAAGTTTCAAAGCATGCGCTTTAACCTGACCTGTGAAGGAAGCAGAAGCACCCATATAACTGTTATGATCTTTTGTAAACGACTGAAGGTTTCCGTTGCCTGTATTATTTCCAGGGGAAACTAGAGGTGTTCCCGGTCTGTTAAACGGAAATCCGTAAAAATCGTATGCTTGTGGAGAAGCTGTATATGAAGGATATTCCCAGCCGTACTGTGCGGCAGCAAGACTATCACTGTATTGTATAAAATTATCTCCAAAGATCGGGTCATAAGTTTTATGACGTGCATCGTAATAATTAATGTTAGCTTCAACAAAGGTACTGGCTGACAGCAGGTATGTACCTTTTAAGTTTAACAACAAGTTTGAATAATCGTTAATCGGCAGACGTGATGTATTAAACAGATCGATCAAAGTAGTGTTTGCAGTGTTATATACGCCTACCTGCTCGCCTCTTGTTCTCTCCCAGGTAAATGCACCGGCAAGACGGAGTATTATCGGGTTGTTATCGAACAAAATTGTACCGTTTCCGGTATACCTGTTATCCATTATACCGGGAACATTACCGCCATTCCATGTCAGATATTGATATTCATCTGTTTTACCACTATAGAAACCAGTATCATAAACCTTGGTTGTATCCAGCAGAGCACCGTCTGAGAACGCAGCTGGATTTCCATAGAAAAATTGCGGGGTGATGTCGCGTTTGAAATTATTCTCACCCGAGAGGAAAACCTTGAGTTTATCAGAAACAAGAGGACCACTCAGAGTTAATACATAATCTGAATACCCATAAGAATAGGTTCCAAGAAATTCATCGGTTCCTGCGGCTTTCATTTTACCTGCAGATGTCAGGTCAAAGTTGTTGCCGTTATAATTTCCCAGGTTATCAGTTTCAGCTCTTACTGAGAAGTGATACTGATCCGAACCTGTTTTGAAATCTGAGGAGATGATACCTGCATTGGCATTTCCATACTCTGCGGTATAACCACCTGCCTGAACCAGAATTTCCTGCAATGCGTCAGGTGTAAGTTCTACAAGAGAACCGCCATTTCGATTGAGAATATTTTTAACATCTGCACCTTCAACCATATAACCGGTTTCATCAGCACGACTGCCGCGGATGAAAGTTTGACCATTCTGTTGAACAATACCTGGCTGAAGTGCAACAATTTGATCTACATCCCTCACCGGTAAAGTAGTAATATCTTCAGAACCAACAATTCTCATAGCATTAGTTGAGCTTTTCTCTATAAGAGGTCTTTGTGAAACAATCACAACCTCTCCGGTTGTAATGTTAGATGAAGAAAGCTGGAAATTTTGCTCGGCTGTCAGTCCTGCAACTACCCTGACCTCGCTGACCGTAACATCCTGATAGCCGATGTAGGAAGCCTTAATAGAATAGTTTCCAGGCTGTACCTGGCGAATCGTATAGTCGCCATTAACATCTGATGCTGCGCCAAAGCTGGTTCCTACTATAATTATATTAGCACCGATCAATGCCTCACCGGTTTCCTTATCAGTAACTTTTCCGGAAACCCTGCCTGACTGTGCTAACACAAAGGAGCAGGAAATCAACATCAAAAGTAAGATTGTATAAAATTTTCGAAACATGTTTATTCCTCCGTTGTTTTATAAACTTTTCTAATTGTCTGTTAAGACATTCAATTTCATATTAGAAGGCATATCATATGTTATAGCAGTATATTTTTTATTTGCCTGAACATTTAATGCAGACGATATACTTGCAGAAAGAGTATCATTATATGCTAAACTGATAACTGTATAATCTCCCGGCAGCATTGGCATAACACCAGAATTGTCGCCGAATTCTATTGGAGAATCAAATGTTACATCCTGTGTATCTGATCCTGCAACCATTGTAAAACCATCTAGCGTTGATCCCGGCGAACCGTTGAAAAATGAAACCAGTGCACTATCAGGATTTGTATTATAAGAACCATCTATTCTTCTAAGGGCAAATCTCTGTACATCGCTTGCTGAATCTGTACCCACAAAGAAAATCCTCATTTTATAATCAACGTCGGTGGAAAAGCCATAAGTTTGGGCGGGTCCGCTCGCAAAATTAACGGTAACACTTTTGCTTCCGGCAGGAATATCAATCATACTTGTTTCTGTCCCATATCCTGCACTGACAGATTTTCCATCTATTGTAAAAGTTGCATCTCCTGCACCAGCAACAAGATTAACAAAAGTCACCTGACTCCGTTGATCAAAGCTGGAAGGGATACTTTGAACACTTGTATCGACACAGCCCTGGATAAAAAATATCAATCCTGAGCATAGTACTAAAAGAAATTTAACCTTATCAGGTAGCCTCATATTTCCTCCTTTAGGATAATTGAATTAAATCATCGTGAAACTTTAGACAGAGTAATCCCAGTTTTTTATAAAAATGGAATTTTTTGTCTGAGAGATATGACTCACATAAGTGAATTAGTAAAGGTTGCTTCATTCTCTCTCACTATTATTTGAAAATATTCTCAATAGACTTACTTTAATATTAAAGATTATTGAAATATTATAATTTAACGTCTTTTTAATATTCTGATTATGGAAATTGAACAGATGCTGTGATCCTGGTTCTATAGTTTGGATATAGGGATTCACTGCCCTTAAGAAAAGATTTTCAGATAAGAAATTTACACAAGAAACAGAAGTTGTAACCAAGTTACCATTAACCTCGCAATTTTAGAAAATCAAATTACACCCGGGAATTTCATAAGTCAAGAATGACATAAGAAATAATTCATATAAGCACTTTTGCAAAGTCTTAAAAAACCGCTTCAAAGTCAAGCCTTTAACTAATATTTTATCCCACGGAATTACTTGTAGAATAAGGAGTTCTAAACTTTGGTTTAAGTATAAAATTAATTAAGCTTCATTAACAAAAATAAAAATGGGTACGGGCGACCATAAAGCACGCTGAAAAACTACTTATTCATAACTTATTTTGATCTGAGTTTCAAAAAAAAGCTTTTTATCAGAAACCGGGTAAACATTTTGAACTCAATGCCGCTGAATTCCGGCTCATAACGGCAGACGCCGCCAATACAAATGTTTCCTGCCTGCCGTGTACCAAATAAAATAGATAAATCAGTATGGTCACCAAGTTTATAACCGAATTGTATAAAGCTCCAGAGTTTCCTTACTACATTTCCGGGCTCCGGTTCTTTTGTCTGCACTTCACCCACTACCGCCACATTGAAATTAGGGGATCTTAGATATTCAAGACTGAGGGCATCGTCATAATATTGTTCATTATTGAAATTGACTGTTGTCTGCTGATGCTCAATGGTAAATTTAATTGTATTTATTTCGTTGAAGTAGAAGATATTTTCCAGGATCGGGGTAACATTCTTTGTATCTGTATCCCTTTCTTCATTATAGCCGAAAGCCGCAATTGTTGTCCAGTTCTCGTTCCATTCGTGGTGAGCCTGGGCATAAATTTCCCTTAGCTGAATCCTTGAAGGAGAATTATCGTGAAGAATCTTCTTATAATATGAATTGTAAGGTAAGGTCTTTGTCTCGCCGTAATCGGCACTGAAGTAAGTCTCATCGCTCATATTATAGTTCAGTTCGACCTGGAAGCCTTGTTCATTTGACTGGTTCAATGCTGATGGATGCCGGTTGAGAAGGATATATGTATATTCTTTCCTGACCGATGGAGGAGTGTTATATATTATTGTTCCGTCTTGTGAGGTGAACGTAAAGTTGTCGTAATATTTGTATTCACCTGTAAGTGCGAAAGCATCATAATAGAAATTTATACTTCCGTAAGCTGCCTGCCCTACTTTCCAGTCGTTCTTATTGTAACTTGAATAAACAACAAGCGAAGTGTCGGGATTTATAAGTTTATCCCTTACGTCCCTGTTCTGCTTGAACCCGTATTCTCCGTAGAAATCAAAATTCCATATGCTGGGCATAATCCTCACTGAGGTGAGCATTGTTCTTGCAGCATTATCATCCGGAGGTAAATTGGCTGCGAAAGAAGCACCTATTTTCAGCTGACTGATAGCTTTATATTCAATATCTGCTGCATGCAGGATCTCTTCCCGTAGATTGTCGGCATTTGCTGCCATCCCGGTAAGTGCAGTGAGTGTTATCCCGCCGTACCTTGCCTGCAGTTTCGCTCCAAGCAGGTTGTTGTCGACTCTAATATTTCTCTCTTCGTAACTTTTCAGCACCAGACCTCTACCGAATAGCGCATAATAGTTTCCAACAATAAGTTCGCCTCCCTGCTGTGCGTCTCCAATCTCAGCCTTTATATATTTGTATGCTATATCTGCATATCTCTTTTTCCCTCTGCTGATAGCGGGACTAGGATCATTTGGTTCGTACAGTTTCAAATCTGATCCCTGCACCGAAGATTCCTTTTTGATAATCCAGGTTCAGCCAGTCCTCGAATATTTCAATGTGTCTGTTTATATCATTCGAATATTCAAGCTGGTTTGATAATCCAAGCCCTTCGGGAAGAAAATTATTTTCCTGTGCGAAAAGAACTGGAGAAATAAAGAATAAAAAGGGCGTAATGATAAACAGTAATTTTCTATTCATGTTCTGGTCCGGTGATTTTGCAGTGAGGTTTATTTATTTATGAGCCCGTCTATTTTGTTTTTCATTTTGAGCTCATCCCCCTTCATATAACCTAAGTGCGTATAAACTATATTTCCTGCTTTATCAAGTAAAACAGAATAAGGTACGTTCTGTGCATAATATTTACGGGCAACTTCCGAATTGGTATCAAGCAGAACCGGGAAAGGATAATTCTTTGATCTCACAAATGGTTTAACTTTGGCAACTGTTCTTTCATCATCGATTGAAATAGCAAGTACCTTCAGTCCTTTATCTTTATATTCGTTGTATATGTCCTTATACTTTGTCATTTCTTCGATACAGGGCTTGCACCATGTAGCCCAGAAACTGAGAAGTACAGGACCTTCGCCAAGTTCATCTTTCAGGGAAATATAATCACCCTGTACATTCTCAAGCTTAAATTCGGGGGCGCTCCTGCCTGTCTCTTCTTTATGATCCTGGGCAAAAACAGTAACCGCAAAAATGAAAAATACAGGCAGTAGGAAAAGTTTGTTCATATAATACTCCATGTTCAGTACAGACTAACAAAGAAGACTGTTCCGTTCGGGCAGAAGGAACAGTCTTTAAGAGCCTTGCTTATTTTATTAAAATCATTTTTCTTACTGTAGAAAACTGACCAGCCGAAATTCTATAGAAATAAATTCCGGAAGATAAATTTCCCGCGTTAAAGTTAACAGTATAAGCTCCCGGTCCCTGCTCTTTATTAACTAGTGTAGCGATCTCCTTACCTGTTATGTTGTAAACCTTAATATTTACATTGGTTCTTTGAGGAACAGAATAAGAAATTTTGGTGGCCGGGTTAAATGGATTCGGATAATTCTGATATACCCTGAATTCCTTTACTACATGGTTTCCACTGCGGACAGCGTTTGGTTCGGTAGAGGCAGTCTGATTTATGATAGTCCTGCTGCTGAGATTATGTGCTGTGCCGATTTGTATCTGAACTTGCCCTGTAGCTGCAACTGAACTTGTAAAAAAATGTACAGAAATTTCTACGGTATCTCCAGGATGAACTGGTTCAAGCCCAAATCCTGCGTCGGTTGCTACGCTGTCAAGATTAGGAGGAAAACAAAGATCACCAAAACACAGTGAAGATGTCCAGTCACTTGGAATTGTATTCACAGTCCTGACCAAAAAAACCACCTGATCAACTGATGATATATTTACAGCGTTTGCGTAAAGTACTAATTCCTGACCTGGTGATCCATAGATAACACTATCACCTGGTATCACTTCTATATCCTGTGCTTTAACATCTATAAAAGATACTGCGAAAAGTATTGCGAGGAATAGTATGTAGAATTGCTTTTTCATGCGATTGCCCTATACTTTGAAATAATTATTGAATTCTAAATAAAAGGGGCGCCGCGGCGCCCCATATTTACTATTTTAATATACTCATTTTTTTAACTGAAACGAAGTTTTTTGCAACCATTCTATAGATGTAAACGCCAGAAGCAAGACCCGAAGCATCAACTTTCAGATCATATGAGCCGACAGCTTTTACTTCATTAACAAGCGTTGAAACTTCCCTTCCTGTTATATCATATAATTTAATTGTTACTGGACCATTCTGAGGTACAGTGTACTTAATGTTGGTTGTAGGGTTGAATGGATTAGGATAATTCTGTGAAAGACTGAATTGTGTCGGAATATCCATTGTTACTGTCAATACCTGACTGTAGGTGGAACGTCCGTCCATATCAACCTGTTTCAGCCTGTAATAGAGTGTGCTGTTTGTTTTGTTCTCAGGCTTATCAATGTAAGTATAATTATGAGTTTCTGTTGAAGTACCATGACCGTTAACAAAACCAACACTTGAGAAAATATTTCCGTCATATGATCTTTCAACATTGAAACCATGGTTGTTAGTCTCGCTTGCGGTAATCCACATCAGGGTAACACCTTCAGCAGAAGCTGTCGATGTAAATGAAGTGAGCTCTACTGGCAGCGGAGCAAGGGCTGTAAGATCAAGCTTGGTTCCCTGAAGGATTTCCTTATCATCATTATTCTGAATGAATGCAACCAGCTCACAGTTGTCTGCTACCCAGTCGGCTCCCATTGTGAAAGTCAGGTTAATATCCTGTACATCTCCGGAACTGAAATCGAGAGTAGTGCCATTTTGATCAGGGGACATTACACGGCTTACAAAGTTCAGATGATCCTGGCCCTGCCAGCTGTACATAATTTCTGATTCAGTAAGTGCAAACTGCAGTACTATATTATTGTAGGGAGGAGTGGTACCAAGTTTATGAACTCTTACCGTTACATTATAGTCGCTGCCGGAATGATCTCCGAACAGGCTTAAAGAATATGCAGAGTTCACAGGAGCTCTGCTTTCATATATAGGAAGATAGTACTGGTACATACTTAGTGTATGATCCCCGCCTACGAACTGCTGCTGACCATCGAATATTGCTGTAGGATATCCGGGGATGTTGTAGTAGTTATTTCTCGCGTCTGACGCAGTATAGGCAAACGGATCACCATTGTGGTTTTCGATTACAGCAACTGAACATCCGTTACTAACAAGGTCATCTGCACCTAATGCTGCACCCGGGCAATACTGGCACCAAGCACCTGTACCGATTTCAACCAATACCATGTCTCTTTGTGAAGTGTAGGTATTGAAGTATTTTGTCATGGAATCATTTGAAGAATTCATATCGCCTGACAGATTTGTTGTCACCGTCATTTCAAAAAGTTCATTAGAAGCAGCAGCGGTATAATCAGAAAATGATACTGTTTCTTCCCCGTCAGGAGCAAGAGTAACGGCGCTGCAATTCTGCTGATAAACTGCCGATCCACCTATTTTAATTACACAGGTAGCATCAAATGTTTCGCTGTTTGATCCAAAGTTTTTGAGTGTCGCCTGGGGTGTAAAAGTAGTTCCCGGGACGTACTGATTATCAATGTCTATGCTTTTAACCATTGCATCATGTGCAAGCGGGGTGAAAAGACTTATATCATCGATATACCAATAATTAAGGTTATAAGAGTAACCGCTAAAGAACCAGCAAATCTGGAAATCAACTGCACCTACATCACTATTGTTAATTGAAACAATTTCCTGAGTCGCGGGAATACTTGCTGAAGGATTTTTAGACCACACTACATTCCAGGCGCCGCCTCCTGACCTGGTTGCGATACCAATTGTATAAGGTGTAGCGTAATGATCGAGCATATGATTGAATTTAACTTTTATTGCAGTAATTCCTGTTAAATCAATTTCAGGAGAAATTAAGCGGGAATCTCCTGTAAATGTAGGATCATAATTTAACATGGCCTCGGGAGCTGCACCCCCTGCATTATTGGAATTGTTTGCAGACCAGTTGCCCGAGTGTGCATCAATTGTCCATCCGGAAGGAGGAAAAGTTCCACTGCTGAAATCTTCGCTCAGGAATGTCTGGGCAGACAGAACAATAGGAAAAAGTAAAAGAACTAGAACAGTATAAATGTGTTTCATTTTCTCACCCTGAATTTGGTTTAAATTTCCGGGCCTGGATCAACCGAAGCAAGTCCGGGTTAACTTCTTTCAAATTTGCTAATTTACACCTGCCTGAAGAACTTCTTTCGTCTGCACATTTTGTATGTATGCAACTACGTGCAGATTCACAGGGTTCCAGTTAGACAAAAGATCTGTCTGCCAGTCAAATGTAGTGTCGGTTAATGCTGTAAAAGTAATTCCATCCTCTGAAGGAAGAGCTTTTCTCAGCACGTTATAGAATACCTTTTCTCCGTTAGATCCGGGAGCTTCCGCGAATTCAATATCACTTTCGGTGACAATAGTATTCAGCACCAGTTCATCCGGGTTTATTCCTGTAAGAGTTACAGGCCGGACATTAATATTTACTATAAAGCTGCTGTCCTGGAAGCTTGTTGTAACTGATATGCTGAACGGTGCGGTAGTGTTTAATCTTTGATCAAGGTCTTGTTTTATTTTTAAAGAGTCAGTTGCTGTGGGCCTAAGCATTCCGTCTATAACCAGAGTGGGGGCAAAAATAATATTATAGAAAAGCATCCGTTTATTGCATAATGATGAATTGGCCAGGTAAAACGGATCATTCGGAGATGGAAAATTGGTCGGAAATTTCACAACAGCGATCTTATTTTTATACGTAACATTCTGCAGATTTTCTATTATCAGGTTGGATGTAACACACGGTACACAGCTTACATTCGCAAAATCCTCAAGAAGCACTACTTTCTGTGCCGGGATATTTGATGGATCCATATTAATAGTGGTATTAACAATAACCTTTCCGGCCGGATATGAAATACTTTCCGGTGAGGTCGGAGCATTGGTGCTACAACTGTAGAAGATAAGCCCTGTTAAAACTAATAGTAAAACTTGTTTCATATATCGGAAATTCCTGCTTTTTTTTCTCAATATCCCCCGGTGATTTTAAATTTATTTACTATTGAACCATTTCTAACGTACTATTAATTATGCTGAACCTCGGGAACTTTATTTTTAATTGTGTAGTTTTTTTCTATCTCCGCGAAATCGATGCCGCTGTTCCACATATGATCGAATAATATTCTGCATGCAGTTGCAAGCTGTTTGTGCTCTATGTAAATCATCGTCAGGTCATTGGTGGTTTTGATAGGCTGTTCAAGCGGGAACATAACTTTCTCATCGTCAAAGATTAACATTTTAATAGGAAGATTGTCAACTATCCTGGCTTTCTCTCCGTCACGTACTGACATTTTCACTGAGTCATACAGCCAGTCAATTTCCTCGAGCTCGCTGAATTGGTAAATACCTTTTGATGACCCGCCCCTTTTCAGCAGCTTTGCTTCTTCATCCTCCTGCTCTTTAAGCCGCTCACTGTTATCGCTTGCATAAGGACCTTTATTGAAGGTGAGCATCTCCACCCTGGTGCCCGCTACACTCTTTATGTATCTCTTGTGGATCTGGGTTTTCTCTTCCATCACTTCGATGAATTCGAGGGGATTAATAATCGCTTTACTGTTTTCAAAGATGGGTGTAAATACTTCCGCCAGCTGATCTATAAGTTCCTGTTTTTGTTTA
This sequence comes from uncultured Ignavibacteria bacterium, assembly GCA_963774455.1. Lineage (GTDB taxonomy): Bacteria > Bacteroidota > Ignavibacteria > Ignavibacteriales > Ignavibacteriaceae > DATFVA01. Next base: position 231,954 of record CAVZFD010000006.1, read on the forward strand.
AGTTCATTCTTATACGTTTCGTAAATTCTTCCCATCGCCAGCTTCGGTTCAACAGCTTCGTACATCTTATTCTTGCCGAGCTTTTTTTCAATGCAGATATTCCGGCTTACCATTTTATTCAGAACTTCATAAATCTTGGTTCTTGGAATATCAACCACTTTCTGTAAATCCGAGGCTGTGAACATTCTTCCGCTTAACAGGGTCATATAGATCTTGGCTTCCCTTTCGGTGAGACCGATTTCCATAAATTCCTGCAGGTATTTCGAATTATCCATTATTTGAAATTGTCTTCATTTACCATTCCGGGGTACCAATTAATTCTATTGACCCTTCACTGGGGGTACAACTTAATGAAAAGCAGAACATGTGTCAAGAACTGTTTTAAAATATTCCGGGAAAATTTGCAGCGAAAGTTTTTTGAGGGTGTAAGCAACAAACGAAACTGAGCTTATTTTAGTCGCACGATGGGTATTTGACGTATTAAGGACGTATTCAAGACGTATTCAGGACGTATTCAAGACGTATTCAGGACGTATTCAGCACGGTGCCCTAATCTTGCCTGGGTGGTAACGTGGTTATTAATAAAAAAAGGCGCCTTTTGAGGGCGCCTTTACAAAAGAGTATTTTCTTATAAGATTATTTTATTAAGGTCATTTTTTTGGTTGAAGTAAAACTGCTTCCATCCTTACCGGCAGCATTTATTATATAGAAATAAATTCCGCTCGATAGCCTGGACGCATCAAGGGTTACTTCGTGCCTCCCTGACTCATATTCTCCGTTGAGAAGTACTGCTGCCTGCTGACCCAGAAGGTTGTATACTTTAAGTGTGACTTTTGAATCTGCAGCAAGGCTGAAGGTAATTCTCGTTGAAGGATTGAAGGGATTAGGGTAGTTCTGCGACAAACTGAATTCAACCGGAACTGTGTAGTTTACTTCTACGGCTCCGGAATATTCAAAGGTGCCGTCAAAATCAACCTGTTTCAGCCTATAGTAAAGTTTACCCTCAGCTGCATTTTTATCAATATAAGAGTAAGCCGACTTTTCAGTTGTAGTGCCTCTCCCGGGAACAAACCCGATCTTCGAGAAAGTTTTATTATCCGAACTTCTTTCGATTTCAAACCCGCGGTTGTTTGTTTCCGTCGCTGTCTGCCAGCCCAGCTGCACGTTATTATTAACAACATTTGCTGAAAGGGAAATAAGTTCAACCGGTACTTCAAGGTTAAAGAATCCTTCGATCTGGTCGAGCAGATCGCCCTTGGTTGAAGGCGAAGAACCATCAGTAAGATAGGCAAGTGCATATGAAAAGCAGAATGTTCTTTGTCCTGATGTTCCGTCATTCTGAACTCCTACATTCCCTACACCTGTCTGAATGAATGCAATTGCACCGCTGCTTGGGGTATACAGATCAATCCAGGTATTATCAGGCTGAGTTGATCCCGTAAAGTTCATACCTTCGGTCAGCGCGCCGGTCTGTCCCTGGAGATCTGTAATGGGAGTTCCGGATGAGGAACCATCGCTTGCTGAAGCTAACCCGAACAGGTTCAGCAGAGTAGTGTTGCTGCTCTGATCGTATCCCAGTGCATCCCCGCCTTCAAGGTAAACGGCACCGCCGTTCTGCAGGTAACTTACAATTACTGCTGCATCAGGATCCTCAAGCGAAGTGTTATTTCCGCCGCCGAAATTTCCATAAGATAGGAAAGCGGCATCATAGCCCTGTAATGAGGATGGAAGCGTCGGAGATGATGAATATACAACATCAAAACCCTGCGACTGCAGATAATCCCTTATAAATGCACCGCTGTAATTAGCACCGTTCGCTTCACCTTCCCATACAAAAACTCCACTGTTTACCGAAATAAAGTCCTGCTTGGTTTCGCTGTCTGTTTCAGTACCATCTGAAACGGTTAGTTTAACTGTGTAGGTACCATTATCGGTATACGTCCAGCCGGGGTTCTCGTCATAAGAATCAACGGTTCCATCATTATTGAAATCCCATTCCCAGGAAGTAATAGGACCGTTTATCGAGGTTGAGAGATCGGTAAACTGAACAGTCAGGGGAGCCTGGCCGCCCGTTACATCGGCAGTAAAGTCGGCAGTTACCGGAGAATCGATATAGCCTCTGTCCTGGAATACCTGGCTGATTGAGGGAATATTAGCTCCGCCGAATAATGTCTGGTCTGCTGCAAGAAATGCATAAGCCGCATCCTGCTGGTTAGATCCGCCGCTTGTCATTGAAAGAGCCTCCAGGAAATCACTGTCTGTTGCAGGACGTCCGATCAGATCGTAAACCGACATTAAGGAGGATGCCCATATCTGTCCGTCTGTGTGGATCGTTCCTGTTAATCCTTCAGGATAATGCGCGGTATAGTTTGTGATCCTTCCTGGCCAGAAAGGATTGTGACCATCCCAGACAAAAACCCAGTTGTAAGATGGATCGGAAGAAGTCCAGTATCCCGTACTTCTCAGGTAGGAAGAAGCCCAGTAGTCACCGCAACCTTCGCTTAAGCCTTCATTCTGGGAAAGGTTTCCATCTGTCAGCCAGTCATGTATACCATGACCCAACTCATGTGTTACAACACCAAAATCCTCTGCATCGTCAACACCGCCGTCTCCATAAGCGATACTTCCGGTTGAAGGAATATAATGAGAATTATCATCACCGCTCAATCCATGCGGATCGAACCTGACGCCGCCTGTATATTGAAAGGGCAGTAGTGTAAAACCGAGCGTTTCGTTTATGTACCTCATCGATTGATCAATATGGAAATAAACGTTCACAGCTTCGAAGTTATCGCTGTTCCTTGTAAAATGAAAATCGCTGGAAGTACTGGTATGAAGTCCCGTATACGGAGCTTCGAAATCTTTTATTTCAGCATAGGGACCAACGAGGGAATAATTGGTACCGTCAAAAGTAATATCATGAAGAATTCTTGTTTCCAGGTTGGCGGTCAGCGAATCTGAATCCGCATCATTATTGTCAATGAAGCCGTTGGAGCCGTATGTGGCTCTGCCATGCGAAATCGGATCGGGATCAAAGACCCAGCCGCTTCCGTCGACAACATTAATTCCATCATGTCCGCCGTCATAATAGCACGCATTATCAACGGCTTTGATTATCTCACCGGTATTTGCGTCAACCAGTATTTCCCAGTCACCCGTAATTCCTTCAGAAGGAACAATATTTATCTTCTGAACCAGTGTGAACCGGCCCTTGCTGTAGTAAATAACTGTTTCTTTTTTCTGGAAGGCTATGTTCTGAGATGCGCCAAGATAATTTTTTGCTGTCGTCAAAGCATCATCAGCAGAAACTTTCAGGTCTGCCGGGTTTATATTGTTTTTTGTACCGTATTGAACCTTGTATTCACTGGCAACAAATACAACTTCACTGTTTCTATTAATGGTAACATTAATATCCGATTTCTCAACAGGAAGTTCTCCGATGTACTGCGTAAAATGAACATGATATCCACCGGGAGTTTCTCTGGTTCCGGTGTATCTCAGATCGTTCAGATCTGACTGAAGATGCAGCATGGCATGATTTTCCCGCAAAAATTGTCCTGCCATTTTTTGGGGAGAATCAGGATTAACTTTGTAATTAAGCTGATAAACTGCCGTGGGAACGTTGTTCTCAGCGTTTACCCTCATATTATTTTGAGTTATAAACTGTTCCGATTCATCAGGAGTGATTTCTATTCCGCGGCTCTGCTGCTGCTTTTGGGCTAACAGGCTGTCCGGTAATATAAGAGCTGATATTAATATCAGCATCAGAATGTAAATGATTTTCAATGATTACCCTTTCACAATATTTTGGAGGTAGATGATATTAAGATCAGTGAAGAAGACCGTGACTGGTTTTCGGGCTATACTTTCTGACCACCCGGCAAATTACTAAGGAAATAGAAAAGAGTAAAGTAACTGTTTTGAGTTAGTCCTTGGAAAAAGGTGTGTTAGAATTAAATAGTCAATTAAAAAGATTATCTATGAAATTATTTCCCCTTCTTAAATTATTCCAGTATTCCCTGTAATCCTTCTGCGGTACAATAGTTACAGGACCTTCATAAATTCCCCCATCCTTAAACCCGTCATATATTCTTACGGCTATAAGATTATCTTCTCCATATTTAAGATCATTAACCGATAAATAGTAGTCTCTTAGCTTCTGGTAATTATCACCCATATCCCTTGCTTCAAGGTTTCCGGTTGAACCAATGAGCTTTCCGTTAATGTATACCTCGTCTATGTCGTCAATCTTACCCATTACAAGTATAAGTCTTACATTTTCATATTTCTTCGGAACAAACACAGTTTTACGATACCAGGCAAACCCATCGTATTCAGGGAAGCCCTGATTTTCCCAATAACCCGGAACAATCAGATCAGCCCAGTTTGTGTCATTGAAATTCACTTCTTTCCATTCAGGATTATCGCCGGTTTCGAATTTCCAGGTGCCGACAAGATTGACCCCGTTATTCATAGAATATCCTGGTACATAAAGACCAATATCTCCCCTTAATATTCCGCCTTCAAGTTCGTCATCGTAAACCCTGACAGAAATAGTGTTCGCGCCTCCGTAATTGAGCAGTTTAGAAGGGATGGGATATCTTCTGTTTACATCATATGCCGATTCATAATGGGGCGGAAATGAACCTGAAAAGCCGACTTGCTTACCATTAATAAAAACCTGGTCTACATCGTCAACAAATCCCAGGAAAAGGTACATTATCTCATTTTTATATCTGTCCGGTATACTGAAGGTGTTCCGGTACCATGCGTAACCGTCATATCCATGAAAGCCCTGATTTTCCCAGGAAGAAGGAACTTCGATCCTTTCCCAGTTATTATCGTTAAAGCCTGCCTCTGCCCACTCCGGGCTGTCGCCTACTGAGAATTTCCAGATCCCCGAAAGATCAACAACCTGCTTCCACTCGGCTGCCGGATTTGGCGGGTTCGGCGTACCTTCTACCTGGCAGCCTCCAGCAGTTAGCAGTGATATAGCTGATAGCACTGCCGCCATTATTTTAATTGACCTGGTATTCATAAAAATCTCTTTTTACCGTCTACTCCTTTTTTACCGTCTACTCATTGATATCAGCAAATTCTCTGTATAAAACAGTGCCCATCCTTTTCACTTCTTTATCATTATCTTTATCCGCGAGTTTTTTCACAGCTTCCATTCCATAAGGGTTTCCGATATTATAAAGGGCTAATGCAATTAAAACCCTTGTTGATGGTAGTTTTTCTTTTTCAAGCTGTTCAACAAGTGTCTCTACACTCTCGTCTATTCTATAAAGCCCTGCCATATAGATGGCACTTTTACGCAGACCGGGATTCTCAGATTGAATTCCCTGTTTTAATGATTCAATAGAATGATCTTTTATATTTTTATAATTATTGCTCTGGGCCTGAAGTCCGGTGTTAGCATTTAATAATAAAACTAAAAGCACTGCCAAAGTTGTAACCGATCTCATTTTATTTCTCCTTTACGCTTAAGTGAAGAGTTATTTTATCTAACTTCCACTGCCAATCTAAAGGATCAATATGTATCAGGTGTCATACTATAGTAAAGCAATGTAATTAATTGTCATACCTGAAAATAATCAATTAACCGCTGCTCAGACCCGTTCACTCATCAGTTACACTTATATCATTCCATGCCCCAAGGTAATCACCCAGGTTGGCCTTTATCATTCCCCTGTTCCTGTAAGCAGGTTTATACTCAGGATCAAGTCGTATCGCTTCATTAAAATCTGATATTGCATCGCCATATTCACCAAGGTCGGATCTTACCCGGCCTCGGTAAAAAAAAGCTTCGCAACAGGTCGAATTTAACTCAATCGCACGACAAAAGAATTCATAAGCCTCCAGGTAACGGCATTTTTTATATTCGTTAATCCCTTCATTCAGATATTTCACCGCCGCTTCTCTGTCTATTTCAACAGACTTCTTAAAATCTTCGGAAGCCCCTGTATAATCTCCCATGTCTGCTCTTATTGTGGCCCTGTTATAGTATGCAAGAGCATCTTGAGGATTTTGTTTTATGGCTTTCGAGTAATGTTTGATCGCTTCACTGAGCTCTCCCTCGTCAGCTTTTGCTGTCCCTTCGAGGTTGTATAAAGAAACTTTTCCGGGATTTTCCCCTCTGTAAATTTCGAAATCCCTCATACTTCCGCTATTTTCCATGTCTGCCTCATATTTAGTTATCAAATGACTGGAGGGTTATATAGAATTTTTCAGGAGTGGATTATCCGGTATTATAATCACATAGAAGATAAATTGTAAGGTTGATAGATATGTCAGCGTGAGGTAATTAAATGTAAAAAATTGTCATGTAGGATTTAGATGAGACGATTTTTCAGGAGAACCTCAGATCTTTATTTAATTTAATTGCAGTACTGAAATCTTCCATGGCTGCAGAATAGTCGCCAAGATCAATTTTTATCTTTCCTCGCTGGTAGTACGCCTCGGCATAACGCCAGTCTAGTGCTATTGCTTTGTCGAATAATATAGCGGCTTCCCTGAGACTTCCCTTTTTATATTTATTTACTCCTAAATCAAAGTACTCGCGAGCTTCCTGCATTTCCAGCTCAATGGACTTCTTAAAATCCTGGCTTGCGCCTGCAAGGTCACCCATCTCAGCTTTTAATGTACCTCTTTTGTAATAGGCCATCGAATCGAATGGGTTATTTTCGATTTCCCTGGTAAATTTTTCCATGTCAATTTCACGGCGTTTACTAGTTTGCATAAATCTCCTTATACGATATCTAAGAGAAAAACTCACGTCACAGAAATTATGAGCGTAAATAAGGCAAATACGCCGTAATAAACTATAATTTAAATCACATGGAGGGGAATTGGGCAGTGCACAGTTAATCCAGCAGCTTATACCCCATTCCATGCACGGTAATGATAATTAGTGGATGATTCGGATCTTTTTCGATTTTTTGACGGAGTTTAACAATAAAATTATCGACTGTTCGCGTGGTAGGACATTCTTCGTAACCCCAGATATTTTCAAGGAGATCGTCCCGGCTTACTGTCCTGTTCCGGTGCTTCCATAAGTAATGTAGGATTTCAAACTCTTTATGCGACATTTGAACCGGCTCTTCATTCTCTAGTGCCGTATAATTTTGAAAATTGATATCCACTCTGCCGATTTTTATTTTGCTGTCATCCGTTTTTAGGTTTTCCCCCCTCCTTAATACGGCCTTTATTCTGGCAAGAAGTTCACGTAGACTGAAAGGTTTTGTCACGTAATCATCTGCTCCAAGCTCCAATCCCAGCACCTTGTCGATCTCCTGATCCCTGGCAGTAAGCAGAATAACTGGGGTGGTAATACCTTTTTTTCTTAATGTTTTACAAACATCAAAACCGGACATTTTTGGCATCATTACATCCAGTAGGATCAGGTCATAAGGATTATCAAGGATTTTTGCAAGTCCGGATTCACCATCAGGAGCGAAATCAACCTCATACCCTTCAAACTCGAGGTTATCTTTTAGTCCCAGCCTCATGTTAGGTTCATCTTCTACAATAAGAATATTAGGCATACCGGTATCAGGTTTTTAATTATTGATACCGGCAAATTCCTAAATTGTTCAGGCAGATTCAAGTTCTTTAATATCAGCCTTCATCCTGAAAGGTAAATCAAGTAGAAAACCTGCGGTAATTGCGGCTGCTACCGTTACGATAGATCCTACCCACCCGGGTTTTGTTGTCATCATAAAAATGATTCCCAGTGCGATAGTTATTTTCAGCTTGTAAGTTGTCATCAGGAAGGGATCGGCTATTACTTTTTTTACTTCTGATGGAATTGATCGGGCATTATTCGTAATAAGGGAAGCAATAGACATGGCTATCTTTTTTCCGGTCGTGCTGCCGTACCCTGCAAGCACAACAAGAAGTACAAGTCCTGATAAAACCCATGCATTCCATCCCCAGGATAGTATGACAAGGTAAATTCCTGTTAGGAACAGAGAAACAGCTGAATAACTGAAGATGATGCGGAGGATCTTCATCGATCCAAGCCATGGGATGGCAAGCTGGGGTGTGGAAGCATTTTTAAGATTTTTGAAAACTATACCCTCAATACCAAGTCCTGCAAACATGGCCAGTGCCCCGGTTATATGAATGTACAGGGCAATGAGATACAAATTCATTACACATTACTCCATTAAATTAAAGGGATCCGGCTGGGAAAACCGGTGTTAATTACAAAAAAAGGATTATTATCAGATAGTATTGCGACGGTAAAAATACACACTTCCGGAATGAATTCAAGAAAAAACTTTATAGCTGTGCAAAAAAGCATAATAGAAGGCAATAATTAAGGATGATTGAATAATTTTTATTGCTTCAATTAAAAAATAACATTATGTTAATAATGAGGATCAAAGAAGAACTATTTTCAAGTTGTGTCAGCAGCATTTCGTGCGGATTTTCATTCCCCGGATTTATATGGATTGCGCTCAGGCAAATGTTAAATTAATAGCATTATATCTTTTCTATATCTTTTTAGATTAAAAAAGTGCAGTTGAAATTTAGAGTCTATGAAATGCAGAGAAGTTAAATATTATCTGGAAAATTACATCGACGGAAAACTGATCGATGAGATGAGAAAAGAAATCTCGTTTCATCTGAACAGATGCCATTCGTGCAGGAAAAAGGCAAGAGAGATAAGGATGATGCATAAATCATCCGGAACTATCCGTAAAAAAATTCATCACGGTGAAGGCTTCTGGGAAACTGCATCTGAGGATAATGTTTATGATCCTGATTTTAATCTTCCGGCAATTCTTTATTCTCCTTTGAAGAGAGAGGATGATTCTCATTACAGGGCAAAGATAAGGCGAAGGGTGCTTATATCGAGGTGGATTGCGATCGGGGCCCCTTTAAGCGCTATTCTTATGGCAGTATTAATTTCAGTTTTATATTTTTATAGATCACACCCTACCTTCTGGGAAGTTGAAAGCTTAAAGGGTACTCCTACTGCGGGCAGTGAAAAAATTGACGATACAGGATATCTTCCCGTCGGACAGTGGCTGAAAACCGATTCATTTTCAAGCGCCCGGCTGCAGGCGGGACTTGCGGGAGAGGTTGATGTGAAACCCGGCAGTTCCGTTAAGCTTCTTGATACTATGGAACCAGATTATAAGCTTTATCTCAAATTCGGAAAAATAACTGCAAAAACGTCTGGCTCACCCAAAATGCTTTCAGTTATAACCCCTTCAGCTTCTGCCATAGACCTTGGCAGCGATTACTCTGTTGAAGTAAGTAAGGACGGGAGTTCTTTTTTTAGTGTGGAATCTGGAAGCATTATTATTAATTCTGGCGGAGAGAACGAAATCGTGCCGGCCGGTGTAGTATGTCAGACTGTCAGGGACAGCGATCCGGGTACTCCGCACCGTATAAATGCTGACGCTGAGTTTAAAGCTGCTTTATCAAAACTGGATTTCGGAAATGGTACAGAGCAGGATCTTGAAACTCTCCTTGATAAAGCCAGCCGACAGGATGCCCTGAGTTTGTGGTACCTCCTCCGCGATGCGGAAACCGGAGAGGTAAAACCTATTTACAACAAACTTGCCGAGCTTGTGGAACCGCCAATTGGCGTTACTTTCAAAGGAATTAAAGAGGGTAATAATGCGATGCTTCTCAAGTGGTGGGATGAACTAGGTTACGGCAGTAAAACCCTGTGGAATTCCATCCAGGGTTAATCAAACCTTAATTTTTTTCTTTATTCTTCTTAAATAAATAACTACATTCTTGAAGGATGAATTAAAGGTTATTAATTTCATATCAATTTTGTTTTGGGGAGGAAATATGGAATGGACACATCAGATCGAACGCTGGGCAGATAAGCACCATCCCAAATGGATAGATTACCTTCGCATACTTCTTGGGATCATCTTGATGCTAAAAGGTATCACCCTTATAATTAACCGTGAACAGGTTATACTCAATATGGAAATGAGCAGCATCGATGTTTTTTCTTTTCTGGTTACGTCGCAGTACGTCCTTGTATTTTATATTGCAGGAGGGCTTCTTGTTGCAATCGGATTGCTGACAAGAGTGATGGTTCTCTTCCAGATTCCCATACTTGCTGCAACCATCATTTTCATTGATTATCACAAAGGCTTGTTTGCACTCAATTCCGAGCTGATCTACTCTGTCCTGATCCTGGGTCTGCTTCTCTTTTACCTTGTTTACGGATCGGGAAAGTTCTCTGTAGATTATCTGTTGAGCAGGACCCGGGAGGTCTGATCCTATATATGAAGTGTGCCGCAACTTACTTCCCCGGCAGCCGGACATGGTTATTTTTAAATGAATAACTGTGGAGGAAGAAATGAGTACACTTTCAGGAATAGGAAAATGGTCAGAAGAACATCAACCATTATGGATTGATTTCCTGAGGATACTCCTTGGGATATTTTTAATAGCCAAAGGCGCATCCTTTATCAGCAGCAGGGAGCAGATTGAATGGATGCTTGTAAAGAACCATCTTGAGTTTCTCATTTTCATCGTATCTGTTTACACTATCCTTTTCCTTATAGGGGGCGGCCTGCTTATAGCTGCGGGACTCATTACACGCTGGGCTGCGGGTTTTCAGATCCCCATATTAATAGGAGCTGTTTTCGTTAATCTTCCAAATGGATTTGCATCAATAAACAGTGAACTGGGCTTTTCGATAGTCGTTCTTGCGCTGCTTATATTCTTCCTGTTTTACGGTTCGGGAAATTTCTCTCTGGATCATTATATGCGGGTACACAGGGATAGGTAATTCCCGGCAGTGAAATTATTTGCAGCATTGACATTTGAACTTTTATTTTAGTCTCAGCCGCGCAGGTATGTTTTAAGATCCTCTTTCTGCTTTACACCAAGCATAACCTGTTTAACTATACCATTTTCAACAAGGATGGTTGTAGGTGTTGCCTTTATCCCGAATACCTTCGCTGTCTGCATATCCTTCGAAATATCGACATCGAAAATATTTTTATCAGATGACTGAAGCTCTTTAATAATGGGTGTCTGGTATTTGCAGGCACGGCAGCCGGGACTAAAAAAATAAACCAGTCCTTTTGAACCGTTTCTTTCCAGTATTTTAAGCTTTCCCTGCAAACCCGTTATTTTTTTCCCTTTTGCTTTTTTTGCAGAAGTAATCATAACGAACTGAAGAGAAAAAAACACCAATGCAAATCCTGCTATCACATATATAATGGTCATCATTTTAATATCGCTCTTATGAATTATTATTTTTCTTTATGGTGGAAACATTAAGTCTGATATAACAGGGGCACATACCGGTAAAACCGGTTAACAAAAGAACTATTGCACCAATGCCGGCAAAAACAGCTGCAGGGCCGTCAATTATTCCCGTCAGACTTAGCAAAACTAAAACAAGGGCAGCAGCAGCTCTCAGAGCACGGTCAAAACTTCCAATATTTTTTTTCATAGTAAGTAGATTCCTTTTAGAATATGATTCCTGAAATGATCAAAAGATTCTCCATAGCGGTGTCAGATAATATATTTTTGGCACTAAATACATTCCAATTACAGTATCTTCATCCAAATTATAACAGAGACCAATCTGTTTTCCGATTCATCAAATTCCCCATTTTTCCACCTTTGAAAACCTTGCAAAATTTCTTAATTTTGCCCCGCACCCTTAGCTCAGTTGGTAGAGCATCTGACTCT